>NZ_JACNMQ010000003.1 GCF_020622265.1 Halomonas sp. M20
TGAGCCATAGGCCAAGCAAGGTAGCCGCCACGATCAGCACCACCAGCATGGTGATCAGCGATGACTTGATGATGGCCTGCAACCCGGCTGTTGCCTCCTGCTCATCGAGGGCCACGCCCAGCTCCCACTCACTACCCGGGATCGGGGCAATAGCAAGCCGTTTGCTCCGACCATCGATAACGACATTCTGCCAATCACTGCTATTGCCTATGGCCGCAATGGTCGAGGGGGTCAATTTCTCATTCAGCCTGCTCAATGGCTTCAGCGTTAGATCAGTATTGGGGTGAGCGATCAAGGTTTCCCCGCCCATACTCAAGAAAGCGAAGCTCGAGGGTGTCGGCTGGATTGCCTTAATATCGGCTACCACGGTATCGATGACGACATCACTACCGATCACGCCAACCAGCTTTCCGCTGCGCTCAACAGGAGTGGCAAAGCTAACGACGATCTCTCCAGAATTTGCATCCACGTAGGGCATCGACACAATGGTTTCGTCTCGGTCGAGGGCGTCTCGATACCAGCCGCGTTTACGGGGATCGTAATCGGCAGGCGGCACCCAGCCATCGGATGACATCAGGCTACCATCGGGTTTACCCAGATAGGCCGAGAGAAAGCCCCCGGACTCGGCCAGCTGGATCAGTGCGGTGACGGGATCCCCTCCGGCCACCGGCGCGCGTGCCGCTTCGATCATGCTTGTCCGTGAGGCGATCCATTCCTCGATTGCCGAAGCATTGCCATCGGCCACAGCATTTAAATTCTTCTCGATGGCTTTTTCGTAATGAGATTCGACTGTGAAATAACTCACGGCAGTGGTCAGTATCATTGCCAATGCGATGATCGTCACACAGGAGACTTGTATGCGGCGTTTCAGGGAGGACAGCATGGCGTTCTCTCGATTGTTTGCGTTGTCGAAAGTCGAAAACGCCACCTTTGATAGGTGGCGCTTGAATGGACTATCGGCTTTTATCCTGAAACGCTTGAATCGAGACTCAGTTATCCGTGTGCCCGGGTTTAAACGCCCGGCATCTGGCTGACGAGCTTCTCGGTGATCTCTTCGATGCTGGCCTTGGAGTAGTCCTTATCGACTTCCTTCACCACCATGTCTCGGGTGTTGGAATCCATCTTGTCACGCAGATGCCCCAGAAACTGCGGCGCAGCAGCAATCACGAAGCTGTCGGCCTTGCCTTGGGAACGCGCATTCTTCAGGTAATCCGCCACTTCCTTGGCGAAGAACATGGCGTGTTTTTCAGAGGTGGCGTCATCGTTGCCCGTCTGGCGCTGCTGGCCGCTTGCATTGGTGGCAGCACCTTCCCCGCCGGTACGTAGATCACCGGTATGCTCTCGGCTCTCTGGATGTACCAGATTGTCGATTTCACGGGTATTGCCTGCCGCGTGAGCAAATACACGGGCGCGAGCCGCATCGGAAACTACGATATAGGTGGTCATGGCGTCTCCTTTTCCATTGGTCGTCTATCGTATCGAACACTCTAAATAGTTGACGAATCAAGTGCTTTTGGCAAGCGACTCGATCATGTCCCGTTATAACACCGCAATTAATTCATGTACCAGCCGTGACTGATGACCATTGACTGGCCGGTCATGGCATTGGTCGGGAAGGCCGCCAGGAACCAGGCCAGCTCGGCCACATCCTCGATCGTGGTGAACTCCGTATCCACCGTATTGCCCAGCATGACTTTCTCGACCACTTCCTCTTCGGAAATACCCAAATCCCTGGCCTGTTCGGGGATCTGCTTTTCCACCAGCGGGGTCTTGACGAACCCCGGGCAGATGACATTGGTACGTACGCCGTGCGGACCGCCTTCCTTGGCTAGTGCCCGTGCAAGCCCCTGGATGCCGTGCTTGGCAGTAACGTAAGCAGACTTCAGCGGACTGGCCTCTTTCGAATGGACCGAGCCCATGAACAGGATCGCCCCGGACTCTTGCTTGTACATATGCGGAATCACCGCCTTTGACGTCAAGAAGGCCCCGTCCAGATGAATCGACAACAGCTTCTTCCAGTCGTCAAACGGGTAATTCTCGATCTTGTGCACGATTTGAACACCGGCATTCGCGACCAGCACATCTACACGCCCCCATTCATCGACGACTTGTTGTACACCCTCATTCACCTGCTCTTCCGAGGTCACATCCATGGCAACGCCAAGGGCAGCGCCTGGGCCCATCTTATTCAGCGTCTCCGCGGTCTGCTTGGCAGCCTCCAAATCCAGATCGGCGATCGCCACCTTGGCGCCATCCTGAACATAGCGCGTGGCAATACCGTAACCAATGCCGCTGGCGCCGCCGGTCACGATACAAACCTTGTCTTTCATGCTAATGGTCATGTGTCTTCCCTTTTGAATATCATCCTGCCCCGGCGGGGTGGATCCCCTGACTGGGTACGCACCCCATTGTAGATAGCCGTGTCCGACCTTCCAGTCTCAACGTTAGTTTACTGATGCGATATTCGTCGATGCGAATCTGATCCATGTCAGCACAGTGTGTCACCACCAGGACGATGGAAGAGTGAGGCATTATTAAAAACAACTAGTCGTTTCCTACACAAGGAAACTGGTAGTATCCGGTTTCGTTTAAATACCGAGTCCTGATCGACCCTATCGACTATCCAGGAGTACTGCCGATGGGCACCTTCTTTTCGCTGCGCCACCCTCTACCCCGACGCGCCCTGATGTTTTGTCACAGCGTGGCCCAGCTGGGCTGGTTGTTGGCCGGGATCACCTGGTTGCTGCAACATAGCCCCTGGACGACCTCTTTGAGCTGGCAGGAAGCCTGGCCTGGCCTGGCATTCGGTGCGGCCATGATGTTGTTGGCCATGGTCGGCACGCGCTTGATCGCCGAGCTATTGATGCTGCCTCATTATGTAAGGAATCAACTTCAAGGGATCTTGCCAGGGCCGGTAGTGACGCGCTCCTTCGAGCGACGCCCGGGCATGTATGACACGGCAGACGCCTGGGTCAATGAAGTCAAACCCGTTCCCGAAGGCGAAGGCGTGGTCGGCGACGCACGGGTATTGGAACCGCGTCGCAAACTGACCCCGCGAGAGACGCCGACGGCCCAAGATGCTAACCGTCAAGGTACGAATTCTTGATTTCTACCTTTACGAAGCCCTCTCATCTTGAACACTTGACAATATATAGTTGGGTCGAAGACCACCGAGCCGCTCGACTCAATTTTCATTGCGCGTGGAAGATAAATCGCATGATGTCCTACGACATTATCAATGCGTGCTATACCTAAATGAGGCGTCATAGAAAAGAAACAACACTCAAGAAGCGCAACCTAACAACAACCTTGTCGACCAGCGATCGAGAGTAAGGATACTGGTGTTATGCCTGGCCGGCTCACACGCACTGAGGTGAGTCATGCATACCGTCATCCGGTCTCTTGTGGTCTGTCTTTTGACTTCGCTGGTTTTTACGTTCCGGCCGGCTTTTGCCGACCCGCCCCTCGTCATCGGCACCGCAAGCCCCCTCGGCGTCTATCACGTCGCTGGGCGCGCCATCTGTCGGGTCATGAAGGCTCCTTGCACCGCCCAGCCAAGCGCGGGTTCGAGCGCCAACCTGGAAGCGATTCGCCAAGGCAAGCTGTTGGTGGCCTTGGTACAATCCGATACTCAGTATCATGCGGTGAAGGGCACTGAATCCTTTGCCAATAGTGGTCCGGACAACAGCCTGAGAGCCGTGTTCTCTCTGCACAGTGAACCCTTCACCCTAGTGGTACGTCGCGATGCCGGCATTCGGGATCTCGAGGATCTTGTGCACCACGCCGTGAATATCGGCAACCCGGGGTCGGGCCAGCGCAGCACCATGTTGCAACTGATGAAAACCCGCGGCTGGACCAAGGACGATTTCAAGTTGGTCAACGAGTTGCCGGCGAATCAGCAATCGATAGAGCTTTGTCATGGCAATATCGATGCCATGGTCTACACCGTAGGTCACCCCAATGCCTCGGTAGCCCAGGCCGTCCGGCTCTGCGACGCAACCATGATTGACCTTCAGGGTGGCGTCGTCGACCGCTTGATCGAGCAGCACCCTTACTTCACCCGCGCCTGGATCGCCGGGGGTCTTTACGGCCCGAACCAGCCGGCGGTGCGTACCTTCGGTGTCAAGGCGACCCTGATGGCCGCGCAAGATGCCGACCCCGAGCTGATTTACCAGCTGGTAGCTAGCGTCTTCGAGAATTTCTTACGCTTCAAGGCCTTTCATCCGGCGTTTGGTCTGCTGACACCACAAGGCATGATGCAGGAAGGGCTAACTGCCCCCCTTCATGAAGGCGCCTTGCGCTATTACCGCGAGCAGGGATGGATCGAAGACATCCGGCTCGCCGAGGAGAAGAACGAGACCTCAATCGAGTAAGCGCTTTACGATTCAAGCAAGCGTTGCATGAATGGCGGCAACGCCAGAGCACCGCGATGGATATCGGCACTGTAGTAATCCAGCTCGAAATCCGCCTTTTCGGCAGCTTCTTCTCGAAAAGCGTTTATATCACCACCCTTGCCCGCCAGGGTGGCGCTCCACCAGCCGGAAGGGTAGACCGGTTGCGGAAACGGCAAGGTGGCGACGCTATCGAAACCGGCCTTCTTCATGTTCTCGCGCAACTCGCGAATGATGCTGCCGCTGTGATAGAGCGGCGACTCACTCTGCTGCACCATGACCCCACCCTCACTCAGCAGGCGGTGACATTTGGCCAGAAAGTCGACCTTGAACAACCCTTCGGCGGGCCCGACGGGGTCGGTGGAGTCGATGATGATGACATCGACACTGCCCGCGGGGGCCTCATCCACCCACTTTACGCCATCCTCGAAGAGCAGTTCGGCGCGTGGATCGTCATTAGATTCAGTCAAGGTTGGAAAGAAGCATTTCGAGGCCTTGGTGACCTCTTCATCAATATCGATCTGCGTGACCTTCTCCACGCCTGGGTGCTTTAACACTTCGCGTAGGGTGCCGCAATCGCCGCCGCCGATGATCACCACCTGTTTCGGGTCGGCGTGAGTATAAAGCGCCGGATGCGCCATCATCTCGTGGTAGAGAAAATTGTCCCGATCAGTGAGCATCACGCAGCCATCGAGCAGCAATAGGTTGCCGTAGGTTTCGGTGGCATAGACTTCGAGATGCTGATAGGCGCTCTGCACGTCGTGGAGTTTCTCGGTAACCTTGAGCGAGAAGGCGCTACCTTCGCTCGAGAAGATTTCCGTGAACCAGCTGTCGTCGAGGCGTTCGCTCATGGTATGTCCTTGCGTTAATTCTTTGAAAGGAGATGGCCGTTCAGAAAATAGCGAAGGGCCGCGAGTAGCAGTACTGCCAGCGCCGCACCCAAGGCGTTGGCCAGCATGTCCTGAGGATCGCCGCCGTAGCGACCGGGGGCGACGATCTGAGCATATTCGATGATCACGCCATAGCCTGACACTACCAGCCAGGTAAACCACAGTCGCAGCCCGGCAAGCCCGGTCAATGCCGCCAGCACCCCATAGCCGAGGAAGTGATTGAGCTTGTCCCAGGGCAGGTTCTTGGGCATCTCGTCGCCGGGGGTCAGGCTTCCCAGTGCGATGGCCAAGGCGGCGGCCAGGGCCAGCAGCGTCCAGAGCCATCGCTTCTCGAGTAAGTGACGTATCATGCTCAACGCTGATGGTACGCCGGACTCAATTCATGCAGCGCGTCCATGAAGGCGGTGACATGATCCGGATCGGTGAACTGGCTGATGCCGTGGCCAAGATTGAAGATGTGCCCCGGGCCGGCACCGTAACTGGCCAGAACACGCGCCACTTCGGCCTTGATTGCCGATGAATTGGCGAACAGCACGTTGGGATCGAGATTGCCTTGCAGCGCCACCCGATCGCCGACTCGCGAGCGCGCATCGGAAAGCTCCGTGGACCAGTCGAGGCCAATCGCATCGCTACCCGCTTCGACGATATGCTCGAGCCACTGACCGCCGTTCTTGGTGAACAGAATCACCGGTACCCGACGGCCCTCTTGCTCGCGAATCAGCCCATCAACGATCTGCTTCATATAGCGCAAGGAGAACTGCAGGTAGGCCGGAGTCGATAGCGCCCCGCCCCAGGTATCGAAGATCTGTACCACCTGAGCGCCGGCACGAATCTGGGCATTGAGATAGTCGGTAACCGCCCGGGCCAGCAGATCCAGCAGCTTGTGCATGGTGTCCGGGTCGTCGTAGAGCATCGTTTTGACGTGACGGAAATCCTTGCTCGAGGCACCTTCGACCATATAGGTCGCCAGGGTCCAGGGGCTGCCGGAAAACCCGATCAACGGCACTCGGCCATTGAGCTCGCGGCGGATAGTGCTGACCGCGTTCATGACGTAATCCAGGTCACGTTCCGCATCCGGCAGGCTGAGGGCGTCGACCTCCGCAGCACTGCGTACCGGCTTTCTGAACTTGGGGCCTTCGCCGGTCTCGAAATAGAGCCCGAGTCCCATGGCATCCGGGATGGTGAGGATGTCCGAGAACAGGATGGCGGCATCCAGCGGATAGCGCTCCAGAGGCTGTAGCGTGACCTCACAGGCGCGAGCGGTATCGCGGCACAGATCCATGAAACTGCCGGCTTCGCCACGTACCTGGCGATATTCGGGCAGATAACGCCCTGCCTGGCGCATCATCCACACAGGGGTGCGATCCACCGGCTGACGAGCCAGGGCGCGGAGAAAGCGGTCATTCTTGAGTTCCATCGGGCTCTCTTCAAGTCGCGAATTTGCCGCCATTGTAACGGATGGCAGCCCTCGGCTGTTATAATGCGACTCTTTTCTCTGCGACCGCGCTCGCGTCCAATAAGAGTCGCGCGCGTTTACCGAGGTTCACTGTGACGATTCGCTTCATCGCTGCTTCAAAGCTGCCGACGCCCTGGGCCACCTTCACCATGCATGGCTTCGAGGACGAGGCCACCAGCAAGGATCATATCGCCCTGACCCTGGGCGACGTCGCCGATGGAACGCCGGTACTCGGGCGCGTGCATTCGGAGTGCCTGACCGGCGACGCGCTGTTCTCGATGCGCTGCGACTGCGGCTATCAGTTGCAGGAAGCACTCAAGCGTATCGCCCTAGAGGGCCGGGGCGTATTGCTCTATCTGCGACAGGAAGGGCGCGGTATCGGGCTACTTAACAAGATTCGCGCCTACCACCTGCAGGACCAGGGTTTAGACACCGTGGAGGCCAACGAGCACCTGGGTTTCGGTGCCGATCTACGGCGTTACGATCTGTGCGTGCCAATGCTCGATCATCTTGGCGTCGCCGCGCTCAAACTGATGACCAACAATCCGCGCAAGGTCGATGCGTTGACTCGGGACGGAGTGACCGTTACCGAACGATTGCCGCTGACCACGGGTCTGAATCCGCACAATGAGCAGTATCTTTCGACCAAGGCCGGCAAACTCGGCCACATGATGGCATTAGACGATTTCACCCGGGCCGGGGACGAGGACAAGCATCGCAAACCCTGACCCCCGATATTCGGTGCTAGCGCCTTCCGTTCCCAGAGGAGAGTCAATGAGCCGATCGCATCCCGAAAATGGTACTCGCGACAACAGCGCTATCGACATCAGCGAATACAGCTTTATCGAAGAACTGTTGCACAGCATCAGCCATGGCATCGGTGCGGCTCTAAGCCTGGCGGGCATGGTGGTACTGATCGTCTTGGCCAGCATGGCGGCCCACGTCGACGCCTGGACGATCGTCAGTGTGAGCCTCTACGGCGTTACCCTGGTGCTGCTCTATACCGCCTCGACGATCTATCACGGCATCCGCCATCCACGCCTTAAACGCATCTTCAAGCTCCTTGATCACTGCGCCATCTATGGCCTGATCGCCGGCACCTATACCCCTTTTCTACTGGTCAACATGCGCGGCCCCCTGGGCTGGACGCTGTTCGGCGTGATCTGGAGCCTGGCGCTGGGCGGTATTGCGTTGAAACTGGCCTGGCCCCATCGCTTCGAGGTACTGCGGGTCGCAATCTATCTGGTCATGGGCTGGCTGATTCTGCTCGCCGCCGGCGAGATGGACGATTATCTCTCCACCACCAGTATTGCCCTGCTGGTCGCCGGCGGCGTCACCTACACCCTAGGCGTGATTTTCTACGCCATCCGCGCCATTCCCTATCATCACGCCATCTGGCACCTGTTCGTGCTCGGGGGCAGTATCTTTCACTACTTCGCGGTGTATACCGCGGTACTGCCTTTTAAGGCCTGACATCAAGTTCCAACACTGTCTCTGGCTGCTTCCGGTGCCGGTCGCCCCCATAGCCGACTGAACAGATATGCCAAGAGCAGGAGCGTGACCACTCCGGCTCCTAGCGCTGCGAGCGCCGAACCAGTCAGACCAGCGGCAAAGAAGGCGACAATGGCGGAGGTTCCTGCGGTCACTGCATAGGGCAACTGGGTGCGCACGTGGTCGATATGGTCACAGGATGACCCCGCCGAAGACAGAATGGTGGTATCGGATATGGGCGAGCAGTGATCGCCGAAGATACCGCCGCTGAGCACCGCGGCAATGGTCAGCGCCAGAGGCAGATCGAGGGCCGCTGCTACCGGCATGGCGATGGGAATCATTATCGCGAAGGTGCCGTAGGAGGTGCCGGTGGTGAAGGCCACCACCGCCCCGATCAGAAACAGCAGCACGGGGATCAGGCTCGGCGCGATGCCCTGCTGAGCCAGGGTCACGATATAGTCTGCGGTACCAAGCTCCGAGGTGACGCTGCCGATCGACCAGGCCAAGGTGAGAATGATGTAGACCAGGGTCATGCTTTTAAAACCGGTGACGACGATCTCCATCGCCTCGCGGAAATTGAAGCGCTTTTGCTGCATGCCCATGGCAAGGCCCACTATTGACGCCATAAAGGTGGCGATCAGGATCGACTTTCCACCCTCGGCTTCCCCCACGGCGGTCACCAGATCGTTCTCGGGAAAATTACCTGTCCACAAGAACAGCGGTGGAATAAGACCCACCAACACCGCAATGGGCACCAGCATGTTGCGCTTGCGAGAGGGCAGGCCGGAGGTATCAGCCATATTCCGGACCTCTTCATCCGAAGGCGGCTGGGCGCCATCCGCCAACAGTTTGCCGGTACTGCGTGCGCGGTGTTCCGCCCGGGCCATGGGGCCGAAATCCCATTGCGTGATGACCACCAGCAGAATCATTAACAAGGTCAGCCAGGCATAGAAATTCAGCGGGATCGTGGTCAGATACATCAGATATTCGGAGCCGGTAATCGCCATCGCATTGAGCTGAGTGCCGATCAGGCCCATCACGAAGACCACCCAGGTGGAAACCGGCCCCAGGAGGCACATGGGCGCGGAGGTGGAATCGACGATATAGGCGAGTTTCTCTCGGGAAACGCGCATGCGATCCGTGATCGGTCGCATGACACTACCCACGGTCAGCGCATTGAAGTAGTCCTCGAAGAAGATCAACACGCCGAATCCCATAGTGGCGCCTTGCGCACCTCGAGCGGACTTCACCTTCGTCGAGATGCTGCGGGCGATGGCATCGGCACCGCCGGTGCGCTGCAGTATGGTGATCAAAACTCCGAAAAGGCCGCAGTAGATCAATACGGTAGCGCTCCATTCATCCCCGATGCTTGGAATGATGAAGTCGCCGAAGCTCGCGTACAGCCCGGTCGCGGGGTTCCAGCCGTTGAGCATGGTGGCGCCCAGCCAGACACCGCAAAACAGGGCGGGAATGACGTTACGCGTGAGCAGCGCCAATAGGATCGCCAGCAAGGGTGGCAACAAGGAAAGTAGCTCGAATTGCATCGTTTACGCCTCTGCTTCCTGGGCTTCTTGTTCGCGCTTCTGCGCAGCGCTTCGAGCCGGTCTTTCGTTACAGCGTTGGAGGTACGCTTCCAGAGCATTAGGCAATGGCTGCTTGGCGCTTTTCGCCCAGCTCAGGGTATGGCCCAGCAGAATGTCGCCAATGGTAAATTCCTCCCCCACCAACCAGCCCTCGCCATCAAACTCGCGTTGCAAGGCTGCCAGCGCCCGCTGGAATTCCCAGGCGGCGGTGGGAATCACTGCGGGAACTCGGCGCTCTTGAGGCAAGGCAAATTTGTGTTTGCCTAATGCCCAAAGCGGCTGCTCCAATTCGCTGACGATGAAGAACAGCCACTGATCGAGTTTTGCACGCTGCGTGGGGTCGCCGGGCATCAACGAGCCTTGCCCATAGCGCTCGGCTAGATAGCGGCAGATCGCCGCCGACTCGAACAGCGTCAGCTCACCATCCTTCAGCGCCGGCACCTTGCCGTCCGGATGACGGGTCAGGTACTCGGTGCCCTGCCCTTCACCGGAAGTCAGGTCGATATACTGGCAGGTATAGTCGAGACCCAGTTCCTCGAGGGTCCAGGCGGCCCGCAACGAACGACTGTTGGGATAGGAATAGAGAGTGATCATTGGATGCTCCGGCTATCGTAGGGTGAGCGTAGTGTAGCCGGTAGCGAAAGCCATGACGTTGCCCAGGACACAAAAAAGGCCCTTCGAAGGGCCTTTTCGTATTCACATCTCGTTGGTTTACAACAACTTTGATTACCAGTCGCTGGCATGACCGACAGCGGGCTTCTGGACACCAATATAGTCATTGGTATCGGTGAAGTGAGTCTGGCTATCGGTATGATCCGCAATGAAACGGGCACGCTCTGCGGCGGCAGCGCTTTTACCACTGTAACGTTGCTTGAAAGAGGTATTCTCCACCTCCTCGTTCATACTGCTTTTTTGCAGCTGCTCGCTGTTGGCTTGCATGGCTCTTTCGGATGCCAAGCTGGCATGAGCGGCAACCGGTAGAAGTGCGACAGCAATGGTAGCAATAGTCATCTGTAGCTTCATGATCTCTTCCTTTCGTTTGAATAGGTTGATGTTCATTCGATGGAGATCATTCTGCTATCAATCTAATTAGACTGCTAACAAAAATTACCAATCATATTGATTGGTTTTTACTATCGCGTTTTCGAATTTCATAGTTCATCACCCGTGGCTGTCGCAGACAACGCCAGACACAAGCGCAGGCGGCTAAGCCGCCTGCTGCTCCCGGGTTTTCTTGATCAGCTCGTAGGCGTTACCGATCTCGCGAGTACGCTCCCCGGCCATTTCGCGCATGCTTTCGGGCAGCCCCTTACCGGCCAGCTTGTCGGGATGATTCTGGCTCATCAGGCGTCGATAAGCGCGCTTGAGTTCCGCATCGCTGACATCTTCCTCAACGCCTAGCACGCGATAGGCATCCTCGAGCGACTGACCGGAAGTAGCGCCGGGAGCCTGTGCTCCGCCGCCACGCAGCATGGCTTCGATCTGTTGAATTTCCGCCTCGGAGCATCCTAGCCCCCTCGCGACTCGCAGAAACATCTCGTGTTCCGCGGGATGCACAACACCATCAGCGGCAATAGCGGATAGCTGGACCTGCAGAAACATCTGCAGCAGGGCGCGCTGGCCTTTGGTTACCTGGCGTAGGGTGACCAACTCGGCATCTAGATCGAACTCCGGCGACTTGCCGCGATTGAAGGCTGCCTTGGCTCGTTCGCGCTGCTGATCGTTGAGTCGCAGGCGCTCCCACAGTCGCATGGACATCTCGAGTTCGTCTCGAGTGACCTGGCCGTCGGCCTTGCATAGGCACCCCATGACTGCAAAGGTGGAATCAAGGAACTGCCCTTGCACCTGTACCAGCTTGCCCAGAAGGGTTTTGCGCAGACGGCGCACGAGCCAGTAGGCCAGCCCCGCGCCGATCAGCATGCCGAGGAAATCGCCGATCAGGTACCCCAGCACGGCGCCGATTATGATGACTAACAGCATGATGCTCTCGTTTTGTTGGAAATATTGAATAACGTCACAGGGACTGTTTCGCCTCGAGACGCTTATGAATGGCCGCCTCGATGCCGCCTGCATCGAGACCGCACTCCTTCAGCAGCTCTTCGGGCTTGCCGTGCTCGACGAACGTGTCCGGCAAACCAAGATTGAGAATGTCCGTCGAGACCACCTCGCTTGCCAGCAGCTCATTGACGGCACTGCCCGCGCCACCGGCGATCACGTTGTCTTCCAACGTCACCAGCAATTCATGGCTGCGCGCCGCCTCGAGTACCGCCTCCCGATCCAGGGGCTTGATCGAGCGCATGTTGAGATGCGTGGCATCCAGACGCTCCGCGACTTCCGCAGCGGGAGTATTCAGGCTGCCGAAGGCGAGCAGAGCAATGCGTTGCCCACGCCTACGAGTCTCGGCCTGACCGATAGCCAAGGGCTCGAGGTGCTTGGGGATGACCGTACCCGGTCCGGTGCCTCGCGGATAGCGTACCGCTGCAGGCCCCGGATGATGATAGGCGGCACTCAGCATTGCCCGGCATTCGGCCTCGTCCGCCGGCGCCATGATCACCATTCCCGGTACGCAGCGCAAAAAGGATAAATCCAGGGTGCCGTGATGCGTTGGCCCATCTTCCCCTACCAGACCGGCCCGATCGATGGCAAAGGTCACGTCCAGATGCTGTACGGCAACATCATGAATGAGCTGATCGTAGCCGCGTTGCAGGAAGGTGGAATAGATCGCCACCACCGGCTTCATCTGTTCACAGGCCATGCCCGCGGCAAGCGTTACGGCGTGCTGCTCGGCAATGGCGACATCGTAGTAGCGCTCCGGATACTCCCGGGAGAAGCGAATCATGTCGGAGCCTTCACGCATCGCCGGCGTGATACCGATCAGTCGCTTGTCGGCGGCGGCCATGTCGCACAGCCAGTCGCCGAACACGTTGCAATACTTGCGCTTGACCTTGGGTGTGACGGGGGCCTGCCCTGCCGGGGCCTGAGCAGGCGCCTTGGGTGCCACGCTGGCACCATTCTTCTCCAGCTTGGTGATGGCGTGATAGCCGATCGGGTCGGCTTCCGCAGGTCGAAAGCCCTTGCCCTTGCTGGTTCGCACATGCAGGAACTGAGGGCCATCCAGATCGCGCAAGGTACGCAGGATGTGGATCAATCGGGGCAGATCATGCCCATCGACGGGGCCAACATAGTTGAAGCCCATTTCCTCGAACAGGGTCGCGGGGCTGACCATGCCCTTCATGTGCTCCTCGGTGCGCCGGGCAATCTCGAGAGCGCCGGGAAGATGCGACAGCACCCGCTTGCCGCCTTCGCGCACCGTGGTATAGGTACGGCTGGTGAAGACCTTTGCCAGATAGCTCGCCATGCCCCCCACGCTTTCCGAGATAGACATCTCGTTGTCGTTGAGGATCACCAGCAGATTGGCGTTCACATGCCCCGCATGGGCCAGTGCCTCGAAGGCAATGCCGGCAGTCAGAGCGCCATCGCCTATCACCGCACACACCCGTCGCTGTTTGCCCTGGGTGCGTGCCGCCAGGGCCATACCGAGGGCCGCGCTGATCGAGGTACTGGAATGCCCGACCCCGAAGGTGTCGTACTCCGACTCGCAGCGCCGGGGAAATGCCGCCAGGCCGCCGTACTGACGAATCGAGGTCATGGTTTCGCGGCGCCCGGTGAGGATCTTGTGAGGATAGGCCTGATGGCCTACGTCCCACACAAGACGGTCTTCGGGTGTGTCCAGCGCCTGATGCAGTGCCACGGTCAGCTCGACCACCCCCAGCCCTGCGCCGAAATGGCCGCCACTGCAGCCGACGCTATAAAGCAGATAGGCGCGTAGCTCATCCGCCAGTTCGAGTAACTGCGTCATGCTGAAGGCGCGCAGTGCCACAGGTGTATCGATGGTGTCGAGCAGCGGCGTCGCCGGACGCTCGACGGGAATCTCGTCGAACAGCTTCATAAAGGCTCTTTAGTAATCGCGCTCGATCATGTAACAGGCAAGCTCCACCAGAGGCGTACCGGCATCACCCAGTGGTGCCAGCGCCTCGAGTGCTTGTTCGAGAAGCCCCTGGGTTTTAGCTCGAGCACCGTCGAGGCCAAGCAGAGAAGGATACGTCGGTTTGTCCCGAGCCGCATCGGCCCCGCTGGTCTTTCCCAAGGTCATGGTGTCGCCTACCACATCCAGGATATCGTCCTGGATCTGGAAGGCCAGCCCGATAGCGGTACCGTAATCGTCCAGGGCCATCAACCGTGGATCGGATTCGGAGGCGCCGGCAAGCCCGCCAAGGCGGATAGCCCCGCGGATCAACGCGCCAGTTTTGTGACGATGGACGTTGGCCAGCGTCTCGACATCCAGACTATCTCCCACCGTCTGAAGATCCAGTACCTGACCGGCCGCCATCCCATCACGACCGGACGCCCCGGCCAGGGTGCGCACCATGGCAGCCAGGCGGGAGTGTCCGGCATCCGCCAGCAGCTCGAAGGCAAGGGTTTGTAGCGCATCGCCGGCCAGGATCGCACTTGCTTCATCGAAAGCCCGGTGCACGGTCGGTTGGCCACGACGTAGATCGTCGTCGTCCATGGCTGGCAGATCGTCATGTACCAGGGAATACGCGTGGATCAGCTCAATAGCGGCTGCGCCGGGGTCGAGATCCTCATCCTCGGCCCCCATCGCTCGTCCGGCAGCATAAACCAGCAACGCCCGCAGACGCTTGCCATTGCCCAGTACGCCATGGGCCATGGCCGCTTCGAGACGCGGCGCGACCATGAGTCGATCATCGAACAATGCCGCGAGGATCGCATTGACTCGCGCGCGATCCGCATCCAACCGCAGCGGCAACTCCGCGACATTACTATCCATCGTCAATTTCCTTGGCCATTATCAGTTTCCCAGGTCATCCCTAACCTCCCAAGGCGTTGTCGGGCCCGTTCGATGCTGCCTTCGGTGCATCATCGAAAGGAATTTCATCGAGGGAACCGTCAGGCTGTTCGACCAGTGCCTGCACTTTCAGCTCTGCCTCACCCAGGCGTCGCTGAGCCTCTCGGGTCAACGTGACGCCCTGCTCAAAAGCGGCCAGTGAGGCCTCCAGAGAAAGACCGCCGGACTCCAATCGGTTGACCAGCGCTTCGAGGCTTTCGAGAGTGGCAGCGAAGTCGCCTGGCGTCTCGTTTAGTGCGCCGCCCTCTGTATCATCCTTTTGGTCAGCCATGATGCTACTCGTCGTCAAGTAAACGCTACTGTTCTTGAAGCACAGTATACACGCTCGTATCCGCCCTGAAGATGCCTTTAGGTGGGGCCAGGCATGGGGCAACGTTCACAGGCTGTTCATGTTCAAGCTGTGGCAATTTCATTTTGCTTTATCTTGGCTGTGCTACGATAGCGCCCCTGTCAACGCGTACTCATCAGCATTCACCACCTACTGAAAAGGCGGCTCACGCCGTTATAAGGGTTGATTCGAGAATGGCCAAGACCTCTCTGGACAAGAGCAAAATCAAGATACTGCTGCTCGAAGGCATTCATCAGACCGCCGTGGACAGCTTCCTGAACGCCGGCTACACCAACATCGAACATCTGCAGACCTCTCTCGACGAAGAGGCACTGATCGACAAGGTGAGCGACGTCCATTTCATTGGCATTCGCTCCCGCACTCAGTTGAGCAAGCGTGTTTTCGATGCCGCAGAGAAACTTGCCGCCGTGGGCTGCTTTTGCATCGGCACCAATCAGGTCGATCTCAATGCGGCATTGGTCCGGGGCATTCCGGTTTTCAACGCCCCCTACTCCAATACCCGCTCAGTCGCGGAACTGGTGCTTGCTGAAACCATCATGCTGTTGCGTGGCATTCCCGAAAAAAGTGCTCGCGCCCATCAGGGTGGCTGGCTCAAGAGCGCCAAGAACTCCCATGAAGCGCGGGGCAAGACCTTAGGGATCATCGGTTACGGCAACATCGGCGCGCAGCTCTCGGTACTCGCCGAATCCGTCGGGCTCGAAGTGATCTATTACGATGCGGTCACCAAGCTGGCCATGGGCAATGCGCGTCAGGTGGGTAGCCTGCAGGAATTGCTGGCCCGGGCGGATGTCGTCACGCTGCATGTTCCAGATCTGCCCTCTACCCGCTGGATGATCGGCAAGGAGCAGATCGCCCTGATGAAGCAAGGCGGCATATTGATCAACGCCTCCCGGGGCAGCGTGGTGGATATCGAAGCCCTCGCCGAAGCCCTGAAGAGTGGCAAACTGCTTGGCGCTGCCATCGACGTTTTCCCGGTAGAGCCCAAGGGCAACAGCGAGGAGTTCGTCTCGCCGCTACGCGGTCTGGAGAACGTAATCCTGACGCCACACGTCGGCGGCTCGACCCTGGAGGCCCAGGAGAACATCGGCGTCGAAGTGGCCGAGAAACTGGTCACCTACTCCGACAACGGCACCACCATCACCTCGGTCAACTTCCCCGAAGTCTCGCTGCCGGCGCACCCGAACAAGCATCGCCTGCTGCACATTCACGACAACGTGCCCGGCGTGCTCTCCGAGATCAACCGTGTGCTCTCGGAAGACGAGATCAACATCGCCGCCCAGTACCTGCAGACCAACGACAAGGTCGGCTACGTAGTCATCGACGTCGACAAGGCCTACGGCGACAAGGCGCTGCAAGCGCTCAAGCAGGTCGAACACACTCTACGCATTCGCACCCTCTATTCGGATGCCAATTTCGATGGCTAACTGAAAGGCCGTGATGGCCTTTCAGTTCACGACTGCGTGCGTCTGAACTTCGGCCCGCTCGATCGTGGCTTTCGCTTCGCGTAGATCGTCTTCGGCGAGCGACGGAGCCGTCTGTTGGCCGGCAAGCTCGGGCCGATGGCAGAGCTCGACGAGCACCGGGTAGTGATCCGAACCGAACTCGGCCATGCGCTCGAAACTTACCAGGCCAAGTTCATTCTGAAAGATCACATGATCCAGCGGCCAGGCGATGAGCGGGTTATGGGCATCGTAGGTCGGATAGAAGCCACGCCCGACACGCGGATCGAGCAGGTTGCCAATGCGCAAGGTGCGTCGAAATACGCTCTCCCAGGCGACGGCGTTGAAGTCCCCGGCCAGCACCGCAGGGTTATCACCCTCCCGGATATCGAGGGCGGTAGCCAGTAGCTGGGCATCCCGTGGGAGCGTGGATTGGGACCAGTACAGCGGTGGCCGCGGATGCAAACCATGGAAATCGATCGACTCACCACTGGGCAAGCGCACCCGGGTATTGATGGCGGGGGTATGCTCATCGAAACGAAAGCGAATCTGGGTGTCGAGCAAGGGGTGACGCGACAGTAAATGCATGCCGTAAGATTCCGCCTGCCGGGGAATGTACTGCACGCGATGAGGCAGGCGGTCGTTGAGGCTATCGAGTTGGCGGTCCCACCAGGCGTCGGTTTCCATCACCAGAAACAGGTCCGGGCTGGTATCTTGCACGATCTGAAATAACCTCTCGGCGTGCTCGTTGGCCTCCTTTACGTTGGCGATGAGCAGCTTGAGTCGCGAATCCTCGGGGCAGGCCGCTATGCTCTTGACTGGTTTTTCGACCGGCAGCACATAGGGGTAGAGGTAATAAACGTGGGAGGCCAATGCCACACCCGCCAACACCGTCACGATCCAATTTGTCACTCGGCGCAAACCACCCAGCATCAGATGCAAGACAATGAGCACTGCCAGCAGGATGGCGAACTGCAGTCGTGGATAATCAAGATAGCGAATCCACCAGGCATCGCTTTCAAAAAAGGGAATCAGCGAGGCAATTGCAACAACCAGCAATAACGGCACGATCAGCCAAACGTCGAGCCGATGCTTGAGTGATCTTGTATTCTTCTTTCCTGCCATATGGATCTCCCTATCCATTGATTAAAACGACGCTAGAAGACGGTTTCCAGCACCTCCTTCACATTGAGCCGTGCGTCCACCAGACATAGCCGCCGCCACTTATCGAACGTCAAACACGGATGAGAGGCGCCGAAGGCGACGATATCGCCCACCTGCACATCCTCCGCATCCTCCGGCAGACGAACGAAGGCGTGCTGATCCATCAGCTTGAACACCTCCCAGCCGGAGACCGTAAGCACTTCATCGCTTCGCTTGCCTTCGCGCCTATCCCCTTCTCGATAGCGCCGCAACGGCATGGGCAGCCGGTCACCGCCGATATCCCGCTTGCCCATGGCGACAATGGCAAGCCCGGGTTCGGGCAGCGACTGCACCTGAGCGAAGACCTCCAGTGCCGGGCGCAGCCCTTCCTGCAAGTCCGGTCGGCGCGAAAGCACGCCCTGTTGCGCCTCGTGGTAAAGGCCGTGGTCATGGACTACATAGCAGCCCGGGCGCAGCACCGGTGTGAACACTTCGCGCAGTTGAGCTTCATCGAACGCTTCGGCGATCAGGTCGTACCATGCCGAGCCGGAAGCGGTGATGATCGGGTCGCTCACCGCAATCAGACCGTCGCGATGCAGCATTTGAGCGATCTCGACCAACTGATTTGCATAATCACGAATACAACGCTCGGGATTATCACCATAAACCACACCTTCGTAACCCTCGATGCCTGCCAGTTGCAACGCAGGCTCACCGTCGATGACGCGGGCAAGTTCACTGACCTGCTCGGAATTGCGGCAGCCACAGCGCCCACCCATGACGCCAAGCTCGATCAGCACCTTGAGCGTGAGTCCGCGTTCAGCAAAAAAGCGCCCCAGCGCCTGAACGTTGGCCGTGCTATCCACCACACAGTAGAAATCCGCGCCCGCCTCGATCAGCTCGGCGACGATCGCCATATTGGCCGCGCCGATGAGCTGATTGGCCAGCAGCAAACGCTCGACCCCATGGGCGAAGGCCGCTTGGCACTGGGGTGCGGTGGCCAGGGTAACGCCCCAGGCGCCGGCGTCGAGCTGGCGCTTGAACAGCGTCGGGGTCATGGTGGTCTTGCCGTGCGGAGCGAACCGGGCATGGTGACTATCCGCAAAGCGCTGCATCCAGGCCAGGTTGTGTGCCAGTGGCGCCTCGAAAATCGCTGCCGCGGGCAGGCTGACCCCGGAGAGCAGCGACGCACCGGTCTGGGGCATGCCTTTTTCATTGACGCCCTGAAAAATAGTAGACACCTGCTTTCTCCCCGGTGGTTTTCATCCATGTCGCCGATAACAACACGCTTGCGACACGCGCTATCAATTTGGCGTAAATGCGTGCCAGTTTATTAAACTCCTCCCTTCATGACACGCATCAACTTCTGACGTTATTCGCTCGTCTAGTATGAACGAATTTTCCTCAGTCAGGAGTTCAGCATGGAGCTGGTCTGCCCGGCGGGTAATTTGCCCGCCCTGAAACGCGCCGTGGACGAAGGCGCGGACGCGGTCTATTTCGGTTTTCAGAACGCCACCAACGCTCGTCAGTTCGCCGGTCTCAACTTTACCGACAAACGCGCCCGGGAAGGCATTGCCTACGCTCACTCCCGCGGCAAGCGGGTGTTCTGCGCCATCAACACCTATCCTCAGCCCGCTGGTTGGTCCCAGTGGACGAAGGCCGTGGATCAGGCGGCAGATCTTGGCGTGGATGCCGTGATAATGGCGGATCTGGGTCTGCTCGACTACGCCGCCCGGCGCCACCCGGACCTGCCCCGCCATCTCTCCGTTCAGGGCTCCGCTACCAGCCACGAGGCGCTGCGCTTCTATCACGAGCATTTCGGCATCAAGCGCGCGGTGCTGCCGCGAGTGCTGTCCATGACCCAGGTACGTGACCTGGCCCGGCAGAGTCCGGTGGAACTCGAGGTCTTCGCCTTCGGCAGTTTGTGCATCATGGCGGAAGGACGCTGCTATTTATCCTCCTATCTGACCGGCGAATCGCCCAACACCCGAGGGGTATGTTCTCCCGCTTCCCATGTGCGCTGGGAAGAAACCCCTCGAGGGCTGGAATCACGCCTGGGCGGCGTGCTGATCGATCGCTACGGCGAAGGCGAGCGGGCGGGCTACCCGACCCTGTGCAAGGGGCGCTTCGAAGTGGACGGCGAAACCTATCACGCCATCGAGGAGCCCACCAGCCTCAATACCCTGGACCTGCTGCCAGAACTCAAGGCGCTAGGCATCAGCGCGGTGAAGATCGAGGGGCGGCAGCGTAGCCCCGCCTATGTGTCCAAGGTGGCGGGTATCTGGCGCCAGGCCCTGGACCGGCTCGACGGCAATCCCGAACGCTTCCAGCCCGACCCGAGCTGGCAGGTCGACCTTGGCGAACTCTCCGAAGGCGCCACCACTACCCTGGGCGCCTATGAACGCCGCTGGAAATAAGGAGATACTCATGCAACTGTCACTCGGCCCGATCCTGTTCTACTGGACCCGAGAGCACTACGCCGATTTCTATCGTGATGCCGCCGACTGGCCGGTGGAGATCGTCTATCTCGGCGAGACGGTCTGCTCCCGGCGCCGGGACATGAAACTCGACGACTGGCTGGGCATCGGTCGTGAGCTCACCCAAAGCGGCAAGCAGGTGGTGCTCTCGTCCCAGACGCTGATCGAATCCGAGGCCGATCTGCGCGGCCTGCGCAAGCTATGCGCCAACGGCGAGTTTGTGGTGGAAGCCAACGACCAGAGCGCCTTGCAGCTATTGATCGAGGCAAAACTGCCCTTCATCGCCGGCGCGTCGCTGAATCTCTACAACCCCGCGGCCATCAGCGTGCTGGCAAAAGCCGGCATGCAGCGCTGGAACGCTCCCGTGGAAATGCCCCGGGACGATCTCGCCACCCTGCTCGACGAGTGCGCCCGGGAAGGGCTCGACCAACCTTGCGAGGTGTTCGCCTACGGCCATCTGCCCCTGGCCTGGTCGGCGCGCTGCTTCACCGCCCGACGCCATCAGTATCCCAAGGACCGCTGCCAGTTCGTCTGCCAGCACTACCCCGAAGGGCTGGCCCTGCGCTCCCAGGAAGCCGAGGGCGTGTTCACCCTCAACGGCATCCAGACGATGTCCGGCGCCTGTCAGGATCTGCGCCGCGAAATCCCCGACATGCAGTCGATGGGCGTCGGCGTGGCGCGCCTGAGCCCGCGTGCCGCGAACATGGCGGAGGTCGTTCACGCCTTCGACCAGGCCCGGCGCGGCGAACTGCCCCTCGCCGACCCACTGGCGCTGGTGGAAGCCGAGATCTGCGACGGCTACTGGCACGGTCGGCCGGGCATGGATAATAGCCACGCAACGATCAGCTAAGGAAACACTGAATAAATGTCTGCATGGACGAATCGCTGCGTTGCGCGGTACTCGAAGACTTGCCTAACTCCATGTTATGTCTCGCCTTCTGCGTGCCGTGCGCCTTGCGCTTCATTCCATTCGCCGATTTATTCAGCGCTTCCCTAACGCAACATAGCGCCTCAATCTCGGCGCGTGAGGCGCTCAAGGCGTTCCAGCAAATCGCCAAGGCGACCCTGAGCCAGTCCCTCTTCAAGACCATCGAGTAGGTTCTTGACCATGAGGCCAAGCTCCGTGTCGCCTTCGATTATCAAGCGACGCTGGAAGAACAGGCTATCCGGATCTTCCCGGCGGGTAGCCAGGCACAGAAATTCACGCCAGCCGCCTCGGATGCAGGCCTCTCCCGCCCCCTCTACCAACACCAAGCGACGATGCCGATGGCTCAGCGTCAGGTTCACGCCCAGATCCTTGATACACAGAGACAGATGGCGCCCTTCCAACGCATCGAATTCTCCCTCCTCGAGGGGATCGGCAAAGACATGATTGAGCGGGGGCTCCACCAGGCGGCGCTTGACCGCCAGGGGAATACGCGGGTCGAGAGCGCGAATCAACCGCGCCGGAGAAGGAGGCAACAAGGACAACGATGGCAATGACATGACATATCCCGGGTTCTTGCTTGGTAGGAAAAGCTAGCTCGACAAAAAGCTGCCGCGTTACGCAAGCCTCATCCTAATGGCTGTCCCGAGCCGGAACCCTGACGTGCATCAAGTTAGGCCTGCAGGATCTTCATGGTATTGGTGCCGCCGTGGGCGTTCATGTGATCGCCCCGGGTCAGGATCACCTCGTCGCCCTGGCTAACCAACCCGTGCTTCTCGAGCAGTTCCAGCGCCCGGGCATCCAGTTCGTCGGCAGCCATTTCACTGGTATCGAAGGGCAGCGATACCACGCCGCGATACAAGGCCATGCGCCGCTGAGCGACGGGGTTATGAGCCAGGCCGACGATGGGCAGCCCCGAGCGAATCCGCGAGGCGATCAGCGGGGTGTAGCCGCTGGAGGTCATGCAGGCGATGGCCGCGACCCCGGTCAAGTGGTTGGCGGCGTACATGGCGGACAGCGCCACGGTCTCGTCGATGCGAGAGAAGCCTTCGTGGATGCGATGGCCGGATTCCTGGGCTGCACGCTCGCGCTCGGCCCCCAGGCACAGGCGCTGCATCGCCTCGATGGTTTCCACCGGATAGTCGCCGGCGGCAGTCTCGGCGGAAAGCATCACCGCGTCGGTGCCGTCGAGCACCGCGTTGGCGACATCGAAGACCTCGGCCCGAGTCGGCAGCGGCGAGGTAATCATCGACTCCATCATCTGGGTGGCGGTAATGACCGCCCGGTTGAGGGTCCTGGCGCGCTGGATGATGCGCTTCTGGATACCGATAAGCTGGGCATCGCCGATCTCCACGCCGAGATCGCCCCGGGCCACCATCACCGCCTCTGAAGCGCGGATGATGTCGTCCAGGGTCTGCTCATCCCCTACCGCTTCGGCGCGCTCGATCTTGGCTACCAGGCCTATATCCTTGCCATCTTCACCGAGCAGATCCCGTGCCAGCTGCATGTCCGCGGCGTTGCGGGGAAAAGAGACCGCCAGATAATCAACACCAATGTCGATGGCGGTCCTCAGGTCTTCTTTGTCCTTGTCGGTCAACGCCGCCGCCGAAAGCCCTCCACCCTGCTTGTTGATGCCCTTGTTGTTGGAGAGCTTGCCGCCGACTCGCACCGTGGTGTGCACTCGCGGGGCTTCGACCTTGTCCACCACCAGTTCCAGGCGACCGTCGTCGAGCAGCAGCACGTCTTTGGCACTGACATCCTCCGCCAGGGTCTTGTAATCGCAGCCCACCTGTTCGGCGGTACCGGCATCCCGTTCCAGGGACATGTCGATGACGAACGGCTGGCCCTCCTCGAGTTCCACCGCGCCGTCGGCAAAGCGTGCGATACGAATCTTGGGGCCTTGCAGATCGCCCAATGCCGCGACGGTACGGCCATGGCGCTCCGCAGCCTCGCGCACCGCCAGTAGACGCTTGCGATGATCCTCGGGGCTGCCGTGAGAGAAGTTCAGTCGCACCACGTCGACGCCGCCCTTGATCAAGGCGTCGAGTACACCCTCGCGGTCGCTGGCAGGCCCCAGAGTGGCGACGATCTTGGTGCGGCGGATAGGGGCGTGTGGCATCGGATTCATGAGTTCCTCGGTAGCACCAGAATGGCGCGAAAATCGTTGACGTTGGTACGGGTCGGGCCGGTCACGATCAGCTCATCGAGCATCTCAAAAAAGCTGTAGGCATCGTTGCGTGCAAGGTACTCCCCTGCCGTGAGCTCTCTTTCCTGGGCGCGCTGCCAGGTATCGGGGCCAATCAGGGCACCGGCGTTGTCTTCGGAGCCATCGATGCCATCGGTATCGATGGCAAGCGCGTAAATACCCTCGGCCCCGGCAAGTGCCTCATAAAGTCCCAGCAGGTACTCGACGTTACGACCGCCCCGGCCATCACCGTGTACGGTAACACTGGTCTCGCCGCCGGAGAGAATCAAGAGTGGATGTTTTGACTCATCTTGTGCCGTCAATGCCATCGCCGCATGTTCACTGCCCAGCTCTCGAGCCTCGCCTTCGAGATCATCGCCTAACAGACGCACCTCGATTCCGTCGCCCCTGCCCTGGTCGAGTGCGGCTCGAAGCGCATCCGCCGCCTTGGCCAGCACCACATGCTCATCGCGATTGAAGCCCGAATCGTTCTGATGCGGTGCGCTATGATCGCCGGACAGATGCCCACGCACACTGTCCGCAATTTCGATACCCCGCGCCTCGAGAATCGCCAGGGCATCGCCCGGAGTGGATTCATCCGGCAGTGTCGGGCCTGATGCGATCAGCGTCGGGTCGTCACCAGGCACGTCGGAGATCAGATAGGTCACCACCCGGGCCGGATGGGCAGCAGCAGCCAAGCGCCCACCCTTGATCGCCGACAAATGACGACGCACGGTGTTGATTTCGCGAATCGTCGCGCCACTGCGCAATAGTTCCTTCGAGAGCGCCTGCTTCTGGGTCAGGCCCAATCCCGGCGCCGGCAGGGTCATGAGCGCCGACCCCCCGCCGGAAACCAGCGAGATGACGAGATCATGCTCGGTCAGATCACTCACCGCCTCCAGCATGCGTTTGGCCGCCTGCTCGCCGAGTTCATCCGGCATGGGGTGCGAGGCTTCGAGTACCTCGATGCGCTGACAAGCCTCGCCATGCTCATAGCGGGTCACCACCAAGCCGGAGAGCTCAGCGTCAGGAGTTCTAGTCTGCCAGGCTTCTTCCAACGCCTTGGCCATGGCGGCTGAGGCCTTGCCTGCGCCTACGACCACGGTACGCCCCTTGGGCGGTTGCGGCAGCTGGTCCGGGAGCAGGTTGGCGGGATGCACGGCGGCAATCGCCGTATACGCGAGGCGCGTGAGCCAATCCCGCGCAGCATCACGATCGGCAAAGGAAACGTTGGCGCTCATGTCGCGACTCCTCAACAAGACATGCTCATGGAGCATGTAAATAACGAACAGCCTACAAAAAACCGGCGGACGCGCAATAGTCGCGGCCGCCGGTCATTGAAGCCCATGGATCGTTCGCGCCACTTATTGGCTGACCTCATGATCCGCTAGCTTCTCCAGCACCTTCAATATCCCCGAGTGGTCCCAGTCGGCGCCGTCGTTGGCCACGCAGGCCTGCAGCAGCTGCTGGGCGTTGGCGGTACCCGGCAACGCCAGGTTCAAGGTGCGGGCGCCTTCCAGGGCCAGGTTCAGGTCTTTCTGATGCAGCTTGACCTTGAAGCCTGGATCGAAATTGCGCTGGATCATGCGCTCGCCGTGCACATCGAGAATCTTCGACTGGGCCAGGCCACCAAGCAACGATTCGCGTACCTTGCTGACATCGGCGCCGGCTTTGGAGGCGAACAGTAAGCCTTCGGCAACGGCTTCGATAGTCAGGGCGACGACGATCTGGTTGGCCACCTTGCAGGTCTGGCCGGCACCATTCTCGCCGATCAGGGTAATGGTCTTGCCCATCACTTCGAGAATCGGCTTGGCCCGCTCGAAGGCATCCTGACTGGCGCCGACCATGATGGTGAGCGCAGCGTTGATGGCCCCACCTTCGCCACCGGACACCGGGGCATCGACGTAGTCGCCGCCGGCATCCTTGATGCGCTTGGCGAATTCCTGGGTAGGAATCGGCGCGATGGAGCTCATGTCGATGACCAGCGCGCCCCTCTGCAAGCCATGCACTACGCCATCCTCGGCGAAGAGTACGTGCTCCACGTCCGGGGTATCCGGCACCATGGTGATGATGATCTCGGACTGCTCGGCGACCGCCTTGGGATCGGCAAGCTCCTGCATGCCCTTGTCCGCCAGTTCGCTTGCCAAGGGCTTATCACGCTTGACGGTGACCAGCTCGTGGCCGGCGTCCAGCAGATGCCCCGCCATGGGGCGACCCATGATACCCAGTCCGATAAAACCGATCTTGCTCATATCGTTCTCCTACTGAATTATTGTGTCGCAGAACTCAACGGATGCCGTCGAGCCAGCCTAGCCCTTCCTTGGTACCGGCGGCAGGCTTGTACTCGCAGCCGATCCAGCCTGCGTAACCAAGACGGTCGAGATGGCCGAAGAGGAACGGATAGTTGATCTCGCCGCTGCCCGGCTCGTGACGACCGGGGTTGTCGGCAATCTGAATGTGGGCGATGCGGTCGAAGTGCTTTTCGATGGTGGGGGCGAGATCACCCTCCATGATCTGCATGTGATAGATGTCGTACTGCAGCTTCAGATTGTTCGAGTCCACCTCGTCGAACAGCGCCAGTGCCTGCTCGCTGTAGTTGAGGAAGAAGCCGGGAATGTCGCGAGTGTTGATCGGCTCGGCGATCAGCAGGATGCCCGCCTGCTCGAGCTTGTCCGCGGCAAAGCGCAGATTGTCCGCCAGGGTCTTGTGGGCATCCGCGTCGCTGACGCTCTCGGGCTTGATGCCCGCCAGGCAGTTGACCTGCTGGCAGCCCAGGATCTTGGCGTACTCGATGGCGGTGTCGACCCCACGGCGAAACTCCTCGACGCGATCGGGATGGCAGCCGATACCGCGCTCGCCGGCCCCCCAGTCCCCCGCGGGCAGATTGAACAACACCTGGGTCAGGCCGTTGTCGTCGAGGCGCTTTTTGATGTCCTCGGCAGCGTACTCATAGGGGAAAAGATATTCGACTCCCTTGAACCCCGCCTTGGCCGCGGCGTCGAATCGATCGAGGAACTCTTCCTCGGTGAACAGCATGCTGAGATTGGCAGCAAACTTGGGCATCTTGGTCTCCTTTTATAGTTTAGCTATCGAGTATCGTAGTCCGGCACCGGCTTGACCAGCGCCAGAGCGCTCGGGTCAGATCAGCGAGCCGATACAGGTCGGCGCATCGGTCACGTTTTCCGCCAATTCCTCGAACTCGGTGACACCGGCCAGATCGGTGCCCATGGAAATATTGGTCACTCGCTCGAGGATGACCTCCACCACCACCGGCACCTGATGCTCCTTCATCAGCTGCTGGGCCTGTTCGAAGGCGCCGGCGATCTCGTCGGGCTTGGTGACACGTAACGCCTTGCAGCCGAGCCCTTCCACGACCGAGACATGATCCACGCCGTATTCGGCAAGTTCGGCCTGTTCATCGGTGTAGTTGATGTTCTTGAACGAGAGCTGCACGCAGTAATCCATGTCGAAGCCGCGCTGGGCCTGGCGAATCAGCCCCAGATAGGAGTTGTTCACCAGCACGTGCAAATAGGGCAGCTTGAACTGGGCGCCCACCGCCAACTCCTCCACCATGAACTGAAAGTCGTAGTCGCCGGAGAGTGCCACGATATTGGCATCCGGATCGGCCCGGCGCACACCGAGCGCCGCCGGAATCGTCCAACCCAGCGGCCCGGCCTGGCCGCAGTTGATCCAGTGACGCGGCTGGTAAGTATGCAGGAACTGGGCGCCGGCGATTTGGGAAAGCCCGATGGTGCTTACGTAGCGGGTATTCTTGCCGAAGGCCTTGTTCATCTCTTCGTAGACGCGCTGAGGCTTGATCGGCACGTTGTCGAAATGGGTCTTGCGCATCATGGTGCGCCGCCGCTCCTGACAGGATTCGGCCCAGGCCGAGCGATCCTTGAGCTTGCCCGCCGCCTGCCACTCCTTGGCGATCTCGACGAACAGCTCAAGGGCCGCGCCGGCATCGGAGACGATGCCGTAATCCGGACAGAACACACGCCCGATCTGGGTCGGCTCGATATCCACATGGACGAACTTGCGCCCCTCGGTATAACTGGCGAGCTCGCCGGTATGCCGATTGGCCCAGCGATTGCCGATGCCCAGCACGAAATCCGAGGCCAGCATCGTCGCGTTGCCATAACGGTGCGAGGTCTGTAGCCCCACCATGCCCGCCATCAGCCGGTGATCGTCGGGGATCACGCCCCAGCCCATCAGGGTAGGAATGACCGGCACGCCAGTGATCTCGGCAAATTCAGTCAGCAGGTCGCTGGCATCCGCGTTGACGATGCCGCCCCCGGCCACCAGCAGCGGCTTGTCCGCCTCGTTGAGCATGGCCAGTGCCTTCTCGATCTGGGCGCGGGATGCGGAAGGCTTGTAGACCGCCAGCGGCTCGTAGGTATCGGGGTCGAACTCGATCTCGCTCAACTGCACGTCGATGGGTAAATCGAGCAAGACTGGTCCCGGGCGCGAGGAGCGCATCAGATGAAAAGCCTGCTGGAAGGCGCGCGGCACCTGGGCCGGCTCCATCACGGTGATTGCCCATTTGGTGACCGGGCCGGCAATGGCCTGGATGTCCACCGCCTGGAAGTCCTCCTTGTGCATGCGCGCCCGGGGCGCCTGACCGGTGATGCACAGGATCGGGATTGAGTCGCCGGTGGCGGAATAAAGACCGGTGATCATGTCGGTGCCCGCCGGCCCGGAGGTGCCGATGCACACCCCGATGTTGCCAGCCCTGGTGCGGGTGTAGCCCTCGGCCATATGCGAGGCGCCCTCGACGTGGCGGGCCAGCACATGATCGATACCGCCAACCTTGCGCATCGCGGCGTAGAACGGGTTGATGGCGGCGCCGGGCACGCCGAAGGCAACCTCGACACCTTCTTTCTTGAGGACGTGAACAGCGGCTTCTGCGGCGGTCATCTTGGCCATGACGGCTTCTCCTGAAGAGATATAGAAATTGTTGTTGTCTTCAAATTAGGCGTCGTCGGTCTACCTGTCAATATTTTGTGGAAAGCATTTCCACAAAATACATTATGAATTTTAAGATCATGTTAAAAATTAACCAATTAGCTGTTTTACTGACCTTTAAGCAAACATTCTCGCCTAAATAAACGATTTTAATGCTGACAATGCTTTGAAGACCATCCATAAAAAAGCCGGCGATATTATCGCCGGCTTGATGCAATGGAAAGATTATCCACTAATTCGTTCAACGTCCCCGATAGGCGGCGGACGCGTTCAGCTTGGGATGACGATTGACGTCCTTGTACAGCAGGTAGCGGAACGGCCCCGGCCCGCCGGCATAGCAAGCCTGAGGGCAGAAGGCGCGCAGCCACATGAAGTCGCCGGCTTCCACCTCGACCCAATCCTGATTCAGGTGATAAACCGCCTTGCCTTCGAGCACGTACAGCCCGTGCTCCATGATGTGAGTCTCATCGAAGGGTATGACGCCGCCGGGCTGAAAAGTGACGATGGTCACGTGCATGTCGTGACGCAGATCCTGAGGATCGACGAAACGGGTAGTGGCCCAGGCGCCATTGGTATCCGGCATTGCCGTCGGCTCGATGTCCTGCTCGTTGGTGACGAAGGCCTCCGGCGGATCGATACCTTCAACGTATTCATAGGCCTTGCGAATCCAGTGGAAACGCGCCGCCTCGTTGCCTTCGTTGCGCACCTGCCAGTCGCTTCCCGGTGGAATGAAGGCGTAGCCGCCGGGGTGCATGCGATGTTTTTCGCCGGACAGGGTCAGGGTCAGCTCGCCTTCTACCAGGAACAGCACCGCCTCGGCGCCGGTATCCGGCTCGGGCTTGTCGCTACCGCCACCGGGCTGTACTTCCATGATGTACTGGGAAAACGTCTCGGCGAAGCCGGAGAGCGGACGCGCCAGCACCCATAGCCGGGTCTTGTCCCAGAACGGCAGGAAGCTGGTGACGATATCGCGCATCACCCCTTTGGGGATCACCGCGTAGGCCTCGGTGAACACCGCACGATCCGCGGTCATTTGCGTCTGAGGTGGCAAGCCCCCTTTGGGGGCGTAGTAACTACGGGTGGTCATTGTGTTTCCTCGTATAAAGCCTGTTCACGACGCAGAATCATTCAAGCGTGACACGCAGATCGATGGGGTATTCGTCGCAGTTGTTGCCGTCGCCACCCCGATCCACCACCAGGAATTCGCCTTCGTGTTCCAGCACGGACTGAATGGCGTGCCAAGTGCCGGCATGATAATTCACCCCCTGGCGACCGTCGGTGACGAAGGCGCGCACCTCCGCCGGATCGATCTCCTCACCTCGTGGGGCCACCACGACGATGAAGCGCTCCTCGTGCAGGGGCATGAAGGCTTGGCTACCCTGGGGGTGGCGCTCGAGAAACGACAACTCCAGCGGTACTTGAATGGGCTGGCTGACGAAGATGCTCACTAGCGTCCGAGCGTTCTCGCCCAGGGTCTCGACGGTGGCAAGGTCGTGATGGCGCTGCGTCAGTCCTGAATTGATGGCAAACGAGTCCGAGGTGCGTGAATCGATCACCTCGCCGAAGGGCATGAACGCCTTGGGCGTCAGCGGCTCTGCCTTGAGTTCCAGCATGGTGTTCTCCTTTATTCAGGAAGCCGTTCGCGCTGGGTGATATTCCGCCCAGTGCCTGGCTATGTCCACACGCCGCGTGACCCACACCCGATCATGAGCCTCGATATGATCGAGGAAACGCTGCAATCCACGGAAGCGCCCGGGGCGGCCAATCAAGCGACAGTGCAAGCCGACAGAAAGCATCTTCGGCGCTTCTTCCCCTTCGGCATAAAGCACATCGAAGGCATCCCGCAGATAGGTATAGAACTGCTCACCGGTATTGAAGCCCTGGGGTGAAGCGAAGCGCATGTCGTTACTGTCCAGGGTGTAGGGCACCACCAGGTGCGGCGGCGCTTCGCCCTTGCTGTTCTTTTCCTTGGTCCAGAACGGCAAGTCGTCACCATAGTAGTCACTATCGTAGAGGAACGATCCTTCGTCGAGTACCAGGCGCCGGGTATTGGGGCTATCGCGACCGGTGTACCAGCCTAGCGGCTTCTCGCCGTACAGCTTTTGGAAGATGTCGATGGCCTTGCGCATGTGCTCGCGCTCGAGCTCTTCCGGCGTGTTCTGGTAATGAATCCAGCGATAGCCGTGGCAGGCGATCTCGTGGCCGAGTTCTTTAAAAGCCTGGGCCACATCGGGGTTGCGCTCCAGCGCCATGGCCACGCCAAACACCGTCAGCGGCAGGCCGCGGCGCTCGAACTCCTTGAGAATGCGCCATACCCCAGCCCGTGAACCATACTCATAGATCGATTCCATGCTCAGATGGCGGGCCGGATAGGCCTCGGCGCCGATGATCTCGGAAAGAAATTGCTCGGAGCCGCTGTCACCGTGAAGCACGCTATTCTCGCCGCCTTCCTCGTAGTTGAGGACGAACTGCACGGCGATCTTCGCTTTGCCGGGCCAGTTGGCGTGAGGCGGCGTGCGACCATAACCGATGAGATCGCGAGGATAATCGGCGTCATGTTTTGACAACATCGAACGGCTCCTTTTTATTTAATGTATACAATATAAAGCTAGTCTGTATTCACTTTTGTTTCAAGCTAATCGGGGTTTTCTCCGTGCAAAACCTACTTGCGCACACCTTGCCAGCCAGCTATTTTGTGTACAAAGACACAATTTGTACATGAACAAATTTAACCGCCCTTAGCTACCCGGTGAGAACGTTTCGATGCATATCCGAGTAATCAACCCTAATACCACCGCCACGATGACCGCCACCATCGATGCGGCGGCAAAGCGTATCGCCGCACCGGGTACTGAAATAAGCTCCACGAATCCTGCTAGCGGCCCGGTCTCCATCGAAAGCCACTTCGATGAAGCCATCAGTGCCGTTGGCGTCACGGAAGAGGTAATGAAGGGAGAGCAGGAGAAGGTCGATGCGTACATCATCGCCTGCTTCGGCGATCCAGGACTGCTCGCTGCCCGGGAGCTGACTCGGGCGCCGGTCATCGGCATCGCCGAGGCAGCCTTTCACATGGCAACCCTGATCAGCACGCGCTTTTCCATCGTCACTACTCTGGGGCGCACCGGCATCATCGCCGAACATTTGCTGGACATGTACGGCTTCAGCCACCACTGCCGCCGTGTGCGGGCAGCAGAAATTCCGGTGCTCGACCTGGAAGACGACAGCGACGCAGCCCTGACTCGCATCATCGACGAGTGCAAACGTGCCCGGGATGAAGACAACATCGGCGCCATCGTGCTGGGCTGCGGCGGCATGGCGGATCTCACCGGTCAGATCAGCGATGCGGTCGGCCTGCCCATCGTGGAAGGCGTGACCGCCGCGGTAAAGCTCTCCGAGGCGCTGGTCGGCTTGGGTCTGGGTACCAGCAAAGTCGGCGACCTGGCCTTTCCCCGGCCCAAGATGTTTACCGGTCAGTTCGAGCATCTGAGCGAGCAGCGCTTCGACTAAGTTTCGTGCCGATCGTTAAAGCCAAGCATTGCAGAAAGTTTATAAAGACAATCAACACTGCGAGAAAACAAACATGACGACCCCGACCTCCTCTTCAGGAGCGCACCCCGGCGCAACGAATACAACCACCTCCAAGGCGCCGGGCCAAGAATCCCTGGCGCCTCAAACCACCCGAATCATGGGGCGCTTCTCCTATCTGCTGGCCTGGTTCGGTGGTTGTGTGTCGATCGGCACCTTCGCCATGGGTTCAAGCGTTGTGGGTACGCTCAATCTGGTGCAGGCAACGCTCGCCATCGCCATCGGATGCTTCGTGATCGGCGTGGCGCTGACGCTGAACGGCGCCGCTGGCTACAAGTACGGCATCCCCTTCATGGTCCAGGCGCGCAGTGCCTTCGGCTTCAGCGGCACCCGCTTTCCGGGGCTGGTGCGAGCGGTGCCGGCCATCGTCTGGTACGGCTTTCAAAGCTGGATCGGCGCCGGCGCCTTGAATGCGGTGTCCGCCACCCTGTTCGGCTTCGACAATTTGATACTGTTCTTCATCGTCTTTCAGCTGTTGCAGATCGCCCTGTCGGTGCTGGGCTTTCAAGGCATCAAGTGGCTGGAGAATATCGGCAGCGGCTTCATCCTGGTGTCCTTGACCTACATGTTCTACAGCACGGTTGATCGTTACGGCGCAGAGATCTCCGCCAATCTGGTCAATATCGAAGGCACCTGGGGCATGCCCTTCTGGGGAGCCACCATGCTGTTCCTGGGCATCTACAGCACCATGATGCTCAACGTCAGCGACTATTCCCGGGAACTCAAGCACGGCGCCGGCCCGGGCTTTCTGACCACGCTGTATTCCATGTCGATTCTGCCCTGCACCCTGTTCATGGGGCTGATCGGCTTCATGGTCTCCGAGGCCACTGGGGTTGCCGACCCAATCAAAGTGTTTTCCAACGCAGTGGACAACACGCCGCTGCTGATGACGACCCTACTGTTCATCGCCTTCGCTCAGGTCACTACCAACGTGCTCAACAACGTGGTCCCGCCGACCTACGTGTTGATGGACGCCTTCAAGCTCAAATATCGCACCGCCACGATCATCGTTGGCTTCCTGGCCTTCGCCACCTTCCCTTGGGAGCTGGTCAAGGACGAGTCCGCCGCCGGCCTGCAGCTGTTCGTGCAGACCTACTCCGCCTTCCTCGGCCCGATCTTCGCGGTACTGGTGGTGGATTACTATCTGATCCGCCGTCGCACCCTGGACGTGGACAAGCTCTACGACGTCAACGGGCCTTATCGTGGCGTCAACTACGGCGCCATCATCGCCTCGCTGATAGGTGCCGCGGTGGCGCTGACTTTTTCCGCCGTTTCTTGGTACGCCAGCCTGATTCCTGCCGGGGTGATCTACTATCTATTGATGCGCCACTGGTCCGCTTGCCAGCGTTTTCGTGAGTGATCAAGGCCTTTCAAAGCAAAACCGAGATCAATAACCAACAAGACAGGTGCTTTCCATGCACGACGACGAACTGAAGATTACGCGACACGACCCCTCGCTCTATAACGAGGACCTGGCACCGATCCCTCATGGCAAGCGTAGCTGGGGCTGGTTCGAGATCTTCAATGTGTGGTCGAACGACATTCAGAGCTTGTTCGGCTACTCCCTGGCGGCGTCGCTATTCATCATCTACGGCTTGAACGGCTGGGCGGTGATGGCGGCGATCATTCTGGCCGGCTTCATAGTGATGGTGCTGGTCAACTTGAGCGGCAAACCCAGCGTCAAGTACGGCATCCCCTTTCCGGTGTTGGTGCGCGCCAGCATGGGGGTGCGCGGCGCCAACCTGCCGGCGCTGCTGCGGGCCATCGTGGGTATCTTCTGGTACGGCGTACAGACCTATTTCGCCTCTACCGCGGTGGCACTGCTGCTGACCGCGCTGTTCGGCGATCCCGGCGGCCAGTTCCTGGGGCTCTCCGCCATCGGCTGGCTTGCCTTCGTCATCGTCTGGCTGTTTCAGCTGGCAATCTTCTGGGCCGGTATCGAGCGTATCAAGCACTTCCTCAACTGGGCCGGACCGCTGGTTTACGTGGTCATGGTAGCGCTGATGATCATCGTCTGGTTCAAGGCCGGGGACGAACTATTGCCGGCGATCGATACCATCTTCAGCAGCAGCGGCGACTACGAAGGCAGCGACCTGAGCGCCTTCCTGGCGATCACCGGCACCATGATCGCCTACTTTGCTGCGGTGGTGATCAACTTCGGCGATTTCACCCGCTTCGTACGCAGCGAGCGCGAGATGAAGCTGGGCAATCTGCTGGGTCTGCCGCTCAACGTGGCGTTCTTCTCCTTCATTGCGCTGATCATCACCGCCGGCACCGTGGCACTGTTCGGCGATGCGCTGATCAACCCTTCGGAGATCATCGAGCGGGTCGATTCACTACCGCTAACCCTGATCGCCGCGATCACCTTCTTCGCCGCCACCGTGGGCATTAACCTGGTGGCCAACTTCATTCCCCCGGCCTACGACCTGGCCAATCTCTTCCCCAGCAAGATCAGCTTTCGCGTTGGAGGCCTGATCACGGCGATCATCGCCTTCTTCGTCGGCGCCCTATGGCTGGCGGTGATCAGTCGCATCGGCATCCCCGGCTTCGTGAATGTACTAGGCGCCGTCGTGGCGCCGTTCTACGGCATCATCGTGGTGGACTACTATCTGATCCGGCGTCAGAAACTGAACATTCAAGACATGTTCTCTTCCGAGCCCGGCAGCACCTACTACTATGACAACGGCTGGAACCGCAAGGCATTGATCGCCTTCGGGCTCGCTGCGCTGTTCTCTCTTTCATCGGTGTGGATACCCACGCTGGCGGCCCTGGACGGCTATGCCTGGTTGATCGGCGCGGGACTCGGTGGACTATTCTATTGGGGATTGATGGGCAAGGAACGCAAGCGCCTGGCCTATGCCTGATAGCTAACAAGGGCCTCGCCGACACTGTCGGCGGGGCTTTTTCTTTGGAGGGGGTGAGCAACATCGCCGATATTATCCAAAGGCTGCTCGATAAAAGCCCCATCCCTAGCGTAACCCTGACACGCTTCATCGACCTGGACGATTTGCGAGGCGACTCTATCTGCAAAATCTCATATGCTGTATTGCTGATTTCTGCAAAACGCGCCAGCACGCGAATTCTGCATAGGTTGCCAAAGCGTGCTTAATTTATATGAATATCAATATTTTATATTATTTTCAGGAAGAAAAATAAGAATATTAAACATGCCGACGTGTTCATCCAATATCTATGCGCACCACCCAATACCTGTTAGCTTAACAAGGAGAGAGTATGCCAATCGAATTAAATGAGACGTTAGTGATAGGAATTTCCGCTACCGCGCTTTTTGATTTATCTGAAGCCGACAGAGTATTTAAAGAAAAATATAAATCAGATCCCGATACAGCAATTGATGAGTATCGTAAGTATATGCTCGAAAAAGAGAATGACGAGCTTTCCGATGGCACGGGAATGCCGCTTATTAGATCATTGTTAAACTTAAATAGCCACCAACAAGAAAGCGAAAAAAACCCGATAGTTGAGGTAGTGGTTATTTCGCGAAATAGCCCTGAAACTGGCTTCAGAGTGCTTAAAGAGATTCGACGCAGAAGTTTGCCTATAACTCGCTCTGCATTTACTGCAGGAGAAAAAAGCTCAAGTTATCTTGACGCTTTTTATGTGGATTTGTTTTTAACTACAAGTGAAGATGACGCGCAGAAAGTGATAGATAGCGGAGTTTGTGCTGCTGCACTTGTAAAAGAACCACCGAAAAACAGCGAAAAATTAGATGAAAACCAAGTAAGATTTGCATTCGACGCAGACGCAGTCCTCTTCAGTGAAGCTAGCGAAATTGTTAACCAAACAGAAGGCTTAGAAACTTTTTGGAATACTGAAGATGAGGCGCAAGATGTGCCCCTTCAAGAAGGACCATATGCTAACTTGTTGAAAAAGTTGTCTAAGGTTCAAGAGAGATTGCCTGGCCGCATAGAATACTCACCTGTTAAACTAGCAATTATGACGGCTAGGAATAGTCCAGCTGAAATGAGAGTAATAAAAACTTTAAGAGCTTGGGATGTATATGTCGATCAGGCTTTTTTTCTAGGTGGCTTGCAAAAAAGTAGGTTTTTGAAAGCGTTCAAGCCACATATTTTCTTCGATGATCAAGACTCTCATCTTGACCCTGCTGCAGGAGACGTCCCTAGCGCGAAAGTTTTATATCCAAGTAACTCTCCTTTGAATGATCTTATTGCAAAGCGGAAAGCTAACAATTCAATGCAGCCGACCACTGACGCGACGGCTAATTGAGGCGTTATAGCGAAAAAACCGATTCGTGGCATCCGGTACCATCCGTGCCAAAGTTGACGAAGACACGAACGAGAAGGCTTCGCCACTGCAACGTAAACGGATTAGCGCTTACGCAGCAACCGCCAAGACCCCCCATGACCAATTAAGGCGAGAAGATATGATGCAGATCCGGCGCTTCGTTCTCCTCCTCGACGATGGAAAGCGAGGCTTCGATCGCCTTTAGATGGCGCCCCATGAAGGCCGTGGCGCGTTCCCCCTTGCCTGCCTCAAGAACGTCGATCAGTTCGTCGTGATCATGGGATTCGCACCCCAGATGGCCAGACGTGCCGTAAACGGCGAGGATCAACGAGGAGCGTGAGCATAGGTGCCCGATAAACTCGGCGATTACCGTATTGCCGGAAAGTCGTGCCAGCCGAGTGTGAAATTCTGCCGAAAGTTTGATGGCGACACTTTGCTCGCCGCTTTTTAACGCCTTGCGCTCCCGAGCGGCGAGTTCCCGCAGGACGCGGGCATCGGCGCTCGTCATGTGCCGGGCAACGTCCGCCATGATGCCGCATTCCACCAATTGGCGCGTGGCGAACACGTCCCGGGCTTCTTCCGCAGTGGGGCGCGTGACACTGGCGCCGCGTCTCGGGGTCAGCGTCACCAGATGCTCAAGAGCCAAGCGTTGCAGTATCTTGCGTATACCGGTACGGCTGACGCCGAACACATCGGCCAGAGCATCTTCCCGCAGGCGGGCACCGGGGCGCAGCCGGTGCTCGATGATGGCGTCACTGATGGTGTGGTAGATGGCATCGTGGCGCTCGGCGCCGTCACCATCCTTGCCCTTCTTGCGTCCACCGGCTCTGGCAGGTTTATGCTCGTGCATTACCTCCTGCTGGCTCATGGTTCTTCCTCGTTTGAGCAATCCCTGAACACCCATTGTATACGCTTTGATGGATGCCGGCAGTCGCTCGCCTCTTGGCTATCGATGGCGGCTATTTATAACGGCTCCGGCTCCCAGGCAGCGATCGTGGCGCGCTCTTCGTCGGTGATCTTGGTGATATTGCCCAGCGGCATGTAACCGCTCGCCACGACCTGCTTGACCATCTGCGCCTGTATCGTCGTGTGTCGCTCGCTATCCAATATGATGCCTGCCGGGGCCGCAGCAAAGCCTGCATGCGAGGGGTTCTTGGCGTGACACTGGACACAGCGGTCGGTCATGATGCTTTGAACCTGTGCAATATCGACATCCCCATTCGCAGACGACATTGCGGCGCTGCCGTTCGTCTCGATGTTGGCACTTGCCGATGCTTCAGGCGGACTGCTGGGTGCAGCCACCCAAACCGCGACCAGGATCAGAGCCACGCCGGCAGCGGGATAGGCGGGGCGGATATTGCCTTGATGCATGAGCACGAAGAACTGGCGAATCAGCGCACCGGCAAAGATGAACAGCGCCATGATGACCCAGGAGTAGGCATGGGTATACATGAACGAGTAGTGGTTGCTGAGCATCAACAAGACCACCGGCAGGGTGAAGTAGGTGTTATGCACCGAACGCTGCTTGCCGCGCTTGCCATCGATGGGATTGGGAGTCTCGCCGGCCTTCATGGCCTTGACCATGCGCCGCTGGCCGGGAATGATCCAGAAGAACACGTTGGCGGACATGGCGGTGGCCATTACCGCACCAGTCAACAGGAACGCCGCACGCCCAGCGAAGAGGTGTACGCTGATATAGGACACCACGACCATCATCACCGCCACCGCGATGCTCAATACGCCGTCGCGCTCCATGTTGGGGCTGATGCGCTTGCATAGCTCGTTGTAGATGACCCAGCCCAACAGCAAGAACAGCACCGCCGCCACATTGGCTTGCCAGCCGGTCATGTTGGCAGCCCACTCCCAACTACTGGACGGATTGATCAGATAGATGCTGGGGCTTGCCAGATACAGGAGCGCGAACAACGCGAAACCCGAAAGCCAGGTGGTGTAGGCCTTCCAGAACGACCAGTGCAGATCGTCCGGCAGTTTCGCCGGTGCGGTGGCGTACTTCTGGTTATGGTAGAAGCCTCCCCCATGCACGGCCCACATTTCTCCGAATACGCCTTTCTGCTTGTCTTCCGCCGCCCGAGGCGACTTCAGGCCGTTGTCCAGCATGACAAAATAGATGGATTCGCCGATCCAGGCGACGGCGGCGATGACATGTAGCCAACGCAGCAGCATGTTCCCGAATTCCAGTAGATAGGCTTCCATGGGTGAACTCTCATCGTATGTGGTTGTTATCGTTCGATCTGGGGAGGGTTGGCGCCATCAGCTACCGCGGTAGGTCGAATAGCTGTAGGGCGATAACAGTAGCGGCACGTGATAATGCTCATCGGGATTGGCAACACCGAAGCGCAACGGGATACGATCGAGAAAGCGCGGTTCGTCACCGGCTACCTGCTGGCTAGCCAGGTACTCGCCGGCATGGAACAAAAGCTCGTATTCTCCGGCGACGAGATCCGCGCCTTCGAGAATCGGCGCATCGCAGCGGCCGTCGTCATTGGTGGTGACTTCGCCCAATCGGGTACGCGAGTCACCTTCGAGGCGGAATATCTCGATCTTCAAACCGTTGCCTGGGCGTCCTAGGGCGGTGTCCAGCACGTGTGTCGTCAAGCGTCCCATAGAGTCGTGCTCCTGAAGCTGGGCTGAGAATGAAAAGAGCAGTAGGATAGACTTTCTACTCGTTGAATACAGTTTTAGCGCTTAAATAAATACATTTCAAAGTTTTTTTGTATACACTTTTATTCTACTTTGTCTTACAACAACATAGTGCCGTCTTATTTTCCATGATTCGTCATGACAAGAGGAACCATTCCATGACCACTGCACACCTCTCGCCTCGCCCTAGCACCCTGGATCGGGATACCTTCGTCGCCCAGTATGGCGATATCTATGAGCACTCTGCCTGGGTCGCCGAACAGACCTGGGACAAAGGCCTTGATGAAAAACAGGACACCCCCCAGGGGCTTGCCGAGGCCATGAGCAAGATTCTTGCCGGTGCCTCGGCCGAGCGCCAGCTGGAGGTGATTCGCGCCCACCCGGATCTCGCGGGAAAAGCCGCCGAGAGCGGCGAGCTGACCGCCGATTCGACCCGGGAACAAGCCGGTGCCGGGCTCGATCAGTGCTCCCCGGAGGAGTTCGAGCGTTTTCATCGCTACAACGAAGCCTACAAATCGCGCTTTGGTTTTCCCTTTATCATGGCGGTCAAGGGCAGCGATCGGCATAAGATTCTTGCCGCTTTCGAAACACGCCTTGAGCACTCTCCGGAGGAGGAGCGGCGTACCGCCATCGAGCAGATCAACCAGATCGCCCACTTTCGCCTGGAGGGTCGTACCACTGGTTAGTTTTCGATGATTGAATGATCAAGAAAACACAATGGAAACCCTTTCCAAAGTGGCGGACAGCCATGATGGGGACGTGTATGCTTGGACGTCATGGAACTCGCGGTGAGGAGAGCGAGCGTGACAGAAAGCAAGCGCAAGCCGGTGGGGCGGCCTGCCGGGTCCACCAATAAAGGTGGCGGTGGCCATAGCCAATCGCTGGTACGTGGATTGACGATTCTCGAGGGATTGGCAGCCACGCCCTCAGGATTGGGCCTTTCCGATATTGCTCAAATCGTGGGTCTGGCCCCCTCCACGACCCATCGGCTACTCCAGGCATTGTACAAGCAAGGGTTCATTACCCAGGACGCCGATCTAGGTTTATGGAAGATCGGCGTCAAGACGTTTCAGATCGGCAATACCTTTCTCGAAGCGCGGGACTACGTCGCCACGGCGCGCCCATTTCTGCGCCAATTGACCCAGGAAAGTGGTGAAACCGCCAATATGGGCATTCGCGACGAGGGCATGGCAGTGTTTCTTGCCCAGAGCGAATCGCCCCAGATGATGCGCATGATCACCCGGCTGGGTTCTCGCGCCCCGCTACACGCCTCGGGTGTCGGCAAGGCGCTGCTTGCCTGGCTGCCCGAACGCGAGATCGAACGCATTCTGCAGACCCGGGGCCTTAACCGGGTGACTGAGAACACCCTGGATACGCCTACCCGCTTGCATCAGGGCCTGGCGGAAATTCGCCGCCAAGGCTATGCCTGCGACCGCCAGGAGCATGCGATCGGGCTCAATTGCGTGGCTGCATCGATTCACGACGAGCATGGCGCGCCCCTGGCAGCCATTTCAGTCTCGGGGCCGGTGGCGCGCATTCCCGAATCGCGTCTTGTGGAGCTTGGCGGGCTGGTAGGCCGTGCCGCCCGGGAAATCACGCTACGGATCGGCGGTCGAGTGCCGCAGCTGGAAGAACCCGCCCGGGCCTGACGTCGTTCCATGAAAGCAGAAAACACGCAAGCTATTCCGTCAGCCGGGCAGCGTCCCGGGCAATTATGTCGCCGCTAGGGCAGAATTTACGGCACGCAGTGGTACTCGCTTCACTGCGCAAGGTTTGCCAGCAGCGACCAGGCTTGGTGCAGCCCCTACAGGTCTTGACGAGTGCCGCCAGGGTTTCGGGCCGAGTGTCATAATTTCCCGGTGTCAGTCCAAAGCGCCCGAGCATGGCAGGCAGCAATGTTCCGGCCGCATCGAAGCTAGGCAACTCACCCTGATCCAGAATGGTTTCGACAGCACACTCGAAATTGGCGTTCAGCGGCGCCTTGAGATCGCTGATCAGCTCATTGAGCATTACCGGTTCCAGCACCGCCATCTGATGCACGATGCCGGGCCCCTGCACATGCTCCGTGAAACTCTTACCGCCTTGTAAGACAGATTCTGATGATAGATGCCCCCGAGTGGTCATGACATACCTCCTGTTGTTGTTCAGAAGTATCGATGACCTGACGGATTACTCATTGACTCGTATCAATGTAATGTCAATTGTTCGCATTAAAGCGCACTTCTCCGCCTATTAGCGTTAATACACAGCGCCCATTCAACGGCTGATTCAATAGCGGCGTATTGAGTCCCGCGGAGTGGAGCGTGGTTTCATCCGGCGTCCAGCGACGCGCCAGATCGAAGACGGCCAACTCGGCCAGCGCACCCGGTCCAAGCGCTTCCGATTTCAGCCCCAGTACCCGCGTCGGACCGGCACTCAGGCAGTTTACTAGCGTTGTCGCATCGAAAATCTCTTCCTCGACCAGCGCCCACCCCATGGCCCAGGTGGTCTCCAGGGTGCTCATGCCCGGCTCCGAGGCCGCAAAAGGGGCCATCTTGGCCGCCTGTTCGTGGGGTAGATGGCCGCTGACGATGGCATCGATCACACCCCGCGTTACGCCGTCGCGCAGGGCATCACGATCCGCCAAGGTGCGCAGCGGTGGTTGCAGATGAAACAGCGTATCGAAGCCCTCCAGCGCCGCATCGCTCCAATGCAGATGCGCCATGGACACATCGCAGGTCACCGGCAGTCCACGCTGCTTGGCCTCTTCGATCAACGCGACGCTTCGCGCACAGGAAAGATGGGCCGCATGGGCGCGCACGCCGGTTTGCTCGATCAGCAGCAACCACTGGGCCAACGCCGTGGTTTCGGCGGTGGCGGGAACACCGGGCAACCCCAGGCGCGAGGCCACACTGCCCTCGTGGGCGCATCCACCCGCCGCCAGCGCCGCGTCCTCAGGGTGAAAGATCACCGGGATGTCGAAGGTCGCGGCATATTCAAGGCACCGGCGCAGCACTCGCGTATCCGCCAGCGGTCGGCGTAAATTGGTCAAAGCCACGCAACCCGCGCTCTTGAGCCCCGCCATGTTGGCCAGTAACTGGCCTTCCAACCCTTGGGTCAGCGCCCCCAACGGTATTAGACGTACCCCATCGACCTCGTCGGCACGATCGCACAGGGTGCGCACATGGGCGGCACTGTCGAGTATCGGGCTGGTGTCCGGGCGTGGTGCGATGCGGGTGTAGCCACCTGCTAAAGCCGCAGCGGATTCGCTCTCGAGGCTACCTTTGTAGCGCGGGCCCGGCTCGCGCAGATGAGCGCCAATATCGACAAGCCCTGGGGTGATGATGCAGCCACTGACATCGTGGCGTGACAGCTTCGCTGCATCCGAGTGGTCAGGCGCGGCGATCCGTCCTTCCAAGATGGCCAGATCGGCCCGCGCATCCAGGCCGCGTAAAGGATCGATCAAACGAGCACCGGTAAGAATAAAGGAGGCAGGGGCAGCGGGACTATCGGCACTCATGGCGGCTCTCTATCGGCGGTGACTGGGTTATTCGGCTTCACTTTCGCGAGGCCGGCCACAGTATAGCGCAGCTATCTTGTCATGAATCCGTGGCTATCCTTGCATCAAGATGATCAAGCAATAGGGATAACCTCTGCAAACTTTCGTTACCGGAAGTACACAGAGACTTTCTATTAGCATGCTACTTTTAAAAAGGGAGGAGAGAAATTCCATGGCCAGAAAAGAAGAGGGGCTAAAGGGCAATACCGAACAGAAGCGAACAGACGAGGAGCGCCATACCGCTCTGGTATTGCAGGGTGGCGGCGCCTTGGGCGCCTATCAGGCCGGCGCCTATGAAGCATTGATCGAAAATGGCTACACCCCGAATTGGGTAGCAGGCATTTCCATCGGTAGCATCAATGCGGCCATTATTGCCGGCAATCCGCCGAGCGAACGTATTGAAAAGCTACGCACCTTCTGGGAAAAGATTACGGCGACCCTGAATCTGTCGGCACCGAGCGGGGATTTTCCCCGTGGGTTATTCAATGCCTACAACGCCTGGGCCGTGATGGTTCTTGGCGCTTCCTCGTTCTTCAAGCCTCGCTTTCCTCAACCGCTCTTGCAATTCAGCGGCGCGCAAGGCGCTACCAGTTTCTACGATACCTCACCGCTGCGCGACACCTTGGAAGCCCTGGTCGATTTCGACCGTATCCAGGCCGGGGAAACCCGTTTGTCTCTAGGGGCGGTCAATATCGAAACGGGCAATTTCGTCTACTTCGACAATACTCGGCACCGTATTGGCCCTGAGCACGTCATGGCCAGCGGCGCTCTGCCTCCGGCGTTGCCACCAGTAGAGATAGACGGCGAGTTCTACTGGGATGGGGGCCTGGTCTCGAATACGCCGCTCAGTCATGTGCTGCACCAGTCCAGGGACCGGGACATACTGATATTCCAGATCGATCTGTGGAATGCCCGGGGCAGCGTTCCGCGCAATCTGCTGGAAGTACAGGACAGACAAAAAGAGATCATCTACTCGAGCCGAACCCGGACGGTGACCGATGTCTATCGGCGCGAACTCGAATTACGCCGAGCCATCGCCACGATTTCAGAGCATTTGCCCGAGGGCGTGCGTCGGGATCCGGCGCTACGAGACTATCTTGCGCTGGGTGAACGCCGCGATGTGGATATCGTGCATCTGGTCTACAAGCGCAAGCGCTATGAATCACAGGCCAAGGACTTCCAGTTTTCGCGCGTCTCCATGGAGGAGCATTGGCAGGACGGTTATCAGGATGTGACTCGCGAAATGAGTATGCCCGGCTGGCTTGAGCCAAACGAGAGGGACGGGAAAATTCGGGTCTTCGATCCCTATTGATCAACACAAGGAGGAACGACATGAAACTGAATAATAAAGTAGCAGTCATCACCGGTGGTGCCAGCGGCATCGGCTATCAGGTAGCCGAACGCTTCATTGATGCGAACGCTCGTGTCGCCATTGCCGACGTGAACATTGATAGCGCTCAGGAAGCGGCAAAAAAACTGGGTGATCAAGCCATGGCCGTGGAAATGGACGTCACCGATGAGCAGTCCGTCAACGATGGCGTGGACAAGGTTGCAGAGAAGTGGGGCAGCATCGATATTCTACTGTCCAATGCCGGCATCCAGATCGTTCATCGGGTCGAGGACTTTCCCTTCGACGAGTGGAAGAAGCTGACATCGATCCATCTTGATGGTGCTTTCCTGACCACGAAAGCCTGCATCAAGCATATGTACAAGCAAAATTCCGGCGTATTACTGTACATGGGCTCCGTGCACTCCAAGGAAGCCTCCCCGCTAAAATCTGCTTATGTGACCGCCAAGCACGGCCTGCTGGGTCTGGCCCGGGTAATGGCGGTGGAAGGCGCTAAATACGGCGTACGCTCCAACGTCATCTGCCCCGGTTTCGTCGAGACCCCGCTGGTTGCCAAGCAGATTCCGGAACAGGCAAAGGATCTGGGTATCTCCGAGCAGGAAGTGCGCGACGACATCATGCTGGGCGGCACCGTGGACAAGGAATTCACCCAGACCAGCGATATTGCCGAACTGGCGCTTTTCTTGGCTGCCTTCCCCACTAACGCCCTGACCGGGCAATCCGTGGTGGCAAGTCACGGCTGGTACATGAATTGATTGTGTTGGCCAGGCGGTGAGCCGCCTGGCCTTCAAAGAATTGAATGGCAAGGAAAAGGAGTATGATTCATGAGCCAGTAGATACTGAGTGCCCGCAACTGGTTCATGCTGCGCGACTGGCAACCTCGCTTACCTGACCGGGTTACGTATTCAGCACCACGCCACCATTGAGATGCAGCGTCTGGCCAGTCATGTAGGAAGATTCCTCGCAGGCCAGATAGACATAGGCCGGACCCATCTCGCTAGGCTGGCCGGCGCGGTTCATGGGCACTTGTCCACCGAAGGATTCGACCTTCTCTTCATCGAAGCTGGCCGGGATCAGTGGTGTCCACACCGGCCCCGGTGCCACAGAATTGACGCGAATGCCTTTCTCCACCAACGAGACCGCCAGGGAGCGCATGAAGCCCTGAATAGCCCCTTTAGTGGTGGTGTAGTCGATCAAGGTGTTGTTGCCCTTGAAGGCATTGATCGAGGAGGTGGCGATGATGGTGTCGCCCTCTTCCATGTGCGGCAGCGCCGCCTTGGCCATATAGAAATGGCTATGGATGTTGGTCGCAAAGGTGCGGTGCCACTGTTCCTCGGGGATCTGGGTGACGTCGTCCCAGTCGTACTGCTCGGCGGCGTTGTTGACCAGGATGTTGAGCTTGCCGAACTCTTCCAGAGTCTTGTCGACGACTTCGCGACAGAAGCTCGAATCGCCCACATCGCCTTTCAGGATAAGACAGCGCCGGCCTTCTGCTTCGACAAGAGCGCGGGTGTCCTCGGCGTCCCGGTCTTCATCCAGATAGGCCAGCACGCAGTCGGCACCTTCCCGAGCATAGTGCAGGGCCACGGCGCGACCGATGCCGCTGTCGCCGCCGGTAATGATGGCGACCTTGTCCTTGAGCTTGTCGGCGCCGCTATAACTATCGCGGATGAACTCTGGCTCAGGGCGCATGGCGTGTTCGTCGCCGGGTTGCTTGTTCTGCTCCTGTGGGGGTTGTTGCTGATCTGACATGTGCTTCACTCCTGTGGTGCACTATAAATGACAGGCGGCGTCACTCTCCATCGCTGCCCTCTTCGACCCTTGAAGATAGTAGATATTCGCCGTTACCGACAAGGGCTCAGGAGGCTCGCGAACGGGTACGACTCTGAGTCTGGCCGCTGACCGCCATGGACAGTACCGCCATGCGCACCGCGATGCCGTTGGTGACCTGATCGAGAATCACCGCCCGGGGCCCGTCGGCCACGGCGGATTCGATCTCGACGCCACGATTGATCGGGCCTGGATGCATGACGATGGCCTCGGAGTGGGCCCAGGCCAGACTTTCCTGAGTCAGGCCATAATGCCGGTAGAACTCATTTTCAGATGGCAGCAATGCGCCATCCATGCGCTCTTTTTGCAGGCGCAGGGCGATTACCACGTCAGCATCCCGCAAGCCTTCCTGAAGCCGTGTAAATACGCGGCAGCGCCAATCCTCGACGTCCACCGGTAGCAGGGTGCGCGGTGCGATAACGCGAATCTCCGCCACCCCCAGGGTATTGAGCGCCAGCACCTGGGAGCGCGCCACCCGAGAGTGCAGAATGTCGCCGACGATCGCCACTTTGAGATTCTCGAAGGCGCCCTTGTGGCGACGGATAGTCAGCATGTCGAGCATCGCCTGGGTCGGGTGGGCATGGCGCCCGTCGCCGGCGTTGATGATCGCCACATTGGGGGTGACCTGGCTGGCGATGAAGTGGGCAGCACCGGAGTCCGAATGGCGTACCACGAAAGCATCTGCCTGCATGGCTTCGAGATTTTGCAGGGTGTCGAGCAGGGTCTCGCCCTTGGCGGTGGAAGAGGTCTGAATATCCAGGTTGAGCACGTCCGCCGAGAGACGCTTGGCTGCCAGTTCGAAGGTAGCCCGGGTGCGAGTGGAGTTCTCGAAGAACAGGTTGGCCACGGTGCGTCCGCGCAGTAGCGGCACTTTCTTGACCTGGGCATCCTGCACGCCGCGAAAGCTGTCGGCGGTGTCGAGAATCTCCGTGAGCAGCTCCCGGGACAGCCCCTCGATATCGATGAAATGGCGCAGGCGGCCGTCCGCGGTGAGCTGTACTCGGGCAGCGGCGGAGGATGCGGAGTCGATCATGAGGTCTCCCGAGTTTGCGTTACCAATGAGAGAGAAAGCGGCTCCGGGCCAGAGAGCTTGACCCGCTCCCCGGCTGGCAGATCGAGATGAGCGCCGCATACATCCGGCTGTACGGGAAGCTCGCGTCCCGGCAGTGATATCAACGCGGCCAGCAGCACTCGGCGCGGGCGCCCGTAGTCGAACAGCTCGTTGAGGGCGGCACGAATGGTGCGCCCGGACATCACCACGTCATCCACCAGCACCAGATCGCGTTCGTCTACCTCGAAAGGCAAATGGCTCGAGCGAATGGCTTCCGGCAGCCCCTGGTGGCCAAAGTCGTCTCGCCAGAAACCGATATCCAGCGCGCCCAGCGTGGTCGGCAAGGCCAGACGCCGGTGCAGCACGTCGGCAATCCAGACACCGCCGGTATGAATACCCACCAGGGCCAGGCGCTGTCGATCCAGGCCATGCTCATCGATGATCGTCTCGAGATCGGCGACCATGGCGTCGAGTAGCGGCGGAATGTCGGGAAGTGGCATCTATGCTGTCCTCGTACAAGAAACGTTACCGATAGGATTCACGGCCGGGCAGCCCCTCGCGGTGCGCGAACCAGCCCTCGAGAATCAGCTGGGCCGCCAGGCCATCGACGCCGTCATCGCGATAGTTGCCACGATGCCCAGCCTCCCGGGCGATTGCCTTGGCCTCCCGGGTGGAGCCTCGCTCGTCGACCATTTCACAGGGCTTGCCATAGCGCCCATAGAGCCGCTTGCCGAACTTGCGCGCCCGGGTACTCATCTCGGACTCGCTGCCATCCATGTTCAGCGGCAGGCCGACGACGAACAGATCCGGCCCCCACTCCTTCACCAGACGGGTGACGACATTCCAATCCGGGATGCCGTCTTGCACTGGCAAGGGCTCAAGGGCCGTGGCACTGGCCAGGAACTCATGCCCCACCGCGACCCCAATGCGCCGGGTGCCGAAATCGAAGGCCAGTATCTGGCGATTGCCTTCTGCGGCCATCAGCTATGGCCGGCCTGGCTGGGCATCAAGTTCAGGTCGACCCCGAGAATGCCTGCAGCGGCGCTCAAACGCTGCTCCGGTGGCAAATCAAAAAGCACATCGGGTCGCGCCTCGACGGTCAGCCAGGTATTGTCCAGCAACTCCTTCTCGAGCTGACCCGCTTCCCAACCGCAGCAACCCAGGCAGACCAGAAACTTCTTCGGCCCCTTGCCTTCAGCAATGGCCTGGAGCATGTCCATGGAGGTGGTCAAGGCGACATCGTCGGCCACCTGCAAACTGGAATCCCAGGGCTGGCTGCTGCCGCGATGCAGAATGAAGCCGCGATCCTTGTGGGTCGGGCCTCCATAGTGCACCTGCATGTTGCGAAAATGACATTCAGACGCATCGAGTTCGAGCTGTTCGAGCAGGTTATCGAGGCTCAATTCCAGCGGCTGATTGACGATGACGCCCATGGTGCCATTGTCGTCGTGGTCACATAGATAGCTCAGGCTGCCGGCAAAATGGGGGTCTTCAAGGTGCGGCATCGCCAGTAGAAAATGATTGCGAAAGCTTTGCATGGGCCTCCCTGGCGTCAATGCACGCCGTAGCTATTGCCTTTCCCGAAACGCCAGGTCCGCGTGATGGTCAGGCTATCGCGCGTTCCCATCCCCCGGTCAAAGGGGCGATAGGGCGCGGCGCCTTCTACCGCATTCATTGCGGCCTGGTCGAGCTCGGAATGTCCCGAGGATTGTATCACCTCTGCCTCGCGTAACTGACCCTCACGTCCGATTACCACACGAATACGCAGTTGCCCATCGAGGGCGCCCGGGGCCGGATAGTGGCGATTGCCGTAGGTTTCGACCCGCCGGGTCCAGGCATCGACATAGCGGGTTTCGGCGGCCCGCTGGGCGCTTCGACTGCGCTCGTCGCCGCTGTCGTAGGGGGAAGGTGATGCCGTAAAGCCTTGCTGGCGCACGCTTTCCCCAGCCTGAGCCAGTAGCGCCTGACCGCTTGGCGCTGGCTTCGACTGCGATGGCTCTGGCTCTGGTGGTGTCGGCTTAGGAGCGGGCTCTGGTGTCGTCGACTGGGCAGCGGGCTTGGGCGACTGGGGAGAAGGTTCAGGCGGCTGAGGGGCAGATTCGGGAGCCGGCGCTGTTTTTGGCGTTGGCTCAGGCGCTGGTTCTTGAGTTGGTTCAGGCGTCGGCGCTGCTTGAACGGCCTTGGCCATTCTCTCAGAGCCACCGGGTTCAACGGCGGCCTGGGTTACCAGCATCACGTCGAGACTCATCGGCGCCTTCATGGTGGGTGCCGGAGCCAAACGCCACTGAGCCAGCCCGCCGATGACGATCGCATGCAGCAGCAGCGCCAGAACCCAGGCGAGCAGCGTACGATGACGCCTGCCGACAGAGATTTTGGACGAATGATCGATGGTTACCGCCATGGTCGCGCTCTTGAACTCTCCCGGTCATCCCAGACGGCGCAGGATGGCGTCCATCAGCAAACCGGCGATATCGGTGCCGCGCTGATCGTCGATCTCGCGCACACAGGTGGGGCTGGTGACGTTGATCTCGGTAATGTAGTCGCCGATCACGTCGAGGCCGACGAACATCAACCCCTTGGCGATCAGCGTTGGCCTAACCTGCTCCACCAGCCAGTAGTCGCGCTCGGTCAGTTCACGACTGATGCCCTGAGCGCCTGCCGCCAAATTACCTCGGGTCTCGCCGGCCATGGGTACACGCGCCAAGCCATAAGGCACAGGCTCGCCGTCGATCAGCAGGATGCGAGTATCGCCGTCCTTGATCTCGGGGATATAGCGCTGGGCCATGATTTTGCGCTGCCCCCGTTCGCTGAGCTGCTCGATCACCGCGCCGAGATTGCGGCCTTCCGGACCGATATGAAAGATCCCGCTACCGCCCATGCCATCCAGGGGCTTGAAGATCACATCACCTTGCTTTTCTTGGAAGCTGCGCAGTACGCGGTCGCTGCTGGACACCACGCAGGGCACGCTGCATTGCGGGAACTGCTGGGCGAAGAGTTTCTCGTTGCACTCGAGTAGCGCCTGGGTGGGGTTGACGATCAACACCCCTTCCCGCTCGGCGAAACCGAGCAGGTAGACCGCATTGATGAAATGATCGTCCACCGGCGGATCCTTGCGCATCAGGACCACATCGAGTTCGGCCAGCGGCGTCGCCTTGGGCTCTCCCAGCCGATACCAGCTTTCGGGATCGCGAAACACCTCGAGATCCCGCAGCTGCGCCATGGCCCGGCCGTTGTCCAGAAAGAGATCCTCCTGCTCCATGTAATGCAACGACCAGCCGCGATCCTGAGCGGCCCACAGCATGGCCAGGGAGGTATCTTTCTTGTAGGTGATAGCGTCGATGGGGTCCATCACCACACCGATCTTGAGGGCTCGATTCATGACAAGACTCTATTCGCAGAAAACGGTGTTGGCAGTATGACGCAGTCGTTCTGATGGCACCAATCCTGAGGTCGCAAAGGCAGCCGGCCCGATCTTCAGAAACAGCAATCAATACCGGACATCTCCTTCTGGCAGATCAAGTGAGTGGTTTGCTAAAAATGAAGCGCCATGTCGTGCACTTAACCGTTACTAGAACATTGCATACAACATATGCGACTAAAGGGGAAGGGATGGGCTTTATTGCCTCTTCTAGGCTATAAGTTGCATGCAACTTGGAGATAAGCGTGATTATCGAGCGTCCTGCCGCGCAAACGGCCACGGCCCACGTCTACGCAGCGATCAAGCAGCGCATCCTCGAAGGCGTGTATCGCGCTCACGACTATGTGCGTGAAGTCAGTGTGGCGAATGAACTCGAGGTCAGCCGTACGCCGGTACGTGAAGCATTACGCGAGCTGATTTCTGAAGGCTGGCTGGAGGCGATTCCTCATCATGGTGCCCGCGTAAGCGCCTGGACGGAACAGGACGCACAGGAAGTTTTCGAGATTCGTTTGTTACTGGAACCCTTGGCAGTCAATAAAGCGGCGCAGCACATCCAAGCGTTTCAACTTGATCGACTGCAGCAATTAGCCACACGCATGGAGCGTTTAGCAGACCAGGCCAACGGTCGTGACAAGATTGCGGTATTGAATCATGAGTTCCACCGTGAGTTGATCCAGGCATCGGGTAGTCAACGCTTGGTAATGGTGCTCGATAACGTGGTACGCACTTCGATCATCCGTCGCAACTTTCACCATTACGAACAGGAAGACGTATTGCGCAGTATGCATCACCACCGCGAAATCCTCAGGGCAATCAGTGTTGCCAATCCATTATGGGCGGAAAATGTGATGCGTACCCATCTACTGGCAGCGCGTGATCTCTACTTTCAACTTAAAGAGTCGGATAACGACTGAACCGTCGTTCCTAATCACTTGCTTTGAGGAATACAACAATAATGCTTCCCGACACACCACTTGACGATTTGAAAGTGCTCGAACTCGGCCAGCTGATTGCCGGCCCCTATTGTGGGCAGGTATTGGCGGATTTCGGTGCCAGCGTCATCAAGATCGAGCCCCCCGGCAAAGGGGATGCCATGCGCCAATGGGGTGAGGTCGATGCCGATGGCGAACCGCTATGGTGGAACGTCATCGGGCGCAACAAGCAATCTGTGACACTGGACCTGCGCCAGCCCAAGGGTCAGGAAATACTACGTAACCTGGCGTCTCAAGCGGATATTCTGATCGAGAACTTTCGTCCCGGCACCATGGAGAAATGGGGCCTGAGCTATGAGGCGCTGGCAGCGATCAACCCCGGTCTGATCATGGTGCGGGTGACCGGCTTCGGCCAGGACGGCCCCTATGCCTCGCGGGCCGGATTCGCCTCGGTGTGCGAGGCGATGGGCGGGCTTCGCTACTTGAGCGGTTATCCGGATCGTGCGCCGGTACGCGTAGGCATTTCGCTGGGCGATACATTGGCCGGCCTGCATGGTGCTTTGGGCGCATTGGTGGCCTTGCATCAGCGCAAGAGAACCGGCTATGGCCAGGTGGTGGACAGTGCGATCTTCGAGTCGGTGCTGGGCATGATGGAGTGCCTGATCCCCGAGTACGCGCGTACCGGCAAGGTGCGTGAACGCAGTGGGAGTTTTCTGCCGCGCATCGCCCCCTCCAACGCCTATCCCAGCCGCGACGGACGCGATGTGATCATCGGCGGCAATCAGGACACGGTGTTTCGGCGCCTGTGTGAGGTGATGGGCCAACCCACCCTCGCCGATCACCCGGATTACGCCACCCACCGCGCGCGAGGCGACAATCAACAGGCCATCGATGATCTGGTCGCTGCTTGGACCGCGCAGCATGACGCCCAGGACATCGTCGATTGGCTGGCCGAGGCCGGCGTGCCGGCAGGGCTGGTCTATCGTGCCCCGGAAATGCTCGATGACCCGCATTTCAAGGCGCGGGAGGCGATCGTCGAGGTACCCGACCGTCGCGGCCACCCCCTGCCGATGCAGAATGTCTTTCCACGACTTTCGCAAACCCCGGGCCGGGTACGGCATGTCGGACCGGAACTGGGCGAACATACCGAGGCGATTCTCAGCGGTTGGCTGGGAATCAACGAGGCCACCTTGGACGAATTGCGCGACTCTGGCGTGATCTGAACGGAGTGGCCTCATGTTATCTCCCATGCTCGACCCCATTCTCGTCTTGGTCGCCCTGCTCACATTGATCGGCGTTGGCTTGCCGATCTTTCTGGCGCTGGGACTTTCCGGATTGCTGGGTCTGTACATGGCACGGGGTTCGATGGCGTTCTTCTTTGCGCCCTCCTCGCTATTCGGCCAACTCAACAGCTTCGAGCTGATCGCGCTGCCACTGTTCATTCTGATGGGCAATCTGCTTGGCGCCACCCCGGTGGGTGCGAGCCTCTTTCAGGCGGCGGTACGTTGGCTCAACTGGTTGCGCGGTAGCCTGGCGATCTCCTCCGTGGGCGCGTCGGCGATGTTCGGTGCGGTATCCGGGGTTAGCCTGGCCGGGGTTGCCGCGGTGGGCTCGATTGCCGTGCCACAGATGCTGGAACGAGGCTATAGCCGCTCCCTGGCCGCGGGATCGGTGGTTTGCGCCGGGGCTTTGGCGATGCTGATTCCACCCAGCGTGCCGTTCATCATTTATGGGGCGGTCTCCAGCGTCTCGGTGGCAGATCTATTCATCGGCGGGATCGTGCCGGGCATCGTCCTGGCATTGGCGCTGTCGCTTTATATCTATATTCGCGTGCGCATTCATCCGGAGGAAGCGCCGGCCGTTGATCAGCGGTTCACCTGGAAGGAGCGCTTCTTCAGCCTGGTCAATATCTGGCATGCGGCCCTATTGGTGGTAGCGGTGCTGGGCTCGATCTATTCGGGTTTGGCCACGCCCAGCGAGGCTGCTGGAATAGGCGCGCTTGGGGCCTTCCTGATCGCGACGGTGGTCTTTCGCGCGCTGAGCATTCGTAAGTGCTGCGAGATTTTCGGCGCCACCGCACGCATCAGTGGTGCCATCCTGCTGATCATCGGCTGTGCCAAGATCTTCGGCGATTATCTCAACATGGTGCGCGTGCCCCAGACCCTGACCGAACTGCTGACTGCCAGCAGCTTGCCGGCCTGGGCCATCCTGCTGGCCATCATGCTGCTGTTGATACTGCTCGGCATGATCGTCGATGCGGTGTCGTTGATCGTGGTGACCACCCCGGTGCTGCTTCCGCTGATCGAGGCGCTGGGTTACGACCCGCTGTGGTTCGGTATCGTGCTGGTGCTGAATCTGGAAACCGCCGTGGTGACTCCTCCGGTGGGCCTCAATTTATATGCCCTGCGCGGAGTCTGTCCTGAACTCTCGATCGAGGAGATCATTCGTAGCGCCCTGCCCTTCGTGGGCGTGCAGTTTCTGGTGCTGATGCTGTTCGTGCTGTTCCCCGGTATCAGCCTGTGGTTGCCAAACCAGATGTAAAAAGAAGAAACGTAATATATGCATACAAAAACAAGTAAGGAGAAGCGACATGTCAATGACCCGTCGAGAACTACTCAAATACGGCACCTTCGCCAGCGCTAGCGCCGCCCTGCTCGGTGGGCAGGGTCTGTTTGCGCGCCGCGCCCAGGCCGCGACCACCCTGACCGGGGTGAACTACATCACGCCCTCCTACGAGGCGCTGAGCTACGGCTCCAATGGCTTCATCGATTATATCAAGGAGAATGGCGGCGATGCGGTCAACGTCGACTACTATCACTCCGGTCAGTTGCTCAAGGCGGATGAGCAGTTGCCCGCGTTGCGGGCCGGCAATATCGACTTCATGTTCCACACCACCTCCTACATCACCCGCTCGCTACCGATTTTGGGTATCACCGGCCTGCCGGGCGTCGTTGGCGAGTTGTACCGCAATCCTGACCGCCTGGCCCAAGGCAGTCCACTGTTCAAACTGATCAACAAGGAGTTGGCCAAGGATAACCTGTACATGCTCACCGCCGGCGGTGGCATTCTCGAACCCGAGTATATCTGGAGCGGCGATGCCAAACCGGTGCGCTCCCTCAAGGATCTTCGCGGCGAGAAGGTGCGCGTGGTCAGCTTCGAGGCGACCAAGGCCCTCGAGCCTTACGGTATCGCGGCGGTGCGCATTCCTTCCTCGGAAACCTACATGGCATTGCAGCGCGGCACCGTGGACGCTGGCGTCTTCAATATTTCCACAATCATCGGTCGCAGCCTGCAGGAGCAGCTCGCCTATTGTTACAAGCTGCCGACCACCGGCTTTACCGTTGCGCCCTTCATGCTGCGGGATCGCTGGGACACCCTGGACGGTGACATCAAAGACGCGCTGCAAGGAGCCGCGGGATGGTACGACGACAACTTCGCCAGTTACTGCAATGACACTATCTACCCTGAACAGTACTGGCCCAAGGTCGAATCCGCCGGTGTTGAGGTTATTCAACCATCCGAGGAAGATATCGCCACATTCAACGAGGCTACCCAGTCTGTATGGGAACACTGGAAAGGCGAAGTCGGCCAGAAGGTCGGTGAACGCGCCATTGCGCTGGCGCTGGGCGAATCATGATGAGCTCGTTTGTCCTGCGCGGCTGGGATGGCCTCTTGGCCGCCCTGCGCTGGAGTTCGATGGCGGTGCTGGCGTTCATGATGCTAACCGTCTGCTACGACGCCACCATGCGCTATGTGTTTACCGCGCCGACCAGTTGGAGCCTGGAGATCAACTCCTTTCTGATCGTCTATCTGGCGGTGATCGCGGCGGCGGAGGCTCAGCGTCACGACGCGCATATTCGTATCACCTTCTTCCAGAACAAGCTGCCGACACGGTTTCAAGCGCTGATCGCTATCGCTACCGGTCTGCTGGGAGCGCTGTTCTGCGCGATCCTGGTATGGCGAGGGGGATTGTTGGCATTGCAGGCCTTCGAGTACGGCGAGCGGGTGTCGAGCGCCTTCGGCACCCCCATGGTGCTGCCCTATGCATTGATACCGGTGGGCTTCACCGCCCTGGGCCTGCAGTTCCTGGTCGATGCGCTGAGCGCGGGCTATCGCTTGATTCACCCTGCCAATGAGGAGGACTCTTCCCATGGCTAAGACTTTAAGGGCTAAGACCCTGAACGACACCTTGAACACTGCGCCTCGGAGGGCGGACATCGTCGAGGTCGCCCCGCGAGACGGCTTCCAGTCAATCAATGACCCGCTGCCCACGGAGGACAAGATTCGCTGCATTCAGTCGCTGCTCGATGCGGGCATCACGCGCCTGGAGATCGGCTCCTTCGTCAGTCCCAAGGCGGTGCCGCAAATGGCGGATATTGGCGAGATCGTCGCGGCCTTCGTCGATCGTCCGGACATCCGCCTGGCCGCGCTGATCCCTAATCTCAAGGGCGCGGAACTAGCGCTGGACAGCGGCATCCGCGAGCTAGTGTTCGTGGTCTCGGTCTCCGAGCCTCATAACCAAAGCAACGTGCGTCAGAGCGTCGCCGATTCGCTGGCGAGCTTTGAAACCATCATCGAACGGCTACGTGCTTTGGATGACCAAGACAGACTTCGTATGCGACTGGATCTGGGTACGAGCTTCGATTGCCCCTATGCGGGACGCATTGATTGGCAACAAGTCGAAGCAGTGCTGGCCCCGGCACTGGAAATGACTCAGGGCGTCGAACTGGAAGTCGCACTCTGCGATACCACTGGGCGTGCCACGCCCTACCAGGTCGCCGAGCACTTCAGCCGTCTTGGTGCGCGCTACCAGGATGATCGCCTGTCCTGGGCCTTTCACGGTCACGATACCTATGGCATGGGCGTGGCCAATGCGCTGTTCGCCCTGCAACACGGCGCCACGACACTAGACGCTTCAACCGCCGGATTGGGCGGCTGCCCCTTCGCGCCGGGCGCGACCGGCAATACCGCCACCGAGGATCTCGTTTATGCACTACAGGACGGACAGATAGACATCGGCATCGATCTGCCTCGACTGCTCGAGGCAGCAGACATGATCGCGGCGCTGCCCGGCGGTCAGACGGCGAGCCATTTGCGCCACGTACCTAGAGAGAAGGTTCCTAGAGAGAAAGCAACGAGAGGAAATGAAAACGAGCGACTAGGCTAGCCATAACGCCCACTAGTTTTTATCCAAACAACGGAGAACAAAATGAACAAACTACTGACCTCCTTGACCTTCACCGCCATTACCTGGGCTTTGATGTCATCCCCGGCCCTGGCGGAACGTACCCTGCGACTGTCGTCGCAAATTCCCGAGAACCACCCCATCGGTGAAAACCTCGGCTTCTTCGAGGAGCGAGTCGAGAAAATCTCCGACGGCAAGATCCAGGTGCAGATCTATCCCTCAGCACAGCTTTACAAGGGCAGCGAGATCCCTCAGGCGGTGAGCTCGGGCGCGGTCGACATGGGCCTGGTACTGATCGACGAATACAGCGGCACCCTGCCCGCCACCGGCCTGTTCAGCGTGGCCTTCCTGTTCCCCGACTATGACGTGCTGGCCAAGGCAGCAGGGCCAGATAGCCCGGTGCGCCAGCAGCTCGACGAGATGATTCGCGAGACCGGCACCAAGGTGCTGTGGTGGCAGGATTATGGCCCAGTTCAGCTGCTGGCCAACGATGCGCCCTTGGTCGATCCGGCGGACATGCAGGACAAGAAGGTGCGAGTGCTAGGCAAGCCCTCCGGTGATTTCATCGAGGCGCTCGGCGGCAATCCGGTCAAGATCAGCGGGTCGGAGCAGTTCATGGCCTATCAGCGCGGCACCGTGGACGTGGGCATGACCGGTACCACCGCCACCCAGTCGCGCAAGCTGTATGAAGTGATGGACTACATCACCATCACCAACCATGCCCAAGTGGAGTTTCTGATCGTCATCAACGACGAGTTGTGGAGCGAGCTCTCCGAGCAGGAAAAGACTTGGATGAGCGAGGCGGCTCTGGCTGCCGAGCAGAAGATGCGTGAAGAGACCAAGGCCAAGAACCTCGAGGCCAAGCAGTTTCTCGCCGACGAGACAGACATGGAGGTTGTCGAGCTTACTGAAGAGCAGCTCAAGGCCTGGCAAGAGGCCTCAGAACCTGCCGTACAAGCTTACATCGAGACTGCCGGTGAGACCGGTCAGGAACTGGTCGATCAAGTTCGCCAGATGCAATGAGCGATTCCATGCGAGCGGCTTCGAGGCCAAACCCATTAGCCTGGGTGGATCGCCTGGCCGAGCTGTTGGCGCGGCTGGGCGGTCTATTGGTAGTGATCATCGCCTTGCTGTTGTTCGGTGAGGTGGTGGCGCGCTACGTGTTTCATGCCCCTACCATCTGGACTCAGGACATCGCCATTACCCTGCAAGTATGGTTCACCTACCTGGGCATGGCCTATGTATTGCGCAAGCGCGAACTGATCCGTATCACCGCGATCGTGGCCCTGCTCGGCCCGCGTCTGCGGCAGCTAGCGGAAGGCTTCGCACTGGTGGTGATCCTGCTCTTCAGCCTGATGGCGACGGTCTATGGCTGGGACGTGGTCAGCGAGTCGATTCGTTCTGGGCGGCGCCAGCCGACCATTCTGGAGCTGCCCAACTGGGTCGCGGAACTACCGGTGACCGTCGGCTTCGCTTTGCTAAGTCTACAGAGTCTGGCGGAATTGATTCGTCTGCCCTTTCGTCCCGCTCCCACCTTCAACCCGGGCGGTGAACACGCCACGAAGGGCGACGAACAATGACCCTGCTGGTGATCTTCGGCACACTGCTGCTGTTATTGTTCAGCGGCCTGCCGGTAGCCTTCGCCCTGGCGGCGCTAGGCACGCTAATGCTCCTGGTGGAAGGGCTACCGCTGGTGATGGTGGCCCAGAATCTGCACGGTGCCTTAGACAACTTCGTGCTGCTGTCGGTGCCACTGTTTCTCTTGATGTCGAATATTCTGCTCAAGGGCGGAGTAGGCCGCGATCTGTTCGCCGCCGTGCAGAGCTGGGTCGGCCACTGGCCCGGCGGATTGGGTATTGCGGCGCTGCTCTCCTGCGGGCTGTTCTCGGCGATTTCCGGCAGCTCCGTGGCCACGGCGGCCACCGTGGGCACCGTGGCGATTCCAGAGATGACTGAGCGCGGCTATGCCAAGTCGTTCACCTTAGGGCTGCTCGCCGCCGGCGGCACCTTGGGCATCCTGATTCCGCCTTCCATCCCGCTGATCGTCTACGGCGTGATCGTCGAGGAGAGCATCGGCAAGTTGTTTTTGGCGGGCATCGGGCCAGGCCTTTTGCTGCTGGTGCTGTTCTGTCTTTATGTGGCGCTGTACGCCAAATTCTCCTCCGCCCACCGGCCCACCCCCAAGGCGAGCCGCGCGGAGCGTTACCGTGCCACCCTGCGAGCGCTGCCGTCCACAATCCTGGCGATCGTCATGATCGGCGGCATCTACACCGGCGTATTCACGCCCACGGAGGCCTCGGCGGTCGGCGCCGTACTCGCCTTTATCCTGACGGCGTTTTTGCTCCGCACTTTGACCCGGGAGACGTTCGTCGCGGCGGTGCGCCAGACGCTATCGACCACTATCGTGCTGTTTCTGGTGATCATCGGCGCCAAGATCTTCGGCAAGGCGGTCACACTCTATCAGGTACCGCTGATGATCTCCCAACTGGTCGACACCCATCTGGAGTCCGTGGCGATGTTCCTGCTGGTCGTGGCCCTGATCCTGCTGTTCATCGGGCTTTTCCTAGAGAGCCTATCGATGCTGCTGATCATGGTGCCGATGCTGATCCCGTCGGTGCTGGCGCTCGGCATCGACCCCATCTGGTTCGGCATCTTCTTCGTGGTGCTGATCGAGATTGCATTGATCACGCCACCGGTTGGTCTGAACCTGTTCGTCATTCAGGCCGTGGCAAACACCAACTTGGGCACCGTGATCCGCGGCGTGAGTCCGTTCATTCTATTGATGCTGCTATCCGTGATCATCCTGGGGCTAGTACCGAGTATCGTGCTCTACATTCCTTTCGTGTTGAATTAGAGACAGTCCGGCGAGTTGGCGGAATGGCTCATAAATCGCCGAAATAATGTTGCAGCAAACTTAATGCGACGACCGGCGCGGTCTCGGTGCGCAGGATGCGCGGGCCCAATGTCAGCGCCGTGAAGCCTGCCTGCTGAGCGCGGATGACTTCTTCTTCGGAAAGTCCCCCTTCGGGGCCGATCAACAAGGCCGCCTTGCGAACGTCCTCGGCCTCGCGCCAGGAGGATTTTGTCGCGGGATGCAGCACCAGCCGCAGCGGCTCGTCTCGCGCCGCCAACCAATCCTGCAGAGGTCGAGGGGAATGAATTCTTGGCACGGTAGCACGGCCGCACTGCTCGCAGGCGCTGACCGCCACCGCCTGCCAATGGGTGTGCTTCTTCGCCTCGCGCTCGCTTTTCAAGCGCACGTCGCCACGGACGGTATACAGGGGAGTAATGGCGGCCACGCCCAGTTCGACGGCTTTCTGGATGGCGTAGTCCATGCGGTCGCCTTTGGAAACCGCTTGGCCCAGATGCACCGCCAGCGGCGACTCGCTGCGCCCCGGCGAAACGCTATCGACCCGCGCCAGAACGCGTTTGCGGTTTACTTCAACGAGTACGGCCGTCGCCTCAAGGCCACGGCCGTCGAATAGCACAAGCGGTGCGCCTTCCCGCTGACGCAACACCGTTACCACATGTCGCGCTGCGCTCTCGGGCAGAAGTACGTCACTGCCCGGTTCGAGGAGCGCATCGACATAAATCCGGAGATCGCTCATCGGTGTTACTGGGTGCTCTCGCTACCCTCGCTCTGGCGCTGTTTCTTCTGGGCATACATGGCTTCGAAGTTCACCGGCGCCAGCATCAATGGAGGGAAGCTACCCCGGCTGACCAGGTTGTCGATGCACTCCCTAGCGTAAGGGAACAACACGTTGGGGCAGAAGGCGCCCAAGGTGTGATCCAGCTGATCGCCTTGAAGCCCGGTAATGCGGAACAGGCCGCCCTGCTCGATCTCCGCCAGAAAACAGGTATTGCCTGTCTCGCTGTGATTGATCTGAGCAGTCACCTTGACGACGACCTCATAGAGATCTTCCGAGATCTGGGTGCTGTGAGTCCCCAGGTCGACGCTGACCTTGGGCTTGAAGGCTTCCTGGAACACCTGGGGCGAATTCGGTGATTCGAAGGAAATATCCTTGATATAGATACGCTGCAGGGCGAACTGCAGCTGCTGCTGATCCTGGCCCTGTGCGGCCTGGTTGTTCTCTTCCGCCATGTTGAAGCTCCCTTATAGAATCTTGTATGAACTCGTGTGAACGCTCAGAGGGATGATCTACTTCCTGACCACGGGCAGATTATCGGCATGCCACTGGGCCATTCCACCCTTGAGCTTTGATACCCGCTCGAACCCGGCCTTGGTCAACTTGGCCACGGCGATGCCGGATGCCTGCCCCTGCTTACAGACAACGATGATCGGCTTGCCCTTGTGCTTCTCGAGCTCATTCATCCGGTCGTCGAGCTTGCTCTGGGGAATATTTCGTGCACCGGCGATGTGGCCGGCCTTGAAATCGTTGGCATCGCGAATGTCGATGACAGCGGCATCCTCACGGTTGATCAAGGTGGTGGCTTCACTGGCATCGACACCGTGATTGCCCCGCTTGAACTCGTAGCCAAGCCAGGCCGCAAGTACTGCCACAAAGGCACCCACTAGCAGTGGATGATTCTGAATGAATTCGAACAGCTGATCGATCATGGGTCCAGGTAACTCTTATTGAACATAAGTGACGCTTGTTGGAATCGGCCCCTGTTGTCGGGCGGCGCCTAGTATACACAAGCCTTGGCTCTGCGTCCGTCATGCTGTGGCTGTGACGCCTGACGGCCCCTACGGTATGATAGCGCCAGACATTACCTGTCACGAAACGGATGCGCAGCCCAAGAGGCGTGCGGCGAACAACGATTATCCAAAGCGAGGCCAAGCATGTCAGATACTCACACTTCCCGCCCACGTCCGGTGGCACTGATCATTCTCGACGGCTACGGCCATAGCGACAACCCGGAACACAACGCCATTCACGCGGCGAACACCCCGGTGATGGACGACCTGAAAAAACGCTACCCCAGCGGCTTGATATACACCGATGGCAAATACGTCGGCCTGCCTCAGGGGCAGATGGGTAACTCCGAAGTCGGCCACATGAACCTGGGCGCCGGACGTATCGTTTATCAGGATTTCACCCGCATCACCAAGGCCATCGAGGACGACGAGCTGGAGAGCATCGACGCCCTCACGGGCCCAATCGATGCAGCGATAAAGGCCGGTCGAGCGGTGCACCTGTTGGGCCTGCTCTCCCCGGGCGGCGTGCATAGCCATGAAGACCATATTCTCGCCATGGCGGAACTGGCAGCCCGTCGCGGCGCCAAGAAAATTTATGTGCATGCCTTTCTCGATGGCCGCGATACAGCACCGCAAAGCGCTCAAGGCTCTCTTGAACGTACCGATGCCAAGCTCGCCGAGCTGGTCGGCCGTGAGAATGGGTTCATTGCTTCGATCATCGGGCGCTACTTCGCCATGGATCGTGACAACCGCTGGGACCGAGTCGAGCAGGCCTATCGTGTGATTACCCAGGGCGACGGCGAACATAGTGCCGACGACGCTGAATCGGGCCTCGCCGCGGCTTATGAGCGCGGCGAGACCGATGAGTTCGTCGCCGCCACCAGCATTCGCCCAACCGGTGAAGCCATCACCATGGCGGATGGCGATGCCGCCATCTTCATGAACTTCCGCGCCGATCGCGCCCGGGAGCTGACTCGCGCCTTCGTCGAAGATGACTTCGACGGTTTCAATCGCCAGGCACGACCCAAGCTTGCCGGTCGTGGCCTGGTGATGCTGACCCAGTACGCCGCGGATATTCCCGCGGACTGCGCCTTTCCCCCTTCCGGTCTGCACAACACCCTGGGTGAAGTGGTCGCCAATCGCGGCCTGACCCAGCTGCGTATCGCGGAAACCGAGAAGTACGCCCACGTCACTTTCTTCTTTTCCGGTGGCCGCGAAGAGGAGTATTCCGGCGAGACGCGGGAGCTGATTCCGTCACCCCAAGACGTCAAGACCTACGACGAGAAGCCTGAGATGAGCGCGGTGGAAGTCACCGATCGACTTGTCGCGGCCATCGACGCGGGCAGCTTCGATCTGATCGTGTGCAACTACGCCAACGGCGACATGGTGGGCCACACCGGCGACTTCGATGCGGCGGTCAAGGCGGTGGAAGTGCTCGACGAGTGCGTCAGCCGGGTGGTGGAGGCCATCGAGCGCGCGGGCGGCGAATGCCTGATCACTGCGGATCACGGCAATGCCGAACAGATGGTCAATCCGGAGACCGGGGCGCCTCAAACCGCCCACACCACCTTCGAGGTGCCGCTGATCTACGTTACCCAGCGCAAGGCCAGCCTCAAGGAAGGCGGGCGCCTGTGCGATATCGCTCCAACCTTGCTGGCCATGATGGACGAGGCGATTCCCGACGAGATGACCGGCAACGTGCTGGTCGATTACTCCTAAGCTTGGTGATGTCCGGCAGTCGTTACCCCACGCTCGCACTCGTTTGCATGCTGCTGTTTGCCCAGGGCCATTCGCTGGCCCTGGCGCAAACCAGTGAGCGCCAGGCCGAAGCGCGGGTAGACGCCATCAGCCGTGATATCCAGGCGCTGACCAAGCGCTTGAACACCACCCGGGAGGCCCGCAGCGATGCCAGTCGCCAGCTTGAAGAGGTCGAGACGGCGCTGGCGGACACCCACGACCGTCTCGACACGCTACAGGCCGAGCGACGCAAGCTCGATGAGGAGATAGAGATGCTCGAGCAGCGCCGCCGAGCCTTGCAGCGCGAGCGAGAGGAACAGCGCAAGGCCCTGGCAACGCAGATTCAGGCACTCTATCGGCTGGGCCATTCGCCCCAACTCAAGCTGCTGCTCAATCAGGATGAGCCGGCGCGACTCGATCGGCTGCAGACGTATCTCAATCGTCTTTCCCAGGCCCGCAACGAGCGCATCGATGCCCTGGCTCGCCTGGACACGCAACTGGCCGAGAATCGCACCTCCTTGGGCCAGCGACGAGAACGCCTGAACGATCTGATGGGAGAGCTCGAAACCCAGAGCGCGACATTAATCAAGCGCACTCGTGAACGGGAAGCGCTGCTGGCCAAGCTCGATGCCCGCTACAGCGACGAAAAATCGCGCCTGACACAGCTTGATGAGGATCGAACCCAGGCCGAACGCGTGCTCGAGCAGGTGCGCGAAGAACTCAAGCGCCTCGACAAGCCGCCTCCTTCCACGGCCATTGCCGATACCAAGGGCGAGCTGCCCTGGCCGGTGCAGGGAAAAATACTTTCCGCTTTTGGCGACGGCGAAGGGGTCAATCGTAACGGCCTGGTCATTGCCGCCGTCGAAGGCACCGCCATCAAGGCCATCCACCCGGGGCGGGTGGTATTCGCCGACTGGATGCGTGGTTTCGGCAATCTGCTGATCATCGATCATGGCGACGACATCATGTCGCTTTACGCCCATGTCCAACGTTTTGATGTCATGCCGGGCGAACAGGTCGAACGCAACGACACCATCGCGACGGTGGGCAATACCGGCGGGCGCCCGCGAACGGCGCTCTATTTCGAAGTGCGACGCGACGGCAAGCCCATCAATCCGCGCCAGTGGATCGGGCAACGCTGACGACTTGCATTCGCCAAGATGTAGCGTCGCCTTTGCGGTGACGCTATGCTGACCCCTTTGTTCGTTGCGATATGAGAGAAAGAATGCGCCTTCCTCGTCTGATCCGGCTACTTCCCATCTTGTTGATCGGCCTATCGCCGGTCGCCTTCAGCGCCCCTGAACAGCAGGCCGATGATGACCTGCCCGTGGCCGATATCCAGACCTTTGCCGAGGTGTTCGAGCGTATCAAGCGTGCCTATGTGGATGAGGTGGATGACTCGACCCTGCTGCGCAATGCCATGCGCGGCATGCTCGGCGAACTCGATCCCCACTCGACCTATCTATCCAGCAAGGATTTCAAGGCGCTACGCGAATCCACCGAGGGCGAATTCGGCGGGATCGGCATCGAGGTCGGCCTGCAAGACGGCCAGCTCACTGTCATCGCCCCCATCGACGATACGCCGGCAGCCCAGGCCGGATTACAGCCGCGGGACGCCATCCTGCGTATCGATGGCAAGATTACCGATCGGCTATCGCTTGAAGAAGCGGTCACGCTGATGCGCGGCGATCCAGGCTCCGAGATCGATATCACCATCTTGCGTGAAGGCGAGAACTCGCCACGTAACGTTACCCTGACTCGCGAGATCATCCGTAACGAGAGCGTAAAGAGCGAATTGCTCGAACCGGGATACGGTTACCTGCGTATCAGCCAGTTCCAGAATGGTACCGGTCAGCAGGTACTGGACGCCTTGCAGAACCTATCCAAAGAGGCGCCCTTGAAGGGGCTGATCCTCGATATGCGCAATAATCCCGGGGGCGTGCTGGATAGCGCCATCGAGGTGGCGGATGCCTTCCTCGACAGCGGCCTGGTCGTATACACCGAAGGCCGACTGCCGGACAGCGACATGCGCTTCAGTGCCACGCCTACTACCGCAGCTCCGGACGTGCCCATGGTGGTTTTGATCAACGGCGGCAGCGCCTCGGCGGCGGAAATCGTTGCCGGCGCTCTGCAGGATCAGCGCCGGGCCGTGATCATGGGAACCACCAGCTTCGGCAAGGGCTCGGTGCAACAGGTCATGCCCCTGGGCAACGGCGACGGGGTAAAACTGACTACCGCGCTTTACTTCACCCCGGATGGCCGCTCGATCCAGGCCCAAGGCATCGCCCCGGACGTGGAGGTGGTACGTGGTCGCCTGGAAGTAGCAGAAGGCAACGACTTCGGCATCCGCGAATCGGATCTCAGCGGACGCCTGGCCAACCCCAATGGCAGTCAGGAGCCAAGATCACCCAGCGGCGATCCGGTCAAGGATTACCAGCTGGGGGAAGCCCTGAACCTGCTCAAGGCGCTCAACGTACTCGACCGGCGGCCGGCTCAGACTCAATAATGAGTCATCGCCTATTTGGAAGCGCTGAATAAATCGGCGAGCGATTCAAGCACAAGGCGCCCGGAGCGCAAAAACCGGAGCATATGGGGTATATGTGAGGATTTTGATCGGGCTGGCGCACCAGCACCGCATAACGCAATGTTTGAGGTGCGCAGCCATTTATGCAGTGTTTCCTTAACGACAGCTTGCCGGCAGACGCCCCCGCTCACCGATGGCCTGCCGCATTATCACACGCTTGAGCGGCAGCATGCGGTCGACGCCGGACAGCCCGACATTGCGCGCTAGGCGAAGGGCGGGGTGTTCGGCGCCGAACAGCATCCGAAAGCCGTCCATCATCGCCAGCATGGTCGTATTGTCGCCACGCCGCCGGCGTGCATAGCGGGAGAGGATGCGCAGGTCGCCCAGCTCGGCGCCGCGCTGGTGCGCCTCGATCACCTCTTCGGCGAGCACTGCGGCATCCATGAACCCTAGGTTGACGCCCTGCCCCGCCAAAGGGTGAATGCTGTGGGCGGCGTCGCCTATCAAGGCCAATCCCTCTTCCACATAACGGCTGGCATGGCGCTGGGTGAGTGGAACGCTGATCGCGTCGTCGATCACCTCGACCTTGCCTAGACGATGTTCGAAGGCGGTGGCCAGGGCATCGCCTAACGCTTCGCGAGATAGACCGTTCAAGCGTTCGGCTTCTTGCGGGGTCGTCGACCAGACGATGGAGCAGTACCGGGTATCGCCGTCGAGGGTCAGCGGCAGGAACGCCAGTGGGCCGGTCGGGAGAAAGATCTGACGTGCCACGCCGCCGTGAGGGTGCTCGGTGCGTACCGTGGTGACCAATGCCGTCTGCCCGGTATCGTGAGCGCTCACCTCGATACCCGCCAGTTCGCGTAGCTGGGAACGGGCGCCATCCGCGGCGACGACCAAGGGCGCCATAAAATGGCGTCCATCGGCAAGTATTAGCCGGCGCCCGGCGCCCGTCGTCTGCAGCGCATCGACCCGCGCACCGAATACCTGGGTAACGCTGGGGAGCTCTGCCAAGCGTGCCTCGAGTGCCGTTAGCATCACCTCGTTTTCGACGATATGTCCTAGCACCGGCGTACCGGCCTGATCTGCATCGAAAGAGATGGCACCGCTACCCTCCGCCTCCCAAACCTGCATTCCCGTATAAGGTGTCACTCGTTGCAGCGCTGGCCATACCTTGAGTCGTTCCAGCAACCGCTGGCTGACCGGCGTCACGGCACTGACCCGCTGCGCGGGCTGGCCCTTGCCTATAGGCGCCACGTCGAGCGCCTTGGGTCGTGCATCGAGTACGCTGACTGCGAGGCCTGCCTCCCCAAGCAACACTGCCAGGGAGGCGCCTACCAGCCCCCCGCCAACGATCACGATCTCTGCTCGCTCCTGCCCTTCCTGCATTGCGCGCCACTCCTTTCTTGCTTTGCCGAGCCCAAACCCCTTTTAGCCTGGAGCCCAACATACCATGCCGCTGCACCCGGGTAACGTGATGCGATGTCGTCCCAAGGAGTAGGGTCAGCGCTCCAGCCCCATGGCTCGTCGTGCCAGGGTGCGCCGAAGCGGCCCCGTCAGGTTGAGCCCGACCAGCCCTCCTGCCCGTGCATGGGAAAGCACTGGGTTGGTGATGCCGAACAGGCGAATCAACCCATCGCTGAAGCGAATCACATTACGTCGATCCTGGGCGCGACGCGCCTCGAAATCTTGCATGGTGGCCATGTCCCCCGGGCCACGCCCTGCTGCAAGTCCTTTCTCCAGACTGCTGACCAGATCCATGACACCCCTCAAGGCCAGATTGAAACCCTGGCCTGCCACCGGATGCAGCGCGTGGGCCGCATTCCCCAGTACCGCAAGTCCGGGGCGCACCACCTCTTCTGCCGTGACCAGCGACAACGGGTAGGCATGCCGCCGCCCCACACGCCGGAAACGTCCGGCGCGTTCGCCGAAGACCTGCTGCAAGCGTGTCAGAAACTCTGCATCATCAAGCCCCAGGATGGCGTCTTCCGTACCGCTTGCCTGGGTCCAGACCAGCTCCATGCGATCTCTCCCGAGAGGCAATAGTGCCAGCGGGCCGTTGCTGGTGAAGCGCTCGAAGGCAACCCCTCGATGCGGCTTGCTGACTTCAAGATTGGCGATGACGGCCGATTGTTCATAAGGGACCGCGTGACTTGCAATTCCCAGCTGCTCCTTGAGCCCCGAGCGGCCTCCATCCGCCAACAGGGTCAATGCCGCCGTGATTTCGTGCCCATCCGAGAGCACCAGCCGATGGCCATCGGCTTGAGGGGCAATATGTTCGACCTTGGCCGGGCAATGCCAATCGAGTTCGAGTTCGGCCAATCGGGCATGCAGCACTTGTCCCATCCAGGCATTGGGCAATACGTAACCCAGTGCCTCGACCCCGAGTTCCTCGGCGGTGAGTCGGGTGGCCCCTAGACGGCCCTGCTCGCTGACATGAATGAGCGAGATGGGCTGGGCCTGGCGAGCCATTTCCGGCCACACACCCAGGGTTTGAAAATGCCAGCGGGAGCCCTGAGCGATGGCACTGGCGCGCGCATCGAAACTGGGTTGGTAACCATCGAGGTCGGCCTCGGCCAAGGCCGCTGCCTCGATCACTGCGACCCGCAGCCCTCGCTGCTGGATTAGCGGAGCAAGCGCACATCCTAGGCTGGCGCCGACCAGTCCGCCGCCGACAATGGCGATATCCACATTATTTCCATGGGCCATGACAAGCTCCGTGTAATCTATGAATTGTGTTACGTAATTTACGTATCAACCATTATATTAGTTAAAATAACATTAGTTTATACATTAATATACTTACTTATACGCAAGCCTGCGGACCAGCTCTAATGACAACATGCTACTTGTCATTGCCATCGTCTTGCTCCGGTTCACCTTGTTCGACCTGAGGCTGCCCGGGATGCTGTTCGGTATAAAGCAGCATGGCAGCCATACGCGCATGCTCGGACAAAGCGAAAAGGTCGTTCTCGTTGTCGGCACTCTCATCAAGCGCCAGCTCGTCGATGCTCGTCAGTGCTTCCAGGTCTTCAAGCGCTTCACGCAGGTTGGATGACCAGGCATTTCGCGTTTCGCTGCCGATTTCACCCACCACTTCGAGAAAACCAAGGGTCCACTCCTTGAGCCCCCGGGCTCGCTCGGCCAAGGAGAACAGGTCATCGGGAAGCAATGGCTCGTAATTGAGCTCCGGCGCGGAGAGGGCCACCAGGGCCTGACGACGCCAATCCAGCAATACCTGAGCATCATCGCGATCCCGGGGCTGCTCGACGCCCAGCGCAGCACTGACCTCTTCAAGCCACTGCTCCGCTGTCAGATCATGCAGTGATAGCCCGGCACCCAGGCGCCCATCGAGAAAGGCCGGCGATTGCAGGCTACCATGGGCAAGAAATACGTTGGCGATGCTGGAAAAGTCCTGCTGGTCGTTGATGATGGACATGTACGCTCCATGAATATTGATAAAGAGAACGGAACGGCTAGCGTGATCTGAGTTGCGTTGACCGTCTTATGCCGCCTCTCTATAGTGGCTCGAAATTGCTTTCATATTATCCTACAGGGTCGATCTTGGCCCACACCCCTCGGAGCCCGACATGACGGATGCCACACGGCCAACGACCGAGATTACGCTGCTGGGACGCTCCTATATCATCGCTTGCCCTCCGGATCAGGAGGATGAGCTCAATCGTGCGGCACGCTATCTCGATCGTGCCATGCACGGTATTCACTCCCGAGGCAAGGTGCTGGGCGCAGAGAAGATCGCCATCATGGCGGCGCTGAATATCACTCATGAATTGCTGCGTTCAGTGGAAGAGCGCCGCGAAGACGAAGCCAGCCTGAGCCGTCTGAATGCACGCTTGGGCCAGGCGCTCAGCGATGTCGAACAAGGGCGCTAAAGGCCTAATAATCCAAACAACCCTTTGGAGCAGCCCTTGGCTCTGTTAAGATTGAATCGTTCCCTGGGGTGTGCGCCAGTCGTTATAGTCCCTCGAGCCTATGCGCAGTACCCAGGGGGCCAATCGACAGGCCCGTGTGCATGTCCGTGCGACGGAAAGCCTGACGGTCTGTCTGCGGTCACCCACCTTGAACCAGTGGGTTCAAGGGCCAGAACGACAGCGGCACTCTGGGGAACACTTTGTTTACACTACCTGATTGGTAATATCCGCCTTGTCTGATTCAGCGGCCTTACAGCATCAGCGCAAGGCGTTACGCCGTGAACTCCGCCGCCGTCGGCGTTCGCTGTCAAAACGAGAGCAGCGATTAGCCTCCCTGGCGCTATGCAATCAATTGCGGTGCCTGCCTGAAGTTCAACGCGCCCGACGTGTCGCGCTCTACCTGCCAAACGATGCCGAAATAGATGCCACCCCGCTACTGGATTGGCTGCAGCGCCGTGGGGCCAAAACCTATCTACCGGTATTGCGTCCGCTTTCCGACAATCGGTTATGGTTCGTGCATTATCATTCAGACACGCCCATGGTCAGCAATCGCTTCGGTATTCGCGAACCGGATACTCGTCATGGAGCGCATCGTGCACGGCGGCTACCCGCCTGGGCGCTGGATCTGGTATTGCTGCCATTGGTGGGCTTCGATGACGAGGGTAATCGGATGGGCATGGGCGGCGGCTTTTACGACCGAACCTTTGCGTTCGTTCGCCATCGCCATCCCCGCCCGAAGCTAATGGGTGTTAGCCACGATTGTCAGCGTGTCGATCGCCTGCCATTGGCGCCTTGGGATGTTCCGCTGGACGCTATCGTGAGCGATCGGCGCGTCATTCGCCCATGAAGGGCTTTGGCCTATTTGAAGAACGAAAACCGGTAGACAGCAACAGGCTGGCTACCGGTCTTGAAATCGGGTATCTCACGCGCGGATGCGACGTCGATAGATGCTGGGTACTCTAGTCAGTAATCAACCGCCAACGACGGCTTGTGCATAGCCGGTCGCAACAGCACCCAGTACAAAGATAATCATCAACGCCATGATCAAATCAGGTTTACGCTTCATGGCATAAAAACTCCGTAAAATTTCACACTACGGCCTCAACCAGCAGGCTTGACTATAGGTCTACGGAAAAAGAATGACAATAAGCTAGTCGTATTTCTTTTACCGTAGACCCGGAGCAGAAAGCTATTGGCGTGAGCAACCCTTCATTCATGTTTGCGGTTGGGAAGGTGCTTGCTGCCTCTTCGCTTTCTGAACACAGAATACGTCTAAAAATGTGAAACAAACGTCTGAATAAGCGCCTAAAACTCTCCAATTAGCGGTTATAAGCTCTAAAAGCTCAAGCCATGAACAGGCGATAGGCCACATTATCGCTCTCTTTCCAGTAGCGATAGCCGATCTCGTCGAAGTGCTCTTCCACGTGGCCCCGGTCACCGTTGGGAATCTGCATGCCCACCAGTACGCGGCCATAGGCTGCACCGTGGTTACGATAATGGAACAGCGAGATATTCCAGTCCGCCGGTAGATGAGTGAGAAAGTTCATCAAGGCGCCGGGGCGCTCGGGGAACTCGAAGCGATAGACCTGTTCGTCGAAATGCTCGCGAGGCCGACCGCCCCCCAGATGGCGCATATGCAGCTTGGCAAGCTCGTTATCGGTAAGATCCTCTACCGGATAATCCGCCTCCTGCAGCTTACGAATCACTTCCTGGCGATCCTCTCCCCCGGGCTTGACCTGTACTCCGACGAAGATATGCGCCTGCTGCGCGTCGGCGTACCGATAATTGAACTCGGTGACCATGCGCTTGCCAATGATCTTGCAGAAGTGCTTGAAGCTGCCCGGCCGCTCGGGAATGGTCACTGCCAGGATCGCCTCGCGCTGTTCGCCGAGTTCGGTACGCTCGGCGATATGCTGCAAGCGATCAAAATTGGTATTGGCGCCGGAGTTGATGCATAACAGCGTCTCGCCTTCGGCCCCGGCCTGCTGCACATACTTCTTGAGCCCCGCCAGAGACAGAGCACCCGAGGTTTCCGCCACTGCTCGGGTATCTTCGAAGATATCCTTGACCGCGGCGCACATTTCATCGGTATTGACGGTGATCACACCATCGACCAGATCCTTCAGGATGGCAAAAGGTGCCTCGCCGATCTGGGCCACCGCCACGCCTTCCGCAAAGACCCCCACATCCTTGAGGGTCACACGCTTGCCGGCTTCAAGCGCCGCCTTGAGGCAGGCGCTGTCTTCCGCTTCGACGCCAATGACCTTGATCTCCGGGCGCAGATACTTGACGTAGGCCACAACACCGGCGATCAGGCCGCCGCCGCCCACCGGCACGAAGATGGCATCGAGCCGGCCGGTGTGCTGGCGCAGAATCTCCATGCCCACGGTACCCTGACCGGCAATCACATCCGGATCGTCAAAGGGCGGTACGTAGGTATAGCCGTGCTCTGCGATCAGCTCCCGAGCATGAACCAGCGCCTCGCTGAAGGCATCGCCGCGCAGCACGACCCGGGCGCCCCGCGCCCGCACCGCCTGAACCTTGATCTCCGGGGTGATGCGCGGCATCACGATGACCGCTTTCACCCCCATCAGTTTTGCCGCCAGGGCCAACCCCTGGGCATGATTGCCCGCAGACGCCGCGATTACCCCCTTGGCTTTCTGAGCCTCGGATAGCTGCGCCATGCGGTTATAGGCGCCGCGAATCTTGAAGGAGAATACCGGTTGAAGATCCTCGCGCTTGATCAGCACCTGATTGTTGAGCCGCCGAGATAGAAACGGCGCGGGGGTAATGGGTGTCTCCCTTGCCGCTTCATAGACGCGAGCCTGGAGTATCTTCTTGACGGTATCTTCGAGCATCCTGATGTCCTGAAAGTCGAGCAATTCAGCGGCTGAACGCTCTCGAGGAGAGGGCGTTGCCGAAAGAGCGGCGGTTACCGAGCCGATGGGATCGCCTATAATGGCATTTTTACCATTGGCCAACGAGTCTTCTCATGAATCAGGACGCACTCAAGCGTGCGGTGGCCGCTGCGGCCATCGATGAAATTCGCCCTCTGCTTGCCAAGGACACGGTGATTGGCGTGGGCACCGGTTCCACCGCCAATCACTTCATCGATCTACTGGCCAAGCTGCGTCATGATTTTCAGGGGGCGGTGGCCAGCTCTCAAGCAACTGCGGAGCGCTTGAAGGGGCATGGCATCGACGTATTCGAGCTCAACCATGTTGGCAGCGTGCCGGTCTATGTCGATGGCGCTGACGAGATCAACCCGCATCTGGAAATGATCAAGGGCGGCGGTGCCGCCCTGACCCGGGAGAAGATCGCCGCCGCCTGCGCCGAACGCTTCATCTGTATCGCCGACGCCTCGAAGCATGTGCCAATACTCGGTGGTTTTCCCCTACCCATCGAAGTGATCCCCATGGCCCGCTCCTACGTGGCCCGGGAACTGGTCAGGCGTGGCATCACACCGGTCTATCGAGACGGGGTAGTCACGGACAACGGCAATCAGATCCTCGACTGCTATGAGTTTTTGATTGAAGAACCGCAGGCCGTTGAACTCGATCTCAACAATATCGTTGGGGTAGTGACCAATGGCTTGTTCGCTCGGCGTCCGGCGGATGTGCTGCTACTGGGAAGCGAAAGCGGCGTAGAACGCCTGACGCGCCAGGAGTAAGCAATCACTTACTCAGAAGGGAAGCGCTGAATAAATCGGCGAACCGGATGAAGCGGGCGTCACTACGTCGCAAGGCGCACGGAACGCAAAAGGCGAGACATAACGAGGGGTTAGGCGATCTTTGACCGGGCTGGCGCACCAGTACCGCGCAACGCAGCGATACGCCGGTGCAGACATTTTATTCAGTGTTTACCAAGAAGCCGATCCAGGCCCTCCAGGGTACGCTGCAAAGCGCCGACATTAGCCGCAATGGCGGCGCGCCCGGCGGCGCCCTGACGCCGGCGCTCATCCGGGTTTTCCATCAGCGTGATCAGGGCCTCCCCTAACGCCTGCGCACTCGCCACCTCGACCAGCGCACGCGCCTCTCGCAACACCGTGGCGACATCCTCGAAATTGGCAAGCTCGGGACCGCTGAGTACCGGAACCCCCTGAGCAGCTGGCTCCAGCAGATTGTGGCCGCCGATGGGAACGAGACTTCCGCCAACGAAAGCAATATCCGCAGCGCCATAGAGCGTCATCAGCTCCCCCATGGTATCGCCGAGATACACCGTGGTGTCGGTTCGAACTGTCTCGTTCAGGGAGCGTCTAGCCAAGGTCTCACCCCCGCGCTGACATAGGGCAGTAACATTGTCGAAGCGCTGAGGATGGCGAGGCACCAGTATCAACAATGCAGATGGATAGATCTCCCGTAGCCTGGCGTGGGCGACAAGCATCTGTTCGTCCTCGCCTGAGTGGGTCGAGGCGGCGATCCATACCGGACGTACGCTGAACATGGTACGTAAGTGCTCACTATCAGTCGAAGCACTGCTCGAAAGGGAAATATCGAACTTTAGAGAGCCAACGACGGTGGTTTTCGAGGTTGCCATTCCCAGACGCCGAAAGCGTGCTGCATCCTGCTCCGACTTGGCCGCCAGCCAATCGATCTTGCCCAGGGCATCCGCCATCAGGGCTCTGATTCGCAGGTAACCCCGTAGCGCTTTCGAGGAAAGGCGCCCGTTGACCACCGCCACCGGAATCCTCCGTTGATGGCAGGCGTGTAGCAGGTTGGGCCACAGCTCTGTCTCGAAGAAGATGGCTATCTCAGGCTGCAATCGGGAAATGAAACGACGAGCGGCCCCGGGAAAGTCCAGCGGCACGAAGTAATGGCTCACTTCGCCTCTGAATAACGATGTTACTCGCTCCGCTCCGGTGGCGGTCATGGTGGTGACCACCAGTTGATGATCGGGGTAGCGCGCTCGAAAGGATTCAATCAGGGGGCGTGCGGCCTGCACCTCCCCCACGGAGGCGGCATGCAGCCAGAGTCTGGGACGCTCAGTCGACACCTTGATCAACCCAAGCCGTTCACTACGCGGGTTGGTGGGTACCCACTCACGCCACAGGCGCCACCATAGCAGGGGCGAAAGCAGATAAAGCACCAGGCTGTAGAGCCAGCGTGCCCAAGGGTGGCGCTGAGCGGCAGTCGACTCGCGCTTCGCCATTTAGCGCTCGCGGTCGAGGATCGTTTCGATCATCGCCGTGGTCGAAACGCCGTCCTCGAAATCCAGCACCCGCACTTCGCCGCCGTTGGCGATGACCGCTTCACCGCCGGCGATCTCCTCCGGCTGATAATCGCCGCCCTTGACCAGTATGTCCGGCAATAGTGCCTCGATCAGCCGCGCCGGCGTATCCTCGCTGAAGGCAACCACCCAATCCACCGCTCCCAGGCCGCTGAGTACCTGCATGCGACGCTTGAGCGGGTTGATCGGGCGACGCGGCCCCTTGAGCTGGGCAATGGAGGCGTCATCATTGACCGCCACGATCAGTCGATCGCCGAGTCGTCGTGCCTGCTCCAGATAGGCGACGTGGCCGGCATGCAAAATATCGAAACAGCCGTTGGTCATGACCACCCGCTCGCCGCGAATCTGAGCGGCCTTGACCGCCTCGATCAGCGCCGACTCCTCGATCAGGCCGAATTCCGCCAGTTTGTCACTATGCAAGGCGGTATAGAGCTCCGCGACCGAGAGGGTGGCGGTACCCGGTTTGGCCACCACCAGTCCCGCGGCCAGATTGGCCAACGTCATTGCTTCGGGATAGCCGTGTCCCGATGCCAAGGCCAGCCCCAGCACGCCTATCACCGTGTCGCCCGCGCCGGTGACGTCAAAGACTTCCCGGGCATGGGTGGGCAGATGTAGCGGCGACGCATCCTTGCGAATCAGGGTCATGCCCTTTTCGCTGCGAGTGATCAGCACTGCCTCAAGGGCCAGCTCGTGACGCAGGCGCTCGCCCTTCTCGGCCAATTCCGTGTCATTGCGGCAAGGCCCGACCACGGCCTCGAATTCAGCGAAGTTGGGGGTGATGACACTCGCGCCCCGATAGCGCCGAAAATCGCTACCCTTGGGGTCCACCAATACTCGCTTGCCGCTTTCGCGAATCGATGCGATCAGCTCTTCGATGCGGTTGAGAGTGCCCTTGCCATAGTCCGAGAGAATGACCAGATCCGTCTCCGGCAGCGATGTCCCGACTCGCTCGAGCAGCTCTTTCGTGTCGACTCCAGCCACGTCTTCCTCGAAATCGAGACGAATCAGTTGCTGGTTGCGGCTCATGACCCGCAGCTTGGTGATCGTGGGTATTGTAGCGCTGCGCTGGAAGTGAACGCTTACTTCAGCGTCTTCCAATCCCGCGGTGAGCAGATCTGCGTTGTCATCATCCCCCACCAGACCGGCCAGCGCTGCGTGGCCACCCAGAGACGCGATATTGAGCGCCACATTGGCGGCGCCACCAGGGCGGTCTTCCGCCTCCCCTACCCGGACTACCGGCACCGGCGCCTCGGGAGAGATACGCGAGGTGCCGCCATGCCAGTAGCGATCGAGCATGACATCGCCCACCACCAGCACCCGAGCGCGTTCCAGCGCAGTCAGATCAAATTTCATTGTGTGACTCCTCGGCGGCGGCCATCGGGTATGCCGCAAGCAGCGCATCGAGGCGCTCGATGACATCGCTTGCCTGGATCAGCGCCATCGCATCCGGATGGCGGACCCGGTCCCCCCAGTTGATCTCGTCGAGCTGCTTGTGCATATAAGTACGTACCGCCTCGGGGTAGCGATTGACAACGTAACCCTGCCAGCAATAGGGGGCGGCACGCTCCGGATTGGTAGTGGCGTAGAGGCCTACCGTGGGAGTGCCCAGTGCATTGGCCATGTGTACTGGCCCGGAGTCCGGTGCCACCACGGCCCGGGCGCCATCGATCAGCGCCAGCAAGCCTTTGAGCGAGGTCTTGCCCATGGTGTCGATGATCGCCTCGCTTACGGTCAGGGCACGAACGCGCTCGCTCATTTCCCGCTCCTTGGCGCTGCCGCCACCACTGAGCAAGGTCTTGAGCCCATGCTGAGTCCAGAGATGCTCGATGACCGTGGCATAGCCTTGGGCAGACCAGTTGCGGAAATTGCGCAGCCGTGGGTTGGCGCAAGGGCTCATCAAGACATAGGGCGCCTCGCCGCTCAAGCGCAGCGCCTCGGCATAGGCCGTTTCGGGTATGGGTAGATCCCACTCGAGGCGTTCAGTATTGGCCGGTTCCACTCCCAGGGCCCGGGCAAAATCCATGAAGGATTCGAGTACGTGGGCGTTGGGGTGTGGCGCCAGTTGACGATGGGTAAACCAACGCTGCCAATCCTTGGAGCGCGCCTTGTCGTAGCCGATACGCACGTTCGCCTTGAGTCCCAGGGAGAGTACGCTGGCCCGCAGCGCCTGCTGCATGTGCAGCAGCACATCGAAGCGGGTATCGCCGAGCTCGCGCCAGAGTTGTCGCATGCCCTTGAGGCCACTGGCCTTGTCGTACATGACAAGCTCGACCCCGGACAGGCCAGAAAGTAGACTGTGCTCGCCCTTGCCGAGGATCCAGGTTATACGCGCGGACGGCCACTGACGCTGCAACGCGCGCACGGTAGGAACTAGATTGCAGACATCGCCCAACGCGGAGAGCCGCAGCACGCAGATACGCGCGGGGCGGGCGGGCAGAGGATGCTTCATGCGCTTGGCGACACTCCAGTTTGAAAAAGAATTCATCTTATACGATGCCGGCATTCTATGGGACGCAACAGGCACGCCACAAATCGACGCTGCTCGACCCAGGTCGGTTACGCCACTCCCCGCCTGGTTCAGCGCCGACTTCTGGCAGGCGCGGGGGGCGGTGGTCGGCCAAGCCCCAGGGCGCGGCACCAGCCTGTTCGTCGATGCATCGGGCATCGTGAGCGACCAGCAATGGGTGCTACGCGGCTATCGTCGTGGCGGCCTGGCGGCGAAAGTGAGCGCTGCCCGATACCTCTGGCTCGGGCTCGAACGTACCCGTGCCTTTCGCGAATTGCGTCTGACGGCATCGCTGAAAGAGAAAGGCCTGCCTGTTGCCCAGCCGGTCGCTGCCCTGGTGCATCATCTTGGCGCAACCTACGAGGCCGCCCTGATCACACGACGTCTCGAAGGTGCCCTAGCGTTGGCGGAGCTGCTGCCTCAGGCGGATGACGCCTTGCTCGTGCGGGTGGGCAAGACCGTCCGGCGCTTTCATCGAAGCGGCCTCGATCATGTGGACCTGAATGCCCGGAACCTGCTCGTCACCCCGGATGGACAGATCTGGTTGATCGATCTGGATCGCTGCAGTCTACGCCGCCCAGGTCGTTGGCAGCAGGCGAATCTACACCGCCTTGCTCGTTCCCTTAGAAAATTTTCACCCCAGGACACGGCTCGCCATTGGCAGGCGCTACTGCAGGGTTATCATCAACCATGACGAGTAAATCTTCTTTCATGCCCGAATCCAAGTACTCTCCCACCTGGCAGCGTTTACGTGCAAGCCTTGCCTTCGCACTGGTCAATCTGGTGCTGGTCTGGCTCATTGCCCTGCGTTACACGCCGTATCTTGAGGTGCCCGACAATGCACTGGGCATCACCTATCTGATTCTGACCTGGGCGGGGCATTTTGCGCTGCTCACCCTCTTGGCCTGGTTACCTCTTGGCCTGTTGGCGCTTGTACTGCCCCGACGCATACTCTGGCTTCCCGCGGCATTGCTGGCCTCGGCGGGGTTATGGCTATTGCTGCTCGATACCGGGGTCTATGCGCAATATCGCTTTCATATCAACAACTTCATGGTCTCGCTGTTTCTCAACGACAAGAACGGCGACATCTTCAGCTTCACTCTTTCCACCTGGCTCATCGTCGGTGGTATCGCCCTAGCGTTATTGCTTGCAGAAGCCTGGCTGGCGGCACGTCTGTTTGCCTCCCCCCGCGTCCAGCGCCTGCCGTTATGGCGAGGGGTCGCGTTGCTGATGGCGGCAATGGTTGCCAGCCATCTCATTCATATCGTTGCCGATGCACGTTACCGCCAGAGCGTCACCCAGCAGGTGGGAATCTTCCCCTTGCTCTTTCCCGCCACCGCCAAGGACTTCATGGAAGAGCACGGATGGCTCGATCCGCGCGCCGCACGAGCCCAGCAGTTCGATCTTGGCAAACAGACCGCCGATACCCTGAACTGGCCAAAGAACCCTCTCAACTGCTCGCCACGGGAGGATCAGCCGAACCTGCTGTTCATCGTCCTCGACTCCTGGCGCCAAGATGAATACGGCCCCAGGAACACCCCTGCGATGCATGCGGCGCTGGCGGACGAAGGCCGGCGCTACACGGACCATTTCAGCGGTGGCAACGCCACTCGTAACGGCATCATGAGCCTATTCTACGGGCTGACCGGCAACTATTACCGGCTGCTGCAGGATACCCAGACACCGCCGCTGCTGATCACGCAGCTTCAGAAGCAAGGTTATGAGATGGGTATCTTCAGTGCCGCCAGCCTGAACAGCGTCGGATTCGATCGCTCGGTATTCGCCTCGATCCCCGAGCTGCGCCCGGCGGCCCCGGGGGAAACACCGGTCGCCCGGGATCGCAACATGACCCAGGCGTGGCTCGATTGGCAGGCAGAGCGCGAAAATGACAAGACACCCTGGTTCAGCCTGTTGTTCTATGACGCGCCCCACGGTTATGCCGTACCGGAAGACATGGAACGTCCTTTCGAGCCCTCCGCCGAGTCGATGGATTATCTGAAACTTGGCCCTGAGACAGACCCTGAGCCGATTCGAAATCTGCATCGCAATGCCGTCTATTTCGATGATCAGCTGATTGCCGGGGTCATCGAAAAACTCAAGAAAAACGGCGAATGGGACAACACCGTGCTCGTCGTGACAAGCGATCATGGGCAGTCCTTCAATGACTTCGGGCAGAACTACTGGGGGCATAACAGCATCTTCGCTCCGCCCCAGACCAAGGTACCGATGATTCTTCACGGCCCAGGCATCCCTGCCGGCGAGCACAGCGGTACCACGAGCCACCTGGACCTGGCGCCGACGCTGATGCGCCAGGTACTGGGTTGCACTAATCCCGTAAGCGATTACAGCCATGGTGATGACCTGCTCGATCCATCGCTGGATCATGACTGGGTGGCTGCCAGCAGCTATCTCGATCTTGCTATCATTGAAGAGGATCGCATCACGGTTATCGATGGCGCCGGGGGCTGGGAAGTAGTGGATCACCAGCTGAGGCCTGAGGAGAAAGCGATCTCGCCGGTCGTCTTTCAGGCCATACAGGCGCTCAAGCGATTTTATTCGCAGTGAATCGAACAGGAGGCTCATGGCTACCATCACCGGCGTCGTCATTACCTTGAATGAGGCGGCCAACATCGAGGCCTGCCTGGCTTCCTTGGCCAAGGTCTGTGACGAGTTGATCGTCGTCGATTCCGGTTCGACGGACGCTACCTGCCGGCTAGCGGAACAGGCAGGCGCCCGGGTGATCGCACAACCCTACCTGGGTGACGGGCCGCAAAAGAACGTTGGACCGGCCCAGGCCCGCAACCGCTGGGTACTGTCCCTGGATGCGGATGAGCGGCTGACCTATGAGGCCATCGAGACAATCAACCGGCTCGACCTGGTTAGTAGCGAAAAAGAAGCATTCGCATTGAGGCGGCGTAACCACCTCGGCTCGCGCTGGATCAAGACCTGTGGCTGGTATCCGGACTACTGTGTGCGACTGTTCGATCGAGAGCGCACGGCGTTTTCCGATAGCCGACAGCACGCCTCGATTTCCACGGTCAACATGACCCAACTGGATGCGGATATCGAACACTACTCCTTCGCCAATCTGGGGGAGCTTTTCACCAAGGCCAGCGGGCGTTTTTCCAGTCGCGCCGCCAAGATCATGTACCTCAAGGGCAAGAAGGCCAACGCGCTGTCGCCTTTTGTGCATGGGGCCAACGCTTTTGTGCGCAAGTATGTCTTTCAGCATGGCTTCACTTCGGGCCTCGATGGGATGTCCGTGGCACTTTCCGCCGCCGTGAATGCCTATCTGAAATACGCCAAGCTGCTGGAACTGCAGCGTGATTCTCAGGTACGCGAGGCGGAGGATTTCAATCGGATATGGTAGCGAGCAAATCATCGACGCTGCACATTCGCCACGTCAACCTGGCCCGGGGCTTTCGCGGGGGCGAGCGTCAGACCGAGCTATTGATACGAGCGCTGGCCGACCAGGGTATTCAGCAAAGCCTGGTATGCCGCAGTGACTCCCCGCTACGCGGAGAACTTGCGGATCTCGATATAGCCTTGATTGCCGCCAATCACCAGCTGGCAGGCCATTTCTCGGGCAAGCGCGCGGACCTGGTGCACGCCCACGAGGCCAAGGCAGTGCATTGGGCCTATCTGCAGCGATGCCTGCGGGGCACGCCTTATCTGCTTACCCGGCGGGTGCCTCAGCCAATCAAGGACAAGCACTTCAATCGCATGACCTATCGTGGAGCTTCTTGCCTGGTTGCCATCTCATCGGTGATCGAGCGCCATCTACGTGAGCAAGACTGGGGGCCGGTCACGCGTATACCCAGCGCCCTGGCGCTTCTTCCCAGTGACCCGGAGCGGGTCGAGGCACTGCGCAGACGGTTTGAAGGTCGGCGAATCCTGGGCCACATCGGCGCCCTGGTGGATCGTCACAAGGGCCAGCGCCTGCTGATCGACGCCGCCCGACGGCTACAGGCAAGTCATCCCGATGTACTCTTCCTTTGCCTGGGCCGAGGTGAGGACGAAGCAGTGCTGAGGCGCGAGAGCGCCGATCTCGACAATCTGATATGGGAAGGTTTTCACGAGAATGTCGGCGACTACCTGCAGGTAATGAATCTGTTCGCCTTCCCTTCCCGTAATGAGGGACTGGGATCGATTCTGCTGGACGTCATGGAGTATGGCGTTCCCATCGTCGCCGCGAACGTGGACGGCATTCCCGATATCGTGATTCATGAACAAAGTGGCTTGCTAGTACCTGCAGAGGATGGCAAGGCACTGGCTGAGGCGATCGCTCGTCTGCTCGACAACCCGAGCCTTGGCAAGCAGCTTGCCCGGGATGCACGGAGCCGTCTGAATGGTTTCACCCCTGAGGCCATGGCAAATGCCTATCTAGTCCTTTATCGGCGTATTCATCAGGATAATATCTGACCTCCCTAGCTCCAGAAGAGATGACAGACAATCTCTGATCAGGCTTGTTAAGCTTCGCATATCTGCGAAAGGATCCAACGGCAATGCCGACTCGTACTTCTCTTGTTCGCTGGCTGGCGCTCGGCTTTCTCGGACTATGTCTGGGCTACGCCATTACCACCGTGCTGGCCCTCACTCATTTTCTATCCCTGGCAGTTCTGGCTGCCTGGCTGATACTGGCCTGGGGGTTTCGCTGGGGCGTACCACCGCAAGCGCGGCCGCCGGTCAAGGTCTGGCCCTGGTGCCTGCTACCCCTGGCGCTGTGGTGGCTGGCGATCTATGTGACCGATAGCTACGGCCGGGTGGATATCGGCGCCATCCTGTTCCATTTCCAGGCCGGTGTTGCCGAGCATGGCGGCACCGGTCGTATTCTGATTGCCATCCTGCACACCCTGGCGGGCATTCTGATGTTGATTGCCTTTACCTGGCTGGTACGAGTCGACCATCGCTGGCGGCTACTCGAACGCATCCTGATGCTGTTTCTGCTGGCGTTCAATCCTTTACTCTTTGGCTTCTCCCGCCAGGGTGTAGCTATCGTGGCAGAGGACGGCGCCTGGCTCGACAGACGCTATATTCCTCCCGCCATCGAGGCATCGCCCACCTCGCCGCCCAATCTGATCATTCTTTATCTGGAGAGCATCGAAGGCACTTATGCGGACAAGTCGTACTTCGGTGACATTTATACCGACCTTGACGCACTGGGTGAGCGCGGCCTGGTCTTCAAGGGGGTGCGTCAAAGCGAGAATACCGGCTGGACCATGGCGGGCATGATCGCGAGTCAATGCGGAACACCGCTGATGCCCGCTGGGCTGATCCACGACGACCAGTTCGAACCACTCAAGCATGTGTTGCCCGGAGTGAACTGTCTGGGGGATCTGCTCTCGGCCCAGGGTTATCGCCAGCTCTACATGGCCGGCGCAAGCCTTGAATTCGCGGGCAAGGGACTATTCTACAAGGGACATGGCTTCGATCAGGTACTTGGGCGCCATCAACTCGAGCCGCGTCTGAATGACCCTGCCTATCTCAATAGCTGGGGGCTGAACGATGACTCCTTGCTCGACATGGCCGTGGAAGAAGTGAGCGACCTGGCCCAAAAGCCCGGCCCTTTCACCTTCGTCACCCTGACCCTTTCAGGCCATCCGCCTTACGGTTATCCCACCAGAAGCTGCCTTGAGCGCCAGGGGGAGTTCGACGGCGTGGATATTCTTTATTCCGTGGAGTGCAGTGCTTGGTTGGCACGCCGATTCATCGAGCAACTGGAGTCACGCGGGCTGCTCGAGAACACTCTGGTCGTGGTGGCAAGCGACCATCTCTCCATGAAGAATTCCGCCTGGCTACAGCTGATCGCGGGACCGCGGGAGAATACACTGATCATGTTCGGCAATGGCCTGCCGCAAAAGGTGATTCATCGCGAGGCGACCACCATGGATATTCTGCCGACTCTACTCGAGGCCATGGGCTTCACCATTCCTTCTCATCGGGCGGGGCTCGGAGCGTCGCTACTCTCCCCGGCTCAGACGCTGGTGGAGCGGCACGGTCTGGAGACGCTCGATACCCGTATGCTGGAAGAGCGCGAGCTGCAACTCAGGCTGTGGCAGGAAATCCAGGACAAGCCTGCCGCCAAGGACTGAACAGGCCCACGTCATCGCCTCATGCTCCCTGCATCGTCTCATTCAGCTCGATTCCCCGCAGCAGACGCTCGGGTGAGATCAGCTGCAGGCAATGGGTATGTCCCAGCGGACACTCGCGTTTGAAGCAGGGCGAGCAGGTGAGCGCCAGGGTGTGAATGCTGGCATTGCCCGTCAGCGGCGGCGTATAGCGCGGCGTGGATGAGCCATAAACCGCTTGCACATGGGTACCCACCGCTGCCGCCACATGCATCAGCCCTGAGTCGTTGGTCACCACCTGACGGCAGTCCGCTAGCAGGTCCACCGCATCCACCAGCTGCGTCTTGCCGCAGAGATTGTGGGCATGAGCAAGACCCTCGGTAATCGTCTCCCCGGCGGCCACATCCTTGGGGCCGCCCAGCACACGAATCGCATAGCCATCACTCACCAACTGTTCCGCCAGATGCCGAAAATGCGCAAGCGGCCACTGCTTGGCGGGGCCGTATTCCGCACCGGGCATCATGCCGATGGCGGGCCGTTCGCTTAGCTCATGGGTCGACTTCAGCGTTGCCAGATTGGCGCTGCTCGTTTCGAGACGAGGCATGGGGATGGCAAAATCACCCTTGCGTGTTTCCGCCTCCGGCAGCCCCAGGGAGACGAAGCGCTTGACGGTTTGATCGAGCACCGTCTTGTCCAGTTTGCGGCGCTGGGTGAGCAGCACCAGGCGCTGCTCACCGGTGAAGCCGGTGCGCTTGGGTATGCGCGCCAGAAAAGGCACCAGCGCCGATTTCCAGGAGCGTGGCAGTACGATGGCGTGATCGAAGCGCCCCTCGAGGTTGCGAGCCACCTGACGCCGAACGCCCCATCCGAACTGCCCATGTTTTACGTCCAGGGCGATTGCCTCATCGACCTCGGCCATGCGTGCCAGAATCGGCTGTGACCAGACAGGGGCCAGCACCCCAATGTGGCAACCCGGATGACGCGCCTTGAGCGTCTTGAATAGGCTCTGGGCCATGACCATATCGCCGACCCAGGAAGGTCCCACCACCAGAATACGCTCACCGTTTGGCTGTTTCGAATCAGCCATTCAGCCATTCCAGGTAGGCGCCCACCCCTTCCGCCACGGTCTTGAACTCGGCGTCGTAACCCACTTCCCGCAAGCGCGAAATATCCGCCCGAGTGTAGCTTTGGTAGCGGCCCTTGAGTTCCTCCGGGAAATCGATGTACTCGATCTGGCCCTTGATCCCCTGGGTGCGGTCGTAATAAGCAATCACACTGTCGGCGATGGCCTTGAACGGCTCGGCCCGGCCGGTGCCCAGGTTGAAGATGCCCGAGTGCTCCGGATGATCGAGAAACCAGAGATTGACCGCGACCGCATCGCCTACGTAGACGAAATCTCGGCTCTGCATACCGGCATCGAATCCGTCCCAGGCACCGAATAGACGCGGATTCTGCCCTTGCCCCACCTGGGTGTGGTGGTGATAGGCGACGCTTGCCATCTTGCCCTTGTGCTGTTCCCGAGGGCCGTAGACGTTGAAGTAGCGAAAGCCCACCACCTGGCTGGTCAGGTGATGCCAGTGCTGGCGTACATACTGATCGAAGAGCAGTTTGGAGTAGCCGTAGACATTGAGGGGCTTTTCGTACTCCGGCGCTTCGAAAAAGACATCGCTACCGCCATAGGTGGCTGCGGATGAGGCATAGAGCAGTGGAATGCCGCGCCGCTGGCATAGGTGAAACAGCACCTTGGAGTACTCGAAGTTGTTTTCGAGCATGAACTTGCCGTCCCACTCCGTGGTGTCGGAACAGGCACCTTCGTGAAAGATTGCCTCGATGGGCGGTAGGCGTTCGCTGGTATCGCCACGCAATTCCCCCTTGGCCCGACGCAGGAACTCATGCTTATCCAGATAGTCCCCCAAACTGCAGTCGGCCAGGTTGACGAACTTGGTGCCATCGGTCAGGTCGTCGACCACCAACACATCCTGGTGACCTCTCGCATTGAGCGCCTTGACCAGATTGGCGCCAATGAAACCGGCACCGCCTGTCACTACGATCATGGTTCGCCCTCTTTGTCCTGTTTTGCTCTTGTTTGTCGCCAAGCCATTTCGGCGTCGCGGCTATAACCCCTAGGCTGCTGATTGTATACTTGACGGCTCATGAATTCATGGCCAATGGTGCTTCACCAATGACACAGTCGCCCTCCGACGTGCAAACCTTTCAGGGCCTGATTCTCGCCCTGCAGCAGTACTGGGCCGAGCAAGGCTGCGTGATCCTGCAGCCACTGGATATGGAAGTCGGTGCCGGCACCTTTCATCCGGCAACCTTCCTGCGCTCCATCGGTCCCGAGAACTGGAACGCCGCTTATGTTCAGCCTTCAAGGCGCCCCACCGACGGCCGCTATGGCGAAAACCCCAATCGCTTGCAGCATTACTATCAGTTTCAAGTCGTCATGAAGCCCTCCCCGGAAGACTTTCAGGAACGTTACCTGGGCTCCCTGAAGCGGCTGGGCCTCGATCCACTGACTCACGACATCCGTTTCGTCGAGGACAACTGGGAATCGCCGACCCTGGGCGCCTGGGGGTTGGGTTGGGAAATCTGGCTCAACGGCATGGAAGTCACTCAGTTCACCTACTTCCAGCAGGCCGGCGGACTCGAATGCTACCCGGTGACCGGCGAGTTGACCTACGGCCTGGAGCGCATCGCCATGTATCTTCAGGACGTCGATAGCGTCTACGACCTGGTATGGGCCATCGCGCCGGATGGTACTCGGGTCAGCTACGGCGACGTCTATCTGCAAAACGAGCGCGAGCAGTCCACCTACAACTTCGAACACGCCAATGTCGACGCCCTGTTTGCCCAGTTCGATCATCTCGAAGGTGAGTGCGGCAAGCTGCTCGAGGCCGGACTGCCCCTCCCCGCCTACGAGATGGTGCTCAAGGCATCACACACTTTCAATCTGCTCGATGCGCGCCACGCGATCTCGGTCACCGAGCGTCAGCGCTATATCTTGCGGGTCCGCGCCCTGGCCCGGGATGTCGCCCAGGCGTATTACCAATCCCGCAAGATGGCTGGCTTCCCCATGGCCAGTGATGCTTTGCGTCGGGAGTTATTGGCCGAAGAACCGCTTACCGAAAAGGGAGATGTGTGAGGATGGCTTCCAATACCCTACTTGTCGAATTAGGTGTCGAGGAGCTTCCTCCAGGTGCCATCGATGCGCTGTCGGATGCGTTCGCCGCAAACATCGCCGAAGGCCTACGTGAGGCAGAGGTTGGCTTCGATCAGGTACACGCCTATGCAACCCCCCGCCGCCTGGCAGTACAGATAAGCGCTCTTGAAGACAGGCAGCCGGATCGAGAAATCGAGCGTCGTGGCCCGGCGCTTGGCGCCGCCTTCAAGGAGGGCGAACCGACCAAGGCCGCAGTGGGATTTGCTCGCTCCTGCGGTGTCGAGGTCGATCAGCTGATACAGCTTGAAACCGATAAAGGCACTTGGCTCGGCTATCGTTTCACCCAAAATGGCGAAACGGTTGATGCACTCCTCCCGGAAATTATAGCCAAGGCCGTCGCCGCCCTGCCGGTGCCCAAGTACATGCGCTGGGGCGCTTCGCGAATCGAATTCTCCCGACCGGTTCATTGGCTGGTCGTACTCTATGGCCGCGATGTCGTCGAAACTCGCGTGCTTGGCCTTGATGCTGGACGCGACACCCGTGGCCATCGCTTTCATGCTCCGGAGCCAATCGCATTGGCCCATGCGGAGGACTACCTGAGCGCTCTGGAAGGCGCCTACGTGCTTGCGAACCGGGAGCACCGGCGAGAGCGCATTCGCAGCCAAGTGCTTGCACAGGCAGAAACCCTGAACGCCACAGCGGTCATTGACGAGACATTGCTTGTCGAGGTCAGCGGTCTGGTGGAATGGCCCGTGGCCCTGGCAGGGAGCTTCGATGCGCGGTTTCTCGAGGTGCCCGCGGAATGCCTCGTGTCATCGATGAAGGCCAACCAGAAATATTTTCACCTGCTGGATGACGCCGGCAAGCTCAAGCCGGCGTTCATCACTATTGCCAATATCGATAGCCGCGATCCGCGTCAGGTCATCGAAGGTAACGAAAAAGTCATTCGCCCCCGCCTGGCGGATGCCGTCTTCTTCTATGAAGCCGATCTCGGCCGTAGCCTTGCTTCCCGTCGGGATGGTTTGGCAGACGTGACTTTTCAGCATCAGCTTGGATCACTGGCGGACAAGAGCGATCGCAACGAGGCGCTGGCTAGAACTATCGCCGAGCGCATCGGTGGTAACAGCGAGCATGCCGGGCGTGCCGCCCAGCTGGCCAAGTGCGATCTCGTCACGGAGATGGTGCTGGAATTCCCCGAGTTGCAGGGCATCATGGGCTATTACTATGCCCAGCATGATGGCGAACCTGATGCGGTCGCCCAGGCGCTGCAGGAGCAGTACCTGCCCCGCTTTGCCAGCGATCAAATACCGCAGACGGCCACCGGCCAGGCACTGGCCCTGGCGGATCGTCTGGACACGCTGATCGGCATCTTCGGCATCGGCCAACGCCCTAGCGGCACCAAGGACCCCTTTGCCCTACGTCGTGCTGCCATCGGCGTACTCAACATTCTGGTCAAGGCTGAACTCGATCTCGACCTGCGCGTACTGCTCGAACAGGCTGCGACACAATATCAGGCACTACCGCAAGCCGAGGGTGTGGTCGAGGACGTGCTCGATTATATGCTCGATCGTTTCCGGGCCTGGGCCCAGGAGGAAGGTATTGCCGTAGAGGTCTATCTGGCGGTACGCGCTCGCCCTGTCACTCGACCTCTGGACTTTGCCCGTCGAATGCGAGCCGTACAAGCCTTCAGCCAGCGTGAAGAAGCCACGGCGCTTGCAGCGGCTAACAAGCGCGTCACTAACATTCTTACCAAGCAAGGCCATGACCAGGAAAGCGTAGTGCCGGTCGATTCACGGCTGCTTCAGGAACCTGCGGAGCAGGCACTGGAAAAGGCCCTGGAAGAGCGTCGCGAATTGACGGCTCCGCTGCTTGCCGAGGCTCGCTACCGTGAAGCGCTGGATGCCTTGGCTGCGCTTAGGGAACCTGTCGACACCTTCTTCGATGAGGTCATGGTCATGACGGAGAATGAGGCTGTCCGCAGCAATCGGCTGGTCTTGCTGGCTAAACTGCAAGGACTGTTTCTCGAAGTGGCGGATATCGGTCAGCTTCAATAACCCGATTGACAGAAACGACAGCTTTTTAGGCATGAGGGTCAGCAACCGCGCTGGCCCTTTTTTATTGCGTCTCCAAATCCGTTGCATGTTTCACGTGAAACATGCAACGGAGGTTTCCTCAATCCATGCTAACGCGCAAATCGTAAAATCAAGTTATTCTTTATCGACAACCTTAAACTAAAATTCGGCATCCCTAATACAACAAGGAAGTTAATATGATAGGAAACCATTTGCTTGGAATCATCGGCTTTATACTAATTGCACTGGCAACCTACGACGCCATTCAAACCACCCTTTCCGCATCGAATTCAGGACCACTAACCAATCGCTTCATCAACTGTATCGGAGAAATTTTTCTCACGATTCATCGTCGCCGAAAAAGCCATGCCATGCTTAACGCCTTAGGCCCGTGGATTACGGTTTTGCTCATTATCCTTTGGGTGAGCCTTGCCTGGCTTGGTTGGTTCCTGCTCTTTTGCAGCGTTCCCTATGCAGTCGTCAACTCTACAACCATGATGATGGCAACAGCTCTGGAGCGCTTCTATTTCATCGGCTATACGATTTCAACACTGGGCTATGGCGACTATGTGCCCGGCGATAACTTCTGGCGCTTTCTGTCCGCTCTAGCTGCAGCCAATGGATTGTTTCTATTCACCTTGGCGGTTACTTATATTGTCCCGGTTGTATCGGCCACGGTACAAAAGCGCCAATGCGCTTTATCTATCAGTGCCCTAGGCCATAGTCCACTGCATATCATTAAAACCACGCATCATGGAGAGAGCTTTCCGGGATTGGCGAATCAACTCGTTTCTTTGCAAGGCTCGATTACCACATTGGGGCAGCAGCATTTAGCGTATCCAATATTGCATTATTACCATAGCCGGCACTCTATAAGTGCGCTACCCGTTGCTCTTGCAAGGCTCTATCAGGCGTTGCTAATCATCGAATATGCCTGCCCACGATTGGACCCGGCAACTCGATTGCAAATTTCCCTTACCCTGGATTCGATCCATCAGTTTCTAGATACACTCCACACAGCGTTTATTTATCCTTCGCAGCATGAGCCCTCTTTACCTGATCTCCTGCCCTATGCAGAGCTTCCCTGCTTTGATAAAACTGCTGAAAAAATTCATGATCATCTCAGCAGCCAGTCTCGACAAAAGCTACTGCTTTGCTATAACTACAAGGATGGTTGGGATTGGGAAGATGTATGGAACTCCAAGGATACTTGAACCCTCCTTACCCATCCCCTTTCTTTGGCAATTACTGAAGTATAGTTGGACTCGGTGTTTCACGTGAAACACCGAGCCAGTATATTTTCCCTTCCCGACCATAGAATGCATCGCTTATGCCCACTGCTGATACAAAAAAATTGATCATCCTGGATCGAGACGGCGTAATAAACGAAGACTCTGACTGCTACATCAAGTCCTTGGAAGAGTGGAAGCCTTACCCTAAGGCAATTGACGCCATTGCACGCCTGACCAAACAAGGCTGGACGATTGCCATAGCGACGAACCAGTCCGGCATTGCCAGGGGCTACTTTACCGAACACACTCTTTCACAAATACATGAAGCAATGCGTTGTCAGGTTGAATCCGCTGGAGGTCATATTGCACAAATAGCCTATTGTCCACATGGGCCACAGGACGGGTGCAGTTGTCGTAAGCCACAACCCGGTTTACTCGAACAAATTCGCTGCTCACTAGGCATGGAAAACCTTCATGCTGCCTGGCTGGTAGGGGATAGCTTACGCGATATACAGGCAGGTGCCGCAATGGGATGCCAATTAGTGTTGGTACGCACCGGTAAGGGCATGATCGCTCAGGAAAAAGAGCTACCTACTGGTACACAGGTGTATGATGACCTGGAAAAGTTTGCTAACTTTTTACTTTCCGCATGATTCGCTTTGCACATGCAGATTTAACTTTTAAAAAAACCCGGCCTGTAGAGGCCGGGTTCTTGTTTGTACACAAAGTTCAAGATACGACAATCTTTTATGAATCGTGATGTTTCACGTGAAACGTTAGACGTCGAGATTGGCAACAAGAGCATTCTGTTCGATAAAGAAACGACGCGGCTCGACTTCATCGCCCATCAGCGTGTTGAACATCATATCGGCTGCAACGGCGTCTTCGATCGTGACACGCAACATACGGCGAGTCTCAGGATCCATGGTGGTTTCCCATAGTTGCTCCGGATTCATCTCACCCAAGCCCTTGTAGCGCTGTATGGATAGGCCTCGCTGCGCCTCAAGCATGAGCCATTCAAGCGCCTCGTAAAAGGTTCTAACAGGCTTACTGCGCTCTCCGCGGGCAATATAAGCGCCTTCCTCAAGCAGGCCGTTCAATTCCTCGCCCAATGCCACCATGGCACGATAATCGGCACTGCGGAAGAAATCCACGTCCCAGACATAATCCGTAGTCACACCATGAGCAGTAATCGCAACACCTGGCAGATAGATGCCCCGTTCGGTATCTTCATGCAGCTGGAAAACATGCCGCGGGCCGCCCTCATGCGCTATCAGTGAGTCCATTTCATCTTGCAGAGACTCGATCCAGTTCTGCATGGTAACGGAGTCTGGAAGGCTGGTTTCACTATCAAGCGTTGCAGCATGTACGATCTTGCGTAATACCTCACGTGGATATACGCGAGATAAGCGGTCTATGCGCTTCATGACATCGCGATATTGGCCCACCAGAGATTCTAACTGGTTTTCAGCGATACCCGGGGCATCCGCATTGACATGAAGCCTGCCGCCATCCAGAGCCGTATTGGTCAAATAATCAATTAGCGCCTGTTCATCCTTGAGATACATTTCCTGCTTGCCACGCTTGATCTTGTACAAGGGTGGCTGGGCGATGAACACATGGCCTCGTTCTATTAGTTCAGGCATCTGACGGAAAAAGAACGTCAGCAGCAGAGTACGGATGTGCGAGCCGTCTACATCCGCATCCGTCATGATGATGATCGAATGATAGCGCAGCTTGTCTGGGTTGAACTCCTGACGGCCGATACCGCAGCCGAGTGCTGTAATCAGCGTTCCGACTTCCGCAGAAGAGAGCATCTTGTCGAAACGTGCTTTTTCCACATTGAGAATCTTACCCTTCAGAGGCAGGATGGCTTGGGTCCGACGATCACGCCCCTGCTTGGCGCTACCACCGGCCGAATCACCCTCGACCAGATAAAGCTCAGATAGACTAGGGTCCTTTTCCTGACAATCGGCAAGCTTGCCGGGCAGGCCGGCAATATCCAGCGCGCCTTTTCTCCGGGTCATCTCGCGAGCTTTGCGCGCCGCTTCCCTCGCACGCGCCGCATCCAGCATCTTGTTGACGATGGACTTGGCTTCATTTGGCCGTTCAATCAGGTAGTCAGAAAGCTGTCGCCCCAGCTCCTGTTCAACGGCAGTCTTGACCTCCGAGGAAACGAGCTTTTCCTTGGTCTGTGATGAGAACTTGGGATCCGGCACCTTAACCGAGATAATGGCAGTCAAGCCTTCCCGCGCATCATCACCCGAAGTATTGACCTTTGCTTTCTTGAGAAGGCCTTCGGCTTCGATGTAATGATTGAGCGAGCGCGTCAGCGCAGCACGAAAACCTGCCAAGTGCGTTCCGCCATCGCGCTGCGGTATGTTGTTGGTATAACAGAAGATATTTTCTGAGTAGGTATCATTCCACTGCATTGCCACTTCAACGCCAATACCATCATCGCGTTGAGTGTTGAAATGAAAAACCGGATTAAGCGCTGTCTTGTTTGTATTGAGGTGATCTACGAAGGCCTTTAACCCTCCCTCGTAGTGGAACAACTCTTCCCGTGCACTGCGCTCATCAATTAGACGAATGGCAACACCGGAGTTCAAAAAGGAGAGCTCACGAAGGCGTTTTGCCAAAATATCGTAGTGAAATTCAATATTGGCAAACGTCTGAGGGGAAGGGCGAAAGTGCACCCGAGTGCCGCTTTTCTCAGTTTGCCCAACGATGGCTAGTGGCGATTCAGGTACGCCGTGTCGATAGATTTGTTCATGCATCTCACCGGCCCGCCAGACGGTCAGTTTAAGCTCTTCTGAAAGCGCGTTGACCACTGAAACGCCTACGCCATGAAGCCCGCCGGATACCTTATAGGAGTTATCGTCGAACTTACCCCCGGCGTGGAGAACCGTCATGATGACTTCCGCGGCAGACACTCCTTCTTCGGAGTGTATATCAGTAGGAATACCACGACCATTGTCACTTACCGTCACCGATTCGTCTGGATGTATAACCACCCTTATTTCACTGCAGTGACCAGCCAATGCCTCGTCGATAGAGTTATCCACAAGCTCGAATACCATATGATGCAATCCGGTACCATCGTCGGTGTCCCCGATGTACATGCCGGGGCGTTTGCGTACCGCATCTAGGCCTTTAAGAACCTTAATACTCGATGAATCGTAAGCCTGTTCGCTCATTGGCTACTCCACTTGGATACAATCTATGCTTGAACTGTCAATTGGCCATGTTTCACGTGAAACATGGTAATAGATGTCGCTTTCTGCCATAACCCTAGTAGCGACTCATACTCGACACTTGTTATAAATACTTGACACTGCATCTTCTCAAGCCATTTACAAAAGACATGTCGATGATGCCTATCAAGCTCGGCTGGCAGGTCATCTATCAAATAGATGCAGCGTCGTCCGGTGACGGCCTCGAGCAAACGCCCTTGGGCTAACTTCAAAGCGCTTACCACGAGTTTTTGCTGCCCTCTGGAGAGCACTTCCTTGGCAGGGCGCCGATCGATATGGATGCGCAGGTCTGCTCGTTGCGGCCCTTGCTGTGTGAAACCCATTTGACGGTCGCTTTCATGGCTATTATGCAGTACTTCTGAATAGGAGCGCTTATGATCCCACCCCCTGAAATAGCGAAGGGTCAATTCAACACCATCCAGCGGCAACAACTCATCGAGAGTTTCTTCAAAGATAGGTAAGAAACTCTTCATATAGTCGTGGCGTAGAATATCAAGCTGTACACCATAATGCGCTAATTCTCGATCCCATACTGCAAGAGCTTGACGATCCATTTTAGCATGTCTCAGCAACGCATTCCGATGTTTCAGAGCCCGCCGCACACGCCGCCAGATATCGAAAAACTCATGTTTCACATGAAACACTCCCCAATCAAAGAACTCTCGACGGAAAGCAGGAGACCCTTCGAGTAGTCGAAACGTATCTGGATTGATCAACTGCAGCGGGAGTGTTTCTGCTAACTGGGCAATGCGTGTTACTGGCGCCCCGGCCAAACGGATAGTGGATTCTGATACGGAACGTTCACGCCGTATGCCTACAGGAAGAGGAGGATCGCCTTCTAGTCGACCATGTAGCACCAGCGCATCCTCATCATGCTTGATGGCATGCTTAAGCTGCTGCGTTCGAAAGGAGCGACCCAAGCCTAGTATATGTATGCCTTCCAGCAAACTTGTCTTGCCGCTGCCATTGTCACCAATGATAAGATTGACACCGTCACAGGGACGTATGTCCAGAGGCTGAAGGTTACGTAGGCCTTGAAAGGTTAAGCGATCGAGAGACATCGATAAGGCACCCCACGATAACACAAGTACCATGTTATCGCGGTGTAATAGACAAGTGGCTTTTAGAGACGCATGGGCATGACGACATATAACGCGTCACCGCCACCTGGCTCCTCCAGAATGGCGCTGCTGTTAGGGTCAGAGAGCGTTATCTGAACACGATCTTCATCTAGAACGCTGAGTACATCGATTAAATAGCCGACGTTGAAGCCGATCTCCATGGTATTACCATCATATTCGATAGCGATGTTCTCCTCGGCCTCTTCCTGCTCGGGATTATTGGCCATCACTCTCAAATTGCCGTTTTCAAGATGAAGGCGTATACCGCGATACTTCTCATTAGATAGAATCGAGGTTCTGGACAATACCTGGCGAAGTTCCGCACGCTCCGCAATGATGGCCTTGTCGCCACCCTTGGGTATCACACGATCGTAATCCGGGAACTTGCCATCCACCAGCTTCGAGGTAAACGTGTAATCGCCGGTATGCGCACGTAGATGGTTGGCGCCCAGTGTCAGTTGAACGGGTTCGTCACTACCATCCAGCAGCCGTGAGAGTTCGAGAATACCTTTACGTGGAACAATCAGTTTTTGTGATGGCTCAACGCTGATATCCGTGGAGCGTGCGCAGACTGCCAGGCGATGCCCATCCGTCGCGACGCTACGAATGATGTTCTGCCCTAACTCAAGCAACATGCCATTGAGGTAATAACGAACATCCTGTTGTGCCATGGCAAAGGCCGTGGCATCTATCAAGTATTTGAGAGTACCCCGTGGCAGGCTGAACTCCTGATTACCTTGATCGCTTTCGATGCTTGGAAATTCGGCTACCGGGAGCGTGGACAGCGTGAACCGGGAGCGACCGCATCGCAGTACGGCACGACCGTCTTCCACACTGAAGGTAATATCCGATTGCTCAGGCAGGGATTTACAGATATCCATGAGTTTACGTGCAGGAACCGTGATCGACCCTGATTCGTCAACGCTCGAGGGTTCCGCGCGACCAATCAGTTCGACCTCGAGATCCGTACCGGTCAAGGCCACTTGCGTTCCTTGAACGTGTATGAGTACGTTGGATAGAACAGGCAGTGTTTGACGCCGCTCGACGACGCCTGCAACCAATGTTAGAGGCCTCAAGAAGGCCTCTCGGGAGATGGAAAATTTCATGGTAACTCTACTCTTCTCCTGATTGTTTCATGGCGGCAAAGGCAATGGCCGATGGAGTTGGCGTTTTCAACTTGTCAGTGAACGCAACAAATTCTTGTAGTCTTCACGTATATCCGCGCTCTCTTCTTGCAGCGTCTTGATTTTACGGCAAGCATGCAACACGGTCGTATGATCCCGCCCGCCAAACGCATCACCAATCTCCGGTAAGCTGTGATTGGTCAACTCCTTGGCCAAGGCCATCGCAACCTGACGCGGCCTTGCCACCGAGCGAGAACGCCGTTTCGAAAGCAGATCGGCAATTTTGATCTTGTAATATTCCGCTACGGTACGTTGAATATTATCAACGCTTACCTGTTTGTCCTGAAGCGCCAACAAGTCCTTGAGCGACTCTCTGATAAAGTCTTGAGTAATCGGCTTGCCCATGAAGTGAGAATCGGCAATGACTTTCTTCAATGCGCCTTCCAGTTCACGAACATTCGAACGAATCTTCTGAGCGATAAAGAAGGCGGCATCATGAGGCAGGTCGACCTTAGCCTGATCTGCCTTCTTCATCAAAATGGCAACTCGTGTCTCGAGTTCAGGTGGCTCTATCGCAACGGTCAAACCCCAACCAAAACGCGATTTGAGCCGCTCTTCAACGCCGCTGATCTCCTTCGGATAACGATCGGAGGTCAGGATCATCTGTTGACCGCCCTCCAGCAAGGCATTGAACGTGTGGAAGAACTCTTCCTGGGAACGCTCTTTACCCGCAAAAAACTGGATATCGTCGATGAGCAAGGCGTCGACACTACGATAAAAACGCTTGAAATCATTGATCGCATTGAGCTGCAGCGCCTTGACCATGTCCGCTACGAAGCGCTCAGAGTGAAGATAGATTACGGTGGCATTGTCACGCAGCGACGCAAGCTGGTTACCTACCGCATGCATCAAGTGGGTCTTGCCCAAGCCCACTCCGCCATACAGGAAAAGAGGGTTGTACGCGCCACCAGGGTTCTCGGAAACCTGTCGAGAAGCAGCGCGTGCCAATTGATTCGACTTCCCCTCCACAAAAGTGTCGAAGGTAAAATTGGGATTAAGGCCGCTCTGATGCTTAAGACTTCCTTCGACCTGTACTTGTCTGGCACCGCCTCGCCCCTCGCGCCGTGGGACCTCATTCGACTGTTCGCCTTCCCGCCTTTCGGTGCGATCGGTTTTTGACGAAGTATGTACCGCAGGCGCCGAGGGTTTGGAAGGACGGTCAGCGGAAACAGGGTTGCCCAATTCGCGGGTCTGCGGTTTATTCGCGACACGGCGGCTACCCACAGAAAGGGATACCTTCGGTGATTTCGAAGGTGACAATTCTCGCATCAACTCATTGATACGCTTCATATATTTATCATTCACCCAATCGCGAACGAACCGATTAGGCGCTAACAAACTCAATTCGTTGGACTCTCCATCTTCTGCCTGGAGAGGTCGAATCCAGGTATTGAATTGCTGAGAGCTCAATTCGTCTTGTAAGTAATTTAGACACTGCTGCCAAAGCGCGAGCGACACACGACCTCACTGTCCAGATTGCAAATGGGTCGATAGTGTACCCCTCAGGCAGCTAGTTATCCACACAGAGAATACGACGCCATCCTGTGGATAACGCTGCGAAAAAGGAGAGAGGTAACCTGTTTTAAAAGATGTGTATAAAGCGTAGCTGTGTATAAATGCTTTTTTGCGCACAGCGTTACCCACTTACCATACAGCGGTTTGAAACGTTTACTCCACAACTATAATAACCTTATATATTATTGAAAATAAAAGTTAAAAATTACTTATCCACAAATATTATGCACAGCATTAATAACAACATTAATAAGTAAAGACCTATATTACTATTACATCCGCTGGAAACGTTGACGACGTGTATGAAACTGGGTTCGTTCGGTGGCGCTGGCATGAGCATCGTCGATAAACACAAGCGTTCTTATGTCGCTGTGGACAAGCAACGGAAAAATTGCACAAAGCGTATGAATTCACTAGAATCCTCGCTCTTGAAAAAAATTCGCCTGAACGTCTCTTGCCACGTTCAGGCACACTTATGATCACCAGTTCACTCAATTACGTGGGAAGCAGCTGATATGAAACGTACTTTTCAACCAAGCGTGCTCAAGCGCAAACGTGTACATGGCTTTCGTGCACGTATGGCAACCAAAAATGGACGTCAAGTACTGGCCCGTCGACGCGCCAAGGGTCGTAAGCGCCTGAGCGCCTGAGCGCCGGTCTCTACGCATGTCTTGTCAGACGTTTCCTCGAGCACTGCGTCTTTTAACCGCTGGGGATTATCGACATGTCTTCAACGGCGCTGAGTACAAGGTTCATGGTAAAGGGCTACTAGCGTTAGCCCGTCACAATTCGCTGGGTCATGCCCGAATAGGCCTTGTATTCAGCAAGAAGAATGTTCGCCGCGCTGTTGATCGCAATCGTCTAAAGCGTTTTGTCCGTGAGTCTATCCGTCTCCAGCAACACCGCCTTCCATCGGTGGACGTTGTGCTACTAGCTCGACGCGGCGTCAATGATCTAGACAATGCTATGGTGCAGCGTCAGCTTCACGGCATGTGGCGGCGCTTGGAAAAAGAAGCAAATCGTCGCTCAAGCGCCATTTCGCCGTAATATCGAGACAGACTAGCGCTTTGTTATGCACAACACCTCACAAAGTGAGGTTCGGCCAAGACTGACAGTGCTTGGCATGTGCCTCCACCCTATTTGGGCAGATCCCTCATGGATGTAAAACGACTACTTCTGCTGATTCCACTCGCGGTGCTTGCCTACCTGTTGGTTGTTCAGTGGAATCAGGATTACGGTCAGCTCGGTGAACAACCTGGTTCGCCCGCCGTTAGTGAATCACAGCGTGGTAGTACCTCAGGGGATGGTGCCCAGGGCCAAGAGGGTCTGGCTGCCCCCGCCACCAATGCTGATGCCCCTGCGGATAACGCGATGCCAGAAAATACTGCTGCGAACAACCGCAGAAGTCTGGTTAGCGTCACCACCGACGTACTTGATGTGCGCATCGACCCGCAAGGCGGTGATATCGTTTATGCGGCACTACTCAATCACCAGTACAGCCTGGATTCAGAGCAGCCGTTCGTTCTGCTGTCAGACAATAATATGCGCAGCTATGTTGCCAAGTCCGGGATACAGCTGGAAGGCAACACCGGGCGTATCAACTTTACGCCTGAAAAAACGTCCTACCGCCTTGATCAGGAAGACAAATCGTTGAGCGTCAACTTGACCGCCACGGTCAATGGTGTCGATGTAATCAAACGCTTCACCTTCCATGAAGACAATTATGCGGTTGATGTGTCCTATCATCTGGTTAATGGCAGTGATGCGCCGGTGACCGCACGCTTCATCGGTCAATTGGCACGGGATGGGAGTCCTGATCCATCCTCAGGTGGTGGTGTCGGCATGAGTTCCTACCTGGGTGCCGCCTACTCTTCGCCGGACAACCATTACGAAAAGATCGATTTCGACGACATACAGGAAGGCGCGTTCAAGAATCGCGACGTGGAGGGCGGCTGGGTTGCCATGATCCAGCACTACTTCACTTCCGCCTGGGCGCCGCTGCAGAACCAGCAAAATCTTTATTACGCCACTACCGATTCGAAAGGACGGAATGTCGCGGCTTTTGCGGGCCCGACGGAGAGTATTTCCCCGGGTGGAGAAGCCGATCTCGAGGCCACACTGTACATGGGGCCCAAGATTCAGGAACGTCTAGAGGGTGTAGCCCCCTACCTCGAACTGACGGTGGACTTCGGCTGGCTTTGGTTCCTGGCCAACCCTCTGTTCTGGCTGCTCGACAAGATCCACGACCTACTCGGCAACTGGGGCTGGTCGATCGTGATGTTGACGGTAATCGTCAAGATCGTGTTGTTCCCCCTTTCGGCCACCGCCTACAAGTCGATGGCGAAGATGCGCAAGCTCGGCCCCGAGATGCAGCGCATCAAGGAGCAGCACGGCAGCGACCGCCAGAAGATGTCTCAGGAGATGATGAAGTTTTACCAGAAGGAGAAGATCAATCCTCTGGGAGGCTGCCTGCCAATCCTGATTCAGATGCCGGTCTTCATCGCCCTGTACTGGATGCTGATGGAATCCGTAGAGCTACGCCATGCCCCCTTCATTCTGTGGATCGAGGATCTATCGATGAAGGATCCCTACTTCGTGCTACCTATCTTGATGGGTATCTCGATGTTCGTCCAACAGCTGCTCAACCCGACACCTCCGGACCCCATGCAGGCCAAGATCATGAAGATGCTACCGATCATCTTCACTTTCTTCTTCCTGTGGTTCCCGGCGGGCCTGGTAATCTACTGGATCGTCAACAACACGATCTCCATCATTCAACAGTGGATCATCACGCGTAAGATCGAGAGCGATCCTTCGACGGGTAAGAGTACTCCCGCGAAGTAAGCATTCACTTTCATTCAACCAGCCCTCTTCTTACCCTGAGGGCTGGTACTTTTCTCATCCCCACATCATCCTTCGCTTTTCTCTCAAAGGTCATCCCATGGGTGATAGCCTGCTTTATACACAGGACACCATCGCCGCCTTGGCGACTCCCTCTGGACGCGGCGGTGTCAGCATCATTCGCCTCTCAGGCCCTGCCTGTGCCGTTATCGCCGAAACAGTACTGGGTGGGATCCCCGAGCCGCGTCATGCTTGCTACGGCCCATTCATGGCGGATGAGGGGCGCGCGCTCGATGAAGGGATCGCACTGTACTTTCCAGGGCCGCACTCTTTTACCGGCGAAGACGTACTCGAGCTGCAAGGCCATGGCGGACCGGTAATCATGGATCTATTGCTGGCTCGCTGCGTCGAGCTTGGCGCCAGGCTCGCTCGTCCGGGGGAATTCTCCGAGCGCGCCTTTCTCAACGACAAGCTCGATCTAGCTCAGGCCGAGGCGATTGCCGATCTGATCGATGCCAATTCCCAGGCGGCGGCAGAGAATGCGCTGCGCTCCCTGCAAGGAGAATTTTCTCGCCGTGTGGAAGCACTCGTGGAGCAATTGATACAGTTGCGCCTTTATGTCGAGGCGGCCATCGACTTCCCGGATGAAGAGATTGATTTTCTTGCCGACGGCAAAGTCGCCGTACGGTTGGCAAGCATTTACTCCGCCTTGAAAGCCGTGTGTAGCGCTGCAAGTCAGGGGGCGTTGATCCGGGAAGGAATGAACGTAGTGATTGCTGGGCGTCCCAACGCCGGCAAATCAAGCCTGCTCAACGCCCTGACCGAGCAGGATACCGCTATCGTCACCGCTGTCGAAGGTACAACCCGGGATGTACTGCGCGAGCATATTCATCTGGATGGCATGCCACTGCACATCATCGACACGGCGGGGCTTCGCGATACCCCGGATGCCGTGGAACAGATTGGCGTCGCTCGAGCCTGGGCCGAGATCGAAAAAGCGGATCGTGTGTTATTGCTGGTGGATGCTGCCACTACCGATGCGCTGGATCCCATGATGATCTGGCCTGAATTCGTTGCACGCCTGCCTGATCCTGGGCGCCTCACACTGGTCCGCAACAAGATCGATACCAGTCACGAACCTGCAGGCCTCGATGACACCACGATGCCACCGACATTGCGTCTGTCGGCTAAGACCGGGGCGGGAATGGAGAGTTTGAAAGAACATCTGAAAACCATCATGGGTTACAGCGCCACCACGGAAGGACGCTTCTCCGCACGTCGCCGTCATCTGGATGCCTTGAAGCGCGCGGAGTTAGCGCTTACTAATGGTTCAGCACAGCTACAAGGTCATGGCGCCGGCGAACTACTCGCTGAAGATCTGCGTGAAGCACAGCAAGCTCTTGGAGAGATAACCGGCGAATTCAGTGCCGACGATCTGCTGGGCAAGATCTTCGGGGAGTTCTGCATCGGTAAATAATCTATTCGCCCACCCACCAATATCCTTTGTGGCTGGCGTCGTCATCCAAGCAGGTCGCTACATGCTGCATGACATTTTCGATCTGCCGATCAAAACCCCAGGGAGGGTTGAGCAGCAATAGTCCGCTGCCATACATGCCGTGTTCCTTTTGGGGAGAGTGTAATCTCAATTCGCTGCACCAAAGCTTGCGTAGCCCTGCCTGCTTAACCCCATCAAGCAGGCTCTGGTGCCTGCCAGCCGGCAGCAGCGGGTACCATATCACTACCATGGCATGTCGCGCCTTGCGTGCCACGAAGGCTAGCGTCTCGACTACCTCCGCGTATTCTTGCTTGCGCTCATAGCTGGGATCGATCAATACACAAAGTCTTGGCGTGATCACTGGCAGCATACGTTGCAGGCCAAGTAGGCCATCACCATGATGACGGTATACATTGTGGGGCAGTGGCTGTGCTTCGAGGTGCTGCTGCTCCCCTGGATGAAGCTCGAATAAATGCAGCTTATCTCCCTGACGTAACCCGTGGGCTAGCCACCAAGGGGAGCCAGGATAGTGCGTCAATTTCCTGCTTTTGGCGCCTTGCGCCCTGGACAGCTCGCTTAGCCATTCCCCTATAAGACTTTCATCATTGCCCTTGTTGCCAATCAGTGAAGTGCGTTCTCGCCAAAGTGGCAAAACTCCGTTTTCGTGCTCCTTGAGTTTTTGCGACTCGGGATCTGCCAAGGGATAAAAGCCGCGTCCTGCATGAGTATCTATATACGTAACCGATGATTTTTTACGTAACAAACTGCGCTGCAGGGCAAATACGGTCAAATGCTTGTGAACGTCTGCAAAATTGCCGGCATGATAAGCGTGTTGATAGGAAAGCATGGAATATTTCCCTAAATGAAAAGCCCGCCGCAATAGACGACGGGCTTAGCTTTATACTGGCTCGTGGCAAGTAGCCACGGATGCATCACTGCTGATTAGGCACCAAGGTGATTTCGACACGGCGATTCTGGGCTCGCCCTTGTTCATTTGCATTACTGGCGATGGGCTGATTTTCACCATAACCAACGATGTTGAGACGCTGATTCGCAACCCCTCCCTGAGTCAGATAACTGCCAACTGCTTGAGCACGACGTTGAGAAAGACGTTGATTGTAGTCCTCGGCACCACTGCTATCGGTATGACCTGCCACGGTAATACGGGTTTCCGGGTACTCACGCATTACTGCAGAGGCATCATTGAGCGCCTGACGCGCCGAAGAAGTGAGTTCGCTGGAATCGAAACCGAAGGTAACACTGTTGGGCATGTTGAGAACGATGTTGTTCCCCTGTCGGTCGACATCGATTCCGGTACCTTGCAGTCGATCCCGTAATTGCGCTTCCTGGCGATCCATATAGTAGCCAATCCCGCCTCCAGCAGCAGCGCCTGCCGCGGCACCGATCAAGGCACGATCGCGTCGACTGGAGCTTCCATCACCACTCAAGGCACCTGCTACTGCACCCACGGCAGCGCCAATGCCCGCGCCAGTGGTCGATTTGGCACGCTGGGTCTCACCGCTATGAGGATTGGTCGTGGTGCACCCGGTAACTGCAATGGCAGCCGCCAGGGGCAACGCCAGCCAGAATTGCTTAGCCATTTCTTATAGAACTCCTTTGCATTCGTTAACAGCAAATCATCTTCATGTGTGTCTTCCGCCATCGCTTATCAAGACGAGAAGATCGTTCAAGAATAGCAGACCTTGGGGTGAGGCCTGTAGGTAAAAAGAATCCTCCATAACCAATCCTTTTTCACGAGCCACCACTAGTTTTTCCTCGAGTTCATTCAAGGGGCGGCCGCTTGTTCGGAGCCATTCGTCAAAGGAGACACCCTCCACCAAGCGTAAGGCGTTCATCGCGAACTCAAGAGGTAAAGCAGCAGTATCAATACGCTGACTACCGGCCAAGAACCCCCTGGGATCATGTTGGCGTCGTAGATACGCGTCGGGCTGACGGCTTTTCCAGTAGCGCTCGACCACCAGTTCGCCGTCCTCCGACCAACGGCTCAACTTGCCATGAGCGCCTGCACCAATACCGATATAGTCACCAAACTGCCAGTAATTGAGGTTGTGCCGAGAGCGCCGACCAGAACGCGCATAGGCAGATATTTCATAGCGTTTCAGACCCGCTCCTTCAAGCCGAGCGTGACCTGCATCCTGGATATCCCAGAGAGTCTCGTCTTCCGGCAAGGCAGGCGGGTGGGAGTAAAATTCGGTATTAGGCTCCAGCGTCAACTGATACCAGGAAAGATGCTCGGGGTTTAGTGACAATGCCTGTTCGATGTCATCAAGCGCTAGAGCCACATCCTGCTGAGGCAGGCCATGCATCAAATCCAGGTTCAGATTGTCGAAGCCTGCACGCCGGGCGCTAGTAACGGCATGGTGAGCCTGTTCGCCGTCATGAATGCGGCCAAGGGTCTTCAACTGCGCGGGCTGAAAACTTTGTATTCCGATCGACAGGCGGTTGATGCCGTTTTCTCGATAACCTGCAAAGCGTCCTTGTTCCAGGGTACCTGGATTGGCTTCAAGGGTGACCTCGCAATCCACTGCAAGCTCAAGATGCTGGTTTATTCCCCGAAGCAGCGCCTGGTAGAAATCAGGCGACATCAGGCTGGGAGTGCCGCCGCCAATAAATACACTGACCAATTTACGCGAACCTACCCGCCGCACTTCCTGCTCAAGATCCGATAGCAGGGCATTCAGATAGGCCTGTTCGGGCAATTGCTGAGTAGCGCCAACGCCATGGGAGTTGAAATCACAATAAGGGCATTTACGCACGCACCATGGGACGTGCACATAAAGTGCAAGCGGGGGTAGCTCCAGCATCAACGCAACTGCTCGATGAGCATTTGCAGGGCGCGTCCACGATGACTCAAGCGATTCTTTTCCTGTGCACTGAGTTCGGCAACGCTCATGGCCTTTTCGGGAATCCAGAACAAGGAATCATACCCAAAGCCACCTTCCCCTCTCGGCCGAGCAAGTATCTCGCCTTCCCAACTGGCCTGTACGACAAGAGGAACCGGGTCATCGACGCTACGTAACAGTGTCAATACACACCAGTAACGTGCCGTTCGCTGCCCCTCGGGGAGCTGAACCATCGCCTCAAGCAGCTTGCGATTATTATCCCCGTCAGAACTGCCTTCACCTGCGTAGCGCGCAGAAAAAACTCCCGGGGCGCCCTGCAAGGCATCGACTTCTAGTCCCGAATCATCGGCTAACGCAGGTAATCCGCTGACACGGCAAGCTTCCCTTGCCTTGAGCAGTGCATTTTCGACGAATGTTGATCCTGTCTCTTCGACATCAATCGACGCGAATTGTGTTTGCGGGCACAGCGTGATGCCTAAGGGTTTGAATAGTGCGTTGAATTCCTTAAATTTTCCTGAATTATTGCTGGCCAATACTATTGTCTGACTGACGCTCACTAAGGCGACTCCCAAGGATGCTAATTCATTTTAAATACTCAGCGCTTGTCAGAATAGTTACCTAGAAAAAGGGCATGACGCCAGCTCATTTCAGCAATTGAGGCAAAAATTGAAAAAAGTATTAGAAAACTAATCGAAAAAAAACTAAATCTTACTAGATAAAAATTACTACAAGCCTGTTTTTATTAGAGGGAGTAAACCTTCTCATAACATCACAATTACAAGATAAAGTATAACATCTTGTTTTGTAAAAATTTTTACAAAAATGAATAAAAATTTATTTTTAATATCTAAAAAGAATAGATGTATTTTGTAACTTAACTTTACAAACTAGTAGAAAAGGGTAACCTTATCTCAACCTGGGCAATCTGGGTGAGAGCACACGAACGCCCTACGACATAAGACCATACTTCTGGAGCAGGACCATGGAACATGAGAACTCATTAATCCTTCTAGTAACTGACTGTAACCCACAGTCTCAGCTCTTCATGGATTACATCGCTGAGCAGCTTGACTGTCAGATCACTGCAGTCAGCCCCCACGACTCAGTCGACAACCTAGAAAACGATAGTATTCTGGTACTACTCGATGCGGATCACGTCGATGAGAGCAGTATGCAACAGTGGCATGGCCGTGCCTCAGAGCGTCAGTCCATGATTCTTGCTGCTTTCAATCTACGCGATGAAGATCATGCGGCGGACGTGCTCGCATCACTTCATTTACAGGGCGTATTTTATCGTCGCGATAGCCTGCAGCTGATCTGCAAGGGTATTGGCGCGTTACTCGAAGGCGATTTGTGGATGTCGCGTTCGCTGATGACCCGGTTGATTGAGTTCTACCGCCGGCAGCAGCTCAATGCTTATCGGCCAGTCTGTGGGCTTACTCACCGCGAACTCGAAATTATCGGTCTGCTGGGCTCTGGGGCATCCAACACCGAGATTGCCGACAAGCTGTTCGTTAGCGAACATACGGTGAAGTCGCACCTTTACAATATCTTTCGCAAGATCAAGGTACACAACCGTATTCAGGCCATGAACTGGGCACGTCAAAATCTAGGTGCTCCGCCTCCTACTCATCAGAAATCTTCAAGACGCTGAGCCAGGCCGTGTTCTCGAAAAGGGGTGTATCACAGGTGTGCTGCTGATGTTGTCCAGAGCAATTCTTGGCAACATCGGCGCCTGTTTTTGATGCTGTCGATTCCTAAACGAATACGGACGCATCAGTTTTCGTAAACTGTTGGGGCAAATGCGAACATGATTCAAGCAGCATGTTCATTACGCTGTTTCTGGTGTTGTAAACATGTATCGGTTACGCCTCTCCATGATGGCGTTTTCTATCAGCAGCAGCTTCTCTAGAACAAGCCCCCCAATTTCATTGAATACATTTTTCTCTTTTAAGTGGGTAAATCGGTTTTTACTGAATTTTATTAGCCTGATCAACCACTTATCGAGATTTAAATTATTATCTAAGCATTCTTAAAAAAGAACAACGAACAGTATTAATTATCATTCCCATCTAATCCTGTGTTTCTACATGATAGTAGTTAAGTCTTTATTATTAATATAAAAAACTAGATTTAACATATGTTATTAAATGTATATTCCAAAAATGTCTAACCAGCTTTCAGTTCCAGCTTTACAGTTTAGAGAAAAAGAACAATCTTGTGATAATAAATAACCATCAAGAATCCTGTTTCTAGCACAAACAGGCTGATCAGTTTTGATAAAAAATTCTGGATATAAGTATGCAAGATTGATGCAAACAAAAAATAGAACATAAAAAATACAGCATAAGAAACCAATCAACATATAAAAAATAAAAATCAATCTATTCAGTGAGGTCATCAATGGATACATCTAAAGCTCTACTGATTGTTGATAGACCACCACTTGATGCTAGAAGGATATCTCATGAAATGAGGGCTTGTGGCTGGGTGGTTCATCATGTGGACGATTTACACCAGGTTTTAGCGCTTGCAAAATACACTCTTCCTGCTGTTGGCCTGCTTTATTTTTCGTTAGAAAACCTTCCTAAAACCATTGATATCGAGAATATCATCGCGGGTGATCATAGAAAGTGGATCGCATTGATCGATCAGGAACCTCATGAAAACACTATCCTGAGTCGACTATTAGAAAACCTTTTCTTCGCTTATCATGTCTTGCCCATTGAGCAACAACAACTCGACTTTCTTCTTAAGCATGCGCTTAGCATGGTATGCCTAGGTGCAAGAAATACGTTTGACGACACATGCAATAAAAAACATCATGATCATGAAATTATCGGGTCTTCGCCAACCATCAATAAGCTTTATAGAATTATCGATAAAGTGGCCGATGTCGATGCATCTATCTACATCAGCGGGGAATCCGGTACAGGCAAAGAATTGGCAGCTCGCGCTATCCATGAGAGATCTACACGAGCCAAGAATCCATTCGTCGCCGTCAATTGCGGAGCCATTCCGAGTAATTTAGTTCAATCGGAGCTCTTCGGCTATGAGAAGGGTGCTTTCACAGGTGCCGGGCATCGAAAAATGGGGCGTATCGAAGCTGCGGCGGAAGGGACTCTATTTCTAGATGAAATAGGTGACCTACCCACTGAAATACAGGTCAACCTTTTACGCTTTATTGAGGATAAGAAGGTTCAGCGTATTGGTAGCCTTGATGAGGTATCTGTCAATGTTCGTATACTTTGTGCAACACATAGCAATCTTGAAAATGCTGTAAAGAATGGGAATTTTCGAGAGGATTTATATCATCGCCTCAATGTCATCCGAATCGACATGCCGCCTCTACGCGAACGAGTCGATGATATCGAGTTACTGGCAAACTATTTCTTCGACAAGTTCCTGGACAGGAAATCAATGACAGTTCGAGCCTTCAGTCACAATGCACTCATCTTGCTAAGACAATATCACTGGCCGGGCAATATACGTGAGCTTATCAATCGTATTCGCCGTGCCATGATACTTTGCGAAAACCGATTGATCAGGCCCATCGATCTTGGTTTGGAACGACGCCACTATTTTCGCCATTCGTTGTCTCTTGAAAAAGCTCGTAATATTGCAGAACACGATGTAATACAGGCGGCGTTGGCACGTAACAAGAGTAATATTCAGCTTACTGCTAAAGATCTTGGTGTTTCTCGAGTAACGCTTTACCGCTTGATCGACAAGCATGGTATCCACCATCGCAGTTGTAATAAAGAGTTAATTCAGCCTATGAGTGTCGCAAAATAATAGCCTTACAATTTAAGCGATAGTATAAGGATCGAAGAACATGAAAAAAATTCGCCTAAGAACCGCTATCTTCATTATTACAACAACATTGGTTACTGACACCGTCTTGGCGCAACAGGAAACCAGTCAGCAGGCACCAGTAGGGCAAGCACCGCCGGCAACACCCACCACACCGCCGGAAGTACGCGGGGTGCCCTCGGACATAGGCGGTGTACTGACACCCAAAGGCCGGCTGGTTCTGGAACCAGCGTTGCAATATTCCCATTCCAGCGTGAATCGAGTGACGTTCCGTGGCATCGAGATTCTCAGCACCTTGCTGATTGGAGTCTTCGATATCGAGGATGCGGATCGTGATACCTGGACCGCGTCGGTGACTGGCCGGCTGGGTATCACCGATCGTCTCGAGTTCGAGATGAAGGTCCCTTATGTCTATCGGGACGACACCCTCAATGCGGCAGTTGCCGACGGTGAAGGCACCAATATTGTTCGTGGTATTTCCAGTGATGGGCTAGGAGACATCGAGCTGGCGACTCACTATCAGATCAATGATGGACGCGATGGCTGGCCTTATTTCATCGGCAATTTGCGCTACAAGACAGTGACCGGTGAAGGACCCTTCGATGTCTCGCGGGATGCCGACGGTATCGAACAGGAGCTGGCGACGGGATCGGGATTTCACTCCATCGAGCCGAGTCTGACCATACTTTATCCTTCCGAGCCGGCGGTATTCTTTGCCAACGTAGGCTATCTATTCAACCTGAAGGATGATGTCGATGAACGTGTCGGTCCTGTCGATGTTGGCGAAGTCGATCCTGGCGACGCACTCCGTTTAAGTTTTGGCATGGCCTATTCGATCAATGAAAGGGCCGCTTTTACCCTGGGTTTCAAGAACGATTTCATCGACGAGACGGAAACCGAGCTTCTCGATGTCACTACCGGGGCGTCTTCACGCCAGGAGTCCAGTACTCTCAACGTGGGCGCCTTGCTGTTGGGCTGGTCCTATCAGGTCAATCGGGACACTGCCCTCAATCTCGCTCTGGAACTCGGAGTAACGGAGGACGCTCCGGATACCTTGCTGACACTCCGTGTTCCGTTCGGTATGAACGCTTTTTAACCGATAACGGAATGGAAGGGGGGCCGAGCGGAGAGATCGCCGACAGCGACTCTCCGTTATCTAGGTGGGGCTAATAGTTCAGGGAATTGACAATCCTTGAGCGCACCTGAGCTGCGCGAAGGGCGTCCATGTTGTGGACATCCAGTCGGATATCAAGCTGCTGGCGGATATCACGCCCCGAGGCGTTACTGATGACTGCACTCATTATCGCGTCCTGGGTAAGGTTATGCAGTGCCGCGGAGAAACCCTTGGGGTCCTGCACCACCCATCCGGATAGATTCTTCAACCCTGGCACACTGACGCTCTCAGGGGTTGTCTCGATGATAGACTTGCCGGTGGCGGGGCCCACCTGGGTGATCTCTCGCCGATCGGTCGCTCCACGAAGGTGTCTAGTGTTTTCGAGAGTCTGCGAAACGATATTCTCTCCGGCGCGGGTGATGTTCATCACGGTTTCCAAACGGATATCATCGATCATCGTGCGAAGCGTCGCGCCGAAACTCATATCGATCCCCCCAGCGGTGAAACCGCCGCGCAGATCCTCCAACGCGGTCTCTTCGATGATTTCAGCGTCGGCAAAGAGCGGACCGACTATCCTGGTCATGGCAGGTCTGGCCACGACCGGGCTGGCGGCTTCATAAAGCAGGCGATTCCCTTGGTTATCCCCCAAGCCCAAATCGGCCACTGCGCCCAATGAACTCGATGCAAAGAACCCTGCCATCACGAAGGCTCCGCAGACGATCGGTCCAGAACATCTTCTTGTTATGTTCATGACCTTGCTCCGTAATAGAATTATTTCGTCAATTCGTTGGTGGCAGGTAACGTCAACAACATGGTACTTACCCCCGCCCGACTAATGCCTTGCTTCAGCGGAGAATCGGGCCGAACACGCCAATCCTGCTCACTGTTGAAATTTTGCCTGGCCAACTCAACGTCCGCACGAGCACCCAGTACCACCCCATTCCACATCGCCTCGAAGCGGGCTTTTTCGACGACGACGGTACCTACCGCCGGATCGCCGACCAAGATCTCATCCTCGTCGGTGCCTTTGATGACCACAAAATGCTTGTAGCCTTGGGTATTGATCAAGGTGATGGCGGGCACGCCTATCTTGATGAAGTCATCCAGTGCGATCCTGAAGCCATCGGCATTCAATCCTCGATAATCCAGATAGCGCTTCATATCCAGCATGGAGAACCCCTGGGCCTGGATCTTGTCTTTCTCGCCTTCCTGATACATGGTCTTGAACACCTCGACTTCCGTGGTCTCTTGGCCATAGTGATAGGTCAGCAGTGTCGCCACCGCCGCCGAACCACAGCTGAAGTCATATTGCTGCCTGATGACGTTGTCCCAGCGCATTTCCTTGAGACTCTTGGCTTCGACATTGAAGCTACCGAAGGGTCCGGCGACCGAGACTGCTCCTGCCTGGGCATCGTCAGGCTCCATCGCCCAGACAAACATCATGAGAACCGCCATGAACGAAATAGAAGGTTGTCGCATAATCGCCTCTTCTAGCACGAACACCATGCTCGGCAAACGTAGCGTCATCTATCGCAATGCTATTCCGCGAGATAGATACTGATGCCTACGGCACTGGTGACGGCATTGTTATGCCCCGTCATGATATTGAAGAGTCCTACACCATCGAAGCTGTCCAGGGCATGGGATTCGATGGTGATGGGGCCCGATATCACGCTTCCCGCATTGACCGAGTTGCCGCTAGCGGTTGCCTTTAGATCCTGCAAGCTTTGCACGTTGATGAGATTGATGTTTTCGCGTCCGCGCAATTGCGCCAACTCGTCGCTACCGAGTCCATCCAGTGTGTTGAAGGGGCTGGCACGCAGCGAGGAGTTATCGTCGGTTTCGGCGACGGCCCTTTCCAGCGCGAAAAGCATAGGAAGCGCCCACGTCACGACGAGGACAAGACGCCACATTCGGTGCTGCAATCCAGTAGATACGGCCATGGCGATGTACTCCTAAACATGCCCGAAAGTGCCGGCGAACGCTGTGTTCGCCGGCTCCGGTTAGAATGACCGGTCAGGTTAGTTACCGATAGTCAACCCGCTGTGGGCGGCGATGTTGGTCGCTGCCAATTGCGAGTTATAGAGACCGGTTGACAGGTTCATGTTGGCAACGCCACCGAAGGCGCCCACCGACATGTTGGCTTGGCCGGTATAGAGCGTACCGCCGGCACCATCGCCGCCGTCCGCACCGTCCCCGCCATTGCCGGCATTGGCCGTTGCATTGCCACCGACACCATTGCCCGCACCACCATCACCACCCTCGCCGTAGGAGTAGCCGCCATCACCGGATTCGGCATAGCCACCGTCACCCCCATAGCCGCCGTCACCGCCATAGCCACCATCACCACCATAGCCACCATCACCGCCATCACCGCCCTCGCCATAGCCAGCGTCACCGCCATACCTCTTAGAGTTGCCTCCTTCACCATAACCACCATCACCGCCATAGCCACCATTACCGCCATAGCCACCATCGCCTCCATAGCCTCCATCACCGCCATTACCGCCATAGGCATAGGAGTCGCCACCATCGCCACCCTCACCATTGCCACCATTGCCGCCATATCCCACGCCCAAAGAAGCAGCATTCGCACTGCCGCCGGAGGCACCGTTACCGCCTTTAGCGCCAGCACCGGCATAGACATAGACGCTGGCACCCGACACGCTAGAGTTCAGCTGCTGGTGAGCAACAACACTCACGGTGGAATTATGGGAATTACTCATGGCCCAGGCGTCACCACCATTGCCGGTGCTACCGCCGTAACCACCCCTGCCGCCGTAACCGCCCATGCCATTGCCGGTGCCGCGCCCCTCAGCATCACCCGAAGTGGCTTCGCTGTAGAAGTCGTTACGATCGCTATGATCATCGGCACGTCCATAGGTCTTGGAGTAGGCGTCGCTATACCCTTTGCCATACCCCTTGCCGTAACCATCACCCCCATAACCACCGTTACCGCCGGTGGAATAACCACTGTTGCCCCCGGTGGCGGTGGCATCCGCGTTGGCGGTAGATACGGCTAGCGCCAAGGCTAATACCGAGAATCCACTTATTACGTACTTATTCATGATGTTTCTCCACGGATTTGTCATGCACGACTGTTGTGTTCCATTGATCCGAGCCGATACTCGAGATGTATCGTGATTCCTAGGGTTTTACTCGCGATCATCAAGAGACCAGCATTATCTATGCCAACAAAATGTTACAAACAATAAGTTATTGAAAAATAGGAGTATTTAAAACCTAACAAAGAACGAAACGAGCATTACGTAGAAAGAAGAAGGGAAGAGGGAGAAAAGGCGTGAGATATTTGTTTCGTGAAACTTACACTTTTTCTTAAAAAAGATGTTTGAGGCATTTTTCTGCATGTAGAACAATTAATATGCCGATGTACTAAAGTGAAATACTTTTGTTACTACCTTGAATCTCCAAAGAGGTACCGATGAAATTCTGGAGAATTACAGGGGATTTCCAAGTTGAGACAAGTCAATGCTTCTTCACACCATCACTCTAGCCGGAGATGCTCCTGTATCAGTTCCACCAATCTCAGATTGGCGTCTTTGGCAGTAGTATCCAGATGAATCAGATGCCGTCGTTCGTCGTCACCGAAAGGTTCGAACTCGGTGAGTTGGCGTTCGAGTACCGCTTGGCCCGCTTCGGAAGGATCCCCTCCGCGTCGGGCACGCTTTTCGATACGCCGCTCAAGCGTTGCCTTGTCCGCCTCGAAACTGATCAACAGTACCGGAAGCCCACGGCCTTCCGCCTGGTGACGTAACAGTTCGCGCTGTTCCCGCTTTAGACAGGTGGCATCGATGCATACCGGACGCCCGGCCTCGAGCAGTACACCCGTCAAACGCGCCAGCTGTGCATAAGTTCGATCGGTGGCCTCGGCGGTATAGATGTCCACGTCCTGCTTGTCAGTATCCGCCTCAGGCTCGAAACCGAATAACCGTTTACGCTCTACATCCGAGCGCAAGCGCACATTACCCAGCCGACGCACCACTTCTGCGGTGAAGCGACTCTTGCCACTACCGGAGACGCCAACACCAATCAGCAGATAGGGGAAATCGAACTCGGCATAGCGAGCCGCCAGTTCGATATACTGCCGATAGGAAGCCATGATGGCAGGTCGATCGGAAGGATGCAGTTCAGGTTGGTGATAGCGCAGTATCGCCACCTTGGCACGTACCAAGGCACGATAGAATTTGTAGAAGGGCAATAACCGAGTTAAGCCATGATCTCCAGAGAGTTCGAGATAGCGATTGAGAGCATGATGAGCGAAACTTTCTTCGCCTCGCGCTTCAAGATCCATGAGCAAAAAGGCGAGATCGCCACCCACGTCGTTCCAACGCAGTTCATCGTTGAACTCGATGCCATCAAACATCAGAGCGCGCCCTTGATGTTGTACGGCATTGCCCAGGTGCACATCGCCATGGGTCTCACGCACATGGCCTTCTTGCCGGCGATGTTGAATCTCATCGGCAAGACGCTCGAGGGCTTCCTGGCTCCAGGTGTGTAAAAACGCCAGACGCTGACGATCCTGTTCATCCTCCAGACACGGCGCGATCAATGCGAATTCCCGCTCGAGAATACGCGTGAGAGACGCAGGCGTACCGAATTCGCTTTGTTGCGGAACGCACTCTGCCTGCTCGTGGAAAACGACCAACTGATCGATCAAATCGTCGAGTAGCTCTAGGGAAAGTTCACCGCTTGCTTGCAAGGTGCTGAACAGGTGTCGGTTGCTGAATTGACGCATCTTCACCGCATACTCGAAGGGTGCCGAGGCATCGTTGACGCGGGGCGATTCGGGAGTGCCGGAAATCGGCACCGCCTCGAGGTACAACGACGGTGCCAGGCGCCGATTGAGACGCACTTCCTGTTCACAGAAATGCTGGCGCTTGTCCAGGCTGGAAAAGTCCAGAAAGCTGCCAAATGCCAGCGGCTTCTTGAGCTTGTAGGCAAACTCGCCGGTCAGAACGATCCAGGAAATATGCGTCTCGAGAATTTCGATGGACGCTACCGGATGGTCGTAGCAGTCAGCATCGTAGAGTGCATTGATCAGGGCCTGACTCACAGTTCTCTCCCGGCGATGTTCGAATCCGCTTACAACTCAATTGTTTATGCAGGATTACGCCTTGCTCGTCAACTTGGTGAACACACGTTCCGAGGCATCGAGGGTATGTTGAATATCCTCAGGCGTATGCGCACTGGACATGAAGCCCGCTTCATAAGCGGAGGGTGCAAGGTAGACTCCCTCGTCGAGCATGCCTGTAAAAAACTTACGAAAGGCATTCATGTCGCAGGCGGTGGTCTGTACGAAGTTGTCGACCCGTGATTGTCCGGTGAAAAACAGTCCGAACATCCCCCCGGCCCCTTGTGAAAGCATTTCCACACCTGCCGCATGAGCACGCGCCTTGAGGCCATCGCATAGGGTCGTGACGCGCTGGGTCAGCGCCTCGTGAAATCCGGGTTGACGAATCTTGTTCAACAAGGTGACACCCGCCGCCATGGCCAGAGGGTTGCCGGCCAAGGTACCCGCTTGATACACCGCGCCCAGAGGCGAAATATGCTCCATGATCTCGCGCTTGCCGCCAAAGGCACCCACCGGCATGCCACCGCCGACGATCTTGCCCAGACAGGTCAGATCCGGAATCACACCGTAATGGGCTTGGGCGCCACCAAGGGCGACACGAAAACCGGTCATCACCTCATCGAAAATGAGCACGCTCTGATGGCGGTCGCAAACTGAACGCAAGGTTTCGAGAAATTCCGGATGGGCAGGAATGCAGTTCATGTTGCCTGCCACCGGCTCGACGATGATGCAGGCGATCTGATCCCCGATCTCGTGAAAACACTCCTGCACCGCGTCGCTATCATTGTAGGACAGGGTGATGGTGTGCTCGGCAAGTGCCGCGGGCACACCCGGGGAGCTTGGTTCGCCGTGGGTCAGTGCGCCGGAGCCAGCCTTGACCAGTAGCGAATCGGAATGACCGTGGTAATTGCCTTCGAATTTGACGATCTTGTCTCGGCCGGTGAAGCCGCGCGCCAGGCGAATGGCGGACATGGTCGCTTCCGTGCCGGAGTTGACCATGCGTACCATTTCCATCGAGGGAATGATCTCGCAGATCAGATCCGCCATGGTGGTTTCGATGGCCGTCGGCGTGCCGAAGGATAGACCCGAATCCAGTCGTTCGCGCACCGCACTCAGAACATCCGGATCCGCATGGCCGGTGATCATCGGGCCCCAGGAACCCACGTAGTCGACATAGCGCTTGCCTTCGACATCAAACAGATAAGCACCCTGAGCGCGCTCGATGAATACTGGCGGACGATCCATGCCTTTGAAGGCGCGCACCGGTGAATTGACGCCTCCCGGAATACGACGGCAGGCCTGTTCGAAGAGCTGAGCAGAAGTTGTCATGTAACGCCTCTTGGCAAATTGTGGATAATACGTTGGATAGATTGGATAAACGCTGAGTACGAGCTGTGGGTAACTTATCGATTACCATGCACTATCCTGTGCGTTCAAAACGCACATACTAACTTTTGCATCAATGTTCGAAGGTTAGCATCGACAGGTCAACGACCCCATGCAATTCAACTCATTTACGCCGACGGGGCAACATCTGGCCATCCCCCGGTTGCCAGCCACGAGTCAGGCTTTCCCAGGTAAAGCGCTGGGCTTGTTCGCAAGCGTTTACCAACCGCTCGCCAACCGCCAAACGCGCCGCCAGCGCCGCTGCCAAGGTGCAGCCAGAGCCATGATAGTGCCCCGACAACCGGGGCCAGCGCCACTGGCGACTGGTCTCCGGAGTATGCAGGGTATGCACCACCTCGTCGGCTGGGGCTCCTGCAGGCGGATTGTCCGTCCCGGTAACCAGCACTGCCTGGCAACCCAGGGTCATCAAAGAGACCACCCGCTCGACATCATCCAGACCCGATCCCGGCGCCAAACGTGCCAACTCCTGTCGATTCGGAGTCAGGATATCCACCAGGGGCAGCAAACGTCGGCGAAACTCGTCAATCAAGGTGCCTGTGGATAACTCGGCGCCGCCGCCTGCCTTGAATACTGGATCCACCACCAGCGGAACCCCGGGGCGGGCACGCAGGATATCCTCGATCACCTCGAGAAGTGCAACATCCGCGACCAGCCCAAGCTTGATCGCCGCTATCTCGAATTCATCGAGCAGAGCCCAGGTCATGTCCCGAACAGCATCGACGCTACAGGGCATGACCTGTAATACATTATGGGTCGTCTGTACCGTGAGAGCAGTGGGTACCGTCACTGCCCAGGCGCCATTGGCAGCAATGGCTTCGCTATCGGCGATCAGACCAGCACCCCCGGTCGGATCGTGACCCGCCATTACCAGCACCACGGGAAGCTTCTCACCGGCCATCAAAAGGGCTTCACTATCGCCAGAATGACGATCGCGATCAGCGCAAGCACCGGAGCCTCATTGAAAAAGCGGAAAAACTTCTCGCTCTTGCGACAAGTCGCGCTGGTCAGGCGTTTCATGTAAATCAGACACAGGTGGTGATAAACCACCAGCAATACCACCAACAGGAGTTTGACATGCATCCAGCCGGCGCTGAGATGAGCAGGCACCAGCCACAATAGCCAGGCCCCAAGAAGAATGACCGCAATCATCGAAGGCGTCATGATGCCGCGATACAGCTTGCGCTCCATGACCTTGAAGTAATCGATGGCCTGGGTGTCACCCTTGTCCCGGGCCATGGCGTGATAGACGAACAGGCGCGGCAGATAGAACATGGCGGCAAACCAGGTCACTACTGCCATTAGATGAAATGCTTTTACCCACAGGTACATGCCACTCCTTGTATCGACTCACAGCGTCGTGCTCATGACTTGTAACGATAGTAACTTTCGATGGTGTCCCGAGTAATGATACCGGAAATATGCTGTATCGTTGGCGCCGTAATATGCTGGACGTAGAGCGCATCCACCCCATACTCATTCAATCGTTCGAAGGCTTCATTCAGGGTTGCCTGCCGATGGATGGGTGCAAGATCGAGACGTTGGCCGGGTATATCGAGTAGATCGAAACCATCCTGTTCTGCGTGTTCTTCGTCCAGCATGACATTGGCCAGATCCGCGGCTTTCATGGCAAAGGGGGTTTTTTCCTCATCGGAGCGAGTGACTATCAGCCAGATCGGCTTGGCATCCAGCAGAGCCTGGGCTTGATCACGAGTGATCTTACGTTTGGTTTTCTGCACCCGAGGCTCCATTGCCGCAGGGACTGCCACCCGGGACAAAGCCTGGCGCAAAGGGTGTTGCAATAGATGCATGCCATTGAGTGTCTGGGCCATGAAGAATCCCCGACAGCGACATAACTGTCGAGCGGTGAGCGCGGCTACCACCACGCTGAGCATGCCCGGCAGGAGGATATTGGGATTGTGGGTCAACTCGAGCAGCGCCATCAGCGCCGCCAGTGGTGCCTGTAGCACCGCGCCCATCATCGCCGCCATGCCCAGCATGGCGTACAGACCGGGTTCGGAAGCGAGCGTCGGTATTAACACAGCGCCGACCATGCCACACAGTGCGCCGATAGCCGCGCCAACAACCAGTACTGGCCCGATGATACTGACCGGAATACCGCAGGCCACGGTTATTGCCGTCAGCAGCAGTTTACCGATGGCTACTGCTATCAGTACGTCGATGGGCAGCGTCGTTGTCAATGTCAATTCCAGAGTGTCGTACCCCATACCTTGCACCTGGGGGTACCACCAGGCGACGCCTCCAACAAGTAGACCGACCAGAAGGAAACGCAGCCACTTGGGAATGAACTGCAACCGCTCTCCGCCATGAGCCACACGTACGAACAGCCCCGCCAGCAAACCTATAATCAGTCCACTTGTCACGATCCAAGGCAGATCGATCAGCGATTGAAGGTGCAAGCTAGGAATGTTGAAAGCAGGATCCGGGCCATATACCAACTGCGCTACCACGGCCCCCATGCTCGAAGCCAAAATCACCGGGATGAAACCGATGATGGTGTACTCCATCACCACTACTTCCATGGCGAAAATGACACCGGCAATCGGTGTGTTGAAGGAGGCGGCGATACCCGCTGCAGTGCCACAAGCGACTAGCACGCGCATGCTATTGTGCGGCAAGCGCAGTCGCTGCCCGATGCCACAGGCCGCTGCCGCTCCCAGGTGAATGGCGGGCCCTTCACGACCCGCCGATAGCCCACCGAGCACCGAAATCAGGCCGACCCACCATTGCGTCAGCCAGTTACGCAGGGGAAAGTTGCCTTGATGATAGGTCAGGCGTTCAATGACATGACCCACCCCTATCTTTCGCGCCGCCGGTGGCTGGCGCCACATCCAGAGACCGATCAGCGCAACGGCCAGCAAGGGCAAGGCGCTACGTTCCAGCGCGGGTAAAGCCCCGAAGGCTTCGTAGTCGCCATTCGGCATGAAGGCCAGGCCCCCAAGACTCAGCAGTAGACGAAACAACACCATCAATACGCCCGTGGTCAATCCTGAAACCACGCCCAGTACACACAGCTGCGGAAGCGCGTCGACGCTGGCCAGACGTCGACGAAATGTTTCAAGACTAAACCTGGAGAAAGAGAAACGGGGCAAGTGAATGTCCTTGTACCGGTACGGCAACACGGCGTATTTACACGACGAGCAGAACCTGTTCGGAATGTCTAGACTCTATGTATCATATTCAACGTGCAGCGTCTCAATGGCAATCGCGCTGCTTCAAAGCCTTCAACAAATAGGAAGCTCATCGTGATCAAGGTCGGTATCGTCGGCGGCACCGGGTATACGGGCGTCGAACTCCTGCGTCTGCTGGCACAGCACCCAGAAGTGAACGTCGATGTCATCACTTCTCGCTCGGAGGAGGGAATGGGTGTCAGCGAACTCTATCCCAATCTACGCGGCCATTATGATCATCTGGCGTTCAGTGCCCCGGATGTCGAACGCCTGGGAGTTTGCGACGCAGTATTCTTTGCCACGCCCCACGGCGTTGCCCATGCCCTGGCCGGCGAGCTGCTCGAACACGGCACCCGGGTCATCGATCTGTCGGCGGATTTTCGTCTCGCGGATGCAGACGAATGGTCACGCTGGTACGGCCAGCCTCACGGCGCACCGGCACTACTCGACGAAGCGGTTTACGGGCTGCCAGAGGTCAATCGCGAGGCGATTCGCCAGGCGCGTCTGATCGCCGTTCCCGGCTGCTATCCCACCGCCGTGCAGCTGGGCCTGTTGCCACTGCTCGAAAACGATCTGATCGATGTCGAGCACATGATCGCGGATTGCAAATCCGGTGTTACCGGCGCGGGACGCGGTGCCAAGGTGCCCTCGTTATTGGCGGAAGCCAGCGAGTCGATGAAGGCCTACGGAGCCTCGGGTCACCGGCATCTCCCGGAAATACGTCAGGGCTTGGTACGCGCTGCGGGTGGTTCGATCGGGTTGACCTTCGTTCCGCATCTCACCCCCATGATTCGGGGCATCCACGCCACGCTTTATGGTCGTCTGACCGGTAATACAAACGATCTTCAGGCGTTGTTCGAGAAACGCTTCGCCGACGAGCCGGCAGTGGATGTCATGCCTGCCGGTAGCCATCCCGAAACCCGCAGCGTGAAGGGTGCCAACCTTTGTCGCCTGGCAGTTCACCGCCCAGAGGATGGCGATACAGTGGTGGTGCTGTCGGTGATCGACAATCTGGTCAAGGGCGCTTCAGGGCAAGCCTTGCAGAATCTCAATCTGATGTTCGGTTTCGACGAGATGACCGGCATGCAGGCGCCGGCGCTATTGCCCTAGATTCTTGCTGTATCCGTTCCCGAGCAAAGTTGACCCTTTTACTAGGGTTTAGGGATAATGACGCTGATTGCACATTCAATTTATCGGAGGCTTTTATATGAGTGGTGTTGCATCTTTTGCTCCCACGCCGTTGCTGCTCACTGATGCCGCCGTACGCCGTTTACGCGCCCTTGCCAGCGAAGAAGAAAATGCGGCCCTCAAGCTGCGCGTATTCGTCACCGGGGGCGGTTGTTCAGGGTTTCAGTATGGGTTCGATTTCGCCGAGCAGACTGCCGACGACGATACACTAGTCGAGATCGACGACGTCAGCATGGTCATCGATCCGCTGTCCTATCAGTATCTAATCGGCTCTACCGTAGATTATGAAGAAGGATTGGCCGGGGCACGTTTCGTGATCAAGAACCCCAATGCCACCTCGACCTGTGGGTGTGGTGCTTCGTTCATGGTGTAAATAGGATGTAAGAACACATCTTGACGGCATCCCCGTAACTCGCCAAGGTAAAAGGCGCGTTACACTAACAACACGTCAAATCGGGGAACGCCATGAAAAGCATTATGTTGAAAGGAATCTCACTGGGTTCAGCCTTGGCCATGGGCCTGAGCCTCACCGGTCATGCCTCGGCGGAAACACTGCAGGCGGCCACGGATCCCAGTTTTGTCCCTTTCGAAATGATGGATCAGGAAAGCGGCGAAATGGTCGGCTTCGACATGGATATTCTGGACGAAGTCGCCAAGCGCGCCGATTTCGATGTCGAACTGCGCACCATGGACTTCAACGGCATCATTCCTGCCGTACAGACCGGTAACATCGATCTGGCTATCGCCGGTATCACCATTACCGAAGAGCGCGAGAAGATCGTCGATTTTACCAACCCTTACTATGACTCCGGCTTGCGCATTCTAGTCTCGGCCAATAACGAGGAGGTCGAAGAGTTCGACGATCTCGAAGGCTTGCGTATCGGCACCAAGATCGGCTCCACCAGCTACGATTACCTGCAGAAGAATCTTGGCGACGATGCCGAAATCACTCCCTACCCAGGCAGCTCCGACATGTACATGGCGTTGATGGGCGGCAGTGTCGATGCCGTCTTCTACGATGCGCCTAATGTCGGCTACTTCTCCCAGACCAAAGGCAAGGGGCGGGTGAAAACCGTTGGCTCGCTCTACGAAGGTCAGCAGTACGGCATTGCCTTCGCCGATGGCAGCAAATGGGTGGAACCCGCCAATAAGGCACTGGCCGAGATGCGCGAAGACGGCACCTATGACGAAATCCACAAGAAGTGGTTCGGTGAACCGTCCACAAGCGAATAAGTCAGGCAGACACCATTCTCGCTGCTGAAACGAGGCCGGGATGACAAATACTCCCGGCCTTTTTGTATTGCCATTCATAGAGGGCAAATGCCATAAGCGGTATTTTGCCTGGAGACCCCTACGTGGATGTGACATTCCAATTCGATTGGCAGGCGGCCATCGCCTCCATTCCCTATCTGCTCGAGGGCATTCCCTGGACGCTGCTGATCTCCTTTGGCGGGTTGGCCATCGGGTTCATCATCGGCATCGTGTTTGGGCTTGCTCGTATCAGCCGGAGCCCGTTACTGCGCTGGCCGGCGATCGTTTACATCGAAATATTTCGCGGCACGCCGGTGCTGGTGCAGGTGCTGTTCATCTTCTATGGCCTGCCGCAGCTGCTCGGCGGCCCGATCAACGCTCTGACCGCGGGCATTGCCGCCATTGCCCTCAACGCTGGCGCCTACATTTCCGAGATCGTACGGGGTGGCGTCCAGTCGATCGAGAAGGGCCAGCGTGAGGCAGGGCTTTCCCTTGGGTTGTCCCGCACTCAGGCATTTCGCTACATCATCTGGCCCCAGGCCCTTCGCCGCATGATTCCGGCCCTGGGCAACCAAGGCATCGTCAGTATCAAGGACACCTCACTGTTCTCGGTGATCGGCGTTGGCGAGCTGGTGCGCCAGGGCCAGGTCTATATCGCCACGACGTTTACCGCTCTCGAGGTCTATTTCATGGTCGCCCTGATGTATCTGGCCATCACCTTGAGCCTCTCCCTTGCACTGCGCCTGCTCGAGCGTCGTGGCCTGGTCGGACAATGAGGAGGTCGAATGATGAATGACAGGACAAAGTCCCCCATGGTGCGACTGGAAAAGGTCAACAAGCACTTCGGCAAGTTGCACGTAATGCGGGATATCGAGCTCGAGGTCGCCCCAGGCGAAGTCGTCGTGATCGTGGGTGCCAGTGGCTCGGGGAAGTCGACGCTGATCCGCTGCGTCAATGGCCTGGAGGAGTTCCAGGGCGGACGTATCGAAGTCGATGGCAACGAGCTGCTGCCCGACGGCAAGAGCGGCAAATCGCTACAGGCGGTGCGCACCGAGGTTGGCATGGTGTTTCAGCAATTCAATCTGTTTCCCCATCTCTCGGTTCGTGACAACGTGACACTGGCACCCATGAAAGTACGTAGCTGGCCCAAGGACAAGGCGCTGGAAACGGCTCATCGCTTGCTGGAACGCGTCGGCATTCAGGACCAGGCGGACAAGTATCCCAGTCAGCTCTCCGGTGGCCAGCAGCAGCGTGTGGCCCTGGCGCGAGCCTTGGCCATGGAACCTCGCTTGATGCTCTTCGATGAGCCCACATCGGCGCTGGACCCGGAGATGATCGGCGAGGTACTCGATGCCATGCGCGAACTGGCCAAGGAGGGCATGACCATGATGATCGTCACCCACGAAATGGGGTTTGCCCGGGAGGTCGCCGATCGAGTCATCTTCGTGCATGACGGCCAGATCGTCGAAGAGGGGCCACCACAGGAAGTTCTTGACAACCCCCGTCAAGAACGCACCCAATCATTCCTTTCGCGAGTGCTCAAGCACTGACAACAGGCTAGTTTGCCACCTCAAAAGATCGTCCGTTCATTGAGCGGGCGATCTTTTTTTGATCTTTTCTTACGTATTCCCGTTTAAAAAACCTCCCACAGGCGTTTTTTTTGCCCTGTGGATAGTATTTTTTTACAGCCTCGATATTTCCCTCCGAAACCCCCACCATGACTGTCATCCCGGATATTTATCGAGCTTGTTGATGACCGTGCTGATAGCCAGGGTGGCTGCCAGTGGATAAGGTTGGGGTAGTTTGGCATGTGCATAACTGGGCATTTCATCCACAGCTTCGCAGACGATTATACGCATCCACGAGACGGCTTCTCCAACCGTTGGTTAACAATTCAAGTCTCTGTTATTAAAATATTTAAGTTGCTTATCCACAAAAAATGTCCACACCAATAAACACAACAGTAACAGAACTTCTTTATTTCTATTCTATTTTTATATTATTAGAAGATGACTTCATGGAACAAAGAACCCGGTGTGTGGAAAACCCCTGACGGTTACCCACAAGGGCGTTATACTGTGCGGCCATATTTCTCTTACAGATCAACGAGCGCCGCCAAGCGCAAGTCGAGGTACAGCTTGGATTACCCCAACCGCTTTGATGTCATCGTCATCGGCGGTGGTCATGCGGGAACGGAAGCCGCACTGGCCGCTGCCCGCATGGGCTGTCAGACCCTTTTGCTGACGCACAACATCGAGACTCTCGGTCAGATGTCCTGCAATCCCGCCATTGGCGGCATTGGCAAGAGTCATCTGGTCAAGGAAATCGATGCACTCGGGGGTGCCATGGCACTGGCAACCGACCAGGGGGGGATTCAATTCCGAGTTCTCAATGCCCGTAAAGGGCCTGCGGTAAGGGCCACCCGAGCCCAGGCAGACCGGGTGCGTTACAAGGCCTCGATTCGAGGAATGCTTGAAAATCAGCCCAATCTGACCCTGTTCCAGCAAGGGGTGGACGATCTGATCGTCGAGGGAGACACGGTGCGCGGCGCCGTGACCCAGACAGGAATTCGTTTTCATGCCGAAACCGTGGTGCTGTGTACCGGCACCTTCCTCGGCGGGATCATTCATGTCGGTCTCGATCATTACAGCGGCGGCCGTGCCGGGGACCCGCCCGCCAATGCGCTAGCGCAACGTTTGCGCGCCTTACCGTTTCGGGTGGATCGCCTGAAGACCGGCACGCCGCCACGCCTGGATGCTAGAAGCATCGATTTCTCGAATCTCGAAGAGCAGCCCGGGGACTCGCCGACGCCGGTAATGTCCTATCTGGGCAATCGGGAGATGCACCCGCATCAGGTGAAGTGCCATATCGCCCATACCAATCAGCGCACCCACGAGATCATCCTCGCCAATCTCGATCGCTCGCCGATGTACTCCGATGCGGGATCGATCGACGGCGTAGGGCCCCGTTACTGCCCGTCCATCGAGGACAAGGTGCATCGCTTTGCCGACAAGCAGAGCCATCAGATATTTCTCGAACCGGAAGGGCTCGATACTCATGAGCTCTATCCCAACGGTATCTCCACTTCGTTGCCCTTCGATGTGCAGCTTCAGGTGGTGCGCTCGATCAGTGGTTTCGAGAATGCCCACATCACGCGTCCCGGTTATGCCATCGAGTACGACTTTTTCGATCCTCGGGATCTCAAGCACTCTCTGGAAACGCGATTTATCCACAACCTGTTTTTTGCCGGACAAATCAACGGCACCACGGGTTACGAAGAAGCGGGTGCCCAAGGCTTGCTGGCGGGGTTGAACGCCGCGCGACGAGTGCAAGGTGAAAAGAGCTGGTGCCCGCGTCGGGATGAGGCCTACCTGGGCGTACTGGTCGACGATCTGATCACCCTGGGCACTCTTGAGCCCTATCGCATGTTCACCTCACGCGCCGAATATCGGCTATTGCTGCGAGAGGACAATGCCGACCTGCGTTTGACCGGAATCGGCCGCGAGCTGGGATTGGTGGACGACACACGCTGGGAAGCCTTTGCCACCAAGCGCGAGGCGCTCGAACGCGAAAGCGCGCGTCTGCGCGAAACCTGGATTCAGCCCGGCACCGTTGAAGCCGAGCAGGTGGCAGCCAAGCTCGACAAGCCCCTAGCTCGGGAATACACCCTGGCGGAGCTGCTCAAACGCCCGGAACTCGTCTATGCCGATGTCGCGTCACTCAAGGGAGCGCCGGAGAGTGACGACCCAAGTGTGACCGAGCAGGTGCAGATTCAGATCAAGTATCAGGGCTACATCGATCGGCAGCAGGATGAGATCGACAAGCTCAAGCGTCACGAAGCGACCCCGTTACCCGAGAATCTGGATTACGAGCGGGTCGAAGGACTCTCCAACGAAATCCGCCAGAAGCTGAGTCAAGCGCGTCCTGAAACCCTGGCCCAGGCCGGGCGTATTTCGGGGGTAACGCCGGCAGCGGTGTCGATCCTGTTGATTCATTTGAAGAAACGTCGTCTGCTCGACAATCAGCCTGCGAAGAGTGCATGACCGCCAGTATCGAACGACAACTCGAAGATGGACTCGCCCAACTGGGCCTCGGTACCGGAGAACCTGCGCTGCAGCGACTCCTGGAATTGCTTGCGTTGTTGCACAAGTGGAACCGCGCCTATAACCTCACCGCGGTACGCTCGTTAGATGAGATGGTCATCAAGCACGTGCTCGACAGTGCAGCCGTGTTGCCGGCGATTATCGGGCCGCGATTGCTGGATGTCGGGGCAGGCCCCGGTTTGCCGGGGCTGGTACTCGCCATTCTCAAGCCCGAGCTTGACGTTACCCTGCTCGACAGCAACGGCAAGAAGGTACGTTTTCAGCGCCAGGCCATTCTCGAGTTGGGGTTGAGTAACGTCACACCGGTGCAGGAGCGAGTGGAACGGTTCGTCGCGCCTGAATTCGATCAGGTGATTTCGCGTGCCTTTGCCAGTTTGGCTGACTTCGTCACGATGACAGATCATCTACTGATCGAAGGGGGCGAATGGTTGGCCATGAAAGGGCGTATCAACGAAGACGAACTTGCCGATTTATCCGCATCGACTGTCTTGCGGGAGCGGCGGGTTTTGAAGGTGCCCGGCGATAGTGCGGATCGCCATCTGTTGAGACTCGAGCGTATCGGTAGAAGTGCGCGACAAGAGTAAAGCGAATCGGGTTCAATGTCGGTAAGGGAGTCTTGCGTGACCAAAATCATTGCCTTGACCAATCAGAAAGGTGGCGTCGGCAAGACCACCACGACGGTCAATCTGGCAGCATGCCTGGCGGCGCTCGACCGCCGTGTACTGCTTATCGACCTTGATCCGCAAGGGCATGCTACCATGGGTAGCGGCATCGACAAGCACGAGCTCGATGGCAGCGTGCTCGAGGTACTTCTGGGTGAGAAGCCCGCGGCAGAGGTGATTCTCGATTGCCCGGACGCCGGCTATGCGCTGCTACCGGGCAATGCCGATCTCACCGCCGCCGAGGTCGATCTTCTCGATCGAGATGGGCGCGAGCGCTGCCTGCACGAGTCCATCAAGGATGTTGCCAGCGAATACGATGTAGTACTCATCGATTGCCCCCCTTCGCTGAACATGCTGACCGTCAACGGCTTGACGGCTGCCGACGGGGTCTTGATTCCGCTGCAGTGCGAGTTCTACGCCCTCGAAGGCCTCTCCGCACTGCTCGATACCGTCGAGCAGATTCAGGCCAGCGTGAACCCTGCGCTTCAAGTCTTTGGTATCGTGCGTACCATGTTCGATAACCGAAACAGCCTGACTCGGGATGTCAGCAAGCAACTGCGGGACTACTTCGGCGAAACCCTGCTCAAGACCACGATCCCGCGCAACGTGCGCGTGGCAGAAGCCCCAAGCCATGGTTTACCGGTGACCAAGTACGCTCGTTTTTCCCGGGGCAGTCAGGCGCACCGGGTATTGGCCAAGGAACTGATTCGTCGTCTTTCGTTATGATGTCGGAAACCGCATTGAAGGAATGCCAATGACCCGTAAACGAGCCCTGGGCCGAGGCCTGGATGCCTTGATTGGCGCCAATGCCCGCCGTCGCGATCTGCTTGATGCGGATGGTCAGTTAGATACATCCCAGAGTGTCGAGCAAGCCCTGGACGCTTCCGAGCAAAACGAACGTCTGCTGCGCTTGCCCCTCGGCCAGCTTGTTCGCGGCAAGTATCAGCCGCGCCGTGAAATACAGCCTGAAGCATTGGAAGAGTTGACTGACTCGATCCGCGCACAAGGTGTCATGCAACCGATAGTGGTTCGTCCGATCGGGGAAGATCGCTACGAAATCGTCGCCGGAGAACGGCGCTGGCGTGCAGCTCAGCTTGCCGAACTCGATACCATTCCTGCTGTCGTGCGTGATATCAGCGATCAGAGTGCTCTGGCTCTGGCCCTGATCGAAAACATTCAACGGGAAAATCTCAATCCGATAGAAGAAGCTGCGGCTCTCAAGCGTCTACTAGAAGAGTTCGAACTGACACAGCAGCAGGTTGCAGATGCGGTAGGCAAATCTCGTACTCAAGTGACTAATCTACTGCGTCTATTGGCACTGGACCCCGAAGTGCAGACATTGCTTGAACGCGGCGATCTGGATATGGGGCATGCCAGGGCACTACTGGTGCTGACTGTGGCAAAACAGCGCAAGGCAGCTCACGAGGTAGTCAACAAGGATCTCACCGTACGTCAGACCGAAACGCTCGTAAAACAGCTTCAAGAAGGTAAACCCGTCGCTAAGAAGCAGGCACAGCCTTCTTCCGATGTAGCCCGGCTGGAAAATCAGCTAGGGGAATTACTGGGCGCCCCGGTTCGCATTCAGCATGGTCAGCGGGGAAAGGGGAAAGTGACTATTCGATATGCCAGCCTCGACGAGCTGGACGGCATTCTGGCGCATATTCGCTGAGATAAAGAGCTTGAACATAAATTTAGCGTGATAATTATTTTCGCGAAAATTGTTGCCCTTTGGTCGTAAGATCGCATGAGTTCGCTTAATTTCGGTGGAGGTTCGGTTGAAGGCAGGCTGGCGCTTCCTTATAATCCGCCGAGGTTTTGTTATGGTAGCTCACGGAACGAGCTCTCTGAGCGGCACGGTACAAGGCAAAGGTTTAAGAGATGCACGATTCGGTACCGGCCCAGCTCAAGCGACCCCAGTACGCGCGTCTGCTGGCAGCACAGACTTGCATGGTCTTGTTCTTGGTCGCCTTGAGTGCATTCTTGAAAGGCGGGCCTGCTGCGGTTTCGGCGCTACTCGGTGGTCTGGTTTGTCTGTTGCCCAATGCTTATTTTGCTTGGCGTGCCTTTCGCTATCAGGGAGCGCAATTTGCTCAGGATATTATCAAGAGCTTCTATCGTGCTGAAGCCGGTAAGTTTGTTTTGACGGCTGCACTGTTCACGCTGGTATTCGTGGCAGTGCCGCCCTCAAATCCCGCTTTCTTCTTTGGCGCTTATGTGGCGACATTGTTTACGCAGTGGCTGGGACCCTGGCTACTGCGTAAACCATCGCCCACCTGATATCGAGGCAATGCAATGGCAGGCAGCAACCTGACGACCACGGATTATATCCAGCATCACCTGCAGAACCTCACCTTTGGACGTCATCCCGACAATGGCTGGTCGATGGCACATTCCGCCGATGAAGCGGCGGAAATGGGATTCTGGGCCATTCACCTCGATACTATGGGTTGGTCGATCGGATTGGGTATCCTGTTTCTATGGATATTCCGCAAGGTGGCCAAGACTGCCAGTACCGGCGTACCTAGCGGTTTGCAAAATTTCGTCGAGCTGATGGTCGAGTTCGTCGACGATTCGGTCAAGGAAACCTTTCACGGCAAGAGCAAGCTGATCGCACCGCTTTCACTGACGATCTTCTGTTGGATATTCCTGATGAACCTGATGGATCTGGTGCCGGTCGACTTCTTGCCCATGCTGGCTCAGAAGATCGGGGTCATGTTCGGCGCCGATCCGGCCCATGTCTACTTCAAGGTAGTCTCCACCACCGATGTCAACGCCACTCTAGGCATGTCGTTAGCGGTGTTCGCGCTGATTATCTTTTATGCAATTCGCACCAAGGGTGTATCCGGTTTCATCGCTGAGCTGACGCTGCATCCCTTCAATGCGCCCAACAAGCTGGCCATGGTATTTTTAATTCCGGTCAATCTGTTGCTTGAACTGGTGACCCTGCTTGCCAAGCCGGTGTCACTGGCGCTTCGTCTGTTCGGTAACCTCTACGCCGGTGAGCTAATTTTCATCTTGATCGCGGCAATAGGCCTTTGGCAGTTGCCGTTGCATTTTGCATGGGCTGTATTTCATCTTTTGATCATCACGCTGCAGGCGTTCATCTTCATGATGCTGACGATCGTCTACTTGAGCATGGCGACAGAAGAACATTGATAGAGTTGTAAACCATTAATCTCTGACCGTTAAACCACTTAAATCTAAACTGGAGTAAACCATGGAAGCACAAGTTCTGGGCATGACTGCCATCGCCGTGTCTCTGCTGATTGGTCTGGGTGCATTGGGCACCGCCATCGGCTTCGGTATTCTTGGCGGCAAGTTCCTGGAAGGCGCAGCGCGTCAGCCGGAAATGATCCCGCAGCTGCAGGTGAAGATGTTCATCGTCGCCGGTCTGCTGGATGCCGTGACTATGATCGGTGTAGGTATCGCGCTGTTCTTCACCTTCGCCAACCCGTTTGTCGGTTAATTTGCGGTCGGTCGATACGACCCACCGTGACTCTGACCCCAAATCTGTGAAGCGAGAGGTGCTGGCGTGAATCTGAACCTTACCCTGATCGGCCAGGCCATTGCCTTCGCGGTCTTTGTCTGGTTCTGCATGAAGTATGTATGGCCCCCGGTCATGCAGGCTCTGCAGGAACGCCAGAAGAAGATTGCCGATGGCCTGGATGCTGCCAGCCGTGCCAACCGAGACCTCGAACTGGCCCAGGAGCGGGCCAATGAGACGTTGCGCGAAAGCAAGGGGCAGGCAGCTGAAATTCTTGAACAAGCCCATAAGCGATCGAACCAGATGGTCGAAGAAGCGCGCGATACTGCGCGCCAGGAAGGCGAACGCATGATTGCCAATGCTCATACCGAAATCGAGCAGGAAATCAATCGCGCCAAGGAAGAGCTACGCATGCAAGTCGCGCGGCTCGCCATCGAGGGGGCTGAGCGTATTCTGGAATCTTCCATCGACGAGAAAAAGCATCGCGAGCTCGTCGACAAGCTCGCCACCGAGCTTTGAGGAGGTGACCCATGGCTGAAACGTCTACCGTTGCCCGACCTTATGCCAAGGCGGCATTTGAACTGGCTCAGGCCAAGGAAAAACTCGCGGCTTGGTCCGACATGCTGGAATTGGCGGCGCAAGTAGCCGCCAACGATGACATGCAGTCCAGCATCCTGGGAAATCCTCGTCTCTCCGATGAGGAAAAAGCCGATGCGATCATCGATGTCTGCGGCAAGGCACTGGACGAAGAGGGACGCAATCTTGTGCGCACCCTCGCGCAAAGAAATCGTCTGAAGGCGCTGCCGGACATCGCCGAGCAATTCGAGCTGCTCAAGGCCCAGCAGGAGAAGCGCATGGACGTCACCATCGTTTCCGCTTTTGCGCTGGATAGCAAGCAGGAAGACAAGCTCGCGAGTGCTCTGGCCAAGCGCCTGAACCGCGAAATCTCCATTACCACTCAGGTGGATAGCGCCCTGCTGGGCGGCGTCATCCTGCGTGCCGGCGACACCGTCATCGACGGCTCGGTACGCGGTAGATTGACCCGTCTGCGCGATGCGCTCTCCGTCTGAGCTTGAGGGACACGGCATGCAGCAACTGAATCCTTCCGAGATCAGCGACATCATCAAACAGCGTATCGAGAAGCTGGATGTTGCCTCCGAAGCTCGTAACCAAGGCACCATCGTCAGCGTCTTCGACGGCATCGTACAGATCCATGGTCTGGCGGATGCAATGTTCGGTGAGATGATCGAATTTCCCAATGCCATCTTCGGCATGGTACTCAACCTTGAGCGTGATAGCGTCGGTGCCGTCGTTCTCGGCGATTATCAACAGCTCGAAGAGGGCATGACCGCCCAGTGTACCGGACGCATTCTCGAGGTGCCGGTAGGCCCCGAACTGACAGGGCGCGTAGTCGATGCCTTGGGTAGCCCCATCGATGGCAAGGGTGATATCAACGCCAAGCTGACCGATGCGGTAGAAAAGGTGGCGCCCGGGGTTATCACTCGCCAATCCGTCGATCAGCCGATTCAGACCGGTTTCAAGTCCATCGACGCCATGGTGCCGATCGGTCGCGGCCAGCGCGAATTGATCATCGGCGATCGTCAGATCGGTAAGTCCGCCATTGCCATCGATGCCATCATCAATCAGAAAGGCAAGGACGTTACCTGTATCTACGTGGCGGTGGGTCAGAAGCAGTCGACCATTGCAAGCGTGGTACGCAAGCTCGAAGAACACGGCGCCATGGAGCACACCATCGTCGTTGCCGCGGGTGCCGCGGATCCGGCAGCCATGCAGTTTCTGGCGCCCTATGCCGGCTGTACCATGGGCGAGTATTATCGCGATCGTGGTCAGGATGCACTGATCATTTATGACGATCTGACCAAGCAGGCCTGGGCTTATCGCCAGATCTCCCTGCTGCTCAAGCGTCCTCCGGGCCGCGAAGCCTATCCTGGTGATGTCTTCTATCTGCACTCGCGTCTGCTCGAACGTGCCGCTCGCGTCAATGTCGACTATGTGGAGAAATTCACGGAAGGCAAGGTCACTGGCAAGACCGGCTCCTTGACTGCGCTACCGATGATCGAGACTCAGGGGGGCGATGTTTCGGCATTCGTACCCACCAACGTGATCTCGATCACCGACGGCCAGATCTTCCTTGAGACGAGCATGTTCAACTCCGGTATTCGTCCGGCAATCAACGCCGGTCTGTCGGTTTCTCGTGTTGGTGGCTCCGCTCAGACCAAGATCATCAAGAAGCTCGGTGGTGGTGTGCGTCTGGCCTTGGCTCAATATCGTGAGCTGGCGGCGTTCTCCCAGTTTGCCTCGGATCTCGATGAAGCCACGCGCAAGCAGCTCGAGCACGGTCAGCGCGTTACCGAGTTGATGAAGCAGAAGCAGTACTCGCCGATGTCCGTGGCCGAAATGTCGCTGTCGCTATTTGCCGCTAACGAAGGCTATCTGGACGATATCGAAGTCAACAAGGTGCTTGATTTCGAAGCGGCCCTGCATGATTACATGAAGGCCGAGCATGGCGATCTGCTTGACAAGATCAACGAGTCCGGCGACTACAACGACGAGATCAAGGACGGCCTCAAGTCCGGTCTCGAGAAATTCAAGAGCACTCAGACCTGGTAAATGTTGCTGGTTCGGCCTGCCGAACCAGTCATTTCTCTGAGTGTCATGAATGAGGTAGATCGCGATGGCAGCGGCAAAAGAGATTCGCTCTCAAATAGGGAGCATCAAGAATACACAGAAGATTACCAGCGCCATGGAAATGGTCGCGGCATCGAAAATGCGCAAGGCACAGGAGCGGATGGCGGCAAGCCAGCCCTATGCCAAGCAAATTCGTCATGTAGTGAGCCATATCGCCAAGGCCAACCCTGAGTATCGTCACGATTACATGATCGAACGGGAGGTCAAGCGGGTAGGCTACATCGTCGTTTCCAGCGACCGTGGCCTAGCCGGGGGCTTGAACGTCAATCTGTTCAAGACGGTGCTCAAGGAAACTCGCCAATGGCGCGACAAGGGTGTCGAGCTCAGTTTCGTTGCCATAGGCAGCAAGGCCGGCACCTTCTTCCGCAACTACGGCGGCAATCTCATGGCGGCCAAGAGCAACATAGGCGAAGCGCCAGAGACCAAGGACCTGATCGGTAGCGTCAAGGTCATACTGGACGCTTATGATGAAGGCGAGCTGGATCGTCTGTACGTGGTGTACAACGAGTTCGTCAACACCATGACTCAGAAGCCGGTTGCTCGCCAGCTGGTGCCGTTAGTCGCCTTGGATGAGCAAGACGACGATGAGACGCGTTCCAGTAGCTGGGATTATATTTATGAGCCGGACGCCAAGGAACTGCTCGATAGGCTGTTGGTACGCTATATCGAATCTCAGGTTTATCAGGCGGTGGTCGAGAATGCAGCCTGCGAACAGGCGGCACGGATGATTGCGATGAAGAGCGCAACGGACAACGCCGGCGACCTGATTGACGATTTGCAGCTGGTGTACAACAAGGCTCGCCAAGCGGCCATTACCCAGGAAATTTCCGAGATCGTGAGCGGTGCCGCCGCGGTTTGAGCCCCGGTGAGGCCAAGCAGGTTTCATTTGCAGGTATTTAAGAGGAACCAAGATGAGCGGACGTATCGTACAAATCATCGGCGCGGTGATTGACGTAGAGTTTCCGCGGGACGAAGTGCCCAAGGTCTACGACGCGCTTAAGGTCTCGGAAGCCGGGACCGTTCTCGAGGTACAGCAGCAGCTGGGCGACGGTGTGGTGCGGGCTATTGCCATGGGCTCCACCGAAGGCTTGAAGCGCGGTTTCACGGTCGAAGATACCGGTGCCGCAATTTCCGTACCGGTTGGTAAGGAAACCCTGGGGCGCATCATGAATGTGCTGGGTGAGCCGATCGACGAGGCGGGTGAGATTGGCGAACAAGAGCGTATGCCGATTCACCGCAAGGCGCCAAGCTACGCGGAGCAGGCTGCTTCGAACGAGCTGTTGGAAACTGGTATCAAGGTCATCGATTTGGTCTGCCCGTTTGCCAAGGGCGGCAAGGTCGGGTTGTTTGGCGGCGCGGGTGTCGGCAAGACCGTCAACATGATGGAGCTGATTCGTAATATCGCCACGGAGCACAGTGGCTACTCGGTGTTCGCCGGGGTTGGCGAGCGTACCCGTGAAGGTAACGACTTCTACTACGAAATGCAGGAGTCCAACGTTCTCGACAAGGTATCGTTGGTTTATGGTCAGATGAACGAGCCGCCGGGTAACCGCCTGCGTGTGGCATTGACCGGTCTGACGGTGGCCGAGAAGTTCCGCGATGACGGACGTGACGTATTGTTGTTCGTCGATAATATCTATCGTTACACTCTGGCGGGCACCGAGGTATCGGCGCTATTAGGCCGTATGCCTTCCGCGGTAGGCTACCAGCCGACTCTGGCGGAGGAGATGGGCGTACTGCAGGAGCGCATCACCTCCACCAAGACGGGTTCCATCACTTCAGTGCAGGCCGTATACGTTCCTGCGGACGACTTGACCGACCCGTCCCCGGCGACCACCTTCGCCCATCTGGACGCCACGGTGGTACTGGCGCGCTCCATTGCGGAGCTGGGTATCTATCCGGCCATCGACCCGCTGGATTCCACGTCACGCCAGCTCGATCCGCTGACGGTTGGTGACGAGCACTACGATACCGCTCGCGGCGTGCAGAACGTGCTGCAGCGCTATAAAGAGCTCAAGGACATCATCGCGATTCTGGGCATGGACGAGCTCTCCGACGAAGACAAGATGTCGGTGAACCGGGCGCGCAAGATTCAGCGTTTTCTGTCACAGCCATTCTTCGTTGCCGAAGTGTTCACCGGTTCGCCAGGCAAGTACGTATCCCTCAAGGACACCATCCGTGGTTTTCAGGGCATTCTGAACGGCGAATACGATGAGTTGCCGGAACAGGCTTTCTACATGGTTGGTACCATCGACGAAGCTGTCGAAAAAGCCAACAATATGAAGTGAAGCCGTTCATGTTGCCCTTCATGTTAGAGGATTAAGGTATGGCGAACAGCTTCCAATGCGAGATCGTCAGCGCCGAGCAGTCGATCTTCTCCGGCGAAATTTCCCAACTTGTCGCGGCGGGCAAGATGGGCGATCTAGGAATTCTTCCTGGTCACACGCCCTTGATGTCCGAACTGCAACCAGGCCCGCTGCGGGTGATGCGTGAAAACGGTGACGAGGAAATCTACTACGTCACCGGAGGCTTCATTGAGGTACAGCCAAAACTGATATCGGTATTGGCCGATACAGCCACGCGTGCAAATGATCTTGATGAGGTCGAAGCCGAAGAGGCCCGTAAGGAAGCCCTGCGTTCGATCAACGAACAGCATTCGGAGATGGATTACTCTCGTGCTGCCGTGGAGTTGGCAGAAGCGGTTGCCCAATTGCGTACCTTGGAACAGCTACGCAGGAAGGGTGGGCGAGGCTAACCTCGTTCTTATTTTCACCGCTAAATTAAATGCCCTAGAGAGGAAAACTCTCTAGGGCATTTTTATTGGGATTGCTAATAAAATTGTATGAACCTGTAGGATTTTCGGGCGAAGTGTATAGCTTTTTTATTTTCAGTGTAATTTAATGTAACAAATAAGGGGTATCATGCATGTCCTGGGAGCGGTCGGTACATTGGTATGCGCTTCCTAAGGGCCATAGAATGAACGCGATCAAAGAGACGCACAAGGGGTGAGTATGGCGCTTGATGTTGTGATTCTGGCAGCGGGGCAAGGTACCCGCATGCGGTCAGAAAAACCCAAGGTATTGCATGCGTTGGCCGGTAAGCCGATGGTGCGTCATGTAATCGATACCGCAATGGAGCTCGGCACGCACCGTCTGCATGTGGTCATCGGCCATGGCGGTAATCAGGTACGTGAAAGCCTTGCGGATTGTTCGGTGGAATTTGCGCTGCAAAGCGAACAGAAAGGCACCGGTCATGCTGTTGCTCAGGCGAAGGACAAGCTTGCCGATGGCAAGGTGTTGGTGCTTTACGGTGATGTACCTTTGATTCGTCACGAGACACTGGCGACGCTGCTCGATGAGGTCAATGAACAGCGTATGGCACTTTTGACGGTGACGCTGGATGACCCCACGGGCTATGGGCGCATCAAGCGTGACACTGAAGGACGTCCCGTGGCGATCGTCGAACACAAGGACGCCTCCGAGTCAGAGCGCGCTATTACCGAATGCAATACCGGCATCATGGCGATGACGGCGACGCAGTTACGTCGCTGGCTACCACAGCTTTCTGCCGAAAATGTGCAGGGCGAATACTATCTCACCGACGTGATCGCCATGGCAGCCGAGGAAGGCACCGCCATTGCCACCGCACAGCCGGCCACGCCGGTGGAAGTGGAAGGCGTCAATAACCGTCTGCAATTGGCTCGCCTGGAACGCGCCTATCAGTTTGCTCAAGCGGAACAGTTGATGACCGACGGCGTTGCCCTGGCCGATCCTGCACGGCTGGATGTACGAGGCAGTCTGCGCTGCGGACGTGACGTCGAGATCGATGTAGGCTGTATCTTCGAAGGTGAAGTGGAACTCGCCGATGGCGTGCGAGTGGGCCCCTATTGCGTGATTCGCAACAGCAAGATAGGTGCTGCTAGCGTGATCGAGGCCCATAGTGTTCTGGAAGGCGCCATTCTCGAAGGCAAGAGTCGGATAGGGCCTTTTGCGCGATTACGCCCCGGCACACGTTTGGCTGAAGGCGCCAGGATCGGCAACTTTGTCGAAACCAAGAATGCCATCCTGGGTGAAGGCGCCAAGATCAACCACCTGAGTTATGTCGGCGACGCTCGGCTGGGTCGGGAGGTCAATATCGGCGCCGGCACCATTACCTGTAACTACGATGGTGCCAACAAGCATCTCACTGAAATCGGGAACCATGCCTTCATTGGCTCCAATACAGCCCTCGTGGCGCCGGTCAAGGTGGGAGAGGGTGCTACCGTCGGCGCTGGCTCGACCATCAGCAGAGATGTGGAAGCAGGCGCCCTGGCGCTGACTCGTGAGCGCCAAATGAGCAAACAGAATTGGCCGCGCCCTCAGAAAACCCCTACTCAAGAACACTAAGGAGTCAGCACGATGTGTGGAATCGTCGGAGCAGTAGCCGAACGTAACGTTCAGGGGATCCTGCTGGAAGGATTGAAGCGTTTGGAATATCGCGGCTACGATTCCGCTGGTATGGCAATCGTGTCTGAAGACGCACGACTCAATCGCCAGCGTGCGGTAGGAAAGGTCGCCATGCTCGAGGAGCGGCTTGTCGAGTCGCCTCTCTATGGCCATCTGGGTATCGCTCATACTCGCTGGGCTACTCATGGTCGTCCCAGTGAACACAACGCCCACCCGCATCAATCCGGCGAGAGTCTGGCGGTGGTTCATAACGGGATCATCGAGAATTATGAATCGCTACGGGATGAACTGGAAGGTCAGGGGTACGTATTCACCTCCGAGACCGATACCGAAGTCGTGGCTCACCTGTTATCCAGGGAATTTACTCTTACCCAGGATTTACTGACGGCGGTACGTAACGTCTTGGCCCGGCTGGAGGGCGCCTACGCATTGGCGGTAGTGCACAAGGCTGAACCAGATACCATCATCGGTGCCCGCAAGGGCAGCCCACTGGTAGTGGGCGTTGGCGTCGAGGAGGCCTTTCTTGCTTCTGACCCACTGGCGCTACTGCAGGTTACCGATCGCTTCATCTACCTGCAGGAAGGCGACGTGGTACGTCTGTCCAGGGGTGGCGATATCGCCATTTTCGATACTACCGGCGAGGTGCAGGAACGTCCGACACAGATCTTCGAGCATGGCGATGGTGCCGCTTCCAAGGGGGATTATCGCCACTTCATGCTCAAGGAGATCTACGAACAGTCTCAGGTGATTGCTGCGACCCTGGAAGGGCGTCTTTCGGAGCGTCATGTGCTGGTCAATAGCTTCGGTACCGAGGCCGAGGCCTTGTTCGGCAGGGTCAAGCAGATCCATATCATCGCTTGCGGCACCAGCTATCATGCTGGCATGGTGGCGCGCTACTGGCTGGAGAAGTACGCTGGCGTACCTACTCAGGTCGAGGTCGCCTCGGAATATCGTTATCGTCAGGTAGTGGTTCCCGAGGGTACGTTATTCGTCACCTTGTCGCAGTCCGGAGAGACCGCCGATACCCTCGCGGCCCTGCGCTTTGCCAAGGACAATGGTTATGTCGGTAGCCTGGCAATCTGCAACGTACCTGGCAGCTCCCTGGTGCGTGAATCCGACCTGACGTTGATGACGCATGCGGGTCCCGAGATCGGTGTCGCCTCGACCAAGGCCTTCACCACCCAATTGACGGCACTGATGTTGCTGACGTTGAGCCTAGGGCGCGTGCGCGGCATGAATGAGGATGATGAGTCGCGGATCGTGCAGGCGTTGCGTTCGTTGCCGCGTCTGATTACCCAGGTACTGGCACTGGATGGCGATATTGCAAGCCTATCCATGGCTTTTGCCGAAAAAAATCATGCCTTGTTTCTCGGCCGTGGCGCGCATTTCCCCATCGCGCTGGAAGGTGCTCTCAAACTCAAGGAAATCTCCTACATCCACGCCGAGGCTTATCCAGCCGGCGAACTCAAGCATGGCCCGCTGGCCTTGGTCGATAATGAGATGCCGGTAATCTCCGTTGCCCCCAACGATGAGCTGCTGGGCAAGCTGAAAGCCAATTTGCAGGAGGTCCGCGCCCGGGGTGGAGAGCTGTTCGTCTTTGCCGACGAGCAGGTGCATATCCAGGAGAGCGAGGGAGTTTGCGTGCTGCGCCTGCCCCACGTCGACGAGGCACTCGCACCGATCCTGTATACTCTGCCGCTGCAGTTGCTCTCCTACCATGTGGCGGTGCTCAAGGGTACCGATGTCGACCAGCCGCGTAACCTGGCCAAGTCGGTGACTGTCGAGTAAGCGTCGAGTAAGCCCCATGGGGGAATTTCATCTAGGCCTGCCCATGTGGGCCAATAGCGACTGGTGTGGCGGGCTTTATGCCCGCCACACGCCGTCCGAGGCTTTTCTCGAAGAGTACGCCAAAGTCTTCTCCTGCGTTGAAGGCAATACTACCTTCTATAGTGGCGCTCCGCGTGAGGAGGTCGTTCTGAACTGGGCGCGGCAGGCGCCCACGGGATTTCGCTTCTGCTTCAAGTTGCCCGCCCGTTTGACCCACGACAAGCGCTTGGTGGGCATCGCTGATGAATTCGATGGCTTCATTGCGCGTCTGACCCCGCTTCATGATCGGTTGGGCCCGCTCATGGTTCAACTACCCCGAGATTTTGGCGCTGACGAATTACCCAATCTGGCTACGCTGCTCGAGCGCTGGCCTAGCAAGATTCCCTGTGCGGTGGAGGTGCGTGCCGGTGAATTCTTCCACAAGGGAGAGGCAGAACGCCAACTCAATCGATTGTTGATAACTTATCGGGTCGATCGTATCATGCTCGACGTCCGAGCACTTTTCGCCACCCCAGCCGGCGGCGATCCGAGGCTGCTCGACGCGCAGAGGGAAAAGCCAAAACGCCCGTTACACGTGCTTTCCACGGCAGATGCGCCGATCATTCGGTTTATCGGACATCTTGACAAGACGATAAATGAACGTTACTTCCATGCCTGGAGTGAACGCCTTTCCCTGTGGATAAAACAGGGGAAAACCCCTTTCTTGTTTGTGCACACCCCCGATAATCGCCAGGCGCCGCAATTGGCAAGATGCCTCTATTCACAGCTCTCCAGGGTACAGGAGCTACCTGGCCTTCCCGACTTTCCTGGCGAGCAGCAAACATCACTTTTTTGATGTCGTGTAATATCAATACAACGTTTCAGGCTGGTCATCAGGCCCATCATCGGATAGTTTTGTCATGAACTTATGTCCGTGCGCCCGATAGCACGAGTCAACAACAATACGCTACGTCGCTTTCTCCGAACGGCTAGTGACGATATGCAATATCAGGGTAAAACATGGCAAAAATATCCCACGCTCAGTGGTCTTCGAAGCTGACATTCATTCTGGCGGCCACCGGTTCCGCGGTCGGCTTGGGTAATATCTGGAAATTTCCGTACATGGTGGGCGAAAGCGGTGGTGCCGCCTTCGTGCTCGTCTATTTGATCTGTATCGCTCTGGTCGGTTTGCCAATTCTGGTGTCCGAGTGGCTCCTGGGCCGACGCGGCCAGAAGAACCCCATCAACTCCATGGCGGATATGGCCAGCCAGGAAGGGCGAAGCAAGGCCTGGACCGTGGTGGGTATCAGCGGGGTGCTCGGGGCGTTCATCATCCTGTCGTTCTACAGCGTGATCGGGGGTTGGTCTCTTTCCTACACCCTGAGCTCCGTCACCGGTGATTTCAGTGGTCAGAATGCGGATGCCATTGGCGAGCTGTTCAACGGGCTATTGGCCGACTCGAGTACACTACTGCTGTGGCATTCCGTCTTCATGGTGCTGGTCATCGGTATCGTTGCTCGGGGCGTAAAAGCAGGTCTTGAGGGAGCAGTGCGCACCTTGATGCCGGCCCTGGGTATCATACTCGTGGTGCTGGTGGGCTATGGCCTGTTTTCAGGCCATTTTGGCGAGGCGATAAGCTTCATGTTCAACCCGGATTGGAGTGCCCTGGGAGGCGATGTAGTGCTGGCGGCCATGGGGCAGGCATTCTTCACTTTGTCTCTCGGGATGGGCATCATGATGGCCTACGGCTCTTATCTGGGAGTAGAGGTCAACTTGCTCAGTACCGCCCGCACCGTCATCATTCTGGATACGGTATTTGCGTTGGTGGCGGGACTGGCGATTTTCCCCATCGTGTTTGCCAATGGGCTCGATCCGAGTTCCGGTCCAGGTTTGATTTTCGTTACCTTGCCGTTGGCCTTCGGCAACATGACCGGCGGCGTGATCATCGGGCTGCTGTTCTTCCTGCTGTTGACCTTTGCCGCCCTGACCTCGGCGATTTCCCTGCTAGAGCCAGTAGTAGAAACCGTTGAAGAACGCACGCCGCTATCCCGCGTGGGTGCCACCCTGGTGGCCGGGTTGGCAACCTGGGCTCTGGGTATTGCAGCATTGCTGTCGTTCAATGCCTGGTCCGAGGTCAGCATCCTTGGGCTCAGTATTTTTGACTTCCTGGATACGTTGACCAGTAAGTACTTATTACCGTTGACCGGTTTGTTGGCAGTAATATTTGTGGGCTGGTTCATGAACGGCGAGAAAGTGCGGCAGGAATTGGGTCTTGGGAGTACGGGAAGTGCACTCTGGACGCTAACTATCCGCTTCGTGGCACCCATTGGCGTCATCGTGGTATTCATCAGCAGTCTTTGAATCCACTGACAACTGAACATGACGGGTCTTCATGCGTGAAGGCCCGTTTATCGAGTATAAACGATATGGCCTAGGATTTAGTGCCAACTATCATCGTAGTCCGCAATATCTTGTTCCAGACGTTTCGTCTCATTACGGATTTCGATACCACGTCGAGCACGAAGATAACGGACTGCGGCATTCTTCTTACGGGTTTCGTGCTCCGTAACTTTCATGGACATGGAAATGTCGAGAAGTTCACGTTTCAATGGTATCAATTGTTCGGCTTTACGCATGAGCGACGCTCCTCATTATTAAAAGTCACTATCATCGACGCGTCGAATCTGACTATAGCGTATGTATTATAGCGATGGCGTTGAATACGAATTCTCAAGTAAGTCGTATTAAGGGCGACTATTCTTCACATTAGATGAACCCAAACGCTGTAGCATCAGGGAAAAACTAGGAATGAAATCGTGAGCCGTGCTCTATTTGATGAAATGAGACGACGCATGGAGCACTTTCGTCGCTCCGAGCAAAAAGTGGCACGCTTCGTCTTGCGCAATCCTGAAGAAGTCATCCATATGCGGATCGTCGATCTGGCCACCGAGGCCAAAGTCAGCGAACCGACGGTAGTCCGTTTTTGTCGGGCGCTGGGTTGCAACGGGTTTCAGGATTTCAAGCTCAAGCTCGCTCAAATGCTGGCTTCAGGCAGCCAATTCGCTCAGTTCTCCATGAACGATAGCGACAGCGTGGCGGAGTTCTCTCACAGCATCTTTGATTCCACCGTAGGTACCTTGCTTTCAATACGGGATCGGCTCGACAACGATGCTTTGAGTAAAGCAATCAATGCACTTGCCATGGCCAATCGTGTTGAGTTCTACGGATTCGGTGCTTCCGGGGCAGTAGCTTTCGATGCTCAGCACAAGTTCTTTCGTTTGCAGATATCGACCTCCGCCTATTCTGATCCGCATATGCAGAACATGTCGGCGGCGACGCTGAAGGAAGGCGATGCGGTAGTCGCTATTTCTCAGACCGGACGTACCCGGGCGCTAGTTGCCAGCGTACGCATGGCCCGAGAATCCGGGGCTACGGTAATCGGTCTGTGTCCGAGTGGATCGCCCCTGGCTGGAGAAGTGACGCTATCCTTGCCTATCGATGTGCATGAAGATACCGAGATCTATACGCCAATGAGCTCCCGCATCGCGCATCTGGTGCTGATCGATGTGCTGGCGGTAGGGGTCGCCAAGACTCGCGGGCCCAAGCTGGCCGAACAATTGAAAGCGGTCAAACGAAGTCTCAATCCGTTGCGTTTTTCTGAGGCGGAATAGGACTGGCTGCGCTCGGCAATACTTCGAGTAATGAATTGGCTTCAACGTTGAAGAAGCTAGATATGCTAAGCTTGGCCTCCATTTTCGATGCCGATAGCCGCTTCCATGGACGACGTTTTGCCGGGCGACGTTTCGCCACTTCTCGACGATCTCAACCCCGCCCAGCGCGAAGCCGTCAGCGCTCCCCAGGGCAATATGCTGGTGCTTGCCGGGGCCGGCTCCGGCAAGACCCGGGTGCTAGTGCACCGCATCGCCTGGCTGATGCAGGTCGAGCAGCTTTCCCCCTACGCCATCCTCGCCGTGACCTTCACCAACAAGGCGGCCCGGGAAATGCGTACCCGGCTTGAGGCGCTGCTGGGCATGTCCCTGCGCAATGTCTGGGTCGGCACCTTTCACTCCATCGCGCATCGTCTGCTGCGCACCCATTGGCAGGATGCCCGGCTGCCCCAGCATTTTCAGATCATCGATTCCGACGATCAGCTGCGTCTGGTCAAGCGTCTGCTCAAGGATCACAGCATCGACGACGAGCGCTATCCACCGCGGCAGGTGCAGTACTTCATCTCCGGTTGCAAGGAGGAGGGGCTACGCCCTCAGGAGGTACAAACCCACGGCGACGCCTACATGGATCAAATGGTGGAGCTTTACGAGCGCTATCAACTGACCTGTGAACGCGGCGGCCTGGTGGATTTCGGCGAACTGCTGCTGCGAAGCCTGGAGCTCTTGCGGGACAATCCCCGCCTGCTGGCCCACTACCGGGAGCGCTTCGCCCATCTGCTGGTGGACGAGTTCCAGGATACCAACACCCTGCAGTATGCCTGGCTCAAGCTGCTCGCGGGAGAGAACGCCGGTGTGACCGTGGTCGGCGACGACGACCAGTCGATTTATGGCTGGCGCGGGGCGAAAATCGAGAACATTCGCCGCTTCGAGCAGGAGTTCAACAACACCCACACGGTGCGCCTGGAACAGAACTATCGCTCCACCAGCGCCATTCTCGATGCCGCCAACGCGCTGATCAGCCATAACACCGGGCGCATGGGCAAGGAGCTGTGGACCGCCGGTGCCAAGGGCGAGCCGATCTCCGTCTATGCCGGTTTCAACGATCTCGACGAAGCGCGTTTCATCGTCGACACCATCAAGGAAAAGCTCGACGAAGGCTTTTATCGCAGCGAGATCGCCATCCTCTATCGCTCCAACGCTCAGTCCCGGGTGCTGGAGGAGACCCTGATCCGCCAAGGAATGCCCTATCGCATCTACGGCGGCCAGCGCTTCTACGAGCGTCTGGAAATCAAGAATGCTCTGGCCTATCTGCGTTTGCTGCTCAATCGGGATGACGATGCCTCATTGGAGCGGGTCATCAACGTGCCCGCCCGGGGCATCGGTACCCGTACCGTGGAAATCCTGCGGGAGCGCGCCCGCCATCAGAATGTGTCGCTGTGGCAGGCGCTGCACGATAGCCTTAGCGACGCCACCCTCAAGGGCCGTGCCGGCAACGCTGTGCAGGCTTTCGCCAATCTGATTGAGCGTCTCGATAACGAGACTGCCGGTATGGCATTGCACGAAATCATCACTCATGTGAGCGAGCTTTCAGGACTCATCGAGCATCACCGCAACGAAAAGGGTGAAAAAGGGCAGGCGCGAGTCGAGAACCTCGAAGAACTGGTCAATGCCGCTCGGGCCTTCACCCAGGGCGATGCCCTGCTGCTGCAGGAAGCCGGAGAGGGCGCCGCGGCCATGGAGCCTTTTCTGGCGGAAGCCGCCCTCAATGCCGGCGATCACGAGGCGGACGAGTTCGAGGACGGCGTGCAATTGATGACGCTGCACTCCGCCAAGGGCCTGGAATTCCCGGTGGTCTTCATCGCCGGGGTCGAGGAGGGGCTCTTTCCCCATAAGATGTCTCTCGAGGAGTCAGGGCGTCTTGAAGAAGAGCGCCGGCTCGCCTATGTGGGGCTGACTCGGGCCATGCACAAACTTTACCTTACCTATGCGGAGCTGCGTCGGCTGCACGGCAAGGAGACCTTCCAGCGTGCCTCGCGCTTCCTGCGCGAGCTGCCGGAAGAGCTGCTCGAAGAAGTCCGTCTGCGAGGCCAGATATCCCGCCCGGTCACCTCCCGCCCAAACCCAGGATTGCGCCAGGAGTCGGTGTCGGCAGGCGACGAGTTGCCATCCCTTTCCCTGGGCCAGCGGGTCAGCCATCCATTGTTCGGCGAAGGAATAATCCTCAACGCCGTGGGCCAGGGCGAACGCGCCCGGGTGCAGGTCAGCTTCGAAGGCGAAGGTGACAAGTGGCTGGTGCTGGGGTTTGCCAAGCTGACCCCGCTTTAGCTTTAGAGGGTGTTTACAAAATGCCTGCACTTGGCAATACAGCGTTGAAATTGACCTCAAAATGCTCATTTACACCCAGTAAACTGCGCTTTTTCGTTCTATTTCGCCTTGTCTTGCCTTCGTTCGCCTGTTTTGTAAACCCCCTCTTAGATACAGACGAAGAATTAGAACAGCAGCCATTAGAGGTTTGCCGTACACAACGAGGTGGTTGATGAAGCTGCGTTTATGGGAGATGTTTCCCGAACTGTTGTCCGGCTGGTCGTCGTTGAGCGGTTATCAACGATTCGAGCGGCTGGTGTCCTTGATGTTGACGATTGCCATCAGCGGTGTGGTGTTGGTGGCGCTCTATTACCTGGTGTCCCACGTCATCACCCTATTATTCGTGCAGACCCGAGATCCTTTCGACTATCGGGTGTTTCAGTTGGTATTCGACATGATTCTCACCGTGTTGATCGCCATGGAGTTCAACAACTCCATTGTGCGTACCATGGAGGGGGACGGAGGTTTCATCCATGTCGAGATCGTGGTGCTGATCGCCATCATGGCATTGGTGCGCAAATTTATGGTGATGGATATCGATACCATCGAACCGCTGAAGATATTCGCACTGGCCACCGCAGTGCTGGCGGTGGGTATCTGCTACTGGCTGGTGCGTCACGGTAATCGGGTGCATCGCAATGAGAATGATGCCCTCTGATTCGGGAGCCATCGACTTGCCGGCCAATTCGACTATCGCGCATACTGCCAGAGCAAGAACAACGCACATGGAGTCGCATCATCATGCAACGTCGCAAGTTTCTTACCGGCCTGGGCGCCGGTGCCGCGGGTATCGCCGCCGCACCTTTCGTGTCAACTGCTCGTGCCGAGGAGGAAAAAAAGCCCATCAAATGGAAGATGGTCACCTCCTGGCCGAAGAACTTTCCAGCCTTGGGTACCGGTGCCAACGATCTGGCGGAGCGCATCAATACGCTCTCCGGAGGGCGACTGCAGGTCGATGTGTACGGTGCCGGCGATCTGGTGCCGGCGCTGGAGGTGTTCGATGCGGTATCAAGCGGCACGGCGCAAATGGGCCACTCCGCTGCCTATTACTGGAGGGGCAAGGTACCGGCGGCGCAATTCTTCACCGCGGTACCCTTCGGCATGACGGTCAACGAGACCAACGCCTGGTTGTACCGTGGCGATGGCATGAAGCTATGGGATGCGCTCTACGAGGAGCACAATCTCAAGCCCTTCGCGGTGGGCAATACCGGTACCCAGATGGCGGGGTGGTTCAAGAAGGAAATCAATTCCCTGGAGGACATGAAGGGGCTCAAGATCCGCCTGCCAGGGCTGGCCGGAGAGGTCATGAACCGTATCGGCGCCACGGCGGTGAACATGCCGGGTTCTGAAATCTTCACTTCGATGCAGACCGGTGTGCTGGATGCCGCGGATTGGGTCGGCCCTTACAACGACCTGGCCTTCGGTCTGCATCAGGTCGCCGATTATTACTACACTACCGCCTGGAACGAGCCCAGCGCCGCGCTGGAAGGCACCGTCAATCTGGATGCCTGGAATGAGCTGCCCGACGATCTCAAGGCGGTGGTCGAGGAGGCGGCACGCTCCGCCAATCTGGCCATGATCAACGAGTTCACTCATCGCAATGCGCAATCCTTGAAGGCGCTAGTGGACAAGCACGGCGTGAAGTTGCGCTCCCTACCCGAGGATGTCATCAAAGCGTTGAGCAAGGCTTCCGAGGAAGTGCTGCAGGAACAGATCGACAAAGACGACAGCTCGAAGGAGATCTACGACTCCTATAAGGCCTTCCAGCAGCTCGTATCGTCCTATACCGATGTGGGCGAGTTCGCCTACCTGAAGAATCGTCAGCTGGCGAGCGAAGCGAAATAACCCATCACTCGCCGGGCACGGCACGAATCCGGCCGTTATCGTCCAGGGCGACCACTACGAAGCGAGCCTCGGTGACCTTGTAAAGTTCATCGGGGTTGCGTTCCTGATGCGGGCGTATCCACACCTCGACATCGATCTTGATCGAACTGCGCCCTATATCCTGAGCTTGGGTGAAGACGCTCACCACGGAGCCAACCCGTACCGGACACAGGAAATCCATGGCTTCAATGGCCACCGTTGCAGTGCGTCCATGGGCCAGACGACTGGCACACAGCTCCGCAGCTTGATCCATGTGATTGATCAGCCAACCGCCGGTAATATCGCCATAAAAATTGGTGTCCTGCCGGGAAGTAAGCAGCTTGAGGGTCAAATCGCCCTGAGGGGTGGGGATATCGTCGAGATCGGTCATGAGGGTCTTCTTCCAATGGCTTATTGTGATGTTGTGAATGGCCAATTCAAACAAGGCGATGCCAAACAGGTTATATCAAGCGCGCTATCTTAAACGCCATCTCGGGTAATCGGCCAGTCATGGTGTTGTTCGCCGCTTACGTTTGCGTCCTGACGTGACGAAGTGAGCAATGTTTAATCGAATTGTCATCTTTTCCTGTCATTCTTGTCTCCAACCCCACGCCCCGCCCAGGAGATTTCCATGGACATCACCAGTGACACTCACGGTCAGCATATCTCCAAGCAGTTCAATCAGGAACTCGAAGCACTCAAGACCCATCTGATGGCCATGGGCGGGTTGGTCGAGAAGCAGGTCGAGAGTGCCATTCATGCACTCCTCGAGGGGGATAGCCACCTGGCGGAAGAGGTCTGCGACAACGACCAGGCCGTCAACAGCATGCAGATCAAGATCGACGAAGAGTGTACCCGGGTGCTGGCGCGCCGCCAGCCGGCTGCGTCGGATCTGCGCCTGGTACTGGCGGTGATCCGGGCCACCTCGGATCTCGAACGTATCGGCGATGAAGCCAGCAAAATCGCCCGTAACGCCATGGCCCTGACAGAAGCTGGACGCAATCCACGCGGGTTCGTCGAGGTGCGTCACATCAGCGAGCATGTGCGCAAGATGGTGCGAGATGCGCTGACTGCTTTCGCCCGCTTCGACACGGAGCTGGCGCTGAGCGTCGCCCGGGAAGATGAACTGGTGGATACCGAGTACACCACCGCCATGCGCTCGCTGATGACTTTTATGATGGAAGATCCGCGGTCGATCAGCTCCATTCTGAGTGTGATGTGGATTCTGCGGGCGTTGGAGCGCATCGGCGATCATGCGGACAATCTGGCGGAGTATGTGGTGTATCTGGTCAAGGGGCTGGATATTCGTCATATCGACGCCAATACACTTGACGAGGCGGCGCTCAAGGGTAAGGTTTAGGCTTTTCTCAGGAGTTAAGCCTTTTCATGCTCAATGCTTTTGGTGCCCTGACCCAGGGAACGCGGCTGGTTCTCTCGAAAGGGCTGCGGCGCTACGTTTTCCTGCCGATACTGGTCAATCTAGTGCTTTATGTAGGCACCATCGCCTATCTGCTTAACAATTTCGGCGGCTGGCTCGATTACTGGATGCTCAAGGTGCCGAGTTGGCTCATGTGGCTCGAGTGGCTGATTTGGCCGCTGCTGGTGATAAGCCTTGGGTTGATCGTGTTTTTCACCTTTTCCCTGGTCTCCAATCTCATCGCCGCCCCCTTTTATGGCTTTCTCGCCGAGAAGGTGGAATTGCGCGTCACCGGCAGCCCGCCCCTGGATGATCGTGGTTTCTGGCGTAGCGCCACCGACGCCTTGGGTCGCGAACTGGTCAAACTGAGCTATATCCTGCCGCGCATGGCGCTTCTGTTTCTGCTCGGGTTCGTGCCGGGGCTGAATTTGGCGATGCCCTTTCTGTGGGCGGCGTTCTCCGCCTGGATGATGGCCGTCACCTATCTCGACTACCCGATGGACAACAATCAAGTCAGCTTCGATGACATGAAGCGCCGGCTACGTTCACGCTGGTGGCCGACGCTGACCTTCGGTGGCTGGGTGCTGCTGGCGACCTGGATACCCGTAGCCAACCTCATTTTGCTGCCCGGGGCGGTAGCCGCCTCGGTACTGATGTGGCGGCAGCACTACCAGGCACTGCCGATACGGCGCTGATTGAGACTCTCAGCGCCGGCGCAGGCTATCGGGGATGGGCGTCGATTCTTGCGAGATATCGCCAGCGGCCTGTGTCAGTCGCGCTGCGGGAAAGACGCAGCGAAACAGCGCGCCCTGGCCCAGGCGAGATTCGATTTCCAGATGAGCGTCATGGCGTAACAACACATGCTTGACGATAGCCAAGCCTAGCCCGGTGCCGCCGGTGGCGGTGCTGCGGCCCTTGTCGACACGATAGAAGCGTTCGGTGAGGCGTGGGATATGCACCGGATCGATACCTTCGCCATCGTCGATCACTTCCAGAGCCGCGCTGCCTGTTCGCCAAGGGTGCCAGCGCAGGGTGACGGTGCTGCCCGGAGTGGTGTAGCGCACGGCATTGAAGACCAGATTGGAGATGGCGCTTCGGATCTCTTGCTCGGCACCGACAATAGCCCGTGGCTCTTCGATCTCGAGGCGCAGGGTATGGCTGTTGTCCGAGAGGGTCTCGGCATCCCGGCGAATGCTTTCCAGCAAGCCGGGAAGTGCGATCTTCGTGGTTTGCTGGGTACGGTGATCGGTTTCCAGCCGCGAAAGCAGCAGCAGGTCGGTGACCAGGTTCTGCATGCGCAGGGTCTGTTCCTGCATCTGTTGTAACCCGCGTTGCCAGCGCGGGGGCAGTTGCTCGGCATGTTCGCTGTAGGTTTCCAGATAGCCGACCAATACCGTCAGCGGCGTCTTCAACTCATGGGACACGTTGGCGACGAAGTCCTGGCGCATCTGCTCCAGACGCTGCAGGCGAGTGATGTCCCGCACCAGGATCAGGCGTTCGTCATCGCCGAACAGGGTCAACTGAAACTGCAGGACCAGATCTCCGCGCACTGGCGAGGCCAGGATCAGGGGCTCGCGATAGTCCCGGGCCTCGAAATAGGCGATGAACTGCGGGTCGCGCAGCAAGTTGGTAACGTGCTGGCCGCGATCCTGAGAAGATTTCAGGCCCAGCATGTATTCGGCGGCGCTGTTCCACCAATCCAGATTGCCGCGCCGGTCGAGCATCACCACGCTGTCGCGCATGGCTTCCGCGGACTCCTGGACGCGGCGAATGACGTCGCGCAAGCGTGACTGGGCCTTATGCTGGGCTTTTTGGTAGCGATACAGGCGATCGAAGAGATCACCCCATACGCCGGTACCGGCAGGGGGTTCCTGATGGGGATTTTGATACAGCCAGGCGTAGAGCTGGCGCAAATGGCGAATGTGAATGGCGATGAACAGCGCAAGCCCTGCGGCCAGCCCCCAGCCGGGCAGGCCGATGAGCCAGCCCAGGCCGCCCATGCCGATGATCAGATAGGCAAGCCGCCAGAGTTCATTGGTCCAGTAGTACATGGGTCGGGGTCATAGCTGGGTCGAAAAACGGTAGCCGGTGCCGCGCACGGTCTGGATCAGATGTTGATGGGGCTCGCCCAGGGCCTTGCGTAGGCGGCGGATATGCACATCCACGGTACGCTCCTCGACATAGACATTACCCCCCCACACCTGGTCGAGCAGCTGGCCCCGGGTATAGACACGCTCCTGATGGGTCATGAAGAACTGTAACAGGCGGTACTCCGTGGGGCCTATTTCCAGCGCCTGACCGTTGGACGATACCCGGTGGCTGGCGGGATCGAGCAAAAGTCCCTCGACCTCTACCGCCTCCTCGATACCCCTAGGAGTAGTGCGACGCAGTACCGCTCGCAAGCGAGCCACCAGCTCTCGAGGTGAAAACGGCTTGGTGATGTAATCGTCAGCCCCGGCTTCCAGGCCCAGTATCTTGTTGTCTTCTTCGCTCTTGGCGGTAAGCAGGATAATCGGCAACTCGCTGGTGGCTTCCTCGTGCTTCAATCGCCGGGCGAGTTCGATGCCGTTGGTGCCCGGCATCATCCAGTCGAGCAGCAGCAGATCGGGTTGCTCATCGACGATCAGGGCGTGAGCCGCTTGGGCGTTGTCCGCTTCCAGCACCCGGTAATCTGCCATCTCCAGGGCGACGGCGATCATCTCGCGAATGGCGGCTTCGTCATCGACGATAAGAACGGTCTTGGCAGTCATCCACTGGCCTCGCTTCGCAATGACAGAACGATGACGATTACACCTCGTATACATGACAATCTTGTGACAGGCACTTTTTAGGCAGGCCAGAGTTCTAGGATCAGCCCCGCACACACCACCAACCCCGCCCAATGATTGTTGAGAAACGCCTGAAAGCAGCGCTCCCGGGAGCGGTGGTGGATCAGCCAGTGCTGGTAGACGAAGATCAATGCCATCGCGAGAAGACCCAGCCAGAAGAAGCCCCCCAGCGCGAGGCGAGCACCGACGATGGCCAGAAGCGTGAGGGTCGCCAGCTGTAGCAGGCCGATCATCAGCCGGTCATAGCGGCCGAACAGTACTGCGGTGGACTTGATGCCGACCTTCAGGTCGTCATCCCGGTCGACCATGGCGTACTCGGTGTCGTAGGCCACGGTCCAGGCCAGGTTGGCGCAGAACAACAGCCAGGCTTCCACGGGAACCGTTCCCAGCACGGCGCCGAAGGCCATGGGGATCGACCAGGAAAACGCTGCGCCGAGAAACAGCTGCGGCCAATTCGTGTAGCGCTTCATGAAGGGATAGATGAAGGCCAGCACCACACCGCCGAAGGCAAGCATCACGGTAAAGACATTGGTGAGGCACACCAGCAGGAAGGCCACGATCACCAGGCCGGCGAAAAGCCCTTTGGCCTCGTTTTCGCTGATCCGCCCAGTAGCCAGGGGGCGTGTCTTGGTGCGTTTGACATGGCCGTCCCAGTGACGATCCGCATAGTCGTTGATCACGCAGCCGGCGGCACGCATGAGATACACCCCGGCGACGAAGATCAGCAAGGTGTCACGGGCCGGCAGGCCATTGGCGGCAACCCATAGGGCCCACAGGGTCGGCCACATCAAAAGCCAGGTGCCGATCGGCCGGTCGAGCCGGGTCAGCTGCAGGAAGTCGGGGAGTCGTTTGAGGCCACGAGGGCGAACGGCCTGATCCATGAGGGTCTCCGAGAAAGGATCGCGGGCCCAGTCTAGCGCCTTGGCAGCTTCAGTTCATCCGCCATGCGCGCGAGAAAGAACTCCTGTACCAGGATCCTGAAACGGCCATGACGAAACAGCGAACGCCGCCCCCAAGGGCCCGGCTCGGCGGAATGAAAGGGTGCCGGCTGCCGGGTTATCTCGATAGGGCCCCGTTCGAGATCCGGCTGGCGGAACAGCCAACTGCCCAGGGAGCGTTCACCCAGTTGCCCCAGGCGCTGCCCCTGCAGCGAACTCAACGGCGCGACGGAACGGGCCACGACCCAAGGCTGATTACCGGCGCACAAGGCCACTTCGCGTCGCCAGATCCATTGGTTGAAGGGGATTTTCAACGCAAGCGCCTCGTCTCGACGCGGTCGGTCCAGACGCTGCACGAGCAAGCGGACATTGAACTCGCCTCTCGCTGCCACGATCAAGCGCTGGGTGAGCGAATCCGTGGACGCGACCCAGTGCCACCAGTCGCTGCTCATGGCCGGTCGCCAGGCAGGGGCAGGGCGCCAGGACACTTTCAAGAATGGACAGGGTCGAAGATCGGCGCTCACACGGGCTCCGGGTCAAATCAGGGGGCCGTAGTGTACCATGAGGGGTCTTTCATGAATCGCTTGGCAGGAGTTCCATGAGCGCACCCTTGACCATTCTTGGTACCGGTATGGCCGGGCTCGGGCTGGCCCGTCAACTGCGTATTCGAGATTCGGAGCGTCGGATCACGCTGATTACCGCGGATAGTGGCGATGACTACTCCAAGCCCCTGCTCTCGACCGGTTTCGCCAAGCAGATATCGCCGGAGAAGCTGGTGGGACGCAATGCCCTGCAGGTCGCTGATGAGCTGCGAGCGGTAGTGCGTACCCACACCCGGGTGGATGCCATCGATACGCAGGCCGCGGAACTGGTGCTGGGCAGCGAGCGTCTTGCCTACGGCGAATTGGTGCTGGCCACCGGCGCCGCGCCTCGGCCTCCCTTCGATATCCCCGACTCTCTCCGCGGGCGAGCCTTCACCATCAACGATCTCGATGATTATCGCGCCTTTCATGCGGCGCTGACGGCGCTGGAGCGTCCCGGACGCGTGGCGATCCTGGGTGCCGGCCTGGTGGGCTGCGAATATGCCAACGACCTGCGCGCCGGTGGCCACGAGGTTGTCATGATCGCGCCGGAAAACACCCCCTTGATACGGCTTCTTCCGGAGCCATTGGGCCGCGTGCTGGGGAAGGCGTTCCTTGATATCGGCATCGACATGAAGCTGGGGCGGATGATCGAAGCATTGCAGGGCGACGATGCCGGTGCAGCGCTGACACTCGGTGACGGTCAATCCCTAAAGGCCGATCTGGTGCTGATCGCCACCGGTTTGATGCCGCGCATCGAACTGGCGCGCCAAGCGGGGCTCGAAGTGAGCGCAGAGGGCATTCATACCGATCGCTACCTGCGGACCTCGGCGCCCGGCATTTATGCGTTGGGCGATGGTGCTTGTGTTGCAGGGCTCAACGCCATGTACGTTCAGCCACTCCAGACCAGCGCCAAGGCTCTGGCGGCTACCTTGACCGACACCCCGACCCCGGTCAGATATGGCGCCTGGCCGATACTGGTCAAGACACCGGCCTGCCCCGTAGTGGCGCTACCTTCACGACGGACGCCCGCCCGTTGGCGCATCGAGGGTGAAGGCAGCGATCTGACGGCATTGGCTGAAGACGAGGAAGGACAGTTGATTGGCTTTGCGTTGACAGGGCGAAGTGTGCGGAGGAAAGTCGAGCTAGCGCGAGCCGCACCTAGATTGTTAGTCTAGGCGCGTAGTAATATTTCGTTGGTATTCATAATACCGCGAAGAAGTAGTTTCATAATTGTTTGTACAACAACAAGGGATGGTGAATATTGCCATCTTGTCATGACCAAATCAGGAGTGCTACATGCGTAAGCCAGAACTCGCCGCGGCAATTGCCGAGCGTGCCGATCTTTCCAAGGATAAGGCCAGCCAAGTCCTCAACGTTATTCTCGATGAGATTACCGGCACCGTTGCTCAAGGCCAGGACGTCTCGTTGATCGGTTTTGGTTCCTTCGTGGTGCGTGAACGCGCCGCTCGCACTGGCAAGAACCCTCAAACCGGTGCGGCACTAAAGATTCCCGCCAGCAAGACCGTTGCCTTCAAGGCCGGGAAATCCCTCAAGGATGCGGTTTCAAAGTAAGCGAAACCCATCTTCATGAGGGTGTGGAACCAGCACCGTTGCGTGCAATGATCTAGCGTGCCGGCTATTCTACAGCCGGCAATTTTTTCTATGCCGCTAATGGGTAATGCCATGAAATTAAAACTGATGTTGTGGCTACTGGGGCTGATGTTGAAGCGCGCCCGGCGCGGTAATCGGCGATTTCGTGAGACTCTGCATGAAATGCACCGTCTGGATTGGGGCGTCGCCACGGAGGATCTGCGCATTGCACGTCATTATCGCATGACACCGGATAGCATCGAGAGCGCCACAGGCCTGCCGGTGGATCTCGATCTCGAGCTACGTTTTCGGGATGCCGATGCGGCGGTCGCCATTCTCAAGAAACCTACCCAGCGCGCCTTTCTCGACGGCATGATGGAAGGCCGTGTGCGTCTGGTCGGGGACTCGAAGGATCTGACGCGGCTACAGAAGCTGCTGCGCTATTTGCGCTGATCGACGAGTTCTCCTGTTCCTTGCCCATGACACCCTTACTCGAACAGCCATTGAGGCGCCTCTGGACACTGGAGGCCTTCGCCTACAGTTTACGTGTATTCATCGCGCTGACCGGTGCTCTGCTGGTGAACTGGATCGTCGGCGATGTGGCCATGCTGATTCCCCTGTTTCTCGGTATCATCGCCAGCGCCCTGGCCGAGACCGACGATAACTGGCGAGGTCGATTGATATCGCTGGTCGTGACACTGGCCTGTTTCAGCATCGCCTCGTTGTCCGTGGAACTGCTGTTCGGTCATCCTTGGGCGTTCGTCGTTGGCCTGGCAATTTCCACTTTCGCCATGAGCATGCTCGGTGCAGTGGGGCAGCGCTACGGCACCATTGCCTATGCCACGTTGATTCTGGCGATCTACACCATGATCACCCTCGAGAGCAGCGGGGGCTCGTCCGTACATGTGTTCTGGTGGGAACCGCTGCTGCTGGTATCCGGCGCGGCATGGTACGGCGTCATCTCGGTGATCTGGTGCGCGCTGTTTTCGCGTCAGCCGCTCAAGTTGAGCATGGCCGTGCTGTTTCGGGAGCTGGAAGCCTACCTGCGACTCAAGGCAACACTCTTCGAGCCATTGCAGGGGCTCGATATCGAGGCGCGCCGGCTTGCGCTGGCGGAGCAGAACGGTAAGGTCGTCAACGCCCTCAACCAGGCCAAGGAGATGATTTTCCGTCGGCTGGAAGATCAGCGCACGCCACGCAAGCTCAACCGGTACCTGCACCTGTACTTCATTGCCCAGGATATCCACGAACGGGCAAGCTCGTCGCATTATCCCTACGAGTCGCTGGTGGAGACCTTTTTCCATCACGATGTATTGTTCCGTTTTCAGCGACTGCTGGAGCAGCAGGGCAATGCTTGCCGATCCCTGGCCCGCAGCCTGTTGTTGCAACGGCCCTTCGACCCTGCCCAAAGCGAGCAGGCGCTACACGACCTCAAGGCATCCCTCGCCGATCTGCATGCCCAGCAGCGCCCCGAGTGGCGTGGCTTGTTGCGATCCCTGGACGCCCTGGCCGACAACTTGACTGCCCTGGGGCACCAACTGGCCATCGTCCAGAGCCCCGATGCCGTGACCCAGTACGAAGACGCCAGTCTCTATGATCGCTCACCGCAAGGCTGGCGTGACGTGCGCGATCGCCTCCGGCGGCATCTGACCCCGTCATCGGCGATCTTCCGCCACGCCCTGCGCCTGACGACCGCTCTGGTGGTCGGCTATGGAGTATTGCATCTCGTGCATCCTACCCAGGGTTACTGGATCCTGTTGACCAGCATTTTCGTTTGCCGGCCCAATTTCGGTGCCACGCAACGCTTTCTATGGCAACGCATCAGCGGCACGGTGGTGGGTCTGGTCGCCGGTTGGGCGTTGATCTCGCTGTTTCCAAACCAACTGATCCAACTATCGATCGCGATAGCCGCGGGGGTACTCTTCTTTGCCACCCGTGGCCGACATTACGTGATCGCGACGGCGGCGATCACCTTGCTGGTGCTATGCTGCTTCAATCAGGTAGGGGATGGTTTCGGGCTGATATGGCCAAGGCTATTCGATACCCTGGTCGGCGGTTCGATCGCCAGCCTTGCGGTGATGCTGATTCTGCCGGATTGGCAGAAGCGGCGCTTGCATCATCAAGGCGCGGAAACCCTCGAAGCCAGCAGCCGCTACCTGCGCGCGATCCTCGAACAGTACATTGGCGGTAAGCAGAACGACCTGGATTATCGATTGGCGCGACGCAATGCCCATAACGCTGATGCCGCTCTTTCGACGCTGCTGGCCAACGTGCGGCTCGAACCCGACCAGTTTCGCGAGGATGCGGCGATTGGCTTTCGTTTTCTGGGCAACGCCTACACGCTGCTCAGCTACCTGTCCGCCTTGGGCGCTCATCGTGGCGATACTCTGACGCTTGCCAAGGATGCGGAGTTACGTGCCACGGGAGAGTCGATCGTCGCGGATATCGAAGAGATTGCAGCACGCCTGCGCCGACGTGCGCCGGTCCCCGCATTCGAGGCTGCCGAGAGACGAGCGGCAAGGCTCGAGGCCCAGGCCAGCGAAGAGCCCAGTGACGAGCGACGGCTACTGCAGACACAGCTGGCGCTGATCAGTCGGCAATTGGTACCGCTACGAGAGGCGGCGAGCAGGTTGATAACCCCTAAAGGTACGAACTCTTCGGCGTCACTGTCATCCTAAGCGGGCCGTCAAACCTGCCCGTAACGTCCCGCTTCTTCGCCCAGCCAACGCCGAATCAATGTGTCGCTGGCATCCGGGGCTTCTTCCAGCAGTGCTTTTGCCAAAGGGCTGACCCGCTCCAGCAAGTCCTTGTCCCGTTCCAGGTCGGCGATCTTCATCTGGGCAAGCCCCGTCTGACGAGTGCCGAGCACTTCGCCGGGGCCGCGCAGTTCAAGGTCCTTCTCGGCAATGCGAAAGCCGTCCGTGGTCTCCCGCATCACTCCCAAGCGTTCCCGGGAGTGGGCGGACAGCGGTGGGTGATAGAGCAGCACGCAGAAGCTCTCGGTGCCGCCACGCCCGACCCGACCGCGCAGCTGATGTAGCTGAGAAAGCCCCAGACGCTCCGGGTTCTCGATGATCATCAGGCTGGCGTTGGGCACGTCGACGCCCACCTCGATTACCGTGGTGGCGACCAGTAGGTCGAGTTCCCCACTCTTGAAGGCGTCCATCACCTCGGCCTTTTCGGCAGCCTTCATGCGCCCATGCACCAGGCCGATGGCCAGTTCCGGCAAGGCCTCGGTCAGGGCATCTCGGGTGGCCTCGGCGGCTTGGCACTGCAGCGCTTCCGACTCCTCGATCAAGGTACAGACCCAATAGGCCTGCCGCCCCTCGGCGCAGGCGCGACGAATACGCGTGACCACCTCCGGGCGGCGTTCGTCCGGCACCGCTACGGTCTGCACCGGGGTGCGCCCCGGGGGGAGTTCGTCGATCACGGAGAGATCGAGATCCGCATAGGCGCTCATGGCCAGGGTGCGAGGAATCGGCGTGGCGGTCATGATCAGCTGGTGCGGGGTCAAACCGCCGGCCTCGCCTTTCTGGCGTAGCGCCAGTCGCTGGTGTACGCCAAAGCGATGTTGTTCGTCGACGATTGCCAGACCTAGACGCTTGAAATGTACGTCATCCTGAAACAGGGCATGAGTGCCCACGGCCATCTGCACGCGGCCATCGGCAATGGCGGCCTTGGTGTCGAGCCGTGCCTTGCCCTTGAGCTTGCCGGCCAGCCAGCCTACCTCGATGCCTAGCGGGGTCAGCCAGTCGCGGAAATTGCGAAAGTGCTGTTCCGCGAGGATTTCCGTGGGCGCCATCATCGCCGCCTGACAGTCGCCGGCGATGGCCTGGAGTGCGGCCATGGCGGCGACCACGGTCTTGCCGGAACCGACATCGCCTTGAACCAGTCGCAGCATGGGCGTGGCGGTCTCCAGATCCCGGGCGATTTCATCGAGCACGCGACGCTGTGCACCGGTCAGGGCAAAGGGCAACTGGGTGAGAAAACGCGCCTGGAGGCCCCGTCCGGACGATAATGTCGGGGCACCATCGGTCTGGATGCGCAGGCGCACTTGGCGCAGGCTGAGCTGATGGGCGAGCAACTCCTCAAGTGCCAGGCGCCGTTGGGTGGGGTGGGTGCCACTGGCCAGGCGTTCGAGATCCGCGTCCGGCGGCGGCTCGTGCAGATAGCGCAGACATTCCCGTAATTCGGGCAGCCGGAAACGCTCGCGCAGTGGTTCGGGAATGCCATCCGGCAAGGTGTGCGGTGCTTCCTCGAGGGCTTTGAGTGCCTGGGCGATCAAGCCCCGCAGCCGCGCTTGGTTCAGCCCCTCGGTTGTCGGATAAATCGGCGTCAGATGCTCCTCGACAGGCGCGTCCTCCTGGCGCAGCAGGCGGTATTCCGGATGATAGATTTCGAGCCCGGTGGCGCCGGCCCGGGCCTCGCCGAAGCACCGCACATGCGCCCCTCGGGAGAACTGTTGCTGCTGGGCCGGCGAGAAGTGAAAAAAGCGCAGGCTGAGAATGCCGGAACCATCCTTGAGTCGCACCAGCAGGCTGCGTCGACGCCCCTTGACCACCTCCGCGGCACAGACTTCGCCGTCCACCACCGCCTCCTGGCCAGCTCGCAGGGTCGCGATCGGGGTAATACGCGTGCGATCCTGATAGCGCAGCGGCAAATGAAACAGCAGATCCGCAATCCGCTCGATGCGCAGCCGCCCCAGCTTGGCGGCCATGGCGTCACCGACCCCTGTCAGAGAAGTGACCCCCTGCTCGAGATCCGGGTGATCTATGTCCCGATTCATGCAGGTACGCTGTCCGACTGTTCCTGATAAGAGCGCTCGACGGCGTCGATCACCGCATCGATGGCCTTGAGACGTGGAAAGCTGGCGCGCCAGGCAACCGCGACGGTGCGGCTGGGCGCTTCCGGGGTGAAGGGCCGGCTTTCCAGCATGCCGGTCTCATAGTGTCCGGTGCCGATGGCAGACTGCGGCAATACCGTGATGCCCAGCTTGGAAGCGACCATGTGACGGATGGTTTCCAGGGAGCCGCCTTCCGCGGTCAGGGTATTGGAAGGGCTGTTCAACTGGGCACTGATCGCCGGACAGGCCTCGAGGATCTGATCGCGAAAGCAGTGCCCTTCGCCGAGCAGCAACAAGCGTTCCTTGAGCAGATCTTCCTTGTCGATGCTGGTCTTGTGAGTCCAGGCATGATCGCTCGGGATCAGCACCTCGAAGGGCTCGTTGTAGAGCGGACGCGTGACCACATCCACCTCGGTGAAGGGCAGCGCGACGATGATTGCATCGAGTTCACCGCTGCGTAGCTTATGGCGCAGATTGGCGGTGAAGTTTTCCTCGATGTACAGCGGCATATGGGGCGCCATGCGCGCCAGTCGAGGAATCAGATGCGGAAAGAGATAGGGGCCGATGGTGTAGATGGCGCCGATACGCAAGGGGCTGGTCAGTTGATCCTTGCCCTCATTGGCCAGCTCGCGAATGACACTTGCCTGTTCGAGTACCCGCTGGGCCTGCTCGACGACCTTCGCCCCCAGGGGCGTCACCTGAACGGTAGCTTTGGAGCGCTCGAAAAGCGCCACCTCGAGTTCATCCTCGAGCTTCTTCACCGCCACGGACAAGGTCGGCTGGGAGACGAAGCAACGCTCCGCCGCACGACCAAAATGACGTTCCTGGGCCAAGGTTACGATATACCGGAGTTCTGTTAGAGTCATGATTGGGCCCGCAAGGGCGTCCTGTCGATTCGATGGGTATGTCCGTTTTACCAAGGAGCTAGGTAAAGGTGAAGAATACGTGTTTGATTCTCGGCTGTGGCGATATCGGTAGAACCTTGGGAACCCAGCTGATCGAGGCGGGCCATCGCGTGATCGGTGCGCGCCGCAACCCGGAACAACTGGCCTCGAGTGGCATCGAGCCCCTGGCCATCGATCTCAACGACCCGGAAGCGCTCAAGACGCTACCCGAAGCGAATATCGTCGTTTATGTGGTGAGCGCCGATCGCTTCGACGAACAGGCCTATCAGGCTGCCTATCGGGATGGCTTGAAGGCGGTATTGGCCGAATTTGGCCAGCGCTCGCACAAACCGACCCGAGTGTTCTTCGTATCCTCGACCAGCGTTTACGCACAGCAAGATGGCGAAACTGTCGACGAGAACGCCCCGACGCAGCCCACCGGGTTTGCGGGGCAACTAATGCGCGAAGCCGAACAGATGCTCATCGATCACAGCTTACCCGGTACCGTGGTGCGTTTCTCGGGTATCTATGGCCCGGGGCGCGACCGGCTCATTCAGCAGGTGCGTGAAGGGCGTATCGCCGCCGCCACGCCCCCCATGTACTCCAATCGCATCCACCGGGACGATTGCGCCGGCGTGCTATCTCATCTGATCGCCAAAACTCTGAACGACGAGCCTCTCGACGATCTCTACCTGGCCAGCGACTGCGAGCCGGTGCCCCTGCATGAGGTGATGGCCTGGCTTGCCAAGTGGCTCGAGGTCGAGACCCACGAGGTCATTCAATCGCCTCTGCGCCGGCGTTCGAGCAAGCGCTGCGACAATTCTCGGCTAATTGAGACCGGCTACGAATTCCGCTATCCAACCTTCCGCGAAGGCTATGCCCAAGTACTTGCCAGCCCAGGTCAGGGTCGTCCACAAAAAGTCTGATACCGCGACGCCGCCAATCTGGCGGCGTCGCTATTTGCTCATTCACTCGACGTTCATCTCGACTGAGCCGCTCAGTCGCCCAGCACCATGACGCCTTCCGCCTCGAATTGGCTTCTCTTGGGCAGCGCCTTGACGCCAACCGCTGCGCGGGCGGGGTGGGGAGCGGTGAAGAACTTCTCCATGATCTGATTGACCACGACGAAGTTGTCCAGATCCACCAGATAGAGATTGAGTTTGACGATATCCTGCAAGGAGCCGCCGGCTTCCTCGCAAACGGCGCTGAGGTTGGTGAAGACCTGACGCACCTGATCCTCGATATCCCCTGAGACCAATTCCATGGTTTGAGGATCGAGGGGAATCTGGCCGGACAGATAGACCGTATTGCCGGCCTTGATGGCCTGGGAGTAAGGGCCGATGGCAGCGGGCGCCTTTTGGGTCTGAATGATGGCCTTGTTACTCATGAGTGACTCCTCGTCATGTTCATCGGAATAAAAACAATTACCCCTTGCCCGCATGGGCAGCAGGGCGATCATGGGTTATCAATTGTGGACGCGGGTGACCTTGTCTACATTGTGCAGATTACGAATGCGCTTGATGATACGCGCCAGATGCACTCGGTCGCGTACCGCCAGGGTCAGATTGACCAAGGACAGCCGCGCATCCCGCTCCTCGATTCCTACGCGTTCGATATTGGCATCCGCATCGGTTACCAGGCTTGCGAGCTCTGCCACCAGCCCACGACGCGATTCCATGGCAATACGCAGCGCCACTGGAAAATCGCCGCTGATGTCCGGCGACCACTCCAGAGTCAGCAACTTGTCCGGCTCGTTGCGTAATTCGATGATATTGCGACAGACGCTGCGATGCACCACGATGCCCTTGCCAATGGATAGATGGCCGATCACAGAATCGCCGGGCAGCGGATGACAGCAGCGAGCGAAGCTGATGACCATGCCTTCGGTGCCATTGATGACTACCGGCCCGCCCGGGCTCGTGACGGCATGTGTCATTTCCTGAAGATCGTTTGCTGCCAGGCGCCGTGCGACAGCATGGGCCATGCGCGTGCCCAGGCCAATGGATTCGAGGAGGTCGTCCGGGTGGGCCATGTTGAATTCATGCAGCAGCTTCTGCATCGGCTCCTCGGGAAGCTCTTTGAAGCTAGTGGTGTAATCCGCCAATGCCCGGTCGAGCAGGCGCTGGCCGAGTTGAATGGATTCGCTGCGCTGCTGATTCTTGAGAGCATGACGAATGGCCGACCGCGCCTTGGCGGTAATCACGAAGTTCAACCAGGCAAGGCTGGGTCGAGCGCCTCTGGCAGTGATGATTTCCACGGTCTGACCGCTTTCCAGCCGCGTCGATAGCGGGGCCAGATGGCGATCGATGCGGCAGGCGATGCAGTGATTGCCGATATCGGTATGCACCGTATAGGCGAAATCCACCACCGTCGCCCCCTGGGGCAGCTCCATGATGTCGCCTCGGGGAGTGAAGACATACACGTCGTCCGGGAACAGGTCGTTCTTGACGTGTTCGATGAATTCCAGCGAATCCCCTGCCTGGCGCTGCATCTCGAGCAGGCCGCGCACCCATTCCCGGGCCCGAGCATGACTGCCCAAGGCGATAGGATGCTCGGTTTGACCTGCCTTGTAGAGCCAGTGGGCGGCGATGCCATTGTTGGCCATGGCCTCCATTTCGCGAGTACGAATCTGCACCTCGATGGGGATGCCGTTAGTGCCGAACAAGGTGGTGTGCAGGCTCTGGTAGCCGTTGGCCTTGGGGATGGCGATGTAGTCCTTGAAGCGTCCTGGCACCGGTTTGTACAGGTTGTGGACGGCGCCGAGAATACGATAACAGCTGTCGACATTATCGGTGATGATGCGAAAACCGAACACATCCATGATCTCGGTAAAGGGCTTGCGCTGATCGCGCATCTTGCGATAGATCGACAGAAGATGTTTCTGACGCCCGATCACGGTGCCGGGCAAGTCATCGTCATCAAGACAGTTCTGCAGCGTAGTTTGGACCAGACGAATCATCGTGCGCCGGTTGCCCCGAGCCTTGGAAACGGCCCGTTTGATGCGTTCGGCACGCATCGGATAAATAGCCTGGAAAGAGAGATCTTCGAGTTCGATGCGAATGGTGTTAATGCCCAGACGCCCCGCAATACGGGCATAGATTTCCAGTGTCTCCCGTGCGATACGGCGCTTCTTGTCAGGACGCAACGCACCGAGAGTGCGCATGTTGTGCAGACGATCCGCGAGCTTGACGATGATCACGCGGATATCCTTGGACATCGCCATGACCATCTTCTGGAAGTTCTCCGCCTGAGCGACCGCCTTATCCTCGAAGGTGATCTGGGTCAGCTTGGAGACCCCATCCACAAGCTCTGCCACCGGCTCGCCAAACTGCCGGGCCAGGGCATCCTTGGTGATGCCGGTGTCTTCGATCACGTCGTGCAGCATGGCCGCCATCAGGCTCTGGTAGTCCATGTGCATGTTGGCAAGAATGTTCGATACTGCCAGAGGATGGGTAACGTAAGGCTCCCCGGAGCGCCGGCACTGACCGTCGTGGGCCTGTTCGGCATAATAGAAGGCGCGCTTGACCTGCTGAATCTCATCCAGAGGAAGATAACCGCCAAGGCGATCAGCCAGATCATCGATGGTGAACATACAGCGCCTATTGTGAAGAGCCTTTGAAGAGTTACGTCCTTATCCTGAATTCTTGCGACGCCACGTCGCAGATCCACCGGCGCTTGGTTACCACCGGTGTCGATGATTCGTTTGAGGTCACGTGACGCTTGATTACATCTGGACGTCGGAATCGTAACTGACGGGTTCGGGGCGCACCCGCACCGGGGCTTCAACGGGTTCGTCCAGAACGGACTCGTCGACCCTGCCAGCGGCAATCTCGCGCAGAGCCATCACCGTGGCCTTGTCGTTTTCCCAGGGCAGAAGGGCATCCCGGGAGCCGCGAGCGAGTTGGCGCGCGCGTTGGGTGGAAATCATGACCAGCTTGAAACGGTTTTCAACATTTTCAAGGCAATCTTCAACGGTAACTCGCGCCATGGATAGTTTCCTGATGTGTTATGTAAGCGTATACAGATAACAAGGCATGGGGTTGCAGGTCATCCGTACACGAAAATGAAGAGCGTAACCAAGTAGTCTACTCGACCCCCTCGATATGTGACAAGAGCCTCTGAATCAGCGGTCCCTGGCGCTCCCGAACATGTGCAAGACGACAGCGCTCCGCCAGTATCACAGCGATCAATTGGGTCAGGGCGATATCGAAATCATCGTTGATGATGACATGGTCGTATTCATCGAAATGGGCCATTTCGCTGATGGCATCGCGCATGCGGCGCGCAATCGTTGCTGCGTCGTCGGTACCGCGCTGGGAAAGTCGTGCCTGCAGTACATCTCGTGAGGGGGGCAGTATGAATACCGAAACGGCGTCTACCATCTGTTCGCGTACTTGCCGTGCACCCTGCCAGTCGATCTCGAGAATCACGTCCCGGCCGGCGGCCAGAAGCGCTTGCACCGCCGGTCGTGAGGTGCCGTAGTAATTGTCGAATACCCGTGCATGCTCGAAGAAGTCGCCGCGCTCGATCATGTATTCGAAAGTGGCGGTGTCGATGAAGTGATAGTTCACGCCATCGGTTTCACCTGAACGCATGGCCCGGGTGGTATGGGAAATCGATACCTGTATAGCGTCGATGCGCTCGAGAAGCGCATGTACCAAGCTGGTCTTGCCGGCGCCGGAGGGCGCGGAAACGATGTAGAGCGTACCGTGAGACATGAGAAGCGTTCGCCGGGATCTTTACGAAAGAAAATCGCATTATTGCATATTGCCGCTACACTATGCGGCCCAATGCTCGAAAGAGGATGCTCATGAACCATAGCCCCGAGACGGCTTCGGGAACGCCTTCGCGTCTGGCGTTTCTCGGCGTGGCCTTCGCTTTTCTCATCACCATGGTAGGCACGACCATGCCGACACCGCTGTATCCCGGCTATCAGCAGCAGTTCGATTTCTCGCAATTCATGATCACGGTGATCTTCGCCGTCTATGGTGCTGGCGTGATTGGGGCGCTGGTCGTAACCGGCCGCTGGTCGGATCAGCTGGGCCGCAGGCCGCTATTGTTCGCGGGGCTGCTGGCTGCTGCCTTAAGCGATGTCGTCTTTCTAAGTAGCCAAGGGCTTGCGGGATTATTGGCCGGGCGGGTGTTATCAGGGATTTCTGCGGGAATATTTACTGGTACGGCCACCGTTGCAGTGATCGAACTGGCGCCGAAAGACATGAAGCCGCTTGCCACATTCGGTGCCACCGCCGCTAATATGGGTGGGTTGGGCCTGGGGCCGGTCGTGGCCGGTCTGTTGGGTCAGCATGCGGCGTGGCCGCTTCACCTTTCCTACCTTGTCCATCTTGGGCTGGTCGGCCTGGCCCTAGTAGCGGTCTGGTTGGCGAAGGAAACCGTCACGCGACCGGCGCATCCCCAGCTCACTTTTCAGCGACTGTCGGTGCCTGGTGAAGTACGCACCCTGTTCTTGCCCGCCGTCATCGCCAGCTTCGCTGGATTCTCGGTGCTGGGGTTCTTCACGGCCACTGCCCCTGCGTTCATGGGCGAGGTGCTGAGCTATTCGAATCTGACCCTGATTGGGATGGTGGCAGGAACCGCCTTCTTCGCATCGATTCTGGGACAACGATTCCAGAACCGGCTCGAAGAGTCTCGGCGCCTGCCTTGGGGCTGCGTTTTGGTGATCCTTGGCGCGGGCCTGATCGGCGTCGGTATCGGTATTGTCTCCCTTGCCATTTTCCTGGCAGGGGCCATCGTCGCCGGGTTAGGTCAGGGTATTGCTTTGCGCGCCGGGCTGGGCGCTATTACTACTGCCTCACCCGCCGAGCAGCGCGGTGAGGTGACCTCGACGTTCTTCGTCGTATCCTATGTGGCGCTATCGGTACCGGTACTGGGTATCGGCTTGACCGCTCGCTATATTGGCCTGCCGGCAACCGGGATCGGGTTTGCCGGTTTCGTTGCGTTGTTAGCGTTGGTGGCCCTGATATTATTACTCAAGCGCCAGGCCACGGCTTCTTCCAACCCCACTTCTTCGGAGTCCTGACGTGACCGCTTCTTCCAACACGCTGCGTATACGCCGCCCCGACGACTGGCACCTTCATCTGCGTGACGGCGAGGTGATGGCGACGGTACTGCCCTATACCAGCGCGCACTATGGCCGAGCCATCATCATGCCCAACCTGGCAACGCCGGTAACCACGGTGGCCGCGGCTAGAGCCTATCGCGAGCGGATAGTGGCGGCAGTGCCGACGGGGCATGAGTTCACGCCGCTGATGACCTGCTATCTGAGCGACAGCGTGACATCGAAAGCGCTGGAGGAGGGCTTTGCTGAAGGGGTGTTCACCGCTGCCAAGCTCTATCCGGCCAATGCCACCACCAACTCCGCTCATGGCGTGGGTGACGTCAATACGATCTATCCGTTGTTCGAGACGATGCAGCGTCTAGGGATGCCGCTTCTGATCCACGGCGAGGTCACCCATGCCGATGTGGATATCTTCGATCGAGAGAAGGTCTTCATTGACGAGGTGATGGAAGCCATCTGCTATCACTTTCCCGAACTCAAGGTGGTCTTCGAGCACATCACCACCCGAGAGGCGGCGTATTACGTTCTGGAAGGCGACGACTATCTGGCAGCAACGATCACGCCGCAGCACTTGGCCCACAACCGCAACGACATGCTGGTAGGCGGCATCCGCCCGCATCTCTTTTGCCTGCCGATATTGAAGCGCGACATTCATCAGCGCGCTCTGCGCCAAGCTATCGCCAGCGGTCACCCGCGCTTCTTTCTGGGCACGGATTCCGCGCCTCATGTAGCCAGCGCCAAGGAAACGAGCTGCGGTTGCGCCGGGGTCTTCAATGCCCCCACGGCGCTTCAAGTCTATGCCACGATATTCGAACAACAAGGCGCGCTTGAGCACCTTGAGGCCTTCTGTTCTCTCAATGGCCCGCGTTTCTACGGTCTGGAACCCAACGAAGATCTCATCGAGCTGATCCGCGAGCCTCTCGAGGTGCCGGAGACGATACGCTGTGGCAATGAGCATTTCGTGCCGTTCAAGGCGGGGGAGACACTGGCCTGGTCGGTAAAGTGTGAGTGATCGAACCGCCTCGAAAGTAACGCACCCCCGTCTGGTCGAACTCATCCTGGCGTTGGGTGGTTTTGGCATCGGCACCAGCGAATTCGCCATCATGGGGCTAGTGAATCGAGTTGCCCACGATCTGCAGGTGCCGATTCCCGATGTCGGCTACGCGATCAGCAGCTATGCGCTGGGGGTGGTCGTGGGAGCGCCGCTGATCGCTGCGTTAGCAGCCCGCATACCGCGCCGCGGATTGCTCATCGGTTTGATGCTGCTCTTCGCGATCGGCAACCTGGCAAGCGCCTTGGCTCCGAGCTTCGGTTCCTTCGTACTGCTGCGCTTTATGGCCGGCTTGCCCCATGGTGCCTATTTCGGCGTCGCCGCGCTGGTCGCAGCAGCAGCAGTCCCCATCGACCAGCGCGCCCGCGCAGTGGGGCGGGTGATGTTGGGGCTATCCACGGCCAACCTGATCGGCGCACCGCTTGCGACCTGGGGCGGTAACCTGTTCGGTTGGCAGGTGGCCTTTGCCGGCGTGGGAATAGTGGCGCTGCTTACGGCGCTATTGATTCGTCTTGTGGTGCCCGCGCAGGCCATCGACGCCAATGCGAGCCCCAAGCGCGAGTTCACTGCACTCATCAAACCGCGAGTGTTGTTTACCCTGGGGGTGGGGTGCATTGGTTTCGGGGGCATGTTTGCGGTGTTCAGCTACGTGATTCCCACTCTTACCGAACAGGCCGATATGCGCGAGGCGTTGGGGCCGCTGGTGTTGGCGGTTTTCGGTGTCGGCACCATGCTCGGCAACGTGATTGGGGCGCGGCTGGCGGACCGCAATCTTCTGCGCGCCATTTCCACCATCCTGATCTGGTGCTTAATCGTGCAAGGGCTTTTCTACTTTGCTGCCAATTCCCTATGGCTGGGCATATTCTTCGTGGGGTTGGTGGGCACCAGCGTGGCACTCGGCCCGGCCTTGCAAACCCGCTTGATGGACGTGGCGGAAGACGCCCAGACCATGGCCGCCTCGCTCAATCATGCCGCCTTCAATGGTGCCAACGCGATCGGTGCCGCCCTCGCCGGCGTTACGGTCAAGCTCGGCTTCGCCTGGTCCACCACCGGGCTTGTAGGCGCGGCGCTGGCCGCCGGGGGCTTGGTGATTTTCTATATCGGGCTTAGGGTGGAGCGATGCAACCAGATGTAGTGGCATAGTGGACGTTGCTATTAGTATAAGGCCTGAAGATGTTTACAAGACTAGAGGCGGTTCGAGCAGATAGAGCATTGCAATCGTACCCAATGCTGCCATGGCCAATACCAGCAAGTCGTCCGCTAGCTGGATGGCGTAAGAAAATGTAGCAAGCTGAATGGAGCCAAGGCTGGCAAGCATGGCAAAAATCAGCAATTCACCCGGGATGGTGCCACTCATGAATATTGAGCTGCACAGCAATACCAGTATCGCGATAGACAGAAAGTACGGTTTCATCAAGGATTGGAGCATTCCCTGATTGGCTGGAGAATGGATAGGCTGAGCAAGCATCGTCATACGTCTTTTCCTTACCCGAAAGAGTAGGTGTCTTGCCAGGCTAGACGGCTTTGCTTAAAGAAATCTTATGATTTGACCCTCCTCCACTATTTCCCCGATAAGATCACTGGTGCTCGACACGACCGGCCGATATCCAGCGTCGGGCGATAAATCTCCGTCGTCACATCCAGAATTCCCAGGACCGTATGGAATAGGTTGGCATGGCTGTAAGGCTCATCAGCCTTCGTTTTCAAACACGTGGCATCGATGCCTGTACGTTTTCGCATGACGCCGGAAATCCACCAGACCATAGGCACCTGAGTCTGCTCGTCTGGGGCGATGATGTAGGGCAAGCCATGCAGATACACCCCGTTTTCTCCCAGCGACTCACCGTGATCGGAGAGATAGATCAATGACGCAGCGAAGCGTTGCTGCTGGTCTAAAAAGTCGACCATGTCGCTGAGCACCCGGTCATTGTAGAGGATAGCGTTGTCGTAACTGTTGACGATCTCCTGTTGGGTGCATTTGCTTAAATCCGCGTTGTCGCAGGTGGGCGTAAGGTCCCGAAACGCATCGGGATAGCGCTGATAATAGCTGGGTCCATGATTACCCAGCTCGTGTAGCACGATCACCGTGTCGCCGGTGCTTTGCTCGATGCGTCGTTTCAATTCTTCCGCTAGGGCCTCATCGAAGCAGCGTCCGTTTTGACACAAGGAAGGATAATCCTTGGCTGAAATCGAGGCATTGACGACACCGTTACAGACGCCCTTGCATCCCGATTGGTTGTCCAGCCAGGTCACGTCGATGCCGGCATGCTGCAACACGTCGAGCAGGGACTCGTGATGTGCGATGTAGGACTTGTCGTAATCCTCATGCCCCAGCGGTGAGAACATGCAGGGCACCGAGACGGCGGTGCTGGTACCGCAGGCCGAGACTTCGGAATAATTGATAACGTCACGCTGGGCCAGTTCCGGCGTGGTCTGACGCGAATACCCATTCAGCCCCCAGTTGGCCGCGCGTACGGTCTCGCCGACCACGATGACCAGCAAGGCGGGCTTCTGGTTTGGGTGATCGGTGATCGAGGCGTCGTTCTCGAGGGGCAGTCGCTCTTGCGGCGCTACCTGATCGTTAGTGGCGAGTACGCGCTCCATCGACACGATGTAGTTGCCTGGCGTCACCAAGTAGCGCAGTTCGGGCTGATTGCGCATCAGCGGCGACAGATGTTGGTACATGAGGAATACCGACGCGACCAGGACGACGGCGCTGAGCGATAGATAGCCCGTACGGCGCAGCAGCGCGCGCCGCCAGGAAACTACCGGAATGTGAATCCGGGACAGCAACAGGATGGGCAGTACCGCGAAAAGCGTCATGTGCAGGAGGAAGCCACCAGTCAACAGCTCGCCGGCTTCCTGGGTATCCGTCTGCAATACATTGGTGATCATGGTGCTGTCGAAGTAGGTGCCGTAGCTATTAGTGAAATAGCTCACCGCGGCAGCTATCAGGATCAGTAAAGCCAGTAGTGGCTTGACCGTCCAGCGGCTCACGAACAGCAGGAATACCACATACTGCAGGCTGGTCAGAACCACCGCGTAACCCGCAGCGAGTAGCCAAGTACCGGGTGCCGTCGGATCGTGCCCAGCGAGCGTACTTCGCCAGAAGGCAAGGTTGTACAGCAAGGTAAATGTTAGCGTCGTTACCAGGGTGAGGCGCTCTGGCCCCATGCATAGCCGGTAATACCCTACATAGGCAAGTGTGCCCTTGAGTCGAGAGAACAGGGGCATCATAGGGAATTTCTCGCGGTGGAGCCTGACTCAGCAGGAGAATAAGATCGAGTTTTGGTGTGGCTTGGCGGTCGCAACAGGAGATGGGCCAGCAACAGGCTGATCGTCCAGCAGATCATCAACGTCCACAGGTCATGAGAAAGAAAATGCGCGCCCCGCAGTTGCTGTGCGAATCCGAAGAAAAGCCCCATCGACAACCCGACCGACAAGCCAAGCCAGCGCCATCGGGGGAGCGTTGCGGCAAAGAAGAAATACAGGGCGAGCCAAGCGTAACCGGCGCTAGCATGGCCGGCCGGGAAGCAGGCGGTATCGGGTAAATTTGCAGGGCGGCTCTCGAACAAACCGATGAAGGGTAAGTCGCCGCCGTAACGCGCGAGATCCCAGGGGCAGTCCATGCTCACCAGCTGCTTGAGTGTCGAAATACTCAACGTCGAGAGCAGTACGCTGAGTATCAGATAAGCCAATGAGCGACGCCATATGCGTAGCGAGGGCCATACCATGCTGATAATGAGTCCTGCGATCGCAATGGCGCCCATCGTCTGACTCACGGCACGGCCACCGCCATGCAGGAGTTCCTCGGTAATAAGCTGATGTTTCAGTGTCCATTCGTTGCCTTCCACTCGGTAAAGCCAATCCGCAACGACGAAATCAATGCCATAGTATTGAAAGAGAAATGTCAGCATCAAAAAACCGATCCAAGCTAGAATTAGCGGCTGACAGAATCGTTTGCTACTCAATTTACGATCACTCTTTATTCATTGATATTCAGTGAATGTAGGTATGAAGAAAAGGCAATTTAATTGCAGATAGCAAAGCATTGTGATGAACAACACTTAACGAATACTTAAGTTGGGGAGGAGGGCTAAAAGAAAATAAGAATGCGCTTTAAATTGGTTTTTTGAATTTATTTTAAGATTGTATTAAGAAATTAAAGGGATAGTGAAATACCTTCCGCTTCTTATTTATGCCCGCACATAGGGAGGGTAGAGTGTGACCAAATGCTCAAATAAGCGTTTCAAGATCGTCGGCGGAGTAACGGCTGTTCTGATCTTGACGGGGCTCATCACGATCCAGGCCACCCATGGCCAGATATTTTCCATGGCGACGTCGTGGCTGGCCGTCGAATCACGTCAGGTCGGGAGTGTCTTTGCCGATTCCGGTGAGCAGGCCAGTATGATAAGAGACAAAAAAGCCGGGAAAGATGCCGTGCTATTGGCCGCGGGTGATATCGCCCGCTGTCAGCCGCATGAGGGCTTCGATAAAACCTTGCGGAATCTCGAATATACGTTTGGAGATGCCGCTCCTAGACCCTTGAAGGATGCGGGCGCCCGACAGACGGCAAAACTTGTCGATGACTATCCAGGCGTACCGGTACTGGCCCTTGGTGACTTGGCTTATCCTGACGGCGCACCCGTCGATCTCAACCTCTGTTACGACACCTATTGGGGACACTTCAAAGAGCGCACCTATCCCACTCCCGGCAATCACGAATATCACTCCCTCAATGCCTACGCTTATTATGATTACTGGGGTGATAGGGCGGGTCCAGATAGACGCGGCTACTATGCCAAGCGCATGAATGACTGGCTCGTGCTATCTCTCAACAGCGAAGTACCGGCCGATAAGGGGTCTGCTCAGGCAAGCTGGCTCGAAGATCAACTAGCGAATTCGGATGCCGCTTGTGTACTCGCCTTCTTCCACAAGCCTGCCTTTTCGACCAAAAAACGCGATGACAGCGAAGATGCTCGTCGGCTGTTCGATCTTCTCTTTCGCAACGGCGCAACGCTGGTCCTGAACGGCCACAATCATTTCTATGAACGAACGCGGCCCCTCGACGGCCAGGGACGAGTCGATCCTGAAAACGGCATCGTTACCTTCGTGGTCGGCACTGGCGGCACGTATACTGACGATTCAAGAGAACCAGAGGCGTTTTCTGAACGTCTGATTGGAAATACCTACGGTATGCTGAAACTCACACTGTCCAAAGATGGATACAATTGGCAGTTCCTGTCGGCGGAAACAGGTGAAGCGCTCGATAAAGGCACGGGGTCGTGTAATTCACGTTCCTAGAGTGAACCATGGTATCGATGGCCTGAAAGTGATCTTCCTGGTGCCCACGGCGCTGAGCATCACCAGCATATGGGTCGCCGTGATGGCGGATGCCGGTGCGACGGTACTGGTGACCCTGAACGCTATACGACTGCTGGGTTGTCGCAAGAGACAGCCTTGCCAATGAAGGTTCAGAAAATCTCCAACAAGAAGGGGGTGACGAGCAGGATCAATACGAATAAAGGTATCGGGCTTCGATTCGGTCGATAAGTAAGAACGAGTGCGCAGGCTTCGTACATCAACAGCAGGGTTCTAAGCGACATGGTCAGAGTCATCCATTTGCGGGCTGATGGGTCATGCACCGTGAATCGATACTAGTATCGCCCGATCGCCTTAATGTTTTCTTATGCATCCCCTTTTTCGGATAATTGAGTCAATAGTGCTTACTCTTTCGCCTTGTTTGTATTCAGCGTGGTGGGCGCAACATATAGTGGCGCAGCGTTCTCATCACTATTACAGCCCAAGACGGCGCTGCCCGGTATTAGCCACCAGTCGTCGCTATTCTGATGACCCATGTCCCTAGCTTGGCTCAGATCGATACATGAATAGTCATCGGCCCGACGCTGTTCGGTGAGCATCCAGTGCCGATTCGGGGCTTCCTGCAGCCAGGCGAAGGCGCGGACGAATTGCGCACCGATTGGCGTCCTGTCGCCGAAGTGAACGCTGGGCTGGCGTGACTGCAGCAAAAATTCCTCGTCGAAACTCGGCAACGCCAGCCAGGCATCACCACCCGTGATCGTAACAATCGCCTGCATCATCCGCGCCGGTGAGCGGGTCTCGTTTTGCAATACATAACCCCAAGTTGACCAAGTGATCCAGAACACCGCCAGCCACAGTGGCAGCGCCAGCATGCCGCGTCGTGGTCGCAGCCAGGCGAGAAGCCCCGCCGCCGTTACACCGAGCACGATCCACCAGGCCCAGGGCACGATGTCGTGACGCTCGGCAAGTTTTGTCAGCGCCGGCAGCCCTAAAGCGCCAAGCAGGCCGGCGGCAAACAGGGTCCCACCCAGCAGGGCCAGCACGCCGGTGCCTAGCCAATGCAGGCCTCGCTTGCGCAGCAAGCCCGGCAGAAGCGGCGCCAGGGCTAGCACCAGCAATGGAATCGTCGGCAGAACGTAGACGCCGCGTTTGCCCGGCGACAGGGAGAAGAACACCAGGATCAGGATCACCCCGCTCAGCGGTAGCAGCAGGCGCGCATCGCCACGCCGGGCCCGCCGCCGCCAGGCGGGTATCGCCCAGGGCAGTGCCAGCACCAAGGGCATCCAGGCCCAGGGCAGCACTTGGACGAGGTAGTAATACCAGGGCTCGAGATGGTGCCAGGAATCGGCGTAGCGCTCGCCGGTCTGCTTGAAGAGAATGTTGTCGCGATAGGCCGCAAGACTCGGATCGTCGCCGAAGGTAGCGACGAGGATCATCGGTACGCCCCAAAGGGCGACCACGGCGAGTAGCACCACCATGCCTAGGCCTAGATCTTTCAAGGCGATCCGAGTGGCCTGGCCGCGCCAGGCAAACCAGAGCCAGGCGGGCAACAGTAGCAAGGGCAGAAAACCTACGCCCTTGGTAATGATGCCAAGTCCCATCGCTGCAAAACCGATGAGCCACCAGCGTCTGGTGGGCCCAAGCAGTGCATGGCGAAGCAGCCCGTAAGCGCCCAGGGTGGTGAAGAAGGTCAGCAGCATATCGATTTGGGCGGCCTTGGCCTGGATCACGAACTGCAGGGTCGTCAGCAGGGCTAGACCGCTGAGCAGGGCAACACGCTGGCCGTAAAGCCGCCGCGTCAAGTCCACGACCAGAGCCAACGTTCCTAATGCTGCAAACAGTGAAGGCAGCAAAAACCCCAGTCGCACGGAGCCGGTGAAAGCAATGGACAGCGCCGAGGCCCACATGAATAGTGGCGGTTTGTCCGGATAAGGCTCGCCGCCCCGATGAGGAAACCAGAACTGACCGGTCTTGAGCATTTCCAGGGCATTCAAGGCAAAGCGCGGCTCGTCCGCGGGCCAGGGATCGCGCAGGCCAATCCCTATACCGAGCAGCACCAGCGCGAACAGCATGAGTGCAAGCCATGCCCAGCGATAGGAGTGATTCAAATGACGTAGATAGGCAGCGCGATGCATGACGAGGCGAATTCCGTTCAGGGAGAAGGGGGTGCCGCGTTTTTCTCATAGCGTACTTCGCGACTTTCACGCCGGATTAGCATCAAGTTGCGGGCATAGATGAACAGCCCCGCCCCCTGACCGGCGATGAATACCGGATCACGCCGATAGAGGGCATAAGCCAGCAGCGTAGCCCCGCCCCCCAGGCTCAGGAACCAGAAGGCTTTGGGCACGATGCTGCGTCGAGCGCGTTCACTGGCCAGCCACTGCACGATAAAGCGTGCCGAGAAGAGCGCCTGTCCCAGAAAGCCGATACTCAGCCAGAGCCACTCGCTGTTCATGGCGTTTCCTCTGAAGGCGGCGCCGCGGAAGTAGGGGTGCCGGCTATGTTCTGTTCAGATATGGGGAGCGCACTGTTTTCGAGAGGCGCAGGCAAGCGGGTGCGCCGTTGCAGCCACATGACGCCGACAATATCCACGAGCCCTACCCAAAGGCGATTGTTCAATCCGTAATGGGAGGCGCCGGTGCCTCGGGGGCGATGGTTGACCGGCACCGAGACACACTGGCCGCCCTGGGCCTGGATCAGTGCGGGTATAAAACGGTGCATGTGATCGAAATAAGGCAGCCTCAGGAAGACGTCCCGACGCATGATCTTGAGGCCACAGCCGGTATCCGGCGTGTTGTCCTTGAGCAGGGCCGAGCGCACACGATTGGCGACCCGAGACGATAGTCGCGTGAGTCGATTGTCCTGGCGTTGCACCCGATGACCGTTGACCAGGGCAATGCCCTCCTGGCGGGCCTTGCCGTACAGGCGGGGAAGATCCGCTGGATCGTTTTGTCCGTCGCCGTCCAGGGTCGCAAGCCAGGTGCCGCGAGCCGCCCAGGCAGCCTGCCAGATCGAGGTGCTCTGGCCGGCGCTGCGCGTATGGCGCAGAGGCCGCAAGCGAGCATTTTGAGCGGCGCGCTGGCTTAGCAACGTCCAGGTTGCGTCCGTGGAGCCATCGTCCACCACCAGGATTTCGTACTCCTCATCGGGGAGGGCGGCGGCGATTTCATCCAGTAACTGAAACAGGTTTCCTGCTTCGTCCTTGGCCGGAATAAGAATGGAGAGTAACGGTTGGGGCATGGGTGAACGTTCCATGGGGTAGTAAACAAAAGGCGTGATTAGCCTAGTTTCGAGGCAAGCGATTTGATCTTGTAAGGTTTGCCGACTGCATCATAGTAGTGGCGGTACCAGTCAACGAAACGTTGCACTCCTGTGGCCAGGTTGGTGCGGGGTCGAAATCCCGTAGTAGCAAACAAGGGTTCGGCATCCGCCCAGGTATGCTGCATGTCGCCGGGCTGCATGGGCAGGTAATCGCAGCGGGCCTCGATTCCGGTCGCCTCCTCGAGGGTGCGTACCAGCGTCATCAGGTTGACGGGGCTACCATGGCCGAGATTGTAAAGCCGGTAAGGGGGATCGTTGCGGTCCTTTCCGTGGCTGGGCACGATGTCCAGAATGCGTACGATGCTTTCCGTAATGTCGTCGATATAGGTGAAATCCCGGGACATGTCACCTTGGTTATAGAGCTCGACAGGCCTGCCGTCGAAGATGTTACGGGTGAACTTGTATAGCGCCATATCCGGACGCCCCCAAGGGCCATACACGGTAAAGAAGCGCAGTCCCGTGGTGGGTAATCCGTAGAGGTAGGAGTAGGCATGGGCCATCAGTTCGTTGGACTTCTTGGTAGCGGCATACAGGTTGACGGGTTGATCGACGCTATCCTTAACCGAGAAAGGTACCTTGGCATTGCGACCGTAGACCGAACTGGATGATGCATAGACCAGATGGCCGACCTGCTGCCGGCGGCACCCTTCCAGCACGTTCAAATGCCCAATCAAATTGGACTGGCCATATACCTGTGGGTGATCCAGGGAGTATCTCACCCCCGCTTGGGCCGCCAGATGCACCACGCAATCGAAGTGCGTCTCGGCGAATAGGCGCTGCATGCCCTCGGTATCGGTAAGATCCAGACGCTGGAAACGCACATTGCCAAAACCCGACAGGTCGTTCAATCGCGCCTGCTTGATGGCAGCATCGTAGTACTCGTTGAGGTTGTCGATACCCAAGATCTCGTGGCTCGCATCTTCGGCAAGCCGGCGCGCCAACGCATGACCAATGAACCCGGCCATGCCGGTGATGAGGACCTTCATGAGCTGCTCCCAATGATAAGCTCGAGTAGCATGCACCAACAGCCTTAAGGGAGGCTTAAGTATTCTATCGCTAAACTCCTCACGACTTGGCCAAAATAGCCTGACCTTGGCTGTTTATGCCGATGCGGATATTCAAGAACAGTATGAGCTCTTAGGTGAAAGGCTTTAAAGGATCACGAGGGTGATGGCGTGCGCATATTATTGGTAGAAGATGATCCATTGCTGGGCGATGGTATCAAAATCGCTTTAGAGCGCGAGGGCTATGTGGTGGACTGGTTCATGCGAGGAAGCGAGGCGGTCAGCGCTATTGGCACCGAAGCATTCTCAGTGATGATCCTCGATCTGGGGCTACCCGATATGGATGGCATGCAGGTGTTGAATCGCATCAGGCAGGGCTCGTCCTTGCCAATACTGATCCTGACGGCCCGGGATGCGGTAGAGGAGCGCATTCGTGGATTGGATGCCGGGGCCGACGATTATGTGCTCAAGCCCTTCGATCTGCAGGAATTGCTGGCGCGTCTGCGGGTGGTCACGCGCCGCGCCGAAGGAAGAGCCTCGCAAGCTTTGACCCTTGGCGAGCTGTGTATCGATGAGGCTCGTCATTGGGTGAGCTGGCAGGGCCAGGAGGTCAAGTTGAGCCGGCGGGAATATGCACTACTGCTTGAGTTGGCTCGTCATCCGGATAGGGTGCTCTCACGACCACGATTGGAAAGCCTGCTATATGGCTGGGGAGAAGAAGTGGAATCCAACGCGGTGGAAGTGCATGTACATCATTTGCGTAAGAAACTCGACAAAGGATTGATCATTACTGTACGAGGTATCGGTTACCGGCTGGACAGTCAGGCCACATGAAATCCATTCGTCGCTATCTTGCCCAGGCCCTGGCGCTAGTACTGACAGTAACTGCACTGCTGATTGTAACGGCAGCGTACCTGATAAGCGATCACGAACTGGAAGAAATCTTGGATGCTCAGTTGAGTTTGCAGGGACGTATCGTTGCCGGACTGATTTCCCCCGCTACCACTCTCGAAGAATACCAGCGCATCGCTCGAAGCCTCACTCTGCCGGGACATGAGGCACGAGTCTACGATAAGGAGGCAGGGGTCGAACCGGCGTCGCTACAAACCCCGCCCGCGCGGCTTTATCACGAGGAAGAGCGCATGCTGTCGATCGGCTTCTGGAATGCCGATGGCTCGCCTCGTCTGCAAGGAGCCAAATGGAACGAGGAGGGTCTTTTTCCGATGCCGACAAAAGAGGGCTACCGATGGGTAGACTACACTGAAGATCAATGGCGCGTGTTCAGCTTATTCGATACTACTAGCGATACGTGGATCAGTATCGGCGTACAAAAAGACTTTCTTGATGAGATTGTCGAGCGTATAGCGCTCAATACTCTGTGGCCGATACTACTTCTGTTGCCGCTGTTGCTGTGGTTGATGACCCGCATCATTCGTCGAGGTTTGACCCCCATCGCACTGCTATCCCGCCAAGTCCAGGGGCGGGATGGTCAGGATCTGACACCGATCGATCTCAATGTACCCCAGGAGCTTGATGGGCTGCAGCGCTCGCTAAACGATTTTATTGCCCGATTGGGCAAGACGCTGGAGCGTGAGCGGTGCTTTACCGCAGACGCGGCCCACGAATTGCGCACGCCTCTAGCGGCCCTCAAGATCCATCTCGAAAACGCACAGGCTGGCGAGGCAGACTCGCTACAAAAAGCCACCATTGGAGTGAAACGACTTCAACGAGTGGTGGAGCAGCTATTGGTGTTGGCAAGACTTGATCGTGCCTCAAGTAACCAGGCCCGATTGATTGACATTTATCCTATCGTTGCTGAGCTTACCGCCGACCTATGGCCCTTGGCGCACGCACGTGGGCAAGAGCTCTCATTGTCGGGGCTTTCACAGCTGTCGGTACGTGCCGATCCGGTGGAAGTCGGTATTCTGCTGCGCAATCTGCTGGACAATGCACTGCGCTATACACCGGAAGGGGGGCATGTCGAGGTCGAACTTTACCACCAGCAAGGTACGCCGCAAGTCATCGTACGAGATACCGGCCCGGGGATTCCCGAGGAGCTACTCGACACAGTCGTCGAGCGCTTCCGGCGAGCCTCGGATCAGCGCACTACAGGGAGTGGGCTTGGGTTGTCCATTGTCGTGGAGCTGGCTCAACGGCAACAAGCTGAGGTGCGATTGAGTAACCATCAGCCTTATGGCCTTGAGGCGCGAGTTGTTTGGCCGGCATCATAGTGGCGCTCACTATCTTGGACCAGCCTTGCCTATTGTTATTTATATATCAAATATATAGGGACACTTTTGGATATGATTGAACGCTATTCAATATTCTGGATCTTAAAATAGAGTGAAATATGTTTTACAATAATTTCAGTTAGTTATGATCGGTGTCGGTCGTTATGTTCGATGATACTACCCAAAATACTACCCACTTAGCTGGCAGTAGAGGGCATTAGAAGAAACATACCTGGTAAGCGCCGGTGCGCGACTACTGGCAGCCTATGCGACCTCCTCCCCAGTTGTGTGGTCCCGAGAATTGACGGCCTATTCTACTAGCTACAATTGGAGGATGGTCCATGGCAGGTTGACCACGCATAACCATCGGTCAGCCAGGGGCGCTGACTCTCAAAGCTTCCAGGCCTCAAGCGGGTTGTTCTTCTTGCAGCTGTCATCCACGGGGGCGTTTGGGTCCCTCAGGAAGCCTTGCATCATCGTGGTTCCACACTCGCTGTCTGGGGTATGGCCATGCCCCTGAAGTTCAACGACCTGAATGTTCTCAAACGACTCGGCGAGATGTTGGCCCCACCGAATACCGCAGCAAGGGTCCATCTGGCCATGGATAGATAGCACCGGCGTATCGGACTCAAAGCGCTGGCTGTTTTCCTTCGGTACGGCGCCATCTGTACCCCACCACGCGCATACCCAAGGCTGTTCGAACCCCAAAAGCGCTGGTTCACGCTCGAGCATAGCGCGTGAATCTGCCTTGGTTGGGCGATTCGCGCCCATGTCATTGCACGTATTGGCGAGAAAGTAGCCTAGCGCGTAACTCGGCGCCTCAGTCTCAGGTTTAAAAGTGTCGATGCGGAAGAATTCATCGAGCGACCCGTAGTCGCCTTCCTGGACCTCGGAAACAACCCGCGGCAGATCCTCGTACATGCTTGGCAAAGTGATGTAGAGGGTGTGCAAAAAGGCCACGCCATCGAAATAATGCGTTTCCTCATCGTTGGTGCCCGCCTTCAACGTCTTGACGTAAGGCTTGCTATCCAGCGCGCGCCGGGCACGTTCGATCGCTAGAAACCATGCCGGCACGGTGTGCTGACACTGTTCGTTTTGGCGCACGCACAAGCCTAGGATGTCCGTGTATTTTTGCTTGGCCGTGTAAAATTCATCGATGGGCGCGCGATTGCGTAAATTGGTGTACCACGGCGAGACGAGTACCGCCGAGCGAACATGCTCCGGATAGTAGCGCATGTATTGGAGCGCTGTGCCTCCGCCCGTCGAGCGTCCGTAGACATTGATCGAGTCATAGCCGAGGCCTTCTCGAATCGCCTCCACGTCTTGGGCGATCGTATAGGAGTTGTACTGTGAGATGTCGCTGCCTTCGGCTTCCAGCTTCTGGTAGCAGCGCTGGACAGCGTCAGCAATGCTACGCATGCGCTCGGTGGTACTCAGTGAACCGGAAATCGCTGGCGAAAAAATGATGTCGTGGTAGGTCGACACATTGGCGTAGTCGGGACACTTTAAGGCTGGTTGGGAGTGGTTCATCCCCCGGTAATCGAACACCACTAGGGGGCGTGCCCCGACATCCTTGCGATATTGCCTGATAAGCTCTGGAGCAGCGAGCATGGATGCGCCCGGCCCACCGGTGAAAAAGAATGCCGGTGTTTTCTGCGATCTCTCTTGCCCTTGCGAGTCGGATGGGAGGACCGCTACGGGGACTTCGATGGTCGTCCCGTTCGGATGGTCATGATTCTCTTCTGTGTACAGCGTATAGCACTGCGCACCGGCGTCTGAGAGGGCCCGGGTAGCGCATCCACTGCTCTCTAGTCTTGAGTGCTCGGACTTTATCTGCGCAATGGCTGATGTGGCGATTAGGGATGCTGCAGTTAATGCGCATCCAGCACTTATGTATTTAATAAATCGTGTTTTATAACCATGTGCACGCATGTTACACCTCAGTGTAAATAGGGTGGAAGGTTTGCGAAGTAGTCATCTAATAACCATAGTTATAACAGGTAGCTTGTTCAAAAATTTATTGAGCTATAGGAATAATTGAACAATATCAGTGTGTAAGCTAGTCTACCCTCAAGCTAGCCGCTGGAATTTATCGTAGACTGCCAGTTTTCGTTACACGTAAATGTAGAGCTTGAGCAGGGCGCCGGTCGGTATCGGCGGTGTGCGTCTTGTCGAACCCCATGTCGATGACGTCTAGGGACTCTACGAAGGCATCAATGACACGTACCGGATGATCTTCCGGGATATATTCCTCAATGCTGGGCGGTAGCAACGAGATCTGGCTGCGAGGCTGTCCTTGTAGGTGTCGCATACAAAAATAGCCGTGAACGGGTGAGTTCACGGCTATCTTGCCAGCTTAGGAGGCTGTTTTCACACAGCCCCTTTTCGACGGGGTTTGATAAAACATGATATCGAGCATCGGCTGACGATCCCTTTCACCTCTATATTAGTGGCCCGGCGGAACGAATGAATCGTACTGCAAAATTGCAAGCGCACGTCTGCTCCGAGTGCTAAAAGGCTAGGCGGCGATAGGTCTTATAGGTGAATAATAGGGACAAGAGTTTTAGATGTATTACCGCGTACCGAGTCACTCCTTTACGGGGGCATACACTTGCTCAAGATGGTCTAGTTATGGATGGTTAAATGTCGTATTGACCCCCCGGGGCCTGTGGTTTAAATAATTTTCATCATCTTTTGTTGGATGGCTTAGAGTGCCGTTAAACATTGTTATTTATAATAAGGAAGGTATGACCTTAAATCGGGGGCCGCTGCTCTTAAGGTTTTCATTTCAAGAGTAGAGTTTTCGATTTCCTCTATTCTATTGAGAACTAGTTCTTTTTCTTGCGGGGCTCCCGTTGTGCTCTCATGTTTGCATCTATTGACAATCTCCTCTACAAGAAATTTTGACAGGGTGTCAATGGCTCTATTCCGGCGGGTTTCAACATTATACTTTTCGTTCTGCAGTTTTTCTATTTGTTCCTTGTGTTTTTTATTTTCATGCCGCCTCTGTTTTTCTGTGTTTTTGATTATGTCGCAAAGTACCTGTGTTTTTGACTGATTGTTTCTTTTGGCGATTTTTTCCAAGCTTTTTGCAACATTGTTAGGGAGCTGAAAGCTTACTTGTTTTCCGTTTCGTTCGCGGTATTTTTTTTGGTTCCAGGCATTCCGCATCTCTTTTGTTAATTCTCGGTATCTAGCATCATGCTGATTATTGTATAGGAGGTTAATTATGTTAAATGGGTTGGCGTGGAAGGAGTCTCCAAATAATGCCGCAGACAGGTTTTTCTTGGAGATATAGCTGGTTATCCAATAGCTCTGTTCTGGAGATTCTGTGTCTATCCAGGAAAATAGGGAGTTTTGGCTTAAGTTTGAATCTTCCATTTGTGACCTTTATAGGGACGCTGAATGCCATCTATATGGATACCATAAGGGGGTACGCTTATCAATCACTAGTACGCATACTAGTGATTGGTTGGTAGGTGGCTAGGGTTTATTTCGGATGTAAAATGCCAGAGCTATGATACACTGCGCTCATGGATACGCGTTTGCTCTGCCATACAGACCCTGATTTAGGCCCCGAAGCGCGCTGGCTTCTTCTTCAGTGGTCAAGGGTTACAGGACTTGATCAGGCGCTGACGTGCCCGCTCCAAGACCTTTATTGCCTCTTGGGTATAACGACACGGCAGGCCAAGCCGGCTCTTGAGTGGTTAAAAAGACATGGCTACCTAATATATGAGTCCGTTCGCCATGGTAGAGGACGCCCTTTGTCGAGCCACCGCATTGCACTGGGTTTCCGTAACCGTTTAGATGAAACGCCGCCACCTGATACTCCTCATCAGCCCGTGATAGAGGCTCTTTGTTCTCATGCCATGGTCTGCAGAGCATCGACTCAGGAAAAAGCCAGCAACCTAATGACAGGGGCGGATCGAGCTAAAAAATTGGCTCCTGCTACCTATTGGCTTCTAGCCGTTCTTTTGGCTCATGCAGAGACACCAGGGATTGTCAGAGGCCTGAGTTATGGACATCTTCAAGCAGTCACCGGGATGACACGGGAAAGGCTGAAAAGTCAGCTATCCAAGCTCAAGAAGCTCGGGGTCATTGCTAGGCATCAACCGGGCATGCTGCTTAGCAAAGAGGGTGTTCGCATGCGTTCCGTGTACTTTATTGACCTCACGCACTCACTCTTGCTTGGTGACGCCTCCCTCGGCCTAACAGTCACGTATCTCCCCGCAAGACGTCCAGGAGATTCCAATTTTATTTCGGGGATATATGAGGCCGCCTTCGTTGTGAGTTATTTAGCGGAAAACTTTGACACAATGCATAAAAACATCAAGAAAGCATGTGCACCGAAAGGGGGCGCAGAAAGCCTAGAGGAATTAAAAAGACTTGTATCACTTGAAGCACGCTATAGCAGCGCGTACCAAGAGCTTAGAATGAATGCTATGTCTCTTCTTCCCTCAGGAAAAGCGGTGTTACCAGCAAAGGCTGATCTGCTAAGAGCTGATAAATTAGGTATGGGGCCGATCCTTAAGGCGCATATATATAGCTATGCCATGATGCTGCTTTCTAACTACTGGCGAGATATTGAGGGTTCTCGAAGAAAACCCAGTTCTCCTATCGATTCGGTGATGGAGGCAATAAGTTATGACCTTTATTATGTTCTAGGCGTGGAGGGTGAAAATGTTGAACCTCACTCAAATAGCTCTTTATGCAGATGTGTTTATGATTTGTCTCATCACTTGGCGGTCCAATTGCAGCATGACTTGCGGGTTGCAGAGCATCAGAAAGATTCTGATTTTCGCCTTGCTGATGCAGTTTTCTCGATATGCTGCTTTAGTAATGAGGGGGAAGAAAGGTGGCAAATAAAATCTCGCTTTCTTCCTTCTGATGGAGTTTTTCGTTTACATACACAGCTTTTGGCTGGCGAGTGGGTTGACCTTTCATTGCCAGAAGAACTGAAGCTTTTGGTAAAAGAAGGCGGAGTATGACGTAAAAAATACTAGATGGCTACATCTCATGAGGAACTGACAGGAGTTCAGCATGAGTATGAAGCTAATCCGTATCAAAGACGTCATGGACCGTACTGGGCTTGCTAGGTCTACGATCTACAAATATATCAGCGAGGGAAAATTTCCAAGGCCAATAAAACTTGGTGCTCGAGCTGTGGCATGGGTTGAAACCGAGATAGATGGCTGGATTCAGGCCAGCATCGAAGAGAGGAATGAAGAAGTCTTTTAGTGTGCATCGGTGCAGTTTACTGGTTTAATGTAAGAGTAAAAAACCGACCGCTTTTTACCCTCATCATCACATGCTGCCTGCAGTGTTGAGAACTAAGTCAGTATTTTCGACCCTTGTTTAATTATTATTTATTTACCCTCCCTGTTAAATAAAGCATGGGGCCTCAAGGCCCGTACCTAACTTAGCAAGGGGCGAAACAGGGGAATACTCACACATGGCCCTATGGATCTAGCAGACAGCTGGAGGATCCACCGTGCCTAAAACAAACGTCCATGCTTTGCCGGTCATGGCGTTTGCCCATCCCACTGGAGATATGAAATGCCACAGCGACACCCTTCCAACTCCAACCTGCACTTACATTACAACAATTCATATAACGGCCTAGGGGTTCAGATGGAATCCTTGCCGATGGTGGCCGAGTACCTTGAGGTGCTCCACGCTACGCTGCAGAAAGCCATGAGCGATTACCCTCGAGTGATGGCTTTTCGGGTTGACCCGGTTATTCCTACCGTGATCAGCGACAGGATGACGTCGGAAGACCACAAGCTCCTTATCAAGCGGTTCATCGCTTCCCTGAAAGCCATCATCAAGCACGATAGGACACGGAAGTGTCGGAGCGGCTGGGTGCCGGATACCAAGGTCCGCTACGTCTGGTGTCGGGAGGTCGGTACCAATGGCAAGCTGCACTATCACTTCTTCTTGATCCTCAATCGCGATGCTTACCACATGCCCGGGAGAGCATGCTCGTCTAACGAGAACCTCTCCAACCGTATCTCGCGTGCCTGGTACAGCGCGTTAGGTGTGGAATGGAATCCGGAGGATCCTTGGATACATGTGCCAGCTAACCCGGCGTACTGGGTCGACAGGGGGAATGTGGGCCACTTTCAGAAAGCCTTCTACCGAGCTTCTTACATGTGCAAGGCTGATACGAAACACTACGGTCTAGGGCTGCGGGCGTTTGATACCAGTCGGGACTGAGCACTAGAACAAGAAGAAGACCACCCGCTGCGAGCAGTTCCCGCCTCAGGTGGATGCCGTGGTGCCATGGCTGCCCGAGCCGTATGTGGAATGGGCAGGGCAGATTACCTGTCACTACATTTTTCTGCGAACCACGATAAAGCGCGTTGTCCAAGACTACCTGCTCAATGGGACGGTTCAGTGGTTCAGCGGCTATATCGACGTTAAGCGGTTATCGAAGGCGGTTGGGCTTCAGCAAGCCAATGCGTGCCTGGCGCTCAGAACCTGCCTCCAGGATTGCTGGATGCTCTCTTTGTCAGCCCATGGCCTTCACGCGTCAACTCTGGTGAGATAGGCGGCTATAATCGCGGCCATTCAAGTCAGCCGCTCACCGAATACAGGAAGCAAGCGTTACATGATCCTCACCCTCAATCAGCTGGAACGGCACCTCTTCAAGGCGGCGGACATTCTGCGTGGGCGCATGGATGCCTCGGAGTTTAAGGAGTACATCTTCGGCATGCTGTTCCTCAAGCGCTGTTCGGACGTTTTCGAGCAACGCCAGGAAGAAGTCCGCGAACAGCTGAGGCAGGCCGGCAAGAGCGATATCGAGATCGCCAATCTCATCGAGATGCCGAGCTGGTACAAGGCCTCTTTCTACGTGCCGGAGCAGGCGCGTTGGCCTTACCTGCTGAAAGAGGCCCACCAGGGCGTCGGCAATGCGCTGAACAAGGCGTTGGCCGGCCTGGAAGAGCACAACACCAGCCTCGCCGGGGTGCTGGAGCACATCGACTTCACCCGCAAGGTCGGCTCCACCACCCTACCGGACAAGAAGCTCCGCGAGCTGATAGTCCATTTCAGCGAGTACCGGCTGCGCAACGAGGACTTCGAGTTCCCCGACCTGCTCGGCGCCGCCTACGAGTACCTGATCCGCGACTTCGCCGACTCCGCCGGCAAGAAGGGTGGCGAGTTCTATACCCCGCGCCCGGTGGTTCGCATGATGGTGCGACTGATGGGTCCGCAGGAGGACCACAGCGTCTACGATCCCTGCATGGGCTCGGGCGGCATGCTGATTCACGCCAAGGAGTACCTGGAGGAGCAGGGCGGCGATCCACGCCGGCTCAATCTGTTCGGTCAGGAGGCGTCCGGCTCGGTGTGGGCCATCGCCAAGATGAACATGCTGCTGCACGACATCGGCAGCGCCGACCTGCGCAACGACGATACCCTCACCGATCCGCAGCATATCGAGGGCGGTGAACTGATGCACTTCGACCGCATTCTCACCAATCCGCCCTTCTCCATTGGCTATACCCCCAGCCAGCAGTTCCCCGAGCGTTTCCACTACGGCAGCGTGCCGGAAGGTGCCAAGAAGGCCGACCTGATGTTCCTGCAACATATGGTCGCCAGCCTCAAGGCCGATGGCATGCTGGCCACCGTCATGCCCCACGGCGTGCTGTTCCGCGGCGGCGACGAGAAGCGTATCCGCGCCGGTCTTTTGGAGGACGACCTGGTGGAGGCGGTGATCGGCCTGGCCCCCAACCTGTTCTACGGTACCGGCATCCCGGCCAGCATCCTGGTGCTGCGCGCCAAGGGCGCCAAACCCGAGGAGCGCCAGGGTAAGGTGCTGTTCATCAACGCCGACCGCGAATACTACGAGGGCCGCGCCCAGAACCACCTGCTGCCGGAGCACATCGAGAAGATCTCCAGCACCTTCGAGGCCTTTGCCCAAGAGCCGGGGTTCTCTCGCGTGGTACCCATCGCGGAGCTGCGCGACAACGACTACAACCTCAACATCCGCCGCTACGCTGACAACACGCCGTCGCCGGAGCCGCAGGACGTGCGCGCCCACCTCAAGGGTGGCGTACCGATGGCCGAGATCGACGCCAGGCGCCCGCTCTTCGACGCCCAGGGGCTCGATCCCATGGCGCTCTTAATGCCGCGAGCGAATGACGCCGACTACGTGGACTTCGCCGAGCGGCTGGATGAGAAGCGCGATCTCAAGCCCGCCATCGAGAATAATACGGGCCTGCAGCAGAAAGAGGCCTGGGTCATGCAGGCCTTCGAAGCCTGGTGGCGAGAACACGGCAGCAGCATTACCTCGCTGAGTAATCAGCAGGGCCGGCTTACCGGGCTGCGTGATGAACTGCTTCAAAGCTTTACCACAGCGCTGGACGCCACCGCCATGCTCGACCGCTTCGCGGTGCGCGGCATCATCGCCGGCTTCTGGTTCGATAACAAGAACGAGTTCCGCACCCTGCAGGCCCGCGGCTGCCTGGGCGTGGTGGACGCCTGGCGCACCAGTATCGCGAGCCTGCTGGAAGACGAACAGAGCAAGGTCAACCCGCTGGATCACCGCCTGGTCCACTTCCTGTTGGAGGAATACGTGGCCGAGCTGGAGGAGCTGGCCGCCCGCAAGGCCGAGCTGGACGCCCGTATCAAGGCCGCCGAGGCCAAGCCGGAGGGGGATGACGGCGAGGAAGCGGTGTCGGGCGATAGCGAGGACGACGATGCTCCGACGCCTCCGACGCCAGAGCAGATCAAAAACTGGAAGAGCGAACGCACCCAGGTGAAGAAGCAGCACAAGGCCAAGGTGAATAGCTTCGAGACGCACCTCAACGCCGCCGTGGACGCCCTGGACGAACCCAACGCCGCCGAGCTGGTCGGCACCATTCTGCATAACGACCTCAAGGGCATCCTTGAGTCCTATATCCGCCAGCAGCGCCAGCAGGTGATCGCCGCCTTCGAGACTTGGTGGGACAAGTACCGGGTGACGCTGTCCGATATCGAGGCCGAGCGCGATGCCGCCGCCAAGGAGCTGCAGCAGTATCTGGGAGGGCTGGGGTATGTTTGAGTGGGAGCATGGCAGTCTTGGAGAACTGGCTAACGGGGTTAGAGGGGTGTCGTACACACCCAATCAACTCCAAAGCTTGATTTCGCCTGAAACAGTCATCCTTCTCAGGTCCAACAACATAAGGGATGGGAAGGTAAATTTTGACAATATCCAGCTGATACCTTCACACATTGTCAGTAAAGGCCAGCTGGCTAAACACGATGATATTGCCGTATGCATGTCCAACGGGTCTAAGGCGCTGGTTGGAAAGTCAGGTCGAATCGTGGGCAATGCGGCGCCGTGCACAGTCGGTGCATTTTGCTCAATTTTCCGACCGTTTCCTCATGCAGACGGAAAATTTGTCTCCTATATCCTTCAGTCGAACGCTTATAGAAGACATCTAGACATAATTTTAGCCGGCAGCGCCATCAACAACCTGAAAAACTCTGACGTGGAGGCATTACCCCTCGAAATACCTCCAAAGGAAGAGCAGCGACTTATCGCCCGCATCCTCGACACCCTCGACACCCAAATCCAGAAGACCGAGGCGCTGATCGCCAAGCTGGAAAAGGTCAAGGAGGGCCTACTCCACGACCTGCTGACCCGTGGCATTGACGATAGCGGCCGGCTCCGCCCCAGTCCTGAGCAGGCACCGGAGCTCTACAAGGAGTCAGTGCTGGGTCCCATCCCTAAAAGCTGGGACATATCTACAGTGGGGGAAGTCGCTGAGCCATTAGTGGGACCAGCTTTCGAAAGCTCGCGTTTCACAGGATCTTCTCAGGGGGTGCGGTTGCTTCGAGGGCTTAACGTGACAAGAGGCAGGGTTAGGTGGGAGGAATCCAAAACGGAGAGATGGCCATCAAACGATCCGAGTGTTTCTCGGTATGCTTTGAATGAAGGAGATATTGTTGTGGGAATGGATGGTGCGCTGGTCGGAAAAAACAAAGCCATTTTGACAGGCGAAGATGTTCCATCCCTCCTTGTTCAGCGGGTAATCAGGCTAAGATCCAATCCTGCTGACGGCACCTATCTCTACATGAATATATGTAGCGACCGCTTTCTTTCACATATTGATAACGTGAAGACCCATACAGCCATCCCTCATATCACCTCGGGAAATGTCTGTGACTTTATCGTTCCTTCCCCCCCTCCTCAAGAGGTAGAGAGAGTTACCAAAATCTATAAGTCTTTGGAGAAGAAGACTCGAGTGTATCGAAGCCAGCTATCCAAGTTATCAGCTGATAAGGCTGGCCTAATGGACGACCTCCTTACAGGCCGCGTCCGCGTCACGCCGCTGCTCGACCAGGCCCAGGCCACAAGCCCGGCATAGACCGGGGCCCTTACAACAACATCACGACTCCAGAACCGCATCGCACAGGGAACCGCCATGACCACCTTCGATAGCACAAAGCGCTCGCTACCCGAGCTGCTTAAGGACATCACCACCGGCAAGATCCAGCTCCCTGACTTCCAGCGCGGCTGGGTGTGGGACGACGACCACGTGAAGAGCCTGCTGGTCAGCATCGCCCGCTCCTTCCCCGTGGGCGCGGTGATGCTGATGGAAACCGGCGGCGAGGTGCGCTTCCAGACCCGGCCGGTGGAGGGCATCGACCCCAACACCGTGACCAAGGATCCGGACCACCTGATCCTCGACGGCCAGCAGCGCCTTACCAGCCTGACCCAGGCGGTAGGCCTGGATGCCCCGGTGGATACCCGCACCGCCAAGGGCAAGAAGGTCCGGCGCCACTACTACTTCGACATTCGCATCGCCCTGGAGGGCGAGGATCGCCTCGAGGATGCCGTGGTGGCGGTGGACGAGAGCCGCCAGAAGCGCAGCAACTTCGGCCGAGACGTGGATCTGGACCTCTCCACCCGCCAGTTGGAGTGCGAGCAGCTGTTCTTTCCCTGCGACCAGATCATCAACTCCGATGACTTCGAGGAAGCCTTGCAGGAGTACGCCCCCGAGAACTTCGGCAGCTACATGAAGTTTCGCAAGGAGGTCATCAACGCCTTCCGCTCATATCAGCTGCCGGTCATCGAGCTGAAGAAGGAGACCTCCAAGGAGGCGGTCTGCCTGGTGTTCGAGAAGGTCAACACCGGCGGCGTCCAGCTTTCGGTTTTCGAGCTGATTACTGCCAGCTATGCGGCGGAGGGCTATAATCTGCGCGACGACTGGTTCGGCTCCGATATTCGCGATGTGCCCTCGCGCAAGGCCCGCCTCGAGGAGCACGAGCTACTGGCGGATGTCGAGAGCACTGACCTGCTCCAGGCCATCACCTTGCTGCATACCCATGAACGCAAGCAGGAGGATCTGGCCGCCGGCAAGACCGGCAAGCAGGTTCGCCCGGTCAGCGCCAAGCGTGCCTCGGTGCTCGACCTGCCACTCGAGGCGTACCGGCGCTGGGCCGACGCCGTGGAGAAAGGCTTCATCGAGGCGGCCTACTTCCTCAAGGGCGAGTGTTTTTACAGCCGCCGCGAGCTGCCCTACGCCACCCAGTTGGTACCCCTCGCCGCCGTGTTCACCTTGCTCGGAAACCGCTGGCGCGAACCCCGTATTCACGCCAAGCTCTCACGCTGGTTCTGGAGCGGCGTGCTGGGCGAGCTCTACGGCGGTTCCGTTGATACTCGTATAGCCCTGGACTTGGAGGAGCTGATGAACTGGTTCGAGGATGACGCCGAATTGCCACGCACGGTGATCGACGCCTCCTTCGATCCCACCCGCCTGGAGTCGCTGCGCAGCCGCAACAGCGCCGCCTACAAGGGCATCAACGTGCTGATCCTGCGCGAAGGGGCCAAGGACTTCTTCTGGAAGGGCGATATACAGGAACTGGATAAACAGGACGTCGCGCTGGATATCCACCATATCTTCCCGCGAGCCTGGTGCGAGGCTCAGGGGCTGTCCTATCGCGTCTACGACGCCATCATCAACAAGACGCCGATCTCCGCCCGCACCAACCGCATGATCGGCGGGGATGCGCCGTCCGAGTACCTGGCGCGCCTGCAGGACCACAAGCAGGTCCAGCTCGATGACGAGGCGATGAACGACATCCTCGAAGGCCACCGCATTCCGACCGGGGCCCTGCGCGCCGACGACTTCCATGCTTTCTACCAGCAGCGCAAGAACCGCCTGCTGGAGATCATCGAGAAGGCCATGGGCAAGAAGCCACTGGCCGGTGCCGATGAGGAAGGGGAAGACTGAACCATGGCCAATGACCTCTCGCGCAGCCTGAATCCTCGAAAGGCGCTGATCTTTCGCATCACGCACTGCGACAACCTGCCGTGGTTGCTGGAGAATGGGCTCTACTGCCGGTCGGCCGAGGAGCAGGATCCGGGCTTCGTTACCATCGGCAAGCAGGAGTTGATCGATAGGCGGGCTACGCGAGAGGTGCTGCTGCCACCAGGCGGCATGCTGAGCGACTATATTCCTTTCTATTTCACACCGGCGTCGATGATGCTCTACAACATCGTCACCGGCCATGGCGTGCCAAGGCAGGACCGCGAGGATATCGTCGTACTGGTGAGTTCGTTACCGCATCTGGAGCAGCTCGGGATCAGTTTTCTCTTCACTGATCGGCATGCTTACCTGGCCAATGCCGAGTTCAGCGATCGGCTGGAGGATCTTGCGGATTTCGTTCCCTGGGACCTTTTGCAGGCCAAGGACTTCAAGCGCGACCTCGAAAATCCCGACAAGACGGATCGCTACCAAGCCGAAGCGCTGGTACATCACCATTTGCCGGCCTCGGCATTGCTTGGCATTGGCACGTATACTGATCAGGTGCGAGATGCTGTCGAGGCGCAGATCGCGGCACAGCATCTTCAGCTGAAGGTGGTGACACGACCCAACTGGTTCTTCCCATGATTGAATACACCCAAGGCAACCTGCTCGAGGCCGACGTCGAGGCGCTGGTCAACACCGTCAACACCGTGGGGGTGATGGGCAAGGGGATCGCTCTGATGTTCAAGGAGGCCTTCCCCGAAAACCTGGCCGCCTACGAGGCCGCTTGCCAGCGTCAGGAGGTGGTAACCGGTCGCATGTTCGTCACCGAGCAGGAGGCGCTGCTGGGGCCGCGCTGGATCATCAACTTCCCCACTAAGCAGCACTGGCGTGCCAGAACGCGAATGGAGTGGATCGATGCCGGTCTGGAAGATCTTAAGAGGGTGATCCACGAGCGAGGCATTCGCTCCATCGCCCTGCCGCCACTGGGCTGTGGTAACGGCGGGCTAAACTGGGACGACGTAAAGCCTCGCATCGAAGCAGCCTTGGGCGAGCTGGATGACGTTCGGGTGCTGGTGTTCGAGCCCACGCCTCAGTATCAGAATGTCGCCAAACGCAGCGGGGTGGAGAAGCTGACGCCAGCGCGTGCACTAATGGCCGAGCTGGTGCGTCGCTACTGGGTGCTGGGCATCGAGTGCTCGCTGCTCGAGGTGCAGAAGCTCGCCTGGCTGTTGGAGCATCGCATCCTCGCCCATGGCCTAGAGGATCCCCTCTTGCTCGAGTTCCAGCCCCATCGCTACGGCCCTTACTCTGACCGGCTGCGTCATCTCCTTAATGGCCTGGACGGCAGCTACCTGCACAGCGAGAAACGCATCAACGACGCCGCTCCCGACGAGGTCGTGTGGTTCGATGAGTCCCGGCGGGAGCGTCTCAACGCCTATCTGCGCAGCGCCGAGGCCATGCCCTATGCCGAGGTGTTGGAGGAGGTCGACGCCTTGATCGACGGTTTCCAGTCTCCCTTGGGAATGGAGGTGCTGGCGACACTAGACTGGCTGATCAGCCAGGAACGTATCGAGCCCACCGTCGAAGCGATCAAGGAAGGGCTACGACACTGGCCTGATGATGTGGCTGGCAAGCGCAAGCTGCGCCTGTTCTCGGACCGCCTGATCGCGCTGGCGCTGGAGCGACTGACGCGTGGGGCCGGTGTTCAGGCACCTTTGATTGCCGAGTCGTAGGGCGGTATGACAGCGGACCTCGAACGGTAGGGAGGGGATCGTGGCGGAAGAGGCACCGGTTACACGTATCGATCGCGAACGGCTATATGAAAAGGTGTGGTCATCGCCGATGAGTCATCTGGCTCGCGAGTACGGAGTAGCAAGCCAACGGCTAAAGGACCTTTGCGATCAGGCTGGAATCCCCACGCCTCCCGCAGGCCACTGGTCGCGAGTGGCGGCTGGAAAGGCCGTGACTCGTCCGCCGCTTCCCGCAGCACCCAGCGATGCCAGTAGTACCGTAGTCATAGAGCCTTCCCCATCTCGCCGCAAGACATCCCCCCGAGCTGATACACCAAAGGTGCCTGGTAGAAAGGCCAAGCCATTGGCGACATCGACGCCTGAGTCGAAGAAAGATGCGTCTGCTAAGTCAGTACCCGGTTTGAGCGTACCGGAGCAGTTGAGGAAACCACACCGCATCATCGCCGGCTGGCTAGAAGATCATAAAAGACGAAAGGAAGATGCTCGGCATAGCTATCTACCTGGCTTGGCGCCGTCTCCTTTTACCTCGATGGATCGCCGCCGGCAGCGTATTCTCGATACCCTTTTCAAGGCCATAGAGAAGGTAGGCGGCAGGGCTATCGAGGATGGCCGAAAGAAGTTGGCTATCGAACTTGAAGGGGAGGTGATTCCCATCCAGCTTCGCGAGAAGAACAGACAGGTTCGTCGCCCCTTGAGGGAAGAGGAGAAGCACTGGAGCTGGAATGAGGGTAAAGACTCGAAGCCGGAACTGCAGCCGACCGGGAAACTGATCTTCGAGATCAAGCGCTATCTGCCTAAAGGCTTCAGGCACGACTGGCTGGAAACGGATGAGGTGACGCTGGAAGCGTGTCTCCCTGAAATTTTCGATACGCTAACGCAGGCCGCGCCGATCATGGCGCTTGAAACTCAGAAACGGCTGGAGCAGGAGCGGCTCGCCAGAATTGCCGAGCATGAACGCCATCTTGCTGAGCAGGCGCGACAACGCGACGACAATCAGTGGCAGCGGTTTCTAGAGTTTGCGGATATCTGGCAGCGTCACGAACGAGCCTGTCATTTCTTGCTGGCCCTGAAGCAGCTCGATCTCGACCCGGACACCATGATTGGGGAGGCATCGCTGAGCGAATGGCTGGCCTGGGTTGAGCATAGGCTGGAAACCGGGAATCCGCTGAATCAGGGCATTGATGCCCTGTTTGCCGATATCGAGAAAGTGACCAGCTACACCTACTCTCATCAGCGAAGGCAGTGGTAACGGTCTTCAGGTTTCCCGCGGCACGATATGTCTATTAGCATCACTATTCTTTCATCGCGTATTGGAGCCAGGGAATGGCAGGTCCCGAGTACACAGGCGTAGAGAAACCCTTTATCGACCAGCTGGTGGGCCAGGGTTGGGAGTTTCTGACCGGCTCGGGGGACGATCCTGCCGTCACTCATCGTGAGAACTTCGCCCAGGTGGTGATGGAGCCGCTGCTGCGCGAGCGGCTGCGCAATATCAACCTGCGCGACGATGAGCCCTGGCTCGACGAGGCGCGCCTGGACCAGGCGGTGTCGGCCATCACCCGCCTGCCGGCCAACAAGGTGCTGGAGACCAACAAGCTCGCCACCGAGCTGTTGCTGAACGGCCTGGCGGTGGAAGGCCTCGAGGGCTGGGACGGCGGCCGTGGCCAGACGCTGCGCTTTATCGACTGGGAAGTGCCCGCCAACAACGTCTTCACGGTGGTCAATCAGTTCAAGGTGAAGTGTCCACCCGGGCACGATAGCGCCAAGGGCCATGTCATCCCGGACTTAGTGCTGTTCGTCAACGGCATCCCGCTGGTGGTGGTGGAGTGCAAGAGCCGCACTGTGCCGGAGGGCCTCAGCGATGCGGTGGACCAGCTGCGCCGCTATCACGACCAACGCTTCCTGGAGAACGAGGTCGAGGAGCATGAGGGGGCACCGGCTCTGTTCGCCACCAGCCAGTTCCTGGTGGCTAGCAACTTCGACGAAGCGCGGGTGGGCACCATCGGCGCTCGCTTCGCCCATTACCTGAGCTGGAAGACAGTGGCACCGCAGCGCGAGGCGGAGGTAGCCATTAAGCTCGGTGAGGCCGACCTCTCCGCTCAGCAGCGCCTGATCACCGGTATGCTCATGCCGGCCAACCTGCTGGACATCGTGCGTCACTACACCCTGTTCATGAACAACGGTGGCCAGGAGATAAAGCTGGTATGCCGCTATCAGCAATATCGTGGCGTGACTCGAGCGGTCGAACGGCTGAAGCACGGCAAGACGCGCCGCGAAGATGGCGAATCCGACCGCCGCGGCGGCATCGTCTGGCACACTCAGGGCAGCGGCAAGAGCCTTTCCATGGTTTTCTTGGTGCGCAAGCTGCGTACCGACCCGACCCTGCGCCGCTTCAAGGTCGTGGTCATAACCGACCGTAAGGACCTGCAGGCCCAGCTCTCCGCCACTGCCGAGCTCACCGGTGAGAGCGTCGAGAAGGCCGGCAACACCACCCAGCTAAAGAAGCTGCTGGCTCGTGATGGCCCCGGCCTGGTGTTCGGTACTATCCAGAAATACCGCGACCCGGATACCGAAGACGAGGCGCCCGGCGAAAACTACGCCATTACGTCGCCGGGCCTGGACAGTGGCCGTCGCGATGCCGCCGAACCCAATGCTTCCACGGTCGATAACTCCCCGAAGAAGCCGACCCTCAGCGAGCCCTTCGAGGTACTCAACACCAGCGAGGACATCCTGATCCTGGTGGATGAAGCTCACCGCACCCAGGCCGGTGACCTGCACGGCAACATGATGCGTGCCCTGCCCAATGCCGCACGAATAGGCTTCACGGGTACACCGATCATTATGGGCGACAAGAAGCGTACCCATGACATCTTCGGCGAATACATCGATCGCTACACCATCCAAGAAGCGGAGCAGGACGGTGCCACGGTACCCATCCTCTATGAAGGACGTACCGCCAAAGGGGCGATCAAGGACGGTGCCAGCCTCGATGGCCTGTTCGAGGACCTGTTCCGCGATCACAGCAAGGAAGAGCTGGAAGCGATCAAACAGAAGTACGCCACCAAGGGGCAGATCTTCGAGGCACCGCAGCTGGTTCAGGAGAAGGCCCAGGACATCCTGCGTCACTACGTCACCCATATCTTGCCCAATGGCTATAAGGCACAACTGGTGTCCTATAGTCGCCGTGCGGCCCTGCGCTACTTCGAGGCCCTCGAACAGGCCAAGGCCGAGTTGCTGGAAGAGGCGCTCTCGCTCTCTCCTGAGGACAAGGCGCTGGATGATACCCAACTGCTGATGCGTCCGCCGCGGGTCAAGGCGGCGATCCAGGCCTGGCGCTACCGCAAGGTGCTACGCGAGCTGGAGTTTGCCGTGGTCTTCAGCAGCGGCAACAACGACGACCCAGCCTGGGCCAGGTGGAGCGATCGTGCCGCCGTCGAGAATCACATCCAGCGCTTCAAGAAGCCGCTACCTCCGCTCGACGGCGAGGCACCCAAGGACGCGACCAAGCACGATCCGCTGGCCTTCCTGATCGTCAAGAGCATGCTGCTGACTGGTTTCGACGCCCCTATCGAGGGGGTGATGTACCTAGACCGTTCGCTGCGCGAGGCGGAGCTGCTGCAGGCCATCGCTCGAGTCAACCGCACCGGCCACGGCAAGACCCATGGCATCGTGGTGGACTACTTCGGCGTGGCCAACCACCTCAAGGAGGCCCTGGCCGCCTACAGCGAGGAAGATGTCGAGGGCGCCCTGCAGAGCCTGAAGGACGAGATCCCGCTGCTGCGCGACCGTCACCTGCGCGTGGTCGATGTGCTGCGTTCCCAGGGCGTGGACGACCTGGACGACGCTGAAGAGGCGGTTCAGGCCCTTGGCGATGAGCGAGTGCGCGCCGAGTTCATGGTCAAGCTCAAGGAGTTCAACCGTGGCCTGGACGATGTATTGCCCCGCCCCGAGGGGCTGGAGTTCGTCAACGACGCCAAACGACTCGCCTATATTCATGCCCTGGCGCGCAACCGCTACAAGGACACCCCAGAGCTGGGTCGCGATACCGGCAACAAGGTACGCAAGCTGATTGACGACTACGTGGTCTCGCTGGGCATCGATCCGCAGATTCCACCGGTTCAGCTCACCGACGCCGAGTTTGATCAACATGTGGGACGTCAGGCCGGCGACCGCGCCAAGGCCTCGGAGATGGAGCACGCGGTACGCTCTCACGTGCGCAAGCACCTGGATGAGGATCCGGTGAAGTACGGCCGCCTGAGCGAGCGCCTGGAGGAGTTGCTTGATCAGCTCGATGGTCAGTGGGCCGACCAGGTGGAGGCGCTCAAGACGCTGATACAGCAGTTGCGTGACGGTGCCAGTGTCGATGGCGAGGCGATCCCCGAGATGCCCGCCCACGCCGAGCCTTTCTGGCGTGAGTTGGTGGCCAGCGCTGGCCTGGAACCAAAGAGTCTGGATCCGGCCACCGCTCAGGCGCTGCTCGACGCTACCGAAGAGGTCGTGGCCACGATCCAACCCGAGATCGCCATTCCCGACTTCTGGAAGCCGTCCCACATCCCGGACCAGGAGCGCCTCAAGCAGCACCTGTTCAGCCAGCTGATGATGGGCAGCCTGGTGCCGATGGACCAGGCCGAGGCCACCGCCGAACGGCTCCTCGACCTGGCTCGCAGCAACCACCATAAGCTAGTGAAAGCGTGATGCAGCTCGTCGTGGACGACCTTACCTTCGAAGTGCGTGAGAGTTCGCGCCGCAAGACACTGGAAATTACCGTGGACCGCGACGGTGAGCTACTCATCGCTGCACCCGTCGGCACCGATGAGCAGCTCCTGCGTGACTTTGTAATCGAGAGACGCACCTGGATCTACCAGAAGCTGGCGCAGAAAGCCGAGCAACGCCGTCAGTTGCCGCAAAAGGAGTACGTCAACGGCGAAGGGTTCCTGTACCTGGGGCGCAGTTACCGTCTGAAGTGCGTACCCCCTGACGCCCAGGACGCCCCACTCAAGCTCGCTGCAGGTCGTTTCCAGCTACGCGAAGATGCCTTGCCCGATGCGCGTAAACACTTCATCCGCTGGTACAGCACCTGTGCTAGCGACTGGCTCACCACCAGGGTCAAGGAGCATGCCCGTCGTATGGGACTGGAACCCGCTGGCGTGAAAGTCCAGGACCTCGGTTACCGCTGGGGCTCCTGCGGCAAGGGCCATCAGCTCTACTTCCATTGGAAGACCATTTTATTGCCGCGCCACATTGCCGAGTACGTGATCGTTCACGAGCTCGTCCACCTGCACGAGCCCCACCACACTCCGGCCTTCTGGCGCCGCCTGGAACGCGCCATGCCGGACTATGAGCAGCGCAAAGGCTGGCTCGCGAGGCATGGAATCGAGGTGGAGGGGGTTTAGGGTTCTGTAAACCACAACCCAAGGCTACAGGTTTGCTGAGTGAGCTGGTATCTGTAGTGGTCAAGCATGTTTAACCATTAACAGCCAGCTTCCAAAAATAAATGATGCCGCGAATAGCCGGCGCCACTCCGTTGGGGTGGCGCCGGCGTTATGTCGTGACGCGCTGTCACAGATACCCCAGCTCCGCAAAGGATTCACATCCCTCGCTTCCGACGACCACATGATCGATCACCCGTATTTCCACCAGCCCCAACGCTTCCTTCAGTCGTTGGGTGATGCGCCGGTCGGCGTCGCTGGGTGCAGCGTCGCCCGAAGGGTGGTTGTGGACCAAGATCACGGCGGCGGCGTTGTGTGCTAGCGCCTGCTTGACGACTTCACGGGGGTAGACGCTCGCCGCGTCGATGGTACCGCGAAAGAGCTCCTCGAAGCGGATGACGCGATGCTGGCTATCGAGGAACAGGGCGCTGAACACCTCATGCTCATAGTCCTGCATCAGCACCTGCAAGTATTCGATCGCGAGTCTGGGCTGGTTGATCTTGCGCCCCTTGGCCAGCCGTCGTCGGGCGAGTCGTTTCGCAATCTGTAATAGCTCGCCTTCGGTCACCGCCTCGGTGACGTGATAGGTGCCGGCGACTTCGCCGGCTATCAGTTTTTGATGATTCATGATTTCTCCTTCAGGCGGCCATCACCAGTGCCATGCGGCGTTCCAGTTCCTCGTGGAAGGCATCGACTCGCTCGGCGATGGTGCGGATCATCGCCTCGTCTCGGTAGATGCGCTTCACGAATAGCGGCATCCCCGGCCAGTAGCTGACAAAATCGATCCATTCCCGCTCGCTGACCCACAGTCCGCCCTGACACTGGGCGATATGCTCTTGGGGGATTTCGTCATTCAGGAGTACTTCAATCTGATGCTTGGGCAGCTTGGTCTTGATCTCGGCCAGGCCATTGCCGTTCACCAGGCAGTCTGGGGAATAGCCCACGCCATGATTGAGGATGATCCCGACCTGCTCTAGCCGGGTGTTTCCCGTTGCTTCGCTGTAGAGCGCGCGGGCCACCGGCTCCAGCGCATGGCCCCGTTGGGTATGAGCATTGCCTTGAAAGGCATCCGAGGGCTCGCCGGTGATGCGTTCGCCGATCAGCTGATGCATGTAGCTCAGCGCCCCGCTGCCGAAGCCCCCCGGCCCCTTGCCCTTGACCAGAAGGGTCTTCAGCTCGGACATGGTGACGATACCCAGCCGAGCGGCATGCCACTCGGGTGTGCCTTGATCGAGTGTCAGGATCTGCATGACGGTCTCCTTTTTCGATGACGCGGCATAGACCGCGAGGGGGAACCCCTCGCGGCCGGTTAGTGATGTTGAGCGCTGGGATAGGCGCGTTTTTGTAGAGATGCGCGCAGCTTGTCGAAATCATTGCGTGGCACTTGCTCGGCATCGCCGTACTTGCCCACGAACCATTCCTGAGCTGCGGGAGGACAGGCGGCGATCAGCTGCTTGAGCTGACCCGCCTGGAAGCGAGTGACGTACTGGACCGAGGCGGCGGTCTCTCCGTTGTCGTCTTGTCCCCGTGTGGTGATGTTGAGCAGAGCGCAGAGAACGTAGCGCTTGCCATAACTGGTCGAGGAGCCGAAGGCCTGGACGGCGTTCTTGTTACCGCTGACATCAGCCGGGAGCAGCATGCTGGTCTCTTCCCGATGGCCGTCCTGGTGCATGAGCACGCCGGTCACCTGGATGCCACGCTCCTGGGTCTGGATGCGGAAGCTCACCGCGAACCCGTGCCGCTTCATGATGGGTCGCACGGTATCGACGATGTCCTCCAGTGTGGCGTAGTGGCCGTTGTTGCCCTGACCACGCTCGGCAATGCTCGGTAGCTCGGTCTGCATGGCCGCCATGGCGGCGCTGTAGGCCATCAATGCCTGGCGATCCAGCACGCGCTCCTGCATCTGCAGCAGACGCTCCATCTTGTCGATGTCGACGTCGGGGTTGAGGGCGGCCCGCTCGATGACCTGGATGATCGCCGTACTGTCCTGATGGGACTGCGCCTCTGGCGGCTGCTTGGGGGGCTTGGGGTTGATAGGGGTTGCCATGACGGCCTCCGTTAGCGATAGCGGTTGATGACTTCATCGAGCTGGTCGGCACGGACCGGCTCCAGATACACGGCCACGCGGTAGAGACGCCCCTCGGCCAGCACGTGGGTATCCGTCGTGTGTTCACCGGCCTCCAGCAGTTGACGCGTCAGCTGGGTCAGGGCGCGGCAGGTCTCGAACGTCATACGCGGTTGCATCGATACCTCCAGAAACAGCGACGCCCAGCCTGAAAGGGCCGGGCGCTATGCCGAAATGTTGGAAAGACAAATAGACAGGCGTGATAAAGGGCCAGAAGCGGCTCAGGACACCAGTGCGAGCGCGGACTCCAGCGCCTTGTCTTTGAGGCTGGCCCCTTGGCCAAACCAGGCAGAGTCCATGCGGTAGTCGCTGCTGCGGGCGCGCTTCTCGTGATCCACGTACTCGGTGACCGCATTGAGCAGCCCCCAGGCGGTGCCTTGCGCCGTGCACAGTTGTGAACCACGCCCTTCGCCCTGGTAGAGCTTCTGGACGCGATTCAAGGCGCGAACATTAGGCAGTTTGGAAGGGTCGTCCAGCGGGCCGTCGGTATTGCAGATCACCGACTGGAAATACGCTTGCATCTCGGCCTGGCTGATCTTGCGCTCGGCCAGGGTCTTTATGCGGTACATGAAATCGTCCCACTGCGAGACCGAGATCCCCAGCTGCTGCTTGACCCGCTGCGGATTAAACTCGGTGCTGTGTGGCACTTTCACTCCCTGCGCCATGCCATCCACGGCGATGGTCAAGGTGTTGTTGCAGACCACCCGTACCGAAGTCGGCGTCGCCACCGTTGCCAACGAGCCATCACAGGATGTCGCCAGCAGCAGGTAGTCGTTGACCTGATCCTGGCCCTTGAGGGCACCTCCCAGTCCGCTACGGGCCAATGCCCAGAACTTGCGTCCCCCTTTGAGCACGCCAGCCGTCTCGAGCTCATACCCCGCGTATTCCGTGAGATCGCGGTAGAACTCCAGCACTTCCTCCGGCTGCACCACCTTGTAGCGCTGGGACACCACTGACAGCGGAGTCTTGGTATCGGAGCGATAAAGCACCTTTTGCTCCGGGAAGGAATAAATGCTGCCCAAGTGGCTGGCACCATCGGTGATGAAACGCACCGGGGATTCATCGATGTGCCAGTCCATTCCCGCCTGTTGCCGCCAGACCTCCAGCGGTTGGTGGCGAGAAAGCTGTTGGCCCAGGCCATGCCAGGGGGTATCGCCGATGTAGGCCATTTGCTCGATTTGGTGTGCCATGGGAAATCCTCCTAGACGAAAAAAAGCCGGCAGATCGCCGGCCTGTGTGGAATGGTGAGAAGGCAGCATCAGGCCAGCACTCGGAAGGCATGGCCACAGCCCAGGCAGAGCCAGGGAGTCCCATCACCGGGTGGCAATAGGTGACGGACCATTTGGTTGCCGGCAGCAGCACCGGCGATACCGCCGGAGGCGCCAGCAATGACGGCACTTGCCACGCGACTGAGCGGCAGGTGCGTGGACGACGCCACCGTTAGCGTTCTGACATCGTAAAGCGATCCATAGGCGCTCTTGAGGCTGCCGGCCAGCGCGCCGGCTGCAATGCCGAGCTTGTGGGCCGACTCGAGGTTAATGAGGTGCCGTGAGTGACAGCGCATGCAGGGTGGGGCCATATCACATCTCCTGTGGCGGTGAAGAAAGCCCGGGGAGGGCTTGGCTCACAGGAGTGATATAGGTCTCAAAATGATTGGCGTTGATCCTGATGGTGTTGCGTCAACCGGTGTCTTTCTTGACACTGTCTATATATACAGTTATAGAGAGGCCCCTTGTCATTGACCGTTTCGCTGCTCGGTCGACGTTTCTTTTGTGAACAATTAGAGTGAGTACAATTCTTTACATAAGTTGCAGGGGTTATGGATGCCAGCTGATCAAAAAGACATCACTATTGGGTTTTTCGTTGCTAACAGTGCTCAAGATGCCCAGCTCGATTTAAAAGCCTTCCTAGAACAATATGCGGATATTCAAAACGGTACTGGGCCAGTGCAACCTGACGGTCGCTTTTCCTACGAATTACGGGATTTGTCAGTTCAAGGTGGTTGTGTTCAAGGTGTTTTTGCAAAATTCCGCGGTGACCAAATCCCGCATATAGGAGAGGCAGGAGGTAATGAAAGAGAAATCGAAATTGCTGAAAACGAAGGGTTACTGGAGAAAAATCACTTCATATATCGACCCTTGGATAGGCTACTCGTGTTTGAGCAGAACGGTCACGGAAGTCGCCCCGCCCGGCTAGGGCGTTACATTACTGAACAGGCAGGTGAAGTTTTGACCTTTGATCCGGTTCTACAAGGTGACGCAGTGGAGAGGCTTATGCGCGGCGAAGCTGAGATGCGCTCAATGCGTGTAAGTTTTGCTAGGCCTACGAATCCGGATCTCTTTCCTGAAGATCAATGGACTCATAGTTTGATGGAACAGATGGCAATTGCCGGTGGCTCGAGCGTGGCCCTATCTATTACTTCCGACAGCCGGAGTAATGAAGAAGAAAAGAGCCAGCTGTCTGCTAGAATGAAAGGAGCGGTTACAGCTTTAATGCGCAGCGGCTACGCACGAACTGTTCGTGTCAAACTTGAGGAAGACGGCATTGAGCATCCTATCGATCTCATGGAAGATCGTATTACCTCGGTGCAAAGTGTCACCATGGCAGGTAAATATCCGGTGAGGAGGTCAATTTATGCAGCACTCAATTCTGCGTTCGAAGAGCAGCGGGATGCGATCTATGGCGTTATTGGCCGTCCTGAGAACCGCAATAGTTAATTTAGTGATTCCTGTCGCCGTGGGCTCAGCCGCGTTTAAAGGGCTCTGCGTTATTGAAGATGCAAGGCTCACCGCTACCACCATGGTTGCTTTGTCTGGAACTCTGATCGGTTTCATGATGGCTTCACTTTCTATGTTAGTCTCAGCAGCTGATCGCCCTTTCCTTCAAAACCTCCGTCGCTCTGGCCACTTCAAAGGCTTGGTTCGGGAGATATTGACTACCGTTATCTTGTGGCTTGCGGTGATCGTGGTAGCACTGGCAGGGCACTTCGTTGTCGGTGATTATCAGCGTTATGTGGTTGCGATCGCTACGGCACTACTGACCTTATCTTTCATACATTTTATAATTGTTGGGCGCAAATTCAAGATGGTGATTGAGATGCTGTCGGCAAACTAAAATACTTTATTGAAGACCAGTATTCTGAGACGTGAGTGGGTTGTAGCGATCTCTGCGGGAGGCGCCTTTAGCCTTGATGTGCCCCTATGCCGATTATAAATTGATGCTTAGATCGTGTGCGATTTTTACTTATCTTTATCAATGATGGGAGCAACCAGCTCTGCCACTTTGGTCAAGGCCTCCTTTCGTTCTTCAAAGTAGTCGTAACGGTCGTAGATACCCTCTACGCCCTTGAGCTTGTGGTTCAGGCATCGTTCTGCGATATGCCCTGGTACGCCAGCGGCAGCCAGCAAGCTGCGGCAGGTACGCCGTAGGTCGTGTACCGTAAATTCGGCAAGATTGCCCATCCTGTTCTCCGGCTGCGGTTTTTTGCCTGGCTCTCGGCCGAACAGCTTGGCAATGGCGCGATTCAGTGTGTCCTTGCCCATATGGGGCTGCTTGCTACTGCGGCGATTAGGAAAGACGTAGACCGATCCGCAGGCGCGGATCTGGAGCTCATTCAGCCAGGCGATAGCCTGTGGTGGAAGCGGTATTCTGATCCCGACACCTGACTTGCTACGTTCGCCAGATAGCTCCCACTGCCGGTTCTCCAAATCGAACTCAGCCCACTGGGCTTCGATCAGTTCCGTTTTACGTACCCCCAGAGTAAGCAGAAGGGCGCAGGCAAGATAGTTGTCGCGACTGAAGCTATCGCTGTTTTCCCGGAAGACTTGAAAAGCCTGATAAACCTCATCAAGGCCCAAGGCCCTGTCGCGGCTTTTCTCAACACCACCTGCATCGCTGACGTTGAAGGCGGTGGCCGGATTATAGGTGAGCAGGCCCAATTTAACGGCGTGATTAAAAAGCTGCTTCAGGTACATCAAGGTGTCGTTCGCAGTGGTCGGGCGACCGCTATCGGCTACCTTCCGGATTATTGAGCGTACCTCCATGGGGGTGACGTCACCCAATGCTAGGTGGCCAATGGAAGGTGCGGCCTCTTTTTCGAAAATTCGCTTGGGGATGTGGGGGTGCTTGAGGCGTTTCTCCAAATCTTGGTGCCAATCGGTGAAGAGATCCTGGACGGTATTGATGGTGACCTTTTCTTCGCGCTTGCGCTCTTCGACGGGGTCGATACCGTTGCGGATAGCCTTCTGTGACTCTATAGCCTGCTCACGAGCTTCAGCCAAAGACAGCTGCGCATACTTGCCCAGCGTCAGCTCACGCCGCTTTCCGGCGAACGTGTATCGAAGCATCCAGTAGGGCATGCCCTTCATTGGAATCATCAGGTACAGGCCGTTGCCGTCACTGTAGCGTCCCGGTGTTCCGTCCTTGATCAGGGACTGGACCTTCTTGGCGGTAAAGCTGCCCATTAGCTCCTTCTCCAGCGTGCCATAAAAAATTTGAAACATTTGTTTGAATTTGTAGCGACTAGAGTAGGGCGTACCCCATCAAGAGCATGTTTACACAGTTTTTTCTGCCAGGTTGGCGCAGGGCTTGTTTCCCTGGGCGGGGTTCTCCAGTCCAAGGGTGAGCGTTTGAGGTGGGGGGTACTCATAGGAAAATCGAGCCTTATGGTGGGTAGTACACTGGTTTACTCCCCATTGTACTCCCCACCTGGAGCTGGCTTAAGCTAGATTTTTGTAGACAGCTATAGACAACCATTCAGGAAATTTTTATTAAAAACAGTATATTGTGTTGCTGTGTAGATGAGGATGGACATCACTCTATATTTTGAATCTGCTCCCGCATCTGCTCGATCAGCACCTTCAATTCCACCGCACAGCGGGTGCTTTCCGCCACCACGGATTTCGATGACAGCGTATTGGCTTCGCGGTTGAGTTCCTGCATCAAGAAGTCCAGGCGGCGGCCGACCGGACCTTTTTGCGTGAGCTGGCGCTCGACTTCGATGACGTGGGTCTCGAGGCGGTCGAGTTCTTCATCGACGTCCGCTTTCTGGGCGAGCAGGGCGATTTCGGCCTCAAGGCGCTGAGGGTCGAGGTCGGCCTTGAGCGTGGAGAGACGTTCAGTGAGCTGGGCGCGCTGGCGCTCAAGTATTGAAGGCAGCAATGCACGCACTTCCGCGATCTGACCACGCACGCCTTGCAGGCGCAGATGGATGAGTTCGGCCAGGTGTTCACCCTCTCGGGCACGACCGGCGATCAGGTCGGAAAGCGCTGCCTCGAACAGGGCATTGGCTTCCTGCTTGACCTCGTCCAGGTCGGCGCCCTGAACCTCGACCACACCGGGATGATCCAACAGTGCCAGAGCATCGGGAATCGGTGCATCGGGTACTTCGGCACGAACGTCTTGCAAGGCGCGGGCGAGTTCTGCCAGGCGCGCACGGTTGACGCTGAGCAACTCGCCGCTGGCGGCGGGCTCGAAGCGCAGGGTGCATTCTACCTTGCCCCGGGCCAGGCGATTGCGCAGGGCGTCGCGAAAGATGGGTTCGAGATCGCGTAAAGAATCCGGTAGGCGAAAGTGCGGCTCCAGATAGCGCTGATTCACCGAGCGCAGTTCAAGTTGCAAACTGCCCCAGGCGGCTTCCCGGGTCTGACGGGTGAACGCGGTCATGCTGTGAGCCATGAAGGTATCCTTGCGTCGATGTGAATAAAGCACCGAGTGTAACGGATTCGAACCGGGCTGAGGTGTAGAATGGCGCGACGCTTTTTAGTAAAACACCCAGAGGAATTATGCACGCAGCCAAACGACCCAGCGGACGCCAGCCCGATCAGACTCGCCACGTCACCTTGACCCGAGATTACACTCGCCATGCGGAGGGCTCGGTGCTGGTGGCCTTCGGCGATACCAAGGTGTTGTGCAATGCCAGCGTCGAAGCCGGCGTGCCGCGCTGGCTGCGCGGTAAAGGCCAGGGCTGGATCACCGCGGAATACGGCATGTTGCCCCGGGCGACTCATACTCGGGGAGGCCGTGAGGCGAGTCGCGGCAAGCAGGGCGGTCGCACCCTGGAAATCCAGCGTTTGATCGGTCGTTCGCTCCGGGCGGCGGTGAATCTCAAGAAACTCGGCGAATACACCATCACCGTGGATTGCGATGTGATTCAGGCGGATGGCGGCACCCGTACGGCGTCGATTACCGGCGGCTGCGTGGCGCTGATCGATGCCATTCGCTACTTGCAGCGGGAAAAACTGATCAAGGGTGACCCGTTCAAGGAGCTGGTCTGCTCGGTCTCGGTGGGCATGTTCCGGGGCACGCCGGTGGTGGATCTGGACTACCCGGAGGATAGTGGCGCTGAAACCGACATGAACGTGGTGATGACGGAAAGCGGCGGTTTGATCGAAGTGCAGGGTACCGCCGAGACAAAGGCGTTTTCTCGCAAGGAGCTCAACACCATGCTTGATCTGGCGGAAAAGGCGGGCAATGAGCTGTTCGAGCATCAGCGCGAGGCGCTGGGGTTGCGTAGCTGATTTCGTCGGCTGGCCTTATTCCATACGAACGCAAGACGCCGGCTCGTAAGCCGGCGTCTTGTCTGGGGTGACGAAAAAAGCGCAGTCAAAGTTCGAGATCGTACTCGATGATCAATGGTGCGAACTCGGAGAAGGTTGCTTCGTAATCGATCCAGGCATCTACCACGTGCTGGCGGAAGTTGGGTCCAACGATCTGGTAGTCGAGACGCCAGCCTTCCTGACGACCACGCGGCACCTCCTGATCGAGCTTGGGCCACCAAGTGTATTCTCCGGCATCGCGATTGATTTCGCGAAACGTATCGATGAAACCGGTAGGGCCGAATACCTGATCCATCCAGGCGCGCTCTTCCGGCTTGAAACCCGGGGTGGTCTGGTTGTCCGCCCAGTTAGCAAGGTCCAGGGTCTTGTGAGCGATATGCCAGGTGCCACAGATGATGTACTCGCGACGCTTGCGCGCCATCTTGCCCAGGTAGTCCTGATACTGAGCCATGAACGCCTGCTTGGCGGCGTAGTCGCTGCCGTCGGGCATCAGGAAACTGGCAATGCTGAAGCGATCGTAGTCGGCCTGCAGAAAGCGCGCCTCGACGTCGCACTGCTCGAAGCCCAGGCCGTACATGATGGCCTTGGGAATCTTGCGGCAATAGAGCCCGACACCAGAGAAGCCGTCCTGCTCCGCATCCAGGAAGTAGCCTTCGTACCCGGAGGGGTAGAGAATGCTGTCATCGAGTTCGAAGCTCTTGGCTTTCAAATTCTGCACGCAGACGACGTCGGCATCCTGCTCCTCTAGCCAGTCGAGAAAGCCTCGTTCGACTGCTTCGCGAATTCCATTGACGTTGATGCTGGCGATTTTCATACATAGTCCCTTTTCCGTCGCGTGTGTATCATACCCGAGCTTTAGACATTTAGGTAAATAGCGCTAACCAATCTTCGTAACAGGAAAGCTCGTGAGCGGTCATATGCAAGCGTATCAACGAGAGTTCATCGCCTTTGCCATTGCCCAGGGCGCACTCAAGTTCGGTGAGTTCACCCTTAAGTCCGGTCGTGTCAGTCCTTACTTCTTCAATGCGGGGCTTTTCCGCACCGGCGAAGCCCTGGCAAAGCTAGGGCGCTTTTACGCCCAGGCGATCATCGATAGTGACCTCGAGGCGGACGTATTGTTCGGCCCTGCTTACAAAGGTATCTCCCTGGCCTCAACGACGGCGATTGCCTTGGCAGATCGACACGGTCGCGATCTGCCCTTCGCCTTCAACCGCAAGGAAGCCAAGGATCATGGCGAAGGCGGCAACATCATCGGCGCCGAACTCAAGGGGCGTGTTCTGATCATAGACGATGTGATCACTGCCGGAACGGCCATCGGCGAAGTCATGCAATTGATTGATGCTGCCGGCGCACAGGCCGCCGGGGTGGTCATCGCGCTGGATCGTCAAGAGCGCGGCCCAGATAATGAGCGGTACAGTGCCATTCAGAATGTTGAGGTGCGTTATGATATGCTAGTTAATAGTATCGTCAATCTCGATCAGGTGCTGGAATACCTCGAAGAGCATGCTGGTGATGTACTTGTCGGACATGCCGATGCGATTCGCGCCTATCGTCGCGAATATGGTGTTACGCAAGTTGACTGAAGGATCAGCAACGCCGTTTCTTGCCCCGGATGGCTGGGGCAGCCTGTTACCCAATCGTGAGGGGGGATTTTGTCATGTTCAAACCATTCGCTTGTGCACTAGCCTCTGGTGCTATCCTGCTAACCAGCCAATCAGCATCGGCGGTCAGCCTCTCTGCGAACGTCAACGATAATGCTTTTGGGGTTGAAGCAAGTCAGACGATTCTGCCGACCGTTCGAGCCGGCGTCGGCTATTTCACCTCCGACGATAGTGGTCATCATCTCGATGCCTATAGTGCGTCGTTGATGTTTACCCCCTATCTGCCGGTGGTGGATCTTTCCGTGGGCGCCCGCTATCAGTACCAGGATTCCTATTATGGCGATGGTGGCGGACTGGGATTGGGTGGATCGGCCTTTGTGCCTACCCCGATTCCGTTGACGTCGGTAGGGGCCTACGGCTTCTATACGCCGAAGGTGTTCAGTCATGGCGATGTGGACAAGACCTATGAATACGGCGCTCAAGCGCGGGTCGAACTCTTCGCCCGGACCTATGCTTACGCTGGCTATCGCTACTATCGCACCGACTTCGACGATGCGGGTAACAAGACCCTCGATAGTGGCCCGTTGCTCGGTCTCAGCGTCGGATTCTGATTCGTGCCGCAGCACTCTCTTGTCCATTTGCCGGCGCTCTGAAGAGCGCCGGTCTCATCTGGCACCCCGATGCTCGATATCGTACTCTTTGAGCCTGAAATCCCGCCCAATACGGGTAATCTGATCCGCTTGTGTGCCAATACCGGCTTCCGCCTGCATTTGATCGAACCGCTCGGTTTCGCCCTTGATGATAAGCGTCTGCGTCGTGCCGGGCTGGACTATCACGAATGGGCGCGGGTTCGGGTGCACGAGGGCTGGTCGGCCTTTCTAGGAGAGATCGCCCCGACTCGGGTTTTCGCCGTGTCTACTCGCGGGCGCACCGGTTATCATGAGCCGGTCTATCGATCTGGTGATGCCCTTGTGTTCGGTCCGGAGACCCGGGGTCTACCGCAGGCCATACTCGATGCGCTACCGCCGGAGCAGCGTCTTCGCATCCCTATGCTGCCGGATAGCCGTAGCCTGAATCTGTCCAATGCCTGCGCGGTGATCGTGTTCGAGGCCTGGCGCCAGCTGGGTTTCGTCGGTGCGGTTGACCCTGAGTAATACCATGTCCATCAAGCAACGCCTTGCCAAGCTCAATCCGCGCCAGCAGGAAGCCGTGCGCTATATCGATGGCCCCTGCCTGGTGCTGGCCGGTGCTGGTTCCGGCAAGACCAGCGTGATCACCACCAAGATTGCTTACCTGGTCCAGGAGTGCGGCATGAGCGCGCGCAAGATCGCGGCGGTGACCTTCACCAACAAGGCTGCTCGAGAGATGAAGGAGCGGGTGGGGCAGTTGCTCCAGGGCCGGGAGGGCCATGGCCTGACGGTCTCGACCTTCCATACCCTGGGGCTGAACATCATTCGCAGCGAACTCAAGACCCTGGGCTACAAGCCCGGTTTCTCGTTGTTCGACCCGGAGGACGCCAAGGCGCTGCTGCGGGATCTGATGAACAAGGATGCTCAGGTCGACGCGGATCAGATCAACCGGGTGCAGAGCCAGATCTCCACCTGGAAGAACGATCTGGTGCTGCCAGGGCAGGCGTTGTCTCATGCCGCGGATGAGGATGAGCAGTATGCCGCGCGGCTTTATGAGGCTTACAACCGCCATCTAAAGGCCTATAACGCCGTCGATTTCGACGATCTGATCCTGCTGCCGGTAGTGCTTCTGCAGAGCGATTCCGAGGCATTGGCGCGCTGGCAGCGCAAGATTCACTACATGTTGGTGGATGAGTATCAAGACACTAACGTTAGCCAGTATCTGCTGGTCAAGCTTCTGATGCAGGAGCGGGCCACCTTCACCGTGGTTGGCGACGACGATCAGTCGATCTATGCCTGGCGCGGTGCGCGCCCGGAAAATCTGGTCACCTTGGGCGAAGATTTTACACGCTTGCGGGTCATTAAACTGGAGCAGAACTATCGCTCCACCGGTGTGATCCTGCGCGCTGCTAATACCCTCATTGCCAACAACCCCCACGTGTACGAGAAGACCCTGTGGTCGGACATGGGGCCGGGGGACCCGATTCGCATCGTCGTCAATCGCCACGAAGACGCCGAGGCGGAGCGGGTGGCCAGCGAAATTCTCACCCGGCGCATCAAGGAATCCTCGGAGTGGCGCGACTTCGCCGTGCTTTATCGGGGTAATTTTCAGGCGCGGCTGCTCGAACTCAAGCTGCAGCATTACCAGATCCCCTACAAGCTATCCGGTGGCACTTCGTTCTTCTCCCGTAACGAGATCAAGGATGCCATGGCGTATCTGCGGCTGTTGATCAATCCCGGCGACGACAACGCCTTTCTGCGTATCGTCAACGTGCCGCGCCGGGAGATCGGCCCTGGCACTCTGGAGAAACTCGCCAACTATGCCACCGAACGAGATGGTTCGCTGTTTGCCGCCTGTCATGAGCTGGGGCTGGAGCAGGTTCTATCGACCCGGGCGGTGGAGCGGCTAGGGCGTTTCGTGCATTTCATCGACGGGGTGCGCAAGCGCATGGACCAGGGGGACGCCGTTGCCGCGATCCGCGAAATGATGCGGGACATGGACTACGAGGCCTGGCTATATCAGAACGCCAGTGCGCCCACCATCGCCGAGCGACGTATGGCCAACGTCTGGATTCTGATCGATCAGCTCGAGAAGTCCATGGAACGGGAAGAAGGGGAAGAGACCGACGACGTCGAATCGGCGATCTCGCGGCTGGTGCTGCGCGACATTCTCGAGCAACAGGCCGAAGAGGACGACTCCGATCGGGTGCAGCTACTGACCATGCACGCCTCGAAAGGCTTGGAGTTTCCCCACGTCTATCTCATGGGACTGGAAGAAGATCTACTGCCGCACCGTAATTCCATCGAGGCCGATACGGTGGAAGAGGAGCGCCGTCTGGCTTACGTGGGAATCACTCGCGCCCGACGTACCCTGACCCTGACCCTGGCGAGGCAACGCAAGGCCTATGGCGAGCTGATGGATTGTGCACCGAGTCGTTTTCTCGAGGAGCTACCGGCGGAAGATCTGGAGTGGGAAGGGCGTGCGGACAAGGAAGATCCCACCAAGAAGCAGGCCCGAGGGAAAGACGCCATCGCTGGGCTGCGTTCCTTATTGGGATAGTCGGTCGATTCGGATAGCGAGTTGTTGATGACATACACGCCTCGGAAACCATTGCTGGTCTCCAGGGCGTGTTCCGATTGTCGCTAAGAGTGCGGAATTACGGCGTCTGCTGGCTGTAATACTCGGCGATATCGACGATGTCTTCATCGGAAAGTCCTGACGCCATCGGCGTCATGACCGAGGACATGCCACCTTCACGCTCGCCGGCGCGATAGGCTTTCAAGGAGTTTTCCAGATAGGTGGCGTTTTGCCCGGCAAGGTTGGGATACATGGGTGTGGTGCCCTTGCCATCCTGACCGTGACAGGTCGAGCAGACGCCGATCTTGCTGGCGCCGGACAGATCGGAGCCGCCTGCATCGCCAGCAGCGGCTGTCTCGGTCGCGCCACCTTGTTCATTATCCGCGTTCGATTCGGCATCGGTTTCGTTCTGAGCCATGGCCTGCTGGCCTTCTTCTGCGCCTGTATCGCTATCGCCCTCGGCCGCTTGTTCGCCACCGTCTTCGGGGGCAGCGGCACCGCCACCCTCCTGGGCAGGAACCTCCATGACCGGCTCGACCATGTAAGCCGTGACGGCGTACATTTCGTCATCGGAAAGACTCGGGTTACCGCCTCGGGCCGGCATGGCGTTGAAGCCCTCGGTCGAGTGAGTCAGCAGGGTATCGAAGCCCTTGGATACACGATCTGACCAGTCGGCCTCTTCACCGCGAATCGGTGCACCAGCGGCGCCGGTATCGTGGCAGGCCATGCAGACGCTGTTATAGATCTCTTCGCCGGACTTGCCACCATCGCCGCCACTGTCAGCAACGGCTGCTGCCGGTGCTGCACCAGCACCGCCGCAATCATCACCCTGCATGCATAGCTCACCTACCGGCTTGAGTCGCTCTGCAATGGCTTCCTTTGACATGGTGTCATCCTGGGCTGAAGCTATACCGGCAGCCAAGCCGAGGATGGCCAAAGCCCCCATGATCGTTTTTTTGAATTTCACTCTTACCACCTCTCACGGTCTTGTCAGTAAATCGGCTCGGCGCCAAGGTCGTCAGTATAGCGATAACCGGAGGGGCAGGAAAATTCGCCGCGCCGCGCCGTGGTCAATGAAGCGCCAGGTCATATTGGCAAGTGCCCGTAACGGCTGGACAGCAAGCGGGTGGGCGGGTAGGATACTGCGCGTCGGCTGCGCGCTCATGTCGCAGTTTCCGCCCTTAGCTCAGCTGGATAGAGCGTTGCCCTCCGGAGGCAAAGGTCATAGGTTCGAATCCTATAGGGCGGGCCAAAAAGAATAGTCAAAACCGCCGCTTACGGGTCATGCCAAGCGGCGGTTTTTTTTGGCGCTAAAAACGTGCAGGAGCGTACCGCGTGAAACACTCTCACCTCCGGTTAGGGTCGTTGTTAGGTCCTTTGTTACGGTTCTGATACTTGTTCCAGGCCTGCCTTGCATGATGCTTTGCTTTTGCCCGGTTCGCGGGTTTTCTGAGCCAGTTGGCCACTGCAGCAAAGATATAGCGTCTCATGGTCATCTCTCCGTTGATGTTTGTCCGTCACCTCTCACTATGTGGGTGACATCATCCCGTGAGTCAAGGGTTCGCTGCCGCCGGAGGCAAAAATAATGGCGAAGGGTCAAAATGCCCTGGTGTGCTGTGGATATGACGTCAATGCCCTTGGATCAGTAAAGCGTGATGCTCAGGATAGCTGATACGCCTCCCGTATCCTTAAGGAAAATTCATTGCTGCCGATACTCATCGCAAAGGTGGCGACACCGCAGTAAATGAATTCGTGAGGTAACCGGGATGGAGAGAGGGAGTACAGCCATGCTTGCCGAAAGTGTCGATGCAGCCTCGGCGGGTATTGCCATTCTCGATGAGCAGAATAGCGTGGTGTACGCCAACGCCGCATTTGCGACACAACTTCGCCTTGCCGACTCGGCGTCTCTAATCGGCACTTTGCCGCTGTCGACCTGGACCCATAGCGCAAGCGAACAGGAGCGGCACTCTCTAGAAGATCAAATGCACGATCCAGGGGCTTCCGTGCTGAGCCTGAAGGTCGGAGAAAACATTACCACGACCCTATATCTGGACGATCGCCGCGAAGGGCGCCGTATCGTCATGGTCATCAACGACTGGACGATGTCGGGTGCGCCCCGTAACGTCATTGCGCAACTCGATGCCTTGACGGGACTCGCCAATCGGACGATGTATGACAAGCACATCCAGGATCTGTGTGACATCGGAGAGGATAACGCGGCAAGCGCCGTCATTCTGCTTGATATGGATCGTTTCAAGCAGGTCAACGATACCCTGGGTCATGCAACGGGGGATTCGTTATTGATCTTGGCGGCCAAGCGCATGCGCTCGGCGATACGCAGTAACGATATCCTGATTCGACTTGGAGGAGACGAGTTCGTCATCCTGCAAACACAGAGCAAGCAACCCGACGGTGCACAGACGGTGGCCGAGCGCTTGGTAGAGCTTCTGCAGCGCTCTTTTCTCATCAACGGTCATCAGATCAATAGCGGTGTGAGCATCGGTGTTGCGGTACTTGGTCAAGGCACCAGCAATCCCGAGGAACTGCTCAAGCATGCGGAACTGGCGCTCTACGAGGCCAAGCGTCTGGGCCGTTCTCGCTACTGCTTCTTCGAATCGAATCTGGAATCCAATGCGCTCGAGCGTTGCAATCTTGAGCTGGATCTTCGCCGCGCCCTGTGTCTGCGTCAGTTTTCGCTGCTGTACCAGCCCCAGAAATCCCTCTCGGACGATAGCATCAGCGGCTTCGAAGCCTTGATCCGTTGGGATCATCCGGTTCGCGGGCGGGTCTCGCCAGTGGACTTCATACCCCTGGCGGAGGAGCTCGGCGAGATCCACGCCATTGGTGAATGGGTGATACGTACCGCTTGTCAGCAGGCAACCACTTGGGAAGGCAAACAGATCGTGGCGGTGAATGTATCGCCGCTTCAGTTCAACGACGATCACATCGTCACCGTCGTGCGCGAGGCGTTGCAGGCCAGTGGCCTGGCCCCCGAGCGCCTTGAAGTCGAGATCACCGAAAGCACTCTCATGCACAATACCGAGGAGGTGATGCAGCGTCTATGGGCCATCAAGAATATGGGCGTGGCCATTGCCATGGACGATTTCGGTACGGGGTACGCTTCCTTGAGCCATCTCAGCAGTTTCCCGTTCAGCAAGCTCAAGATCGACAAATCCTTCATTCAGGCAAATCAGACACCCCGGGCAAAAGCCTTGATGGAGGCCATTCTTGCCATGGGCACAAGCCTGGGCATGATGACTATCGCTGAAGGGGTGGAAACACTCGATCAGTACGAGGATCTTGCACGGGGTGGCTGTACCACTGCGCAGGGCTATTACATCGCCAAGCCCATGGCGCCTGAAAACATCGAGCATTTCATGCGCTCGACGCAAACCGCTTCCCCTATGTCCGTTTCATGATTGAAGGAGCCGATAACCGTGGACAATATGCTTTACCGGCTCGTTTATATGAGTCGCAACAACATCACCGACGACGACAAGCTGCAGGAAGAGATCAGCGATATTCTTGATGCTTCGCAGCGCAACAATCGGCAGGCGGAGGTCACCGGCGCGCTGATGTTCAATACCGGCTGCTTCGCTCAGGTACTTGAAGGGCCCCACGACAAGATTCAGGATACCTTCGAGCGCATCCAATGCGACCCACGGCATTCCCATGTCAGCGTACTCGCCTTCGATCGGATTGATGCGCGGCTTTTCTCGGATTGGGATATGGCCTTCGTTGGCCAGAATGCTCAGCGCATCGAGCAGTTTGCCCGCTTCAACGAAAAATCCGGTTTCGACGCAGCGGTTTTTGACGGCGATACGGTGTATCAACTGCTGCGCATGCATCTGGAAGAAGCAGAGCGGGTGTAATTTGGCATTGATTTGAGTAAGCGAACTAGGTAGCCCACACTCACGTCACTCCGACGAACAATCGATCAAGGAGTAATGACGGGAAGGTGGAAGAACTACTTGATCTGTAAAGCAAAGTAGCCATCGTCAACATGTCATCCATGAGTTTCATCAACAAGAGCCCGGAGTTTCGCATCAACGCCAGAGCGTGTGGATCCTGGACTAGAAACGGCTGATTCAGGAGGTGACGGTGTGTTCGAAGGATTCAAACTAGAGACAGTCGAGCTTCCTGAAGCGTCGCTTCGAGTGCGATACGGCGGCACGGGTTCTCCAGTATTGCTTCTGCATGGGCATCCTCGAACACATGCAACCTGGCACCGAGTGGCACCGCTGCTGGCCAAGCGTCATACGGTTGTCTGTCCTGACTTACGAGGCTTCGGACAATCCTCGAAACCTGCTGATACTGCCGATCATAGTGGATCGTCGAAGCGGGCCAAGGCGCGGGACTGTATCGCACTCATGCGGTATCTCGGCTTTGATCGGTTCGCCATCGTTGGTCACGACCGAGGTAGCTATACGGCGTTCCGAACCGCTATGGATCATCCCGATTTCATAAGCCGCGTAGTCTTGCTCGACGGTGTACCCATTCTCGAAGCACTGGAAAGGTGTAACTCTCGATTCGCTACCGAGTGGTGGCACTGGTTTTTCTTCGCCCAGCCGGAAACGCCGGAACGCGTCATCCTGTCCGATCCCGACGCTTGGTATGGAGGTACGCCCGAGCAGATGGGGCAGGGCGCATATGCAGACTTCCAAAGATCGATTCATGATCCCGATACTGTCCATGGCATGCTCGAGGATTATCGAGCCGGCCTGGGCATAGATCGCCAGCATGACGAGGAGGACCGGCAGCAGGGTAGGCGTATCCGCTGCCCCACACTGGTTCTGTGGTCACTGAAAGACGATCTCGAGCGGCTATATGGCGATGTGCTGGAGGTTTGGAGACCTTGGACAACATCGCTTACCGGTCACGGCATCGACTGTGGGCATCATATGGCAGAAGAGTCTCCTGAAGTGTTGGCTCAGACGCTTCTGGATTTTCTGCGGTGCTGAATTCAGCCAAAGTATGCGCAAGCCCTGCAGATTAAGCATATGCTCATAAATAGATAGACTGTTCTCGGTTATGATGTAAAAACGCCGGCAACTGCCGGCGCTCGTATGGAATGATTCCTTAGATGGCTTTAGTTCGCTCTTCTAGCCACTTCTTGGCCGTCTCGCCAAGCTTAGGCCCGAGGCGCTCGCTCACTTCCTTGTGATAGGCATTCAACCACTCGATTTCCGAACGATCGAGCAGATCACGTGCAATGCAGCGGGTGTCGATGGGGCACAGCGTCAATGTCTCGAAGTGCAGGAACTCGCCGAATTCGCTCTCCGGCGCGCGGCGGTTGACCGCCAGATTCTCGATGCGTACGCCCCATTTGCCGGGGCGATAGACCCCGGGTTCGATGGAGGTGATCATGCCTTCGCGCATGGCGTTGTGCTCGGTGGCCGTGGCCGAGTAGGCAATCACCTGGGGGCCTTCGTGAACGTTGAGGAAATAGCCCACGCCGTGGCCGGTGCCGTGGCCGTAGTCTCGCCCGGTGGACCACAGCGGCGCCCGGGCGACGGCGTCGAGCTTGGGTGAGGCAATACCCTCAGGAAAATGCAGACGCGATAGCGCAATGGTGCCCTTGAGCACCCGGGTGAAGTCCTCCCGATGCGCGGCGCTGATGTCGCCGATGGGAACGACCCGGGTGATGTCTGTGGTGCCGCCGTAATATTGACCGCCGGAATCGATCAGCAGCAAGCCATCGCCCTTGATGGTGGCATGGGCCTTGTCCGTGGCATGGTAATGGGGCAGAGCGCCGTTCTCGTTGAAGGCGGCGATGGTGCCAAAGCTTTGGCAGACGAAGCCTTCGCGCTTGGCCCGCTGGGCGGTCAGACGCTCATCCACCTCAAGTTCCGTGGGCGTCTCGCCCCGATCAAGTGCCGCCTCGAACTCGGCGAAGAATTCGCACAGCGCCGCGCCGTCCTCTTCCATGGTGCGGCGCACATGGGCGATGTCGCTTTCGCTCTTGCGACTCTTGGCGAGAGTCGTGGGCTGCATGCCATCAAAAAGCGTCATGCTCTCGGGCAGCGCCTGGGCGCTGGCCAGGCTCACCTTGGCGCCGTCGAGCAGTACTCGGTCCTGGATCGGCAGTTTCGCTAGATGTGCCTTCCACTGATCGTAATCGGCAGTGCCGATGTCGTCTTCACGCAGGGTCTCGGCCAAGTCGTCTTTCAGTTTGCCCGGCGCCACGAACAGGGTGGCGCTGTCCTGGCCAATCAGCATGTGGGACAGAAATACCGGGTTGAAGTCCACATCCGCGCCGCGCAGCTGGGTCAGCCAGGCGATGTCGTCGAGGGTGGAGAGCAGGTGCCAGTCGGCGCTGGATTCTTTCAGAGCCTTGCGCAGTTCAGAAAGACGCTCGCGGCGGGTGCCGGAAACATACTCCTTGGGGTGTTCGTAGACCTCGGCCTTGGGCAGCGCCGGCCGATTCGACCAAATGCTATCCAGTAGATCCAGGTCGCTGCGCAGCTTGACGCCTCGGGGCAGCAGTAGCTCTTCCATGCGTCGGGCATTGGCCAGGGAGACCACGTCCGCATCGAAGCCAAGGGTCGCACCTTGCGGCAACTGCTGTGCCAGCCACTCGATGGGAGCCTGGGCCTGGCCTTGCTGAAGCTTCATCAGTTCGATGCCGCTGCCTTCGAGCTGCTGCTCGGCCTGAACCCAATAGCGGCTATCCACCCATAGCCCCGCGGCGTCCTGGGTGATGGTCAGAGTGCCCACGGAGCCGTCGAAACCGGACAGCCAAGCGCGGCCTTCCCAGTGTTCCGGTAGATACTCGGAGCTATGCGGGTCGGAGGAGGGCAGCCACCAGGCATCGATGGCATGTTCGCGCATGGCCCCGCGCAGAGCGGCCAGACGTTCGGCGGGAGAAAAAGGCGTTGAATGGGACATGAGAAAACTCCAGGCCGGCGTGAAATCAGCAAATGCGCATTGTAGCAGGCATATTCTTGCGTAAGCGTCCTGAAACGCCGACATTACGGAATATGGAATTCAAGCGAAATCGAACGGAGCGACAAATGACCAAAAAGCGCGTGGTAACGGAGTTCGGCATGGGCACGTCCCTGCGCCGAGAAGACTATACCGAGGCGGCGGCCCGGGCGATTCGCGATGCGCTGTGGCACAACTCGCTAAACGTGGCGGAGCTTTTCGACTTTCCCAAGACCGCCATGATCATCGACGTTGAAGTAGGCGTGCAAAAGCCCGACGCCGTCGACAAGCAGGCGCTGCTAGCCCTGTTTCCCTACGGTCAGCCGGCGGTGGAAGTAGTGCAGGGTGGGCTCAATGTACCCAAGCCGGACGGCAGCGGCGTCACCGTGATCGCCAACGCCGCTCTCAAGGTCTCATTCGACATGGAGCCGACTCATGGCTGAACAAATGGATAAGCAAGCAAGTGAAAAGCGCGTCATCCTCGAGATGGGTACCGGCAACGACCTTTACGGCGGCGATTACACCAAGGCTGCCAGTCGAGCGATTCAGGATGCCCTGCATCACTCCTCCATCGTACTGTTCAAGTCCCTGGGTTATGACCACAGCCTGATGCGGGTGCAGGTCACCATCGGCGTGCAGGAGCCGGACAAGGTCGATACAAAGGCCCTGGCCGCGGGACTGCCCCGGGGCAGAGCGGAAGTCACAGCAGTAAAGGGTGGACTCAATATCGACGACCCGGAGCAGGGCACGACTCATATCGTCGCCACCGCGGCTGTGGAAGCCTTTCTGCCGGACATGGCGAAGGATTGGCGGTTGACCGAACAGGATTGACATTGACGAGCCAGCACTTTAGCGTCTGTTAACCTTGCCAAATATTTTAGGTTAACAACAATGCACGAGCCCACCCTTCGTTTCGATTGGCGCCTAGACGAGATCGAGGCGCTGTTCGCTTTGCCCTTCAACGACTTGCTGTTCCAGGCACAACAGGTGCACCGGCAGCATTTCGATGCCAACCAGGTGCAGGTCTCGACGCTGCTATCGATCAAGACAGGCGCTTGCCCCGAAGACTGCAAGTACTGCCCGCAGTCCGGGCACTACGCCACGGGGCTCGGTAAGGAAAAACTGCTGGAAATCGAGGCGGTAGTGACCCAGGCCGAGGCGGCCCGGGAGGCCGGCGCCAGCCGTTTCTGCATGGGCGCGGCCTGGCGCAGCCCGCGGGAGCGCGACCTGCCGGCGGTGCTGGAGATGGTGCGCCGGGTCAAGGCGCTGGGCCTCGAGACCTGCATGACCCTAGGCATGCTCGCGCCGGAGCAGGCCGATCGGCTCGCCGAAGCGGGGCTCGACTACTACAACCATAACCTGGACACCTCGCCGGAGTATTACGGCGAGATCATCACCACTCGTACCTATGCCGATCGTCTCGAAACCCTGGGAAATGTGCGCCAAGCGGGCATGAAGGTATGCAGCGGTGGCATCCTTGGCATGGGTGAGGCGCCGCGGGACCGCGCCGCGCTATTGCAGCAGCTTGCCAATCTCGAGCCACACCCCGAATCGGTGCCCATCAATCAGCTGGTCAAGGTGCCAGGCACGCCGCTGGAATACGCGGAAGATCTCGATCCCATCGATTTCATACGCGCCATCGCCGTAGCGCGCATTCTGATGCCCCAAAGCCATGTGCGACTCTCCGCGGGTCGTGAAGAGATGGACGAGTCGACCCAGGCCCTGGCATTTCTGGCCGGCGCCAACTCGATCTTCTACGGCGACAAGCTGCTGACCACCGCCAATCCTCAGGCTCAGAGTGACCAGGCACTATTTGCCAAACTGGGCATCGTGCCGGAGCGTCGCGAGATAGAAGGCGATGACGGCGCCTTGCACGCCGTGGCCTCCAGGCAACCGGACACCGCTGCTGGCGAGGTGCTTTATTACGATGCCAGTCTCGCCTGAGATGCCGGCTACTCCATGCGTGTCGGGAAGCTGGAATCAGCGTCTGCTGGCGCGCCAGGCCGCGCGACGCGACGCGGGCTTGTGGCGTGAGCGTCGGGTGCATCGCCGAGACGCCACGCTCGATTTCGCCGGTAACGACTACCTGGGTCTCGCCCGCGACCCGCGTCTGGCCGAGGCTGCCGCCATTGGGGCCAGACACCACGGTGCCGGTGCTCGCGCCTCCCAGCTGGTCAGCGGCCATCTCGAGATTCATCGGCACCTGGAAGCGCGCCTGGCGGCCCTGGTCGGCCGTCCTCGGGCGCTGTTGTTCACCAGCGGCTACCTGGCCAATCTGGGCGTGCTGCAGGCACTGTGCGATGGCACCACGGCGATCTTTCAGGACCGGCTCAATCACGCCTCGCTGCTCGATGGGGCGAGACTGGCCGGTGCGCCGTCGCGGCGTTTCCATCATGGCGACCTCGACGATCTGGCGTGTCTGCTGGAACGCACCGATCCGGCCACGCCGCGACTGGTGGTCAGCGACGGCGTATTCAGCATGGATGGCGATATCGCCGACGTTGCGGGCCTCGTCGGCCTGTGTCGGCGTCACGACGCCTGGCTGATGGTCGACGATGCCCATGGCCTGGGCGTGCTCGGTGCGCATGGCGACGGCTGCGTGGGTCGGGCTCACGCCAGCGACGAAGTGCCAGTGCTGATGGGTACGCTGGGCAAGGCGCTGGGCTCGGCGGGCGCCTTCGTGGCCGGCAGCGAGCTATTGATTGAGCATCTGCTCCAGTTCGCCCGACCGTGTATCTATACTACCGCCGAGCCGCCGGGGGTGAGCGCGGCAACCCTGGCGGCCCTGGACATCCTTGAGCAAGAACCCGAGCGCCGCGCGCGACTGCATGCCCACATCGCTCGGTTCCGCACCGGTGCCGAGGCCTTGGGGCTCAGGCTTCTACCCTCGACGACACCCATTCAGCCCCTGCTGCTCGGCGATAATGCCCGCACACTGCACTGGGCCGAGGCGCTGCGCGCGCGCGGCCTGCTGGTGGGGGCGATTCGCCCTCCGACGGTGCCTCGCGGTCAGGCGCGGCTGCGTATTACCCTGAGTGCGGCACATGAAACGTCGCAGATCGATCGTCTGCTTGACGCCTTGGCCGAGCTGGCGACCAAGGAGAACAGGTCGTGACGTCGCTGGTGCTGCTGTCCGGCTGGGGAATCGATGCGCGTATCTGGCAGCCGCTGGCACCCCACTGGCCCGCCGGTGTGGCGGTAACCGCCCCGGACTGGCCGGGCTACGGCGTCCACTTCCCGTTGGCCGAGCCCCAGAACCTTGAGGCTCTGGCTGCCAGCATGGTTGCTCACCTGCCGCGGGAAGCCATCTGGGTCGGCTGGTCGCTGGGCGCACTGCTGGCGGTGAGCCTGCTCGACTATCTGCCGTCGCCCAAGGCTGTGATCATGCTGGGCATGGGGAGGCGCTTCTGTTCCTCGCAGGGCGTCACGCTCCAGTCGCTCCGGGCCTTTCGACGCGCTTACAAACGCGACGGCCAGTCCGCCTGGCAGCGCTTTCTGGGTTGGCAGTTGGAGGGCGAGCCCGATTCGACGCATTGTCGGCAAGCGCTGACGAGGCTGATCGGTGCTGATACCACCACCCTGCCCAGCGCCGATGATGGCACCCTGATGGCGGGCCTCGAATGGCTTGAACGACTCGACGTCTCCCGGCAAGTGACGGCGCCACCCTGTCCGATTGTGACCCTGGCCGGCGCGCATGACCCTTTCCTGGATGCGACCACACGGCGCGAGGCCACGGCCTGTCTGCCCGGTGCGGGCCATTGCCCGCAGCTTTCCCGGCCCGAAGCGCTGACGGAGGCCTTGGTGTCGCTCGCTCACCGGGAGGTGATGCCATGAGCGTGTCGGTCGTTCGATCCGACGACGCAGCGCAGAACTGGCGCCGTCGGGTTGCCCGGGCCTTTTCCCGCGCCGCACCACGCTACCTGGAACTGGCCAGCGCCCAAGCCCGTCTGGGCGAGACGCTGTGGCCGCTGCTGCCGCAAGCAGCGCGCACGGTGCTCGATCTGGGCTGTGGCCCCGGCCACTGGAGCGCACGGCTGGCCGCCCACTATCCCGCGGCGCGGGTATGGGGGCTCGACCTGGCGCCGGGCATGCTTGCCGAGGCACGCAGACGCCACGGCGATCACGCCAGCTGGCTATGTGCCGATGCCACAGCCCTGCCCCTGGCGAGCGGCAGCATGGATCTGGTGTTCTCCAACTTGGCCCTGCAATGGTGCCCGCGCCCGGAGCAGGCGCTACGCGAGATTCGCCGGGTGCTGCGCCCAGGCGGCCTGGCGTTGATCAATACCCTAGGACCGGGGACCCTGGCCGAGGTGGCACGCGCCTGGTCCGAAGCAGGCCGGACTGGCGGCGTGCTGGCATTCGACGGTGCCGAGCGTCATTTGGCCGGCGCTCGACGGGCGGGTTTTCGCCATGTCGAGCTGCAGGCGCAACGCCGGCGCTTTCATTACGCGGATTTCGGCGCGGTACGCGCCTCCATCAAGGGGGTGGGCGCCCAAGTGGCCCGACCCGGGGCACGGCTCGGACGCGCCGATCTGGTGCGTGCCGAGGAGCGCTACGAGGCGCTGCGCGAACCTGCCGGGCTGCCGGTCAGCTATCACCTGTTCACCCTGCAACTGAAAGTCTGATCATGACCACTTTCTTCGTTACCGGTACCAGCACGGACGTAGGCAAGACCTTCGTCAGCTGCGCCCTGCTGGCGCGGGCGCGTGACCATGGCCTCACCACCCTGGGACTCAAGCCGGTGGCCTCCGGCTGCCACGCTACTCCTCAGGGGCTGCGCAATGCCGATGCCCTGGCGCTGCAGACCCAGTGCCATCCTGGGCTGCCTTATGAGCGAATCAACCCCGTGGCCTTCGCGCCCCCTATCGCCCCACATCTGGCGGCACGTCAGGTCGGCCAGGAAATAACGCTGGACACCCTGACAAGGGCGCTTGCGCCGGCGCTGGCCGAGCCTCGCGACCTGACGCTGATAGAGGGCGCCGGCGGCTGGCGGGTGCCGTTGAACGATAAAGAAGACCTGGCCGGGTTGGCGACACGACTGGCCCTGCCGGTAATTCTGGTGGTGGGCCTGGAGCTTGGCTGCCTGAATCAGGCGCGGCTCACGGCGGAGGCGATCCGCGCCGACGGGCTGCCGCTGGCAGGCTGGGTCGGCAACCTGCGGGATGTGGACTTCGCCGCGGACGAGACGATCTACCGCGCCAACCTGGCCACCCTCGAGCAGCACCTGCCCGGCCCCTGTCTGGGCGTGATGCCACGGCTTGACGCCGGGGGCCCCGAGGCGCTGGCGCGGACGGGCGCGAGCCATCTTCGTCTACCCTCTCACCTACCTTCTCGCCTACCCCAGAAGGACACACCATGAACTCCCCGGTCTGGCACCCCTATGCCCACCTCAAGACCCAGCGACCCACGCCCAAGGTGATCGGCGGCCAGGGCGCGCGGTTTCACCTGGATAGCGGCGAGACGCTGTTGGATGCCACCTGCTCCTGGTGGTGCATGATCCACGGCTACGCCCATCCGCGCCTGGTGGCGGCGATCCGCGAGCAGGCCGGCGAGCTTTGCCACGTGATGCTGGGTGGGCTGACCCACGAGCCCGCCGAGCGCCTGGCCCGGGAGCTGGTGCGCATCACCCCGCCGGGGCTCGAGCATGTGTTCTTCTCCGACAGCGGCTCGGTGGGTATGGAGGTGGCCATGAAGATGGCGCTGCAGTATCACCATCTGCAGGGCAAGCCCCACAAGCGCCGCCTGCTGTCGTTGATGAAGGCCTATCACGGCGACACTCTGGGATGCATGGCGGTCTGCGACCCGGAGGAGGGCATGCATGCCCTGTTCAGCGATGCGCTGCCCCGGCACCATTTCGCCCCAGCGCCTCGGGCCGGCTTCGCGGCAGATCCGGAGGAGGTGCAAGCCGATCTCGACGACCTGCGCCGGGTGCTGGAACGCCATCACCGGGAGATCGCGGCGCTCACCATGGAGCCGCTGCTGCAGGCCGCCGGTGGACTCAACATGGTCTCGCCTCACTACCTACGCGGCGCCCGTGCGCTGTGCGACGAGTTCGACGTGCTGTTGATCTTCGACGAGGTGGCCACGGGCTTCGGCCGCACCGGGCGGCTGTTCGCCGCCGAACATGCCGCCGTGTCGCCGGACATCATGGTGCTCTCCAAGGGGCTCACCGGTGGTTACCTGGGGCATGCCGCCACCCTGGCGTCCAGCCGGGTGCATGAGGCCTTTATCGGCGACACTCCCTTGCATGCGTTCATGCATGGGCCTACTTTCATGGGCAACCCGCTGGCCTGCCGGGTGGCGCTGGAAAGTCTGGCGGTCTTTGAACAGGAAGATTACCTTGGCAGAATCGACAGGCTCAGTCGCGTGCTGCAACGGGAACTGCTCGAGGACGCCGATCTGCGTGCCCATCCCGAGGTGGCGGATGTCCGCGTGCTGGGCGCCACCGCAGTGATCGAGGCGAAGGATGCAAGTAGTCTACGGGGAGTGGCGGATTACGCGCGGCGCCAGGGTGTCTGGCTGCGGCCCTTCGGCCGCTGGCTCTACACCATGCCGGCCTACATCACGAATGAGGACGAAATGGGCCGGATCATCGAGGCGATGAAGGCCTCGTTTCGCTAGACCCTGGCAAGCCGCTCGACGTCGTCGGCCATGTCATCGGCCAAGGCGTGCAGAGCGGCCCGCTCTATCTTCCTCTCCGCATAGGCGCGTAGCCCCATCACTTGAGCCTGGAATCGATGCCCAAGGCGCTCGGGATCCTGGCCAGGAGCCAGTTCGCCGACCTCTCGAGCCGCCTTGAAGGCGTCGATGAAACGCGTCTCCATGCTGTCGAGTATCTCCTGAGCAAGAGCGGACTGGCCGCCCGGCCCCAGCTCCAGTAATGTCTTCACCAGCATGCAGGCGTGGGAAGGTCGGGGTGTATCACGCAGCTCACCGAGTTGACGCAGATAGTCGGCAAGGCCGCCCAAGGGCGAAGAATTAGCTGTCAGGATGCGCTCGAGCTCGACCAGCCCCTGGCGGCCATAGCGCTGCAACACCTCCTGAAACAATTTCTCCTTGCTGCCGAAGCTGGCATAGATGCTGCCGGGGCGCATATCGAGGGCGTCTTCCAGATCCTTGAGCGAGGTCGCCTTGAAGCCCTTGCGCCAGAATAGCGAGAGGGCCTTGTCGAGGGTTTCCTGGCGATTGTGCTGGGCGTGGCGTGGCATGGAGAATTCCCACTGATGCGATGCCCCTACAGGTATCATCCGCATGGATTTGAGTGAACATTCAAATTTTATCTTGAGTGATCGCTCAAATCCAGCTAGGATAATTTTATCGTTTAGTAAGCATCCGTACGGATTTTTTTGAGCGTTCGCTCAAAACGGATAATCCCCGAAAAGATGCTTGACCAATGCCGATTCCCAAGGAGACACGAGCATGACCGACTTTACTCTGCACAATAAAGATAGCGCTCCTGAGCAAAGCCAGAAGCTGCTGGATAACTCGATCAATGCCGCGGGCATGATCCCCAATCTGCATGCGGTGATGGCTGAAGCACCGGGGCTGCTTCAGGGTTATCAGCAGCTTCACCAGTTGTTCACTGAAACTAGCTTCGATGCCAATGAACAGACGGTGGTATGGCAGACGATCAACGTCGAGCATGCCTGTCACTACTGCGTGCCGGCGCATACTGGCATAGCCAAGCAGATGAAGGTCGATGACGAGGTCACCGAAGCATTGCGTAACGAGACCTCGCTGCCGAACGAAAAACTCGAAGCCCTGCGCGATTTCACCTTAGCGATGGTACGTCAGCGTGGCGAAGTCGACGATGCCACGGTCAAACGCTTCCTGGACGCCGGCTATACCCAGCGCCAGGTGCTGGAAGTCGTGCTCGGCCTGGCTCAGAAGGTGATGAGTAACTACACCAACCATCTAGCCCAGACGCCGATCGATGAGCCGTTCAAGCGCTTTGAATGGCACAAGCAGGGCTGAGTGGTTCCGTTGAATCCTGAGTAGAATGTTCCTTGTGCTTCAGGCGGCTCTCTTTAGAGAGTCGCTTTTTTTATGCCACTCTGTTCATCCTGTATGAACTCGACATTATTGGCGGGTCTGCCGATACTGCCAGTGGATGCAGATGAAATCCGCACAACAACAAGGAGAGGTCCATGTCACTTCTGCAGCGTTCACTGTCATCAACCGTGGGAGCGGTTTGCCTGTTCGGTGCTTCACTTATGGTCGGATCTGTCCAGGCAGCAACCACCGTGAACCTGAGCTACAACGGTGCGCCTGACCCGGAGAAGAACGCGGTGCACGTGTTCGCCACCAATCTCAAGGAACTGGTGGCAGAGAAGACCGGTGGCGAACTCGAGCTCAGGCTCTATCCCAACAGCCAGCTCGGCGAGGAGCAGGCGCGCATGGAGCAGACCATGAGTTCGCCGAATCTGAATATCGCGTCCTTTGCAGGGATATCGCCGGTGATGCCGGAAATTTTCGTCAGCGCGATTCCCTTCCTGTTCGAGGATTTCGAGGCTGCACGGACCTTCTTCGACGGGGGCAGTTACTGGAAGACATTCGACGAGACCCTGCGCGAGCGTACCGGCATCGAGATGCTGGCGGTGGTCGAGGAGGGCGGTTTTCTAGCCTTTACCAACAATGAAAAGCCCATTCGTACCCCGGAGGATTTTCAAGGACTGCGCTTTCGTGCCATGGACCCCAGCCAGGTAGCGCTCTACGAAGCCTTCGGCGCTTCGGGAACGCCGATTCCCTGGACCGAGGTCTATATGGCCCTACGTACCGGCGTGGCTGATGGGCAGATGAATCCGCCGATGTACATCATCATGGGCAGCCTCTACGAAGTGCAGGATTATCTGACCCTGGCCAACATCCAGTACTCGGATCAGTTCCTGGTGGGCAATGGGGCCATGCTCGACGGCTGGGACGAGAAGACCCGCCAGGCCTTTCTGGAGGCGGTCGATGAGGCCAACACCATGGCCCGGAAACACAACGAGGCCAAGGTGGATGAGCGCATCGCCTATCTTGAAGAGCAGGGTATGCAGGTCATTGAGCCATCCGAGGAGAACCTGAATGCCTTTCGTGAGCAGGGCCAGCCAGCTTATCTTGAGTGGCTGAAAAAGCAGAATATCGAGCAGCGTTGGATCGACCTGGCCCTTGATGACGCCGGCATGACGCAGTTGGCGCAGTGATAACGTGGGTCAGGGCCTTCCATGTCTAACACCCTGTTTGCGATGCGAGAGCGGGTGCTGACGATCAGTCGAGCGGTATCGCTGACGATTGCCAGCGCCCTGTTGCTGATCAACCTGGGGGTCATCCTCTATGCGGTCTTCCTGCGTTATCTCGCTGGCGGCGCCCCCATCTGGACGGATGAGCTGGCGCGCTTTCTGATCATCGGCGCCGTGCTACTGGCCGCCGGTGCAGTCTGGGTGGAAGGCGGCCATATGCGGGTCGCCTTGATCGAGCGGCTATTACCGACGCCACTATGTCGACTGCTCAATCTTTACCAATGGCTACTGACCCTGGCACTTGCCATCGGCGGCGCCCTGTTCAGCTATCGCTATGCCCAGTCGGTAGCCATGTTCACTAGCTCAGGCCTGGGCATCAGTCGCACCATTCCTATGATGTCGATGCCCATCGGCTTCGCCCTGCTGGCCTGGCATGCCTTATGGTACGGGCCGGCACCGCTGAAGGCGCTGGTGGAGCAGGACGCATGACCCTCACCATGCTGGCGGTCTTCCTGGTGCACGTACTGCTCGGTCTGCCGCTGTTCCTCGCCCTGCTGACGACAGCGGTAGTGGGCTTTCTATTCGTCGATCCGGCGATGATAGCGCGCATGATGCCGCAGCAGTTCTTCGGCGGCATCAACGTCTTCTCACTGATGGCGATTCCGCTATTCATCCTGGCCGGCAACCTGATGAACGCGAGCGGACTGACCGAGCGTTTGATGGGGCTGGCGCGCCTACTGGTCGGCCATCTGCGCGGCGGCATGGGCCACGTCAACGTGGTGTCGAGCGTGTTCTTTGCCGGGGTCAACGGCTCCGCCGTGGCGGATACCTCGGCGTTGGGTTCGCTACTGGTGCCGCCCATGCGTAAGGAGGGCTACTCCACTGCCTTCGCTGCCGGGCTGACCGCGGGCAGTTCGCTGATCGGGCCGATCATTCCGCCCAGCATCTTCATGATCCTGTATGCTTCGCTGACCAATACCTCCGTGGGGGATCTGTTCCTGGCCGGGGTGATTCCCGGGCTGGTGCTGGGGGTGGCCTTCATGGCGATGAATGCCTTTTACGCCTGGCGCAAGGGCTTGACCAAACGCGGCGGGTGGCCTGGGGCCTCCGAGCTTGGCAAGGCGGCACTGGCGGCCTTGCCGGCATTGATTGCGCCGTTCATCATCGTCGCCGGCATCGTATTGGGCTTCGTCACCCCGACGGAATCCGGCGCGCTGACCGCGCTCTACGTGGCCTTGTGCGGTATTGCTTTGGGCAATCTGTGCCTTGCTGATTTTTGGAGAGCGATCGTCGAGACGACACGGCTCACCTCGGCGATCTTCCTGATCATGGCGGCCTCGGCGACAATCAGCTGGCTACTCTCCTATGCCCAGGTGCCTACTCAGTTCGTCGAACTGCTGGCGCCCTATACCGATCAGCCGATTCTAGTGCTGCTGATGCTCAGCGGTATTACTTTCGTCACCGGCATGTTCATGGAAGAAGTTTCGGCGCTGATGCTGCTGACTCCGATCTTCGCCCCGGTAGCGATGATGGCGAACATTGATCCGGTGCATCTTGGCATCATCATTACCTTGAATATCACCATTGCCTTGATTACGCCTCCCATGGGAGCCTGCGTCTTCGTTGCGGCGGCGGTCAGTCGACTCGAGATCACTGCGCTGTTCAGGACCATTTGGCCTTTCGTGCTGACCGCGATACTGGTGCTGCTGATATTGATTCTTTTCCCGCCTCTGACCCTGTGGCTGCCGACCGTACTTGGATAATGCAATGAGTGAGACTGTTTCTGCCTTCGCAAGCGAGGGGCTGCCGCCGATTCCCAGTCAGCCCGGGCCCGAATGGGGAGCCTTGAGTCGTATACCCATCGCCGCGGACGACGCGCCACTAGTGCCGGTAAGCCTGGCCCCGGAGCCGCTCAAGACGTTTCCCGTCTATGCCAAGCAAGGCCTTCCCGGCGCGGTGCCCGACTGCTATGTGCGAGAAGAGATTTACCGGCGCCTGCTTGGCGTGGCGCGTTCACTGCCTCAGGGCTTTGGCCTGGTGGTGCTTGATGGCTGGCGCCCCTGGCGGGTACAGCAGTATCTGTTCGATACGCTCCAGGAGGCGATTCGCTCTCGTCATCCTGACGCCGACGATACGGAGCTCCTTTCACGCACCCGCGAATTCGTCTCCGTGCCCAGCACCGATTCACGGGCACCCAGTCCGCATTTGACCGGTGGCGCGGTAGACGTGACCCTATGCGACGCGGATGGTCTCATGCTCGATATGGGAACCCTGTTCGACGAGGCCGTACCGGCCTCTCATAGTGACTATTTCGAAGGTCAAGACGATGATCTCAATGATCGCCAGCGCCTAGTGAGGGATCGCCGCCGCTTGTTGTATTACCGCATGCACGAACAAGGCTTCACCAACCTGCCCAACGAATGGTGGCATTTTGATTTCGGCGATCAGCTGTGGGCCTTGTATGGTGGTCACGAGCGGGCGCTATATGGCCCAGCGGAACTGGAGACGATCGAGAGTCGCTGGCGTCGGCAGTTATAATGGATGCCTCATCGGCACCCTGGCCGGAGCGTACGCACCCAATGCATGTCTTCATGAGAACGGCGCGATTCAAAGCACCCCACCGCAGGATAGGCGTTGGCTTCTAAACGCCGTAGGAGGACGTGATAGAGCCAGGATAACAAGGCGTCCTTAGCCATGGAGAAACGCGATGCAATGGTTTAAGAGGCACTTGATGTGGGGCCTGACGGCGTGGCTGTGGTTGCCGCTGGCGGGAGCGGCGGCGGAACTTGCCGTCGACAACGCCCACTTGCGGCTGCTGCCCGGAGAGTTGCCCGCGGCAGGTTATTTCGATCTGCGCAATACCGGCGATACTCGACATGTGCTGGTCGGGGCGAAAAGCGCCGCCTTCGAGCGGGTGGTGATGCACGAAAGTAGTGAAAACAACGGTACGGCCTCCATGAAGCGCATGAAGCAGTTGACGCTGGCCCCCGGTGAACGGGTGCGTTTCGCCCCGGGTGGGTATCACCTCATGTTCATGGAGCGTACTCGGCCCCTTGAGGTGGGCGATGAGGCGAGCGTCACCCTCGAGTTCGTCGACGAGCAGCGCTTGCCGGTCACCTTTCGTGTCGTTTCGCCGACTTTCACCCAGGAGGAATGATGCGCCATACGCTATTGATGTTGTTGGCTCTGGCTGGGCTCGTCGGCTGTTCCGATCCAGGCTGGCGAACCAAGGATATTTCCGGGCTCATGCCGCCACTGGCCTTCGAGCTCGTCAATGAAAATGGCAAGACCGTCAGTGCCGAGGCCTACCGTGGCCAGGTCACGCTGCTTTATTTCGGCTTCACTCATTGTCCCGACGTGTGTCCGACGACACTTGCCCAGCTCGCGGCGGCGGCGAATGAACTGGGAGAAGAGACGCAGGACGAACTGCGAGTATTGTTCGTATCCGTCGATCCGGCTCGGGACGATCCGGAAACGCTACACGACTATACTACCGCCTTCGGCCCCGAGTTCGTAGGTTTGACCGGCGATAGGGCCGCGCTGGATGCGTTGACGCGCCGGTACCACGTCACCTACGGCTATGGCGACAAGGACGCCGAAGGCAACTACGACGTCTCGCACTCCAGCGCCGTGTTTGCCTTCACTCGTGACGGGGAGGCGCAGTTGTTGATCCGGGAGAGCGATCCCAGGCCCGCGGTCGTCGACGATTTGCAGCGGCTGCTGGCGCGCGGGTGATGGCAGCCCTGGCCTGAGGCTGGCACTGCGCTCGGGCAGGGCCAGTCCGTACACGATCTGACCGCGGAGCCCTCTGTCATCACCTCGTTAATCAGCCACGACGACGCGATGCCGCCAAGGCCGTCATAGACTTTCCCTCTCCATGCCGGGTACCTCCAGCGATTGCAACAAAGCCCCCAAGCCTTCTGGCGCCCGCGCCTTGCAGCGAGCGCTGGTGAGGACATAGGAAGCGGCGTTCCAGACGATACGAAAGCCGCCGGCTTGGAGTGCGCGCACCAGATGCACATCTTCGTGAGCACGACGGGGTTCAAAGCCGCCTACCGCACGGTAGGCGTTGGCGCACACGCCCAGATTGGCGCCGTAAATGCGCCGAGGGTCACTGCCACGCAGATGCGCCAGGTAGCGCTTGCGCTGAACGACGGGTAGTTGGGACCATTGCGCCAGGCGAATGTTGCCGCACACGGCATCGCAATCAAGTTCGCACTGGCTGCTCAGCCAATCGTGGCTGACTTCGCTGTCCGCATCGGTGAAAGCCAGCCAGCGCGCCCCATGCTCGAGTAGCCAGCATGCACCGATGTGCCGCGCCATACCCACGTTGGTATGTTCGACTTCGATTACACGAACGGGAAAAGTAGTGGCAATGGCCGCAGAATCATCGGTGCAGGTATCCAGCACCAGAACGATCTCCACCGCCTCCTTTTGAATGTAAGAAAAGTGCTCGGCGGCGACCGTCAAGGCATTCAGGCAACAATGCAGGTGGTCTTGTTCGTTGTGCACGGGTACGACGATACCGATCATGGCGATCTCACTTCCCTGTGATGAACGATCTCATATCAAGCCATCGCGTCGAGCCACGGAGCTTTTTTCTTTAGACCACAGCTCGATGATGACGTCTTCTTCCAGATGCTGACTCAGACGAGTCAGTCCGCTGCCCTCGTTGATTAGGCGATGTACCGTCTCGCCATCGATTTCGCCGCCTTCGATAGGATGACGCCAGTGGCAGGCCAGTACTTCACCGCCATCTTCAAGAAGCGCCGAGAGGCGTGTAACAGCGACATCCATTGCCGAGCGATCGAGAAAGTACCCCAGCTCACTGAATACTACCAGATCGTACTTGCCCTCGGGCCAGGTATCCGGCAGTCGATGCTGTTCCAGGGTCACATGCTTATGCTGAGCCAGACGCTTGCGAGCGGTTTCGAGAGCGGCGGCACTCAAATCCCAGCCCAACAGGGTATCGCAGCGCTCCAGAAGCGCCTCGCTCATCACACCAATCGAGCAGCCAGGTTCGAATACGCGCTTGTAATAGGGGCGGGTCAGCATGGCAAGGCACAGAGCGCGCTTGCGCGCCTCGTACCAGCGATGCTCGTAGCCCCAAGGGTCGGGGCTTTGGGCGTAGAGCGTATCGAAATCATCCTTCGTGAAGCTCATAGAAACAGCACCTCGAAAGGGCGCAGCAGTCGCGCCAACGCAAAAGGCGCCAGCACCGGTCCTTGCTCGGTCGTGTCATCCGCAGTGAGCTGGCTGACGTGAGCCTCCAGAGCGGTGCACTTGCGCTCGTATTGATCGAGGCTGAGTTCAATACGCCGAGCGCGCTCCCAGGGGACGCGAGGGTCCCCGGGGCTTGCCCAGTGCCAGGTCCAGATCGGCAACTCGATGAGGGAGCACCCCTTGGTGCTGGCTACCTCGGCGCAGGCCTGGCCGGTTGCCTCATGATCCGGATGGCCATCGCCGCGCCAGGTGGTCACCAGGATGTCGTCGGGTTGAAGATGATCGTCAAGGTGCGCGATCAGCGCGGCTCGCTCTTGCGTCACTCGTGTGTCGATCAGTCCCAGTCGCAGGATAGGCACCTTGGCGAGTCCCAAGTATTCGAGGGCACGTAGGCTTTCTTGTGGGCGGGCCTTGGCCAGACGCTCCGGGGTCCAGTAGCCAGAGCCAGGATGACTGCCGGTGCCGTCGGTGACGCCAAGAATCAGTATCTCATGGCCGAGGGCGGCCAGCTGCATCAGCAAACCCGCGCAGCCCACTATCTCGTCATCCGGATGCGGCGCCACCATGACGATGCGGCTTCCCGCGGGTACCAGCGCTGAGGCTTCGGCGGCGGGCATGTCGAGCAGACCCGGCCAGGCGAGCCAGTCGCTCTCGGGAGTGCCTTCGCCGACGATGCGCCGGTTATCGTTCATGCTCATGGGCTCAGCCCCCAGGGCGAGGCCTCCGCAGCCGCCAACTCGCGGCCCAATGCTTCAAGGTCGCGCTCGGCGTGGCTTTGGCGCAGAAACACCGGCAGATCCGCCATGCGCTGGGCGAAAGCCGGGTCACGGCAATAGGGCCCCGCCCCCAGGGCGCGACCGGTATGATGGATTACCTCATTCACGGCGTTTTCGATTACGGCCCGGGCACGCATGGCGATAAGCTGCGCGCTCTCTCGGGGATGTGCATCGATCCAGCGAGCGGCTTCGCGCAGCGTGGCCCGAGCGCTTTCCAGGGCCACATCTACTGCGCCCAGGTGCGCCAGTAAATGGGGGTTGTCATTGCCTTTGGCCCGAGCGCGCAGCGTCTCCCCCAGGGCGCGGGCGCCGCCAAACCAGCAGGCGGCAATGCCGGCGCCACCCTGCCAGAACCCGGGGCGTTCGAGATAGCCCCCGGCAGGGCCGATGAGCAGCGCCCGGGCGTGATCGAACTCCACCTCGACGCTGGCAGTGGCGGCCATACCTACCGCCTCCCAGCCCCTATCGGTGACGTTCACCCCGGGCTGATCCAGCGCTACCGCTACCAGACGCTGGGCGTCGTTCTGCCAAGCGGTCATCAAACCATGGGTCAGAATCGGTGCACCGGAACACCAGGCCTTGCGACCGGAAATCGTCACATCACTGCCGCTGGCATCGCATTCATCGCCCGTTTGCTCTATCGCCACACGCGCAAACGGCGGCTCTGCGGCCCACATACCCCACTGGCCATCGGCGGGTACCAGGGCGTCGGCTTCATGTTCGGCGATGATGGCCAGCGCATCGGTATGGCCCTCGAAGAGCTTGACCAAGGAAAGATCGAGACCGGCCACATCGGCAAGAGTCTGCCAGCGGCTCAAGGTGCCGCCTTGGCCGGGCAGCGGCAGGTGGTCGGCGCCGGTGTCGATCAGATGCGCCAGCAACGCCGCAAGCGTATCGATATCGGTGGCAGGCACTCTTGAGTGCAGAGCCGGATCCGCAACGATCCGATCTCGATGCTCGGCGCTTGCGGGGCTGGATGACAAGGAGTGAGAAGCCGATTCCGTGGCCATGGATTTTCCTCTTTAGATTTTTTTATCCTGTCAGCTTAGCACGGCTATCACGATAACCTCGGTTGTGTTGAGGCTTGCGTGCCTTGCCGTTTCACACGTCTTTGCTGCCATTTTGGGTTGCCCATTCGGACCGGTGAAGGCGATTCAGGTAAATTTCAGAGGTAAATGATATTATAGGTGCGCCGATCGACCCCCCCATGGTCAAGCATCGCTGACGTTACGAGAAGATGGGGGCTGCAGACGATCCGGCCCTTCATAAGATCAATAAGTCCTGTTTCGCTTTTTCAATGAAGAATTCAAGCGCTTTTCCGCGCCTCATGGGTGCATCACTTATTTAGTTTTTTCGTACCGGTCGACACAGTGGTCTGTTTTTGGAGGAGTGGTCAGATGCCGGACAGTGCTCTGTCACGTTTGTTTATACGGTTTCTATTACCGTTGATATTGGTCGTGTTGAGTCAGGGGGGGCTCGCCGCGAATCAGGACTTCCTGCCCGTCGACAAGGCCTTCAAGCTACATGCGGAAAAGCAGGACGGCGAGGTGGTTCTGCGTTGGGAGATCGCGCCGGGCTATTACCTCTATCGCAAGCGCCTGGGCATCGAGGGCGAGTCTTCCGCCATCGCGCCGTTCTCTCTGCGCGATGGCCGGATCATCAGCGACGAGTACTTCGGCGAATCCGAGGTCTATTACGAGGAACTCGAGGTACGGGTCGACCCCCAGGAAGCCGAACGCCTGGCGCTGACCTGGCAGGGCTGCGCCGAGGATGGCCTCTGTTATGCCCCGCAGCGCGATACCTTGGATCTAGCCAACATGAGCCTCGAGAACGGTAAGCTGGCGGGAGGCGGTTTTTTCTCGTCCCTGAGTGGTTCTGGCGCTAGCTCTAGCTCAGAGTCTGGCTCGTGGTTTGGCTCCAGCGAATCAAGCGCCGGCAGTCCGGCCACGACCGAGCCAGAATTTGAGCCCGAGCCCGAGCCCGAGCAGAATGCTGCGGTCGCTAATCCTCAGGGTAACAATACCGCGCTGGGCGAAGACCAATTCCTGGCCGCGCAGCTATCCGATGCCTCGTTTGGCTGGGCCTTGGCAGCTTTCTTCGGCATGGGGTTGCTGTTGACGTTCACGCCCTGTGTGCTGCCGATGGTGCCGATCCTGTCGAGCCTGGTGGTGGGTTCCGGCGCGGGAGCCAAGCGCGGCCTGCTGCTGTCGATTGCCTTCGTGCTGCCCATGGCCCTGACCTATGCCGTGATCGGCGTCATCGCCGCCCTGGCCGGCGCCAATCTACAGGCGATGCTGCAAACCCCCTGGGTGTTGGGCGTGTTCGCGTTGCTGTTCGTGGTGCTGGCCCTGGCCATGTTCGGACTTTTCGAGTTGCAGTTGCCCCAGGCGCTGCGTCAGCGCCTCGATAACATGCAGCAGCGCCAGCGCGGCGGCACCCTGGGGGGCGCCGCGGCGATGGGAACGCTCTCGGCGATACTGGTCGGCCCCTGCATGACCGCCCCTCTTGCCGGGGCGCTTTTGTATATCGCGGATAGCGGCGATGCACTGCTGGGCGGTAGTGTGTTGCTGGCGTTGGGGCTGGGCATGGGCGCGCCGCTGCTGCTCGTCGGGGCGCTGGGCGCACGTTTGCTACCCCGCCCCGGGGCCTGGATGACCCGGGTCAAGGTGCTATTCGGGTTCGTGCTGCTGGGCATGGCCATCTGGTTTGTCGCCCGGGTCATCCCGAGCAGCATCGAATTGGGGCTGTGGGGTGCCTGGCTCGTGGGAATCGCCGTCGCGCTATGGCAGGCGAGCCAGGCTACCGTGCCGAGCCCGGGGCAGTTGATTGCTCGCAGTGCTGGTCTGGTACTGGGGCTGTGGGGGGCGGTGATGCTGGTGGGCAGCGCTGGCGGCGGTGACGATCCCTACCGGCCTCTGGCGTTTCTCCAGTCGGCTCCGGCAGGCGCTGGCGTTCAAGAAGACTTCATGGCCCGCTTTGCGCAGGTGGAGGATCTCGCCGATATGTCGCGCAAGCTCGATCTTGCCGGCGAGCGTGGCCAATGGACTCTGGTCGATTACTACGCCGAGTGGTGCATCTCCTGCAAGGTGATCGAGGAAGAGGTGTTCGGTGATCCTCGAGTACAGAAGGAGTTGGCGAGCATGCAGCTGCTGCGCCCGGACGTGACCGAGAACGATGCCGCCGACAAGGCCATGCTCAAGGCGTATGGCGTGCTCGGACCGCCCACCATCATGCTGATTGGCCCTGATGGCAAGGAGCGTCGTGGTCAGCGCATTGTCGGTGAAATCAGTGCCGAGGCGTTTCTCGAACGGCTTGATCAAGCCCGGGAAGGGGAGCGGAGCACGTCTTGAGTCGAGAGGGTAAGAGCGCCACTTACGTCATAAAAGGAGTTTCCATGATCGATAATCACCTGGGCCACGGTTTGCTGATCGTTGTTCTGACAGGGCTACTCTGGCCCTTGGACGGTATGGCTCAGGAGTCGAAGTGGCCGGCACCGGTTCAGGCGTTGGAAAAGCAGGGCTTGACGGTGCATGAGCGCTTCGAGACCCCGGCAGGACTGACCGGCTACGCTGCCAGCGTGCAAGGCCGTGAAGTGGCGGTCTATGTCACCGAGGACGGTCAGCATGCCATCGTCGGGACATTGCTGGATGCCCAGGGTAACGATCTTTCCGCCGAGCCCCTGGCCAAGCTAGTGGGCGGGCCGCAGGATGCGGCACTGTGGCAACAGCTCGAGGAAAGCACCTGGATCGCCGATGGCGATGATGACGCCGAGCGTGTGCTCTATACCTTCACCGATCCCAACTGTCCCTATTGTCATAAGTTCTTCAAGCAGACACGGCCCTGGGTGGAAGCCGGCAAAGTGCAACTGCGTCATGTCATGGTGGGTATTCTCAAAAAGGATAGCCCGCTGAAGGCGATTGCCCTGCTTGCCGCCGATGATCCTACCCAGGCACTTCGCGACCATCAAAACGGTGACGAGGTGGCGTTGCTTGATAAGCTGCCCAAGGAAGAAGAAGACGAATTGTTCGCCAACAATCAGTTGATGAGCTCTCTAGGGCTGAACGCCACGCCCAGCACCTTTTATCATGCGGGAGAAAACGATCGGTTATCGGTAACACAGGGCGCACCCGGCGAGGACGAGCTGGTAAAAATGATGGGCTCGCCCAAGCCTTGACCGGATTCCAGCAGCGTCAGGCTTTTGCCGGCAGCTTACGCGCCAGAAACCATCCGCCGATCATGGTTGCGAGCATGGCAACGAGCGGCGGCGTGATGCCGGCGATGGAGGCGAATGCCGGCCCCGGGCAGTAGCCGGAGAGCCCCCAGCCGATGCCGAATAGCGCCGCGCCACCGATCAGGCGTCCATCCAGGTCGCGCCGGGTCGGCAGTTGAAAGCCTTGTGCCACCAGGGGCCGGTCGCGGCGCAGCACCAGCCGGTAACCGATGAAGGTCGTGACCACGGCTCCGCCCAGCACGAATATGAGCGTTGGGTCCCAGGCGCCGGCAACGTCAAGGAAGCCCAGCACCCGAGCGGGGTCGGTCATGCCGCTAATCGCCAGTCCCAGGCCGAACAGCAATCCAGCGATGTAACCCATTAGCGCTTTCATGCGCCACCTCCGATTGCGTGTCGTGTCACATAGACGGTCAGCATGGCCACCAGCAGGAAGGTAACGGTCGCAACGATCGAACGCGTCGATAGGCGCGCCATGCCGCAGACGCCATGACCGCTGGTGCAGCCTCCCCCGATACCGGTGCCGACCCCGACCAGCAGGCCGGCCAGCAGCATCAGACCGATGCCTCCGGCAGGCTCGCCGATTACCTTGGCGGGAGCATTGACTACGTTGCCTAGCCCTTCACCCAGGCCACTGCCCAGCAGCATCAGGATAAGCGGGCCGCTGATCAGCCCCAGAAAAAAGGTCAACCGCCAAGCGGAATCGCCTGGACTGCTACGGGTCAAAAGCCCCGACAGAATGCCGCTGATACCGGCGATACGCCCGAGGGTCGCCATCAGCCATACGGCGGACAGGCCGATCAGAACACCGCCGATCAGACCATGAATAGTGGCCGTCACATCCACATGAACTCTCCTTTATTAACCGTTTCAGAACAGATTGATAGGCACTTTGATATAGACCTGATCGTTGTCCTCTGGGGGCGGCAGTTGTCCGGCGCGCATGTTGACCTGCACCGAGGGTAGAATCAGCTTGGGCATGTTCAAAGTAGCGTCCCGCTCGGTGCGCATTTTGACGAAATCATCCTCATCGATGCCTTCATGCACATGAACATTGTTCGCCCGCTGTTCAGCTACTGTGGTCTGGTGCTGATACTCTTCGCGGCCGGGCGCCTTGTAGTCATGACACAGGAACAGTCGGGTCTCGCCGGGTAGCGCCAGTACCTTCTGGATCGAGCGATACAGGGTGCGGGCGTTGCCACCTGGGAAATCGCAACGCGCCGTGCCGTAATCCGGCATGAACAGGGTATCGCCGACGAAGGCGGCGTCGCCTATCACGTAAGTGAGGCAGGCGGGGGTGTGCCCGGGGGTATGCAGCACCCGGGCTTTCAGACCGCCGATAGTGAAGGTGTCACCCTCTTCGAACAGACGATCGAACTGGCTGCCGTCCCGGGCAAACTCGGTGCCGGCGTTGAAGGCCTTGCCAAAGGTCTCCTGGACCTCGCGGATTCTGGCACCGATACCGGTCTTGCCTCCCAGCTTCGCGTGCAAATAGGGCGCGGCGGAAAGATGGTCGGCATGCACGTGGGTCTCGAGTACCCACTCGACGGATAAATCATGGTGCTGAATGAAATCGATGATGGCGTCGGCGGAACGTACGTCGGTACGCCCCGCGGCGTAATCGAAATCGAGTACCGAATCGATGATTGCGCAGGCATTACTGCTCGGGTCCTGAACGACATAGCTGAACGTGCTGGTGGGCTCGTCGAAGAAGTGAGTCACAACTGGATTACACATGGTAGGCCTCCAGATTCATTGGCATCATTCAAGATGCAGACCAAAGATCTTAAAATTAGTTCTAACGTTAGGCATTTTTAGCATAAAGCAAGCCGAAGTGCCTTACGAAATCGGAGAAAGTGCATGGCGAGTTACGTGTTGATCAAACAGCTCCACATGCTGGCGGCGGGGCTCAGCATCGTGCTGTTCATGCTGCGAGCCTGGTGGGCGGTACGGGAATCGCCTCAACTCAAGCGGCGCTGGGTGCGCATTCTTCCCCATGTGATCGACACCGTGCTACTGATCGCAGGCGTCACCCTGATGATCCTGCTCAAGGCCTGGCCCACCCAGCAGCCCTGGCTGGCGGCCAAGCTCATAGGGTTGGTGGCCTATATCGGCGTTGGTACCATCGCCATCAAACGCGGTCGTACCCCGGCCACGCGAGGTGCGGCGGCGCTGATAGCCATCGCGATCTTTGCTTATATCGTCGGTGCGGCCGTTACCCGCGACCCACTTTCCTGGTGGACGATGATGGCGACATGATCATGATCATGAGCAGATAGCGAGGCGAGCAGTTCGAACAAGGCACTCTTGCGTCAAACGATCCGGAATAAACGCTGTCGTGCCTTGTTCCTGAAAGGCGCGAATAGCGCGGATACCGGCTCCAGAAGAACCTGTCCGGCTGGCTGTAACGTGATTGCATTTGTCGTGAGCGTCACCAGGCCATCCTCGACAAAGGGGGTTAGCGCCACCAATTCTGAGGCGAAATACTTGCGAAACACGATGTGATACCGCTCTTCTATCGCCTTGACCTCAACCCTATGGCGATCCAGCAGTTGATGAACGATCTCGCGTCGCAACAGGTCATCGAAATTCAACTTGTAGCCGCGCCATACAGGCAATCGGCCCTGATCGAGATGGTTGAAATAGTGAGATAACCCCAGGGTATTCTGACTATAGCTATCGTCCAGCCGACTGAAGGCCCCAGCCCCTAGACCGATCAGATCGCAACTCCGACGGGGCGAATACCCACCCAAATCGTAGCGCAGAGTGTGCCTGTGCCAGTTCACTGTCAGGTCGTCTTCCGCCAAGGCGAAATGCCCCAAGCCAAGATGTTGGTAACCGGCTTCCTTGAAATGCAGGATGGCCTGCTGCAGATGCGCGAGGGGGAGTGTGGTGGTGGCGTTTTCAGCGTCGAAAAAACGGTGGTAGTAAAGGCTGACTTGATCCGGCCGTAGCGCGACCAGTTTGGCCAAGTCTGACTCGAAACTTGCGAGCGTCTGCTGCGGATAGCCGTAAGTCAATGTAATGCCCACACCCTGTAGCTGCGCTTGCCGCGCGGCGTCGATAAGCGGCACAAGAGATTCCACGCAAAACCTGCCGCTGCCCTGACCCGGGAATGATGTTTGAGTCCGTGCTATCAGGTTCAGGTGGGTGAATCCCAGCTCCCCAAGGAGTGCTATATACCCGGAAGAGGCGCTATCAGGTCTTATGTCGATGGTGGAGGTGGGCTGGTCGCCCTGAGCCAGCGAAAAGTGGTGTGTCAGTACGCCGAATAGCCTTTCCCACTGGGTATATTTCATGCAGGCCGATAAGTCGCCATTCACATGAACGTGCTCTATCTGGCGATCCTTGTCGAACAGAGCGGCTTGCAAAGCGATTTCGCGTTCGAAATGGCCAATATACTCATTGATGCAGGCTGTATGACGGGCAGTGTCTACCCCTGGACAAGTGTTTAGTTCGTCTAGATCATGGCTGGCAGGCAGACACAAGGAAACCGAGAGTGGTCTCGGGATCGGGTCTTCATTGCTGGCTTGAGCCGCCTGACGGTAGGCTTTCTCCGAGAAATCCTTGCGTAAATGCATCAGGGGAGAATAGGGCCCCTGGCAGGACTCGGTGCAAGCGTATTTTTCAAGTAAGGCGCGATCGAGCACTACGTGGGCAACCATCCTGTGTCCTTAGCCAAGGATCTTTGCACTCACTATAGTTAGTGACGCCCCGTAGGATGTTGACTTAAGTCACGTCTGCTCGATCGTTCCACTGATAGGGTGGTACTTCATCCGCTGCGACGGCAGGCGTTCGGAGTCGCCTCGGGTGCCGTTCCATAGGCCAGTTCCGTCAAGGCAGATTTATCGGCAATATTAATTTCCTTGCCGGCGATGTCGAGAAGGCCTTGCTCTTCCAGGCGACGGAAGGTGCGGCTCATGGTTTCAGGCACCAATCCAAGATAATTGCCCAGATCCAGGCGTGACATGGGTAGGCGGAAACGATTGCCGGACAGGCCTCGTCTGACGAAGCGCTCGGAGAAATTTAGAAGGATGGCGGCGAGACGTTGCTCCGCAGAACGGCGGGTGAGCAATTGGGCAGTACCTTGCTCCGTGACCAGTTCGCGGCTCATGATGCGAACCAGCTGCTGTTGCAACTTGGGCGCCTTCTCACCCAGCACTTCAAGCGCATGGAACGGAATCTCGCAGACACTCGAGGTTTCCATGGCGATAGCGGCGCAGGCATGTCGATCGGATGTGATGGCTTCAAGCCCGATTACCTCGCCGGGGAAATGAAAACCGGTGATATGCTCATCGCCATTGGCCAGCAGACTCGATGTCTTGATGGAACCGGTACGCACCGCATAAATGGCATTGAAAGGGTGGCCGGATTGAAACAAATAGTCGCCCCGGGCAATTGGTTTGCGGCGTTGAACGATCTCCTCGAGCTTGGACACCTCTGCCAGGGAAAGGGAGTCGGGCAGACAGAGTTCGCGCAGACGGCAATTGCGACAGCTGTCACGCACCTCATTGACTGCAGCAACACGGGGCAGGGACATGCTTTCCTCCTCACTGTGAGCCTTGCCTTTATGTAAAGAATGCTGACGCAGGGTTAGCAAGGGCTCGATGATCGTAAATACATAGTATAGGTTAAACGGGTGGGTACCCAAGGGTGAAAATGGACAAGTCGACTAGCGTAGCAAGGACTCGAGCTTATTGTCGGCAGAAATGGTATTTACTTTAGAAGGAGTAAGTCTTTATGTCTCAACAGAATTTGCCTTCCGGCGCCGGTGAAGTTGCCGAACAGTATCCTGAAGTATGGAATGCTTATGCCGCTCTGGGAGAAGCCTGCGCCAAGTCGGGGCCGCTGGATGAGCGCACCCGCCGCCTGGTCAAGCTGGCGTTGGCGGTAGGGGCACGTTCCGAGGGCGCGGTGCATTCCCACACGAGGCGTGCCCTGGAAGAATCCATCGGTGCCGAGGAACTCAGGCAGGTGGCCATGATGTCGATCCCCACCCTGGGTTTCCCCGCTGCCGTAGCGGCTCTGACCTGGATCGAAGATGTCACCGAGAAATGATGCTACACGGCCCCGGAGGGTGAATCCGGGGCAGCACCTGCCAAGATGAGGTCTTCAGCGTTCGGTAGAATGCTCGCCATTGGAATGGTGCTTGGCATAAGCCGCCGCCGGCGCCTGAATCTCGGGGAGATAGCGAAAATGCTCCTCCGCTAGCTCCGGCACGCGCTGACGTTCCATGCGACGAATCGCTCCGTGCATCCAGACAAGCGACACAGCCACTAGAACGAACAGCACCATGTAGGAACTGGTCCACACCCCGGTAAGATCGAGCACCGCACCGAACAGGATCGGCAGGAAGAAGCCACCCAGGCCACCGATCATGCCCACCAAGCCGCCCACGGAGCCCACGTTCTGCGGGTAATAGACCGGGATGTGCTTGTACACCGCCGCCTTGCCCAACGACATGAAGAAGCCCAGCAGTACGGTGAGCACCACCACGCCCCATAGCGGCATGGCCAGGGTGAAGGCGATCTCGCCCTCCTTGCCCTGTACCACGTAGCTGGTTTCCGGATAGGCGAGCAGGAACAGGCACACCAGCGAGGCGATGAAGGTAAGGTACATGATCGCCCGGGCGCCGTAGCGATCCGACATCCAGCCGCCCAATGCACGGAACACGCTGGCCGGCAGGGTGTAGAGCGCCGCCAGGGTGCCCGCCACGGCGATGCTCACCTCATAGGCACCGACATAATAGCGCGGTAGGTAGGAGGCCAGCGCCACGAAGGCGCCGAATACGAAGAAGTAGTAGAGCGAGAAGCGCCACACCTGGATATGCTTGAGTGGCTCAAGCTGAGCCATTGCCGAGGTGGCCTTTCCTCCACTACCGCGCCGCGCGCGGGTCAGCGGATCTTCCTTGGTGAATATCCAGAAGATCACCGCCATTACCGCCAGCACGATGGCATAGACCACCGCCGTACGCTGCCAACCCACCGCCAGCAGCAGGAAGGGCGCGGCGAAGTTGGTCACCGCGGCGCCCATGTTGCCGGCCCCGAAGATGCCCAGCGCCGTGCCTTGTTTCTCCTTCTCGAACCAGTAGGAGGTATAGGCGATGCCGACGATGAAGGAACCACCGGCGAGCCCGACACCCAAGGCGGCCACCAGGAACATGGCGTAGGTTTCGACGTAGGAGAGCAGGAAGACGCACACTGCGGTGATCAGCATCAACAGGCTGAATACCCGGCGCCCACCGAACTGCTCGGTCCAGATGCCGAGGAAGATACGGCTGATGGAGCCGGTCAATATCGGGGTGGCCACCAGGATGCCGAACTGGGTCTCGTTGAGGCCCAGGTCCTGTTTGATCTTGATGCCGATGATGGAAAATATCGTCCACACTGCAAAACAGGTGGTGAATGCCAGGGTACTGAGTGTCAGTGCCTGGTACTGCTGAGGTCGAGTCACCCCGTCGAGATGGTTCATGGCTTGTTCCTGCGTGGCTTGGGAGAACGGTGTCAAGCTGACACACTGCATGCGGCCTGGTCTTGACATGAATCAATTCAATGAAGCGGCTCCCTCCTTTGCGCCGATGGCTATATCCAAGGAGGTAGCTATCTCTAAAAAAAGCCCGAGCGTTGGCTCGGGCGTCTCATCACGGGTTCTTCACGTAGGCGTTCTTGCGCAGATAGAACCACCAGTTGACCACCAGGCAGGCGGCGTAGAAGACGGCGAAACCGTACATGGCCATTTCCGGGGTACCGGCCTTGATCTGTTCGCCGATGACGCGCGGAGCGATGAAAGCGCCGTAGGCGGCCACGGCGGAGGTCCAGCCCAGTACCGGGCCCTTCTGCTGCACGTTGAAGATCACCCCGATACTGCGGAAGGTGGAACCGTTGCCAATGCCACTGGCGGCAAACAGCACGATGAACAGCGCCAGGAACATCCAGAAGTACTGGTTCGGGTCGGTGGCGTTGTAGGCCAGCATCATCACGTAGCCCACCGCGGCGGAGGCCACCACCATGATCACCGAGATGATCTGGGTGACGATGGCGCCGCCGACCTTGTCGGAAATCCAGCCGCCCACCGGGCGGATCAGGGCGCCGACGAAGGGACCCATCCAGGCCCAGGTCAGGGCGCTGGGCGCGTCCGGGTTGGCGACTCTCGTCATGGCGCCGTCGGCGGCGACCTCCATCATGTTGCCGAAGATGACGGTGATGGAAAGCGGCAGGGCGGCGGAGAAGCCAATGAAAGAGCCGAAGGTGGCGGTATAGATAATGGTCATCGCCCAGGTGTGCTTGTCGCGGAAGATGGCGTACTGGGTCTTGATGCTGGTCTTGATGGCGCCCGGCAGCAGCAGCAACAGTCCTAAGGTCAAGAGGATGGTGATGGGCAGAGCCAACCACATGTTGATCCAGTCCAGCGCGATCATGCCGACCACTGAGGCGATGAGCCCGAGTGCATACAGCCCGATGATCTTGCCGAAGGCGGCCGGCGGCGTGCCGGGATTCGGCGTGACGGTGCGCAGGTTGTTCATGCCGAACCAGCCTGCAAAGGCCAGCGGGATCAAAAAGACCAACCAGATGAAGCCGGCGTTCTGAATCCAGGTGTCGGTGCCCGCCTCGATGCGTCCGATCAGGGTGCCGCTGGCGCGGGTCAGCTCCATCGGGTCGCCGGCAATGGCGCCGAAGATGCCGACGGTCATCACCAGCGGGATCAGGATCTGCATGGTGGTGACGCCGAAGTTGCCCAGCCCAGCGTTCATGCCCAGGGCGTAGCCTTGCTGCTTCTTGGGGTAGAAGGTCGAGATGTTGCTCATGGAACAGGCGAAGTTGCCGCCGCCAATGCCGGAGAGCAGCGCAAGGGCTTGGAACACCCACAGCGGCGTGCCCGAATTCATCAGCGCCAAGCCGGTCCCGAGTGCCGGAATCATCAGCAGCGCAGTGGTCAGGAAGATGGTGTTGCGCCCGCCGGCAATGCGGATCATGAACGAGGCGGGAATACGCAGCGTGGCGCCGGCGAGTCCGGCGATGGCGGTCAGGGTGAAGAGTTGATCGACCGTGAAGTGAAAGCCCAGGTTGCGCATTTGCGTGGTGATCATGCCCCACATCAACCACACGGCGAAGCCCATCAGCAGGCTGGGAATCGAGATCCACAGGTTGCGGGTGGCGATCTTCTTGCCTTCCCGATTCCAGAATTCTTCGTTTTCGGTGTCCCAGTGCTCGATATCGGCATTCGCACGTCTCCGGCCACCGCCGGCATGGTTGCTTGTGGCACCACCATGGTCAAGGTCTACGTTTCCGGTCATGACTCCCCCAATCGATGAGTATGCAAGGCGCCTTGTCATGCCCTCTCGAGATTGAGCAAGATCAAGAGACAAGGCTTTAAGGCGCAAGATACGCCCTCTCTATAGGGGGGGGAACTGACGAAAAAAGCTGCAAAAGCAGGTAGATACCACTTTCGAGATAGAAGAAGATGTATTTTATCTGTTTGTTGGTAAAGCGTTTTTTGTGCGCTGTGACGGAAAAATCAATGCGTCTTGATGGCTCGCTGCTTTTTGGAGGTATCCACGAAAATCGAGGTCTGGCTCAGTCGCCGAGGTTGGCCTGCACTGCCCACACCGCCGCTTCCACCCGGGAGCGCAGGTTGAGTTTCTTGAGCAGATGCTTGACGTGGACCTTGACCGTGCCTTCGGTGATGTCGAGCTTGCGCGCGATCAGCTTGTTGGAAAGTCCGGCGGCGAGCTCGCGCAGGATTTCACGCTCGCGCTGGGTCAGGCTATGCACATCTGGTGTGGTTGGCTTGTTGCGCTGGTTACGCAGGGCTTCCGCAAGTAATACCGTGAGGCTGTCGCTGATCACCATGCGCCCCAGTCCCGCTTGGCGTATCTGGCGCACCATTTCGTCTGGGTCCATGTCTTTGAGCAGATAGCCATCGGCACCGGCACGTAGGGCGGCGACCACGTCCTCTTCGTGGTCCGATACCGTGAACATCACTACGCGACCGGCATAGTTTGCTTCGCGCAAGCGCTTCAGGGTCTCGATGCCATTCATGCCCGGCATATTGAGATCCAGCAGGATCATGTCCGGATCGAGTTCTTCAGCGAGACGCAGGCCTTCTTCCGGATCGCCGGTCTCGCCCACCAGTTCCAGATCGTCTTCGAGTTCCAGCAATTGTGCGACCCCACGGCGCAATAGTGGATGATCGTCGATGATCAAAAGCGTGGCGGGTGTTTCCTGAACGGACTTGGCGGAGTCGGCCATCGTCGCTTATTCCCTGTGGTTGGTGGTGGTGGCTACATCGCGCGCACCGTGCCCCGGTTGGCGGGCAATCAGGCGGGCAGTTTGCGGCGTGAACCTCAGTGCCACCAGGGTGCCGCCGGCGGCACGATTGCCAAGTGTTAGTTCGCCGCCCAAGGTCTGCGCACGATCGCTCATGATCACCAGGCCATAATGCATCGCCGGCGAGTTGTTGTCTTTGAGACCCACACCGTCATCCTCGATCTGAAGCAACAACTGGGCATTGCTAAAATGCAGCGAGACGGCGGCCCAATGTGCATGAGCATGCTTATGGGTATTGGCCAGAGCCTCGCGCACGATCTGCAGGACGTGGATCTCCTCGTTAGGATTGAGCAGGTACGGCGGGAGGTCGTAGAAGAATTCCACTGGCGCCCCCATGCGCTCGGCGAACTCCTCGGTGGTTTGCAGCAAGGTAGACTTGAGCCCGGGACCTTCGAGCTTCAAGCGAAACGTCGTGAGTAACTCCCTGAGTTGTCGATAAGCGCTGTTAAGGCCGGTACGCAGCTCGTCGAAGACTGCCGCCTGCGTCTCCCGCGAAGCATTCTTCTGCTGCATGCGCTCCAGACGCGCCACCTGCATCTTTAGATAAGAAAGCGACTGGGCCAGGGAGTCGTGCAGCTCCCGGGCGATGATGGTGCGCTCGTTCATCAGCGTCACCTGTTGCTGCTCCTCGATGCGTCGTTGCAGGTAGACCGCAGTGGCCAATTGATCACTCAGAGCGTTGAGCAGACGACGAGTGCTGTCGCTCAGGGGCGTGGTTTTGGCGTGCCAGATTTCCAGGGTGCCGAGCAGCTCATTACCCATGTTGATTGGAAGCAGCAGGCATTCGCGCTCCGCGTCCGGCTCGAGCTCGAGCGAGTGGGGCTCGATCAGGCAGGCATGACACTCCCAATCCCGGCAGTAGTCGGGGCGAGTAGTCGAATGGGTAGCCAAAACGGGGGTCGGTTGTTGATCGAATGAATCGTTGAGCGATAGCTGAATGGGGCCGATGTCGAGCAAGGTTTCGAGCTCACGCAACATGGGCGCTGCGCTGGCACACAGGTCGTTGCCGCCGCCATAGAGAAAGCGGCTGCCATCGTGCAGGATCTGCATGGCCTGGTTACTGCGCTGAAGTTCCTGCTGCTTGGTTGACACCCGATCTTCCAGGGCCGCATAGCTCGATCCCAGCTCCTTGGCCATGGTGTCCAGGGTCCGACCGAGTAATGCCAGTTCATCGTTACCTCGCAGATGGCTGCGTGGGCGGAAGTTGTGGTGCGCAACCTCTCGGGCCAGGGAGACCAGCTGGCGTAACGGAATGACCAGGTTGTGGCGAATATCGTAGAGGGCGATGGCCACCACCGCTGCAGTGAGGATCAGAAACAAGATCTGCAGGGCACTGATCAGTCGAATCTTCGACTCGGCGTTCTGTTCGAGCAGCGTCACCATATGGTCGATATCGCCCACCAGATCATCCAATGTTTCGCGCAACGCCTGATCATCCAAGCGCTCCTCCTGGAGAGAGGTTTTGACCTGAGGCGCAAGCTCCTGCTCCCAGCGGGCCAGCAGGCGGCGATACTCTTCGCGTAATTCATGATCATCGGCCGCCGGGATGGCGCCCACTAATTCATGACTGGTCAGGCGCTCGCGAAAGCGCGTGATCAGTCGTTCGACCTGCTCGCGCCGGGAAGCATCGGGTTGTTGCTGATAATAAAGTAGGGCGGCGGCGATCTGATAACTGTTCATGCGCAACGAGCCAGCCATGTTGATGGCGGCAGCGTCCCCTCGACTGCTGTTCGCAACACTCATGGTCACGACGATGCTGATTAGCACCATGGCAGTGATCGCCAGTAGCGAGGCGACGATGCGTGCCACCAGGGAACGTTGCAACAGTCTCATTGCGGTTGAAATCCTCTCGCTACCGAGGCCGTTGGTATCAGCCTCAACACGCAGATTTAGAAGTAAAAGCTCTACTACTTTACTTGGTCAAGTACGAACCCTCAAAGCCTACCTCAAAGGAGTTACTCCCGATGCCCTTTTGACGCTGGGCGATGGCGTCGTGAAAATTTCTCTGATCACTCATGAGTCTTCCGGTATGTCCACGGCCCAATGCGCTAGTGTCTTCGAGGCAACCAATGGCTATCAGCCGTTGGTGGTGGCGTTGTTGTCGCCATTGGCCTTCGCCCTGGTGTTTGCTTGCTGGACACTGTTCGCCGTGCTCGGTATGGAGCTCAAGCGCTCCCTGGGCTTTGACGAGTTCGATTTTGCCCTGCTATTGGCCACGCCGATGCTGATCGCCGCAATGACCAGCTTACCCATGGCGCGGCTGGCGCAGCAGGTTGGTGGGCATCGTGTCATGCTGGGCTGTCTACTACTTATCTGCCCCTTTCTTTGGTGGATCAGTGTCGCCGAGCGCTATGCCGAATTTCTATTGGCGGGTGCAGGGCTGGGTTTCGGTGCCGGCTCTCTCGCGGCCGGGCTAGTCTACGTGGCAGCCTGGGGGCCGCGAGGGCGTATCGGTCTGGCGCTAGGCCTCTACGGTGCCGGCATGCTGGGCGCTGGGCTCAGTTATCTGCTATTACCCCTGGCCAGTCAGGCCTATGGCTGGCGCTTGGCTCCAAAGCTTTATCTGTTGCCGGTATTGCTGGTAGCGATTTTGCTATGGCTGTTCGCCGAGAATGATGCAAATGACGATGGCGCTCCTATCTCTGGCTCCATGGAAGATACGCAACGCCGTGTTCGTCGACGACGCTGGCAACGACTGCTCGTTTCGTTATTACCGCCGGCGAGTTGGCATGTGTGGCGTCTAGCCCTCTATTACAGTTTCTTCTATGGCGCCTTCGTGGCGCTGGCGTTGTGGTTGCCAAGCTATCTTGCCGCGCAGTATCAGCTATCGCTACAGCAAGCGGCCCTATGGGCGTTATTGTTCATTCTCGCGGGCGGGACGGGGCAAATCCTCGGAGGGCTGTTGGCAGACTGGCGCGATTTCCGAGCACTGCGCTGGTGGGTCAGCGCCTGGGTGCTGATCTGCCTGTTTCTACTCTCTTACCCCCCATTTTCGATCCAGATTGAGGGCGTACATGGCACGGTCGCCTTCCATTTCAGCACACCACTGTGGGCTTTCGAGGCACTGCTAGTGCTGATGGGGCTGGCCATGGGCCTGGGCAAGGGCAGTCTGATGCGCCTGATCTATCGCGATCATGGCGATGACATGGCCCGGGTCGGTGGGCTGGCGCTGGCTTTAGGCGGGCTGTTCGCTGGGGTATTGCCGCTGGTATTCGTACTCGGCAACGAGTGGGTCGGCATTCGTAGTGCCGGCTTCATGTTCCTGTATGGCGCTTTAGTGGTGTGCATGCTGGTAATGCTGTGGGACCACAACCGTACTGTCTCATGAGCCCTCTGTTCATGTTATCCCTCGCGGCATTGCGCCCTATCTCCTTGGAGGTAGACCGGGGGTATGTGGAGGTAACCACGGCGAAATCTGCTTGCCGTTAACGCAGAATTGCCCTCAACACCCCTGCCGAAGGGAGCGATTCCGCATCTCCCCCGAAGGCTGGCCGAGTAAACCCCGTGTTTGCTCCCATTTTCTAGGAGCCTGGAGATCGTCCATGAGTCACTTTCTAGATCGACTGAAGTATCTGGCCAACAAGCCACCCCAATTCGCCGACGGCCATGGCGAGACTCGTGATGAGGCCCGCAACTGGGAAGACGGCTATCGTCAGCGCTGGCAGCATGACAAGGTCGTGCGCAGCACTCACGGCGTGAACTGCACCGGTTCCTGCAGCTGGAAGATCTACGTCAAGAACGGCCTGGTCACCTGGGAAAACCAGCAGACCGACTATCCGCGCACTCGGCCGGATCTACCCAATCACGAACCTCGCGGCTGCCCCCGGGGCGCCAGCTATTCCTGGTATCTGTACAGTGCCAACCGTCTGAAGTATCCGCTGGTGCGCCAGACTCTGATCAGCTTGTGGCGCGAGGCGCGCCAGGAACACGCCGACCCGGTGGACGCCTGGGCGTCGATCGTCGAGGATCCGACCAAGACCAAGCAGTACAAGCGTATTCGTGGGCGCGGTGGTTTCCTGCGTGCCGACTGGGACGAGCTCAACGAGCTGATCGCCGCCTCCAACGTCTATACCGCCAAGCAGTATGGCCCGGACCGGGTGATCGGCTTCTCGCCGATTCCCGCCATGTCGATGGTCTCCTACGCCTCCGGCGCCCGCTACCTGTCGCTGATCGGCGGGGTCTGCCTCTCCTTCTACGACTGGTACTGCGACCTGCCGCCGGCCAGCCCGCAGACCTGGGGCGAGCAGACCGACGTGCCGGAATCCGCGGACTGGTATAACAGCAACTATCTGATCGCCTGGGGTTCCAACGTGCCCCAGACCCGCTCTCCGGACGCTCATTTCTTCACCGAGGTACGCTACAAGGGCACCAAGACCGTCGCCATCACCCCGGACTATGCCGAGGTTTCCAAACTGTGCGATGAGTGGCTGAGCCCGAAGCAGGGTACCGACGCGGCGCTGGCCATGGCCATGGGCCATGTCATTCTCAAGGAATTCCATCTCGACAAGCCCAGCGTCTATTTTACCGACTACGTGCGCCGTTACACCGACATGCCGTTTCTGGTCGAGCTGGAGCCTCGGGAAGATGGCGTCTACGCACCGGGGCGTCAGCTGCGTACCTCGGATTTCGAGGGTGCACTGGGCCAGACCAATAATGCGGAATGGAAGACCGTCGCCTGGGATGAAACCAGCGATCGCATCGTCGTGCCGCGCGGTTCCATCGGCTTCCGCTGGGGCGAGAAGGAGGGGGACACCGGCCGTTGGAACCTGGAGTCCAAGGACGCTGACGGCAAAGAGATCAAACCGACCTTATCCCTGGCCGAGCGCCATGACGAAGTTGCTCGAGTCGGCTTCCCCTACTTCGGCGGCATTCAGCACGAGCACTTCGATCACGTCGAGGCCAAGGAAATCCTGCAGCACAATCTGCCCGCCAAGCGCCTGACCCTGGCGGATGGCCGCGAAGTGCTGGCGGTGACAGTGTTCGACCTGATGTGCGCCAACTACGGCATCGATCGTGGCTTTGGGAGTAACGAGGGCGAAGACGACGGCGCCACCAGTTACGAGCAGGTCAAGCCCTATACCCCGGCCTGGCAGGAAAAGATCACCGGCGTACCGGCGGAGCAGGCCATTCGTCTGGCCCGGGAGTTCGCCGACAACGCGGACAAGACCCAGGGTCGCAGCATGATCATCGTCGGTGCCGGCATGAACCACTGGTACCACATGGATATGAACTACCGTGGCCTGATCAACATGCTGATCCTGTGCGGCTGCGTAGGGCAGACCGGTGGCGGCTGGGCGCACTACGTGGGCCAGGAGAAGCTACGCCCGCAGACCGGCTGGCTGCCGTTGGCCTTCGGTCTCGACTGGAACCGCCCGCCGCGCCAGATGAACGGCACCTCGTTCTTCTACAACCACTCCAGCCAGTGGCGCTACGAGAAGCTCGAGATCAAATCCATCCTCTCGCCCCTGGCCAAGGCCGAGGACTACCCTGGTTCGCTGATCGACTACAACGTGCGCGCCGAGCGCATGGGCTGGCTGCCTTCCGCGCCACAGCTGGATACCAACCCGCTGCGCCTGGCCAAGGCGGCCAAGGATGCCGGCAAGTCCACCGCAGACTACGTGGTCGACGAACTCAAGAGCGGCAAGCTGCGCTTCGCCGCGGAGCACCCGGACAGCCCACAGAACTTCCCGCGCAATCTGTTCATCTGGCGCTCCAACTTGCTGGGTAGTTCCGGCAAGGGCCACGATTACATGCTCAAGTATTTGCTCGGTGCCAATCACGGCATCCAGGGCATGGATCTGGGCAGCATGGACGGTATCAAGCCCGAGGAAGTCGATTGGCGGGAAGAAGCGGCGGAAGGCAAGGTCGACCTGCTGGTGACCCTGGACTTCCGCATGTCCACCACCTGCCTGTATTCCGACATCGTGCTGCCTACGGCCACCTGGTACGAGAAGGACGATCTCAATACCTCGGACATGCACCCGTTCATCCACCCGCTGACTGCGGCCACGGATCCGGCCTGGGAATCCCGCAGCGACTGGGATATCTACAAGGGCATCGCCAAGGCGTTCTCCAAGGTCTGTGTGGGCCATCTCGGCGAGGAAACCGATCTGGTGACCCTGCCGATGCAACATGACTCCCCCGGGGAACTGGCCCAGGCTCACGTTCTGGACTGGAAAAAAGGCGAGTGCGCGCCGATTCCCGGAAAGACCATGCCGAGCCTGATCGAGGTCAAGCGCGACTACCCGGCGACCTACGAGCGTTTCACCTCGGTGGGGCCGCTGCTGGAAAGCATCGGCAACGGCGGCAAGGGTATCAACTGGAAGACTGAATCCGAGGTGGAGCTGCTGCGTGGGCTCAACCACCGCAAGCTCGACGGCCCGGCCAAGGGCCAGCCGATCATCGACACCGCCATCGATGCCGCCGAGATGATTTTGACCCTGGCGCCGGAAACCAATGGTCAGGTGGCGGTCAAGGCCTGGGAGGCGTTGTCCAAGATCACCGGGCGCGATCACACCCATCTGGCGCTGCCCAAGCACGATGAGAAGATTCGCTTCCGCGACGTGGTGGCCCAGCCGCGCAAGATCATCTCCAGCCCGACCTGGTCGGGGCTCGAGGACGAACATGTCTCCTACAACGCGGGCTATACCAACGTCCACGAGCTGATTCCCTGGCGCACCATCACCGGCCGTCAGCAGCTCTATCAGGATCACCCCTGGATGCGCGCCTTCGGCGAGAGCCTGTTGGTCTATCGTCCGCCCATCGACACCAAGGCGGTGGCCAGCGTCCACGCGCCGAAGAGCAACGGCAATCCGGAAATCGCGCTGAACTGGATCACGCCGCACCAGAAGTGGGGCATCCACTCCACCTACAGTGACAACCTGCTGATGCAGACCCTGTCCCGAGGCGGGCCCATCGTGTGGCTGTCCGAGGACGATGCCAAGTCCATCGGCGTCGAGGACAACGACTGGATGGAGCTGTACAACGCCAACGGCGCCATCGCGGCGCGGGCTGTGGTCAGCCAGCGGGTCAAGGTGGGCATGGCGATGATGTACCACGCCCAGGAACGCATCGTGAACATCCCCGGTTCCGAAATCTCCGGCACCCGGGGCGGTATTCACAACTCGGTCACGCGGATATGCCCCAAGCCGACCCACATGATCGGCGGTTACGGTCAGCTTTCCTACAGCTTCAACTACTACGGCACCGTGGGCTCCAACCGGGATGAGTTCGTCATCGTGCGCAAGATGAAGCGCATCGATTGGCTCGACGGCGAGGGCAATGACTACGAACAGGAGTCCGTGAAATGAAGATTCGCTCACAAGTAGGCATGGTCCTCAACCTGGACAAGTGCATCGGTTGCCACACCTGCTCGGTGACCTGCAAGAACGTCTGGACCAGCCGCGAGGGCGTGGAATACGCCTGGTTCAACAACGTCGAGACCAAGCCCGGTATCGGCTACCCGAAAGAGTGGGAGAACCAGAAGAAGTGGCGCGGCGGCTGGCTGCGTCGCAAGGATGGCGGCATCGAACCGCGCATCGGTGGCAAGTGGCGGGTGCTGGCGAACATTTTCGCCAACCCGGATCTGCCGGAGATCGACGACTACTACGAGCCGTTCACCTTCGACTATCAGCACCTGCACACCGCCAAGATCAGCGAGCACCAGCCCATCGCAAGGCCGCGTTCGCTGATCTCGGGTCAGCGCATGAAGAAGATCGAATGGGGGCCTAACTGGGAGGAGATTCTCGGTACCGAATTTGCCAAGCGGCGCAAGGACGTCAACTTCGAGAAGATCCAGGCGGACATCTACGGTCAGTTCGAAAACACCTTCATGATGTATCTGCCGCGCCTGTGCGAGCACTGCCTGAACCCGACCTGCGTGGCGAGCTGCCCGAGCGGTGCAATCTACAAGCGCGAAGAAGACGGTATCGTACTGATCGACCAGGACAAGTGCCGCGGCTGGCGGATGTGCATCTCCGGCTGCCCCTACAAGAAGATCTACTACAACTGGAAGACCGGCAAGTCCGAGAAGTGTATCTTCTGCTATCCGCGCATCGAGGTGGGCTACCCCACGGTGTGTTCCGAGACCTGCGTGGGCCGTATTCGCTATCTTGGCGTGCTGTTGTATGACGCGGATCGCATCAAGGAAGTGGCCGCCTCGGAAGACGAGCGGGATCTCTACCATCGCCAGTGCGAGATCTTCCTCGACCCACATGATCCGGCGGTGATCGCTCAGGCACGCAAGGACGGCGTTCAGGACAACGTCATCAAGGCCGCCCAGGAATCCCCCATCTACAAGATGGCCATCGACTGGCAGCTGGCCCTGCCGCTGCACCCGGAGTATCGCACCCTGCCAATGGTGTGGTACGTGCCGCCACTGTCGCCGATCCAATCCGCCGCAGAGAAAGGGCATGTCGAATTCGACGGTGTGCTGCCGAAGATCGAATCCCTGCGTATCCCGATGCGCTATCTCGCCAACATGCTCACCGCCGGCGATGAGGCCCCGGTGGTCCGTGCCCTCAAGCGGTTGATGGCGATGCGCCTCTACATGCGCGGCAAGCATGTGGAAGGCAATGCCGAGGCCGCGGTGCTCGAGGAGGTGGGCCTGAGCGTGGCCCAGGTGGAAGAGATGTATCGCTATCTCGCCATCGCCAACTACGAGGATCGGTTCGTGATTCCCACCAGTCATCGTGAAATGGCCCGGGACGCCTACGCTGAGAAAGGTGGCTGTGGTTTCACCTTCGGCGATGGCTGCCACGGCGGCAACGATCGCGCCAATCTTTTCGGTGGGCGCAGCCAGACGACGACCCTGGTCAAACCTGTCGAGACCTATGAGCCGCAGCCGAAACAAGAGAGGGAGGTGCAGCATGACTGATCAGACACTATGGAGCCTACGTGTGCTGGCGCGCCTGCTGGATTATCCCAGCGCGGAGCTGCAGGACGCCGTTCCCGAGATGATCGAGATCATCGCTGCCGAGAAGCGTTTGAACCCGCTGCTGCGTGGTGAGCTCATGAGCTGGTGCCAGCGTCTGCTCGAGGCGGATCTGCTTGACCTACAAGCCGAGTACGTGGCGCTGTTTGATCGTGGCAAGGCCACCTCGCTACTGCTGTTCGAACACGTGCATGGCGAATCTCGGGATCGTGGCCAGGCCATGGTCGATCTGCTCGCCCAGTACGAAGCCGCCGGTTTCATACTCGACGCCCGGGAACTGCCGGATCACCTGCCGGTGTTCCTGGAGTTCCTTTCTACCCAGGATGAGGCGGAAGTAGGGCGCTGGCTGGGCGAGATTCGTCACATTTTGGCGCTGCTGGCTGCGCGTATCGAAGAGCGTGGCGCCGATCATGCCCTGGTACCCACCGCGCTGCTCGGACTGATCGGTGCCGAAGACGAGATCGAGCAACATCGGCCCAAGGTCAAGGAAGAGGAGCCGGATCACACTGCCGAAGCCTTGGACGCAGTATGGGAAGAGGAGGCGGTGCGCTTCTCTGCGCAGTCCGACGAGGACTGTGCCCTGCAGTCCGCCGAAGGCCGGCGCTTGGCCGAACGCAAGCACGCGGTCGCCAGCGAACCCGTACGTATCATGCCCGCGCCGAACGCTACGTCCGCAGCGATCGAGCGTTAACCGGAGAATCGCCATGTTTGTAGAATACTTGCAGCACCTCATCTACGGTTACTACCCGTATCTGGCCGGTACGGTGTTCCTGGTCGGTAGTCTGATGCGCTTCGATCATGGTCAGTTCACTTGGAAGACCGGTTCCAGCCAGATGCTTTCTTCGAAGAACATGCGTCTGGCCAGCAATCTTTTCCATATCGGTATTCTGGTGATCTTCTTTGGCCACCTGTTCGGCATGCTCACGCCCCACTGGGTCTATGCACCTTTCCTGAGTGCCGGATCCAAGCAGATCCTGGCCATCCTCATCGGGGGCATCGCCGGCGTGCTGGTGCTGATCGGAGGCGGCATGCTGCTGCATCGTCGCCTGACCAACCCGCGGGTCAAGGCCTCTTCCAGTACCATGGATACGCTGATCCTCGCCATCCTGGTGTTCCAGGCGGCGCTGGGTATTGTCACCGTGTTCTTTTCCCTGGGCCATCTGGACGGCGAGATGATGCTGACCCTGGCCTCCTGGGCGCAATCCATCGTGTTCTTCAGCGGCGGCGCGGCGGATTACATGGCGGAAGTCTCCTGGATCTACAAGCTGCATGTGTTCCTGGGCCTGACCATCATCCTGCTGTTTCCGTTTAGCCGCCTGGTGCATGTGTGGAGCATTCCGCTGGGTTACCTAGGACGGAACTATCAAATCGTGCGCCGCAGGGGCTAAAACTGGCTTTGCTCGGCCATGCGTTGTTGGAGATCGGCTCAAAATGCTCATTTACAGGCTCGTAAACTCCGCTTTTTCGCCGTTCTCCGCCTAGCCTGGCCATCGCACACTCAGTTTTGAGGTTGAGGAGAAGAATATGCAGATGATTGAAGTCGAAAACCTGCCGGGGGGGAGCGCCGCTCCCCCGATCCGAGTGGGTGACGTGGCGATAGCCGAGGAAGCGATCGCTCAGGAGATGCAGTACCATCCTTCAGAGAATGTCAGCGATGCCCAGCTCAAGGCGGCGCGTGCCTTGGTGGTGCGGGAGCTATTGAGCCAGCGAGCGGCGGAACTCGGTCTCGCGCCGATCGTGGATGACAAAGGGGTCGAGAACGACGCCGCCATGACCGAGTTGCTGGAGCGGGAGCTCGAGGTGCCTGAACCCGATGAAGCTGCCTGCCAGCGCTTCTTCGAGGCCTATCCGGAGCGTTTCTTCGAGCCGGTGCAGATGCAGGTGCGGCATATCTTGTTGCTGGCCGCCCCGGAAGACGCTCAAGCGCGGGATGCCCAGTATCACCAAGGCGTCGAGTTGCTCGAAGAACTGGCAGTAGCGCCGGAGCGTTTCACCGAGTTCGCTTTGCGCCATTCCGCTTGCCCTTCGAAGAATGAAGGAGGGGAGCTGGGCTGGTTGACGACCGGCCAGACCGTGCCCGAGCTTGATCGTGCCTTGCAGCATCTGCCCGGAGGGCTTCATGATCGCCCATTGGCATCGCGCTACGGCTGGCACCTGGTCAGCATCGACAAGCGAATCGAGGCCCAGCCGCTGCCTTTTGAGGTGGTCGCGGATAAAGTTCGCCATACGCTGCACGAACAGGCCACTCGCCGTGCCCTGCGCCATTACCTGCTGGCGCTGGAAGAAACCTACGGTGTCGAGGGGCTGGCTCTGGATAAAGATGCGGACGGCGCTTTGATGCAGTAGACCTGACAAGCATTGCGGTCTACTGGACCAACAACAAGGAGAAGGTAGACGTCATGTGTCCCAGCACATCTCATTCATCAGGGCAGCAACCTTCGCTCACGTCGACGCAGGTGCGCGAGCTAGTCGTCCAGGTGCCCTGGTTCAGTCATCTGCCCGCTTCGACAATCGACGCCATGCTGGCATCGTCTCGATTACAGGCAATCGAACACCATGAATGGCTGTTTCACCAAGGTGAAGCCGCCGAATACTTGTATGCTGTGCTCAGTGGCGGAGTACGCCTGGTCCGAACTTCCGACGATGGCCGCCTGGCAACCATTCGGTGCGCTGAGCGTGGCGATACCGTGGGCGAGTTGAGCATGCTGTCGAACGAGCCCCGCTATCTATATTCCGCCGAAGCCTTGATGCGAACGGAAGTACTGGTACTGAATCTTGCACAGTGCTGGCGCTATATCGACGCTAACGCAGAGTGTCGTGCGAAATTCATGCTGCAGCTCTCTGGCGAGTTGGCCGATCGCCTGGAGGACATGGTGCTGTTGACCCAGGGTGATGCCCTATCACGTCTGATTGGTTTTATCCTGCGTCAATTGCCTGAACCGCCGCAACCGCCTGGCGTGGTTCATCTGGATACACCGAAATACCTGCTGGCAGCGCAACTGGCGATGACGCCGGAAACCCTGTCGCGGTTGCTCACTCGCCTGCGTGAGAGCGGCGCCATTACGGTCGAGCGCCAGCAGCTGATCGTGCATGACGCTCAGCAATTGAGAAAGATGATGGCGGTGAAGAAACAGTAGTATTCGTGAAACGTGAAAAACGGCTGGATAGTGCGTAATTCGCTATCTGGCGACCTATGGATACTCTCAAGCAAATAAAAAATCGGCCGATTAAGATGCCAACTGGTTTGGTCGGATGTAGGCCGCGAACCCACGTTTAATATATAGATAAAAATATGATAGCTATTCATGCACGTTCGGGAAGCTTTAGCGATAAATGGATCGAGTACTGTGAAACGCATCGCATCGCCTACAAGCTGGTCGATTGTTACGCACTCGATATCATAGAACAGATGCGCCCCTGTAGTGGCCTGATGTGGCATTGGGCAGAGAGTGACGGCAAGTCGTTGCTGTTTGCCAGGCAGTTGACCGCCGCGCTCGAGACAATGGGCAAGAAGGTGTTTCCCGGCAGCGCTACCATCTGGTATTACGACGACAAGATAGCGCAGAAGTATCTACTCGAAGCGATAGGTGCTCCGCTTATCCCTAGTCATGTTTTCTACGATAAGCGGAAGGCGCTGGAGTGGGCGGAGGCTGCCGATTTTCCCAAGGTGTTCAAGCTGCGAGGCGGCATTCTGTCGGAAAACGTGCGTATCGCCAGGGACCGCAAGGCCGGCGTCAAATTCATCGAGCGGGCTTTCGGATCCGGTTATCAGGCCAAGAGCCGCGTTCATTATCTTAACAAGCAGCTACGTCGATTCGGCCGGGAAAGGAACCTGCAGTCCTTCGTCGGCATCGGACGGGGAGCCTACCGCGTTGCCTTTCCCACGCCCCAGGTGACGAACAACACCACCATCGAAAAGAACTACGTCTATTTCCAGGATTTTGTTCCTAACAACGATCACGATATCCGCGTCGTTGTAATCGGGAAGCGAGCGTTTGCTGTCAAGAGAATGGTTCATGAAGGGGATTTCAGAGCCTCGGGTAGCGGGCATATTATTTATGATCCGTTGCAGATTCCTGAAGAGTGTTTAAAGATCGCCTTCGACGTCACCGACCGGCTCGGTTCTCAATGTGCCGCCTACGATTTCGTGTTTGGTGAAAATGGGCCGATGATAGTGGAAGTAAGCTACGGTTTTTCAATATCGGCGCACCGCCCCTGCCCGGGATACTGGACATATGAGCTTGAGTGGAATGAAGGCGAGTTCTTCTTCGAAAGTTTCATGATCGAAGATTTCATTGCGGAGTGTTCCAGCATTCAAAGAGAAAACGAGAGGGCGTGAATTCTTCGTGGAAATCCACAAAATCGAAGAATGCATTGCCTATTTCAATAGCGGGATTGGCTTCTCTGACTCGGTTTCAAGTTTAGATGTCGAGTCCCGCGTTATTGATTACGCGGGCCCGACAACTAGACATTTTCTGAAAAGATTAGATGGCTTGGTTAGAATGCTCTTTTTTAAAGTGGCAAAGTAGGTCTGCAAAGTTTGGACCATGCACAGCTTCGCTAAATTTTATGTCATTATGGCCAGCATTCCATTCCATTATTTCAGTTTCTTCATTTTCATTAATGCTAATATCCCAGCCGATGCAGCTAACAAACGGGTAGTTGTTATGAAGGTTTTCAACTTCCCGTAGAGCGTTTTTTAAATTAGGGATAACCAGTCCGTTAAAATGTTTTTTTGTGTCGGGGTGAGAGTCTGTTGCTCTCCAGTCCACCAAGTAGCCAGTAGGAAATAATTCACCGGTATCTAAATTAATGGCGATCCTAATTGTATTAAACACCTGGACATGTTTAGACAGCGAATTACCACTACTACTTCCTATTCTAAGGTAGGCTGCCCGTGTCGTAGCAACACCTTTAGGGTCAAGCGCTGTCGTTATCCTTATGGTTGCTCCTGGATGAGGGTATATTTCATCAAAAAATCTATGTTGTTTGATAACTTTTTGAAAGACACCGTTGGATAAATCCATTTTTTCGGCATCCCAATTGTCTTTAAAGAAAAATTCAACTCCTTTTCCCTGTAAAGAGTTGTTTTTTTTGAAGATGACAGAGTCTCTCTCATTAAATAATAAGTCAAAAGCCTCCTCGGGTGTTACTGGGTTGTAATTGTCAGGTTCGAAAAAAATGCCATTATGGTAATATAGTATATCTGGAAGCTTGTCTGTCTTTAACAGCCTGTTTGATAACGCCTTTAGATTAGCTGGGATGGAAAATTCTCCGTCCATTTTAGGGACGATATTTGTTCCATAGTAATTGTCTGGAATCCATCCTTCCTTAAACTGTCCCTGCATGGCTGAATAAACATATAGCCATGGAGCATATTTCTTGTCACCTAGATATTCAGTAGCATGTTTGTCGCATAGTGAAATAGTTTCTTTTGATAGCTTTCCATTTTTATTTTCAATGGCCTTTAACGCTTTCAACGCACTTTTTTTGTGTGATTGATGGTAGCGATAGCTTTTTATGCTTTTGGTTAAATGGTTTGCAATAAAATTAGGTAGTTTTTTCAAAATGGAAGACCTGTAAGATATTTGAATACGGTTACGCATGCTCTGTTATGCGTTGGGAAATAGTATTATGCTTTAAAAGCTGAAAATAATTCTCTTGATCCACCATTTGAACATCGACGAGAAGATATGTTGAATCACGTTTTTTAACGGTAACCAAACGGTGTGAAAACGTAATGATAGTCTTTTCTGAGAAGCTATGGATGGCATCCATAACCAGCTTTCCACTGATGCCATCCAACGCTTACCTGGACTTTCCTAAGCGCTCGATGGCCAGGTGCTTGTCTTTTATCTCTTCCAAGTGTCCAAGAGTCGCGTCCCTGGGTAAAAGTTTTTATACGCCTGATTTTGGCGGCAAGTTTTGCTAAACGGACTTCAATTTCTTGGAGAAAACAAATGGCCAGCACAAAAACCAACGTTATATGTGTATTGCAGATATAATTTAGTAATTAATATCGGTTAGAGGAATCAAGTCGCCAGCTTCGTCACGATAAACGCCTCCATCGCCTGGGCCGCCGGCGACAGGCTGCGCTTGCGCGGCCTTAACAGGCCAATTTCGCGTTCGACCTTGGGATCGGCGAAAGGGATGAAGCGCAGTCGTGGATGTTCTTTCGGAAAAGCCAGCTGGGGTAGCGTAGTCACGCCCACGCCGGCCTCTAGCATTGCCGTCAGCGATATCATGTTGGCGACGAAGTAGGCGTTCTGCTCGAGTAGCGGCGCTGCCTCGGTGCCTTCCAGCAGTCTCGATGTGCCGTTGCCGATCACTACCTGACGCTGCAGCTCCTGCCAGTCGAGTGTTTCCCGCTCAGCAAGAGGGTGATCGGTGCGGCATACTACCCCGACCCTGTCCCGTAACAGTGGCGTGAAGTCCAGCTCGTCTTCCATTTGTCCCTCTTGCCTCGACCACACGCTGCCCACGCCCAGATCCGCGTCGCCGCTCGTCACCTGACGGCGCACGAACTCTGCGTTACCGTCCTGCAGGCTGACCTTGAGATCAGGATAGAGGGCAATGAACTTCCCCAGTATCTCCGGCATGAGCCGACTGGCCACCGAGGGGACCGCGGCAATATCAAGATGCCCGGCCTGCTTGTCGATCTGGGCCTTGAGCTCGCGACTCAGCCGGTCGTGCTGGGCGATGAATTCACGAAAGCGTGGCAGGCAATAGAGGCCGAAGGGTGTCAGCTGCGCTTTTCCGCTCTTCTCGAACAATGATTGCCCCAGCCGTTGTTCGAGCTCCTTGATTGCCATGGAAAGCGCCGGCTGGCTGCGGTGCAGATGTCGTGCCGCCGCATTGAAGCCACCTTCATCAATGATGGCCAGCACATAGCGCAAGGGCTGAATCTTCAATTCCGGCGGCATCGCTATAGTCCCCTCGTTTCATGCGGTCAGCAGTAAGTAAAATTTATCGTTTAATTTTTATAATTGATTATATTTATAGCTCATTCCCCGCTAGGCTGACAGCAATCTTTCAGGAGGTTTTCATGTCTAACGCTCACTCCCTCTATATCGATGGCCAGTGGATCGCCGGTAGCGATACGCTGACCAACACGAATCCTTCGGATACAAGCGACGTGATCGGTGAATTCGCCCAGGCCAGTACCGATCAAGTGCAGGATGCCATTACAGCGGCCCGTCGTGGTACTCGCGAGTGGGCCAAGAGCGGCCTGGAAGCGCGTTACGGCGTACTGATGGCGATCGGCAATGAGCTGATTGCCCGCAAGGACGAGCTGGGTCGGCTGCTTTCCCGGGAAGAGGGCAAGACCCTGGCGGAAGGCGCAGGCGAGGTCTATCGCTCCGGGCAGTTTTTCCATTATTACGCCGCCGAAGTGCTGCGCCAGATCGACGATCGTGCCGATTCCGTTCGTCCGGGTGTCGAAGTGGAAACCCGCCGTGAGCCGGTCGGTGTGGTCGGTATCATCAGCCCCTGGAACTTCCCGTTGGCAACGGCGGTGTGGAAGATCGCCCCGGCATTGGCCTTCGGCAATGCGGTGATCTTCAAGCCCGCCAACTTGGTGCCCGCCAGCGCCTGGGCCTTGGCCGAGATCATCAGTCGTCAGGAATTGCCAGCAGGCACTTTCAACCTGCTGATGGGCTCCGGTAGCCAGGTCGGCGATGCGTTGATCTCGAGCCCGGAGATCGACGCGGTGAGCTTTACCGGCTCCCTGGAAGTCGGTCGTCGTGTGGCCGCAGCCACCGCAGGCAATCTGGTCAAGTGCCAGCTCGAGATGGGCTCCAAGAACGCCCTGATCGTCGCGGATGATGCAAATCTCGATCTAGCGGTAGAGGCCGCCTTTGCCGGCGCCTATTCCGGTACCGGTCAGAAGTGCACTGCCTCGTCACGCTTGATCGTGACGGAAGCCGTTCACGACGCTTTCGTCGAGAAGCTGGTCGAAAAGCTCAAGACCATCAAGGTCGGTCACGCCCTGGAAGAAGGCGTGCATCTGGGGCCGGTCGTGGATTCCCGCCAGCTTGAGTCCAATCTATCCTGGATCGAGCGTGGCAAGAAAGATGGCGCCACCCTGGTCTTCGGCGGTGAGCGGCTAGAGCGCGACACCGATGGCTTCTTCATGGCGCCGACGCTGTTCACGGATACCCGCAACGACATGGCAATCAACCGTGAGGAAGTGTTCGGTCCCATCGCCTGCGTGATCAAGGTGCGGGATTACGAGGAAGCCATCGCGACCCTCAACGACACGAACTTCGGTCTGACCGCCGGCATCATCACCGATTCTCTGAAACTGGCCAGCGACTTCAAGGCTAGGGCCGAGACCGGCTGTGTGATGGTCAATCTGGCCACCGCCGGTACGGATTATCACGTGCCCTTCGGCGGACGCAAGGATTCGAGCTTCGGGCCTCGGGAGCAGGGCCGCTACGCCCGGGAGTTTTATACCCAGGTCAAGACTTGCTACGTGAAGGCGTGAGGTAGGGTTATGTCTCAGGAAATGCTCATCGTCGATGGTCTGCAGTACTCCAGCTGGTCCCGGGAAATCTTCGAGCAGATGCACGAAGGCGGGGTCGATGCGGTGCACGCCACCCTAGTCTATCACGAGACCACGCGAGATACGCTGAGCCGGCTGGGTGAGTGGAACCGGCGCTTCGAGGCCAACAGCGATCTGATCATGCCGGTGCATGAGCCGGCGGATATCCAGCGCGCCCGAGAGGCCGGCAAGGTGGGCATCTTCCTGGGCGCTCAGAACTGCTCACCGATCGAGGACGACATCGATATGGTGGCGGTAATGCGTCGGCTGGGGCTTTTGATCATGCAGCTCACTTATAACAATCAGAGTCTCTTGGCCTGCGGTTGTTACGAGAGCAAAGACAGCGGTATTACCCGCTTCGGTCGTCAGGTGATCAAGGAGATGAACCGGGTCGGCATGGTCATCGACATGTCCCATAGCGCCGAGCGCTCGACCCTGGAGGCCATCGAGCTCTCCGAGCGGCCGGTGATCATTTCCCACGCCAACCCCAATGCCTGGCACCCGGCTAAACGCAACAAGTCGGACAAGGTGCTCAAGGCCATTGCCGAGTCTGAGGGAATCCTAGGCTTTTCGGCCTACCCTTTTCACCTCAAAGACGGTCCAGACTGCACCCTGGAAGCATATTGTGACATGATTGCGGCCACGGCTGACCTGATGGGGATCGAGCATATCGGTATCGGTACCGATCTTTGTCAAGGCCAGCCAACGTCGGTGCTGGAGTGGATGCGTAACGGTCGTTGGTCGAAGGAGATGGATTACGGCGAGGGAAGCCAGGCCAATGCCGGTTGGCCGCGCCCGCTATCCTGGTTCCGAGACAATCGCGACTTCCCCAATTTGATCGAAGGACTGCGTCAACGCGGGTTCGATGACGGGGAAATCGAACGCATCATGGGCCGCAATTGGATTGAGCTGCTCGAACGAGCCGCGACGCCAACGGCTGCCTGATCGTTTTCCGTTATGTTCCAAGCCCAACACCAACAGTTGACAATAAAGGGCCATTAATCATGAGCAATGACAGTGCAAAGAGCCACTCGTCATCACAAAGCAAGACCTCTCGCTGGGGCGACCCGGTCGTTCTCGGCGTCAGCATCGGGTTCATCGTGCTATTCGTGGCATTGTCACTCTATGACCTCGACATGGTAGCTAATGGTATCAGTGAAGGATTTGCCTGGACCGCCAAGACTCTGGGCACCTTCTTCCAGATGCTGCTGCTGCTGACCTTCTTCATCGCCATGGCGCTGACCGTATCTTCTGCCTCGGGCGCGCGTATCGGCAATCGCCATACGCCCGAGATGAGCAACTTCAAGTGGTTGTCGATCATCATGTGTACCCTGCTGGCAGGGGGCGGTGTATTTTTCGCCGCAGGTGAGCCAGTCTATCACTTCATCGTCACGCCGCCGGCCTTCGATACAGAACCGGGCACTGCGGAAGCGGTGTCGAACGCCTTGGCGCAATCCTTCATGCACTGGGGTTTTCTGGCTTGGGCAGTGTTGGGTTCGCTGACTGCCGTGGTACTGGCGCACCTTCACTACGTCAAGGGTCATCCATTGCGTCCCCGTACGCTTCTTTATCCGGTATTGGGTGAGAAGTTCATGAGCGGCTGGTTTGGCGGCTTGGTGGATGCGCTCTGTGTCATCGCCGTGGTGGCAGGCACCGTGGGACCGATAGGTTTCCTGGCGACCCAGGTGGCCTACGGCTTGCATGAACTGTTCAGCTTCTCCGAAGGTTTCGGCACTCAGCTCATCGTGCTGGTGGGTCTGGGCGTGGTGTACGTCACATCCGCTGTAAGCGGTATCGATCGCGGTATTCAACTGCTCAGTCGTTTCAACGTCTTTCTGGCCTTGGCCATTGCGGCGGCCATCTTCATCTTCGGCCCTACGCTGTTTCTGACCAATGCCTTCTTTCAGGGCTTCGGTGAATATCTGACCTCGTTCTTCACCATGGCCACCATGACCACGGAAACCGCCCCGGAATGGTGGATGCAGTGGTGGACGGTGTTCTTCTTCGCCTGGTTCATTGGCTATGGTCCGTTGATGGCGATCTTCGTGGCGCGTATCTCTCGCGGTCGTACCGTGCGTCAGATGATCCTCGCCGTGGCGGTCATGGCGCCTATCGCCACGACGGTCTGGTTCACCCTGCTAGGCGGATCAGGTATCTACTATCAGTTGAACGGCGCCATCGATCTTGCGGATGCCCTCAACAACTTCCAGTTCGATGTGGCGACCCTGACCGTGGCCCAGGCCTTGCCCGGTGGCACCTTCATGGCGTTGGCCATTCTGCTGCTGACCACCATCTTCGTGGCCACCACCGGCGACTCCATGAGCTATGCCATTGCCGTGGTGGGGTCTGGACATGACGATCCCAATGCATTCATCCGCGCCTTCTGGGGCATCGCCATGGCGGTAATGGCGGGCATCCTGCTGTATATGGGCTCGGGTCAGATAAGCGCCTTGCAACAATTCATCGTGATTACCGCGATTCCCGTATCCCTTGTATTGCTGCCATCGCTTTGGACAGGGCCTCAGGCGGCCTATGCCATGGCGCGAGAGCAAGGGCTACTGCCCAAGGAGAAGGAGCATGCACGATCTTGATAGCCAACCACGTGTCAGACCTCTTCTGCGTCCTGCCGAGCAGGTCATGGAATTGGAACGGCTGGGCAGTTTACACGCCAGCCGCCTGAGCTTCGTGCGCTCGCTGGTGCGCCAGATGGCGCGCCAGCGCTGGCAGGTGAGCTGTAGTCGTTTCGAGCTCGACGACAATGGTCATGGCACGGCTATCTATCGTGTGCAGACACCTCATGGGCGCTACCATGAGGTGATCTTCTCCCAACCCTTGAGTGACGAAGCCCGCTCCGACCGAGTCATCGCCGAGGCCTGGGATGTCACCTTCGGCCTGGTCGAGGGGGATGTCGACGAATCACTGCTCGAGCAGATGGCGGCCAACGTGCCGCTACAAGAAGCCGGCCGGCAGCACCCGCGGCTGCTGGTGCTGTCTCGAGCCAATCGCAGCCTGCGTAACTTCTCCCATTTTACTCAGGCACTGGCGGAAGGCCGTCAGCCGGATCCTGCTTGGTTGACCAAGGTGGGGTATCTTTACCGTACTACCGCCGTCTACGGTAACGGCAAGTTTGGCATTGCGGACTTCGCGCGCCTGCAAGACAGCCCGGACTTCAAACGACCGTTCTCAGCGCAAATGCTTGCAGTCTATCTGCTGCGCCACTTCTCCATTGCCCAGGTGGAACATATTGCCCGTGTCCGATCGCCGCAAGCCGCGGTGACCATGGACCCCGAGCTGCAACGTTATCTGGGAATAGGCAACTCCACGGGCCTGGGAATGGCGCCATTTCTGATCAACCACCCCAAGTTGATTCAGCAGTGGGTGCACTGCCGTGAGCAGGCGTTGGGTCTGGCCATCGATCAGCTCCCCAGCGAGGCGGACCGCCTGCGCCTGATTGAGCTCACACGCCGCGCCCTTACGCACCTCGAGCAGACGGTCACCGAGGATGTGGAGCAGGGTGAGCGCAATGCCGCTATCGTGGCGGCGCTACCGGAAGTAGTGACCTGGCTGGAGCAGGTGCCGCTGAGCCTGGATATGTGGCAGCAGCTAGTGGCCTGGGGGGAGCGCACGTTGCCTCTGGAGGCCCAGGAGCTTATCAATACGCTGTTGATCGAGCTTTATCCGCTCCAGGTCGATACGCTCGAGGACCATATGGGGGCCGATGAGCGTATGGAGCTGGTGCCGGACATGGCCTTGGTGCGGCTCAAGCAATTGATCGAAACCCATTACGATTGGGCACTTGCCGAGGACTACGATGCACTGGATGCCTGCTACTGGTTCTGGTATCGCTCCGCGGAGAAAGAGGAGCCGCGCCTTGGGGTGCGCTACACGGAGCCGGGACAGGAAAAAGAGATGCCCTTGGCCATGGCCCCCCGAGTACGCAAGGCCCACGAAGCGCTGAGTCGCTTTCTTGAGGATCACCCCCGGGCGCTAGTCGTGGAATTCCTGATGGCCAACCCGCGTCACAAGGAGATCGTTCGCCGTATCCAGGCAATGGCGGATACGCCCTACGGTGAGATTCGCGCCAATCTCTGGCACCGGGACATGAAGCCTATGCACCTGTTGCGCACCAAGCTCTCGTTCTTCGGCGCCAGCCGTTTCGACCCTAAATCCGATCGCTGGGTGCGCATCACCTTGTTCCAGGGCGCGCCCCTGGTCGAGGAATTGAACGCCGAGCCGGTGAGTCTGGCTGACTTCGACGACTGGAGCTTCCCCCTGGAGCCCAAATTCAACGATATGCCAATGACGAACGAGTTGGCTGTTCAACAGGGGTGATCGCAGATAACAACGAGACGACTGTGTGATGGTCGTGGGCCGATGGTGGGCCGATAGAGAGAAGGGCGAAGCATGAAAGTATCCTACAACGAGCTTCAGGGTCTATGCCGCAAGGCGTTCAGCGGCATGGAGTTCGAAGAGGGCGAGGCTGCGGACGCCGCGGATATGGTGGCCTGGATGCAGTGCCATGGCCTGGAGGGGCTCAATGCCCTGGGTCGCGGGCTGGATCATCTGTTGCAAGAAGACCCCAATCAGCTGACCAGCATTCTCTACAATGATGGCGATCTTGCCGTGCTCGACGGTCACGGCCAGAGCGTGCTGCGCAGTTCGAGCCTGGCGGTGGAACTGGGCTTCGCCAAGGCCCGGGCGCGGGGGCTTGCCATCATCAAGATCCGGCGCTGTCACAATCGCCAATTGATCATGGGCTATCTATCCCGGTTGGCGGGGCGAGGCATGAACGTTACCGCCTTCTGGCGCAACGCCCAGATGCCGTTGACCGAGCAGGTAGTGGGTTTCCGCGCCAATAGTACGGTACCGGAGATTCGCGTCTATGCCGTCCACGAAGTGCCAGAAGAGAATGAGCCCAACGATGGCATTACCCTGGTTCTGGCCAACCACGTCGATCTTCTGCCGGCAATGCGCTCGGACTATCACTACGAGGTATTGGCCCGCCAGGAGGAATCCGAGCTGCTGGCCTGCCGCGAGCGCGCCTTTGCCGAAGGCATCGATGTCGACGACGCGCTATGGCAGCGGCTCAAGACTCTGGCCTCGCGCATCCTGGTGGAGTCCAGCGATGCCTCACGCGGTGGCGCCGGGGCGGGAACCAACGATAACGATTGAATGGCCAGCTCGTGGCGCGCCTCACTCGGAGCGTGCCAGCCGAATCCCTTTCGCCTCGATGACGATCCGCCGCTGCTTGTAGAGCTTGCCAATGGCCTGCTTGAAGGCGCTCTTGCTGATGCCCAGCTGCGATTTGATGGTGGCCGGCGAGCTCTTGTCGCTCAGAGCCAGAAAGCCTTGATTCGCCTGCAACGCGTCTATTATCCGTTCCGCGGCCAGTTGCTGCTTTTCCGCCCCCGAAGGCAGTAGGGAAAGATCCAGCCGGCCGTCCTCGCGCACCCGGCGCACGTAGCCCTCCATGCGTTCACCGCGTTTCGGCGGGCGCGTCAATTCATCGTGATACAAGAGCCCCCAGAAACGCTGGTTGACCACTGCCTTGACGCCAAGGTCGGTTCGCTCGCCGATTACCAGGGCGACCTTGTCGCCGTTTTTCAGCCCTTCTGCTTGATCGATGATGAAATCCTCGAGTCGCATCGACGCCGCCGGTCGGCCTTGGTCGTCCTCGAAGATCATCACCAGCACCTGCTGACCGACCCGGGGGCGGCTGCGCTGCTCGCTGTAGGGCAGCAATAGGTCCTTGGGGCGCCCCCAGCCGAGAAAGGCACCAGCATCCTTGATCGCCACCACCTCGAGCAAGGCGACGTCACCGATGGTGGGTTGAAAGAAATGATCTCGAGGCATGGGCGGTTTTCCTTTCTGAGCATTCGGGCAAGGCTGTTCCGAGTGCAGGTTAGCAAGATGTCGACCTTGGGCGCGACGCTTAGCGTTCCGCTCGCGTCATGGTCCTCTTGCGTGCCAGGGCCTGCGCTATGCTGCGAACGTAGCTCCCATTCAACCGCAAGGGTAGTGCCATGACCCTGTTCGACAACAAGAATACCTACCTCAACGCCGTTGCCAAGGATGCGTCGCTGGTGAACCCGGTGAGCGACACCACCCACCGCCGGGCACGCGCCTATCGGCTGGCCCGGGTCAGGGAAGAGCTGGCGCGTGACGACTGCGCGGCGGTGCTGCTCTACGATCCGGTGAATATCCGCTACGCCACCGATGCCTCCAACATGCAGGTCTGGACCGCCCACAACGCCGCGCGTTATGCCCTGGTTTTCGCGGACGGCCCGGTCATTCTCTGGGAGTTTCATAACTGCGCGCATCTGTGCGCTCATCTAGAAACCATTGACGAAGTACGCTCGGCGATCAACTGGGCCTATTTCGGCGCCGGCCCGCGGGTGGCGGAAAAGGCCCGGGAGTGGGCCGCGGAGATTGCTTCGCTGCTGCAGGAGTATGGTGGCGGCAACCGACGCCTGGCGGTAGACCGCATGGAGCCGGAAGGCGTGCATTGCCTCGCGGCCCTAGGCGTGACGCTGCGCCAAGGGCAGCCACTGCTGGAGCAGGCACGTTCGGTCAAGTCCAGTGAGGAGCTCGAACTGATTCGCTGGACGATGACGGTGTGCGATCACGCCATCGAGCGCATGCGCCACGAGCTGCGCCCGGGCATGACCGAGCAACAGCTATGGGCCCACCTGCACTACGAAAACATCCGCCATGGCGGCGAGTGGATCGAAACGCGACTGTTGGCCTCGGGGCCGCGCACCAATCCATGGATGCAGGAGTGCAGTTCGCGCATCATGCAGGAAGGCGAGATCGTCGCCTTCGATACGGATATGATCGGCCCCTACGGCTACTGCGCGGACGTCTCCCGGGCTTGGATCGTCGGTCATGGCGCGCCGAGTGCCGAGCAGCGGCGTTTGTATGGCATCGCCCACGAGCAGGTACACTACAACATGGCGCTGCTGCGGGTCGGCATGACCTTCAGGGAGTTCAGCGCCAGGGCCTGGGCCATTCCCGAGGCGTTCTACGCCAATCGCTACTGCTGCGTGGCCCACGGCATCGGCATGGCGGACGAGTATCCGGCCATCGCCCATGCCGGTGACGACTGGATCCGTGCCGGCTACGACGGCGTGTTCGAGGCAGGCATGACCGTCTGCCTGGAAAGCTATATCGGCGCCGTCAGTGGCAGGGAAGGCATCAAACTGGAGCAACCGGTGCTGCTCACCGAGGCGGGCTGTGTACCCTTGACGAACGCTCCCTGGGAGGAGGAGTGGCTATGCTGAAACGATTCGTCTGAACCGACTGCCATATCGGAAATACAACAATACGGGAGGACACTGCCTATGGACGAACGCTGCCCACCCCCCTGAAACTGTTTTAGAAGGCTATTTTGGAATACGGCTGGCCGATGGAGCGATGAGTTAGTCATGAGCGAAGTCGACGCGTGCAGGCAAATTTTTCAAAAGAATGCTCACAAAGACTCAATCTTGAGCTTTACTTAGGAAAAACGCGTGTTGAAGAATAAATAACTCGCTGAAGTTTTATTAGATACGGCATAATAAGTAATATTAAAAAATTATAATGCCTCTTGGTAAGCATATCAGTACGTAGTACTGATATAGGGAGTGGGTCATGGGAGGTTCCGATAGCTCGGCTGGGGAAACTCAGTCTCGAGAGTGGGCGTGGCCGTCCCCCGCGCAGGGAAACGCCAGTTTCGAGCACCTTTCGATCTTGGCTAGCGATATCTTCGACGCATCTTCGGTGTTACTGGTGCTGGAAGATGCGGATCGCCTCTGGGTGAGTCCCGGGTCGGACTTGAAACTGACGGCTTGCATCAGCACTCTGCTGTGCCGGCTCGTTATCGATGGCAATGCGCCAAGACTCATCGAAGATACTCTCGATCCGCCTGTATCCGAAGAGGATTTTCCTCTCGATCAAATCCCGCAGGTTCGCTTCCTTGCAGGTTACCCGCTCTATCTGCAGGGCTCTCGCCCGGTAGGCGCACTATGTCTTCTGGATGATACTCCTCGCAAATTCGATGATCGTGCCTGGCGTCTATTGCGTGGTCTGACGCAGCAAGCGGAAGAGCTTTTGCGGCTACACGCCCAGTGTCGGCAAAAAGCACAGGAGCAGGCCCGCAGTCGCAAGCTTTCGTCACTTTATTACAATGTGTTCGACAGTTGTCGTGAACCCATCTATGTGCGCAATCGCAGTGGCAGTTTTCTGGCGGCCAATCGCGCAAGTTATGCTTTGATGGATGAAAAAACAGAGAATCTTCCCGAGCAGGTGCGTTTGAGTGATTACTTTCCAAAGGAGGTAGTGGAACGGCTCGAACAAGGGGAGCGCGAAGTCATCGAACATCATGAGTCACGCAGCGTGCTGTTGCCACCTATCAAGAACTGTCAGTTCGAGATCACCATTTCACCGTTGATCGATGAGCTAGGCGACGTGCGTGGCGTGGTATCCGTGGCTCACGATATTACCGAGGAACATCGTCAGGCCCTACTGCTCAAGGTGCTGCATCAGGGCATCACCGATTATCAGGCGCTGATGTCCGGTGAACGACTATGGGATTTTCTACTTCAGGCACTGCGTAAGCTGACCTTGAGCGATTATGGCCTGATTGGGGAGGTGATCGATCAACAGGGCACTCCGTCCTTGAGGATTCATGCGATCACTGACCTCATCTGGGATGAAGAGTCGCGTCAGCTGATGCAGGGGCTGCGCAGTGGCGACGTGCTGCTGTCCAATCCAGAGAGCCTGCTGGGGCGCGTATTCGCTCAAGGCGAAACGGTCATGTCCGACGATCTCTACAGCCGGCCCAAACAGGGCGGCTTTCCTCCGAACAATCCGCGCTTGCACAACTATCTGGGCGTACCCATCTATGATGGTGAGACGTTGATCGGCATGTACGGCATTGCCAATGGTCACCAAGGCTACGATGAGGCGCTGCTGGAGCGATTGAAACCCTTCACGGCGACCTGTGCGCTATTGATCAATCTTTACCGCCAGTTCGCCGAACGCGAACAGGTAATGCAGGAGCTGGCCTACGCCCGGGACGAGGCCGAGCGAGCCAGTCAGGCCAAAAGTGAGTTTCTTTCCGGCATGAGTCATGAGTTTCGTACGCCCTTGAATGCCATTCTGGGGTTCGCGCAACTGCTCTTGAACAGTCGTCGATCGCCCTTGGATGAGCGTCAACGGCGACAGGTGGCCCACGTTGAAAAAAGCGGTCATCATCTGCTGAATTTGATTAACGAAGTGCTCGATCTATCGCAGATCGAAGCAGGACGACTTCAGCTTTCTCTCGAGGCCGTTTCGCTACAGGTGGTGATTCAGGACGTTGTCGAAACGCTCTCGGCGGCTGCTTACCAAGGTGACGTCACGATCAAGTTTGACGAATGCACCGAGGATTTAAGGGTGCGCGCCGATTACACTCGCCTCAAGCAAGTGCTGCTCAATCTGCTTTCCAACGCCATCAAGTACAACTCACGCCCGGGACATGTGCATATCCACTGTCGCCCTCGCCAGGAGACTCTGCGCGTGATCGTCAGTGATACGGGGCCGGGAATTCCCAAGGATCGCCATGCCGAACTCTTCCAGCCGTTCAGTCGTCTGGGCGCGGAACACGGCGCCATTGAAGGCACCGGTATCGGTCTTTCCCTGACCAAGAAGTTGGTCGAGCGCATGGCCGGCACCATTGGCGTCGAGAGTGTAAAAGGCCGGGGTAGCCAGTTCTGGTTCGAATTGCCGTTGGCCTTGGAAAGCAAAACCGTCTCGGGCATATCCCGGGGCTCGAAACGCACGGCTTTACACTCCCATGCACAGCGTCGTTGGCAAGTACTGCATATCGAGGACAATCCGGCCAATCAGCGCCTCATGGAGGATATCTTCATCGATTACCCTATGCTCGAGTTGCACGGCGCTGCGAGCGCCGAGGCAGGTATGGAATTGTTGAAAAATCAGCCCATCGATCTGATTTTGATGGACATCCACCTACCCGGTATCGACGGTTATCAAGCCTTGAACCGGCTGCGCCAGGAGTCGCGCTTTACCGACCTGCCGATCATCGGGTTGTCGGCCGATGCCATGCAGCGCGATGCCTACCGTGACACCGCTACCGAATTCACGGACTTCTTGACCAAGCCTCTCGATATCACAGCGCTGATCGATGCGATATCGAAGACGCTGCCAGAAAGTGTGGCACGGTCATGAAACTATCCAGCTGCGAGAAAGAACTCGTTGGTAAACACGTGCTGATCGTGGACGATCAGCCGGTTAACGTGGAACTGCTGGAAACGCTGCTCGAAGACTACGGATTCGAGAACATAGAAGGATTGAGCGATCCACGCAAGGTGCTCAAGTACTGCCAGCAGCGGCCCCCCGATCTGATTTTACTGGATATTCGGATGCCGTATCTGGATGGTTTTCAGGTGCTCGAGCAACTCGATGCGCAGTTTGACGAGTGGATGCCGGCGGTCATCGTACTCACGGCACAGATCGACGATCAGACGCGTCAGCGAGCCTTGAGCATGGGAGTTCGGGACTTCTTGAGCAAGCCCTTGAAACATGATGAGGTCATTCAGCGACTGAACAATGTGTTGTCGGTGCAACATCGTTACCAGCTGCGCGATCGCGAGGCGGACGCTCTCGAGCTGATGGTGGCCGAACGTACCCGGCAGCTAGAGCATCAGTCGCACTCCGACCCCATTACCGGCCTACCCAATCGACGCGCATTGCTGCAACATCTCGACAATTTTGTACGATCGGGGCGTTCGATCGGGCTGTTGTTCATCGCGTTGGATAGCCTGGACGACATCATTCGTCTCCATGGTTACAGCGCTAGCGAGGCGCTGCTATGGAAGCTAGGGAAAACGCTGCAACACCATCTCGAGGAGGAACACTATCTTGGTTTGTGGGCTGGCGGCGAGTTGCTAATCGTCTGGGCGGATGCGCCAGATGATCTGGTCTTGAAGCAACTGGCTCAAAAGATACATGCCCTAGTGCATACGGACCATCGGATTGGCGAACTGCTGTTGCCGCTCAAGGCGCGTATCGGGTTTCATCATGGCGTTGGCGGAGAGCCGGAGCGTCTAGTGCAGATGGCGGTACTGGCGCTGCCGCGCCAGGGCAAATCACCGATACAACGCTATACCCGACAACTCGAGGCCGCGCAGCAAAAACAGCTCAGCATACAGCAGGCGTTGCATGGGGCGGTATCCCGAGGCGAGTTTTCGCTCAGCTATCAGCCCAAGGTATCCCTGACAAGCGGCTGCACCCAGGGGGTCGAGGTCCTGTTGCGTTGGTATCATCCCTACTTGGGGTGGGTGTCGCCGGAGGAGTTCATTCCTCTAGCCGAGGCCTCGGGCGATATCCTTGGCATAGGTGAATGGGCCCTGGAAGAAGCCATCGTTCAGGCAGCGAGCTGGTATACCCAAGACTTGCTCGAGAATGACTTCGATGTGGCCATCAATGTATCCGTGCGGCAACTGGTGCAGGACGGTTTCGCCGACCATCTGCTGACGTTGCTAGCCGATCAAGGTTTGCCCCATGAACACCTTTCCCTGGAGATCACTGAATCCGATCTTATGGTGGATGTGGAAACCGCTCGGGTTCAGTTACTGAGGTTGTCCCAATCCGGCGTACGTGTCGCCATCGATGATTTCGGTACCGGTTACTCGTCTCTAGTGTATCTGAAGTCGTTGCCGGTATCGGTACTCAAGATCGATCGTGCCTTCGTAGAAGGTCTGGTAGTAAACACCGACGATCAACGATTGGTAAGCATGATCCTGAGCCTTGCTCATGGTAGTGGCTGTCTGGTCGTGGCGGAGGGCATCGAGACCGAAGAGCAGGCTGCCTTGCTGGCGAAAATGGGCTGTGATCAGGGTCAGGGCTATTTCTACCTGCCGCCACGAAACGCCGATGAACTGGTGGCCTGGTGTCGTACTCGAAAGCCTGCTCGCAAACACCTGGGGAGTGCATTCAAGTAGCTGAAAATAGGGTTTTTCTAGAAGGATATTTGCAGGTGCAATGAGTGCATTTACGCTAGTCATTTGCCCTTTGAGCGGCCGCTGTCGATAGTCGAGGTGAGGCTAACACAACAACTCAAGGAGCATGTCATGCAGTTGCCATCACTCATCGAGATTCCCAACGGTGACAAGGTCACCCCCACCTTCTCCGATCAGGAAATGAAGTCGCGTCTGGACCGGCTGAGACGCCACATGGCGGAGAACGATATCGATGCGGCGGTTTTTACCTCCTATCATAACATCAACTACTTCAGCGATTTCGTTTACTGCAAGTTCGGTCGGGACTACGGCCTGGTCGTGACCCAGGACAAGTTCACCACGGTTACCGCCAACATCGACGGTGGACAGCCATATCGGCGTAATCGGTTGGGCGACAACATCGTCTACACCGACTGGCAGAAGGATAATTTCTTCAAGGCCATCAAGCAGCTATGTGGAAACAGCAAGCGTGTCGGCGTTGAGTACGATCACCTGACCCTGCAAAACCAGCAGAAGCTCAAGGATTCATTGGGAGGCGTCGAGTTCGTCGATATCGGCGTACCTACCATGAAGATGCGCATGCTCAAGTCCGCTGAGGAGATCGAGCTGATCCGCAATGGCGCCCAAGTGGCAGACGTGGGCGGCGAAGCGATACGCGACGCGATCAAGGCCGGCGTACCTGAATATGAAGTTGCCCTGGCGGGCACCCAGGCCATGGTGCGTGAAATCGCCAAGCGCTTTCCCCATGGCGAGCTGATGGATACCTGGGTATGGTTCCAGTCCGGTATCAATACCGACGGCGCCCATAACCCGGTGACCAGCCGCAAGGTGCAGCCCGGCGACATCCTGAGCCTGAACACTTTCCCAATGATTGCCGGTTACTACACGGCGCTCGAGCGTACTTTGTTCTGCGAGCACGCCTCCGACGAGCATCTACGCCTATGGGAAGTCAACTGCAAGGTTCACGAGCGCGGCCAGGAACTGATCAAGCCGGGCGTGCGCTGCAGCGACATCGCCCACGAGCTCAACGAGATCTTCGCCGAACACGACCTGCTCAAGTACCGCACCTTCGGCTATGGCCACTCCTTCGGTACATTGAGTCACTATTATGGCCGTGAAGCCGGTCTTGAGTTGCGCGAAGACGTCGACACGGTCCTCGAGCCCAACATGGTCGTGTCCATGGAGCCGATGATCATGATTCCCGAAGGCCAGCCCGGCGCCGGTGGCTATCGTGAACACGACATCCTGGTAATCCACGAGGACAAGACCGAGAACATCACCGGCTTCCCCTATGGGCCGGAACACAACATCATCAAGTAAACAAAATGAAAAGGGGAGCCAGGCTCCCCTTTTTTGTGTGCTCCATTAAAAAAACAACCGGAGCGTTTTCGCAACTAGTGCGAAAACCCGTATGGAGAAGTGACAATGTCGAATAACAGCACAGAGCAGAATGCCTCTGCCGGGAACTCCCAGTCTCCCGGGAGCGTGGAGGTTCCTCGATTCACGGGCAAGGATCTTCCACCCGTTGGCCGATTATTTATCCAGTTTGCACCGCCGATAGCGATCATTGCCCTTATTGCGACGGTGCTAATCAATCCTGACGGTGTGGCCGCAGTCATTTTCGATATGCGTAGCTTTGTCACCGGCGGGTTTACCTGGATGTTCATCCTGTATTCGCTTTTTGCCGTGGCAGTGTGCGCCTGGCTTGTGTTCAGCAAGGTTGGTGGAAGGGTTCGATTGGGTGGGCCGGATGCGAAATCCGAACACAGCAATTTTGCCTGGTACTCGATGCTGTTTGCCTGCGGGCAGGGCATCGGGCTGATTTTCTGGTCGGTGGCAGAACCGATCATGCTTCGTGATGAAAGTCCTGTCATCCAGGCGACGGCAGGCAACGTCGCTGAGGGTGGCCTTGTCTGGGCTTATTTTCATTGGGGTTTCACCGCCTGGGCCATGTATTGCGTCGTGGCGGTGTGTCTTGCCTATTCGCATCACAATCTGGGCAAGACCCTGACTTTTCGCGAGGCTACGGTGGATATTCTGCCAAAGTGGGCCCAGGGCGGCGCCGGCGTGGTGGTAGAGTTGCTGGCCATCATGGCCACGATACTTGGCTTGGCTACGTCCTTCGGGTTCGCGGCACTGCAGTTCAGCTCCGGAATCACCTCCTTCACCGGGATTGCGTCGTCGCCTGCGGTTTGGTTGATTGTTATCCTTGGATTGGCAGTTCTCACCGCAGTCTCGGCTTTCTTCGGTATCAGCAAGGGCATGCGCGTAATCAGTGAGACCAACTCCATCCTCAGTGTCGTTCTGGTCATTGCTGTTTTTGTGTTTGGCCCGACGCTATTTATCATTTCCAACGTCACTCAGACCTTTGGCTCCTTCTTTACTAATTTCGTGGCCATGAGCTTCTGGACGGACGCGCCGAGTACCGCGGAGCCACTGACATCCTGGCAGGACAGCTGGAATGGCTGGTGGACCGTGTTCATCTGGTGCTGGGTCATTGCATTTTCACCCTTCGTGGCGGGTTTCATCGCACGTATTTCCCGAGGTCGTACCATCCGTGAATTCGTGATTGGGGTGACCGTCGTTCCTTCCCTGATCGTCATGGTATGGATTGGGGTTCTCGGATCGGCTGCTATTTTCTATGACGATCAGACCGGGCGTGGGATCTCGACAGCGGTGGGCGAGAACGTCTCCAGCGGACTGTTCGTGATGCTGGAATCAATACCCATCGTCGGTAGCCTCCTGCTCGTAGTCTCGACCGTGTTGGTGGCGACGTACTATGTCACATCGCTGGATGCCGGTACCTACGCACTATCAGACTTCGTATCTTCACCGAAAAAGTCAGGGGCGTGGTTCCGAGTGGTTCTGGTAGCCAGTATTGCCGCAGTCGCGTCACTATTGCTGACCGTAGGCGGAAGCGCTGTGGTCGATACGGTGCAGACCGGTACCATCATTGGGGCGTTCCCCTTCTCCATTGTCATCATGCTCATGATCGCCAACATGATCAGGCGGCTCTTGAAAAGAGATCGGTCGACCAGGCAGCTGGAAAGGGCGGTCAACGACCCGAATCCCAACGTCAAGTTGCACGTGGATGACAACGGTGAAGTGCAGTCAACGCCGGATATGGCAAATCCAGATGGTTTAGCTTCTCGGTGATGGTATGAAGCCAATGGGTATCGAGGTTAGTTGAAATGAAAAATATCAAGATTGAAAACATGGACTGGGTGTCCTACAAGGGCAAGACCGAGAAAGGACAGTGCAGAATCATCCTGCCGATCGGTGCGATCGAGCAGCATGGTCCTCACATGTCCCTTAACCCGGACGTGCTGATCCCCAGTTATATTGCAGAACAAGTGGCACAAAGAGGTGACAACATGCTGGTGGCGCCGGCCATCAGCTATGGCTACAAGTCTCAGGTGAAATCCGGTGGTGGCAACTTCTTTCCGGGCACTACCTGCGTCTCGGGAAGCTCTCTAGAACAGTACGTCTATGACGTACTGCTGGCCTATGTGAATCATGGCAACCGTGAGTTCGTCCTGATCAACGGCCACTTCGAGAACTCCATGTTCCTGTGCGAGGCAGCAGACAAGCTGGTCAAGCACTGCGAGCTGCGCAACCTTGAAGTGAAGGTCTACCTGCTTTCCTACTGGGATTTCATCAGCGAAAAAACCATCGCCAAGGTGTTTCCCGATGGGTTTACCGGCTGGGCCGTCGAGCATGGGGGTATTCTGGAAACTTCCATCATGCTCGAGCTTCATCCGGAGCTTGTGGATATGGATAAGGCGGTGCATGTCGAGCCTGCCACGTTTCCCCCCTATGATGTGTTCCCGGCCGATCCGAGCTGGGTGGCCGAAAGTGGCACACTCTCTTCTCCTGTAGATGCCACTTCAGAAAAAGGGCGCTGGATACTAGATGAGTGCATCGAGGGAATTTCAGGGCAGCTGAAATGAAGGTCAGGTAACTTCCGTTAACAGGGCATCGTCAATCACAGGGTCTCGTATCGGCTCTTCTCCAGATTGGCGATGCCTGCACGAATAAAGTCCAGGGCGCGGTGTGCGGCGGCACTCAAACGTTCGTTCTCGTAGTAGACGCCGATGCAGACATTGCCCAGTTTCGGCAGATTTGCGGTGTGCTCGATACTTTTCAACTGACTGGGAATGGTCGAGTGCGCCATGACGGTAACGCCGAGTCCTGCCTCTACCGCAGAAAGTAGCCCTAACAGACTCGGGCTGGTGTACACCATTCTGTGCGGCTTTTCATGGGCGACTAGCACTTCTTCGGTAATTCCCCGATAGACGCACCCTTGAGGGTATGTAATCAAGGGAATGCTTTCCTGAGGCGATAGCTTGTAGTCGTGGGCCATGACCCACTCCAGAGGCTCGATGCGATAGTCGCGTCGGTCACGATGCTCGTCACCGTTGACCCGCTCCATCAATAGCACGATATCGTAGAAATGCTTCTGATAGCGCTGCTGAATGGCCTTGCTGATGTCGCAATCCACCTCCACGGAAACGTTGGGGTGGCTCTTGGTGAAACTTCTGAGCACCTTAGGCAGGAAGGCCAGTTCGAAGTCGTTGGGGATACCGAGGCGCACCTTACCCGAAACGCCTTCGCCTTTGATCTTATGGATGATCTCGTCGTTGATTTCGAGCATCTTCTTGGCCGACTCGTACAGATATTCGCCATCGGCGGTGAGCGTCAGGCTAGTACCGCGCAGGAAAAGCCGCGTATCGAGTGTTTCTTCGAGTTTCTTGACCTGCAGGCTGATGGCGGGCTGTGAGCGCCCCAGCAGTTCTCCCGCGCTAGTGAATCCGCCCAAGTCCTTGATGGTAACAAAGGTTCTCAAGAGATCCGTCGGTATGTTCTTCATTATTGTTCCCCCCTATTGGCATACATGATGCCGGGATTAGCCATACAAATTGGTCACCCCTGACTCGCTGCAATAACGTCAATTGTTATAACGGTATTCGCTGCGCTTGTTTAACCCCCGCAGCAGCAACAATCCTATTTTAACAAGCTCAATAACAAGAGGATGCGATCATGGATTCCTGGGTATTGTCCACCTTCCTGGTGCTGACCATCTACATGTTAGTGCATGCCGGTGCCGCCTACGTGCGCCGTGAGTTCAAGCGCAAGCAACAAGAACAAAAGGGGAGGTAATCATCATGGATGGCTATCAAATATTCAACTGGGGTCTCTTGCTGATCACCTTCGGGCTGATGATCTATCTGGGCTTTCTATCCTCGCGCATGATGAAAAAAGACGACGAGGGTGGCTTCTTGCTGGCAGGACGATCTCTCGGCGCTTTCGTGGGTGCCGGTACCATTGTGGCCACCGGCTTCAGCGGCTGGGGATTCGTGGGTTCTCCCGGAGCCACCTATCAGTTCGGCGCAGTCGAGGTGCTGGGCAATTTCTTTTTTGCGCCGGCGATGATGATTGCGGTGCTCTATTTCGCCAGTTTCCTGCAAGCCAAGGCGGTGGATATGGGCAGCAATACCATTCCCGAGTACATCGCCCAGATTCACGGCGGCGGCACCTTGGGTCGCGCGGTACAAGGCCTGGCGGCGGTCATCACCATCATACTGCTGTTGGTGTTTCTGACCAGTCAGATCAAGGCGGTGGCATTGCTTGGCGCCAACTGGCTGGATATCGAAATGACCAACAGTGCGCTCTTGATGGTCGGCGTCATCATCATCTATACCATGCTGGGCGGGCTTGCCGCCGTTGCCTGGACGGATACAGTGATGGTCTGCGGCATGGCAGTCGCTGCGGTATTGATCGTCGTTCAGATATTGACCAGCGTGAACCTGGGCGAGTGGGAAAGCGCGCTCAACGCCATCGATCCGGAACTCTTGAATCCCACCACCGGCGCCCACTATGGCGATAGCCCGGCAGCCATATTCCTGGTGCTGCCCTATGCGTTCCTGTTCGCAGCGGTATTACCCTTCATGGCGGTGCGCTTTCTGGCCTTCAAGCCGGACGTCAAGCTGCACAAGATGGGGGTTTACGTGGCGTTTTTCGGTGCATTGTTGAGCCTTGTGCCGATCGTAGGGCTTTATGTGCGCATGAAGGTGCCCGGCCTGGAAGATCCAGACAATGCCATGCCGGTTTATCTGGCGGAGTTCATGCCGCCGGCCCTGGAAGGCTTGATTACGCTGTTCATTCTGTTCGCCATGAAGTCTACCGCTAACTCGCTGTTGCACACCGTGGCCTCCGCGACCTCCCACGATCTGCGTCTGGCGCTATTCGGCAATTTCTTCCATCGCGCGTCTCTGGTGCTATGGATCAACCGCTTTGCGGTGGTCATCCTGGGCGTCGTGGCGCTGTTGATGATGCTCTATGCGCCGCCCTTCATGCTCTCCTGGCTAGGCATCCTGGGCACCGGTACGTTGCTGGCCAGTTTGATCGGCCCGGTGTTCATCTCGACTTTCTGGCAGGGCTCCGCCTGGGGCGCGATCGTTGCCATGCTGGCGGGCTTCATTACCAGCGGCTACATGATGCTGTTCGCCGATGTCGGCTGGCTGATGGGGCCTCTTACTGGCTGCGTCGTTTCCTCGATCTGCTACGTAGGCGTATCCTTGGTCACTAAGCGTACGGCATATCAGAAAGCAGCGGCCTAAAGTCGCCATGTCATCCCCGGGGCTCTTTGGGCCCCGGGGATGCTCGTTAACGGGGGCATCGGAATTTTTACGCCATTTACTCTTTCGTCCATTTTATTTGAAACTCGATCTCCTCTTCGTTTTTCTCCCGTTCATGCTCGATGCTGTAGGTCGCTCGTACAGGTACATAGATCCTTTCACCGGCAATACTGATTTCAAACTGCTGCCCCTTTTCGAGGCAGTCCGCAAGACGGCGCAGCTTCGCGATGAAGTCGGCGGTGGGGTAACTTTTCTCGATATCTCTATCTGTCTTGTCGTTCATGATCTCTTCTTGTTGTTTGGCAATTGCCTGTTTTGTAGCAGTAGAGTGGCGAGCTCGCTCAACTGGTCGACGACGAGATCTGCGTCCTCAGTGAAGCGATGATTATCACCATAGCGATACAGACAGCTCAAAGCACCGGCAGCCCTGGCAGTTTGCAGGTCAAAAAGAAAGTCGCCCACGTAGATGAGCTGTGATGCGCTAGCGTTGAAATGAGCGGCAATCTTGTTCAACCCATCCGGGTTGGGCTTGGGTGCGCAGTCTTCCCGGGTCAGGGTCAGATCGATGGGGATTTCCAGGTTGCGCTTGGCAAGCTCCATGGCCTGACGGGTATTGCGGGTGAGAATCGCGGTATAAAGACCAACGCCATGGAGTGTATCGAGCAGTTGTTGAGCACCGGGCATCCAGGTAGCGGCTGATGCCCCGGCCATTTCATGACGGTGGATGACCTGGTGAGCATGTTGAACCTGGTTGTTATCTTCCAGCGTGGCGATGTGCTCGAGCAAGCCGACATCTTCGGGAAAACCAAGCTCTCGACGAATGGCAGGAAAATCCAGGCGTGAATCAATCAGGGTGCCGTCCAAGTCGAAGGCGACGACGGTTAAGTTCGCAAGGTCCAGCACCGGGCGGCTCCTATGGCAGGAATAGGATGAAGAAAAAGGTAAATTAAGTTCTATTACTATTTCTGACATTATCAGCGTCAATTTCAATACTCTCTCAACAATAACCTTCGAGAATCATCGATGCATAAAAAACGCTCACGACTCGACCCCTACGTCTTCTGGCCCGCCATCGCCGTACTGCTGGTAATCACGGCGCTGCTGGCCGGTTTTCAGCAAACCCTCGCGCCCCTGATGACCCAAGCCCTGAACCTGATCAACAATCGACTGGATTGGGTTTTCGAGTTCTTAACCTTTGGCATCTTCGTCATGCTGCTATGGTTTGCCTTCGGGCGCTACGGGAGGATTCGCTTCGGCGGGCACGGCGAGCCTCAAGCCTTTGGCAACTTCAGCTACGGTGCCATGCTCTTCTGCGCCGGTATGGGCACCAGCATCATGTTCTGGTCCATCATCGAGCCGATGTACTACTTTCAGGGGCCGCCATTCCAGGTAGAGGCCAAGAGCGACGCAGCGGTGGAATGGGCGCTGACCTATGGGCTCTTCCACTGGGGCGTGTCCGCCTGGTGCATCTACACCCTGCCCACCGTCGTGATCGCTTATTCCCTCTACAACAAGGGCAACAAGTCGCTGAAGATCTCCCAGGCATGCAAGGGGGTACTGGGCGCCACGGCGGACGGCTGGCTGGGGCGCATCATCGATATTTTCGTGATCTGGTCCTTGGTAGGCGGACTGGGTACGTCCCTGGGGCTCGGCGTGCCGATGATCTCAGCCGGCATCGGCGATATCTTCGGTATCGAGCAGTCTACCCAGCTCAGCATCATCATCATTCTGATCTGGTCGGTCATCTACCTGACCAGCGCCACCCTGGGGCTCGAGAAGGGCATCAGCAACCTGAGCAACCTCAACGTCTATCTGGCGGTCACCCTGGCCCTGTTCGTGCTGCTCGTCGGCCCCACGAGCTTTCTGCTTTCCTATTTCACCGACAGCTTCGGGCGCATGGCGCAGAATTTCCTGCGCATGAGCTTTTACACCGACCCGATTCGCCAGGGCGGCTTTCCCCAGAGCTGGACGGTATTCTATTGGGTCTGGTTTGCCTGTACCGCGCCCTTTCTCGGCCTGTTCGTGGCGCGTATCTCCAAGGGGCGTACCATCAAGTCCGTCGTCGTCAACATGCTCGCCTGGGGCACCTTGGGCGGCTGGCTGTACTTTGCCGTCATGGGTGGCTACGCCATGCACCTGCAACTGACCGATGTGTTTGATGTGGTGGGCAGCATGGCGGAAAACGGCGATGCCCAGACCATCATCAATGTGCTCAACACCCTGCCCCTGGGCAAGGTCGTGGTGATCTTCTTCGTCGTCCTTGGCTTCATCTTCCTGGCCACGTCGCTTGATTCGGCGTCCTTCGTGCTGGCTTCTACCGCCTCCATCGGCGAAGAGGATGGCGAAGAGCCGGCTACCTGGCACACCATCACCTGGGGCGTGCTCATGGCAGTGCTGGCGATTTCCCTGCTGCTGATCGGTGGCTTGAAGGTGGTGCAGTCCTCCACGGTCATCGTCGCGGTGCCGGTACTGTTGATCTATCTGCTGCTGATTGCTTCCATTGTCTGCTGGCTACGCCAGGACCATGGACCACAGGGAGAGAAATGATGGGTGTATTCGACGTCGACTACAGCAAGATTCACGAACGAACGGACCTGCCTTATGCCGTCGCGGTCACCGAGCATGCGCCTATCGAGCTTGCGGACGGCACCGTGCTCTCCGCCAAGCTGTGGCTTCCCGAGGGGCTCGCCACGGCCCGAGGCGTGATCCTCGAGTATTTGCCCTATCGCAAGGACGAGTTCACCGCGCTGCGCGATGAAATTCGCCACGCCTATTTTGCCGGCTGCGGCTATGCGGCGGTGCGGGTGGACATTCGCGGCACCGGCGATTCCGGCGGCATCATCACGGACGAGTACCCGCATCAGGAGCAGCAGGACTGCCTGGAGATATTCGACTGGATCGCCGAGCAGTCCTGGTCCGCCGGCAATATCGCCATGATCGGTAAGTCCTGGGGGGGCTTCAACGGCCTGCAGATGGCGTCCTACAACCATTCGGCGCTGAAGACCATCGTCACGCTGTGCTCCACGGACGACCGCTACGAGGACGACGTTCATTATCGTGGCGGTACCTTGATGGCCTCGGATATGCTGTGGTGGGCCTCCACGATGTTCGCCTACAACGCCCGCCCGCCTTTTCCACGCTTTGTCGGCGACAAGTGGCGCGAGATGTGGCTGGAACGCCTGGAAAAAACGCCGCCTTTCGTCGAGACCTGGCTCGAGCACCAGACCCGGGACGACTACTGGCGCCAGGGCTCGATCTGCGAGAATTTCAGCGATATCCGCATTCCGGTGCTGACCATGAGCGGCTGGGCGGACGGCTACACCGACGCGGTGTTCCGACTGATGGATAACCTCGACGTACCCAAGCGCGCCATCATCGGCCCCTGGGCCCACGAGTTTCCCGACCTGGCGATACCCGGGCCGCAGATCGGCTACCTGCAGGAGTGTGTCAGCTGGTTCGACCGCTGGCTGGCCACGGATGCCACGGACGAGCCCCACAAAGACAGCTTCGTCGTCTACCTGCAGGACAGCGTGCCCCCTCAGACCACCTATGACTATCGGCCCGGAGAGTGGGTGGATATGTTGGCCACGGATATCTCGCATATGGACGTGCTGGACGTCTTATCCGGGCAGCGCACACTCGCCAACCGCCAGCATCACGGCCTGTATTCCGGCGTGTTCTGTCCCTTTGGCCAGGAAGGCGATCTGCCCGACGATCAGACCATCGATAACGCTCTGGCCACGTCGCTGACGCTCTCGCCGGCGGAGCAACCGCTCAATATTCTCGGCAAGACGCAGGTCAAGCTGCGCCTGAAAAGCAATCAGCCTACCGGCAACGTGCATGCGCGGCTGACGGATGTGTCACCGGCGGGTGAGAAGACCTACATTACTGCGGGCCAGTTCAATCTTACCCATCGTCACTCCCATGCGGTGCCGGAAGAACTTCCGTTGGATGAATGGTTCGACGTCGAGTTCGGCCTGGATGTCATCGGCTATCAGTTGCCGGCAGGACATCAGTTGGAAATCAGCCTGAGCCCCACCTACTGGCCGCAGATATGGCCGGCGACGACGGTGGCGGAACTCCAGGTCGATCTGGGTCACAGCCAGGTACGGGTGCCCCGGGCCACCGAGCCGGTATTCACCGAACTGCCCTTCACCCGGGCGGAAACCGCCAGACCCCTGGCTAAGACGGTGCTGCGTGAAGGCAGTCGCACCCGCCGCGTCATCAAGTCCCTGACCACTCGGGAATGGCTGCTCGACGACTTCTCCGACGAGGGGTTGCGCATGCTCGATCACAACGGCATTACCTATGGCACCAAGAATCATAACGTCTGGCGCATCCGTGAGGGCGAACCTCTGAGCGCCGTGACGGAGTCCAACTGGGAAGTGGATCTGAGCGATGCGGACATCCGCATTCATGTGGATACCCAGAGTCGCATGAGCTGCGACGCGGAGAACTTCTATCTGGTCAACAGTCTGCAGGCCTTTGAAGAAGACGAGGAGATCTATCGCAATACTTGGGAGAAAACGATTCCCCGGCATTGGTAGTGAGTCAATGAAGCTTCATGGCTGATATTGTTACTGGCCCCTAAGCGCAAATAAAATAATCAGCATATTTATATTATAAGTTGCGACGAGCAAAAAGCCCGATGCGCTTAATGCATCGGGCCTCGCTTGCTATTCTGTGTCAGCGATAGGAAGTCGCCCTCAGGCGATAGTGAAGTAGTCCGCCATATTGGCATTGATGTCGTCCGCGGCCACTCCGATCATCATAATTTGGGTCTGTTCACCCAGTTCGACCGCAGTGCCTTCATCGGCATCCGTGACGCGACCCGCCAGGTCAGAAAGGCTTTCGATATCCGTATCGTTGATGTTGGTGGCGACGATGATTTGATCGTTTGCGGCAGCGAAGTCATGGATCTCATCGTTGCCGTCGTCACCGATATAGAAAATCTTGGTGCTGCTGCCTTCGGTGGGCTGGCCGTCCTCATCGGCGCTGCCGAAGATGATGTCGTCACCGCTCTCACCCTGGATCTGGTCGTCACCGGTACCGCCGTGAAGCCAGTCGTCGTCTGCACTGGCAAAGATGATATCGTCGCCTTCGCCGCCAAAGATCACGTCCTGACCGGTACCGCCGTGGAGCATATCGTTACCGGTATCGCCGTACAGGGTGTTGTCGCCGGACTTGTCGCCGAAGATGGCCACGAGGATGTCGTCGCCCGGGCCGCCCAGCAGCTGATCGTTGCCTTCGCCGCCCCTGAGCATGTCGTTGCCTTCTCCGCCGGCCAGCCAATCGCTACCCGCGCCGCCGTGGATCAGGTCGTCACCGTTCTCGCCGAGAATCGCATCGCTGCCGTCGCCGCTATAGGCAACGTCGTTGCCATCGCCGAGATGGGCTATATCGCTGTAGTCGCCAAGGCGCAACCCATCATTGCCACCCCTTGCGCGAACGAGGGAGGAGTCGCTGCCGAAGATGAGTTCACCTTCGTCGGTACCATAAGTCAGACCGCTGGCTTCCTGGATAAAGGACATGGTGTTTCCTTCGATGAATAGCATGGCTGCATCGTGTGGATGCATTGAGTCACGTTTAGCACTGCCTTAAAGATTGAACCGGACCAATATCTTGATGGCCAAGGTTGCCAATAGCCGCGTTAAGCGCAGGCAGAATGATAGGTGCCATCGTTTGGATTGATAGGCGATTTTTGTAGTGTTTTGTTGGCGAAAAATGTGCTGTGAGCTAATTTAGCTAATCTGCTGTCAGGTAGGAGCGTAATCATCCGGTCGCTTATATCTGGTCACGGCAAGTAGCTCTGCGGCTCTTGCGACAAGCCCTTGAGGCCATGAAGACAATCCCGGTGATCGATCTGGCGCGACGATTTTAGCTTCCAGAGACCCATTCTCATATCTTTCTAGCTCGACGTTGATGATGGCAGGCCTGTCCGCTCAGATGACTTTGCCTTCATCGGTGCAGTTGATCAATTCGCTGCCCTGATTCTGAATTGCCATGCTCCGCTCCTTGAATAATCGCTGTGTCTGCTAAGGTTGTGTTTAACGCCGTGCCGATGACTGTACCGGTCTCGGTAGTAGTTTTCACAACGAGAATCGTTGTGCTTTGCAAAAAACAAATATATCAATAACTGGTATTTGTAGCATTTTGTCAGCGTCTATCTCTCAACGTGCAGCGGATGACGGTGAGGGCTGTTCTTCCGGTCTCGCAGATCCTTGAGCGCAACCCCGAGGGCGCCAAGGACGACGACGATGATCAGGCCGAACCCGAGGGCTACGGCTACCGGCCAGGAGGAGGTCACGCCAAGCGCGGCAAAGACCGCCGCGGTGATGACGGCGATGCCGATGGAGGTGCCGATGCGTTGGCCGGTCTGCATGATGGCGCCAGAGCTTCCCGCGTACTGCAGGGGAACCTCCGCCAGGGTCAGCGCCTGGTTGGGGCTGATCACGGCACCCTGAGCCGTGCCGATCAGTGCCAGGGAGAGCAGCAGCCACCAGATGCTCAGATAGCCGCCTGCATGCAGCAGCACGACGGCGATACTCGCAGCAAGGCCGGTGAGGGCGAGAAGCAGGCCACAGATAACCATCTTGCGCCCATAGGTCATCACCCGCCGACCGGCCCAGCTGGCTGCATAGGCCGAGATGAAGGCGGCTGGCGTGCTGATGAGACCGGTTGCGAGGGCGGATTCACCTAGGCCCTGCTGCAGATACAGTGCCACCAGCACCCAGATGCTGGTCATCCCGGTAAAGTACAGGGTCATGATGAGAGCGCCGTTGGTGAAGCTGCGGGTGGAGAATATGCTCAGATCCACCATCGGACTGCGACCTAGGCGAGCATAGCGTCGTTCCCAGCCAACCCAGAGCGCGACGAGGGTCACGCCTAGCGGGAGCAGCAGCCAGGTGAGAGGCGACGACTGGGACTCCATGAACGGGAACAGCACGGCGAGCACCGCAAGCGCTAGCAGTACGGCTCCAACCGGGTCCAGGGAGCGGAATGTATGCAGCACCCCGCGGGGGGTGTTCGTCGACTCTTCTGGCCCATGACTGAACAGCGGTTTCGGGAACCAGGCAAGCGCCATGACGATGGCGGCGATACCAATGGGCACGTTGACCAGAAACGTCAGGCGCCAGCCGAGATCGGCACCACCAAGTTCGATCAGCAGGCCGCCCAGCACCGGACCGATGCCAACCGACAGGCCGACCGCGGTGCCAAAATAGCCGAACGCTCTGCCACGCTCCGACCCGCGAAAATACTGCTGGATCATGCCCACGCCCTGAGGGCTCAGCAGCCCCGAGCCGACGCCCTGCACGAATCGGGCGATATTGAGCCAGTCGGCATCTGGGGCCAGGCCCGAGGCAATTGAAGCTGCCGTGAATACCGCCACACCGACAACGAAGATGCCACCTCGTCCCAGGAGATCCCCAGCGCGACCGGCGGCTACCAGCACCACGCCGAAGGTCAACGCATAGCCCGACAGCACCCACTGCAGATCGGACTGGGAAGCCCCCAGCCCCTGCTGAATGGAAGGCAGGGCGACATTGACGATGCTGACGTTGATCAGCGACATAGCGATGGCTGCCAGCAGCACCGCTAGGATGCGCCAGCGCGTCGAATCATCGATCGACTCGTCGCTTATCTTCCTTGAATCAGACCGACTTTGCACCGGATCTTGTCTCCGCTTCCTGGGGGGTAAGTATGAATAGCGCCGAGAGCAGACGAATTCGCCTACAAGAGTGACACCATCCCTGCCAAGAATGAAGGCGCGCCCGTTTGCTTACCTCACTGTAGTGACCTCGAATGTTTTCATGCCCTGTAAGCGGGTGCTACTAGCCGGGCAATAGTCGGCGCTGCATCTTGGCAGGCTGTGCACCGGGGAAGTTGCGCTCGATGAGGCGCATGGCGATGGTCAGTACCACCGTCAGGGCAATGTAGATTCCCGCGATCAACAGCAAGGGCTCATAGACCAGGAAGGTCTCGTCGCGCACCAGGTTGGCGGCCTTGAGCAGATCCATGACGGCGATGGTGGATACCAGCGGCACGGACTTGAGCAGCAGGATCATCTCACCGGTGAGCGTGGGCAGACAGAGCTGCACGGCCCGCGGCAGCCATAGACGATAGAGCACCTGCCAGCGTGACAGCCCGAAGGCCCGGCCCGCGGCCAGTTCGCCGCTGGGCACGCTGAGCATGGCGCCGCGAAGCACCTCGCCGGAATAGGCGCCCACGCTGATGGTGAAGGTCAGCGCGCCGTAGAAGAACGGATCGCGCAGCAGCGGCCAGATGATGCTTTCCTGAATGCCGGGAATCTCCGGCAGTAGGCGCCCCACGCCATCATAAAAGAAGAACAGCTGCACCAGTAGCGGCGTGCCGCGGATCACCGTGGTGAAGCCGCGTACCAGCATGGCAATCGGCTTGGGCGCGGTGATCTGGACCAGGGCGATGATGACCGCCAGTATCAGCCCCAGGATGCCGGACACCGCCACCAGCAGCAGCGTGTTGACGAAACCCGTCCAGAGATATTCTTGATAGAAAGGATCGAAGATCCAGGAAAAATCCATGGTGTTGTTCTCTTGGAAGTTGGCTTAGACCTCTTTCAGCAGTGCCTAGGCGTTGTCTGAAAGCTGGCCACGCCGAACGACGCGCTCCGCCCAGCCGAAAAGCGCGTTGGAGCCCAGTGTCATGACCAGATAGAGCGCTCCCGCGACGCTGTAGAACAGGAAGTAGGAGCGGGTGCTCGCCGCCGCTTGCTGGGCGGTGAAGAACAACTCCTCGAAACCGATCACGCTGATCAACGCCGTATCCTTGACCAGGATCAGCCACAGGTTGGACATGCCGGGCAGGGCATTAGGCAACATGCCGGGAATCACGAAACGATGAAACCGGGTCCAGCGCGAGAAACCATAGGCATCCGCGGCTTCGAGCTGGCCGCGAGGAATGGCCAGAATGGCGCCGCGAAACACCTCGGTCATGTAGGCGCACTGAACGAAGGCCAGCACCCCCACGGCAGTGACGAAGCCGCTGATCTGCATGGCGCTTTCGAAGCCCAGCGCACCGAGCCCCGCATTGAGTGCCTGGGTGCCGGCGTAGTACAGCAGGATGATCAGCAACAGCTCGGGGATGGCACGTACAAGGGTGGAGTAGGCGGTGGCCAGGGCCTGTAATGGTCCCCAGCCGCTCAATCTAGCGCTGGCGCCGATCAGCCCGAGCGCCAGGCCGATGGCATAGGCCAGTAGGGCGATCTCTATCGTCACGAGTGCCCCTTCCAGGATCGGCCCGGCCCACTCCTGGAGTCCTTCGTTCTGATAGTTTTCCATGGTGAGATTCTTTATCGAATGAGCAGGATCTTCCGCCAAGGCTTTACCCTGGCGGAAGAAGCGATGAGCTAGGAAAGGCGATCAGCCGCCGCAGATATCCGTTCCGAAATACTGCTGCGAAAGCTCGCTGCACCTGCCGTTTTCCACCACTGCGGCGATGGCGTCGTTGAGCTTGCTTTCGAGCTCGTCATCGTTTTTGCGCAGCCCGATGCCGATACCTTCACCAAAGGCTTCATGCTTGGGCGCCGTGGCAATGATGGCGTACTCCTGGGCTTCGTCCCGCTCGACAAAGGCGGTCATGACGATCTTGTCGGCGAGCATGACATCGATACGCCTGGCCAGCAGATCGCGGTTGACCTGCTCCTGCTGGTCGTAGATCTTGAGCTCGACGCCGCTGTCGCGCAGTTCCCGCCGCGCATAAGTGGCGTTTGTGGTGGCGCCCTGCACGCCGAGAATCTTGCCGTCCAGCCCTTCGGGAATCTCGAAGTCGGCGTCCTTGGCTGCCACATAGGCCGCCGGGGTGTAGTAGTAGGGATCGGTGAAGTCGATGACCCGCTTGCGTTTATCGGTGATCGACAGGGAGTTCATGATCATGTCGATCTTGCCGGAGTTCAGTGCCGGAAAAATCCCGCTCCAGCCGGTCGGGGTGACCTCGCACTGCACCTGCATTTCCTCACACAACGCTTGGCCGAGCTCGACCTCGAAGCCGGTCCAGTCGCCATTGGCGCTCTTGTAGCTAAAAGGGGGGTAGGGTTCCGCTGCAATGCCGATCTTCAGCGGCTCCTGGGCCAGGCTGGCGGTGCTTAGGGCCAAAGCGGCGAGTCCAGCCGCCATGACCAAGGTGTGCTTCATCAGAGTCGTTTTCATCAGCTATCCTCGTTTGTTGTTTTCTTTCTATGCCACGCTGGACAGAAACTGCCGGCAGCGTGCGTTGCTCGCTCGTTCGAAGACCTGTTGTGGCGTGCCGGCTTCGGCAATTTCCCCTTCATGCAGGAACACCACCTGATGGGAGACTTCCCGGGCAAAGCTCATTTCATGGGTCACCATCAGCATGGTGCGCCCCTCGGCGGCGAGATCGCGTATCACACCCAACACTTCGCTTACCAATTCTGGGTCCAGAGCTGACGTGGGCTCGTCGAACAATAGCACCCGAGGCTCCATGGCCAGTGCTCGGGCAATGGCAACCCGCTGTTGCTGGCCGCCAGAAAGATAGGCTGGGTATTGGTCGCGCTTGTCGGAAAGACCTACCTTGGCCAGATAATGCTCACCGAGCTTGACCGCCTTACGCCGGCTCAAGCCGCGTACCCGCAACGGCGCCTCAATGACATTGCCCAGCACGGTCAGATGCGGCCAAAGATTGAACTGCTGGAACACCATGGTGACCTTGGCGCGCAGGCGATGGATTTGGCGGCGATCCAGACCGGTGATGTTGCCCTCGGCGTCATGAGTGAAGTGAATGTCCTCATCGGCGATGGTTAGTTCACCTTTATTGGGACGCTCGAGCAGGTTCATGCAACGCAGTAGCGTGCTCTTGCCGGAACCACTCGAGCCAATGATCGAGACCACCTGGCCTTCAGCGACACTAAGGGAGACATCCTTGAGGACCTCGAGTTCTCCAAAGCATTTGACCAGATGACGAGCATCGATCATTGGGGCAGACGTTGTTGTTGTATTCATAGGCACTCAAGCTGTTGTTGTCAGGCATTGCTCGGCACAGCGTTCGATCCGTTTGCAGGCCTCGCCCAATAGTTCCGCTTCCACCGTCAGACTCAGGCGCACGAAGCCCGCCGCCGAGGGGCCGAAGGCCTCGCCGGATAGCACGGATACATTCTGCTCCGCCAGCAGGCGGTCGGCGAAGGCCTGGGTGGATAAACCGGTACGGCGAATATCCACCATCATGAACATGCCGGCCTTGGGTGTGAGCACCTCAAGTACCTCGCTGTCGGCCAGGGTCGCCAGAACCACATCCCGGCGCTGCCGATAGGTCTCGCGCATCTGCGCGAGTTCTTGCGGCGGATGCTCCAGGGCGTGACAAGCAGCGTCCTGGATAAAATCCGGGCAGCCATAGAGCATGCATAGCGCCAGATTGGTCAGGTGCTCGATCAGCTTCTCGGGACCGATCACCCAGCCCAGTCGCCAGCCGGTCATGGCATGGGATTTCGACAGGCTGTCCACCACCGCGGTGCGTTCCGACATGCCAGGGAGGGTGGCAGGGGAGATATGTTCGTTCTCGAAGACAAGCTCGCCGTAGACTTCATCGGAGATCAGCCACAGGTCATGACGCTGACACGCATCGGCGATGGCCTGCCAGTGTTCTCGGCTCAGTACCTGGCCGGTGGGGTTGTGCGGGCTGTTGACCAGCATGGCCTTGGTGCGTGGTGTGACGGCCGCCTCGATATCCGATGCCCGGGGCAGGAAATCCTCGTCCGCGTGCAGCGATACCCGCACCAGAGTGGCGCCAGCGGCTTGCAAAGCGGCTTCATAGGTGACGTACATGGGCTCGAAGACGATCACCTCGTCGCCAGGGTCGAGCAGACACTGAGCGACGGCGTAAAGCCCGCACTGGGCGCCGGCCAGCACAGCGACGTTATCCGCCGTGGCGCTGCCGCCGCGCTGGCGATGTTGGGCGGCAATCAGTTCCCGCAGGCGCAGCTTGCCCTGAACGTCGGCGTAGTGGGTCGCGCCGGCCTGCAAGCTCGTCACGGCGCTGTCTATGATGGGCTGGGGCGTGACGAAGTCCGGATCGCCGATGGAGAGCACGATGATATCCTCGCCCCGGGCCTTGCGCTCCATGGCGTGATAGTGAATATCCCAGGCGGCTGCGCCTTCACCGGCGATGCGATTCGTCAGGTCAGAGTAATGCATGATGGCTCCTTTTTACTGGATAGCGTCCTGGGCTGGTTGTCCATCCCGCCTCGTCACTCCCTCTAGAAACGCCCTGATCTGATCCGGATGATCCTCGATCCAGGCCTCGGCGACGTCTTCCAGATTCTTTTCCTGTTGACTGAACTCGTCGATGAACCGGCTTTGTTCCTCCGCGCTGAACACGACTTGATCCAGCAGCTTGGTCAGATTGGGATTGGCTTCGCTGAAATCACGCCGAACGATGGTGCGGATATCGCTTTTGCCGTTCTCCTTACCGTAGACGCTTTCCGGGTCGTCGAGAATGGCCATGTCGTACTTGGGCGCCATCCAGTGCGGTGTCCAACCGTAGAAGACGATCCAACGCTCATCCCGGGCGGCGGCATCGACCTCCGCCAGCATGCCCGCAGTAGAGGATTCGCGGATGTTCCAGTCGCCCAGGCCGTAGACATCCGCATTCACGGCGTCGTTGATGGATTCGCTGACGGTGGAGCCGCTTTCGATAGAGTAGAACTCGCCATCGAAGCGCTTGCGATTTTCCGGATCATTCAGTTGGGCGGCGCTGGTGATGCCCGCATCATGCACATAACCCGGCACCGCGAATCCCATGCGCGCACCCTCGACGTTGTTGCCCAGATCGACGATGGCATCGGACTGTATGGCGGCGTCATAAATCTTCTGCTGGGCAGGCAGCCAACCCCCGAGAAAGACGTCGGTATCGCCGGATTGCAGGGTGCTGTAGCCCACGGTGCTGCTCATGTCGATACGGTTGGCCCGGTAGCCCAGATCGTCGATGAGCTTTGCGACGATTTCGGTCTTGACCGTTACCCCGGGCCAAGGAGGCACCACGAAGTTGACCGTATCCGCTTCATCGGCGGCCTGAACGGTGAGGGGAAGTAGCGTCAAACTGGCAATAAACAATGTCTTGCGTAGTGTCATAGGGTTGCCCTCATTATTGTGTAAGGCGCTGGTTGAGTAGCGCTCTGCCGCCTCCCGGCGGGCAAGTAGAAAAACAGAAATCAGTTCTTGGCGGCTACCTCAGGTGTTTGCTCGGCACCGAACGGGGCGCGACTCATGATGCGCTCCACCATGGGCACGAAGTGCTCGAGAGGCAAGGTGTCGTAGTCCGGATCGAAGGCGCACTGATCCCAGTCGTCGCAGAAGCGCACGGTGCGGGCATAGGCCGTGTGGTCGCGATATTGCTCCCGGGCCTTGGGGTCGAGGCCGTAGAAGTGGCGATAATGGTAGCCTTGGAACAGCTCGTGGTGGCGAATCATCCAGGTGTTGAGCGGGTCGATGAAGGGCTCGAGAATCCCCGCGGCGATTTCCGCATGATTGGCCGGCGCCAGGTCGTCGCCGATATCATGCAGCAGGGCGCAGACCACGGTTTCCTCGTCGGCGCTGTCGCGCAGCGCCCGGGTGGCGGTCTGCAGGCTGTGCTCGAAGCGGTCCACCGGGTAGCCGTGATTATCGCCCTTGAGATGTAACAGGTGTTCGAGCACCCGGCGGCTGGCGTCGTTCTGATACGCTTGGAAGTGCTTGTCGATGATCTGCCAATCCTCGGCGCGGCTTTCGTCGAAGCGCTTGAAGGTTGCCTGGTTCATCATGCGCCCTCCCTTAGTTGTGTCTGTAGAACGCGGCGACGGCTGGCGGTGCTATCCCGGTCCACGTAACCCTGGCGCATATGGCGTATGCCGCCTTCCAGTTGAAAGGCGGTGCGACCGTGGAACAAGCGGTAGTTGTCCAAGATCAGCATTTCACCCTGGTCGAGCTTGAGATGCACGGTCAGTTCATCGGAGGTGATCAGCTCGTAGAAGCGCTGCCGGGCGGCGTAGTAGTGCTCCAGGGTGGCCGGATTGTGGGCGGGAATGCGCTCGGTACGATTGGAAAAGCGCACCCGGCGTAGCTGACCTTGGCTGTCGAGCTCAATCAGCGGCCCTTCGCTTTCCAGATGGGTTGTGTCATCGGTGTACACGAACTCCGTGGCGAGCTGGCTCAGGCAGTCGAAGTGCTCCGGAGACTCTTCTCGCAGCCGCCGGGCCGCCATGAAGCCGTCCACCAGGGTGCTGTCACCACCCTCCGCAGCGTTGGTCAAGCAATGCAGCCAGATATAGCCAGGGATGGGGTCGCGATAGGGGTTGTCGGTATGCGGTTCCAGGCCGCGCTGGGTCATGGTCAGGTCATAGGCTTGAGGCACGGATTTGACGTCGGCGATGCCGCCCCAGTTGGTGCGCCGCAGCGGGCCGATGCGATCGATCAGCGCCTGCATGCCGTCTTCATCATTAGGCACACCGCGCACCCGCACGAAGCCGTAGCGGCGCAGATCCTCCAGCATCGCCAGCAGCCGCTCGTCGCTTTGCAGCGCAACATCGAAGTCTGCCTCTGGCAGCGTGGCAAGCCCTGCATCCCAGAGAATCAGGTCGTCGGGTATGTCGCGCTTGCTGACATCACCTGTCTCGCGAAGCGCCGCTAAAGGAAAGGCCGTGCGATGTGCGTCGCTGAACTGCAGGCGGAGTGTTTCACCCTCGACCTTGGCTTCTTCGATGGTCAGGTCGAGAGGTAGCTGAGCGGCCTCGATCAGGCGCTGACCGGTCTGGGCATCCAGCGTCTCGGTATCCGGGGCGCGCTCCCGCAACCACAAGGCGGCGAAGCAGCGCTCCCGGTCTTGATCGCGCAGGACTAGACGACGGCCTTGGGCATCCAGCGTGATGTCGGCGGTGGTCATGGTTCGCGATTCTCCACGGCATTTGGGTGATGGATGACGGCATTGGCTTTAACTTAGTGCCATAATTGCAATCGAGTTTGATTTTTTTGGCCATATGATTGCAGTTATTTGCCATGAATGAACCTTTCTCGACAATTTGGCCCTATCCGCATCCGGACATTCCACCGGTGCTGCGGCCGGAAGAGGCCGAACACACCATTGATGTCTGGCTGCTGCCCAAGTTCTCGATGCTGTCTCTCGTTTGCCTGCTGGAGCCGCTGCGGGTCGCCAATCGTTTCGGTCGCGCACTGTTCGCCTGGCGTTTGCTATCGAGTACCGGTGAGCCGGTGGTGGCCAGTAATGGCGTACGTACTGATGTGGATGGCCGGCTCGAAGAGCTCAAGGCGTGCGAACTGCTGATGGCGATCTCTTCTTACGAGGCCGAAGCAACGGTGACTGCCGGCGATCGCGCCATGCTGCGCCAGGTCGCGGCGTTTGGTGGCAAGGTCGGGGGGCTGGATACGGCGCCCTTCATTCTGGCCCGGGCCGGGGTACTGGAACGTCAGCCGGTGGCCTTGCATTGGGAGAGTATCCCGGCGTTCCAGGAGGAGTTTCCGCATCTTGTAGTCAGCCGGTCACGCTTCGAATTCACTCCCCAGTGTTTGACCGGTTCCGGCGGCGCGACGGGCATCGATATGATGCTGCAATGGATCGAGCAGGGTTATGGGCCAGCGTTGGCGGAGGCGGTCAGTCGCCAACTGGTGCACCAGCGCTTTTCCGAAGGCGAGTTGCGTGAACATCAGGCTCAACGGCAGCTAAGGCATTTGCCGCGCACGGTGGCCAACGCCCTAGCCATCATGGAGGCGCACCTGGGCCAGGTATTGCCGATACCGGAAATCTGTCGGCTGGTGGGGCAGTCCCAGCGCCAGCTATCCCGCCAATTCCAGGCGCACTTCAATGAGACCCCCAAACAGTGCTACCTGGGTATGCGCCTGGATCAAGCCCGGCGCATCCTCACCGACAGCCGTTGCCGAATCACCGAGGCAGCGCTGGCCACGGGGTTTACCCATCTGGCGCATTTTTCCCGGGCGTATCAGATGCGCTTCGGCGAGCGTCCCAGTGAGACCGCGGAGCGGGGTGCTATTTGAGCCGATGTTGCTAAAGAAAAGCCTGAAGCCGTCGATACTTTTCTTTCGTAAAGATTACTTGTCCGGAGCCAATATGAGCGGTACCTATAATTTCTGGTTGGTCGCCCTGTCGCTGGTAGTCGCATCGCTGGCATCTTATACTGCCCTTGATCTGTCGGGTCGTATCGCTTTGCTCAAGCGCTCCAGACTGCGCCATCTATGGTTTGCAGGTGGTGCCGTGGCCATGGGGCTAGGTATCTGGTCTATGCACTTCATCGGCATGCTGGCGTTTTCACTGCCGATGGCGATGGGCTATGACCTGGTGATTACTGGCTATTCACTGGTCATTGCCATTGTCGTCTCCTGGTTCGCGCTACATGTCGTCACGCGTGCGAAACTAGGTATTTATCGCCTCGTTGTGGGCGGTATATCGATGGGCCTCGGCATCGCCAGCATGCACTATACCGGTATGGCTGCCATGCAGATGCAACCCGCCATTGAATACGAACCGGGGCTCTTTGCTACTTCCATCGCCATCGCCATCGCCGCCTCCGGTGCCGCTCTCTGGATCGCACACACGCTCAGCGTCTCCGACCATTACCGTGTCTTCATCAAGCGCGTCATCGCCGCCTGCGTGATGGGCATTGCGATCTGCGGCATGCATTATACTGGAATGGCCGCGGCCCGCTTTCCTCAGGGAATGGTCAGCGGCGCGGCCAGTAGCATCGACTCCCATTGGCTCGCCACTACGGTTACCCTGTTCACCTTTGCCATCTTGGCCGTAACACTGATCCTGTCGCGCTTCGATACCAGGAACAGTCACCTGGCCGGCTCGGTGTCTCAGTTGAATGGCCAGATCGTCCATATGGCGACTTTCGACACCCTGACCGAACTGCCGAACCGACATACTTTGACAGAGCGTATCGAGCGGGCTATCGAGCATTCGAGACGCCGGCACAGCCTGTTCGCAGTCCTGTTCATGGATATCGATGGCTTCAAGACCATCAACGATTCGCTCGGTCATACTGTGGGCGATGAGGTCTTGAAATCTTTCGCACGACGACTGCTTTACTGCGTACGCAACGACGATACCGTGGCTCGCCTCGGTGGCGACGAGTTCGTGGTAGTGCTCGAGAACATTGCCTCGCCGGACGATGCCAGCCGCATGGCCAAGAGCGTCCTCGAACGGATGCGTAAAGGATTCTGGAATGATGATCAACCCCTGCAGGTCATGCCCAGCATCGGCATTGCCCTGTTCCCTCAGGACGGCAAGAGCGTCGATACGCTGCTCAAGAATGCCGATGCGGCCATGTACGAGGCCAAGCATGGCAAGAGCACCTATTGCTTTTACGAAGCGAGCATGAACGAGAAGGCCTCGCGCATCCTGACGATTCACCAGGCGCTGCTCGAGGCGCTGAACAACGGCTATTTCCTACTGCATTTCCAGCCCAAGTTCCACAGTGCCAGCGGTGAGCTCTCGGGGGCCGAGGCGTTGCTGCGTCTCGATCACCCCGAACTGGGCCCGCTCATGCCGGGGGAATTCATCCCGATCGCCGAGCGCTACGGGCAGATCGTCCAGATCGGCTACTGGGTGGTAAGCGAAACCTGTCGCCAGATCCGGCGCTGGCAGCGCGATGGCCGGCAGGCGGTGCGGGTGGCCGTCAATCTCTCGCCCCGGCAATTGGCGGAGCCGGATCTCGTCACCAAGATCCTCGCCATCGTCCACGCGGAAGGCGTCGATTGCGATCAGTTGATGTTCGAGATTACCGAGACGGTAGCAATGCAGAATGCAACGCGGACCATCGAAATGATCCGTGAATTCCAGGCAAACGGTTTCGAGATTGCGATCGACGACTTCGGCACCGGCTATTCCAGCCTTGCTTACCTGCAGCGCTTCCGGGTCAAGCAGTTGAAGATCGATCGCTTTTTCACCAATGGCTTGGATACCCATGCCCAGGAAGGCAGCGCCATCGTCTCGGCGATCATAGCCCTGGCCCACTCACTTGATATGGGTGTAGTGGCCGAAGGCGTCGAAACGCCGTCGCAGCGCGACAAGCTGAAGTCCTTGATGTGTGACGAGATGCAAGGCTATCTGCTTGGCAGACCACTGTCTGCCGATGCTTTCCAGGCCCTACTGCAAACGCTGAGAGAGCGAGCCTGAAGGCATCGTATCCTTTACTGCTCGACCACAGCCTCCTGATGTGACTGATCGAACGCCTCGACCCGCCGTTGGCGTTCGGCTCGCCACAACATGCGCAGCCGGGAACGGATCTCATCGCGCTCCATGTAGCAGCCCTGCAGCCAACGGCGGCCTGAACTGCCCTCGAAGGCGTCCCGGGCGTGTAGCAGGCGACGGTTGTCGAAGATCACCAGATCGCCGGGGTGATAGGTGAAGCGCTGGGCGAAACGCGGCTCCTTGAGCATGCGCTGCAGCTGCATCAAGGCGTCATAAGCCGGTTCGATGTCATCAAACGGTGCCATCAATGGGCCGCGCAGGAAGTCGGCGATGCGTACCTCAACCAGGCGCCCTCGATCATCGAGCTTGATCATCGGATCGAACCAGACGTAATCCGTCACCTTGGCGGTGTTGGCGTAGCACCAATGAACACGAGTCAAGGTCGCGAAAGCCTCGGGATGCTCATCGCGCAGCGTCTCGGCAATGGCGAAGCCGTCCGCCATTACCGCCTGACCGCCTTCGACGCTGTTTTCCAGGCAGTGCAGGAACTGCAGCCCCGGTTGATATTCCCGGGTGGGCAGATCCACGTGAAAGGGCAGGGCGATGGAAGTGTAGGCGTTGGAGTCCGGGTCTGGTTTAGCCTTGACGTCGAACAGGGTGCCGAAGTTGGTATCCCGCATGGGGCCTATGCGCTCGGCGATGCGCGCCAGGGTGCCGGGCTCCGTAGGCAGGTTGCGCAGGCGCACCAGCCCGTGACCGAGCACCGCTTTCAGGGCGCTTTCAAGCAGCGCCTCGAACTGTGGGTCGTCTTTCGTATGGGTATCTGTATGAGAGAGCCAACCGCTGGCGTCCAGGCTGATAGGTTCCGCCATGTCCTTGCCGGTCCAGGTGGTCACCGGCACCAGCGGCGCGTCTGGTTGCTCGAGGTTGGAGTAGTCATTCGCCCGCAGCCAGCCTGGGTGAAAATGCAGGGTGCGATTTTCTGGGGCAAAGGTGACGCTCAAGGCGCCGTGATCGTCCAGCCTCGCCGCGCTGATCGTCGGCCATCCGCCGAGACTCGAAAGATCGAGGATACGCTCCCGGGTGGCGGGATTGACGGTGCTCTCGTCGGCGGCATTCTCGCGCAGCCAGACGCTGTGATAGTGGCTGACTCGTCCATCCTGCCAATGCAGTTCAAGCACGCGTTCATCGTGGCTGACCCGGGCAGGCCATACCTCAATGGGCCAGGCGTCGTAATCCGGTGTGAGGGGAAGGCGATAATCGGTCGCTGTGCTGGTCATGATCATGGTTGCCTTGGGAACATTTTACGTTAGCATGCCCGTCTGGGTCTTCATCGACATGACATAACACGACGGCTTATTAGCATGACTCGCCATGTCATGAAGGGTAGTGCCTGGGGCGTCATGAACGATTCAGTCGGGATGCCGATCCGAGCGGGGGCTGAGGCTGTAGCGTCCTTTATAGGCTCGGGAGAAACTCGAAGGCGAGGTAAAGCCACAGGCTAGGCTGATACTCAGAATATCGTGATCGGTTTCCTTTAGAAGCTGACGCCCACGGCCGAGACGCAGCGCAAGATAGTGATCGCGAGGGCTTGCGGTCAGTTCCTGCTCGAACAGCCGTTGCAGTTGGCGCAGCGAAATACCCACTCTCTCGGCGATATCGCCGACGGATAACGGCATCTCGATATGCTGCTCCATCAACGCTACCGCCTCGATCAGAGCATGGCGATGAGTGCCCAGCCGGCGGGTCAGGGTCAGGCGCTGATGGTCATGCTGGGTGCGCATGCGGGCATGAATCAACTGTTCCGAGACCGCGTTGGCAAGCTCGTCGCCATGACGCCGCGTAATCATCGCCAAAGCCATGTCCATGGCGGCAGCACCGCCGGCACAGGAAAAGCGCTCAGTGCTTATTTCGTAAAGTGATTCAGTGGCGTCGATCTCGGGGAAACGTTCGCGAAACGTCGGCAGGCTTTCCCAGTGCATTGTCACACGCTGCCTTTCAAGTAACCCTGCGCGAGCCAGAATGAAGCTGCCGGTATCGATACCCCCCAATACACAGCCGCGTTGCGCCAACCGGTTGAGCCAGCGAATTAGCTCGCGGGACAGGGTCGCTTCCGGCTCGAAGCTGGCCACCACTGCCAGACTGGCTAACGGCGGAGCCGAGTCCAAGGACGTATCCGCTAGCAGGGTCATGCCATTGCTGGCGCTGATGGGCTGGCCATCCTGGCTGATCACATGCCAGCAAAAGACCTCCTTGCCCGCAATGCGATTGGCGATGCGCAGTGGCTCCACCGCGGAGAAGAACGCCATCATCGAAAAGCGGGGCAGCAATAGGAACCCGATGGGCTCGGGCCAAGGCCCTTGATAGTCCAGGCGCATGCAGGTGTCTCGCGATAATCAATGTTGTAAAGCGACGCAACCCCCTATCCTAATCTAAGAAGAATCTGAAGAAGATGGCGCCAGTTCGAGCCGCGCCTTCTCCACCAGCTCCTCCGGTAGTTCCTTCTTGACCGATACGCCGAGTTCACGAAACTCACTCGCCTGCTTGATCAAATTGCCCTTGCCGCCGGTGAGCTGGCCAAGCGCCTGGTCATAGCTCATTCTCGCGCCATCCAAACGTTTGCCGACATCCTGCATGCTCTCCAGGAATACCCGCAGCTTGTTGTAGAAGCGCTCGGCGCGATTGGCGAGTTCGGCGCTGTGCTTGCTTTGATCCTCGAAGCGCCAGAGCTGGCGCACGATATTGAGGCTCGTCAGTAGCGTCGTGGGCGTGGTGACCAGCACGTTGTTCTCGATGGCGCGCTGATAAAGCGTGTCGTCGAACTTCAGCGCCTCGACGTAGGCGGACTCCACGGGAATGAACATGATCACCACCTCCGGGGAGTTGAGCCCGGGCAGGTCGTAGTAGTGCTTATCCGCCAACTCGTTTATGCGATCGCTGACCGCCCGGCTGTGTTCTGCCAAGGCCTGGGTACGCTCAATGTCCTCATCGCTGTTGACGTAGCGCACGTAGGCGGAAAGCGACGTCTTGGCATCGATGATCAGATGCTTGTTTTGGGGCAGATAGACGATGGCGTCCGGGCGGCGGCGTCCTTCCTCGGTGGTGAAGCTGACTTCCCGCTTGTAATCCGTGCCTCGTCGCAGCCCGGAACCATCCAGCACGTTCTCCAGCATGAGTTCGCCCCAGTTGCCCTGAATCTTCTTCTGCCCTTGAAGTGCCTCGGTCAGACGCTGGGCCTGATCGGTAATCTCCCGGTTGAGGCTTTGCAGGTTTCTGAGCTCCGTGCGCAGCGCTTCCTGCTGCCGAGTGTCCTGATGATGCAGATTCTCGATCCGCTCCCTAAACCCTTTCATCTCAGCATGCATGGGCTGAAGCAGGTTGGTCAGGTTTCTCTCCGAGAATTCGCTGAAGCTCTTGCCCTTGCGCTCGAGCACCTCGTTGGCCAGATTCTCGAACTCCTCCTTGAGCTGTTCTCGGCTGGTGTCGACAAAAGCGAGCTGCTCATCGAAATGGCGCTGTTTCTGTTCGAGGGTGATCGACATGCGTGTATTGGCTAGGCGTTCATCCTGTAATGCTTGCGAAGTGTGATCGAGCCGCTCCCGGGTCTGGGCAAGTTCCTGCTCACTTTGTTGCAGACGCTGGTGATAGTGCTGGGCCGCCTGCTGACTGACGATCCATTTGCTGCGCAGGATCAGAAAGGTCAACAGAACGCCTGCCAGTAGGGCAGCAAATAAGTAGAGCGCCAGATAGAGGGAATCGGTCGGCATGGGGTAATTCTCAGGCAACGATGATCGGAAACGCTGGTTCCCGATAATATCAGCGATCGGTGAAAGCCGCAGAATCGACTATTGATCAGCCGGATTTGCTATCGTGATGCGGTCTTCCCCTAATCGGAATCTGCTTGTGGCTCTCGCCAACACTCATGGGTTGTCCATTGGCTTCGTATTGCTGCCGCGCTTCACCCTGTTGCCCTTTGCCGGCTTCGTCGATTGCCTGCGTCTGGCGGCTCGCCCTGCCAGCCCCTGGAGAATTCCGACTATCCCAAGCAGAGCATCATTGCGGTCGGCGAGCGTTGCAGCTTTACCGAGACCATGCACTTCTCGCACAACTTCAAGGAGTCTTTCGGCTATACCCTGACGGAAATTCGTAAGGGAGATGCCGTCCTGCAGCAGGAATTGGTTGATCCCTTCTTCCTGCATATCGGCAAGCTCGATGGATAGCGCTTGGGTGCTTTCTTGATAGCTGCAAAGGTAAATGGTTTGCCCGATTGAAAGTTTTCGCAAAGTAATGGCTTTTACCAAGGAGATGGTCGTTATATTTGCGTTTTATGCAACGTTTTTCGTATTTGCAATCTCTTGCGCTATATGGAATATCGTGTACGAGTCTATTGTTCCATAATTTTCATTGAGTTAAAGGTTTTTTCCATGCTTTCCCAATGGCTTTCCTCCATTGGGAAGGGGGGGGATAAATTATTGCTCTTCATATTATCAATTTTGGCCGAAATGGCATTAGACGATTCTAGATGCAGCGCATAGTCTTTATAATATCAAATAAAGTTAGTCTTTAGTTTTGATAATTAATGATATTAAGAGTTAGCTGTTAAGTAGTTAGTGCATGAGTTGGCTGTCGGGTTTTTAAGATTGCTGACGCAATGCTTAACACGGTAATAAAAAAGTAAGTCTTATAAATAAATATAAATAACATTGGAGAAAAGATATGTCACAAGATCTGATGAAGATGCTGGAACAAGCCTTCGAGGAATCCACCAAACTGTATCAAGAGCGCGGCTTTCAGCGGCGCGTTGGCTTTGGTAAGCGTCCCGCACTGGTAAGCGTTGATCTCGCCAATGCTTGGACCCGCCCGGGTAATCCCTTCACCTGCGACCAGGAGAAGATGGACAACGAGATCATTCCCGGCATGCAGAAGCTCCTTAAGGCCTTCCGTGCCGCGAATCTGCCGGTTATCCATGTGACGACGGCCTATGAGATCACCGACCGCAACGCGCCGTTCACCGACATGGGACTATGGCATAACAAGATTCCCGTCGATGTCGTTGACCTTGCCGACAAGGAGCTTTGGGCCATCGACAGCCGCATTGCCCCGGTCGAGGGAGAATATACGCTGCTGAAGAAGCGTGCCTCGTCCTTTCACGGGACCGAACTCGCTGGCATCCTGCGCGCCAATAATGTCGACACGATCCTCGTGACCGGCGTGACGGCCTGCGCCTGTGTACGCCAAACGATCTGCGATGGGATCGCGGATGGTTTCCGCCCTATCGCGGTCAAGGAGTGCATCGGCGACCGGGTGCCTGGCGCGGTAGCCTGGAACTTGTTCGATATCGACGCCAAGTTTGGGGACGTGGTGACCGTCGATCATTGTGTCGATTATATTGATACAGTCAATAAAGTATAACTTATTGCCCTAATGCTGCTGAGACAATAAATATAGTCATCTTGGGAGAAATAGCATGGCACGTATAGGCGTGGACGTAGGCGGTACTAATACAGACTTAATATTGGAAACCAGTGACAATGACTCGGTGGGGAAAGGAATATATCAGCACAAAGTACCTAGTACGACGGATGATCAATCCGTAGCGGTGATGCAAGGCATCATCGAAATATGCGAAAAAGCAAGAATCAACAAAAATGAAATTGACCATATCGTTCATGGAACCACAGTAGCAACGAATATCTCCATTGAACATAATGGTGCCGAAGTGGGCATGCTTACTACAAAAGGTTTCCGCGATATATTACATATTGGAAGACATAAAAGACCACATAACTTTTCCTTGCATTTCGATGTTCCATGGCAAACGTCTCCTCTAGTAAAGCGCCGTAATCGAATCCCCATCAGTGAACGGGTATTACCTCCCAATGGCGACGTGGAAACACCTTTAGATGAAGAGGAAGTTAAAGCAGCAGCTGAAAAGTTAAAGAGAGAGGGCGTTAAATCTGTCATTATCGGCTTTCTCTACTCATTCCTAAATCGCGACCACGAAATCCGTGCCAAGGAAATCGTCAAAAGCATCATGCCGGATGCCTACGTTTGCTGTTCTTGTGAAGTGGTTGATGCCATGCGGGAGTATGAACGGTTTTCAACAACCGCGATGAATGCCTACATTGGACCTAAAACATCTTACTACCTAAAGCATCTAGAAAGTGAGTTAAAAGAACAGGGAATTCACGCCGATCTACGCCTCATGCAATCCAATGGCGGTGTGGCGACCATCGATAGCTGCTGTGAGAAGCCGGTTAATATTTTGATGTCGGGCCCCGCAGGTGGTGTGATTGGTGGGCATTATTTCGCAAATCTGGACGGAGAAAAAAATATCATTACCGTGGATATCGGCGGAACGTCGGCCGATATTTCCACGCTTTCGGATGGTGGTATAAAAATAATGAACCCACGGGACTCCTATGTTGGAGGACACCCCGTGATGGTTCCAATGATTGATCTTATCACTATCGGCGCCGGTGGAGGTTCAGTTGCTTACGTAGATGAAGCCGGTGGTTTTCAGGTAGGACCACGCTCTGCAGGCTCGATGCCAGGGCCTGCTTGTTATAACCGAGGCGGGACCGAGCCGACAGTCACTGATGCCAATATCGTGCTAGGACGCCTGGATCCCGATCAGATGCTCGGCGGTGATCTACAAGTAGATCCTGCGCTCTCCATCGAAGCCATTAGAGAAAAGGTGGCAGAGCCCCTTGGGCTAAGTGTAAAGGATGCGGCGCTGGGTATTATTAAAATAATAAATAACAATATGGCGCTCGCAATCCGCTCGAATTCTGTCGCTAAAGGGGTTGATCCACGCGATTACGTATTAATGCCCTTTGGTGGTGCAGGCCCGGTTCACGGCCCCGCACTAGCCGAAGAAATGAATGCCAAGGCAGTGCTATGCCCCCCTGCACCTGGTATCACGTCGGCCGCCGGTTTGTTGACGACAAACCTACAATACGAAGCCACACGTTCTCTGCTGTGTGATCTCGACACTATTTCGAAAAATGATTTCGAAAAAGCCATTGTTTATGTGAATGAACTCGAAGAAGAAGTCACGGGTAAACTTCGTGATGATGGGGTCGATGATGCCCATATCAATTTAATACGGCTAGCCGAATGCCGGTATCATGGGCAGGGGTTCGAGTTGCGTGCCGACGTCCCGGCAGGCGAGTTGGATCAAGATAAGCTGGCGACTGTAATTGAGAATTTCCATAGAACGCATGAAGCGGATTATGGGTATCGTTTCAATGATGCGGCAGTCGAACTCGTGACATTGCGTGTTATCGGCACATCGGAGTCAAAAAAGCTAACCTGGGATACCTTGAAAGAAGCAAGTGTCGACGATCTCAAAGAAGCACTGATGTATGAGAGGAAAACGACATTCGATGATGGTGAAGAGCTGCTTACGCCCCGCTATAACAGGAGTTTATTGGGAGCCGGTCAAGTTATAGAAGGCCCTGCCATGCTGATGCAACATGACTCTACTTCACTGGTACCTCCTGGTTGGGTAGCCAAAATATCTGCCCATGGAAATCTTATAATTTCTAAATAGTGCTGATGAGGTGAATGATGAAAAATAATACAGTCGATCCTATTACTCTCCAGGTGATAAGTGGCGCACTAGATACAATTGCTGAAGAAATGGGGCATGTGCTCTACCGCATGTCTTTTTCTTCTATCATTCGAGAATCACAGGACTTGGGAGCGGGGTTGTTCGATGCTAACTATCAGACGATCTGCGAATCCGAGTCGACCCCTATGCATATTGGTTCGATTCCCGCTTATCTCCGCGGTGCCGAGCAAACATTGCAGGATGGCGAATGGCATGAAGGGGACGTGATTGTTCACAACCACCCTTATTATGGGTCCAGCCATACACCCGATCTGGCTATTATAATTCCTATTTTTTATCAAGGTGAACTGGTCGGGTTCTCGGGTAATACGGCCCATCATATTGATATCGGTGCCGCGACCCCCGGCCTGATTATCGACGTGGGCGATGTGTATGCAGAAGGTATGCTTTTTGCAGGGCTGAAGTTATATGAAAAAGGCGTAAGAAACGAAGGCCTTGCTAAGATGATTACGGCCAATAGCCGTGCATCTAATCAGCTCATGCGTGATATCGAGGCTCAGGTTGCCTCGGCAAAGCTTGGGGTTAAAAGGTTTAAAGAGCTAATCGATCGATATGGAAAGGGTGTTACTTTTTCCGCCATTGAACAGTTGATCAACTATTCCGAAAAGATGCTCAGGCAAAGAATACAAGAAGTACCCGATGGCGAATATCGTGCCGAAGGGTTCTTAGATGACGATGGAAGAAATCGTGAAAATCGATTGCCCGTCGTGGTGACGGTAAAGGTAGAAGGAGATTCGGTGGTCGTCGATCTAACAGGTTCAGCGCCTCAAACACCTACCGCTTACAATGTACCTTTTGAAGGGTCGTGTAAGGTGGCAGCATATGCCGCATTCCGAAAGCTTCTTTTAGACGCATGCAGTCTCGAGGTACCCATTCCTTCGAATGAAGGCTCATTCAAGCCAATCAGTGTAGTGGCTCCGAAAGGTTCTATCTTTAATCCGAATTTCCCCGCCGCTGCTGAGGCTCGGTTTACTCAATGCAATAGGATGATTGATCTCATCATCAAAGCTCTCTCACCTGTGCTACCAGATAAGGTTATTGCCGGTAGCTCCGCATCTATCTCATTTGCGTCTTATGCTGGCATGAAGGAAGACGGTGATTACTGGGTCTTCTTGGAGGTTAATGAAGGCGCTTATGGAGGAAGGCCGAAATCGGATGGTCCGGATTCTATTGATAATCTCATGGCAAATACACGCAATAACCCAATCGAAGATCTTGGTATGCACCTGCCGATGATCTGTGATCGCTATGAGTTACGAGATGATGTTATGCCAGGTGCGGGTAAGCATCGTGGAGGTATTGGTGTCGTTAAATCGCAGCGTGTTCTTACACCAGGATTTATTACTCATGAAAGTGAGCGCCACTACGATGTTCCCTGGGGAGCATTTGGAGGAAAGGATGGGGCTGTAGGAAAAACGGAGATTTATAATTACTCTGATAGTAAGAGTATAAAGGAGATGCCCTCCAAGTTTTCAGGGTACGTAACCAAAGCCGGCGATGTAATGGCTTATTATTCTCCATGCGGTGGTGGTTTTGGTGATCCCTTAGAACGCTCAGCGGAAAAGGTAAGAGAAGATGTTTTGGATGACTTCTGTACCGTAGAGCATGCCTACGAGGTATATGGCGTAGTTTTAGATGCTGACCTTAGGGTTGATGTTGGGGCGACCGAAAAACGTCGACAGGCAGCAAGTTAAGAATAATATAACGCTATTTTATATCTTATAGAATCGTTTGTTTGCGCAGGTGGGCATCATATGTATGCTCACTTGTACGCAAGCAATGAGAGCGAGTTCTATCAAAGACATATTTAACACCTTCTGATTAAAATTTAATAAGTACAATTAAAGGAAGCCTACAATGTCTTCAGATATCAGTGCAGAGTCGTTGAGTGCTCAAAAAGAGACGCCTAGAAACAAGCTTCTAGAACAGTCTATTTTACCGGTTGCGATCAATCAGAAACCTATATCTGCATTAGGCTTTGTATGGATCTGGATTGGTATCGCAGTCATGATCGCAACTTTTCAACTTGGAGCTAATGGTGTTACTGGTCTGCCACTAGCTCAAGTTGTGACAGTAATCTTTATCGCTAATATGGTGCTGGCCCTCTTGATGATGCTAACCGCTGACATCGGGACGGAGCATGGTCTTTCGTTTGCCGTTTATTTACGAGCGCCTTTTGGAGTGTTCGGGACTCACTTGCCTTCTGTATTCAGAGGTGTAGTCGCTGCTATTTGGTTCGGAATTTTGACGTACTTGGGTGCCCTTGCTCTCAATGGAATCGTTGAATATTTTATAGGATACTCTAACTGGCCTCTTTGGTATGCAGTTTTTGCTCTTGTTCAAATGGCTAATACTGCCCTCGGGATAAAGGCCGTCGAACGCCTTGCCGCCATAGCTGCACCCGCAATAATGGTGATATCTATTTGGATGTATTACACGCTTGACGTGCTTGCAAAGACGAAAGGCGTTAATATATGGACTTTTGTTGGGAATCAAGAGGTTACTATTTTGACTCTGTTTCTCGCTAATGTCGCATTCTGGTCCACCTTGGCCATTGATATCCCTAATATTACGAGGTTTGTCAAAGCACACTCTGGTACAAAGAACTTTTTCTCACGCAATAGAAATATTTTTGCGGCACAGCTTTTCGCTTTGCCCGTTACTCAAGCTTGGGTAGCCTTGATTGGAGCCGTTTCTTTCATTGCTGCCGGCGATTGGAATCCAATCAATGTTATACAAGAACAAAGTGCTGGTTTTAGTCTTATCGTGTTATTGATTTTAATAATATTAGCGCAGTGGTCAACAAATAGTGCTGCCAATCTTATACCGGCGGCCCTGACATTTGTGAATGCGGGAGCTCCATATGTTAAATACCCTATGGCAGTATTTATTGCTGGTGTAGTCGGTACTCTCTCCATGCCTTGGGCCATTCTAGATAATCTTTTTTCTTTCTTATTTTCTTATGGGTCATTTCTCTCGGCGATTGGCGGTATCATGATTGCGGATTATTATCTAATAAGGAAGCGGCGGCTCAATGTACCTGAACTCTATATATATTCAGGTCAGTTTTATTATACAAAGGGATTCAATCTGGCTGGTGTGGTAGCCTGGTTTAGTGCGGGTGGTATCGCATTTTACTCTGGGTCCTGGGCATTTTTGGTCGGGTTCTTTTCCGGAGCCATCATATATTTCATATTGATGAAAGCTTTTGTTATGCGAAAATATACTCAGACGGAGTGTAGCAATAAAAATAGTGACGAGTTTTTAGCGACGAGTGTTGGCATGAACTGGATCTACGATGAAAAGAGCAAGCGCTTTTCGCGCGTACCAAATGAAAAAACCGAGCTGAAGGCGGCTAGAGAGGACCTTTAAAATATTTTCGTGGAATGATAGTGCTGCGGCAGGGATGATAGCCACTTGCATTCGTGCCGCAGACTTCATTGAATATCCAGCTCGTTTTGCAGCAAGTCTCTGAACAACTTAAAGCTTGAGCTAATATAAGATTGATTCCATGCGGCGATCGTCTCGATCCTGTGTTGTTCGTTCGCAAGTGGCACGATAGCGATGCCTTCGCGCTTGAAACTCTTTGCGCATTCGGAGTACAGGGATATCCCCATGTTGGCAGCCACCAGCCCGAAGATGCCATTGCTGGTGGTAGCCTCTTGAATGACATAAGGTGTAAAGCCCGATTTCAAGCACAGCTCGAAGGTATAAGTACGGAACGCTTGCCAGCCACTTTCCGCGCCCAGTATGAATCTTTCCTCCGCTAACTCTTCTATCTTGATGCTCTTGCGGGTGGCCAGCGGATGTCGCCTGGGCAGGATGACAACGACCCTCTCCAATGCCAATCGATGTGTTTCCACGCCCTTGAGTTCGAGAGGGCCGATCAAGAAACCGACATCTATGTCGTAGTCCTTTATTGCCTGGTATTGCTCATGAGAAGGCATATAAGTGAGATCGATCGCAATGTCGGGGTATTTTTCCTTGAAACGATCGAGTATCTCGGGAAGCACACCATTTATAGAAAAGTCGTTATAAGCAACGGTGATGCGCCCAATATCGCCTTGGGCGGCAAGTTGGGCGAGATGGACCCCCCTTTCCAGATGGCTGAGGGCGTCTTGGCATTCCGCTAGAAATAGCCTCCCGGCGTCGGTGAGTTCAACCTGTCGTGTAGTTCGCTTGAATAGCTCCGCTCCGATACTTTCTTCTAACCCTTTGATAAGGCGGCTAAAGGCAGGCTGCGTGATGCACAGAATATCGGCTGCTTTCTTGAAATGCAGCGTTTCGGCCACGGCGATGAAGGCTCTTATATGACGAAGATCGAATTTAATATTATTGTTCATGATGTTATCAGTTTTATAGAAAATGGCATTATACGGTAAGAGTTGTGGCGCATGGGCTGGTTGTTGTCAAGCAAAATGCCGATTCAGGCGTCGGTGCGATAACAACTGACAGAATGAGGTGCGGCAGTATGTTCAACAAGCGAGCAAAACCTGTTCTTTCCTATGCTGACTCGGGCGCGACGCTACTGACAGCATTGAGTACGACGCATGCAGCGACAGGTGTTCGAGTACATTGAACTGTTTACAACCGGCAACGGCGGCACTGAGCAATCGAGACGATCAGCCCAGCTGCGTTGGAGACCCGAATGATAGCCTAGTCGAGCATTTACCAATGCAGGCAAGAACGCTTCTTTATTTTTAACCGTTTATTCCTGGACGGTTTTTTTATGCTTGGTTGTCGATAAACATTCCTCGAATAGTTATTTAAAGCAATGGCACATTGTTAACTTTAAGGCATTAATAAAATTAAAAAAGGAATTGGATATTATTAATTGCCACGCTTAACCTTGATGGTGTCAGAGGCAAAATACTCTCTCAAGAATGAGTATTACCCTTAATTTATTTTGAATTTCCCTCTTATTAGGAAGCAAGGAAATGTCACAAGATCTAATGAAGATGCTGGAGCAAGCCTTCGAGGAATCCATCAAACTGTATCAGGAGCGCGGCTTTCAGCGGCGCGTCGGCTTTGGTAAGCGTCCCGCGCTGGTAAGCGTTGATCTCGCCAATGCTTGGACCCGCCCGGGCAATCCCTTCACCTGCGACCAGGAGAAGATGGACAACGAGATCATTCCCGGCATGCAGAAGCTCCTCAAGGCCTTCCGCGCCGCGAACCTGCCAGTTATCCACGTAACCACGGCCTATGAGATCACCGACCGCAACGCGCCTTTCACCGATATGGGGCTTTGGCACGACAAAATTCCCATCGACGTTGTCGATCTTGCCGACAAGGAGCTCTGGGCCATCGATAGCCGTATCGCGCCGGTCAAAGGTGAATACACGCTGCTGAAAAAGCGTGCATCGTCCTTCCACGGCACCGAGCTTGCTGGCATCCTACGCGCCAATAACGTCGACACGATTCTCGTGACTGGTGTAACGGCCTGTGCCTGTGTTCGGCAGACGATCTGCGATGGTATTGCGGACGGTTTTCGCCCTATTGCGGTCAAAGAATGCATCGGCGACCGGGTGCCTGGCGCTGTAGCCTGGAACCTGTTCGACATCGACGCCAAGTTCGGCGATGTAGAATCCGTGGATACCTGCATTGACTATTTGAACAGTCTAGCTAAATAACCTCGACCATTTTCATGTATCGCCTGGCAAGCCAATGGTCTGTCAGGCTTCTTTTTTTACGTACTTGAACTTTTTCCTATCTCGATCCGGCTATACCCGGCGCAATATTTGCTATCGTGACATCTCTCCTACTGATCGGAAATCAACCGTGGAGCTCAACACTCGAGGGTTGTCCATTGGCTTCGTATTGCTGCCGCGCTTCACCCTGTTGCCCTTTGCCGGCTTCGTCGATTGCCTGCGTCTGGCGGCGGACGAGGGCGATATGAGTCGTCAGTTGCGTTGTAATTGGACTTTCATGACCAGCGACGGCGAGAGTGCGCTATCGAGCAGCGGGGCGGCGATATCACCCTGCCAGACCTATCAGCCGCCAGAGAATTTCGATTATCTGGTGGTCATTGCCGGGGTGCTCAAGGACAAGGAGATGGTGGATCGTGTAACCATTGACTATCTCAAGCGGGCGGATCGGCTCGGCGTTCCGCTGGTGGGGATCTGTACCGGAGTGTTTGCTCTGATTCAGGCGGGCTTGATGAATCGGCGGCGCTGCTGCGTGAGCTGGTATCACCACACGGATCTCGTGAAGCGCTTTCCCCAGGTTACCCCGGAATCGGATCAGCTGTTCATCGATGACGGCGATCGCCTGACCTGCGCGGGAGGAATCGCCTCTGCGGATCTGGCCGCTTATCTGGTCGAGCGCCACTTGGGCCGGGCCTGGGCCAAGAAGAGTCTGCATATCATGCTGATCGACGAGGCGCGCCAGGGCAATCATCCGCAACCCCATCCGCTGGTACTCAATAAGGTCGATAATCGCCAGGTGCGCAAGGCCATCTCTCTGATCGAACAGCATCTGGGGGAGTTGATTCCCATCGATGAACTCGCAGAGCGCGTAGGGTGTTCTCGCCGCGCCCTGGAGCGGCATTTTCGCGAAACATTGGGGGTCAGCCCACAGAAGTTTTCCCGGGATCTACGCTTGCGCTATGGCCTGTGGCTGCTCAATTTCACCCAGAAAAGCATCACCGAGGTTGGCGAACGCTGCGGGTTTTCCGATACCGCGCACTTTTCGCGCAACTTCAAGGACTCCTTTGGCTACACGCCGTCGGAGGTCAGAAAGGGCGAGACTCAGTTGCCGGAGAATCTGGTAGATCCTTTCTTCCTGCATATCGGCAAGCTGGATGGATAGAAAAAGCATGAGGCAATAAATAATGTGGCATTTTATATCTAATGTCTTAAATTGTATTTTTAGCTCCCGTTCAATGTCAGGCTAACCTTACAAAGGAATGCAATATCGGGGTATAGACAAATGTTGCAATAACAATGTCTACACAAGGACAAGGTGATCAACTCGATTCTCTTCGATCGGGTTTTACCCAATCCGATCTTATAAGGAAATAACAGCTCATGCCCCAATCTCGTTCGTCCAAAGTCGGCGCCATACTGCTTTTTGTAGCCTCTCTCGCCGGGCTTGGCGTTGCCCTCTATGCCTATTTTGCACCGCTTACCGGTGTTACCGGCTCAATTGGCGCACTTGTCGTCATTCTGGCCTGCATCGCGCTCGCAGTCATGGCACTCATGCTGGCAGCAGCGAAAGGCCGTGGCGCTCTCATCGCTTTGCGGATCTTGATTCTTGTTGGTCTTGTCGGCACCTGCTTTGCCGGGCTCCTTTTGCATCAGTGGTGGATCGGGGTTGCCATGGCGGTCGGCCTTCTCGGGTTGATACTCGACATGGTTCGTCATACCAGCAATGCCAATCGTTTTGTCTATTCGTAAGGAATCCACTCGTGCCGACATCCAACTCCATCGTATACCGTCTTTTTATAGCTACTGCGCTTGCGCTGCTTGTCGCACCAGCTTCGCTGCTGGCCCAGGATCAACCAGCCAACTCAGATCAGCCGATGGATTCGAGCCAGACAGCTGTTCAAAGTCAGTCTCAAGAACAGGATAAGTCCGCTGAACAGAAAGGCGCTGCCTCACAGGAGTACGCTGCAGCGCCGGTACCTCTTGTGCCCGAAACCCCCACCTGGGACAGCTTCCATGGTCAGCTGAATGCCCAGAAATACAGCCCGCTTGATCAGATCACTGCGGAGAACGTGGGTGAGTTGGAAAAGGTTTGGGAAGTGCATACTGGCGACGTTTCTGATGGCTCCGGCGATCTGCCTCCCACCGTCTGGTCCGCGACACCGATCTTCGCTAACGAGACGCTATATATCGGTACGCCATTTTACCGCATCCTGGCGCTCGACCCGGCCACCGGTGAGGAGAAGTGGAGTTTCGATACACAGTCCGAGTTGAAGGCGTTGACCCAGCCTGCCTTGAAAAATCGCGGCGTGGCTTACTGGGAAGCCGATGACCCGAAAGAGGGTGAGGCCTGCCAGAAGATCATCTACATGGGCACCATGGATGCGCAGCTTTTCGCCGTGGATGCTGACAGCGGTAAACCCTGCGCCGATTTCGCCGATAATGGCGTGCTCAATGTCAATCAATGGAACACCATCAACGACAAATTCCCCTTGTCGCTGCTGCAGCCCCCCAACGTGATCGGCGATCGGTTGATCTTGGGCTGGGCGGGCAAGGACTGGGCTTATGAGCAGACGCCACCGGGAACGGTTTTTGCCCTGAATGCCCGCACCGGCGAGCGTGAATGGACCTTTGAAGCCTTGCCCGAGGAGCTGCGCGAGAAAAGCGGTACCGCTAACGTCTGGACCCACATGTCCGCAGACGAAGAGCTCGGACTTGTCTATTTGCCGGTCTCGTCCCCCTCGCCGAACTACTGGGGCGGCAACCGTACCCAGGACGCGCCCCTAGCGACCTCAACGACCGCACTGAATATCGACACCGGTGAGGTGGTTTGGTCCCGTCAATGGGTGCATCACGATATCTGGGATTACGATACCAACTCTGCCCCGACGCTGATGGATATCACCGTGGATGGCGAGGAAATCCCCGCGCTGATGCAGGCCACCAAGCAGGGTTTTCTGTTCGTCGTGAACCGAGAAACCGGCGAGGATGTCTGGCCGATCGAGGAACGTCCGGTGCCTGGCGGCGATGGCTCCGTGAAGGGCGAGGTCTATGCCGATACTCAGCCTTTTCCGACCAAGCCTGCGCCGCTTCTCGATCAATCCGAGAAGCCGGAGATCTGGTGGCTGGCGGATGCGGTGGGAATGGGGCAATGCTCCCGCCTGTGGGATGATCTCTGGTACGAAGGCATGTACACCCCGCCCACGACCCAGGACGAGGGGGTGTTAACCTATCCGGACAGTTCCGGGGGCGTGCAGTGGGGCGGGGTAGCTTTTGATCCGCAGAGCCAGACGGCAATCGTGAACACTTCGCATATCGTGCAGTACGTAAAACTCTATGGTCGCGAGGCCTATGAAAAAGCGGATAGCGGATCGGGCAACAAGAGCGGGTTCTCGGCCCAAGAGGGCGCGCCCTACGGCATGCGTCTCAAGACGGCGCTGAACTGGCTCGGCATGCCCTGTTGGGAGCCGCCTTTCGGCGAAATCGTGGCACTCGACATGAAAACCGGCGATATCAATTGGCGTCGGCCGGTGGGGGCCTCTCAACAATACGGCTTCTTCATGCCGGAAAACTGGGGCTCGCCTACCATCGGTGGCCCGGCGGTCACCGCCGGTGGGGTCGTGTTCATCGGCGCTTCCATGGACGCTAAACTGCGTGCCTATTCCCTCGAGACCGGCGAAGAGCTCTGGGAGGATCAGGCTGAAGCGCCGGCAGTTGCAAATCCCGCGGTCTACGAATACGACGATCGGCAATATGTTGCCTTCGCAGCCGGCGGTAATACGATCATGAAGGATCAGGTTGGCGATCAGATCGTGGTGTACGCGTTGCCGGAATAGACCTCTAGCGTCATGCCGTTTTCATGATAAAAACGCCGGCCTCGCAAGCGGGACCGGCGCATTTGTCTCGTAACGGCTATTAACGTGGCTGACGTACCACCCGCAAGTAGGAGGTCTTTGTTTCCCAGCCTTCCGGGAAGCGCTCCTTGGCGGCTTCATCCGAGACCGAGGGAGCGATGATGACGTCCTCGCCGTTTTGCCAGTCCACCGGGGTTGCCACCTGGTGCTTGCTGGTCAACTGCAGCGAGTCGATCACCCGCAGGATCTCGTCGACGTTACGCCCGGTGCTCGGTGGATAAGTCAGGGTTAAGCGAATTTTCTTGTCCGGGTCGATGACGAACACGGTGCGCACGGTGACCTTGGGATCCGCCTTGGGATGGATCATGCCGTAGAGGTTGGCCACAGTCTGGTCCGGGTCTGCCAGCAAAGGGTAGTTGAGCGCCGCGCCCTGGGTGGTTTCGATATCCTTGGCCCAGCCCTGGTGAGAGTCCAGTGGATCCACGGAGACGCCCAAAAGCTTGACGCCACGCTGGTCGAATTCCGGGCGACGCTTGGCGAAGGCGCCGAGCTCCGTGGTGCAGACCGGGGTGTAGTCCGCCGGATGGGAGAACAGCACGGCCCAGTCGTTTCCGAGCCAGTCGTGGAAGCTGATTTCACCCTCGGTGGATTCGACGGTGAAGTCCGGTGCGGTGTCGCCTAGTTGTAGTGCCATGAGAGGCTCCTTTTGCGGTAGGTAAGATGAAGGGTCATTGTTCGTGGAAATGACGCCCGGCGGTGGTTTCCTTGATCACCCCAGCGCGGATCACGAAGTCGCCGAAATGCTCGCTTTGCTCGCGCTCCTTCGCGTAGCGATGCAGCAGCGGCGTCAACTCCTCGAGAATCGTCGCTTCGTCGATGTTCTCGCGATAAAGCTTGTTGAGCCGCTGCCCGGTGAAGTTGCCGCCGAGATAGAGGTTGTAGCGCCCCAGCGCCTTACCGACGAAGCCGATCTCGGCCAAATAAGGGCGGGCGCAGCCGTTGGGGCAACCGGTCATGCGCATCACGATGGCATCCTCGGCGAGCCCCGCCTCGGCCATGATTTCGTCGAGCTTGTCGATGAGTGACGGCAGGTAGCGCTCGCTCTCCGCCATGGCCAGGCCGCAGGTGGGGAAGGCCACACAGGCCATGGACTGACGGCGCAGCGCCGTGGTGTTGCGGCTCAGGCGGTACTTGTCCAACAGGGCGTCGATGGTTTCGCGCTGCTCGTCGGCGACGTTGGCGATGATCAGGTTCTGGTTGGTGGTCAGCAGTATGTCGCCGTCATGGCGTTGGGCGATCTCACGCATGCCGGTCATCAGCTGGCGGTCGGTGTCGACGAAATCCGCAATGCGGCCATTCTCTACGAACAGGCCGTAGTGCCAGTGGCCGTTCTCGCCCTGATACCAGCCATAGCGGTCGCCGTTGCTGTCGAACTGGAAATCGCGGGCTTCTTCCAGGGCGTAGCCCAGGCGACGCTCCACTTCACTGCGGAACCAGTCGACGCCGTGGGTCTCGAGAGTGTATTTCAGCCGCGCCTGCTTACGGTCGTGGCGGTTGCCGTAGTCGCGCTGCACCAGCATGACCTTCTCCGCCACTTCGACGACGCGCTCCACCGGGCAGTAGCCGATGACGTCGCCGGTACGCGGGAAAGTTTCCGGTTCGCCGTGGGTCATGCCCATGCCGCCGCCGACGCTGACGTTGAAGCCCTTGAGTTCGCCGCTTTCGACATGCGCGATGAAGCCCAAATCGTGGGCGAAGACATCCACGTCGTTCTCGGGGGGAATCGCCAGGGCGATCTTGAACTTGCGCGGCAGATAGTGCTTCGTGTAAAGCGGTTCTTGCTCCTCCGGGCCGCCGGCCACCCGCTCCTCACCCAGAAAGATCTCGTGATAAGCCCGGGTGGTCGGCAGCAGATGGGCGCTGATCTCGCCGGCCAGTTCATAGGCTTGGCGATGAATGGGCGAAACATGAGGGTTGGCGGTACTGATGACGTTGCGGTTGACGTCGCCGCAGGCGGCGATGGTGTCGAGCATGGCGTCGTTGACCGCCTTCAGGTGGGCACGCAGGTCGTTCTTGAATACGCCATGATACTGAAAGGTCTGGCGGGTGGTGATGCGCAGGGTGCCGTTGGCGTAGTGCCGCGCCGCCTCGTCGAGCTTGAGCCATTGTGCGCTGCTCATTACCCCGCCGGGCATGCGCAGGCGCACCATGAAGGAGTAGAGCGGCTCGAGCTTCTGCTGGCGGCGCTCGCTGCGCACGTCCCGGTCGTCCTGCATGTAGAAGCCGTGGAACTTGGTTAGCTGGGTGTCGCTGTCCGCCACGGCGCCGGTGGCGCGGTCGGCCATGCCTTCCACGAGCTCACCGCGCAGGTAATCGGCGTTCACCTTGAGGCGCTCGTTGGCGTGCAGCTCTTCTAGGAAGTCAGGGTCTTCTTTGAGTCGTTCGATATAGTGGGTCATCAGTACACATCCCGCTGGTAGCGCTTGGCTTTCTGTAGATCACGCACATAGTCTGCCGCCGCATCCTCGCTGCGCCCGCCTTGCTCACGAATCACATCGATCAGCGCCTGATTGACGTCCGCGGCCATGCGCTCGCCGTCGCCGCAAACGTAAAAATGCGCGCCTTCCTCCAACCAGGCATAGACGTCCTGGGCGTTCTCGCGCAAGCGGTCCTGGACATAGACTTTCTCCTGCTGATCCCGGGAGAAGGCCACGTCGAGCCGGTTGAGCAGCCCCTTGCCGCGCCAATTGAGCCATTCCGCCTGGTAGAGAAAATCGCTGCGAAAACGGCGATCGCCGAAGAACAGCCAGTTCTTGCCCTGGGCGCCGGTCTCCTCACGCTGTTGCAGAAAGGATCGGAAAGGCGCCACCCCGGTGCCCGGCCCCACCATGATGGTGGGCGTGGCGTCATCAGAAGGCAGCTTGAAGTTCTTGTTGCGGTCGATGTAGACCGGCACGCTGTCACCGGGCTGAATGCGATCGGCCAGATAGGTGCTGGTCACGCCGTTACGCTGGCGGCCGTGAGTCTCGTAGCGCACCGCGCCCACAGTCAGGTGGACCTCGTCCGGGTTGGCCTCGAGGCTCGAGGCGATGGAGTAGAGCCGCGGCGGCAGCTTGCGCAGCGCCGCAAGAAAGTCCTTGGCGGCCAGTCCCGTCACCGGAAAATGCTCGAGCACGTCGATGATGTGGCGGCCGTGCATCCACTCGCGCAGCTCGCCTCGGGCTTCCTCGCCCAGCAGGCGACGCAGTTCCTCGGCTTCCGAGAGCTCCGCCCAGTGGTTCAGGAAAGGACGGGTCAGGGTGGTGACTTCGAACTCCCCCAATAGCGCTTCTCTTAGCTTGCGGCCCTCGCCGAGATCTTCCTCGGCATCCAGACGTAGCGTTTCGAGCAGCTCGTCCACGTAGCGGGGATCGTTCTGGGGCAGGATGCCCAGGGCGTCGCCGGGCTGATAGTCGAGGCCCGAGTCCTCCAGGGAAAGCTCCAGATGATGGGTGGCCTTGTCAGAGCCGCGGCCGTTGAGCAGCACCGAATCCAGCACCTCGGCCTGAAAGGGGTTCTTCTTCGAGTACTGGGTCGCAGGTTCGGCAACAGCGGTCAGCGGTATCTGACCGGGGGCCGCTGTAGCTTCGGGTGCGGCCCCTGAGGCGACATCACCGCCGGACAACTCGCCGAAACGATTGAGCACCGATTCGATCCAGGCTTCGGCGGGATCTTCGTAGTCGACATCGCAGTCCTGACGGTCATGGATGCGCTCGCCGCCCAGAGCCGCGAAGCGCTCGTCCAGGTGCTTGCCGGTATAACAGAAATATTCGTAGCTCGAATCACCCAGGCCGAGCACGCTAAAGCGCGAGCCCTCGAGCTTGGGCGCCTTACGCCCGTCGACCAGCTCGAAGAAGCCCTCGGCGGTATCCGGCGGCTCGCCTTCGCCCTGGGTGCTCACCACCACCAGGTAGTTGCCGGCTTGCTTGAAGTCCTTCTTGTTGGCCTCGGCCATGTCCAGCAGTCGGGCCTTAAAGCCCCGCGCCTGGGCGCGCTCGAAGGCCTGTTGAGCTACACCTTCAGCGTTACCAGTCTGGCTACCGTAGAGCACGGTGATCTCTAATGCTTCGGGCGCGGCGGTGTTGGCGGCAGTCTGAGAGGCACTCGGCGCGATACTCTGCGCTGTCAGACCAGCGAGATAGCCGCTCAGCCAAGTCATCTGCTCACCGTTGAGACCGGACAGCGCTTGATTCAACTGTGTGGCCTGCTCGGCCCTCAGAGGGCTGGTGGTATCAGACAAAGGCGCATATGACATCGAATTAGCCGTCTCTATTCATGAAGAGTCGATCAGGCTAGCGGCTTTGTGAGTCGATTCAAAAGAATAAAAATAAATTCTTTTATTCTTTTCAGGAATTTGTAAATGAAAGACCTTTTTCTACTTGTATTGCTGACGTTCGAAGGACTCTAAGCAGAAAGTAGACAATTCTCGCATTTGTTATACAAATAGTTTCTTTCGCCTTGAAAACAAGGGGTTAGAACGGCTTTTTTTTCTGCAATAAACTTGGCGCATTTATTCAATTCCTGACGACATCTCTCCGCTATTAATGGCTGACATACATTTGTTAGCTTTTACGACAACTACAGCTAAGGGGAAGTCATTGTGATTGAAAGCTGTCGCAAGCCCAGCTTGCCTTTGGCACTCTTGCCCATCGTACTGACGTTTTTGGTGTTGGGTACGCAGCTGTTCATCTTCGATACCTTTACGCCCCATGTGCCCTTGGTGATCGGCATTGCCATTACTGCGGTACTGGGTCGCTATTTGAATTGCGCCTGGCAGGACATGGAAGAGGGCATGCTGCATGTGGTGAGCATCGGCCTGCCTGCGGTGGGTATCCTGATTCTGGTGGGAATGATCACCGGCGTGTGGATTTCCAGTGGCACTGTGCCAACGCTGATCTACTATGGTCTCGAGGTCTTGAGCCCCGAAGTGTTCCTGACGGCGGCGGCGATCCTGTGCGCCGTAGTCTCCGTATCCTTGGGTACTTCCTGGGGTACCGTGGGTACCGTAGGCCTGGCGTTGATGGGTATCGGGGCCGGTTTCGAGATTCCCGTCTACTGGACCGCCGGTGCCGTGGTATCCGGCGCATTCTTCGGCGACAAGGTCTCGCCGCTTTCCGATACCACCAATCTGGCCCCAGCGGTGACCGGGGTAAACCTGTTCGATCATATTCGCAACCTGATGCCGACCACGCTGCCGGCCATGCTGATCGCCTTGATCATCTATACCATCGTTGGCTTTGGCATGGTGGGTGACGAAGCCGCTTCCTTTGCGCGAATTACTGCCATCAATACCGGGCTTGCCGACAACTTCACGCTTTCCCTGTGGACGATACTGCCAGTGGTGCTGGTCATCGCATTCGCGGTGATGCGTATGCCAGCCATGCCGGTACTGTTCATGGGGGTGGTACTCGGCGGCCTGACGGCGTTGCTGTTTCAGGACGCCCCGGTCAAGGACATCTTTACCTACGCTTTTTCCGGCTATGAGATCACTACCGGGGTGGATGAGATCGATGGTCTTCTGAATCGCGGCGGCATTCAGTCCATGACCTGGGTAATCACCCTGTTGTTAATTGCGCTGTCCTTCGGTGGCATCCTGGAAAGTACCGGCTGCATGAAGGCGATCATCGAGGCGGTGGTCAAGCGGGCGCGCCGCTTCGGCTCGCTGCAGTCCTCTGCCATCGGCAGTGCCATCGCCACCAACGTGGTCGCAGGCGACCCTTATCTATCGATCACCTTGACCGGGCGCATGTTCGGACCGGTCTATCGCGGCATGAAGTACTCCATGCTCAACCTCTCTCGCGCCACGGAAGAGGGCGGCACGTTGGTATCGCCGCTGATTCCTTGGAACGCGGGGGGCGCCGTGGTCATCACCTCTCTGGGGCTTGGGGTCTACAGCGGCAATATGGAGCATCTTCTATATATCCCACTGGCCTTTGCCTGCTGGCTGTCGCCGCTGATCGGGATTCTCTATGCCTGGACGGGGTGGTTCTCTCCCAAGGCGAGCGAGAAAGAGCAGGCCCAGTGGAAAGCCCAGGGCGAGGAAATCATGGACGTGACTTACGTTCAGAACGAGACCCGTTCGAGAGTCTATCGCGTCAACTAGCAGTAAATAACCGCATTTGGATTATTGATTGGTACCTGAAACGCACTCTCACTAGCTTGTAAGCAAGCGTCGCTGAACCGATACAGAGCGATCATGAAAATATCACGTAATAGCACATCGAGCACAGCTCTCGATTACAACAAGGAGAAGACCATGAATACAACGTCCCTTCACGATTTCGATCCCCAGGTTGCTGCCGCCATTGATGATGAAGTGGCGCGTCAGGAAGCACATATCGAGCTGATCGCCTCGGAAAACTATGCCAGCAAAGCCGTCATGGATGCCCAGGGCACCCAGCTGACCAACAAGTACGCGGAAGGCTATCCGGGCAAGCGCTACTACGGTGGCTGCGAGCATGTGGATGTGGTGGAGCAGTTGGCCATCGATCGTGCCTGCGCCCTGTTCGGTGCGGATTATGCCAACGTACAGCCTCACTCCGGTGCCCAGGCCAATGCCGCCGCCTTCATGGCGCTGGTCAAGCCCGGTGACACCATCCTGGGCATGAGCCTGGCCCACGGTGGCCACCTGACCCACGGTGCGGCGCCGAACTTCTCGGGCAAATACTACAACGCCGTGCAGTACGGTCTGAACCCGGAGACCGGCGAGATTGATTACGAGGAAGTCGAGCGTCTGGCCCGCAGTCACAAGCCGAAAATGATCATCGCCGGCTTCTCCGCCTACGCTCGCGTGGTGGACTGGCGCCGTTTTCGCGCCATCGCCGATGAAGTCGGTGCCTGGTTCCTGGTGGATATGGCCCACGTGGCGGGCCTGGTGGCAGCGGACCTCTATACGAGCCCGATTCCCCACGCCCATGTGGTTACCACCACGACCCACAAGACCCTGCGCGGCCCCCGCGGCGGCCTGATTCTCGCCGCCGGCGGCGACGAAGCGCTGCACAAGAAGCTCAACGGCGCGGTATTCCCGGGGCAGCAGGGTGGCCCCCTGATGCACGTCATCGCCGCCAAGGCGGTCGCTTTCAAGGAAGCCATGAGCCAGGATTTCGTGCGTTATCAGACCCAGGTCATCGACAACGCTCGGGCCATGGCCAAGGTATTCCTGGAGCGCGACTATGACGTGATCTCCAAGGGTACCGACAATCATCTATTCCTGGTTTCGCTGATCAAGCAGGGCGTGACCGGCAAGGATGCAGACGCGGCCCTGGGGCGTTCGCACATCACCGTCAACAAGAACGCGGTACCCAATGACCCGCAAAGCCCCTTTGTCACCTCCGGGCTGCGTATTGGTACCCCGGCGGCGACTAGCCGCGGCTTCAATGAAGAGGATTGCACGGCTCTGGCTGGCTGGATCTGCGATATTCTCGATGTACTGGCCCGCGGTGATGACACTAGCGACATAGAGGCAGAAGTGCGAGAGAAGGTCGCCGAAGTGTGCGGTCGCCACCCGGTCTATTCCGCTCAGACAGGCAGTGTTCGCGAAACCGCCAAGGCCTGAGATAAGCCCCGAGGAGAGCTTTATGCAACGTTATTCCGGCTTCGGCTTGGTCAAGCACGCACTGAGCCATCATGAAAACTGGCAGCGCCAGTGGCGTAATCCCACGCCCAAGAAGCAGTACGATGTGATCATCGTCGGGGGTGGCGGCCACGGGCTGGCCACCGCCTATTACCTGGCTAAGAACCACGGCATCAAGAACGTGGCCGTGGTCGAGAAAGGCTGGCTGGGCGGCGGTAATACCGCTCGTAATACCACCATCGTGCGCTCCAACTATCTTTGGGACGAGGCGGCGCGGTTATACAACCATTCCCTCGACCTGTGGAAGGGACTGTCTCAGGACATCAACTACAACGTGATGTTCTCTCAGCGTGGCGTCATGAACCTGGGCCATACCCTGCAGGACATGCGTGACATCCAGCGCCGGGTCAACGCCAACCGCTTGAACGGCATCGACAGTGAGGTGATCACTCCTGAGCGGATCAAGGAGATCGTGCCGATCATCGACACCTCCACGCGTGCCCGCTATCCGATCATGGGGGCTTCGTGGCAGAAAAGCGCCGGTGTTGCGCGCCACGACGCCGTGGCCTGGGGCTATGCCCGCGCCGCGGACTCTCTGGGAGTCGACCTGCTGCAGAATACCGAAGTGACCGGTTTCAAGATTCGTGACGGTCAGGTGTATGGCGTACACACCAACCGCGGCGATATCGAAGCCAAAACCATCGGTTGCGTGGCGGCGGGTAACTCCGGAGTACTGGCGAACATGGCTGGGCTTAAGCTACCGCTGGAATCCCATCCACTGCAGGCACTGGTCTCCGAGCCGCTCAAGCCGATTCTCGACACCGTGGTGATGTCCAACCATGTGCATGGCTACGTCAGCCAGTCGGACAAGGGCGACCTGGTCATTGGCGCCGGTATCGACGGCTATCTCGGCTACGGTCAGCGCGGCAGCTACTCCACCGTGGAGCATACCCTGCAGGCCATCGTCGAGATGTTCCCGATGTTCTCCCGGGTGCGCATGAACCGTCAGTGGGGCGGTATCGTAGATACCTGCGCTGACGCCTGCCCGATCCTGTCGAAGACCAAGGTCAAGGGCCTGTTCTTCAACTGCGGTTGGGGCACCGGCGGCTTCAAGGCCACCCCGGGTTCTGGGCATGTGTTTGCCGCCAGCCTCGCCAAGGGTGAAATGCATCCCATCGCCGAGCCGTTCTCTATCGATCGCTTCAATACGGGCGCACTGGTAGACGAACACGGTGCCGCTGGTGTCGCCCACTGATTTCTGCGAGCTGCGCCGCGCGATGGCGGCGTTGTTCGACTCATCGGAATCCTCATGTACAAACACGTACACTCCGGTTCCTCTTTGTCGAACGCCTTGCCCTCATCGCGACACGCAGCGCAGAAGTTGTTAGTGGTGAATTACGATTTTTTCCCTTAGAGGGGACCTGACAATGTTCTATATTCATTGCCCTTACTGCGACGAGCATCGCGAAGAGGAAGAGTTTCATCCCAAGGGCCAGGCGCACATCGCGCGGCCGGCGGACCCGGAGAACTGCACGGAGGAGGAGTGGGGCGACTATCTGTTCTTCCGCGACAATCCACGCGGTATCCACCATGAGCTGTGGGTACACGCCATAGGCTGTCGCAAGTTCTTCAACATCACCCGTAACACGGCGACCTACGAGATTCTCGAGACCTATCGCATGGGCGAGCGCCCGGCGGTAACCGCAGAAAATCTGCCAGACAAGCAGAAGCAGTCTGGCGTTCAAGCCGCGGATGCCGGCTGGCAGACCGTAGGCGCTCGTCCTGAAAGCGAAGCGCTGAACGAAAGCAGCGAGTCACAGGGCAAAGCCAATAAGGAGGAGTCGGTATGACTCAGACCAATCGTCTGCAGCAAGGCGGTCGTATCGATCGTTCCAAGGTTCTGAGCTTCAGCTTCAACGGCAAGACCTATCAGGGCCATGCTGGCGATACGCTTGCAGCGGCGCTGTTGGCCAACGGCATCGATGTGGTCAACCGTAGCTTCAAGTACTCCCGGCCCCGGGGTATCGTCGCCGCCGGTGCGGAAGAGCCCAATGCGCTGTTTCAGCTGGGTCAGACGGAAGCAGCGCAAGTGCCCAACGTGCGCGCCACTCAGCAGGCGCTGTACAACGGCCTGACCGTTCGCTCCACCAACGGCTGGCCCAACGTCCAGAAGGACATGATGAGCTGGGTCGGCAAGCTGGGCGGCGGTTTCATGCCCCCGGGCTTCTATTACAAGACCTTCATGGCGCCGGCTTCAATGTGGATGACTTATGAAAAGTACATCCGCAAGGGTGCTGGCCTGGGGCGTGCTCCCAAGGAAAGCGATCCGGACATTTACGATCATCTCAATCAGCACTGCGACGTGCTGGTGATCGGTGCCGGCCCGGCGGGTCTGTCCGCGGCGCTTTCGGCGGCCACCAGCGGCGCTCGGGTGATCCTGTGCGACGAGCAGGAAGAGATGGGCGGTTCGCTGCTTGATAGCCGTGAAACCCTGGACGGCGCGCCGGCAGCGAAGTGGGCTGAAAGTACGCTGTCCACGCTGGCAGGCATGGACAATGTAACCCTGTTGCCGCGTACCACTGCCAATGGCTATCACGATCACAACTTCGTGACCCTGCACGAGCGTCGCACCGAACACCTGGCGGACACTGCGCCGATGGTCAACAACCATCGCCAGGCTCGTTCCAGGCTGCATCGCGTGCGTGCCGATCAGGTGGTACTGGCCACCGGCACCCATGAACGGCCGTTGGTATATGCCAACAATGACGTCCCGGGCAACATGCTCGCCGGTGCTGTTTCAAGCTACATTCAGCGCTATGCCGTGGTACCGGGTAACAAGCTGGTGCTCTCCACCACCAACGACCATGCCTATCGTGCCGCGCTGGATTGGACCGAGGCAGGCCGCGAGGTGGTCGCCATCGTCGATGCCCGGGCTAACCCGGACGGCGATCTGGTCAAGGAAGCCCAGGCCAAGGGCATCCGTCTTATCACTGGCTCCGCGGTCATCGAAGGCAAGGGCGCCAATCGCGTCACCGGTGCCCGGGTCGCGAAGATCGACGCAGAGCGTTTTGCCGTGACCGGTCAGGTGGAAGAGCTTGCGTGCGACACCATCGCCAGCTCCGGCGGCTATAGCCCGGTGGTGCATCTGGCCTCCCACACCGGCTCGCGCCCGACCTGGCGTGACGATCTGCTAGGTTTCGTGCCCGGCAAAGTGACCGGTATGCATTTTGCCGGCGGTGTTCAGGGCATCTATGGCTTGGCGGAGGTCCTTGGCGATGGCGCTCAGGCCGGCGCCCAGGCAACCAAGGCCAGCGGTATCGACACCCTCAAGGATATCGAGCTGCCTGGCGCGGATTCCCCCAAAGAGTCCCCGGCCTGCGCGCTCTACCAAGTGCCTCACGAGAAGCCGACCTTGCGTGCGCCCAAGCAGTTCGTCGATCAGCAGAACGACGTCACTGCCGCAGGCATCGAAGTGGCAACGAAAGAAGGGTTCGAGTCCATTGAGCACGTCAAGCGCTATACCGCCATGGGTTTCGGGACCGACCAGGGCAAGCTCGGCAACATCAACGGCATGGCCATTGCTGCGCGCTTTTTGAAGCGCTCGATTCCGGAAGTGGGCACCACGGTATTCCGCCCCAACTACACTCCGGTTACCTTTGGCGCCATTGCTGGCCGTCACGCCAAGGAGTTGTTCGATCCGGAACGCTATACCGCCATGCATCAGTGGCATGTGGAGAATGGCGCCGAGTTTGAAGACGTCGGCCAGTGGAAGCGCCCCTGGTACTTCCCGCGCAAGGTCAACGGCAAGCTCGAAACCATGCACGAGGCGGTTTCTCGGGAGAGCCTGGCAGTGCGTACCGGCGTGGGCATTCTGGATGCCACGACCCTGGGCAAGATCGACATTCAGGGCCCGGACGCCCGGGAATTCCTGGGGCGTATCTACACCAACAAGTGGGCCAAGCTGGCGCCGGGTCGCGTGCGCTACGGCTTGATGTGCAAAGACGACGGCATGCTGATGGACGACGGTACCACCAGCTGCCTGGGCGAGAATCACTTCCTGATGACCACTACCACCGGCGGTGCCGCCGGGGTCATGGAGTGGCTCGAGTTGTGGCATCAGACTGAATGGCCTGAGCTACAGGTGTACTTCACCTCGGTCACGGACCACTGGGCAACCATGACCGTGACCGGCCCGGACGCGCGCAAGCTGCTTTCGGAAGTCACCGACATCGACCTGGACAAAGAGCAGTTCAAGTTCATGGACTGGCGCAACGGCAAGGTCGCGGACGTGCCCGCTCGAGTGTTCCGCATCTCCTTCACCGGGGAGCTGGCCTACGAGATCAACGTTCAGGCCAACTACGCCCTGCATGTTTGGAAGACGCTGTTCGAGCACGGCAAGAAGTACGATCTGACCCCTTACGGCACGGAAACCATGCACGTACTGCGCGCCGAGAAAGGATTGATCATTGCCGGGCAGGACACGGACGGCTCCGTGACCCCGGAAGATTTGGGCATGTACTGGGCGGTTGGCTACGACAAGCCCTACTCCTGGATCGGCAAGCGTGCCCTGACGCGTACGGATACCGCGCGCAAGGATCGCAAGCAGCTGGTGGGCCTCAAGCCCACGGACCCGAAGGTCGTGCTGGAAGAGGGCGCTCAGATCGTCTTCGATCCGAACGAGGAAATTCCCATGTCCATGCAGGGGCATGTGACCTCGAGCTACTACAGCCCGAATCTGGAGCACGGGTTTGCCCTCGCGGTGGTCAAGGGCGGTCAGGAGCGCATGGGCCAGAAGGTGTATTTGCCCATGTCCGACGGCGTGACCCATGAAGCCGAGATCGTCAGCACCGTATTCATCGATCCCAAGGGAGAGCGTCAACATGTCTGATCAGACTTACGGCAACGTCGCTGTCTTCGATACGCGGCCCGAGAAGGATATCGCGACCGAGTCGCCGCTGTCCGTGGCCTACCATCAAGGTAATGCGCCGAAACCGACTCAGCAAAGCCAGGTCGTGCTCGAGGAGAAGCCATTTCTCGGTCATCTAATCCTGCGCGGTGGCGCCATCGTCCTCGACGAGGCTGTACGGGACGTGCTCGGTATGAGCCTGCCCGGGCGCCCCTTGGGGTTGGCTCACGACAGCAGCGGTGAGCGCAGCGTGCAGTGGATATCCCCGGACGAATGGCTCGTCATCGTACCCGGTGGTGAAGAGTTCGATCTGGAAAACCGCTTGCGCGAGAAACTGGGTGATGCGCATTTCGCCATCCTCAACGCCAGCGGCGGTCAGACCCTGGTGGAATTGTCCGGTGAGAAGGCGCGAGAGCTTCTGATGAAGTCCGTACCTTATGACGTGCACCCGGCCAACTTTCCAGTGGGCAAGGCGGTCAGCGTGGTGTTCGCCAAGTCCAGCGCCATTCTGCGCCGCCCCAGCGAAGAGCGCTACGAGCTAGTGCTGCGCAGAAGCTTCGCCGACTACTGCTATCGCTGGCTACTGGATGCCGGCGAGGAGTTTGGAATTGGCGTGAAGCGCTGAGCCAAAAAGAGTTAGATAGGTGAACGAAGGCCGGGAGAACATCCCGGCCTTTTTTGATTCAATGAGCTTGATTTCGTATTGGTGATCTATTCACTGAACATGTTCTTGAATCACATCCCGTGTCTGTGATGGATCAAATACCGTATCGAACGCCCATTGACCGAAGCCTCCTTGGATATTGACCGCCTCTACCCAAGCCTTCATAGCTTCCCGCTTGGCGGCGTTCTGGGCACTATCTTGACCCTTGACTTCCAATACTAGAGTTTTTCCATTGTTCAAGCGGATCAAGTAGTCGGGTATGAAATTGCGGGAAGAGCCGCGCCATAGATAACGAACCTTGAAATCCAGATGATCGTTCTTGGCCCAGGCGGTGATATTCGAGTCCTTCTCGCAAATTTCGGCAACGACTTTTTCCCAGGTGCTATCGTAGACCACATGGCTGATCTGCGAGCGCTGAGTTGCCTTGCATGGTTTAGTGGTGAGCCAAGAGCGCATATAGGCCGTGGAACCGATGGGTCGATGTTCATCAAAAATCACCTCTTGGCGCTCCACGTTCTGCTCGGATACATAGCGACTGACGTGAGCGACGATCATGTCCATGTTGAGAGCGAACAACAGGCGGCGACGAACGGGATCCTGATGCCACAAACTTGGAATATCGAGCTTGTTGCTGTCCAGAAACTGCTCCACTAACCGTATCAGTTGCACGGCCAGGTACTGCTTGTCGCCACCGAAGACAGCCTCGTTTTGCAGGTAGAGTTTCCTGGCGGCCCGGAAGACGAGATTCTGTAAACGAAAGTCTTCGATGGCTTCCTCGAGGTCGATCTCCTTGATCATGGCGAGATTTGGCGCACCGGTCAGCGAGGGCGCAATATCCGCGTTCAGTGGCGTCCGGGCCGGGTCGAGTTTGAGCTCCGGTACGGCCTGCCAGTCCATTACGAGCTCCGGCTTGAGCACGCTGTCGATGCGCTCGACGTTGGGCCAGCGAATCTCGAACTGGTTACGTCCCGGCTCCACTTCGACTCTGACACTTGGCTTGGGCGGCGGTGGCGGCTCGCCACCGCCGCTGAGATCCTGAAATATGGACAGGGGCACGCCGAAGACGTTGACATACTCCGGCAAGAACCTGCCCTCATCATCCATGTCATGAGCGACCCGGCGCAGTCCCCGACCGATGACTTGCTCGCAAAGTAGCTGGCTGGTGAAGGCTCGAAGTCCCATGATGTGAGTGACGTTGGCGGCATCCCAACCCTCGGAGAGCATCGCCACCGAGATTACGTTCTGTAGATATTGACCTGGCTTGCCACGCTTACCCACAGTGTCCACCAGTGCGCGTAGCTGTTCTTCCTGTTTCAAGCTCAGAATGTCAGCTTTCTTGTCGGTGGGAAGATTGGCCGCCTCGATCAGCTCTTTCAGCCGTTCGGCATATTCCTTGTTCTTGCTGATCGACTCACCGCGCTCTGCCTTCTCCAGGACCTTGGAATCGACCCGGAGAGTGTGGTTAGGCGCCTGGGTGCCGGAGATAAGGCAATCCCCGTTGTTGAAGAAGTGCTCGACACGCGCTGCGGTCTCGGTACGGTTACATACCGTCAGCATGACCGGAGGAATAGTGTGGCCGTTTTCGTGCCATTGCCGTGCGGTTTCCTTCCAGTCGTAGGCCAGTAGGGCATAGGCCTTTTGCACCAAGTCTGGTAGGGGAGCGTGCAGCTCGGCTCTGCGGTTGAGATCCTCCTTTACCTCCTCCTCGCGGTAGAGATGGTAGAGCTTGCTGGCGTAAGTCTTGGCATTAGGCAGGGCGTCGTCACGAACCACGACCCTTGGTGTCTTCACCAGCCCGGCTTCGATGGCGTCGTTGAGCCCGAAGTCGGACACGATCCACTCGAAGAGCCCCGCCTCGGTATTGCTCTTGCCTGTTGGCGCGAAAGGCGTCGCAGAGAGATCGAAACAGCGACGAATCCGTCGCGTCTTGTGGATGCGATCGAGTCCCTCGATCCAGCGAGTGGCTTCCTCGAGGTCGAGCCCCAACGCATCGGCCTCTCCCTTGCTCACCTTCATTTCGGCTCGTTGGCGGTAGGCGTGGTGGGCCTCGTCGTTGATGACAAGAAGATCCTTATGCTCAGCCAGCTTGCCCAGCACACGGCGAGTGAAGGCTTCATCACTCTCTTCCCCCTTCTTGACCACGGAGCGTGCCTGCTCCTTCAACGGCATCAGGGCATGCCAGTTCTCGACCGCAATCTCGACCCGGTTCAATTGCTGGCGCATCGACTCGTTGGGGCATAGCCGAAACTCATCGTAGACGTTGGTTGGGTTGCCTGGGTAGAGGACCTGCAGGCGGCTCTTCACCGTAAGCCCCGGGGTGACCACAAATACCGCCTTCGAGAAACGCCGGTCGTTGGGGTATTGAATGGCATTCAGCGCTTGCCAGGTAATGATCAGCGCCATCACTGTGGTCTTGCCCGAACCGGTGGCCATCTTGTTACAGATGCGCTCCCACTCGCCGCCGTCACCCTGCAGGAAGATGCCTTGGCGGAACGATGGCTGAGCCTCCAGCCACCAGATGAGCGTCTCGATGGCCTCCAACTGGCAGAAATAGAACGGATACTGACGTGGCCCACCCTCCCAGCGGCGAGCGTCGGAGTCCCACTCTCCTCTCTCATGCCAATGCTCTAGCAATTGTCGAGTCACGCTGGTAATGCCGGGATAACCGGCAGCACGCCACTCATCGACCCGTTGGCGAATGCGGTTCACCTGATCGAGGGGTTCGGTGCGTTGGGTATTGTTACGGGTATCGAATATCTCGTAAGCGGCAGGCCGACGCCCATGATGCAACATCATCACCTTGCCATTTTCGTCTTGCCTCCAGTAGACGACAGGGCTGTCATAGGGAGAGTTGACGATCAGTGACTGGGCCGTCATTCGGAGACTCCTTCTGCCGTGCGATAGCGCTGTAGGCGATGGTTAGGTGTGTCTGGGTAAAGGGGCTGCAGTTTCCCCTCCTTGACGAGAGGTGTCAGGTAGCGGTCCCGTAGTCCGTCAGGATTTCGGTCGACCAATTCGGCTAACTCAGCACGACTGAGAAATTGTTGCTGGCATAGCTTCAAAAGAATCGCGCGCATGGTTTCCGGAGCCGTTCGTTTGTTATCGCGCACCGGCTTGGCAATCGCCAATAACGCTTCATCTGTGTCGGTGTCAAGCGGACCAGCTTCCGTTTTCTTTATGCTGTTCGCACTCTGTGGGAAGTTCGCATCGCTGTGTAGGGAGAACGGGTCACTGTGTGAGGAGGTCGGATTGCTATGTGGGGAGTTCATGTCACTATGTAGGGGCTCGCTCCCTCCAGTGTCGGCGACAGTATAATAGGCGCCACGGCGCGCCCCGTGAGGTACCAGCATTTCCTTCTCCACCAGACCACGCAACACCTGAGTAATATCGACCCGGTGCAGTGTCAGCATCTCCTGAAGACGCTGGTTGGTTACCTGGCCTTCTACTTCTGCGGTGACCAGCGCCTGGGCCTCGTTCTTCGAAAGCTCCTGGAAAGCAAGGCCAAACCGCGCGCTTAGCTCGGCCATCACGTTCTCCGCCATGACGCTGATCAGCGGTAGCAGCAAAATGACCCGGTCTGGCCGAAAGCGCTCGCGCAGGCTGGGAGGCTGCCATAGATGGGCATGCCAGCTGCTGCGAATCTTGTCGAGCCCTGAGCCCGCTTTATCGCCTACTCCCAACAGCTGGAACATCTTCTGCAGCGACTTGTTACGGCATTCGCTGACACCGCCCGCCATTAGTTGCTCCAACGACAGCAGCAAGGTACCAGGGTTGGAGAATTCAAAGCGGTCCTTGAAACGATCGATCACGATACCGCCCTGGCCGTAGTGGTCAGCATGGATCAAGGCGTTGACCAGGGCCTCCTTGAGCGCCTCGTGGGCGTCGGTCTGGCTCTTGCGATCGGGCTGGAAAGGAATCTTGAGGGCCGGATCGTTAGTCAGTTTCTGCGAGACACGCTGATAGAACTGAAACAAATTGGCTTCCCAGGTGCCGTCGATGGTGATCCTGTCGCTCCAGCGTGTCGCCGCATCGTCTGCTAGGCGCTCACGATAATCGAGATGGAAGCCGGGCAGGGCGGCGTGGTCCTGGATCGCTTCGGTCTTGCCGAACATCAAAAGCCCCGCCAGGGTCAGCCCAGCCTGGCCGGTCTGGCGGTCTTTACGCCATCCGCCCAGCTTGGTCAGCAGGCCTCTGTCGTCTTCGCTCAGCCAAGGATGATCGGGTATACGCGAGGCCATGCGGTTACGGAATTGCTTGAGCGAGGTACTATCCAGATCTTCCAGGCCAAATAGCTCGAGGATTCGACCGTCAGCGGGCTCTTGTTCGAGGCGGTCGGCGAACATGCGCTGCACCTCGGCTTCATTGCAGCGGAAGTCCCCTTCGTGGTTACGCCGGTAGGTGCCTTTGAATGGGTCCACACCGATATAGACCGGGCGTTCACTATGCGAGGCACGTGGAACTTCGATCACCAGGATATCGTTGCCCTGAAACGACTCGATGCTGACATGGCGCTCCTGCAGGATGTTGACGCTTACCTTCTGGCGGTTGTTGAGGGTTGTCCAGAACTCACGCCGCAGCTTGTCAATATCTGAAATACCCGAGGTCACTGGCCCATCGTCAGTCTCCTTGACCCCTAAATAGAGCGTCCCGCCGGTTGTATTGGCAAAGGCGCTATAGGTCTCCCAAAGATCCTTGGGCAGGCCGCCCCGTGCCGACTTGTACTCGGTGTCGACCCCTTCATGGCGGGCCAGCACCTCGAGGAGGCTCGGTTGCTGTGTCATGGGTCAGTCCAGCCGAATGACTTTCAGCGACTCGATGCCGCGATTGTCGACGATCTTCACCGCGATGCAGCGGTTATCGCCGGGTTCGAAGGGCAACGATTTCGTGCCATGAAACTTGTCCAGCTGTTCCTCGTTCAGCTCGGCGCGAATGTCTTTCTTGAGCTTGTACCAGCCATCTTTCTTGCCGGCCATGGGAAAGAATACCTGGCGCGGGTAGAGGGAACGGTCGTCATAGTCGGTGTCCAATTCCCAGACGGCAATGTCGCGTTTGCCGCCGGATTTCAGCTCACCGGTCTTGGTATCGAAGTAGTCGAAGCCGTGGACCTCGACCTGTAGCTTGCCGCCCTTGAGTTCGTGGATCTCCACGTCCGGCTGGCCCATCAGCCAGAAGGATTCGTTGCTGCGGCTATTCTTCTTGAGATCTTCCGTGAGCAGATCGGTGTTCATCTGCACCTTGAGCGCCTGGATGCCTTTGATGCTGTCGATGTCCTTAGCGGCTTCGGGGTCGAAGGTGAACGCACAGAACACCAGTAACTTGGGCAGTGGGAACAGGTCGCCGGCCTCGTTCTTGGCGATCTCCACCTGGCGCTGCTCCAGCGCGGCGTATTCGGGCCCGAAGCTGACGGCGACACGCTCACCAGTGTCGGTCACAGTACCTACGGCATGCAGGTACTTCATTCCCGGCAGGGTTTCCAGATCCATCAGCTTGAGGTGCTGGCCCCCCTTGCCGCGAATACCCGCTTTCAGCAGTTCGTCGCGCCATTGGGCATGGCGAGAGGTCGCACCGGAGCGAGCCACCGCCACATCGGCCTCCTTGGGCTGCTCGGCTTCGTCCAGACCCAGCACGGTGGCAAACGGCACTGCCTCGACGGTGAAGGGGCCGGTGATGCGCCGCTTGTCCTTGCTGACGGTGGGCTGATCAAACAGCACCTCCTGGCCGGCATGATTGGCGATGCTAGTGTCCATTTGTTGCTGCATGGCCTGGCGGCAGGAGTGAAAACCCGCCAGAGCATGCAAGGCTTCTTGATTCCAGTGCTCGGGGTAGTCGAAAGGCACTTCCCATTCCAGCAGCGCGTTAACCGGCACTTCTTCGCCAGAGGGCAGCGTCTGGGTCTTGCCCGCATTCTTGACGAAATCAATCTGTTGCCCCTTGCGTGCGCCTTCCGTAACGGTAAAGGCACGCGAGGGAGGCTCTTTTTGCAGGGCCTCGTTCAGGCGCTCCAGGCAGTGCTGTATGGCAGGATGCTTCTTCTCGTAGATTTCGTCGATCTCGGGGTTGTTGGCGATCGACTTCAGGGTGATGTGCGGCACCGTCTTGTAGATAAAGCCGCCACGCAGACCCTCCTGGGGGTATTTCAGCTCGAAGTAGTCATAGCTGGCGGTCATCAGCCGCTGCTTGGCCAGGGTCACGGCGACCCGAGAGGTATCGCAGGTGATCCAGCGCCGGCCCCACTTCTCCGCCACATAGGCGGTAGTGCCGGAGCCGCAGGTGGGGTCCAGTACCAGGTCGCCAGGGTCAGTAGTCATTAGAATACAGCGTTCGATCACTCTTGTTGTAGTCTGTACTACATAAGCCTTTCCTTGCTCAGCAGTCCCCATGGTGTCATCCCATAGGTTGGTTAGAACAACAGCCGGGAAATCATCAACATAGATTTTATAATTGACGAAGTCTTTTGTTAACCGCAATCTAGAAGCGCGTATAAGCTTCTCCATGCCTTTAGCGCTTGTCTTCCAACCCCCTTTGTTCGGCCTCAAGCCCTTTCCTTGAAGCATAAAATCAAATGTCGTTGATTCACTTGCAGTTTCAGAGACGAGCGGCCCTCCAAGGAAAACTCTACAACATGAAGGTATTGTTTTTGGATGCCTTTTTTCTTCTTTCTTTAGCGGCCTAACTTTCCCGAAATTATCTTCAATCTGGTTATACCTTTCACCCGGACCCTCCCCGACAACCTTATCTTTATAAAGCCTTCTAAATTTTGCTTTTCCTGAATCTTTAGAAAACCAAACAACATAGTCGGAAACATTGTCAATAAACTGCTCACCCATCCCCCCAGTTTTTTTTGTTGTAATCACGCTTATGAGATTTTTAGAACCAAATATTTCATCTAATAACTCTTTTACGTGATGTAGATTTTCATCCGAAATCTGCACAAAGATCGAGCCACTATCACTCAACAGCTCCCTCGCCAGCAGCAGACGATTACGTAGATAGGTGAGGTAAGAGTGAATGCCCAGCTCCCAGGTATCCCGGAAGGCCTTGATCATCTCCGGCTCTTGGGTCAGGTCCTCGTCCCTGCGATCTGTCACGTCCCGCTTGTGGGTGAACGGCTGGAAGTTGGAGCCGTACTTGATGCCGTAAGGCGGGTCGATATAGATCATCTGCACCTGGCCGGCCATGCCTTCCTTGTGCAGCATGGAATTCATCACCAGCAGCGAATCGCCGGCGATCAGGCGGTTGGCCCAGTCGCGCTCATGCTTGTAGAAGTCGATGGCCTCGCGCAGCGGCAAGTTCTCGAAGGGCGCGTGGAACATGTCCGGCTGGAAGGTGCTGCTGCTCTCTTTTCCACCCTGCTTACCAGACTTCAGTTTCTTCTGCACGGCAGCCAGGATGGTGGCCGGGTCGATGCGCTCATGCACATGCAGCGAGACGGTATCCACTTCGAAGCTGGTGCGCTCGGCCTTGCCGGTCCACTGCAGGTAGGGTGACTGCAGGCGCTTCAACTCCTCCAGGGCCGCCTTCATCTGCGCCTGATCGCCGGAGGCCAGGGCGTCGTCGATCAGATTCTCAATCTGGGCACGAGTAGCGGAGGAGTCGAAGCGCAGCTCCGGGTCCAGGTGCGGGTCGTAGGCCCAGGTGTTCTTTTCCTCTACGCCGTCACTGGCGGTATCCACCATGCCCACGTGGGGGTTGTTCTTGCGCTTTTCGTCATAGCGATAGGAAAGCACCTGAGCGTGGTCCGCTTTCTTGTTTGACTTCCCCGCTGGCTTCACGGCCGAGACGGGCTTGTTCTTCGGCGGATGCAACGGCAACTCCGCGGGAGTCTCCTGCATTTCCAGAGTTAGGGCAGGAGCGGAAGATTCCTGAATCGAGGATTCTTGTCGCGCCAGTTCGGGGGTTGTCCCTTTCGCCAAAAAGACCGAGCCGCCGCGACCGCGTCCCTTGTCGAGTACGCCTTCGGTGAGCAACGCTTTCTGCACGCGCCAATAATCCGCTTCCGCCGCCGGCTCGCCCGTAGCGTTTGCCAGCAGTTTCTGAAGTTTGGCGTTGCCAATAGTGCTGCCGTCGGCGGGAACGTGAGAAAGGATCAGCTCGCGCAGTTGGGCGTCGGAGTGGCTCATGAAGGATTTCCTAGCGTACTCAGATTCATTCGATGGGCGATAGCATACCGCAAAGCCATTTATCCTGGTGCTTGGATTGGGCCAAGGCAAGATCGGCTATTCTGCGTATTGCATGATGCGAGCAAGTCTGGCCGATGCTGAGACTCTGGAGGCGCCCCGCTGACACTTGGACGCAGGGGAGCATACAGTCTCGAGCTGAAAGCGCTATCAAGATATCAATGCGTTGGACGATAATGATGTTCAGCACCTCCTTTTCTTTCTTTTTATAGAAATAGACCCGTTATCGGCTTTATTCCCACGATTGCCCTAAGGCAAGACAGTGATAAGTTGATTACCAACTTACAATATTCTTCGCAGGGCCCACCAATGACAATCATCACGCGTTTCATGGGCGTCATTACGCTGGCGGCATTCGTCAGCGGTTGCGCGACATCAGGGAGCGATCTTGTTCCGCCCGCTTATGGAACAGGCCATAGTGATGGTTTGCGTCAAGGCGAAGGGCTCTACGCTGCCGAGGGTGCAGACGAGGAGAGCTCTCCCTACCAGGCCTTGATGACCAATATGCTTGCCACTGCCAGCACGGCACTGCTCTTGAGTAGCAATGCTGGAATTGGATTGTCGCTAGGCAAGTCGTTTGGTCTCGGCTTTGCGGCCACGATGCTGGATCCCTTTCAGGATCAGGACAGAGAACAAGACGAGGCGTCTGTCAGTGCACCGGTAGCGCCTATGGCCTTGCAGACGATGACCCCGGAACAGATGCAAGCCCAACTGCGTGCCTCCCTGCAGCAGGCAGGCCTTCAAGCGCTGGTAGGTATGGGTGTGCCCCAGGCAACCCTCGCGCAAGGGATGCAGGTCAAGGCATTTTACGATCAGGCCAGCAATAACATGCTCGTGGCCAGTGAAGAGGATGGCTGCATCAAGATGGTTGGCAAAGACGGTGAAGGAACCTGCGTGCTTTCATTGCAACTTCAAGGGCCGACCCAGCTTTCCAGCCCAAGGAGCCCCTTGTTCGCCGATGCCTATGTACCGCCGGGCTATTTTGGCTTGTAGGCAATCCCCAACCAAATTGCGGCTGTATCACTCATCCAGCAGAGAACGTAGCTCGAGATAAAGCTTTTCCGATATCTCGATGCCATCTTTCTCGCTTTTCTCTCTGTTTTTATAGCGCCTTCCCGAAGGCAGTCGAGCACCTTGGGATTCGACTGAGTCGAAAAGAGTTTCGGCGCGGGCCAAATGCTCCTCGAAATTCCTGCCTGCAGTCATGGCGGGGTCCATGGCGATTATCACCTCGCCGTGGTAAGGCAATGCGCCTTTGCTCTTATCATGTTGTGATGATTCATAGCTCATCAGGTCGCCTATCAAGGGGCCGGCGATAAGCTCGATCATCATGGAAAGTGCTGCTCCCTTGTGTTCGCCGAATGTCAGCAGGGCTCCTTTCTCGAGTACCGTTCGCGGGTCGTTGCATCCTTGTCCCTTCGAGTCGACTCCCCAGCCATCGGGTATCGGCTTGCCTTCGCGCTCGTATAGTTCGACATCGCCCCTAGCGACCGTGCTGGTGGCGAAGTCGAAGACGAAGGGCGGCTTACCGGGTCTTGGCCAGCCAAATGCAAACGGGTTGGTGCCGAGAAGCGGCGCGCTTCCGCCATGTGGGGCGACATAAGCCTGGGTAGGGTTGCAGGCAATTGCTACCAAACCTTGCCTGGTGATCTGCTCTACTTCGATCCAGAGCGCGGAAAAATGCACGCAGTGGTTGATGGCAAGCAGCGCGATGCCATTCTCTTTCGCCTTTTCTATCAGCAGCGGTAGGCCAAGAGAGAAAGAGAGCTGTGAGAAGCCGCCATTGGCATTGATGCGTACGATGCTGCCTGAAGCGTCTTCGACATGAGGCTCGGCATCCGGGACGACGCCGCCCGCCTCTAGCGTCTTGATGCAGCCCAGGATTCGGTAAAGGCCGTGGGAGCCGCAGCCGTCTTTTTGTCCCGCAACGACCGTCTCGCTTAGCCCGCGCGAGACGTCTTTGCTGAAGCCTTTTTTCAACAATATATTCCGGGACATGGTCAGCGCGTCTTCTTCGCTCAAGAACACCGTTTTATCCGCCATGGCAACCTCGCTATTGTTGAATGGAGTTTACGAGTTTTCATGCGACCACGCGCAAGCATTGCCCAGCATGGTAAAGCGTGAATCCGCTCTCATAGGCGAAGCTACGTGCCCCAATGGCGGAAACGGGCTTCCGGTATCGAATGGGTAGCGGCAGCTCTTCATCCGAGTCATCCTGAATCAACTTGGCGAAGCCCTTGCCCACGACCGTACCTGTCGTGACGCCGCGGCCGTTATAGCCGGAAACCGCCAATATGCCCCGAGCAGGCGAGAACAGGCGTAACATATGGTCCGGGGTGAAACCGATCTGGCCGGTCCAGGTGTACTCCCACTTGAGTTTGCCAAGCTGAGGGAAGTAGTCATCCTTGATGCGGTCTGCCCAGCATTTGATGAACGCCAGTGGTTTACTCTCACCACGCCCCAGGCTACCCAGCAGCAATCTGCCTTCGGCGTCGCGGCGCAGACTGCTGAGAACGGTGCGCGTATCCCAGGCGCCCTGGCGCTCCGGCAGGATCTCACCAGCCAATTCATCGGATAGCGGTCTCGAGGCGACCTGGAAGAAGTGGCCGCAAAAGAAATGCTGGCGAACCTGATTCCAGTGATCCTCGGTGTAGGCGTTGGTAGCGATTACCAGGCGCGGTGCTTTGACGCTACCCTTGGCGGTAAATGCGCACCAGTCATCACCTTGGCGTTCAATACCGGTCACGGCACTATGGATATGAAGTCGAGCACCCGCCCCCGAGGCAGCCCGCGCCAAGCCCCGAGTATAAGCAGTGGGATTGAGCGTGCCGGCACGTTTGTCCAGTAACGCGCGACGAATGCGCTGGGTGCCGATGCGCTGCCGGCAGGCCTCGTCTTCGAGCAGTTCCACCGGTGCGCCCCGTTGCTGGAATTGCTTGAAGCGACGCTCCAGCTCCCCTGCACCCATGTCGTTATGCGCCAGGTACAAGGTACCGGTTCGAGTCGCGTCACAGTTGATGTGATGCTTCTCGATCAGCTTGAAAACCTCGGCGGGCGCGCCGCCGAGCACCCGGTTGGCCCGCTCGCCATCTTCCGGACCCAGAGTTTCGAGAATATCGTCCGGTGGAATCCACAGCCCCGCATTGACCAGACCCACGTTGAGTCCCGAGCCGCCGCTGGGTATGTCCCCGGCCTCGAGCAGGGTCACCTTTATGCCGGCCTCGGCTAGGTGCAGCGCAGTGCTAAGCCCGGTGATACCACCGCCGATCACGACAACCTCGGCGGTGTGATCACCCTGCAGCGCATCAAGAGGCAGGGCTGGTTCCGGGGAGGTGTCGTACCAGAGACAGGCGGATTTCATATGCTCTCCTTTGCAATGCTAACGGCGTAGCTAGGTAGCGGCCGACTCATCGCGCCAGTCGTAGAAGTGTCGGGGATTGTCTTGCAGCGCCCGTTGCTGGGTATCGAGCAGTTCACGCATTTCCTCGGCTTGCTCACCCTCGGGATGGTGAGCAAGCCAGCCTTCGAGGTCGCGCATTGCCCGGGGCGAGAGAGGCTCGAAGCTCTTTTGCGTTTCGAGCAGGGTGAGTTTGCGTTCCTCCTGGCGCATCGAGTAGACGAGCGCAGTGCTGGCTACACCCCACAGGGCGATAATGCAGGCAATCATGACGATAATGGCGGTAAGACTCATGATGACTGGCCTCCGACGCTGGTGGCAGGATAGGCGTCTCCCTGGCGGCGACCCATGATCCACATGCAAAGCGGAATCGTCAGCGTCAGGATTATCAAGCCACTGACGGTCTTCCAGGGCGTCGCGGTCAGGTTGCTGTAGAGGAAATAAACCATGATGAAGAGCATGATCGCCGGGATCTCGAAACGAATGATGCTCTCCCAGAATTTAGGCACGTATAGATCGGCACCGCGATTGAGGCTGAGAATGCGCAAGCGATTGGCATCGAACTTCCAGCCAATACTGAGCATGATGATGAAGGTCGCCAACGGCAGTCCCCAGTTGCCCACCACGAAGTCCAGATAGCCGAGGATGGAGGCGTTCATGGCGCTTGGAATGCCCAGCAGCCAGATGATGCCGCAGATGGTCAACACCGCCTTGCCGCGAGAAGTCTTGAGCTCTTCCTTGTAGGTGGTTACACCGACTTCGGTGATGGCGATCGCGGTGGTCAGATTGGCGAAGAAGAAGCCCATGAAGAACAGCAGCGCCCAGATATAACCACCGGACATGTTGCCGAAGGCGCTGGCCAGGGCCACGAAGGCAAGCTCCGCCCCGGAGGTCGGCGAGATACCCATGGCGAAGACGATGGGAAATACAGCAAAGATAGCCAGCAAGCCGAAGCTGGTATTGCCGATGGCGGTGAATATGCCACCGCCCAGGGGAATATCGTCGTCGCGCCCCAGATAGCTGCCATAGGTCAAGGCGATGCCCCAGCCGAGCCCCGTCGAGAACAGTGCCTGTCCCAGTGCGGCGAGCCAGGTTTGACCTCGGGCCAGATACTCCCAGTCCGGCGAGAAGCTGAACTCGAGCCCGGCCATCGCACCCGGCAGGGTCACGCCGCGTATGGCGATGGCGATCAGCGAAACGGTGAGGATGGGCATCATCCATTTGGCCAGGCGTTCGATGCCGCCCTTGATGCCCTTGAGCAGAATGACCGTGACGATCAACATCGCAACGGTATGCATGCCCACGTTCAAGGCAGTATTGCTGCTGAATGCCTGCCATAGGGCGGCGGTATCGAACTGTGTCTGAGTGAAGGAGCCGATTACCGCATGATAGGTGTAATAGATCGACCAGCCGACGATCGAGGAGTAATAGGACATCAACACGATGTTGAAGACCAGGATCACCAGCCCGAAGCCAACGAACTTGTTGTTGCCGTATATCTTGCGGAAAGTGCCGAGCAGCCCTTGGCGTGTATAGCGCCCAAGGCTGGTTTCACCCATCAGGCCGGGCACGGCGATCAAGTAGAGTAGTATGAAATAGGCGATCAGAAAGGCGCCGCCGCCGTTCTCGCCGGTGACATAGGGCATCCGCCAGATGTTGCCGGCACCGACCATGGCCCCGACTACCGCCATCAGGTAGCCGAACCGGCTACCCCATTGTTCTCTTGAAATTGTCGTTGTCATCGCTTGGCTCCATGACGCGTCAGTCAAGTGGGCGACACGCTATCCTCGCGACTCCGTTAAAACGGCGAGGTTGTGACGGAAGCCGCAGTCAATCGAGGGTACTTCCTTGTTCCCGTTATATTTAACGGCGCTTAGCACAATCAGGAAGCGTCTCCCTCCGGGAAATACTTGGTATAAATCTCGTCGTAGGTACCATCTTCTTTTAATTCCGCCAGCGCTTTGTTGAACTTCTCCACGAGCGCTTGATCGCGCTTGCGAAATGCAATGCCGAACCCTTCGCCGAAGTACTTCTCCGGTTCGTTGATGAGCTCTCCGATTATTCGGTACTCGCCGTTACCGTCATCGAGCAGTGCAGCGACTCCCGCGGGATGATCGAGAAAGATCAGGTCCACGCGATCCGACTGCATGTCCATGATCATGTCCGAGGTGGTCGAGTAGCGGTTGATGGCGGCAACGTCACTGAAGGTGTCGGTAACGTAGTTGTCCTGAAGCGTGCCGCGCTGAACGCCGATAGTCTTGCCTTTCAGACCGTCCGAATCGATCTCGTCCAGCTCTGAGTCGCTTTCGCCAAACCAGGCGGAGTAGGGTTTGATGTAGGGGGCGGAAAACAGCACGGTTTCGCGTCGCGAGTCATTGATCGTCATGGACGACATGATGGCGTCGTACTTGCGGGCCAGCAGGGCCGGGATGATCCCGCTCCAACCTTGAACTATCCATTCGCATTCGAGCCCTAGGGATTCGCATAGGGCGTTGCCTAGATCGATGTCGAAGCCGGTGAGTTCGCCGTTAGGCAGGCGATACTCCATGGGAGCCGTGGGGACATCCACGCCGAAGCGCAGCGAGTCGTCAGCCTGGGCGACGCTGGTCAATGACAGCAGCACACCGGCGGTAAAGGTTACGAGTTTGTTGTTCATGGTGATGAAATCCTATGGCTATTGGAATGTTGTTGCCGAAAGACAGCATCCTGCGACGTTGCTTGCACCCTCTTTTGAGTTGGAAAAATTCGCTTCCATGTATGCCAGTCAATGGCAGTACAGATCGAAACTGGCCTCGAGCTTGGTCAGAAAGTTGTCGACGTCTTCCCGCTGTATGGCCAGCGGTGGCTTGATCTTGAGCACGTTGTCGTCCGGGCCGTCGGTGGATAGCAAGACGCCGTTGAGACGCAGGTAGTGGCAGATGCGCTTCGCCGTGGCCTTGTCCGGGGCGAGCGTAGACGGGCCGTCGATGATCTCGACGCCGATGAACAGCCCTTGCCCGCGCACCTGGCCGACCCGGGCAAAGTTTGATGCCAGAGCCTCGAGGCGTGCCTTCAGCTCAGTACCGAGAGTCGCCGCATGGACCTGCAGCCCCCCAGCCTCGATCTCTTCCAGTACCGCGAGGCCGATGGCGCAGGACACGGGGTTGCCGGCGAAGGTATTGAAGTACTCCATGCCGGTGCAAAAGGCGTTGGCGATGGCGCGGGTGGTCACGACGCCGGCGATAGGATGGCCGTTGCCCATAGGCTTGCCCAGAGTGACGATGTCCGGCGTGACGGCGTACTGCTCGAAGGCCCAGAAGCTGCTGCCGGCACGCCCGAAGCCGACCTGCACCTCGTCGGCGATGTAGACGGTGCCGCGCTCTCGCAGAGTCTGGGTGATGCCTTCGATATAGCGACTCGGCCATACCCACTGGCCGCCGACACCAGCGAAGCTCTCGGCGAAGAAGGCCGCGGGGGGCTCCCGGGCAGCGTCGAGGGTCGCCAGCGCGTCTTCCAGGTAGCGCTCGGCGGCAGTGTCGCCGCGATAGCAGCCACGGTAGTTATCCGGGAAGGGCAGCTTGATCACATGATCCGGCGTTCCCTGCCCGCCGGGACCGTCATGCTTGTAGGGGCTGATGTCGATCATGCTCGACAGGTGGCCGTGGTAGGCGTGATCGATCACCGCCACGTCGTGGCGCCGGGTATATTGACGCGCCAGGCGTAGGGCAAGATCGTTGGCCTCGCTGCCGGAGTTGACCAGGAACACCACTTCCAGATGATCCGGCAGGGTCGCGAGCAGGCGCTCGGAGTAGGCGACGATGGTGTCGTGCAGGTAGCGCGTGTTGGTGTTCAGCTCGGCCATCTGTCGGGCGCCGGCCTCGACGACGCGAGGATTGGCGTGGCCGACGTGACAGACGTTGTTGACCAGGTCCAGATAGCGACGGCCATCCTCGGCGATCAGATAGGCCATGTCGCCGCGCAGGATCTTGAGTGGATGGCGATAGGCATGGCTCAGGGTTGGCGAGAGCATCTGACGGCGGGCCTGGAGCAAGGTGCCGATGCTGTTTCGCCCCGCGTAGGATCCGTCCTGACCGGGTGTCAGGGAGTCATCTTCGGCCAGGCAGGCGGCGTCTAGTGCTTGCGCCATGACTTCGGGAGTTAATGTCGCGAAAGCGTGCCATTGGGTCAGAACTTGCTCTTGGGAGATCGCCACGTAAGGATCGTCCCGACCCTCATCGACGGCCTTCAGGTAGTTCAGCCGGCTTAGCAGGATACGTAGTAGTATGAGGCGTGGCAGGCACTCGAGCTCCACCGCCGTCAACGGCCGGACGCTGTGATAGCCCAGGGTGAGCTGCTCGAGGGCCTCCAGGCGGTCGGGACAGCGGTCGGTCAGATACACGGCGGCGACGGCGAGTTCGTTGACGGTGAAGGCGAGGCAAGCATCGCCGAAGTCGATCAGCCCGCTTGGATACTCGCTATCCGGCGCCTTGAGGAACAGGTTGTAGTCGTTGGCATCGTTGTGAATCAACTGAGTGGGCAGCGCTTCCTCGCGCGCCATGACGAACTCGATGCAGGTCGTCATCATTTCACGCATGCCGGGTTCCAGGGCGTTCGCCTCGGGGCGGGCCGGCAGGCGCTTGTATTGAGACAGGTCCCAGTCATGGCACGGCCCCTGGGGCCAATGCATGTCCTGCAGGGCTAGATCCAGGCGGGCCAGGCACTCGCCGGTGGTGAACAGCTGGGCCTCGCTGGGCGCCATACTCTCGGCCCACAGGCTGCCTGGAATAAGGCTCATGAGACGTAGCCGCCACGTCTCGCCGTCGAGGCTGATGGGCACGCTCAGACGGCCCTCGCGGTCGCGGCGGTGGCGCGGGATCTCGATGCCTCCCAGGTCATGCGTCTCCAGCGCCGCCATCAACTCGGCCTCGGCGAGGGTGCCCGTTGCCTGGCTCAGCTTCGCGATCAGCGATTCGCCATCCGCGAGCGTCAGGCGGAAGTTGAGATCCGCGTAGCCATCGAGTCTCTCGAGGGTGCCGGTAAAGCCGTAAGCGCGCTCTATCGCTTGGGCAATCGTGATGGCTTGAGGACTTGATGGCATGAGGGCATCCTTACGAAGGCGTGCTTGGGGCGACTCCAGGAAGCCGCCCTTGTCTGCTCAATCGAACTTGATCCCTTGAGCCAGGGGCAGTTCGCGGGAGTAGTTGACGGTATTGGTCTGGCGACGCATGTAGCTTTTCCACACGTCCGAGCCGGACTCGCGGCCGCCGCCGGTTTCCTTCTCGCCGCCGAAGGCGCCGCCAATCTCCGCGCCGCTGGGGCCGATGTTGACGTTGGCGATACCGCAGTCGCTGCCCACATCCGAGGTGAACATCTCCGCCTCGCGCACGTCGCAGGTGAAGATGCAGGATGACAACCCTTGGGGCACATCGTTATGCACTCTCATCGCCTCATCGAACTCGCGATAGCTCATGACATAGAGGATCGGGGCGAAGGTCTCGCGCTTGACCAGCTCATCCTGCTGTTCGACTTCGACGATAGAGGGGCTGACGTAGTAGCCCTCTGAGCACTGCTCGATCTGTTGGCGTTCGCCACCGAACACCCTGGCACCCTGTTCCTTGGCCTTGCCGAGCACCGACTGCATCTGCTCGAAGGCCTGGCTGTCGATCAGCGGGCCGACCAGATTCCCCTTCATGGGATCGCCGATGGAGACGCCGCTATAGGCCTTCTTGAGGCGTTCGATTACCTCGTCCTTGACGGATTCATGAACGATCAGGCGGCGCAGGCTGGTGCAGCGCTGCCCCGCAGTGCCCACCGCCGAGAACAGGATGGCGCGCACCGCCAGGTCCAGATCGGCGCTGGGCGCCAGGATCATGGCGTTGTTGCCGCCCAGTTCGAGGATGCTGCGACCGAAGCGTGCCGCGACCCGAGGGCCCACGTCGCGACCCATACGGGTGCTGCCGGTGGCGCTGAGCAGCGGGATTCGGGGATCGTCGGCTAGCTTTTCGCCGGCGGCACGATCTCCGACGATCACCTGGCTTAGATTCTCGGGGGCCTCGTCGCCGAATTCAGCCATGGCGCGCTCCAACAGCGCCTGGCAGGCAAGGGCGGTGAGCGGCGTTTTCTCAGAAGGCTTCCAGATCAAACTGTTGCCGCATACCAGTGCCAGGGCGGCGTTCCAGGCCCAGGGTGCCACCGGGAAGTTGAAAGCGGTGATCAGGCCGACCGGGCCGAGCGGATGCCAGGTTTCACGCATGTGATGCCCCGGGCGTTCGGAGGCGATGGTCAGGCCGAACAGTTGCCGCGACTGACCGACTGCCAGATCGCAGATGTCGATCATCTCCTGCACTTCACCCTGGCCCTCCGGCAGGATCTTGCCGCACTCGTGAGAGACCAGAGCGCCCAGGTCGTCCTTGTGGCGGCGTAGCTGCTCGCCGAACAGGCGTACCAGCTCACCGCGTCGCGGTGCCGGCACCCGACGCCACTGTTCGAAAGCCTGCACGGCCTTGGCAATATGCGCATCCACCGCCTCAGCGTCTTCCAGGCGAACCTTGCCGATCACACTGCCGTCGGTCGGTGTGGTCACATCATAGTCGCCCTGCTGGTACTGCTCGGTCGTTACACCGAGACGCTGCATGAGGGAATCGATCATTGTTCCTCCTGGAAATACTGTGAATCGCGAACACTGCCCAGCAGTATCACCAGAGGCATTGACCCGCCTCAAACGACGTTTTATACAGATGTCATTCCTTTTTTTCTTGATCCTGAGGTGAGAAGCATGAATCGTCAGCATCTGCCGTCTTTAACGGCCATGCAGTGCTTCGAGGCAGCAGCGCGGCATCTGAGCTTCACTCGTGCGGCGGCGGAGCTGTGCCTGACCCAGAGCGCGGTGAGCAAGCAGGTGGCACAGCTCGAGTCGATCCTCGAGCAGCGCCTGTTCCGGCGTGTTCGCAAGCGCCTGCAAGTGACGCCGGAAGGCTCGCTGTATCTCACCGATGTGCGCAAGATTCTGGCTCAGGTCGAGATGTCCATGCGCTACATGCAGTCCTATGGCGGTGAGAGCGAGGTGCTCAAGGTAACTACCCTGCCCACCTTCGGCGCCCGTTGGCTGATACCCCGGCTCAATGGATTCCGCTTTCGCCATCCCAAGGTCTATCTCGATATCAGCAACCGTATCGAACCCTTCGACCTGGAGAAGGAGCGCGTCGATGTGGCCTTCTTCTTCGGTCACGGAGCCTGGCCCAGGGCGGAATGCATCAAGCTGCTCGACGAGGAAGTGGTGCCGGTGTGTGCCCCGACGGTGTTGCCGACGCAGCGTTTGAGCGATCCATTGGCGTTGACCAAGTTGGTGTTGCTACAGAGTGCGACGCGCCCCGAAGCCTGGCACGAGTGGTTCGAGGCGCAGGGTTGCTATACCGAACACAGCTACCACGGGCCGCGCTTCGACACCTTCTCCATGGCGCTACGCGCCGCTAGGGCCGGCTGCGGCGTGGCGTTGGTGCCGCGCTTTCTCGCCGAGGAAGAACTCGAGACGGGCCAGTTGATCATCCCCTGGACGTTCGCCCTGAAAAGCTACGATGCGTATTATCTGGCTTATCCCGAGCATATGGGCGAGGTGGCCAAGGTGCGCGGCTTCATCGACTGGATTCTCGAGCATCGTGAGACGGCAGCTGCTCCGTCTCTTGCTGCGAGCGTTTCATGAAGATCATGCACGATTATTGCCAGGCCTCGGGTGCATTGAGTCTCGCATCAAGAAAAAAAGGAATATGTAGCCCGCCTTTTTTCGCTTGAGCCGCTGCCCTCGGGCTGTTCTCATCTTACCTATCTTTGTCATCGGGCAACTCCGCCAGCAAACCCGATACAGTAATGAACCTTCTCAGGAGTACTGCATGACCACGACGTCCTTCGTCTCCAGCGACGAGATTCGCACGCGTTTCTCTCAGGCGTTATCCGCCATGTACCAGGCGGAGGTGCCGCAGTACGGCACGCTGCTGGAGCTTGCCGATCAGGTCAACCAGGAAACACTTGCGGCCAATCCCACCCTCGCCGAGCGCCTTGAATCTGATAGTGAGCTTGATCGGCTGGACGTCGAGCGCCACGGTGCGATCCGCGTCGGCACAGCGGAAGAACTTGCCATGCTGCGCCGCCTGTTCGCGGTGATGGGCATGCAGCCGGTGGGCTATTACGATCTCTCCGAGGCCGGTGTGCCGGTACACGCCACCGCATTTCGCCCCGTCGACGAGGCAGCCCTCAAACGCAACCCCTTTCGTATCTTTACCTCATTGCTGCGCCTGGAGCTGATCGAGAGTGCTGAGCTGCGCGAGCGAGCTTCGGCCATTCTTGCCGAGCGCGACATCTTTACCCCGGGCGCCCGGGAACTGATCGCACTTTACGAGGAACAAGGCGGCCTCAGCGATACGCAGGCGGATCGCTTCGTTGAAGAGGCGCTGGAGACCTTCCGCTGGCATCACGACGCCACCGTGGATCACAAGACCTATCAGGCGCTGCTCGAAGAGCACCGCCTGATCGCCGATGTGGTCTGCTTCCGCGGGCCGCACATCAACCATCTGACGCCACGCACTCTGAACATCGACGAGGTGCAGCGGCGCATGCCGGACGTCGGCATGAATCCCAAGGCGGTGATCGAAGGCCCGCCCCGGCGCAATTGCCCGATCCTGCTGCGTCAGACCAGCTTCAAGGCCCTGGAGGAGCAGGTGCATTTCGACGGCGAGCACCAAGGCACCCATACCGCCCGCTTCGGTGAGATCGAACAGCGCGGTGCGGCGCTGACAGCCAAGGGACGCGCTCTCTATGACCGGCTTTTGGCAACCGCCCGGAAGCAAACCGCGGGCCTTGATAATCGTGCCCATCAGCAGAGGCTGAGTGAGATATTCGCCGAGTTTCCGGACAGCGAAGAGCAACTTCGCCGCGAAGGTCTAGCCTTCTTCGATTACCGGCTCACCGATAAAGGACGTGAGGAAGGGGCCGAATGCGACGAGGACGAAGAACTGGAAACGCTGATCGCCCAAGGGCTGGTCAGCGCCCGGCCGATCACCTACGAAGATTTTCTGCCGGTGAGCGCGGCGGGCATCTTTCAGTCGAACCTGGGGGGGGCAGTCACGAAACCTACGCCGGCAATGCCAACCGGGAGGCCTTCGAGGCAGCGCTGGGTGCTCCTGTGACCGATGAGTTAGCGCTATACGCCGCCCTTGAAAAGGCTTCCGCCGAGCGGGTGCGAGAGTGCCTGGCCGAAGCCTCTAAACTTGAAGTCGATGGATGATCACGCCGCCTGATTGACTGGGGCCAACAAGAATTAGCGAATCGCTGAATAAATCGCCGAGTGAAATGAAGTGCAAGGCGCACGAAGCACAGAAGACGAGACATAACATGGGGTTAGGCGAGTCTTCGAGCACCGCGCAACACAGCAATTCGTTCATGCAGGCATTTATTCAGTGATTCTTTAGCGAGGAGCCAAACAACAATGAACCCCTTCCCCTTGGAAGAGCGCCTGTTCGAGGTATTACGCGACGGTGACTGGCCGAGCCCCGCCCAGGCGTGGCGTCTCGATGAAGTGGGGCTGACGGCGCCGATGCTTGCGGAGCTGTTCGAGTCCCAGGTGCTCAGCCGCCAACTGGACCTGCATGCCCGGCGGCTGCAGGCCCGCGGCGAGGCGTTCTATACCATCGGCAGCTCCGGCCACGAAGGCAACGCGGCGATCGCCGCCGCGTTTCGGGTGACCGACCCAGCGTTCCTGCACTATCGCGACGCGGCTTTTCTGCTCCAGCGCAGCAAGCAGTTGCCCGGGCAGACGCCAATCTACGACATGCTGCTGAGTTTCGCCGCCTCGAGCGAAGACCCGATCTCCGGTGGCCGCCACAAGGTGCTGGGCTCCAAGGCGCTCAACGTGCCGCCCCAGACCAGCACCATCGCCTCGCACCTGCCCAAGGCGGTGGGTGCCGCCCATGGCCTCGGCCTGTGGCGTCGCATACGCGGATCGGGGGAGTGGCCAACGGACAGCGTGGTGCTGTGTAGCTTCGGCGATGCCTCCTTCAACCACTCGACGACCCAAGGGGCGCTCAACGCAGCGGCCTGGGCGGCCTACCAGGGCACGCCGATGCCCCTGGTCATGATCTGCGAGGACAACGGCATCGGCATCTCCACGCCGACCCCCGCCGGCTGGATCGAACGAAGCATGCGCGGGCGCCCCGGCTTTCACTACATCAGTTGCGACGGGCTCGATCTGCTTGATACCTACCGTGCTGCTCGTGAGGCGGAACGCCTGGCGCGACGCCTCAAACAGCCGGTGTTTTTGCACATGCACTGCGTGCGCCTGATGGGCCACGCCGGTTCCGACGCTCAGCAGTCTTATCTCTCGGCGAAGCAGATCAAGGCCGCCGAGGCTCGCGATCCGCTGCTGTACAGCGCCGGCCTGTTGATACGTCATGGCGTGCTCGAACCCGAGACCATTCAGGCGCTTTACCATCATATTGGCGAACGGGTCGCCCAGGTCGCGGAAGTGGCGATTCGCCAGCCCAAGCTGGAAAGCGCCGAGGCGGTGATGGCCTCCATCGTGCCGCCGCATCGCCCCAGCCGTCGTCAGTCCATCGAAAGTGAAGTCGATAAAACGCCGGCGACCATGGCCCGGCTGCTCAGCCAGACCCTGTATCGGCTGATGGCGGAATACCCGCACCTGGTCATGGCCGGGGAGGACATCGGCCGCAAGGGCGGCGTCTACGGCGTGACCCAGCGGCTGCAGGCCAAGTACGGCGCCTATCGCATCATCGATACCCTGCTCGACGAGCAGAGCATTTTAGGGCTGGGCATCGGCCTGGCCCAGAACGGCTTCGTGCCCATCGTCGAGATACAGTTCCTGGCCTATCTGCACAACGCCGAGGACCAGCTGCGCGGCGAGGCCTCCACGCTCAGCTTCTTCTCGAAGGGGCAGTACACTAACCCCATGGTGATACGCATCGCCGGTCTCGGCTATCAGAAGGGCTTCGGCGGGCATTTCCACAACGACAACGCTATCGCCGTGCTGCGCGACATTCCCGGCCTGCTGGTGGCTTGCCCGTCGAACGCCGCAGACGCGGTGGGGCTCTTGCAGGAGGCGGTGCGCCTGGCGGACGAGGAGCAGCGCATCGTGGTGATGCTCGAACCCATCGCCCTGTATCACTGTCGCGATCTCATTGAGGAAGGCGATCAGCGCTGGAGCTTTGCCGATCCCGGCCCGGAATATCATCTGCCCGTGGGTTCGCTGGGCCAGTGGGGCGAGGGGCGCGATCTGGCGATCCTCACCTACGGCAACGGCGTCTATCTCGCGCATCAGGCCCGGGAGCGGCTCGAGGCCCAGGGCATCCAACTTCGCATCATCGATCTGCGCTGGCTGACGGCGCTGGATCACGACGAGATACATCGTCGGGTCAACGACTGCGCCCAGATATTGTGCGTGGACGAATGCCGCCGCAGTGGCTCGCCCAGCGAGGAGGTCATCACCGGCCTGGTGGAGCGAGGCGTGGAGTCTCATCGCCTGCACCGCCTGACCGCCGAGGACAGCTTCATCCCCCTGGGGCCGGCGGCGACGGTCACGCTGCCCTCGGTCGCGGCGATCATCGAGCGTGCGAAAGCCTTGTTCCCAAGCAAACCGCGTCTGAACGGACAACAACAGGAAGCCGGACATGAGTGAGCTGACCCAGCCATCCCCCAAGGAACGCCTGTTGATCGTCTGCCCCGGGCGCGGCACCTACAACCAGGCGGAGTGGGGCACCCTGACCCGCCACGCCACCGGCAGCGAATGGCTTGCGCGCTTCGATGCGCTGCGTCGCGAGCAAGATCAGCCCACCCTCAGCGAACTCGACGGCGAGACCCCGTTCCGTTTGAGCTTGCACGGCCGCGGCGATCACGCCTCGCCGCTGATCTACGCTTGCGCCCTGACGGATGCGCTGGCCATCGACCAGGAGCGTTACGAGATCTGCGCCGTAACCGGCAACTCCATGGGCTGGTACATCGCCCTGGCCCTCGGCGGCGCGCTGTCCCAGAACGACGCCTTCACGCTGATCAACACCATGGGCCACCTGATGCAGACCACCCTCAATGGCGGACAGCTGCTCTATCCCTGGGTCGACGACCAGTGGCGGCCACAGCCCGAGCGCCGCCGGGAACTGCTGGCGTTGATCGAGAAACTGCATGGCCAGGACGGCAGTGAGCTTTATCTTTCCATCGATCTTGGCGGCATGCTGGTATTCGGCGGCAACGAAGCAGGGCTCAAGCGGCTTACCGAGGAGCTACCGCCAATGGAGCGCTTTCCCATGCGCCTGCATCAGCACGCGGCTTTTCACACGCCGATGCAGGAAGGCGTGAAGGCTGAGGCCAGAACGCGCCTGCCGGCGACGCCGTTTCAGGCGCCCGAGGTGCCGTTGATCGACGGCCGCGGCAAGCTCTGGACGCCCTGGAGCACCGATCCGGAAGCACTGTGGGACTATACCCTCGGCGAACAACTGGTAACACCTTACGACTTCACCGCTGCCCTCAAGGTGGGTGTGCGCGAGTTCGCCCCGGACCGCATCGTCATTCCCGGCCCTGGCTCGACCCTCGGCGGCGCCGTTGCCCAGGCGCTGATCCAGCTCAACTGGTGGGGGCTCGACAGCAAGGCGGCGTTTCAGGCCATGCAGCAGGATGACCCAAGACTGATCAGCATGGGGATTGAAGAGCAGCGAGAGTGGTTGGTGGGAAAGAAGTAGTAGATTAGGTATTTCGTATTGAATGGTGGTGTGTTCGTGAGTGAGCGTCTGTTTGTTTGCGACCCAAAGCGGTCATGCTGAAAAAGGCAGCCGGCACCTTTATTAGCAAAATACAGTGTGCGGTCTAATCACTGTTATTCATAAAAAGAGAAAGTTAAGTGGAAAATATCACACTGCATTCTATAGACAGAGCATCTGAAGAAGCAGTCAGCCTTTGGTCGCTTGCAAGCAGCCAATACCCACTGAAGAACCGACTGATTCAGGAGTATGCAAATACAACAATAATAGAGGTTTTAAGTTCCTTTTCTCTGAATGCTCGTCGAGCAATGGAGGTGCTACCACCAAAAGTTAAATACCCATTAAATTCAGCTCGGTGGCAATGGGAACCGACCAGCAAAGGTGAAAAAGTAGCAGACCTATGGGATGCACTAAACAGAATAATACACGCTCAAAAATTATATGTTGGTTTTGAGCGTTTACCTCATAGTGTGTCGGTTATTGATGGCGGTGCAATAATTGTTCCATATATTCAGGCAGAAACAGACCGAAAGGAATTGGCATTTATCGATCCGTTTTCCTTATCTCATGCATTTTTGTATGATGCATTGCCAGCTCTTATTGAGGCGAGGAGAAATATATCGACCGGTAAAATCCACTGAATGCATAACAAGGCCATCCGCTTCCTTCGGTCGCCGGACGCTTCTTGCGCCGCGCCGTTTATGACAACGCTACATTGCGACAATCCTAATGATCGATGTCGTCATGCTCGTCCATAAAGGCCATCAGCTTGACCTGAGCGCATTGCTCAGGCGTCTGCGCCTGGACTGGCCCAATAGGATTTTTTCGTAGCTCTTGTTTAGCGATCTGATGAACGAGCACGTTCTTCGACCAGCCGAACTTGCGGGTCATGCGTAGCTAGATGCAGAGCGTCGGATGATAGGCTGAGCTTCTGAACGGCAATTAAATATGGGGCAAGATCTTTATTGCCATCTCTAAAGAGATATTAAATCGCTATCACCGAGCCGTTGTTTGAATAGAGGATTTGAGCTGTGGTTACGTTAGTGTTACTCTTTGAAATTTAACATTTCCACAAACTCTGCATCGCTGGGTATGTGCACATTGCTTGTATCTATTTTATCAGTGACCTCTAGCCTATCACATTCAGGCTCAGTGCCTTTGGTAGCTAGACCAATCTGTGCTTTGTTCATTTTTATATATATAACTTTTGCTTTATGACCGTACTTTTGTAAAAGTCCTAGTCTAACTTTTTGCCAATATGAAGGCTTTGAGCTATTGACTTTAATTTCGAATGCTATGCACTCTCCATTCTTATTTCCGATGAAATCATAACGCCCAGGATGTCCAGCAGGGAATTTCTTCATCGCCGTTCGATTTGCTTGTTTCATGCGCTCTTCAGATTCTGTGTCTTTTCTAGCTCTGGCTTTCATTATTTCATCACCAGGATAGGGAAGAGCTTCAGTCTTCATATGCTTACGCCAGCAAGCCATTACATAGTCACTTATTAGCATATTTGTAAGTATGAAATCTTTTCCATAAGGCGCCACTTGTTTGTGTTTGCCGAGAAGCATATCAGTAAAATGATCAAGACAGTGAGTAACCAGTCTATGGCCCTTTAGCTTAATCTCTAAACCATTATTATCATAGGTAGCATGGAAAAAGGGGTTGTATGGCTCAATGCTGTCAAGCCAGTCCTTTTCGAGAAAAGCTTGTATGTTTGCACAAGGAGCTTGATCAGGTAGATTGTCCCGCATAGCGCAGGATGAGCAATCACGACATTCAATCGCTAAATTTTTTATTAGTTGCTGCGGATGGTCTGCCCAGCGAGGCGCTACAGGATCTATCCATTCAGTCTGTAAGCCGCAACCATAATTAAAGCCGAACAACCCCCATGAGTAACCGATTCCCTGATCTGGAATGTTAGGAATCGTAGTGACCTTGTGCATAATCTCCTTGCTACTCGAACTACATCCGAACCTAACTAATTCGTAACCTTCTGCTTCGAGGTGCTTCTGGGCAATATATTCGCCAATATCACCAATCACTGATTGCTTTGTGGTTGCCATTATCTCGCTTATTTGATGTATATGTGGTAATTATACATTAACTTCAACCAATAAATCAGCGGGGCGGCATAAAGTTCTAAGCACAAAATCATTGGAATGTACCCGGTTCAGCGACTGATTTTTTTCAAACAGTGGTTGGTGTATCTCTCAGCTGGTACAGATCCCGAGGAAAACCTTCCTCCGCCGGAGTAACGGCGAGGGGGAAACGTCAGGCTACTGCCGTCAGCGTGAAGTCGACATGCACGGCATCGAAAGGAAATACGATCTGGCCGTCGTCGGTGCGATCCAGAATGCCGGCGTCGAGTAGCGCATGGATATCGCCATGCACCGTCTTTACGTCTCGTTCGACTCGCCGGGCTGCCTCGCGAATGCTCATGGCTTTTTGGCCAGTCATCGCCTTGAGCAGTTGCCAACGTTTACGTGTCATGGTTTGCCACAGCAAGTCCAAGGACGAGAAGGAGATATGAGTGCCTTGCCGCTTACCCTCGAAGGCCGCCAGCGCGCGCCGGGTGACGTCATCGCGTGAAGCGACAGAAAGCGTTACGGTCGTCATGTGCGCCTCCATTGGTCCAAATCGGACTAGAAATTGACCATCAGTTTCGGGAAAGTCGGCGCGCAGTTCGTCACCTGACTTCCTTGGTGCCAGGCAGGGCAAGCGCTCGGCGATCGAAGGTATAGGTTCCCGAGAACGGCTCGTCTTTCGAGCGTGCAAGATAGGCGGCTTTTCTGGCAATCAAGGCATCGGGGAAATCCGCATTCGACTGGCGATAATCCTGCAAAGCCTGCCATACCGTCTCGTCGTCCTCGAACATCAGCGTCGGCTCTTGTAGCAGGCTGTTAATGACGTCGATCAGCGCTTGCTTGTCGGCGCGGTACTTCTTGCCTTTCAGTGTCCAGAGCGTTTCGACAAGGACGATATCCGTTATCAATACCAGGTTATCGCCCTGGATCAGTGCCTTGGCCCGGCGCGCCTGGGCCTCATCATCCTGCAATAGATAGCGCAAGAGCACATTGGTATCGATGGCGATCACGTCGCCGATTTCCGGCTGGCATCGCGCTGCTCCAGTGCTTCTTGCAAGGAGTCTTCATCGCTCAGAGAAGGGTCTCCCGAAAGATGGGCAAGCGCACCCTCGGCCGCGCCAAGGCGTTGTTTCATCAGAGTGATTTGCCCGTCGTGGATGAACACCTTGATCTTGTCTCCAGGCGTAATGCCTACCTCCCGACAAAGATCGATGGGTAGCGTGATTTGCCGCTTCGAGCTGATGGTAGCCAGGGTCTTGGCCATGTGCTTCGCTCCTTTGCGCATCAGGATGCGTAAATATTGAGTATGCTTTACTTTTCGTTAATAGTAAATTTCAAAGCGGCGTCAGCAAATCCATCGATAAACAGCAGTGGTAGCTGATAGAGGAAAGGCAAGCTGTTAGGCTGCTCACACTATTTGTCACCGGCCGCTATAACTCGTCATGCCCACCTCGGCTTCTCCCTTGACGCGCCATGTTCTGGCCGGCCTGCTGATCCTTTCCGGCCTGCTGCTTCAGATTCTTAGCTTCACTGATTTCGTTCCGGCGCCGCATCTGGTGGGTTACGCCTTCTGGCTGGCGACGCTGCTGCTGTGGCGCGACCTGCCCGGGCGTACCCGGCTTCAGGCGGGTATTCTCGCCGGGCTCGGGCTTGCCATGCTGCTGCTGACCGATCTCTATTACGGGGAGCCACTGCACTGGCCTAGTGTGCTCGATGGCAATACCCATGTGGTGGCGATGCTGGTGGGGGTCAGTTTTATCGGATTGATCGGCAACCGCCGGAAACGCTCTCTCGGGCGCTCTGTCACTGGAGTGCGTGGTACCGCCGGCACCTGGCTGGGCGTCCATCTGCTGGGGACCATTCTCAATCTCTCGACGGTCTTCATGATCGGCGATCGTCTGGCCCGGCATGGCCCTCTTTCTTTACCCCAACTGTTGGCCCTCAATCGTGGCCTTTCCAGCGCGGCGCTGTGGTCGCCCTTCTTTGCTTCCATGGGCGTGGTGATGACGCTTGCGCCGGAGATGACCTATCTGAACGTGCTGGCGGTAGGCTTGCCGCTGGCGCTGCTGGCTGGTGTGGTCACGCTGGTCGATCTCTCCCGACGCTTCGATCTCTCGGAAGTGGCAGGGTTTTCCCTCTCGCCGCGCAGCTTGATGATGCCGTCTGGCATGGCGCTGCTGGTGCTGCTCTTTCACTACCAACTGCTGCCGGGGTTGCAGATCATCAGCATCATTACCTTTCTGCTACCGGCAGTTGCACTGATCAGCAATCTGGTTCAAGGGCCACGCTGGACGCTCAAACGCGTTCGTCAGCATGCGCTGGAGCGGCTGCCTGCCATGCGCGGCGAGATCTCTCTTTTTCTCTGCGCGGGGCTTTTTACGCTGGGTCTTTCGAGTTTGATCGATGCCGCGACCGGCGGTGAATGGACGCTTTTTGCCGAGTTTGGCGCTATTCAAGGGGTAATCAGTTTCCTGGTCATCGTGGCCAGCGCTATCGTCGGCCTGCATCCCATCATCGGCGTGTCGGTGCTCGCCTCGATGTTGGAGCTCCAAGGTGGCGAGCAGACCCTGTTTGCCTTCGTCGCCCTCGGTGCCTGGGCGGTGGGTACCGCCGCCGGCCCGCTTTCCGGCATCAATCTCTCATTACAGGGGCGCTATGGCATCAGCAGTTACCGCATGATGAAGCACAACCTGGGTTATGCAGCGGTGATGGCCGGGTTGGTATCGGCGGGCATCTTCGGGCTCGATTTCTGGTTGTGAGGTGAGGAGGTCGATAAAGCCTTCTTGTTAGATCCGCCTCGAATATAGTGGCTACATTTTATTCTCAATAAGAATAGGAGACCGCTATGTCCTGGGAGTTCTTGCTGATGTCATTCGTCGTCGTGCTGTTGCCGGGCACGGGTGTGATCTACACGCTTGCCGTCGGCCTGATCCGCCGCCCCGGAGTCTTGCAATGGATCAGGCGCGCCTTCGCGGGGGCCTTCGGTTTCCTCGGGGCCAGGCTGGCGACTTCTGAGTAATAGTGTCTTGTTGCCGTGTTTCTGGGGCTAAACATGGCGTTTATTCCCAATCCTCGACGCTGGCTGGTTAGAATGGTTATTGCCTTTCATCTTGATCGAGGAGCCTCGCATGAGCGCCACCGACACCTGGATTCTCGCCGCCCAGTGCCCCAGCCTTCTGGGCACCGTGGATGTGGTCACGCGCTTCTTGAAGGAGCAGCGCTGCTACATCACTGAGCTCAACTCCTTCGACGATCGCTTGGCAGAGCGCTTTTTCATCCGTGTCGAGTTTCGTCCCGAAGAAGCGGGTTTCGATGGCGAGTGCTTCCAAGCCGAGTTTGCCCCTCGGGCGCAGGAGTTCGACATGAGCTTCGAGCTGACCCCGCCGGGCCGGCGTACCCCGGTAGTGATCATGGTCTCGAAGACGGATCATTGCCTGAACGATCTGCTGTATCGCTATCGTACCGGTCAGTTGCCCATCGACGTGCGGGCGATCATCTCCAATCATCCGGATCTCGAACCCCTAGCCGCCTGGCACGAGATACCGTATTACCACTGCCCGATCACACCGGAGACCAAACCCCAGCAGGAAGCCGAGGTGTGGCGCATCATCGAGGGAACCGGCGCCGAACTGGTTATCCTGGCGCGCTACATGCAGGTGCTGTCGAGCGATATGTGTGCGCGCCTGAGCGGCTGGGCGATCAATATCCACCACTCGCTGCTGCCGGGGTTCAAGGGGGCCAAGCCCTACCATCAGGCCTACGAGAAGGGCGTCAAGCTGGTTGGCGCCACGGCCCACTACATCAACGACGACCTTGATGAAGGGCCGATCATTACCCAAGGAATCGAGCCGGTGGATCATAGCCACTACCCCGAGGATCTGGTGGCCAAAGGCCGAGACATCGAACGCCAGACCCTGGCTCGGGCGGTGGATTACCACTTGCAGCGCCGGGTGTTTTTGCACGCCAAGCGCACGGTGGTGTTTGCGGGAAGTTAGTGCGTCACCATCTCTGGCCGCAATTCCGACACGCTGCTGCAACCCAGCAGGCCGATGGTCCTGTCGATTTCTCGTTGCAGGATATCGAGGGTGTGCTCGACACCGGCCTGACCGCCGGCGGCCAGGCCATATAGCGTTGCGCGCCCAAGCCAGACGGCATCCGCGCCCAGGGCCAGCGCCTTGACCACGTCCGTGCCGCGCCGAAAGCCGCTGTCGACGTAGAGCTGGCACCGATCACCCACTAGACGTCTGGCCTCGGGGAGCACCTCGAGCGGTGAGCGTGCATGGTTGAGCTGCCTGCCGCCGTGATTCGACAACAGGATGCCATCCACGCCCAGGTTGGCGGCTTTCTCGGCTTCTTCTCCCGAGAGAAGGCCCTTGAGAACGAGCTTGCCCGGCCAGTAGTCGCGCAGCCAGGCGATATCGTCCCAGTTCAGGGAAGGGTCGAGCTGCTCGCCGATCACCGCCGAGGCGCCTTGCACGGTGTCCTTTCCTGGCGGCAGCAGATCACCCAGATTCTTGAAGGTGGGTACGCCGTGTGGCACCAGGACGTCGAAAATCCAGCGTGGACGCGAAAGCACGTGCAGCAGGTTGCGCGCATCAAGCTTCATGGGTTTACGGAAGTTGCGCAGATCCCACTCCCGGTTGCCGTATATGGCGCTGTCAGTGGTGACGACGAGGGTTTCATAACCCGCGCTGCGGCAGCGCTCTATCAGTTTCCTGACGTAGTCGCGATCGCGATAGAAGTAGATCTGCATCCAGGCGTTCACCCCCTCCACGTCGGCAATGTCTTCGAGCGACGTCGTCGAGACGTTGCTGAGCACGAAAGGAATGTGCTTGTTCGCCGCGGCCGTGGCGAGCTTGGTATCGCCATTCTGGGTTACCAGCCCGTTATAGCCCGTGGGGCCGATCACCAGTGGCATGGCGCAGGCAGTGCCCAGCAGCGGCGTGGCGAGGTCGCGCTTGCCGACCTTCGTCAGTGTTCTGGGCTGGAACAGGTAGTCGTCGAAGATGGCGCGATTGCGGGCGAGGGTTTGTTCGTCATCCGCACCGCCATAGATGTACTCGAAGACGAAATTGGGCAGCCGCCTTCGCGCGATACGCTCCAGGTCACCGATGCTCAGTGCCTTGTGATAGCGGGTTCCTGCATAGGGCCGGCGTTTCATCGTCTTTCTCGCGATCTAAATTAAACTAAGGTCTAAGATAAAGTGCTTTCACTCTTCCTTGCATACTACCATACTAGTTGTATCAGATAAGCTAGAGCTGCTCCTACCTAAATAGAGGCGCTTCGACTTGAACACGAGATTGCTGACGCTATGGCAGAAAACAGATGATCGCGGCGCCGTGCGTCAGCGTCTCTATCATGTCCTGCGTCAGTCGATCATTCGTATGGTGCTGGCGCCGGGCCAGGCGCTTTCGGAAAAAGAGATCGCCGACACCTTCGATGTGAGTCGACAGCCGGTGCGCGAAGCCTTCATTCGCCTCTCCGAGGCGGGACTGGTGGAGGTGCGACCGCAGCGCGGTACCTATGTGGTACGGATCTCTCGGCAGGCGGTGCTGGAAGCGCGCTTCGTGCGCGAGGCGGTCGAGGTCGCCGTGGCGAAACTGGCCGCGGAACAGGGGCTGGACGAGGCGACGCTGAACGAGCTTCGGGAGTTGATCGAGCGCCAGCGGCGCTGCGTCGACCCTCAAGACTATGACCGCTTTTTCCAACTCGACGAGGCCTTCCACCGCACCCTGGCCCTGGGCGTCCATCAGCAGGCCGCCTGGCGTGTCACGGAGGAGGTCAAGGCGCAGCTGGATCGTGTGCGTTATCTCAGCGTGCCCGACAGTACCCCGATCGACAAGCTGATCGGGCAGCACACCCGCATCGTCGACACCATCGCACGGCGCGACGTCGAGGCGGCGGCTGAGGCCATGGCCGTGCATCAACGAGAAATCTGGCAGTCGCTGCCCGACCTGGTGCGCCGCTTTCCGGCGATGTTCGAGGATTCGGCAAGCGCGACGCTCGGAGCCGAACGGACCACGGAGGCGGACCTATGAAGATCCGGGATGCCTATGTGATTGTCACAGCGCCAGGACGCAACTTCGTGACGCTCAAAATCGTCACCGCCTCGGGCATTTACGGCATCGGCGACGCCACTCTGAATGGCCGCGAGCAGGCGGTGGTCGCCTATCTCGAGGAGCACGTCATCCCCACCCTGATCGGTCGCGACGCCAGCCGTATCGAGGATACCTGGCACTATCTCTATCGCGGTGCCTACTGGCGGCGCGGGCCGGTGACCATGAGTGCCATCGCCGCGGTGGACATGGCGCTGTGGGACATCAAGGCCAAGGCCGCTGGCATGCCGCTCTATCAGCTGCTCGGCGGAAAGAGCCGTGAAAGGGTCATGGCCTACGCCCACTGCACCGGCCGGGACATCGAGGCTTGCCTCGCCGAGGTGGCCCGCCATGTGGAGGTGGGCTATCAGGCAGTACGCGTGCAGGCCGGCATCCCCGGCATCCCCACCATCTACGGCGTCGCCAAGCGCGAGGGCGAGCGCTACGAGCCGGCGGATGCCGAACTGCCCGCCGAGCACGTATGGAGCAGCGAAAAGTATCTCAATCAGGTGCCCAAGCTGTTCGCCGCGGTACGCGAGCGCTTCGGTGATGATTTGCACGTGCTGCACGACGTCCACCACCGTCTTACCCCGATCGAGGCGGCCCGGTTGGGCAAGGCGGTCGAGCCCTACCATCTGTTCTGGCTGGAGGACTGCGTGCCCGCCGAGAACCAGCAGAGCCTCAAGCTGGTGCGCGAGCACACCACCACGCCCCTGGCCATCGGCGAGGTGTTCAATTCGATCCACGATTATCGCGAGCTGATCGAGAACCAGTGGATCGACTATATCCGCACGCCCTTGACTCACGGCGGCGGCATTACCCATGTCCGCCGGATCGCCGATCTGGCCGCGCTGTATCACATTCGCACCGGCTTTCATGGCCCCACCGACCTGTCGCCGGTGTGTCTCGGCGCGGCGATCCACTTCGATACCTGGGTGCCCAATTTCGGCATTCAGGAACATATGCCGCATGACGTCGCGACCGATCAGGTATTTCCCCACGACTACGTCTTCAAGGACGGCCACTTCCTGGTAGGCGAAACGCCGGGTCACGGCGTCGATATAGACGAAACCCTGGCGTCCCGGTACCCCTACAAGCGTGCCAGCCTGCCGGTCAACCGGCTCGAGGACGGCACACTCTGGCATTGGTAGCCCACCGAATGATTAAGGAGAGAAGCATGCAAGCATTCCAGGTCAACGCCCCCCACGAGTTCGGTATCGTGGATATCGAAGCGCCCCAGGCCAAGGCCGGTGAAGTGCTCGTCGCCGTCGCTTTCGCGGGTATCTGCGGTTCCGACATGCATATCATCCACGGCAACAACGCTTTCGTCCGCTTCCCGCGGGTCACTGGTCACGAGTTCGCCGGGGTGATCGAGGCGGTCGGCGAGGGCGTCGAGGGCATCGCCGCCGGCGAGCGGGTGTGTGTCGATCCGGTGGTCAGCTGTGGCGAGTGCTATCCGTGCCGCATCGGGCGTCCTAATATCTGCACCCGACTGGAAGTCATCGGCGTGCACCGCGACGGCGGCTTCGAACAGCGGGTCGGCGTGCCGGCGGCCAACGTACATCGCCTGCCCGAGCATGTCGGCCTCGATCAGGCGGCCCTGGTCGAACCCTATTCGATCGCCACCAACGTGCTCGATCGCATGCAGCCCATCGAAGGCGATGGCCTGCTGATCTTCGGCGCCGGCGTCATCGGCCTGACCATCCTGCAAGTCGCCCGGGCCAAGGGCCTGACCGATATCACCGTATGCGACGTCATCGATGCCCGCCTGGAGACGGCTCGCTCCCTGGGCGCCAGCCATGTCGTCAACGGCGAAAGGGAAGACATCGAGGCGGTGATGGCCGAACGCACCCAGGGGGAGGGCGTGCCGCTGATCGCCGATGCCGCCTGCGTGCCGGCGCTGTTCCCGTCGCTGGTGCGCATGGCCTCGCCGGCGGGGCGCATCGGCCTGCTGGGCTTCAATGCCACGCCCTGCGATCTGGTGCAGCTCGAGGTGATCAAAAAGGAGCTGACCCTGGTCGGTTCGCGGCTCAACAATCGCAAGTTCCCCGAAGTCATCGAGATGCTCGCCAGCGGGCGGCTCGATGCCACGGCGTTGGTCAGCCATCGGCTGCCCTTCGCCGAGATGAGTGAGGCGATCCACATGATCGATCATCATCCCGAAAGCGCGCGCAAGGTCTTGATCGACCTGAGTGCTTGAACTCCATAGAAATAACAGCCACAACACTGCGTCAGGAGTGACCACCATGCTCAAGCAACTTTTCGCTAGTACCCTTATCGGCTCGACGCTGCTCGCGGCGCCTTTCGCCATGGCCGCCGACTACACCCTCAAGTTCGGCCACCTGGCCAACGAGCAGCACGTCTGGAACCAGGCCGCCAAGCATTTCAAGCAGCAGGTCGAGGAGAACTCCGACGGCCAGATTGAAGTGCAGATTTTTCCCAACGAGCAGTTGGGCAATGAGATGGATACGATCAATAGCATCCAGCTCGGCACTGCCGACATGACCATCACCGGGGAAAGCCTGCAGAACTGGGCACCCCTGGCCGCGATGATGGCAGTACCCTACGCCTTTCGCGATTCGGAGCACCTGCGCAAGGCCGTCGAAGGCGAGGTCGGTGAGCAGATCGAGACTCAGATCGAGGAAAAGACCGGTCTGGTGCCGCTGACCTGGTTCGAGCGCGGGCCTCGTGAATTGACCTCCAACCGTCCCATCAAGAGTCCGGACGAGCTCAATGGCCTGCGTCTGCGTGTGCCCAACGTGCCGCTGTTCGTGGATACCTGGCAGGCGCTGGGCGCCAAGCCGACGCCGATGTCCTTCAGCGAGGTGTTCACGTCGCTGCAGCAGGGCACCATCGACGCCCAGGAGAATCCGTTGTCGTTGATCGAGAGCGCCAGCTTCAACGAAGTCCAGGACTACGTGAACATGACCGATCACGTGCGTAGCTGGATCTACGTGGTGGTCGGCAAGAACAAGCTCGAATCGATGCCGGACGAGCTGCAGCAAGTCGTCATGGATGCCGCCGAGTCGATGCACGAGTTCGAGGCCGAGAAGTTCACCGAGGACCAGAAACGCCTCGAACAGGCCCTCAAGGATGCCGGCATGGAGTTCGTCGAGGTCGATCAGCAGGCCTTCGCCGAAAAGGCCAAGCCCGCCGTCGAAGCCTCGCTGAACGAAGAGCAGCAGGCGCTTTACGAGGCCATCCAGGACCTCTAAGCCATTGCACAACCGGCTTCGCATCCTGAATGGCGAGGTGTGCGAAGCCGGTAATCTCGAAATGAAGTGCATAAAGTATCAAGGGCGCTTACATGAATGAATCCGACATGCAGCCTGGCGACTCTCTCCATGTCATCGCCGAGATACCTCCCTTGGGTGGAGCGTTTGGGCGGCTGGTAACGTGGCTTGATCGCTTGTTCGGTGTCCTGGCCTCCTTGGCGTTGCTGGGCATTGCGGCGGTAGTGTTGTTGCAAATTTTTGCGCGCCTGGCGCTGCCTAGCTCACCGGCATGGACGGAAGAGCTGTCGCGTTATCTCTTCATCTATATGGTGGCGCTCTCATCAGGGCTGGTGCTGCGGCGTAATCGGCATGTCAATGTAGAGTTGTTTCATCAGTTTCTCCCCTGGCGCGGGCAGTTGGCTTATCGCGCCCTGATATGCCTGTTGGTGGGAGGGTTCGCCCTGCTGATGGTGCCCTATGCCATGCAGTACGCACAGATCGGCGCCTTCCAGACGTCGCCGACGCTCAAGGTGCCGATGATTTATATCTTCTTTTCCACTGCTGTCCTGTTTGGACTCAATGTTCTTTACGCGGCGCTGAGCCTGATCGAGGCCGCCGTGGCTATCGTTCGTGGTCCGTCGTCTTACCAGGAGCGCGTGTGATGGAAATCGCCATACTCTTCAGCGTGTTTCTTGTGCTGCTCCTGTTGGGCATGCCAATCGCCTTTGCCCTGGGCATTTCGTCGCTGAGCTATCTGCTTATCGAGGGCATCTCCCTGACGATCGTGCCACAGAAGCTGTACGGCGGTATCGACTCCTTCGTGCTGCTGTGCATTCCCGGCTTCGTCCTGGCCGGCAATCTGATGAACGTGGGCAACATTACCGACCACATCATCCGCTTCTGCAATGCCCTGGTGGGTCATGTGCGCGGCGGACTAGGGCTGGCCAACGTCGGCGGCTCGATGCTGTTCGGCGGTATTTCCGGCACCGCGGTAGCCGATGCCGCCAGCATTGGCTCGGTGATGATCCCCGGCATGGCGCGTGCGGGCTATGACAAACCCTTCGCCGCTGCGGTGACCGCCGCCTCGTCCACCATTGGTCCGATCATTCCGCCCAGTGTGCCGATGATCATCGTCGGTTCGCTGGGCGGCGTCTCGGTGGGCAAGATGTTCCTGGCCGGCGCCATACCCGGGCTGTTGCTAGGAGTGGCGATGATGATCACCACCTACATCCTAGCGGTACGGCGCGGCTACCCGCGGGAGCGGCGCTCGAGCCTCAAGGAGCTGCTCAAGGAAGGGCGCAGCGCCTTCTGGGCATTGCTGATGACCTTCATCATTCTTTACGGGATCATCGGCGGCCTGTTCACCCCCACGGAGGCCTCGATCGTCGCCAGCCTGTATGCCTTCGTCATCGGCATGTTCGTCTACAAGGGACTCAACTGGCGCAACCTGCCACAGATCATCGTTGATACGGTGCTGACCTCGGGGTCGCTGATGCTGCTGGTGGGGCTGGCCAATCTATTTGGATGGATTCTCACCAGCCAGCAGATTCCCCAGCTGATCGCCGACGGCATTCTCAACATCAGCGAAAAACCCATCGTGGTCATCCTGATCCTCAACCTGATCTTGTTGGTGGTGGGATCGTTCATGGAAACCATCGCCGCCCTGATCATCCTGTTCCCGGCACTTCTCGGCGTAGCGACGGGGGTCGGCATGGATCCGATCCATTTCGGTTTGATGGCGGTGCTCAACCTGATGATCGGCCTGACCACACCGCCGGTGGGGGTCTGTCTGTTCGTCGTCTCGGGTATTGGCAAGCTGCCCATGCTGCGCGTGGCCCGCGCCATCCTGCCATTTTTGATCTGCAACCTGATCGTGCTGCTGTTGGTGTCGTATATCCCAGCGCTTTCCCTGTGGCTGCCCAACCTGTTGATGGAGTAACGCCAATGACCCAACTGAAGCGTGCTCCCGCCGCACCGCGCCAGGGCCGGATCGGTATCGTCCATCTGGGCTTGGGCGCATTCCACCGTGCGCATCAAGCGGTCTATTTGGAGCGCTATAGACAGCGAACGGGCGACGCCGCTTGGGGAATAAGCAGCGCCAATCTACGTTCGAGCGTCGGGCTGGTCGATACCCTGCGCGAGGCGGGTCATTGCCATCACGTGGCGGAATACGCCGACAGCGAAAGCGTGACGCTGCGCGAGATCGGCGTGATCGAAGAGACTCTGTTCACCGGCCAGGAGGATGGCCAATGGGGTCGCGATCTCGAGGCGTTGCTGACGCGTATGACCGCCCCCGAGACCCGTATCGTCACCCTGACCGTCACCGAGAAGGGCTATTTCCTGAGTCCGGCCAGCGGCGATTTGCTGATCGATGACCCCATGATCGCCTTCGATATCGCCAATCCCGCTTCACCGCGCACTGCGCCGGGTATCCTGGTCGAGGCCCTGGCGCGGCGCCGAGCGGCTGGCGTCGCTCCCTTCACGGTGCTTTCCTGCGACAACATGCCGGACAACGGCAAGCGTACCCGGGCTGCGGTGAGCCAGTTGGCGGCACGCCGTGACGCGGCGCTCGCCGAATGGGTCGAGCGCGCGGTGGCCTTTCCCTGCAGCATGGTCGATCGCATCGTGCCGGCCATGACCGAGACGGATTTTGCGCGTCTGGCAGAACTCGGTGTCGAGGACAAGAACGCCGTGGTCTGCGAAGCCTTCGCCCAGTGGGTGGTCGAGGAAGACTTCCCCCAGGGCCGCCCGGCCTGGGAGGCGGACGGCGTCGAGATGGTCTCCGATGTCGCGCCGTTCGAGGCCATGAAGCTCAGGATGCTCAACGGCAGCCATTCGCTGCTCGCCTACCTGGGGGCGCTCGACGGCATCGCGACCGTCTTCGAGGCGGTGAGCCGCGACGATCTTGAGACCCTGCTGCGCCGCTACATGCTGGAAGAGGCCGCACCGACCCTGGCCATGCCCGAGGGTACTGACCTCGAGGAGTACGCCGAGCGGCTCATCGCGCGTTTCGCCAACGACAGCCTGCGCCACCGTCTGCAGCAGATCGCCATGGACGGCAGTCAGAAACTGCCCCAGCGCTGGCTCGACGGTGCCGGAATGCGCCTTGAAGCCGGCGAGCCGGTGCCCTGCACGACGCTGGGCATCGCCGCCTGGATTCGCTATACCAAAGGCGAGGATTTAAGCGGCAACCCCTATCCGGTGGACGACCCCCTGGCGGAGCATTTCCAGGCACTGCATCAACGCCACGGCGAAGATGCGGACACGCTTGTGCGGGCCTTTCTCGCTGAAGACGCCATCTTCGCGCCAGAGTTGGCACAAATGCCCGGTTTCCGCGAAGCAGTCGTCACCGCCTACCATACCCTGACACAGCGCAGCTTGAGCGCGGCGCTCGCTTAGCTCGAGCGCGTCTGACACGAGGACATCATCATGGAACATACCTGGCGCTGGTTCGGCCCCAACGATCCCATCCGCCTCGACGAGGTCCGCCAGACCGGGGCCACCGGCATCGTCACCGCACTGCACGACGTTCCCAACGGCGAGGTGTGGACGACCGAGGCGATCGGCGAGCGTAAGCGGATGATCGAGGCGGCCGGCCTCTCCTGGTCGGTGGTGGAGAGCGTGCCGGTCACCGAGGCGATCAAGAAAGGACTGCCCGAGCGCGACGCGCACATCGAGACCTACTGCCAGACCCTGCGCAACCTGGCGGCCTGCGGTATCGACACCGTCTGCTACAACTTCATGCCGGTGCTCGACTGGACCCGTACCGATCTCACCTACCGCATGTCCGACGGGGCACTGGCGCTACGCTTCGACCAGACCGCCTTCGCCGCCTTCGATCTCTACCTGCTCGAACGCCCCGGCGCGGCGCAGGAGTACGGCGACGACGAGAAGACCGCCGCGCAGGCCTATCTCGACACCCTCGACCAGCCGGCTCGGGACAAGCTCACCAATAACATCATCGCCGGGCTGCCCGGTGCCGAGGAACACTATACCCTCGCGCGCTTCCGCGAGGTGCTGGCCGAGTATGCCGAGATCGACGCTGCCACACTTCGCGAGCATCTGGGTTATTTCCTGCAGGCCATCATCCCGGTGGCCGAGGAGGCGGGCATCCGCATGGCGATTCATCCGGACGATCCGCCCCGGCCACTGCTCGGCCTACCCCGGGTGGTTTCCACTGCCGAGGATGCCCAGTGGATTCTCGATACCGTGCCGAGCAAAGCCAACGGCCTGACCCTGTGCACCGGCTCCTACGGGGTGCGCGCGGACAACGACCTGGCGGACATGGCGCGGCGTTTCGGCCCTAAAATCTACTTCACCCATCTGCGCTCCACTCAGCGCGAACAGCCGGACCCGCGCTCCTTCCATGAAGCGCCGCATCTGACGGGGGATGTGGACATGGTGGCGGTGATCGCGGCGCTGGTGGAAGAGGAGCGCCGCCGCGAGCGCGAAGGCGGCCCGCGCCTGCCGCTGCGCCCGGACCACGGCCACTACATCCTCGACGACCAGCACCGCGACACAGCGCCGGGCTACCCGCTCTACGGCCGCCTGCGCGGCCTGGCGGAACTGCGTGGGGTGGAGGTTGCGGTGAAGCAGTTGATGAAGTGAACGTTATCGCCATTAGGCAACACGCGCCCATTATTCGGCGGGACTGATGGGGACGCGTTGCCGACCTAGCGGTTTTGCGCGTTAAGTCCAGCGATAGCCTCAGCCAACTCGCTGGCGTGACGGATTTCGATGGCGCCTTCCGGTGCGGTTTCTTTCTCGGGAAAGTGGTTGAGATGGACTACCCTCATGCCCGCTTCTAGCCCGGCGGCCACGCCGACGGCGGCATCGTCGATCACCACGCAGCGTTCGGGCGGGTAGCCCAGAGCCTCCGCTGCCTTGAGATAGAGTGCCGGGTCGGGCTTCCACACGTTCAGGGTATAGGCGCTGAACAGGTTGTCGCCGAAGTGGTGGGCAAGGCCGGCGCTTTCCATGGCGCAACGGATCTTGCGTTCGGGGCCGTTGGAAACCACCGCCTTGGTGTGATCGGCAAGTGCCTCAAGAACTTCTGGCATACCGGTGATGGGTTCGAGTTCGGCGCGCATGCGAGCCTCCATCATCTCGCGCATGTCGGCTTCCATCCTGGGGAACAGGTTTTCGGCCAGAGCGCCATAACGCGCCTCCTGCGTCTGGACGATGGTAAGAAAGCGCACGCCACGAAATTCCTGCATGTACTGCGCCGCGGTGAAGGGCAGGCCGTAGCGCGGCAGTACCTCCGCCATCACCTGGGCGAGCAGGATTTCGCTGTCGACCAGGGTGCCGTCGGAGTCGAAGAGCAGGCAAAGGGGAGCGGTCATGGTTGACTCCAGGCATTGGCCTCGAGGGCGTCGAGCCGGGCGCGGCTGGGCAGCCCTTCCATATCGCCAAGCACCTGCACCGCGAGAGAGCCGATCAGGTTGCCTCGGCGTGCCGCCTCCTGGGGCGAGCGTCCGTCGAGCAGGGCGCTGACCGTTCCCACGGCGAAGGCATCGCCGGCGCCCACGGTATCGATCACCTCGGCCACCGGGAAGCCGGGCACGGTGACTTCCTCGTTTTGGCCGCCCAAGGTACCGCGATAGTAGCTGCCTTCAGGGCCGAGCTTGATGATTACCGCCTTGGCACCCTGATCCAGATAGAAGCCGGCGATGTCGTAAGCCGTCTCGTAACCGGTGAGCAGGCGGCCCTCGGCGAGCCCTGGCAGCACCCAGTCGGCGTCGGCCGCCAGTTCGTTCAAAGTGTCGCGCATGACGCTTTCACTTTCCCACAGGCTGGGACGCAGATTGGGGTCAAAGGAGATGCTGGCGCCGGCGGCTCGAGCGCGCGCCAGCAGATGGCGGGACAATTCCCGACAGCTTGCCGAGATAGCCGGGGGGATGCCGGTGGCATGTAGATGGCGCAGAGCGGAAAAGTCGACGTTCTCGGCATCTTCAGTAGTGAGATGGCTGGCGGCGCTGCCCCGGCGAAAGTATTCGGTACGCGGATCCGTGCCGCCCACGGCACGCTCCTTGAACATCAGCCCGGTGGGGTGTTCGGGATCGACATTCAGATGGCGACAATCCAATCCTTCCGCTTCCAAAGTTCGGCGAATGAAGGTGCCGAAGCTATCGTCCCCGATCCGGCTTAGCCAACCGACATTAAAGCCCAGCCGCGAAAGGCCGATGGCAACATTGGTATCGGCCCCGGCGATACGACGCTGGAAGCGCTCGACATCCGCCAGATCGCCGGAGGTCTCGGCGATGAATAGCGCCATCGCCTCGCCGAAGGTAAGGATTTCGGGGCCGGAAGTAGGCGATTGCGTCATACTTTTCTCCTTTGGATAGTGGGCCTATATCGTACCGCGTCACAGCGAGTGATATAACGCAGAAGACGCAACGCCAACCGGGATGTTTCATGACCGATCGTTCAAACCTCAAAGTCGATCTTGAATGCTCGCTCGCTGCCCAGCGTGAGGCTTTCAATCGTGAGCCCATGCCGGAAGCGGCGGAGCGCATTGGCCAACTCAAGGCGCTCAAGGAAAGCCTGATTCGCCATCAGGAGGCGCTTTTCGAGGCAATCAGCCGCGACTTCGGGCATCGCTCGCCGGACGAGACCCGCTTCGCGGAGATAGTGCCGGCGGTGCAGGGCATCGATTACACCGTCAAGCGCGTGCGCCGCTGGATGAAGCCTTCCCGGCGCCGGGTCGGGATAGCCTTTCAGCCGGGCCGGGCGCGGGTGGTGTATCAACCGCTCGGCGTGGTGGGCATCATCGTGCCCTGGAACTATCCCCTCTATCTGGCCCTGAGCCCATTGATCGCCGCGCTGGCCGCGGGCAATCGAGCGATGCTCAAGATGAGCGAGTTTACCCCGGCCACCGCCGAAGTGGTGACCCGCTTGCTGGGTGAGGTCTTCGAGGAAGACCGGGTCGCGGTGGTCACTGGCGAGGCGGACGTCGGCAAGGCGTTCTCGCAGTTGCCTTTCGATCATCTGCTGTTTACCGGCAGCACTGCGGTAGGCAAGCACGTGATGCGTGCCGCCGCGGACAATCTGACCCCGGTGACCCTGGAACTGGGTGGCAAGTCGCCGGCGATCATTTCCCAGGACGTGTCCATCGAGCACGCCGCCGAGCGCATTGCCTTCGGCAAGGGTCTCAATGCCGGCCAGACCTGTATTGCCCCGGACTATGTGCTCTGTCCGCGAGAGCGGGTCGATGAACTGGTGGAGGCGCTGCGTCAGCAGTTCACGCGTCTTTATCCAAGCCTCGTCGACAACCCGGACGTCACCTGGATCGTCAACGAGCGCCAGCACAGCCGGCTCGTCGATGTGCTTGATGATGCCCGGGCTAAGGGGGCGCAACTTATTACCGTCAATCCGGCCAATGAGAGTCTTGAAGGAACGCGTATACTCCCGCCAACCCTGCTGCTCGATGTCACTGACGACATGCGGGCCATGCAGGAGGAAATCTTCGGCCCACTGCTGCCGATCGTCCCGGTCGAGAGCATCGAGGAGGCGATGGAGTACGTGGCACGACGTCCGCGTCCGCTGGCGCTGTACTACTTCGGTTACGACAAGGCCGAGCAGCAACGTCTGATGCAACATACTCACGCCGGTGGCATGTGCGTGAACGACGCCGTGCTGCACGTGGCTCAGGAGGATCTGCCCTTCGGTGGCATCGGTGCCTCGGGCATGGGGCATTATCATGGCCACGAGGGATTCCTCACCTTCAGCAAGGCCAAGGGGGTGTTCATCAAGCAGCGTCTCAACACGGCCAAGCTGATCTATCCGCCCTACGGCGGACGGTTGCAAAAGCTGATTTATCGCTGGTTTGTGCGGTAAAGGAGCGCCGATGCCTGTGATGCTTTCACGCCGCGAACTCCTGAAGCTGGGTTTTGGGGCCAGCCTGACCCTGACCACGGTGGGAGTTACGGCGAGCCTCGCGGGTTGCTCATCCGCTCAGCCCGCTGCGGGCTTCATGGTGCTGCGTGACAGCGATTTGGTGCTGCTGACCGCATTGCTTCCTACGGTGATCGGCCCTCATCCTGCATTGCAGCGAGAGGAGAACGCTGCCGAGGCGACGCTTCGTCAGCTCGATCGTAGCCTAGCGGCCATGTCGTCGGCCATTCAAAAAGATGTTCAGGAACTGCTCGACCTGCTCAACCTGCCGCTCACCCGAGTCCCCCTGACCGGTGTTTGGGGCGCCTGGGAAAAGGCATCACCCGCCCAGATCGATGCCTTTCTGGTTCGCTGGCGCGACAGCCGCTTTGATCTGCTTCGCCAAGGGTACAAGGCGCTCAATCAGCTGCTGTCGATGGCCTGGTACGCGCTGCCCATGGCCTGGGCCGAGACTGGCTATCCCGGGCCGCCACGCGTATGAATGATCACAGGAGATAAACCCCATGCCGGTAGCCGATCCGTTCCTGCAGGGCGTCGCCCGGGGGTGGCGTGTACTGGACGCCGCCCGGCTCGATGAGGGTAAGGTCTTCGAGGCCGACGTGATCATCGTCGGTACGGGGGCCGGGGGTGGCACCAGCGCTGAGATCTTGACTAGGGCCGGGCTCTCCGTGGTGCTGGTGGAGGAGGGTTCGCTCAAGACCTCTTCGGATTTCGAGAACGACGAGGCTAAGGCCTACGCCGAGCTCTATCAGGAAGGCGCCGCCCGCATGACGAAAGATGGCGGGATCAGCATCCTTCAAGGACGAACGGTTGGCGGCTCTACCACCGTCAACTGGACCAGCAGTTTTCGCACCCCGGAGTCGTCCCTGAACCACTGGGCCGAGGCCCACGCGGTGACGGGCCTCGATGCCGAAACCCTCGCACCCTGGTTCGAGCGCATGGAAGCACGACTCGGCATCGCTCCCTGGATCGTCCCGCCGAATCCCAATAATGACGTGCTGCGAGCCGGCTGCGAAGCGCTTGGCTGGCACTGGTCAACGATCCCGCGCAACGTGCGCGGCTGCTGGAACCTCGGTTATTGCGGCACTGGCTGCCCGACCAACGCCAAGCAGTCGATGCTGCTGACCACCCTGCCGGCGGCCCTGGAGAAAGGTGCGACTCTGATTCACCGTGCTCGTGCGGAGCGCCTGATAGTGGAAGGCGAGCGGGTCCTGGGTGTGTCATGCCGGGGCATGAACGCCACCCTGAGCCGGGCCGACGGACCTCGCCTGGAGCTTCGTGGCCGCCATGTGGTACTGGCCGGCGGCGGCATCAACACACCGGGGTTGCTGTTGCGCTCCAAGGCGCCGGACCCATTCGAGCGACTTGGCAGGCGTACCTTCCTGCATCCGGTGGCGCTGACGGTGGCCCGGTTCGATCAACGCATCGATGGCTATTATGGCGCGCCGCAATCCGTGCATAGCGACCATTTTCAATGGCGCGAAGGCGTGACCGGCCCTTTGGGCTTCAAGCTGGAGGTGCCGCCCATGCAGCCATGCATCATGGCGGCGCTGTTCGGCGGTCACGGAAGGGAAGGCCTTGCGCGCATGGGTCGGCTCTCTCACAGCAGTGTGGCGATCGCCCTGATGCGCGATGGCTTTCATCCCGAGAGTCAAGGCGGGCAGGTGGTATTACGAAAAGACGGCTCGCCGGTGCTGGATTATCCTCTCAACGACTATCTCTTCGATGGGGTCAGGCGCGCCTACCTGGCCATGGGCGAATTGCAGTTTGCCGCCGGTGCCGAGGCCGTGATGCCGGGGCACAGTCAAGCTCGTCTCAGTCGGGATTGGCCGGATTTTCGCGCGCAGGTGGAGCATCTTAGCTATGCGTTACATGACGTGCGCCTGGCCAGTGCCCACGTGATGGGCGGCTGCGCCATGGGAGACGACCCCCGACATGCGGTGGTCGACAGTCGCGGGTGTCATCATCAGCTCGAGAATTTGTCGGTCCTCGATGGCTCGTTGTTTCCGACCAGCATCGGCGCCAATCCACAGCTTTCCATCTACGCCATCGTTGCCTGCCTAGCGAGCCGGCTCGCTGAGGAGATGAATAGTCAGCGCCATCCTTGACCTCACTCAACATGCCGATGTCGTTAGCGTGCGACCATGATCGATATCGGGGGGTTCAGCCCTCTTTTGTCGTCTCTCATCATTACAGGGAGGAATCATGACCAGCATGCAACGTCCAAGTAAGCCTCGCACCCTGATCTATTCCTGCTCGGGTTGCTCCGACGTGGCGCAGCTCGCCAATGAAACCGCCGTGCGCCTCGATCATGCCGGCGTGGCGGAGATGTCCTGCATCGCCGGGGTCGGTGGCGGCGTGCCCGGGCTGGTGAAGACCGCCCGTTCCGGTCGGCCGATCGTCGCTATCGACGGCTGCCAGATGCACTGCGTCAGCCACTGTCTGGACAACGCCGGCGTCACCGCCACCGAACACGTCAAACTCTACGAAATGGGCTACAAGAAGCGTCGCGGCAAGCGCTACAGCGAAGAAGAGATCGGCCAGGTCTGTGACGATGTCGCTGACCTGATTGCGCGACTGCCTATGCACGAAGGCCTCTGAACCACTTCGAGGCGAACCCAGCACCGCTCAGGCGGTGCGCTTTCCTTCTCCCTTCCGCTTCACGCTCTTGCTAGACTCCTCCCATGCGACTCGACTATCCAGATTCCTCTCCCGAGCCCGTGGGCTTTTTACTGATCCGAAATGTTCTCCGGTGCAGCATAAGCGCTAAATTATAATGGACTACAACGTGGTAGCGCGGGCAAAGTGCTATTGGGCTGATCAGTTTAGAGGTCTTTGAGGTTCGAAGGATCGCGCCCATCAAAGTAAGGTAGGATCATGAGATATTCGGCCAAACATGTGCAAACATTTTGTACTGTCGTGGAAAGTGGCGGCTTCACAGGGGCTCAGTCCCTACTGGGCATGAGCCAGCCTGCCATCAGCACTCATATCCGTGATTTCGAGATTCGCTTGGGTTTTCAACTCTGTCATCGTGGACGGGGCGGCTTTACCTTGACCGAAAAGGGAACCCTCGTATATCAAAAGTGTCGCCAGATGCTTAACGGTATTGCCGATTTTGAGGCCGAGCTAGGTGAGTTGCGCAATCTATTGACCGGTACCCTACGCATCGGATTAATCGATAACACTATTACTGATCCTCATTTTCCTGTCAGTAAGGCCATCAACCGCTTCTATCAACGCCAGGGGGATGTCTCGCTAAAACTAGTCATACTGCCACCAGAAGACTTGGAGCGAGAAATACTCAATCACAATATACATGTGGCCATCGGCCCTTTTCCCAACCGGAATAGTAGATTGAATTACCAACTACTATACAGAGAAGAACATGCCCTATATTGCGGTAATAGGCATCCGCTGTTTCATGTCCCGGATGTCGATCTTGATTTAATAACTATTGGAAAGCATGCAATTTCTTTACGTACTTATCTACAGCATTCCAATCTTTCCAGCATGGAAAATACTCAACGTATTGCCTCGGTCTCTAATATGGAAGCCGAAGCCATTTTGATCAAGAGTGGTATTTTTCTTGGCTCTTTGCCTATCCATTACGCTCGACGATGGGTGGAAAATAGTGAGATGCGTGCCTTCAGTCATCCCGAATTCAAATACCACTCTGAATTTACTTTAGTCACGCGTCAATCGCCCGAGCCTCAATACATCACTAAGCTTTTTATAGAGGACCTGAAAAACGTCGTCTCCAACTCAAGCATTGCCAGCCATGATGATAATGCTTGATATCGTGACATCGATACATCTGCCCCCGAAACTACCTTTACCTGAAGGCAAGGTCTCTTAAGAAAAGCGATATTTGTGGAAAAGCTATCAGCATAACTGTTGCAAACAACAGGATTATAAGGAAGGGAGGAAGACCACGAATCACGTCCACAAATGGTCGCCGGAATACTGCCACGGCAGTGAAGATGTTACATCCGAAAGGTGGTGTGGCCGCACCAATGGCCAATTGTAAAGTAATGAGTACGCCGACCAGAACGGGATCCAGTCCGGCAGCTTTAACCAGAGGTGAGAAAATAGGCACCAAAATAAGGATGACAACGATTGAATCGACGAACATACAACCGATAAAGAAGGCAATATTGATCGCGATCAGAGTAACTACGGGGCCTGCACCATCCAGACCGATGGAGGAAATGATCTGTTGCGGTACTTGAGCGAAGGATAGTACCCAAGAAAAGACAGCGCCAGCGGCGATCAAAATAAACACCATCGACGTTATCGCTCCCGTAGATAGCGCTATGTCATAAAAATCACGTAGCTTGATCGAACGAAATACGACCCACTCTAGAATCAATGCATATAGCACACAGACAGCTGCTGCCTCGGTAGGGCTAAAGATGCCGCCATAGATACCACCCACCACAATTAACGGAAAACCAAGCGGCCACAATGCGCGCCGAATGGAAATAAAACGTTCCTTCCAGGTGGCCTTTTCCTCTACAGGTATATCATGACGTTTGGCATACCAGATACAATATAAAGAGAACAAGATGATAATAAGGAAGCCGGGACCTAAGCCTGCAATGAATAGTTCGGAAATTGACGTGCCTGAGATGACGCCGTAGATGATCATCCCAATGGAGGGAGGGATTAAATAAGCTAAATCTGCGGCGTTGACGATCAAGCCAATGGTAAAACTATCCTTGTAGCCCGCTTTCAACATACGTGGGCGCATGGCCCCTCCGACAGCCACCACGGTAGCCTGTGTTGAACCACATACTGCCCCGAACAAGGCACATGCAGAAGTGACAGATACGGCTAACCCGCCTCGGATATGTCCCATAAAGCGCATTACCACATCGACCAGGCGATCGGCAGAGTGGCCTCGAGTGATGATATCCGCAGCCAATATGAACATCGGCACTGCAATCAATGCGGCTGGCTGTATTCCACTGATCATCTGTTGAATCGTTAACTGTAGGCTCAGGCCGGGAATATAAAAAATAAAAGCGGCAATCGCCGCGACCAGTAACGGCATCATCATGGGGAACCCAATCAGCAGTAAAACCGTCATTACGCCTAGCATCATTACCGTCATGGCCGGCCCTCCCCGTGATCGTCACTGCTAGCCTTATCGCTTCTTGTGCCTCTTTCACCCTCGGCACCGGATAGCTTATGGTCCTGCTCATAAAGATGTAATATTTCAGCGGTTTCGGGGTCTTCGTACTCATCGACTTGGCTATAAGAGATATAGACATTGGTATCGGAAAAGTTAAGATTTTTCAGAACAGTCAAAATGTACTGTACACCCGTAATCAAGAATCCAATAATTACCCAGATATAGGTGAGATAAAGTGGAAACTGCAGTGCTGGGGTGATTTGTCCTCTTCTGGCGATTTTCTGCACATATTCAAAGGCGTACCAAGCCAGTAACAGCATGACAGCCCCAGTTAAAGTGGCGATAATTATCATGAAAATCTTTTGAACACGCGGTGATAGTGCATCATATACGGCGGACATACGAATATGCTGCCCCTTACGTGTTACATAACCGAGGCCGAAGAAGGTAACGATAAGAATAAGAAACTGGTTAAGTTCTTCAGAAAAATAGATGCTCTGTGAAAAAACATAACGCCCAATCACATTTGCTATCGTATTGGTCGCCATGATAATAATTCCCCAAGCAAGCACGAAAGCTTCCGCCTTGCCGATCCAGTTATCTACCTTGGCCACGAAATGAGTCAGATTGGAATTATTGTTGGTCAGCATCTTTACCTCCAGACACGATATGGCTAGGTCACTCAATGAGCGCTCAAGGTGTGATGCCAGAATAAAGGCAGCTTAATCAACATCTGGCCCCCATGCTTGGAACATGCAAGTGTTGCGCCGCCCAAGGCGGCGCAACGTGATGCTACTTTTCCATGGAATCGATTTCTTGGTTTAAATCGTCGAGCAGTTTTTTACCGCGCTTACCGGTAATGTCGGTATAGGCTTTATAAGTATCTCGGGTACGTTCTTCAAAAGCTTTCTGCTCTTCTTCGCTAAGCTCTATAATTTTAATATCTGGCTTGTTTTTCTTGATATTTTCCAGTTTTTCTTTGTTGTAATCGGCAACGGTGTCGTAAATGAATCCCTCCATATCTTGTAAAGTGTCGTCAATCAACTGTTGCCGTTCAGGTGCCAAGGATTCATACCAGTCGCTTCCGGATACGACGGCAGTAACCAGATCTCCTGCACCGGCCCAAATCATATAGTCAGACACCTCATAAAACTTCATCTCTTCTATGGCTGGCACGGGGTTGACTTGCCCATCCACTTGGCCTAGCTGGAGCGCCCCATAGACCTCACCGAAGTCCAGTGGCGTGGGGCTAGCCCCCATATCTTCATAAGCCTCAAGCAGGATTGGCGAAACCATGACTCGCATTTTGAAGTTATCGAAATCTTCGGGAGTACGTATCTCACGATTGGTCGTCCATACTTGCGGGCCTTCGGAATACAGGGTTTGAAGTTTTAGCCCCTTGGATTCGAAATCATTTCCTAGTTCGTTATAAATAACATCGCTTTCACTGAGGACGCGAGAAAGCTTCTCTTCATCGGACGGAAGAGTATAAGGCAATAGGAAAATTTGTGACTCGGGAACGATTGTCCCCAGGTTACCTATCGAAACATTGGCAAATTGGACGACACCATCGGCTGCCAGCCCCACTAATTCTGTTGGAGTCCCCAAGGAGCCAAGATGGTAGATAGTGACAGTGATATCGCCATTTGTTTCAGACTCGATACGCTTCTTGAACTCCTGCGCATAGGCATCCATGATGGAGTTGGGGATTTCCTCAACGGCGAATTTCCACTGTTCCGCCATTGCGATAGCCGGCACAAGCGTTGCGGCTAATGTGGTAGATAGTAGGATGTTTTTCAACAACGTTTTTTGGTTGAACATTGTAACACCTCATGTTTGTTCTTATATAATTATTAATTTTATTATTAAATAAAATTAATAATGCATGGTTAACTCTAAATCTCTTGTTATTTGTTCTGACGTAACTTTCTTCCGTGGAATACATAGCCTATTAAGTTCATCAGGACTTGGGCCGCCAGAATGCTGGTGGAGTCGGTGGGATCGTAGTCAGGGGCCACCTCGCAAAGATCGATACCGACCACTTCACCTTGGTAAGCGATTTGCTGCAGGATTTCCATGACTTCGTAGTATTGAAAGCCTCCATGACTTGGAGTGCCTGTTCCTGGCGCAATGGAGGGATCGAACCCATCGATGTCGATGGTAATATAGTAATTCACTCCTTTCGGAATCCGATCTAATACGCCCTGCACTCCCAGTTCACGTACTTGACGTACGGACAGAATCGTAGAACCGGCCGTTTCTGCTTGCTTGTGGTCTTCCCGGTTGGATGAAGATACATTCCGGATACCCAGTTGTGTCAGACCACTGATGAAGTCCTGTTCGCTGGCACGACGCATCGGATTGCCGTGTCCATAGCGCACCCCATGACGCTCATCGACGAAATCCAGGTGCGCATCGATTTGAATGATATGAATCGGGCCGCGGCCTTCAAACGCGCGTACGCAGGGCGCATTGACAGAATGGTCCCCTCCCACGACGACAGGCAGCGCGCCAGACTCGAGAATCTTGCGGACGCCATACTCGATGTTGGCGTGGCTAGTCTCGGTATTGGTATGCACCATATCCGCATCGCCGATATCGACGATGTCCACATCTCCCAGATACATCGTATCTTCTTCGTAGGAGTAGGCGCCGCCGTGGCCGAAAGAAAATAGTGTCGATGCTTCACGTACTGACCGGGGTCCCATCCGTGCCCCCGAGCGCCACTGGGTGCCACAATCGAAAGGGGCCCCCATGAAAGCGACGTCCGCTTTGATATTATTCCAATTCTCGCAGATAGGATTTTTTCCGAAGGTACAGATGCCGACAAACGGCAGGTTCAGACGGCCAGACTCATAGTTGTTACTCTCCATCTTTTCCTCTCCCCTAAATACGCTGTAACGGATTTTGCTATTGGTAATAGCTCAGTCCATCAAGCTCGAACCTCATATTCTGTGGAGCTCCTGAGCGTCGCTTAACTATTGCAAAGGGTTTTACATAGAAAAATACATAAATTCGTATATTCACATTATAAATTTTGATGTTTCGTGGCGAGGTTGCATCTCCTCTTGCCTTGGCTATCTGGCTCACGAAATAGGAAATCTATCGTCGCGTTGTTTGCCAACAGCCCGATGGCGTAAGGCCTGGCATGAAAGCGATAAAAACGACCAGCTTTATTGAAGGGCAATATAGTCGGTATAAATAATAGACAATTCCGACAGGCCGCTATAGAAAATCGCCGCGGCGGTGCTGGGTTGCGCCCGGCGATTTAGTGGGGCCTAATCCTTTGCCAGTCGCGCCCGACGCGATTCCTGGAACAGCGACACCAGCACGCCAAGCGTCATGATCAGGATGACCACGCTCAGTGGCAGGGCAGCGGCGATCAGGGCGGTCTGCAGCGCCTCGAGCCCGCCGGCGACCAGCAGTGCGGCGGCCACCAGGCCGATCACTACGCCCCAGAACACCCGAAAACGCTGAGGAGGGTCGTCGCTGCCCAAGGACAGGATGGTGGTCAGCACCAGGGTGCCGGAGTCCGAGGAGGTGACGAACCAGCTCATCAGCAGAAAGACCATCATCGCCGAGAGGGTCCAGCCGAGGGCGCCGGTGCCGGCGATGCCGTCGGCGCTGGCGAACAGCGCGGCAGGCAGGTTCCAGGCATTGACCAGCTCTATGATGCCTGCCGTGCCGGGGCCACTCGATGCATGCAATTCCTGGTAGAGCGCGGTACCGCCGAAGATGACCAGCCACACGAAGATGATCAGGGTCGGCACCAGCAACACGCCGAGCACGAACTCGCGCAGAGTGCGGCCCTTCGAGATGCGCGCGATGAACAGTCCGACGAAGGGCGCCCAGGCGAGCCACCAGCCCCAGTAGAAGATGGTCCAGGCCTGTTGCCACTGGGCCGGTCCCGGCTCATCGGCGAACCACAGCCCCATGGGCACGAAGTTGACGGCATAGTCCGCCATGGTCTCGCCGAAGATCGTGATCAGCCACAGGGTAGGGCCACCGATCAGAAAGGCGCCCACCACCAGTACCGAGACACAGATGTTGAGCTCGGAGATGATCTTGATGCCTCGCTTGACCCCGGAGACGGCGGAAAGGATGGAAACCACCGAAATCAGTGCGATGAGTATCAGCTGGGTGTCGAGGCCGGCGCTGACGCCGATCAGGCGCTCAAGGCCCACCGACATCTGGCTGACACCGAGACCCAGCGAGGTAGCGACGCCGAACACGCAGCCCAGCACGCCGAGGACGTCGACCACGTGGCCGATTGGGCCGTAGATGCGATCGCCGATAAAAGGATAGAGCGAGGACCGCAGCGCCAGCGGAAGGCCGCGGCGATAGGCGAAGTAGGCCAGCGCCATGCCGACGATGACGTAGACGGCCCAGCCGTGCAGGCCCCAGTGGAAGACCGCCACGCGCAGGGCATCCACGGCGCGTTCGTGGCCGATGGCGGTGGCGCCGGCCATGTCGGCGTGGGGGTTGTTGGGATAGCCGAAGGAGCCGCTGTCGTCCAGGTAGAAAATCGGCTCGGCGACGCCAAAGAACAGGATGCCGATACCGATACCCGCGGAAAAGAGCATCGAGAACCAGGAGAAGTTGCTGAACTCCGGGCGGCTGTCGTCGGCGCCGAGGCGTACGCTGCCGTGTCGGCTCAGCACGATATAGAGGCAGACGGAGATCAGCAGCATGATAGTGATCAAGTAATAGCTGTCGAAGGTGGTTTCGATCCAACCTCGGGCCGTGCCGAAGACGCTGCCGGAGAACTCCGGATCGATCCCGGTAAATAGGACGAAGGCGAGTACCAGCAGCGCGGAGGTGATGGTCATGCCCTTGTGCATATTGCGAAAGAAGCCACGGTGTGTCAGGACGGCGTCCGGATAGGTATGTTGAGATTTGGAAGCGTCAGGGGTGGCTGGTTGTTGTGATGATGGCATGGTCGGTTCCTTTGATGACGAACGAGGATCAGGCGTATCTATAGAGAGATTCCTTCTGTTGGCCGGGCAAGGGGCCGGCGGTCCCTGCGCGCTGTCTGAAAACTGGCTACCGTTCGCCGATTTTCAGACAGCGCTTGAGGGCTTCACGGTACACGCGAAGATACCGGGTAAGCGTCTAGCGATGTGCTGGTGGCAGGCCGATACGCCGGCCGGCGAGCTTGGGCCAGGCGTCCTGTGCGGTATGGGGCAGGCGCTCGATCTGTTTTGCCACTGGGGCCGGGAACGGCGCCGGGCGGCCACTGTCGCTGCCCATGCCCATGCCCATCAGCATCTGCTCGCTGGTGGCAAGGCACTGGCCATCGGCGTCCTGCATCTCCATGAAGACATGCAGGCGTTTGGCGTCCTTGTCCAGCAGCATCACTTCGACGGCGAGTACCTGACCTTCATGGGCCTCCCGGCGGTAGCACAGGTGGGTCTCCAGAGTGTAGATGGTGTAGGCGTGCTCGGCGCGGCCCGCTTTATCCAGGCCGATGCGACCCATCAAGGCTTCCAGGGCCAGGGAGAAGACGCGGGCGTACTCCGCGTCGTTCATGTGACCGTTATAGTCCACCCACGCTGGCGCGACCCGGGTATCGAGGATACGCATCAGATGCGCCCCTGGAGCCCTTCGGCTTCCGGCCAGTACTTGTGCACCAGATCGAGCAGCTCCACCAGGAAGTCGTCCCGGCGCTTATCAAGCTGCGCGACGCTGCGATCTCCGGCCTGATGCTCGCAGCCTTTGACGACCTTGTCGATCAACTCGTCGGTGAGTTCCGGGGCTTCCAGCTTGGTCCAGGGTAGCTTCAATGCCGGGCCGAACTGCTCGAGCATGTGACGCATGCCCGCATCGCCCCCGGCCAGATGAAAGGTCAGGAAGGTGCCCATCAATGACCAGCGCAGACCGCAACCGTAGACCACCGCCGCGTCGATTTCCTCGGTGGTGGCCACGCCGTCGTTGACCAGATGCAACGCTTCCCGCCATAGGGCTTCCATCAAGCGGTCGGCGATATGACCCTCGATTTCCTTGCGTACGATCAGCGGGCGCATGGCCATGGCCTGATACAGCGCCTGGGCGGTTTCTATCTGCGCCGGTGTGGTGGCGTCGCCGCCCACCAGCTCCACCAAGGGTAGCAGATAGACCGGGTTGAAGGGGTGGGCGACGATCACCCGGCCCGGGGCGTTGGTGCAATCCTGCTGCAGATCCGTGGGCTTGAAGCCGGAAGTGGACGAGCCGATGATCGTGGCCTCCGGGGCAGCTGCATCCAGCTTGGCGAGAATCTCGCGCTTGAGTTCGATGCGCTCCGGCACGTTCTCCTGCACCAGATCCGCGTTTGCGACCGCTTCCTCCAGGCTATCGACGAAGCGCAGCCGCTCCTGACTGGCGCCGTCTGCCAGGCCGAGTTTTTCCAGGGAGGGCCAGGCGTTTTTCACCGCGTTGCGAGTGCGCTGCTCGGCACCTTCCATGGGATCAAACGCTACCACGTCGAAACCTTGCGCCAATGCCCGGGAAATCCAGCCATTGCCGATTACCCCGGTGCCGATGACTGATAGCTGCCTGCTCATGCCTGGCCTCCTGCAGTTTTACCAGTGTTGGGATCACGCAGCTTCAGGAAGGCGCGAGTCTCGGCAGGTGTCATGACCTTGCCGCCCAGGTTCTCGATGATGCCGGCGGCCTTTTCCACCAGCTGGCCGTTAGTGGCCTTGACCCCTTTGCTCAGATACAGATTGTCTTCCAGACCGACCCGGGCATGACCGCCCAGCAGCATGGCCTGAGCGACCATGGGCATTTGCATGCGGCCGATGCCGAAGGCGGCCCAATTGGCGTTGGCCGGCAGCTTGTTGCGCATGGTCATCATGGTTTCAGTGTCCGCTTCCGCGCCCCAAGGGATGCCCAGGCAGAGCTGGAACAGCGGATCGCCGTCCAGCAGTCCTTCGTCCTGCAGCTGACGGGCGAACCACACATGGCCCAGATCGAAGCATTCGAGCTCCGGCTTGACGCCGGCCTGCTGCACAAGACGTGCGTGCTCGCGAAGCCAGTCCGCGGTATTGATATAGACCATATCGCCGAAGTTGAGGCTGCCGCAGTCCAGGGTGCACATCTCCGGCAGCAGCTCGCCCACCGGGGCATGGCGCTCTGCCGGGGTTTGCATATCGGTACCTGGGCCGCCCCGAGTCGGATCGTCGGCATCCGGAATCCAGTCGCCGCCGCCGCCAGCGGTGATGTTGATGACGATGTCGGTGTCGGCCTCGCGGATGCGCTGCACTACTTCACGAAAATGCTCGATGGAGTGGCTGATGCCGCCGGTTTGTGGGTCGCGCACGTGCAGATGGGCCACGCTGGCCCCAGCTTTGGCCGCTTCGATGGCGGCATCGGCAATCTGCTCAGGCGTCACGGGAACGTTGGGGTTCTTATCAGAGGTATCGCCGGCACCGGTCAGGGCACAGGTAAGGATCATGTTGCGGTTCATGGGAAGAACTCCGTCATTGAATTGACGTTAGTGTGGTGGAAAACCGAGCGCCTCAATCGACACTTTGCGACATGGTGTTGACGTTTTGCGTCGCTCTTCTTGAACGTGTCGGTTTCGGCTGCGCTCCAATCCGATATACTCCGCGTCGAATTTCTCAGAACAGGATGTCTGCGTGCCATTCCTCGATGCGCTTTCCCCGCTTTCCGGCACTCTTGAGCTGGTACTGATTGCGCTGTCGGCGCTCACCTCGGCCATTTCGGCGAGTGCTGGCATCGGCGGCGGCACGCTCTTGATCATCGTCATGGCGCAAGTGATGCCTGCAGTGGCGCTGATCCCGGTGCACGGCATGGTCCAGTTCGGCTCCAACCTGGGGCGCGCGGCACTTACCTGGCGGCATATCGATCGTAGGCTGATCGCTGCGTTCTTGCCCGGTGTCGTATTGGGCGCCCTGGTCGCTGCCTGGTTATTGATTCGCCTGCCCGGTGGAGTGCTGGAGCTGTGTATCGCACTGTTCGTGCTCTACTCCTGCTGGGGGCCGAGCCTACCCAAGCGCAGGTTAGGTCAAGGCACGACGCTGCTTGCCGGCGCGGTGACCACGCTGCTGTCCAGCTTGATCGGTGCCAGCGGCCCGCTGGTGGCGGCTTTCGTCAAGCACAGCCAGACCACCCCCTTCGCCCGAGTGGCGACCTTCGCTGCTTGCATGAGCCTGCAGCACCTGACCAAGGCCTTCGTATTCGGCTTCGCCGGCTTCGTGTTTCGCGACTGGCTGGGGCTGATGATCGCGATGATCGCCGCCGGCCTGCTGGGCACCTGGCTGGGGCTGCGCTTGCTGAAAGGGCTGAGCGCCGAGCGCTTCGACAGCCTGTTCAAGTGGATGCTGACACTGCTGGCGCTGCGTTTATTATGGATGGGAGTTGAACAGATAATCACCCCTCAGTAATCGATTCACGATGCCTGCAGGGCACGCTCCTCCTTGCGATGCCGTAGAGGCGAGGTGCCGAAACAGCGCTTGTAGTCACGGCTGAACTGGGAAACGCTGCGATAGCCCACCGCCTCGGCGATCTGATTCACGTTGTAAGCCTCCTGAACGAGCAGCTGCTGCGCCTTGATCAGGCGCAGCCGCTTGAGATATTGCAGTGGCGAGGCGTGGGTGATCTGCTTAAAGTGCTGGTGAAAGGTCGAAAGACTCATATTGGCCTGGCGAGCCAGGACCTCAATCGAGACCTCCTCCGCGTAGCGGGCATGCAACCGCGACAGCACCTGGACAATTTGCGAATAGTGGCCCTGGTGATGCACCAAAGCGCGAAGGGCGGCCCCTTGCTGGCCCTTCAACGCTTCAAATACCACGTCGCGCTCCCGCAGCGCTCCCATGGCCGCGATCTCAGCGGGGTCGTGCAGCGTCTGCAACAGTCGTACTACCGCGCCCTGCATGCCGTGGGTCATCGACACCGAAGCCATGGGTACGGGCGATTCTTCATCCTGGTCGTCGTGCTCTCCCATGGCTGCGACCAGTTCCCCCAGCAGCGCTGGATCCAGGCGTATCGACACCCCCAGTAGCGGCGACTCGCGCGACGCATGAGTTTCGCACTCGAAAGGCAGCGGCAGCGTCTGTACCAGATACTGCCCTGGGCCGTAGTGAATCTCGCGATCGCCGAGGTAGCCGATCTTGTAGCCTTGGGCGACGATATTCAGGCTTGGTTCGTACATCAGTGGCGTACGTGGGATGGGGCGGCGTAGCGCCATCAGTGTTACCGACGGCAGTGACGTCGTGATGTAGCCGTCATGCGTGATCAGGGGCGCGATCAACTCGATCAGGTCATCGGTCGAGGGGGAGGCAGGCATCTTGGACTCCTTGATTCAGGACGGGACGATTATGCCAATTTATACCCTTATTGATCCCCAGGGGCGTCTTGATTTAGTAGAAACGTGCAAAAATCCCGCAGGAACGTTGATCCCATTCCCTGGCGGCACTTCCTATAATGCTTGCATTACTTTGGCATTCACACCAACCGAAGAGACCTGCTATGAGTCAGACCCGTGCTTATGCGGCGCATGCCGCCGACCAACCTCTGGCGCCCTTCAATTTCGAGCGTCGCCAGCCGCGCAAAGACAACGTCGCCATCGAAATCCTCTATGATATACCGGTCATCAATTTCCCTATTCGGGGTGTGCAATCATGAACAAGCAATCCACGACGCTGTGTGTCGCCGGCGGCAGCGGCCTCGTCGGCTCGAACATCGTCAAGACGGCGCTCGCAGCCGGTTACCGCGTCAACGCCACGCTGCGCGATGCCAGCGACAACAGCAAAACGCGTCACCTCCAGGCGCTCCCCGGTGCGTCTGAGCGGCTGACGTTGTTCTCGGCTGAGATGACCGACACCCACAGCTTCGATGAGGCCATGGCAGGCGCAGACGGGGTATTCATCGCCAGCCTCGCGCCGCGCCATAGCGGGCCGGACGGCACCCCGGCCAGCGAAATGGACGACGAGCAGGGCTGGCGCGACATCATCCGACCGACCGCTGACGGTTGTCTGGCGATCATGCAGGCCGCAGCGCGTGCCGGCACCGCGAACGTGGTGATCTGCAGCAGTACCAGCAGCACCAATCCGCCCGAGCCGATAGCGGTGAAAAACGAGCTGGACGCCGTATCGGATGCCGAAGAGCAGATGAGCCGCAAAAAATACACGGCCGCCGAAAAGACCGTGATGGAACGCGAGGCCAAGGCCTTCGCCGCCGATAACGGCCAGCGGCTGGTGATTCTGCTGCCCACGTTCATGCTCGGCCCAACGGTGCTGCCGCAGCATCTCGAGCGCGGCTTGCATGCCAGCCTGGCTGCAATGGTCGAGGGACGAAAGGGCCAGCACGAAACGGTGCCCAACGGCTCTGCTTCCATGGCCCATATCCACGACGTGGCCGCGCTGTTTCTTGCCGCCTATGAACAGTCGGCCGCCGAAGGGCGCTATTTCGCGGTCTACGACAGCTGGACTTGGGCCGACATCTACGCCGCCCTGGCGCCGCACGTGCCCGAAGCTGGTCTACCGGCGCCATTGACGGGCTCGGCAGAAGAGCCGACACAGTTCGATTTCACCCGGCGCGACAGCTTGGGTGTCACTTTCCGCGATATACCCACGACGCTCGCCCAGACCGTCGACTGGATAAAACAACGGCCGTTTGGTTAAGTGCGAAGCAGGGCGACGGACCCTGCGCACCCTGACTCCGATGCCCGGCGCTAACCCAAATTTGCGCGCCGGGCACATGGAAGGCTGTTGCGGACAGACCACGGCGCTGCGCATTCGACACCGAGATATAGCGACCCGGCTACCGGACCCGGAAGAATCCGGCTGAGCCGGTTGAATCGCTATGGTTTAACTTTCATCGCTAAATGGCGGCGTTTTGTCCGGGGTGACCGGAGAATTTGGACAGAATCGTACGCTAAGAGAGCCCGCCCCGCGAGCGGCGCGCTATCGCGCATGAAACATGAGGGCATGGTATTGAAGCAGATGCGCGGGCACTAAAAAGGCCGATCGGCCATTGGTGTGTTCGCACCCGACTAGGAGAATGGCCCGCACGGTATCGGCGTGGAGTCGTTGAAGGCAGAGCCTGTGGTCTGGCCTCGCATGAGAGATTGAATCGTTCGCCGCCGTGCTTTGTCCGCGCACCTGCCATTCATAGCGTGAGGCAATTCCCCATGACCCCCATGACGCAAAAGCACTTGTTGATCATCGTGAACGCGCCTTGTGCCGGCATTGATATTGGCGGACGTGAACACTGGGCTGCCATCAACCCGGATCAAAGTGTTCATCCGGTACGCTGTTCTTCGACATTCAGCGGCGATTCTTCATCCTGGTCGTTGTGCTCTCCCATGGCTGCGACCAGTTCCCCCAGCAGCGCTGGATCCAGGCGTATCGACACCCCCAGTAGTGGCGACTCGCGCGACGCATGAGTTTCGCACTCGAAAGGCAGCGGCAGCGTCTGTACCAGATACTGCCCTGGGCCGTAGTGAATCTCGCGATCGCCGAGGTAGCCGATCTTGTAGCCTTGGGCGACGATATTCAGGCTTGGTTCGTACATCAGTGGCGTACGTGGGATGGGGCGGCGTAGCGCCATCAGTGTTACCGACGGCAGTGACGTCGTGATGTAGCCGTCATGCGTGATCAGGGGCGCGATCAACTCGATCAGGTCATCGGTCGAGGGGGAGGCAGGCATCTTGGACTCCTTGATTCAGGACGGGACGATTATGCCAATTTATACCCTTATTGATCCCCAGGGGCGTCTTGATTTAGTAGAAACGTGCAAAAATCCCGCAGGAACGTTGGTCCCGTTCCCTGGCGGCACCTCCTATAATGCTTGCATTACTTTGGCATTCACACCAACCGAAGAGACCTGCTATGAGTCAGACCCGTGCTTATGCAGCGCATGCCGCCGACCAACCTATGGCGCCCTTCAATTTCGAGCGTCGCCAGCCGCGCAAAGACGACGTCGCCATCGAAATCCTCTATTGCGGTGTTTGCCATAGCGACCTGCATTTTGCCCGCAACGACTGGGGAGTGACACGCTTTCCCATCGTGCCCGGCCACGAGATCGTCGGTCGCGTCACTGCCGTGGGCGATGAGGTGAGCCAGTTTCAGGCCGGCGATCTGGTTGGCGTCGGCTGTATGGTCGACTCTTGCCGCCACTGTCAGCCTTGCCGCGACGGCGTCGAGCAGTTCTGCCTCGAGGGTGTAACCATGACCTACGGCAGTGATGATCGACAGGATGGCAGCTTCACCCAGGGCGGCTACTCTGATCAAATCGTGGTCAGCGAACACTTCGTACTGCGTATGCCCGAAGGCATTGATCTTGCCTCCGCTGCACCCATTCTGTGCGCCGGCATCACTACTTACTCACCGCTGCGACACTTTGGCGTCAAGGCCGGTCATCGGGTCGGCGTGATCGGCATGGGCGGTCTCGGTCATATGGGCGTCAAGCTGGCCAAGGCATTGGGCGCCGAAGTGACCGTCTTTACCCGTTCTTCGGCCAAGGTCGAAGAGGCTCGCCATCATGGCGCTGATCATGTGGTGGTTTCTACCGACGACGAGCAGATGACGGCAGTCGCCGAGACCTTCGACTTCATGCTCGACACCGTGCCGGTGCAGCACGATCTCAACCCCTACCTGGCGGCTTTGAAGTACGACGGCACCCATATCCTGGTCGGCCTGCTCGAGCCGATCGAGCCCACCGTCGAGGCTGCCAACCTGGTAACCAAGCGTCGTGTGCTGACCGGTTCGCTGATCGGCGGTATTGCGGAAACCCAGGAACTGCTCGACTTTTGTGCCAAACACGACATTCGCTGCGACATCGAGATGGTCGATATCCAGGACATCGACACTGCCTTCAAGCGCATGGAGAAAGGTGACGTGCGTTACCGTTTCGTCATCGACATGGCCTCACTCAAGGCCTGAGGCGATTAGGGCGGTGTTCAGCAATTTCTTGATTTTTTTATCCACCCGACAGGCGAATATTCATGTCTCTAGAAAAAGTGCTCTATCGCGCCCAGGCCAACGCCACCGGTGGTCGTGACGGCCGCGTCACATCTTCTGAAAAGGCGCTGGACGTCAAACTCACGACACCCAAGGAACTCGGTGGCAGTGGTGGTGAAGGAACGAATCCCGAGCAGCTATTCGCCGCTGGCTATTCGGCTTGCTTTCTCGGCGCGTTGAAACTGGTTGCCTCTCAAGAGAAAGCCAAGTTGCCCAACGATACGCAGATTCAGGGCGAGGTGGGCATTGGTCCGCTTGCCCACGGGTTTGGTATCGAAGTGACGTTGACGGTCAACCTGCCGGGCATGGAGCGTGAGCAGGCCGAAGCGCTAGTCGACAAGGCGCATGAGGTTTGCCCGTATTCCAACGCGACTCGCGGCAATATCGACGTCACGCTCAACGTTGAGGTGTAAGCAAGAAGGCGCGTCAGGACCAGCCAGGGAACAAGGCTTGCGCCAGAACCCCGTTCCAGACGGGTTTTATGAACCATTGCAAAAGGACGAACGACATGGCAAAGACACATCAAACCATCAATCCGGCGACCGGCGAGACCATCGCCACCTATGACGTGATCAGCGATGAGCAAGCGCTGCAGGCACTGAATGATTCTCATAAGGCCTTTCTCGAGTGGCGCAAGACTAGCCTCGAGGAGCGTGGCAACATCCTGCGCGAGATCGCCAAGCGCCTGCGGGCGAAGAAGGGTGAGTACGCCGCGCTGATGACCCGGGAAATGGGCAAGCCGATTTCTCAGGGCGGTGATGAGATCGAGTTGTGCGCCGCGATCTGTGAATACAGCGCCGATAACGCGGGTAAGATGTTGGCGGATGAAGAACGCGAACTCGACGGCGGTCGTGCCCTGGTCAGCTATCAGCCCATCGGGGTGATCCTGGGCATCCAGCCCTGGAACTTCCCGTTCTATCAGGTCATTCGCTACAGCATCGCCAACATCATGGCGGGCAACACGGTGCTGCTCAAACACGCCCCCAATGTCTGGGGGTCGGCGGTGGAGATCGAGAAGGTCTTCCTCGAGGCCGGCCTGCCGGAGAACGTGTTCCGCAATCTGCTCATCGATGCGGATCAGGTCAACCAGCTCATCGAGCACGAATACGTGCGCGGCGTGACCCTCACCGGCAGCCCGCGTGCCGGCAGCGCCGTGGCGGCCAAGGCCGGCGAGTGCTTGAAGAAATCCGTACTGGAGCTGGGCAGCAACGACGCCTTCCTGGTGCTCGACGACGCGGATATCGACCTGGCGGCCGAAACCTGCGCCCAGGGCCGTATCTACAACAACGGCGAAACCTGCGTGGCCGCCAAGCGCTTCATCGTGGTGGATTCCGTCTATCAGCAGTTCCGCGACAAGTTCGTCGAGAAGATGCGCCAGATCGAGTACGGCGACCCGACCGACGAGAATACTCAGCTCGGTCCGATCGCCCGGGACGACCTGCGCGATACCCTGCATGACCTGGTCAAGCGCTCCATCGACGCCGGGGCAACCTGCGTGTTCGGCGGCGAGATTCCCGACGGCCCGGGCTATTTCTACCCCAGCACCGTGCTGGAAGATTTGAAGCCCGGCATGCCCGCCTATGATGAAGAGCTGTTCGGCCCGGTCGCATCGCTGATTCGGGTGAAGGATGAGGACGAAGCCATTCGCGTGGCCAACGATTCCCGCTACGGCCTCGGCGGCGGCATCTTCTCCAAGGACGAGAAGCGCGCCATCGATATCGCGCGCAACCTGTTCGATACCGGCATGGTCAACATCAACGGCTACAACATCGCTCAGCCGCAGTTGCCCTTCGGCGGCGTCAAGGACAGCGGCTACGGCCGTGAGCATGGCGGCTTCGGCATGAAGGAGTTCGTCAACGTCAAGTCGGTGATGATCGTAGAGTAATCAGCGCGCCGGTCTTTGACCTTGCGACGTAAACAGAAACGCCCACATCCTCAGCGGATGTGGGCATTTTTTCGTGTGCTGCTAGCGAGTTCCAATTGCCCCGCAGCGATCAGCCAACATCATTCCGGGTCGTAGGAGAGTACCGGCGACAGCCAGCGCTCGAGCTCGCTCATGGACATCCGCTTGCGTTCCGCCAGCGCCTCGACTTGATCCCGGGTGATCTTGCCGGTGGAGAAGTACTTCGACTCGGGATGGGCGAAATACCAGCCCGACACCGCCGCCGCGGGCCACATGGCGAAGCTGTCGGTTAGGATCATGTCAGTTTTGGCTGGAGCATCCAACAGACGGAATAGCGTCGCTTTCTCGGTATGATCCGGGCAGGCCGGATAGCCGGGCGCGGGGCGGATGCCCTGGTATTTCTCGGCGATCATGGCGTCATTATCAAGAGCTTCTTCAGGCACGTAGCCCCAGTACTCCTTGCGCACTCGCTGGTGTATGCATTCGGCAAAGGCTTCCGCAAGACGGTCGGCCAGGGCCTTGATCATGATGGCGTTGTAGTCGTCACCGGCGGCTTCGTACTGCTTGGCCAGCTCGTCCGCGCCATGCCCGGTAGTGACCGCGAAGCCGCCGATCCAGTCCGGCTTGCCAGTCTCCTTGGGCGCAATGAAGTCCGCCAGGCTATAGCAGATGCCGTCCCGGTTCTTGGTCATCTGCTGACGAATATGGTGCAGGTGCTCGATGACCGTCTCTCGGGATTCGTCCGCATAGACCTCGATGACGTCGTCATCGATACTATTGGCCGGCCACAGGCCGATCACGCCCCGGGCGTTGATATGTTTTCCGTCAACGAGTTTACGCAGCATGGTCTGGGCATCATCGAACAGGCTGCGAGCCGCTTCGCCCACCACCTTGTCATCGAGGATCTTGGGATATTTGCCACTCAGCTGCCAGCTCAGAAAGAACGGCGTCCAGTCGATGTATTCGACCAGCGCCTCGAGATCATAGTTCTCGAACACCTTGAGACCGGTGAAAGTCGGGGCGGGCGGGGTATAGCCTTGCCAATCCGGCTGGAAGCGGCGTTCCCGAGCCTCGGCGTAGGAGAGGTCCGCCGCCTTGGGCCGTCGCTTGGCATTGCGCTCGCGTACCTTTTCGTACTCGGCGTGAATGTCGGCGATATAAGCGGGCTTCGCCTCCTTTGACAGCAAGCGGCTAGCAACGCCTACCGCGCGCGAAGCGTCGGTCACGTAGATTACCGGCTGGTCGTACTGCTGATCGATCTTGACCGCGGTATGGGCCTTGGAGGTGGTGGCGCCGCCGATCAGCAGCGGTATCTCAAACCCTTGACGCTGCATCTCTTTCGCTACGTGAACCATCTCGTCCAGCGACGGTGTGATTAGCCCTGAAAGCCCGATGATGTCGGCTTTTTCATCGATGGCGGTCTGCAGAATCTTCTCGGCAGGCACCATCACGCCCAGATCGACCACGTCATAGTTGTTGCACTGTAGGACCACGCCGACGATGTTCTTGCCGATATCGTGGACATCGCCCTTGACCGTAGCCATGACGATCTTGCCCTTGGCCTGAGTATCTTCGTCTTTTTCCGCCTCGATATAGGGCAGCAAATAGGCCACCGCTTGCTTCATGACGCGTGCGGACTTGACCACCTGAGGCAGGAACATCTTGCCGTCGCCGAACAGATCGCCGACCACATTCATGCCATCCATCAGAGGCCCTTCGATGACCTCGATGGGACGTGGAGCACGTTGGCGGGCAATTTCCGTGTCTTCTTCTATATAGGCGGTGATGCCCTTGACCAGGGCGTGCTCGATGCGCTTCTCGACCTCCCAGCCGCGCCACTCGAGATCTTCTTTCTTGGGGCCGCTGCCGGCGTCGCTCTTGTAGCGTTCGGCAAGGTCCAGTAGCCGCTCGGTAGCATCCTCGCGGCGATTGAGCACTACGTCCTCCACGGCGTCACGCAGCTCCGTGGGCAGGTCATCATAGACCCCAAGCTGCCCGGCGTTGACGATGCCCATGGTCAGGCCCGCCTTGATGGCGTGATAGAGAAAGACCGAGTGGATCGCCTCGCGCACGGTGTTGTTACCGCGAAACGAAAACGACACGTTAGAGACACCGCCGGAGAGCATGGCATGGGGCAGATTATCGCGAATCCAGCGACAGGCCTCGATGAAATCCACCGCGTAGTTGTTGTGCTCCTCGATGCCGGTAGCAATGGCGAAGATGTTGGGGTCGAAGATGATATCTTCGGCGGGGAAGCCGATATCATCCACCAATAGGCGATAGGCGCGTTCGCAGATCTCAGTCTTGCGCGCCAGGCTATCGGCTTGGCCATCCTCATCGAAGGCCATGACGACGATGGCGGCGCCGAAACGCCGACAGGCCTGAGCCTGTTCGCGGAAGGCATCTTCGCCTTCCTTGAGAGAGATCGAATTGACCACCGCTTTGCCCTGGACGCACTTGAGACCGGCCTCGATAATTGACCACTTCGAGGAGTCGATCATGATCGGTACCCGGGAAATATCCGGCTCCGAGGCGACCAGATGCAGGAAGTGCACCATCGCCTCCTGGGAGTCGAGCATGCCCTCGTCCATGTTGATGTCGATCACCTGGGCGCCGTTCTCGACCTGCTCCAGGGCAACCTCCAGGGCGGTATTGAAATCTTCTTCCTTGATCAGGCGCTTGAAGCGGGCGGAACCGGTGACGTTGGTGCGCTCGCCGACGTTGACAAACAGCGAGTCGGCTTCGATGTTGAAGGGTTCGAGTCCTGATAGCCGACAGGCAGCGGGTCGTTCGGGAATCTGTCGTGGCGCAATGCCATCCACCGCATCACGGATCGCACCGATATGCTCCGGCGTGGTGCCGCAGCAACCGCCGATGATGTTGCACAGGCCGCTTTCTGCGAACTCGCGAATGATGGCCGCCATCTCTTCGGGGTCTTGATCGTACTCGCCGAATTCGTTGGGTAGCCCCGCGTTGGGGTGCGCCGAGACCAGGGTGTTCGCCTTGCTGGAAAGCTCTTCCAGATAGGGCCGCAGTTCCGCAGCCCCCAAGGCGCAGTTCAAACCCACGGAGAAGGGCTGGGCGTGACGCACCGAGTTCCAGAACGCCTCGGTGGTCTGGCCCGAAAGGGTACGGCCAGAAGCATCGGTGATGGTGCCGGAGATCATCACCGGCAGGCGTTCGCCGCGCTCGTCGAACAGTTCCTCAAGAGCGTAGATCGCCGCCTTGGCGTTCAGGGTGTCGAAGATGGTCTCGATCATGATGAAGTCGGCACCGCCCTCGATCAGGGCGATGGCGGCTTCATGGTAGTTCTCCCGCAGCGCATCGAAAGTGACGTTGCGCTTGGACGGGTCGTTGACGTCCGGCGACAGCGAGGCAGTACGGCTGGTCGGCCCCAGCACACCGGCTACATAGCGCGGCACGCCGGTTTCCTCGCCAACTTCGTCGCATACCTGACGTGCCAGGCGGGCGGATTCGCGGTTGAGTTCCACCACCAGCTCTTCCATGCCGTAATCAGACTGGGATAGGCGGGTGCTGTTGAAGGTGTTGGTCTCGATGATATCCGCACCGGCTTCGAGATAATCGCGGTGGACGCGCAACACCAGTTCCGGTTGGGTTAGCGCTAGCAGGTCGTTGTTGCCCTGAAGCTGGGACGGCCAGTCCTTGAAACGTTCGCCACGGAACTCTTCTTCGCTCAAGCGGGCATTCTGCAACATGGTACCCATGCCGCCATCCAGGATCAGAATGCGCTGGGCCAGGGTCTGTTTAAGAGCATCTGGCAGGGGAGCGGCGAGGTTAAGTGGGCCAAGCGAGTCCTGCAGTTGAGAAGTAGCGGCAGCCATGGTTAGCGTCAGTCTCCAGCGATCGGGGGGGGGCGTGCGCGTTTTCCGAGCGCATCACAGTCAAAAAGGTGTTTGAAATTATCTGAATATCTTATCAGAAAGCGCGCGGCGCTGGGCACCAGGCTATAACCAAGTATTTCACTCGGGATTGTGTTGCGAGGGGAATTTTTTTATCATTAGGGGCATAACTTTCATGATGAGTCGTATCCATGAGCGAGAACATCCAGATCACCGATAGCGCCCAGGACTACCTTGCAGAACTGCTGTCGAAGCAGAATGTCGAGGGCATCGCAGTACGCATCTTCATCACCCAGCCGGGCACGCCCTATGCGGAGACCTGCCTGGCTTATTGCCGGCCTGGCGAAGAAGAGCCTAGCGATGAGAAGGTGGCTCTTGAGAAGATAACCGTATATCTCGACAAGAACAGTTTGCCGTTTCTGGAAGAAGCGGTGGTGGACTTCAATGCGGACCGCATGGGCGGCCAACTGACCATCAAGGCGCCCAACGCCAAGATGCCGAAGGTCAATGCGGACAGCCCTCTGGAAGATCGCGTCAACTACATTCTTTATAGCGAAATCAATCCCGGACTAGCAGCCCATGGCGGTGAGATTCGCTTGATCCAGCTGACGGAAGAGGATATCGCCGTGTTGCAGTTTGGCGGCGGCTGCCAGGGCTGCGCGGCGGTCGACTTGACCCTCAAGGATGGGGTGGAAAAAACGCTGCTCGAACGCATTCCGGAGCTGGCCGGTATTCGTGATGTGACGGATCATACGGACACCACCAACGCCTACTACTGAGCAATGCTGTAACGCCGTTGCTGAAAGCGAGCCGCCGAATTGAGTGGCTCGCTTTATTTGTTCAGTCGGGCGCCAATTCTGCCCTGATCGCAGGACTGCTCGCACTTACCGTGACCGAGGAAGGTGACCCATGACTAAAGACGTGCATCCATCGATCATTGTTTTTGATATCAACGAGACGCTTCTCGATATTACGACCCTCGAGCCACTGTTCGAACGTCTCTTCGGCGGCCGATCCACATTGAGAGAGTGGTTCGCGCAACTAATTCTCTACTCTCAGACAATGACTCTTTCGGGCCTTTACACGCCATTCGGCGAGCTCGGTGTAGGAATCTTGCGAATGGTCGCTGAGATACACAACGTGACCGTCTCGGAGAGTGACGTTGAAGAACTGAAGGATCGGATAGGCTCCATGCCTGCACACTCCGATGTCATCCCGGCTCTGACAAAACTGCAGGAGGCGGGTTTTCGGTTGGTGACCTTGACTAATTCGGCAAGCAGTTCACCCCCCACGCCGCTTGAACGGGCCGGAATAGGGGAGTTTTTCGAACGCAGCTTCAGTGTCGAGTCGGTTCGGCAATTCAAACCGGCCCTGGACACTTATCGTCACGTGGCACAAGAGATGAAAGCCGAAACCTCGGATCTGTGTCTCGTCGCCTGTCATTTATGGGATACGATTGGCGCTCAGGCTGCCGGTTGCCGTGGTGCACTCATCACGCGGCCTTATAACACCACCTTACCCGCGACTGAAGTGCCGGACCCGGATCTCGTCGCACCGGAACTGACGGATCTTGCCGACCAGATTATTAAGCGCTGGCAAGCATCCTGAAAACCGAGCTGGCTTGGCTCGATCTTCAATACACAAACGGCGGCAGGGGTGTCCTTGCCACCCGCGTCTCAGCCTCTCTTAGCGCTTCCTGCAGCTGCTCGAGCCTCTGATCCCGCTCGGCAATCTGAGCCTCCAGTTGTTCTTGTTTGAAAATCATTTCTCGCTCGGTGTCCCCGAAACGCCGTAGCTCCCACTTCGCTTCGCGGTGACGCGCTTCCTCTTCAACCAGCGCCGCGCGTTGTTCCTGTAGAGACATTTCTAGCCCCTCGACGCGTTTGTCTGTTTGCGCTTGACGCTTGACGTGCTGCTTTTCCTGTTCCTGGCGTTCGCGTCGAGCATCGTCGAGTAGTGCCATGAGCTTGGCCTCGGCGGTTTCATGCCGCTGTTCCTCCTGGGCAATTCGCGCATCAAATTGTCGTGCTTGCTCATCCAGGGCCTGTCTATATTCAGCGGCCTCCGCGTTGCTCTGCTCACGTAGCTGATCGAGTCGCTCTTCCAAGCGTGCGTTTTTTGCTGCCGTGCTTTCACGTTCGGCATGGCTAGCGTCGAGCTGTGCCTGAACTTGAGCCAGGACCATGCTCTTTTCATCGAGACGTGTCTGCAAGGCTGCCAAGTGCTCGGCCATGGCGGATTCGCGCTGGATAGCGTCTTCTGCTCGGCGCTGGGCTTCCTGTTCGATGCTTTGCGATTCGTAGACACGCTGATCCGCTTCTTCACGATATTGGGCCAAGCCTTGTCGCGCCGCTTCCTGGGCCTGATGCCACAGCTCCTGGGTCAAGGTCTGCAGCGGTTCGGGCAAGTCCTGAGCGGGCGGTTCGTCGCGATTCTCCTCGCGCTCGATCTTCCATTGTCGCAGATGTTCGCTGAGGGTGGTGAAGCTGCCGGTACCGAGCACCTCGCGAATCTTTTGCACCCCCGGCGTTTCACCCCGTTGCAGCAGTTGGTGAATGGCTTTTTGTACGTCTTCATACCGAACGCCGCTACGCGCCATGGTGCTCTCCTGTTCGAACGGACCGCTCAAAGAGCGGTAATGCGGAAGATTTTAGCGCCATTTGCCAACAAATTAAATTATTACGTAATACATAAAACGTAATTTTATTTATCAAAACAAACAAAAATTCATGATTACGCGCCTTATCTTGAATTTTTACCGCGTAAGATGAACAATACCCTCATCGTGTATTGTTGGATAGAAGCGCCTAAAGTGACTAAGGAATACCGGCAGGGCAGCGATAGCGGTGATGGCGGCAATAGAGAAGTGATGGTGGCTGAGTCGAAGAGCATGTCTAAGGCGATGCCGACCACTGTTTCAGCGCATATTGTTGCTAATAGCGACGCCCAGGCTGTCGAGCAATGGCTCAAGGAGTACACTGCGAGTGCGCAGACGTTTCGCGCCTATCGCAAGGAGGCAGAGCGCTTGCTTCTATGGCTCGATGCGCAGCGCTTGAGTCTTGCGAGCGTGGATCGTCGACGACTCGATGAGTTCGAAGGCTTCCTAACGAATCCGCTACCCGCCGAGCAATGGGTGGGGCCGCCACGGCCGCGTTCGCATCCCGATTGGCGTCCTTTTCGCTGCCCTTTGACTGCCGCAAGCCGTCGTCAGAGTCTGATCATCCTGCAGGGGCTGTTCAGCTGGCTAGTGGAAGCAGGCTGGGTAGCCCACAATCCCTTTCGCTTGATGCGGGACAAGCGCCGGCGGCTGGACAATCGACAAGAAGAAATTGAGCGCTATCTGGAGCGGCCGCTGTGGGACTGGCTATGGCAGTGGCTGAATCGGCCTCTGGAAGAGAGCGCGAGTTCACGGGCGCACTTCCTCTGGCGGCGGCGACGGCTGATTTTTGGTTTCGCCTATCTCCTGGCCCCACGTATCAGCGAAATGGCCTCGGCCAGGATGGGCGATTTCTTTTGCAGGGAAGGGCGCTGGTGGTGGCGTGTCATCGGTAAGGGCGACAAGCTTGCAAGCATCCCGGTACCTGCAGATATGCTTACATTGCTTGGAGAGTGGCGCGAGCACCTGGGATTGACTGCGTTGCCTGAAGCGGACGAGTCAGGGTCGGTACTAAGAGGGCTCAATGGTAAACGCAGCTTGGGTGACAATCAGCTTTATCGGTTGATAAAGATGAGTTTCAAAGAGGCTGCTCAAGAGATTGAGATAGATGAAGGCGGGGCTGTCTTTGCGCAAACGCTACGAAAGGCAACACCGCATTGGCTGCGTCATACAGCGATCACTCATCAGGCCCAGGCAGGCATCGAACTGCGTTATCTTGCTAAAACGGCGCGTCATTCACGCCTTGATACCACAGCACGCTATCTGCACACCGAAGCAGACGAATGGCAGCGTCAGCTTGCCGCTCATCAGCTTGAAAGCCGTCGGCTCTGAATAAAGTTCAGAATGGGAAAATTACTTCCGTAAAAAAACAATCAGCGGGGAGGGGGAGGTCCCGCTGATTGATAATCTAACTTACCGGCAGTTCCACCGGATGCTGCTGCTTACTACTACTTACTGAGCGAACTGTTTGATGGGCACGTCCAGTGCGATGGGCTGATATTCGCTATCGTCATAGGTTTCAGCACTCTCGATCTCTTCCATGCTCTTGTCTACCTTGAGCTGACCCTGCTCGAGCTGTAACTCATCAAGTGGCAAAACGACTTCATCATTCGTGCCCTTGACGCCGAGGACGGCAAAGAGCTTCTTGCTGTCCTTGTCGACGACGAGCTCCTTGATCTGACCAGCCTCGTTGTCTTTGGATGTCATCAGCGTGCGCTCGAGAACTTGCTCGCCTTTCATCTCCATCAACGACTTCTGCGATTGTCCCTGAGAACTTTGAGACTGCCCTTGTTGGCCCTCACGCTGGATATTGACCTTGGCTTCTTCCTGTTCGTAAGAAACCTCAGGCTGGCTTTCGCTTCTGTTCAGGTTGACCTGAGGCGCGTCTGCTTTTTGCAACTGAACCTGAGGCTGAGCCTGCTCGACGTTGACATCCGGATTGGACTCGACAGAGACGTCCGGCTTAGGCTGCCGGATGCTGATCTTGGGATCAGGCATGTCCACTTTTACATTGGCATCTGGCTGAGTGACCTCGATGCGGGGCTCAGGAATTCTGATAGTGACTTCTGGCGCCGGCTGGAACACCTTGATCTTTGGCTGCGGCTGATCGACTGTTACAGTCGGACGTGGTTGTTCGACATTAACGACCGGCTTGGCCTGATCAATCGTGATATCGAGGTTGGCTTCTTGTGATTCTGAATCTTGTGCGAATGCGGAACCACTTGCTATAGCAAGTGCCAGAGTACTGACTGCAAATGCGTGGGGGAGTGTGCTCAGTAGTTTCATATTAAATCCTTCCTTGAATTATGATTGCTTACTGGGTTCTAGTAATTTTTAATTTCGGCTAACGATTGAACTAATAACTATTCAATTTTCTGAGTTTAGCTCTTCAGGCGTTACACGTTTTTTACTATCGGAAGGCTCGTCGGGATTCCTGCTATCTTCCTGACTAGCAGAAATTTCCGACTCTCCGCTTTGCTCTTTATTGGGCTTCTCCTTCGGTTCAAGACGCTCTTCCTGAGCACCTTGCGACGAGGAAGACTGCTTTTCACTCTTTGTTTTACCTTCAGATGACGAAGACTGCTCTGAGGTGCTTGAAGCCTCGGTATCAAAGCTTTCTTCTTCGGACTCACAGGCTGAAAGGCTGATTGCGCCTAACAGAACCAAGCTTGCCAAAAGTGCTTTTTTAGCACCGGGTTTATGCATGTACGCTTGAGAAGCGGAGGGTGTTTTATCGATTGAGTGACGCATAGGCAAGAATCCTTTTTATGTGGCTCATTTCTATGAGCAACGACTTCGTCCATATTCTTAACATCTCGAATATAGTGACCTGAAACAACAATATCCATATCGAATTCATGGGCACTTAAATGAAGCTAGTAGAGTCGATGGGACAGGTCAAAACAAAAATTTATTTTTAACTCAGGTTATTATAATGCGTTAATTACTGAGGCAGATTGTCAAAATAGCAAGTAGCAGGGTTAGAATTTTTGCATTAATAGTAAAATTGTCGACCTGCTGCAGGCGGTAACACCCTTGTTTCGTTATACTGGGCTGTCGTTGAAAATCAGTCAGGAGAAGCGCAGTGAGTATTCAGGAGGCTCAAACCGAGCTGATCGAGGAGTTTGATTTATTCGATAACTGGATGGATCGTTATCAGTACATCATAGACATGGGTAAGCAGTTACCGGCTTTTCCCGAGGATATGAAGACGCCAGAGACGAAGATCGATGGCTGCCAGTCCAATGTCTGGATTCATCACGAGCGTCAGGGCTCGGCACTTCATTTTGATGCCACTTCGGATGCCGCCATCGTTTCCGGGCTGATCGCGGTACTGATGCGCATTTACAACGATCGCACGCCAATCGAAATTGCCGAGACCACACCGCGCTTTCTGGAAGAACTGGGGCTCGACAAGCATCTTTCACCGACACGTGCCAACGGGCTGCATGCCATGCTGACGCGTATTTATGCGGTGGCGGAGCGGGAGGTAGCGCACTAGGGCCTTGCCGAATAACCGTAGTGCGTAGTCAACGTGACGAATCCTCAAAGCCGTTTGGTTCATCTTCAAAAGGAGTGTGGCAAGGGCGTTCATTTTTTTGCGGCACTGGATCGATGCCGCCCGCATGCCAGGGATGGCACTTGGAAATACGCTTTAACGCTAGCCAGCCCCCCTTGAAAGGCCCATGTAGCTGCAAGGCCTCGATGGCGTAATAGGAGCAGGAGGGCCAGAAACGACAGCGTGGGCCAAGTAGAGGGCTGATGCCGTACTGATAAAGGCGAATAACGCCGATTAATAGGATGGATAGGCCACGTCGAAGAAATTGTTTAATCCTTGCTGCCATAAAGAGCACTCGGATCGATAAGGGGTTTGGCATCCACGTGGCCACGCTCGTCGTCAAGCGCGACATAAAAGCAGCTTCGCCTGCCAGTATGGCAGGCAGGGCCGGTTTGTTCGACACGAAGCAGCAAAGTGTCACCATCGCAGTCGAGATGAGCCGATTTCAGATGCTGTTCCTGACCGGAAGATTCCCCCTTGCGCCAAAGCTTGCATCGGGAGCGGGACCAGTAGCAGACGCGCCCGGTATGCAGCGTCTCTTCCAGAGATTGTCGATTCATCCAGGCCAGCATCAAGACTTCGCCGCTATCATGCTCCTGGGCGATGGCGGGTATCAATCCATCTGCATTCCAGCGAACGGCATCAAGAATCTGTGGCAGTGGATACTGAACGCCCGGCTCGGCCGCTTCAAGTTGCTTGAATAGATCGCTCATCTTTTTCCTGGGTTTGCCTGCGCTTGATGGCTCAGGAGGCAAGTGCCGCCTCCTGAAGTTCGCCGCGACGGGCAAAATGTTGCTGTGAGAAGGCTACTCGGGCATCCACATCGATGCCTTCCGGCTGCCGCTCGACAAGGTCGAGTCGCCTACGAAGCCCTTCACCATTGGCCATCTGGATGGCGAGCCCCGGACGTGCATTGAGCTCCAGCAGCATGGGGCCATGAATCTTATCCAGCACCATGTCGGTACCTAGATAACCCAGCTTTGTCATCTCATAACAGCTGGCCGCGAGGTTCAGCAGCGTATCCCAGTGGGGCACCCTGAGACTGACAAGCTCCTGGCCGGTATCCGGATGATCCAGGCGTGTGCGGTCGAACTGGACGCCGCGCACAGCAGTGCCGGTGGCGATGTCGATACCGACGCCGACGGCGCCCTGGTGGAGGTTGGCCTTGCCATCCGACGCGGCAGTGGACAGGCGCATCATCGCCATGACCGGATAGCCCTTGAATACGATCACGCGAATATCCGGTACGCCTTCATAGGTGTATTCCGCCAACGATTCGTCGAAAGCAATCAGCGCCTCTACCACCGCCACATCCGGTGACCCCCCCAGGGAATAGAGCCCCGACAGAATATTGGAGACATGGCGCTCGAGATCCTCGCGGTACAAGCGGTGGCCACTTGGCTTGATGTAGCCTTCTTTATCCTGATTCTCCACCACCAGGATGCCCTTGCCTCCGCTGCCTTTTGCGGGCTTGATGACGAAGCCAAGATGTCCCTCGACCATCCTGGCGACATGCTTGACACTGAACTGGTTGCTGATGGTGCCAATCAGATCCGGCGTGGTGACACCGAAGCGCTTGGCCAGCAGCTTCGTTTGCAGCTTGTCGTCCACCAGCGGGTAAAGGCGACGATCATTGTAGCGGCCAATATAACGAATGTTGCGCCGGTTCATGCCGATGATGCCTTTAATTCTCAACTGTGAAGGGGTTGCCCACATGGCTCAATCCTCCGTAATCGGCTTGAAGCGGCGCAACTCCAGCAACCGATAACCGGTGTAGTTGCCCAGCAGCAGGATGAATGCCATCAGGATCAGCTGTACGCCAAGGAAGTTGAAGGTGATATGGCGTATCCAGGGATTGTTCATGGCCAGATAAGCAAGTACCGCCGTGAGCAAGCTGCCGCCCCCCTGAATCAAGACCTCCTTGGGACCTTCCTCTTCCCAGAGAATCGACATGCGCTCGATGGTCCAGCTAAGGATGATCATCGGGAAAAAGGTGATCGTAAGACCCGCGTTCAGCCCCATGCGATAGGCCACGACGGAGAAGATCGAGATGATGGCGATGACCGTAATGATCACCGCCGATACTCGCGCCACCAATAACAGGTTGAGATGTGAAAGATAACTGCGGATCACAAGGCCCACTGCCACGACGAGCAGGAACCCGATGAGTCCGGTGAACAGCGTGGTCTGGATAAAGGCAAGGGCAATGAGCACTGGCATGAACGTGCCGGAGGTCTTGATGCCGATCAGCACTCGCAGTAACACGACCACGAGCGCGCCGATCGGAATCAGCAAAATGGTCTTGAATAGCGACTGTTCTTCCAGCGGGAGGCTGTGAATCGAGAAATTAAGCAGGGTATCGTTGGCCAGCTGATTGCGTACCGCCACGGATGCCGGCTCATTGTGTTGCAGCATGGAGAAGGTGACCTTCGAATCACGTCCGCCTTGCACCTCGAGAGCAGCTTGATCGCCAGCTTCCCAGAGCAGGAGATTATCAGGACGACCCTGCTCGCCACTGGTGGGGTTGATGATGACCCAGTCACCATCCGCATTGAAGACCTGTATCCAAGTCGTCAGGCTTTGCCGCCGACGCCCGTCTTCAAGCAATAGACCATGAATCTTGCGGGCCGAAACACCAGCCTGATTAAGCAACTTTACCAGTAGCGAGGGGCGGTCGAACTGGGTCAACAGCAGGCGGGCATTTTCATCCTGCCTATCGCCACTAAAAGCACGCACCAACTCCCTAGAGAAAGTAAAGGCGTCAGAGGAGCGTCGATAAGCCTGATCGATGACCTCTTGCGCGGCCGTATCATAGGGACGTGCCCAGGATACCTCCTCATCCGGCGGCGGAGGCTCGACCCGAGGCCGAGCAGCATTGGGAGCGACTAGAAGCTGAACCGAATAATAGAGCTGTTGGCTACCGCGGGCTTCTCGAGTGGCCCACTGTGCCCGGCGCCCCTGGTCATCATCCAGAAAGGAGAGTCCGAAACCGGAAGAGCCCGTATTCTCCGTCAGGATGCGAAACCCTTCCTGATTGGTGGGTAGTGCCAGATTCACTTTGGCAGAACCATCTTCGGCGATGAAATTGACCTGGGCTTCGACTTCCCAGACTTGGCGCTGTTCGCCGGGTACCCATGGCACCTCGAATGCAACATGGCGATACGCGGTCACTGCGATGCCGGCTATCAGCAGGACGCCGACCAGAAGATAAAAGGGGACACGAGACATAAAAGCGTTATTCCTTGTCGTCTTTACCATCGCGGGCTTCGTCTTGAGCCGCGCTATCGGCAGATTCACCGCCTGGATATTCGGGACGTTCGTGCAGGTAGCTCTGAGATACGTCGATCAACGCAATATCCAGCATGAAGCGCCGTCCGAGCAGTACGGGATAGTCCAGATGGGAGCGATCGTTGAGGGTGAAATCGACGTTTTGCTTGATCGGTCCGAGACGCATCAGCAAGGTGATCACCGGACGGCTCTCTTCCCCGGAGGCTTGAACGATACGCACACGCCGGGTGATCTCCGCTTCGATAGGCTTGTCACGGACGCTATCGATGACGGTGTCGTCTTCATCAAGCGCCAAATTGAAGCGCACCCAGTTTTCTCCCTCCCGCTCGAACTCGGTGATATCTTTCGCGGAAATGGAAGCGGTATTGGCACCCGAGTCGATCCGTGCCTTCAGATAGGTGCCGATGGTAGGAAAGCCGACCCATTCGGTGCGCCCTAATAAGGTCTTGTTTTCCAATGCCTCTATATCGCTAGTGGGGCAGTCTGCGGGCGGCGCACTCGTTTCATCACCCAAATTCTTGATTTCGGCCCGTAGCGATCCCAGCGTACCACTCATGGCGTTGACACTTTCTCCAACCTCATCGAGACGCGCCGTGTGCGATTCGAGACGATCAGCATCGCTTTCGCAGCGCTGGGCCAGACTGTCTTCAAGCGCGCTCAAGCGCGAATCGAGTTGAGGCGTGGTGACCAAAGCGTCGAATCGACTCTCGTCTGGTGATTGAGGTTGGAGCGCGCAGCCGCCCAAGAGCAGCATTCCGGCAGTGAATGCCAGCATCACGTTTCGTATTGGCATGATCATTGAAATCCTTGAAAATCCTCATTATACGCGCTTGTCTGCTGACAAACCCGCCTGGCAAATGGGCCTGATGATAAGGAGTCCCTGTGGAAACGTCCATGCATCCATTCGAGATAAAGCCGATAGGGCCATTGCCTCGATCAACTCTCAGAGGGGCAAATTAGCCCAATGTTAGGCTTCAGTCAGGCAGATCGGCGTTCCGGTCTTAACAGCTTACCCTGCATCCATTTCCGAACGCCCAGCACGAAGGTCTCCTGGAACATCATGCAAAACAGTACGGTAAACAGCAGGAAGACAGGATATAGCCATATGGACGTGTCTCCGGCGGCATCCATGCACTGGCGAATGCTGGTCAGGCAAAGGCTCGGCTCGCCGCTGAGCACCCGTTCAACGCGGGTGAAGATGACAAATAAAGGCACATGAAGCGCAAACATGGGCAATGACGCGCCACCCAGACGATGAGCCAGACGGCGCATGCCAGCGCCAGAGGAGGGCGACCAGTGTGCAACGACGAAGATCAGCGCGAGCTGGGCGGGCAGTAACAGCCCATTGTGCAACAGGTAGTACCAAAAAGAGTCGTGATGACGCAGCAGCCAGACGCCAACGACGATACAGATGGCCACGAACAAAAGCGCCAATGACTGCGCGGCGCGTCCCATCGAGAGGCCTAGTTCTCGGCGTTTCGTATAGAACGAACATAGCAGAATACCGGCCAGGAACTCAGGCAGTCTTATCAAGGGGTTTCGATGCAGGATGCCCGTTTCCGGCATACCGAAATCCGTATAGGCGATCACGATGATCGGTGGGATCAGATAGATCGCATTGAGAAGCATCATGGCCCTGAACGGGGATTTGATACGGAAAAGCCGCGGCGCCATCCAGGGGAAGGTCAGATAGAAAAAGAACAGCGCAGAGATAGACCAAGTGACAGGGTTGAAGGTTAGATAGAGTGGATTCCAGGCATGCATCAGCGTCAAGTTCAGAAGGGCGCTCAACGCCAGCTCTGCGTTGCTCATGTAGTGCGTTATGCTTTCCAGGCTGGAGCCGTTGTTGGTGTCGTAAAGCACGAAACGTATCGAGGCATTCGCGTCGGCTTCCGTGATGACCAGATAGCCAATCAGCGTCGAAACCGCCATGGCCAGCAATACTGCGCCAATATGAATCGGATAAAGATTGGAGAAACGCTTGATCCAGAAACTTCTTGCTGGCTCACGCATGCGCTGGCGATCATCAAGATAGACGTGGGCTAGAAGAAACCCTGAAAGAACGAAGAAGGCACTGGTGGAAAAGAAGCCGATATCCGTGATGTACCCAGACCATCCACTGATCGATTTGTAGGTATGCAGCGTATGGAATATGACGATATAGAGTCCAAGCCAGAATCGTAGCCATTCCAGCCCTATGAATCGTTCCTTTTTGCTTGCTGCCACTTGTTTTTCCATTCGAGCCTTGGAAGGAGTCAATTCATTCGAGTCTTGTGTTCAGCTAAATAGAGAAAATCGAAAGATGCACACCGGCTGTTCAAACGCCATGCAACAACCGGCATGCATCGATTTCCACGCGTTGATGCTTTTTCAATTGGCAACAGGCATGCGATAGAACCAGGTCTCTGAAAGCGGGTGATCGCCGTCTTGCAAGTGCGCGCGTATTTCCAGCGGCCGAGAATCATCGTTACGCTTGACCCGCAAGACGGCACGCCAACCGCCTTCGCCGGTGTTGCGAATGACTTGACTTTCGACCAATTCACCGTTGTCACCCACATTGATCTGAACGGTAGGCTGGGTGTCCGGCGACAGCGAATCCAATGCCGGTCCCTTGAAATCGATAATGAAAGCGATCGAACCATCGGGCTCACGAATTAGATCGTTCTGACGCACTTCGCCGCGAGAGCGCATGGTGCTGTCGACCCAGGACGAGGATGCATCATGGTAGTGGTTTTCGTTTTTGGTCCAGGACATGCGGTAATTGAAATCGGCAGCTTCACCGACTTCCGGCATTTCATCGGGCTTCCACAAAGCCACCATATTGTCGTTGGTTTCATTTTCGGTCGGGATCTCGATCAGTTCCAGGGCGCCGGACCCCCAATCGTTTTGCGGTTCTACCCAGGCGCTCGGACGCAGATCGTAACGATCGATCAGATCCTCGTAGTCATGAAAGTCGTGACTGCGCTGTAGAAGGCCATAGCCTTTCAAGGCTTCGATGTGTTGTTCACTGACTTCCACCTCTTTTGGGTTGACCAGCGGGCGCCATATCCAGCCAGCTTTTTCACCGTGCACCAGCAACCCGTTGGAGTCGTGTATGGCGGGGCGGTAATTCAAGGTTGGCGAAGGCTGACTCGGGCCGAAGAGGAACATGCTGGTCAATGGCGCAATACCCAGCTTCTGAACAGGATTGCGCAAGAAAATACGCGATTTTACATCGAGTTTTGAATCTTCCCCTGGCTGCAGGACAAAGCGGTAAGCTCCTGTTGCACTGGGAGAGTCGAGTAACGCGAAGATGGTCAGGGAATCACTGTCAGGGCTGGGTTTCTCGATCCAGAATTCGCGAAAATCAGGAAACTCCTCGCCGGAAGGCGCATCCGTTTCAGACGGGGTTTCCGTATCGATTGCCAGCCCGCGGCCGGACAGCCCATAAATCTGGTTGCGGCCAATCACGCGGAAATAGCTGGCGCCTTGAAAGACCATGATCTCATCGTCGATGGTATCGGGATTATTGATGGGGTAATGAATCTTGAGACCCGCAAAGCCCAGATCCTGGAGATCTTCTTCAGAAAGCTCTACATCACCATAGTGAAAGTTTTCAGGCTTGAAGGCGATTTCATGAACGCCGCTATCATCAATCACGTTCATTTTTACGGCGCTGACATAATGCATTCCTTCATGAAAAAAACTTAAATTGAAGGGTAGCTGTTCATCACGCCACAGAGCACGATCCATTTGATACTGAATCTGAGCGTATTGCTCATATTCAAGATTCCGCAGCTTCGGAGTCGTATTGGTCTCCGGAGGCTGATAATCTTGCTGGCCGAGCTGTTTTGCCTTGTTCGCCACGTCCTCGAAATCGAAAGCCAAGGCTGCTGGAGCCGTGAGTGCCATCCACAATCCGGCCATCATGGTTAAACGGTAAGGGCAAGCAACGCGTTTTCTATCAAGGGTGGTAATGCGTTGCAGTGTCGAATCGCTCACATGTCACTCCTTCGTTGGATTCTTGAAGATCGCTGTCTGAATGCAGGCGCTGGGAAGAGTACATTTTAATAGACTACAGCTGAAGCGCTGATCGCCATCTTGGTAGAGGGATAAGCAGAAAGAAAGGAGAATGGTGGAGGTTTGTCATTCTTTGAACATTATCTGCCTGAGTCCTAGTAGACACGCTTGAGCCATGAAGGCTAAAAAAGAAATGGGACAAGAATCATCACGCGAATACTTAATTTAACATAATATACATTATGCGAAGTTAAAGATGCCTTTTCCATGAATCCCATGAAGCTGTGAATCAACTAACAGCGACCCTAATGACATTGTCATCAGGGTCGCTATGGTTCCGATGTTTGTCAGCGTGATGATTTAGAGCGGCTTGTTGTCGTCTGCTTCGTCTGCCTTTTCGTCCGCTGGCGCGTAGGAGCCATCTTCCCGGTGGTTTTCGTTACCGGTCAGGCCCGGTGTGAACACGCAGGCCAGGTGCATGGTCTTGCTGGCTCTCAACAAGTGATCGTCATGTTGATCGAGAATATAGATATCGCCCGGCTTGATCGGCCAGATCTTGCCATCGGCCAAGGTTTCTACTTCACCTTCACCTTCGATGCAGTACACCGCTTCGAAATGATGCTTGTAGTGAATGTGAGTTTCGGTTCCTTCATAGATCCGCGTGATATGGAACGAGCACTTGCCGCCATCCTGGGCCAACGACAAACGCGTACTGTCCCAATTTCCATTGGCGGCAGTTACAAAGCGCTCGGTGTTGCGGGCTTCTTCGAGATTGCGAACGATCATGAGCGATATCCCTTTCTTATGAGTGTCTTATAAACATCTTGCTGAAGCATGCGGACGCCAATGCGCCCGCATGGTCGTGTCAGTCAGCAACTTCAGCTTAGAGCTTCCTTGGCACTGGCTTCAAGAATATCCAGTCCTTCGACGAGATCTTCGTCGCTGATAGTCAGCGGGCACAAGCATTTGATTACCTGACCATCCGAACCGCAGGTTTCAATGATCAGCCCGTTCTTGAAAGCCTGAGCGGTGATCTTGTCGGCAACATCGCCCGAGCCGACATCCAGGCCGCGCATCAATCCGCGTCCGCGCTCGCTTGCAGAGTGCCCTTTTTCGCTTAGACCCTTTTCGTTCAACCAGGCGGCGATCTTCTGAAAACGATCTTCGACGATACGCCCTTTGCGCTGTACATCGCGCTCGAGCACGTCATTGGACCAGAACTCGCGCATTGCGGCAGCCGCCGTGGTGAAAGCCAGCGCAAACCCGCGGAACGTACCGTTGTACTGGCCCGGCTTCCACTTATCCAGTTCCGGGCGCATCAGCACATGAGCAAATGGCAGCCCATAGCCGGATAGCGACTTGGAGTTGGTGATGATATCCGGGGTGATGCCCGCATGCTCAAAGCTGAAGAACTTGCCGGTACGCCCGCAGCCTGCCTGAATGTCATCCACGATCAGCAGAATCTCATGGTCGCGACAGATCTGCTCCAGGCGCTTGAGCCAGTCGAGGCCCGCGACGTTGATACCGCCCTCGCCTTGCACGGTTTCAATGATTACGCCTGCGGGACGATCAAGGCCACCGGAGTTGTCGCCCAGCAATTTCTCGAAGTAATCCAGGGTGTCGACATGGTCCCCCATGTAGCCGTCAAAGGGCACGAAACTGGCCCCCTGAGTGGGAATACCGCCAGTAGCTTCACGGAACTTGCGGTTCCCGGTAGTCGCTAGCGAGCCCATGGTCACACCATGAAAACCGTTGGTGAAGGACACGATGTGATGGCGGCCGGTGGCAACCCGAGCCAGACGAATCGCTGCCTCTACGGCATTGGTACCCGTAGGGCCAGGCAGATGCACCTTATAATTCAGGTTACGCGGCTTGAAGATGACCTCTTCCAGGGTTTCGAGATAATCCCGCTTGGCTTCGGACCACATATCCAACCCGTGGACGATACCGTCGGAGGAGATGTAATCGACCAGTGCTTGCTTGATCTTGGGATTGTTGTGGCCATAGTTCAGTGTGCCCGCACCTGCCAGGAAGTCGATATAGCTCTTCCCGTCTTCGGTATGCAGCCTAGCACCCTGGGCTTTCGTGAATACTGTCGGAAACGAACGAGAATAGGTACGAACGTCTGATTCCATGCGTTCGAGAATCTTGGTCTGCATGCTATAACCTCTCATGAGATGGCTAAATAGAGTGGAGAATCTTGGATTAGATGTGCTGGGGGTCAAAGGGACCGATGCGCACCAGGTTTTCGGGGTCGTGCTCTCCGCCCAGCTGCTCGGTGGAAAAGTATTCCCGGCTGTTCAACGGCGCCTGCCAGCGATCGGCGAGCCGTCTGAACAAACCCCAGGACGCGGCGTTATCCGGTGTTATCGTGGTTTCAAGATGGCGCACCGATGACAATTCGGGTCGGCCCAGGATCGCCTCGACCAGGCGCCTTGCCAGACCGGTGCCACGGGCCTTGTCGCCCACGGCCACTTGCCACAGAAAATAGGTGTCCGACGCGCTCTGCTTGGTATAGCCGGATACGAACCCCACGATTTCGCCCTCTTCATTGGTGGCCACCGCACTGCTATCACGAAACTGGGTGGCCAGCAGCAGATAGGCATAAGCAGAATTGACATCCAATGGCGGGCAGGATTTTACCAGCTCGTAAATGCCCCAACCGTCTCCCGTGGCAGGTTTTCGAATGAACAAAGGGTTGCCAGTCTGTCCGACGATGGCATCTGCAATGTTGCTTTTAGCCAAGTCCGCTGACGGGGTAAACGGTGGTGTGGATGCATCCATGTCCAGGGTCGCCATTGCGAGAATAGATAGATTGTAACAGGCGCATGAGCATCAATCAAAATATAGCATTATTGCCATAAGCTGTATCCATAATTATTTTTTATGCAAGTGGTCGCCACTACTTGAATCGATTTCTCAAGTTTAGATCAATATCTGGCATGACGAACTAAAAAAAGCCGCCTTCTGAGGCGGCCTGAAATTTGCTGGTTTACTCGGATAGAGGTGCAAAGAGTTCAACAACGCGTTGGCGTTCTCATGGTGACGAACTCTTCCGCCCCGGTAGGATGGATGCCAACCGTCGCGTCGAAGTCCGCCTTTGTCAGCTTCGCGCGAACTGCGATGGCGATCCCCTGAATCAACTCACCGGCATCTTCCCCTACCATATGGGCACCGACCACGCGGTCATTGGCATCATCGACGATCAGCTTCATGAGACAGCGCTCGTCGCTACCCGATAACGTATGCTTCATGGGGCGAAAATCCGCGGTGTAGACGCGTATCGCACCGAACTCTGCTCGGGCTGCTTCCTCGGATAGGCCCACGGTGCCTATATTGGGATGGCAGAATACGGCGGTGGCAATGTTGTTGTAATCCATTGTAGGTAACTTCTCGTCGGCGAAATGCACGCGAGTCATGTGCATTGCTTCGGCTAGCGCAACCGGTGTAAGTTCCGGTGCGCCGGTAACATCGCCCAGAGCCAGAATGGAAGGTATGGAGGTTTCGAAGCGATCGTTGACCTTGAGCGTGCCATCGGGATTCAGTTCGATATCAAGCTTATCCAGTCCAAGCCCTTGAAGATGCGGACGCCGCCCCGTGGCTGACAAGAGCGCATCGACTTCGAGGGTCTCACCGTTGGTCAGAGTGACTTTCAAGGAGTCGTCGCTCTGTTTTTCAACGGATTCGATGTTGGTCTCGAAATGCAGATTGACGCCCTTCTTCTCCATTTCGTTCCGGGTGAACTCCCGTATCTCATGGTCGAAACCACGCAGGAACAGTTCACCGCGATAGACCAGATGCGAATCGCTACCCAAGCCGTTGAAGATGCTCGCAAACTCGACTGCAATATAACCGCCTCCCAGTACTAGAAAGCGCTTGGGAAAGGTCTCGAGGTCGAACACATCGTTGGAGTTCAGGGCGTGTTCTTTACCGGGGAAATCCGGTGTCCAGGGCCAGCCGCCCACTGCCACCAGAATTTTTGCTGCGCTGATGGTTTCACCGACCACTTCCACGTTATGCGCATCGATGACTCGCGCGCGACCGTTGATCAAGCGTACATCGGCGCCTTCGAGTAAGCGCCCATAGATACCATTGAGGCGCTTGATCTCCTCGATCTTGTTGTCCCGAAGCGTTGCCCAGTCGAACTCTGCCGGCTGAGGGAGTTGCCAGCCAAAGCCGGCGCTTTCAGTGAAAGCCTCGTGAAAATGAGCCGCATACGAATAAAGTTTTTTGGGGACACAGCCGACGTTGACACAGGTACCGCCCAAATAGCGATCTTCGGCAATGGCGACGCGAGCGCCGGTGGCAGCTGCCGTGCGTGCGGCACGCACACCGCCGGAACCGGCCCCGATGACGAACAAGTCATAATCGTAATCAGTCACGTTGATTGTTCTCCAGTCTTGATTTGTGGCGATGATACCAGCCAAGTGCGTTCCTCGGGAGTAATGCTGTCGATTGACCCAGCCTATGATGAAGGGTAAAAATTCAGGTTAGATCCGCCTAAGGAAGAAAATAGTGAGCGATATCGAGAGACTGCTCGAGCAGAATCGAACCTGGTCAACGTCCATGCGTAAAGAGGACCCCGAGTTCTTTTCTCGTTTGTCTCAACAGCAGAACCCTGACTATCTATGGATCGGCTGCTCCGACAGTCGCGTACCGGCCAATCAGATCATCGATCTGCCACCGGGTGAAGTCTTCGTTCATCGCAACGTGGCCAACATCCTGTATCACAATGATATGAATGCGCTATCAGTAGTGCAGTTCGCTGTCGATGTACTAAAGGTCAAGCACATCATGATCGTAGGCCACTACGGCTGTGGGGGAATCAAGGCCGCTATCACCGGTGGCGAGAACGGCATGGTCGATTTCTGGTTACATTCGGTACGCGAACTGTATAGCCGCCATCGCAGTGAACTTGGAGAGTTACCGCTCAAGCGGCAGGTCGACCGTATGTGCGAACTCAATGTCGAAAGTCAGGTGAATACCCTGGCCCATACCAAGATCGTTCAGCGCGCCTGGCTTCGGGGTCAACCACTATCATTGCATGGCTGGGTCTATAGTCTGGACGATGGCCTGGTCAACGAGCTCGATTGCAGGATCGACGGTCTCGATCAGGTGCCACAGCTTTATCGCGTCGATCGTTTCGAGCCAGTGGCGGATAGCGATAGCGATTGAGGTCGGTTCATCAAGAATTCCGCCTAGCCGTCTACTTGGGGTGACACTGTAAACGTTTATGAGAGCTATCCGCTTATCGCGCAGCTCACCCCTGTTCCCTTCAACCCACAGTAACCATTGGGGTTGCGGGCCAGGTACTGCTGGTGATACTCCTCAGCATAGTAGAAATTCTCCAAGGGCTTGATTTCCGTGGTGATGGCATCCTGGCCGGCGTCTTGTAGCGCCTGCTGATACTGATCACGGCTTTCGAGTGCCTGGCGCTGTTGAGCATCGCTGGTGGTATAGATCGCTGAGCGATACTGGCTCCCCACATCATTACCCTGGCGCATGCCCTGGGTTGGATCATGGGCCTCCCAAAAGGCCTGCAGTAATGACGCCAGACGAGTTTCGTTCGGGTCATAGATCACACGTACCACCTCGGCATGACCGGTACGACCACTGCAGGTTTCTTCATAGCTGGGATTGGGCGTAACCCCTCCAGCATAGCCCACCGCAGTGACGTACACGCCGGGTAGCTTCCAGAACAAGCGCTCCGCACCCCAGAAACAGCCCAGCCCCAACACGATGTCTTCATACCCTTCAGGAAAAGGCGGCAACAGTGAACGTCCATTGACCAGGTGTTTGCCGGAAATGACCATTGCCGCATCACGCCCGGGCAAGGCTTCATCGGTAGAGGGTAGCTGCTGTTTGTTACGTGCCAACATGGCAAATACTCCTTTCAAGCGTTCAGGCATGTTCGATAGCAACGGCATTATTAGACGACTAACAAGGAGCAATGTTCAACGTTCTTCACCCCCCTCACTACGGCCAAGATTGAAGGTGTAGATCAAGTCTACTGCTTGAGCCGCACCGGATACCGCTTGCACATACAGGTTCTGAAGTAGTTTATAGCGCAGGGTCAATTCCGCGATAGGTGAAAAAATACCAACGCCATAACTCACCTTGAGATCATCGAACAGATAGCCGCTGACCACTACCTGGCTGTCATCGCCGCTGCCAGCGGTATCCAGTGCCAAGTCATTGATGCCGAAGGCCTGCCCTACTTGTCCTACGGCATTGCCCGTACGTGACAATGACAGCCCGATCAGCGCGGAGGTCAATGCGCTGTCGGCTCCAGCGCCTCCATCATCCGGAGCGCGACCACGCAGCAGATAGGAAAGTGCGCGGCTTTCATCCATGGCCGGCTCGGAGAAGATCTTCAACCGCGGCTGTTCCGCCGGCCCCGTGACGCGCAGTCCCGCGATCACACCATCCTCGGTGACGTCGGGGTTGCGGATAGCCTCGAATTGCAGCCGTGGCTGAGAAGCGGGTCCGCTGAACAGAACCTGGCCGCGACGAATGATCAAGTCCTGCCCAAAAGCCTGATAGCGTCCGTCTTCCAGATTGACGTCGCCAAACAACTGCACCGGGCCACTACCTTGGCGTACCTGTAGCGTACCGTTCAAGGAGGTTTCCAGGCCATAGGCTTCCAGCTGCACATCTGGCCCCAGAACCAATTCGACGTCGACGTCGAGTTGCATGCCGGCTTCATCCAGCGCCTGGGAAGTGGCCTCTCCAGCACGTTGACCGGCTTGTTCTGCGGCCTGTTCGGCCTTGCGCCTGGCTTCCTCCTCGTCCTCCCGGGTGATGACCACCGCATCGGAACTTGGCGCGATCGCCGAGGGGGGCGTACCTGCCACGCTCAAACGTGCCCAGGGGATGCGGACCTGGCCGCCGATACGTAGCAGTTCAGGCGTCGCACGAATTTCGAGATCCGGGGCCACTCGTAGTCGTCCGAAATCCGGCAGCACGACTAGCAACGGATCGTCGGTGCCGTTCAAGGAAATCTCCGCCTGCCACTCCTGTGGCGTTGGCCAGCTGGCCTGGCCGTCGAGGTTGATACGCCCTTCTTGCGCCTCGACGAAACCCGCGATATCGGCATTGTCCCCCCGCAGTTGAATAGCAAGGGTGCCATCACGCATCTTGACGGGGATGTCCTGGCCTTGGGCACGCAGCTCGTCCAGACTGACATCGCCGGTGAGGCGTGGCTCTTTCAGACTGCCCCCAAGTCCGACATCCGCATTGAGGGAACCCTCGAGTTCATCCAAGGCAGTCGTCAGGCGTCGATATGGTGCCAGTCGAATGTCATCGATACCCAAACGCCCATCGAGGGTCGCTTGCCCTGTCGGATCGTCGATCTTAAGATCGAGCCGTACCACGCCGGCTTGTTCGAGGCCCAGGCGTGCTTCTATCTGTGCCTTCGAGTCGCTGGCATCGAGAGAGGCGTTCAAAGAGGCCCCGGGCACCGACCAAGGTTTGCCAAATGCATCGCGACCATCGATGGCGAGATTACTCTGCACCTCGGCTTGTGCCGACCAGCGCCCGCCGGAAGCCCAACTAAGATCGAACTGACCATTGGTCTGGCCCTCTGCCGACCAGTTTTCCGGCAGTGCGGCGGAAATCATCGCCATGGGGAAGTTGCTGAGTTCCAGCGTGGCGCTACCACGTTCGGCGGACGCCTTGACGGTATCGGTGGCACAAAGACGCCCACCCTGCTGGCGGACCAGACAGAATGGCGACGCCTCAACGCTGCCGGCGGTTAGGTTGGCATTGAAGGCCAAGGCATCTTCCAGACGCAGGTCCGCCTGCTCACTATCCACCTCTAGCGATTCGAGACGCCCCTTGTAGCGATCGCGAGCGGCGTTGAGACCGCCTTGTAACGCCAAGGATGCCCGGGAAAGCGGCATGTCTTCCGCCGCGTCCGCGGAAAAATCGAGTTGGTGATCCGAAAGCCGGCCATCGAGCGTCAAGTCGATAGCGGAAAAGCGCTGCCCTGCTGCGTCGACACCGCTGACATTCAGGACGACATCAAGAGAAGGATTGTCTAGCCCTTCGATATCGGCCTTGAGCTGCAGGCTATTCAGCGAATTCTGCGCATAGCGTAGATCGGTGGCATCCAGGCTCAGATCGAGCTGAGGTGCCTCGAAGGTACCTTCCACCGAGAAGCGGCTCTGAATGCGCCCGCTCAGCTCCGGCAGCAGGGTTTGCAGTGCCGGTGCATCGATCTCGCCGGAGAGATCCATGCGCTCTGCGATATGGCCTTTGGCGGTCAGACGATTCTTTCCCTGGCGCAGGCGCAACTGTTCGATGTTCCAGCGCATGTCACTGTTTCCGTTGAGCTGTGCGTTAAGTGACAACGGGCGATCCTGCAGAGTGCCATCGATATCGAGCTTGGGGATGTCTACCTGCCAATCTCCCTTCTCGGTCATTGCAAAATGCGCCTGAGCATCGCCATCAAGGCGTCCACTCACCGCATCTGTCAGCGCATCGAGCGAAAAATCCTCCAGGTGCAGCGTGGCATTGACGTCCACGTCCGGCGCCCAGCGTGCTTCACCACGGCTGATCAAGGAGCCGCTGCCGGTTGAAAGTGCGAGAGGCGTCCAGGAAAAGCGTTCCAGATTGCCCTTGCCTTTCAGCGCCACTTGCACTTCCTCTGGTAGCGCAGAGCCGGAAACGACGCCGGATAACGCCGCTTCATAATCGCTCAAATCGCCATCGGCCTGGAACACGAGATCCTGCACCACGTAACTCTCAGGCGTTGCTTGGGCTGGAGATTGTGTTGAGATTGAGGATGACGCTTTCTGGGACGGTTTATCCTGAGTCTTCTGAGACGGCTCTGGTTCAGGCTGAGGCAAGGGCCACTCAAGGCGTTCAGCACTCAGAGCGACATCAAAGGGCTTTGTAGGAGCCAGCACGTCGGCTTGAGCCTTCAAGCGCGCCGCGAGTGGTCCCGTGGCGTCCAGATTGGCAGTAAAATCCGCCAAGCTGCCATCGAGAGTCAATTGAAGGCGCTCGCCGCTCAAGGGCTGCTGATGGATGCGTGCATCCAAGTCGAGCCCCAGCGGGTAATCATCCTTTAGCGTGACGTTTGCGGAAAGTTCAGCATCCGCTGCCGTCGAAGCCAGTGCCAGGCTGGTGAGGCGCACCTCGTGGCCTTGCCCCTTCAAACTGATCGCTAGGCGTTCCACCGTCTGCTCGGTTGGCCCGGTGATACGAAAGTCCTCGACCACCAGGCTGGGAACATTGACGTCCATAGGCAGCTCGATGTCCGGCAGATCCAGGCGCTCGCGCTCTTCCAATGGGCGTGTGTCCGCTTCTGCCGGCTCGTCGGTAGCCGACTCTTCTGCCACTGCTTCTCGAGAATTACGTGTGACGACGCCGTTGGCGGCATCGATCGCCTCGCTCGTCAGACGCTTCTGGGACAAAACCGGCATGGCCTGGTCATTTTCATCGGAAGATGCGTCTTCAGGCATGTCATTCATCACCAGGGCCTGACCCGGCGACACTGGCAGACGCAACTCGCTGTCAACCAGGCGCGTGGGCAGAAGCGTGGCGCTATGACCGGCAAGCCGGGCACCGGTGGTAAAGCGCTGCCAGGTCAAGCGGGTGCCATCCGCCAGACGTACGTCCACATCACGCAGTTCGATCGCGCGCAGTTCGATAGGGAACGGCAGAGCGATCGACGGCATTCCGCCTTCATCCGTCGTTTCCGGTTCTGGCTCGGCCTCTTCGCTTTGGGCAATGCGAACATCCACGCCTTCGAGCTGCAACGCATCCAGACATAGCTTGCCGTCGAACACGCAGTCGTCCGCCCAGTCCAGGTGTAATCGCCCAACCTGGATACGCGCCGGGCCTGCATCGAGTGCAAGCCCCGTCAGCGTGAACTCGTCCAGTAGTGCCCCACTGACGCTTTCCACCTGCAGAAAATCACGTTTCTCGGCCTGGGATATCAACCACTGAGTGCCCCAGGGCGACAGGGCCAAACCCAGAAGAAACAACAACAATCCCAACAGCCAAAACGGTAACCACAGCAATAAACGAAGCAAGGGAAAAATCAAAACTCGGGTCCTATGGCGAAATGCAGCCGGAAGGCGTCGTCGTTATCGAAGGGGTGCGCGATATCCAGGCGAATCGGGCCTACCGGAGAGATCCAGCGCACACCAAGCCCTGCTCCGGTTGCCAGATCCTCCGGCCACCAGTCGTTGAAGGCATTGCCGGTATCGACGAAAGCCGCCCCCCACCAATCGCCGGTGACCCGTCGCTGAGCCTCGAGGCTGGTGGTGAACAGTTGTTGCCCGCCCAATAACTCGCCGTCTGCGTTTTCCGGTGCAAGACTTTCATAGCTATACCCGCGTACGCTTTGGTCGCCGCCGGCAAAAAAGCGAAGTGATGGCGGGATCTTCGAGAAATCGTCGGTACTCATGGCCCCGATACTGGCGCGGCCAACGAAACGCGTATTGCTCCCCCACATGCGAATCCATTGGGTATCGAAAATGCTACGCACGAAAGTTGCACCGGACCCCCATACTTCGTCGGAAACTTCAAAGGTAATACGCTGGCTGTCGCCCCAGGTAGGAAAGCGTGGGTTGCGCGTGCGGGTGCGCGCCCAGCTGACCCCTGGGTAGTAGAGCAGTACATCCGTGTCCTGGTCCGCTTGAATGTAATCCTCATAGGTCGTGCGGAAATAGATGCGCTGTATCCAATCGTTGTCGAAACGCCACCGGCGCGCGAACTCGATCGAGGCTTCGAGGCTTTCGGTATCTTCGATATCGCGATTCTTGAGCCCGTAGAGCACTTCATAGCGATCGCGCAGTGGATTTTCCAGCGGCATCAGATATTCGCCGCTGAACTCCTGCTCGGGACCGGACAAGTACAGATTATGATTGAGACTATCGCCATCTTCGTTGAGCCAGGGCTGCTCCCAGGTAAACTTGGTACGAGGCCCCACATCCGTGGCAAAACCGACGCCCACTTCAAACTGGTGACGATCCGCGGGTATCAGGGTGATATCGATGGGCACCCGCGGTGGCCGTTCGCTGCCGGTGCGAACCGCCGCCTCGATAGCGCTACTTGCCAATAACGTGGGTTTCTGGGGTTGCATGGGCGATGACGTTGACTGACGATCGACGGCCTCCCACCAGCTGCGCTGTGCCTGGGCGATGGTGTCCGCGCCCTGCTGCAGCCGTGGCCGCACCGCTATGCTACGAAACCAGCCGGTCTCACCCAGGCGCTGGTTGTATTCCGCCAGATCGCCGGCGAGGTAAGGATCGCCCGGCTCGAAATTGAGCATGTTGCGCAGTCGCAATACATCGATCTGACTGCCACGGTAATCAACATCGCCAAAAATATGACGTTCGCCACTGTCGAGGGTCAGGTAGATGCGCGCACTCTCCTCCCAGGGGCGTATCTCCAGGCGATGATCCGTAAAACGTGAATCGAAATAGCCACGCTCCAGCGACAAAGTAGATAGATTGCTGCGCAAGCTGTCGTAGCGATCCTGGCGTAGTGGCTGGCCTACCTTGAGCGGCGTACTAGCAATGACTTCCTGAAAGGCCTCATCGTCCTTGGCATCGTTGAGCAGGGTTACATCGAGTACGGTTATCTTCGCTCTGGCGCCTGGTTTGATGGCAATTTTTGCCAGTTCGACCCCCGCTTCATCCTGCTTACCTTCACCCTTTCCCTTTTTACGCTGCAGCGTAATATCGAACTGGGGCTCGTAGTAGCCAAACGCTTTGAGCGCTTCGCTGGCACGATGCGTGATCTCGTACTCGAGTCGATCTTGCCCGTATTCGCTGGCATCGAGTTCGGCCAGGTAGTTTTCGACATTCTCGGCGACTTCATCTCCTACGCCTGTGATTTCCGTGTCGAGTGCTACTGCCTGGAAACTGCAAGAGAGTAATACCAGCAGAATCAGCGGTTGTTTGAGAGGTGGCGTACCCATGGTCGATCAGTTTACTCCCGGCGGCCAAAGTAACGAGGCTGTGCTGGGTAGAAACGTGATATGACGACAAGATCGCTCAAGTATTTGCGTTGTTTTGGGTGCGTGCATTTCCCTTGCTCCTTCCCCTACCGCGTAGTTGTCGATTACTCCAGGCGATCACCAAGATTCTCCACGCTGGCACTTAACGCAAGCTGGCCTTGGCGCAACTCCGTAAGGCTTGCACGGTTGGATTGAATCGCTGCGTTCAGTTCTTCAAATCGGGCTTGTCGCTGCTGGCTGACTTCTTCCAATGCCTCGATGCGTGAACTGACACTATCCATTCTTTCTTGCACTGTAGCCAGAGTTTTGTCGAACTCCTGCCCGACAAGCGACTGCATCTGATCCTCGAGCCCGCGGATAGTTCCACTCTGGGTTTGTAGCTGCTGTTCGAGGTCGCCTCGCTCGGTACCGGCGTCCTTCAAGCGCGTGTCGAGTGCTGCTCGAGCCTTGTTGCTACTCTGTTCCAGGGTGGCCAGGGAGCGTCCCATGGCATCGAGAGTCGCAGAAAGCGTATCGCGTTCCTTGCGGGCAGATTCGATTCGCTTAGCGGTTGCTTCCGGGTCAGTCTTGGCAGCATGATCCTGAAGCGTCTTCAGTAGTGTCGTGAGTTCTTGTTGACGCTCATTCAAAGACTGCTGATTCGATGAAAGTTCATTCAGCTGTGCCTTGAACCCGGCACCCTGCTGGCGATCGTCCAGACTATCAAACCGGGCGTGCAGATTGGAGAGCTGGCCATCGAGTTCGCGCTGCTTGAGTTGCCACTCCTGGCGATCGAACCAGTAATAGACCCCCATCGACACGAGTGCCGCCAACAGGATCAAGCATAACAACCATAGAGCGCGAGTCTTGACGCGGCGTTCACGCCGCGGGGGCGAACGATGCCGGGGTGTCGTCTCATTATCCGGCTCCGGCACGATCGGCGTCGTCATTCGCGGCTCGTCCGAGCGATTCATGCAATCTCCTAAACTATCTGTCCTGGGTTATTCACGTGATTCTGCGGACATAAAGAGTTCGTCGTTCGTTGACCTAGATGCTACCGCCTGGTTAGGCCATTGGCATAATTGGCTCTTAGGCGACAGACTGCTAAGATGATACGACACCATGTACGCAGATGCTTGGTATCATAAGGTTTTCTATCAAGTGCTGTATTCCAAGGTGAATTCAAAAGGAGTTAACCAATGGCATTCGAACTACCTGCTCTTCCCTACGAGAAAAATGCACTGGAACCGCATATCTCGGCGGAAACCCTGGAGTATCACTACGGCAAGCACCACCAGGCGTATGTAACTAAACTCAACGAGCTGACCGATGGCACCGATGACGCCAACAAGTCTCTTGAAGAGATCGTCAAGTCCGCGTCAGGTGGTTTGTTCAACCAGGCGGCACAAGTCTGGAACCACACCTTCTATTGGCACTGCCTCTCTCCCAACGGCGGGGGCGAGCCCTCCGGCGCACTCGGCGATGCCATCAACGCCAAGTTCGGCTCCTTCGACAAGTTCAAGGAGGAGTTCAGTACCAAGGCGGCGGGGAACTTTGGTTCCGGCTGGACCTGGCTGATCAAGAGTGATGACGGCGGCGTCGAGATTTTGAATACCGACGATGCGGATAGCGCAATCGCTCACGGCAAGACGCCATTGCTGACCATCGATGTTTGGGAGCATGCCTACTACATCGATTACCGCAATGCCCGTCCGAAGTATCTCGAAGCGGTCTGGAACGTGATCAACTGGGATTTCGTGGCCCAGAACTACAGCTGATATTCCCTTCGAGGATTATATCGGCTCGTTGCAGGATTGCTGTAATACATTACGCCCCGCACTGCGGGGCGTAATTGTGTCGGTGGTTGGTGAATCGGTCGCTGATTATGCCAAGCGTCACGGGTCCGCTCGGCGACCGATACCGCGATAGATCAACCCCCTGGCCGCGACATAGCTGGGATCGTAGATATTGCGCCCATCCAGAATCAGTTTGGCTCCCAACATTTCCTTCAGACGACGCCAATCCGGATTCCAGTAGGGTTTCCACTCGGTAACCAGCATCAAGGCATCCGCCCCTTCGCAGGCCTCATAGGGATTGTTGGCACAAAGTGTCAGCAGCGGATGATCTCCCACCTCGGCGCGTACGGCGGGTAAGGCGGCGGGATCATGGAGGCGCACATGCACCCCCTGGGCCCAGAGTGCCCGCAGCAGCGTCAGTACAGGGGCATGATCGATGCGCGCCGTGCCGGGTTTGAACGCTGCCCCCCAGATGGCCACGGTACGCCCTTCCAGCTGCCCATGAAAATGACCCCATAGCTTGCGGAACAGGGTCTCTTTCTTGTTCTCGTTGATATCGAGTACCTGTTCAAGAAGGTAGGACTCCCGACCGGTTGCCATCTGTACGTCCGCCAGACGCATCAAATCCCGGGAAAAGCTGGGGCCACCGAAACCACAGCCCGGGTAGAGATACTCATAGCCGATCCGGCTGTCGGCGCCCATGCCTTTACGTACATGTTCCACATCGACCTCGAGGGAATCCGCCAGTCCCGCCACTTCATTCATATAGCTGATGCGGGTGGCCAACATGCCGTTGATGGCCAGCTTGGTCAGCTCTGCGGCGCGGCGCGGCATACGATGAATATTCTCGGCACGACGGTTGAAAGCGCGCAGCAACTCGCGTACCTGCCGCTCGGCCCAATCGTCTTCACATCCGAGCAGCCAGCGCGACGGTCGCGTGAACGCTTGCCAGGCGCGTCCTTCCTCGATCATGTCTGGCAGCATCACCGCTGCCTGGGAGGCATGCCGCAGCAGCCCTTCCAGTACTTCGGTCTGGCCGATCGGGAACATGGAGTTGTTCACTACCACCAGTGGCGACGTCTGATGCTCGGCAATGGCATCGATGAAATGTTCCGCGGTTTCCCGTTGATCCGGTGCCAGGGCCAACCAGACCACATCCGCCTCGGTAAGTGCGGACGGGGTCTCGACGAGCCTGAGAGCGCCGGAAGAGCAACTCTCTTCGAGCTGATCGATAATCACGGGCTCGCGGTTCAACCACTGGGCTTCGCGTAGCTGCGGCCAGGGCATGTCCGGATGCGGGTACCAACTTACCTGGTGCCCTACCGAAGAGAGCGCGGTGGCGGCAACGGCGGCAGCCAACTCGCTGCCATATACGATGATACGCATCGATTCAGCCCTCGTTGGCGTAGCGCTGGAGCAGTTCGTTGAAGCCTTTGCCAAACTTGGGATGGCGCTTGGCTAGTACCAAGGTAGCCTCGAGATAGCCGAGTTGATGACCGCAATCGTAGGTCGCTCCCTGCATGCGATAGGCGGCGACCTTGCTGTCCTTGCGCAGTGTATCGATGGCATCGGTCAGCTGGATTTCATTTCCCGCGCCGGGGGTGGTCTTGGCAAGCAGCGGAAAGATTGCGCCAGGCAAGAGATAGCGGCCGATCACCGCCAGGGTGGAAGGCGCTTCTTCGACGTCGGGTTTTTCCACCATGCCGGTGATCGGCGTGCTCTTGCCAGCCTCGGGGGAATCTCCCTCCAGAGCGACGATGCCATATTTGTGCACCATGTCCTGGGGAACGTTCTCGACCATGATCTGGGCTTCGCCCCTGGCATCGAAGGCTTCGATCATGCCGGACAGATCGTTGCGCTCGAGTCCTTCATCATCCACCAGCACATCCGGGAGCAGCACGGCGAAGGGGGCATCATCTCCAATCACCGGCCGGGCGCAAAGTATCGCATGACCCAGACCCAGCGGTTCTGGCTGGCGCACGCTGATGATGCTGACGTCCTGTGGAATGATGGCACGCAACTCCTCGAGCAGCTCCTTCTTGCCCTTCGCTTCCAGCGTCGTTTCCAGTTCGAAGTGCTTGTCGAAGTGGTTCTCGATGGCGCTCTTGCTGGAGTGCGTTACTAGAACGATCTCCTTGATGCCTGCTTTCACGGCCTCTTCGACCACATACTGAATCACCGGCTTGTCGACGATCGTGATCATTTCCTTGGGAATGGCCTTGGAAGCGGGCAAGCAACGAGTACCGAGTCCGGCAACGGGTAGAACGGCTTTACGAATCATGGGGTCCCTCCTGCATGATGAATGAATTAATCGAATGAACTGCCCATCGATTTTTAGTGAAGATTGCGAATTCTGACGTCATGCCAGTAAACCTGCAATGCTGCCACGTTCCGGCGTATTGATCACGCTATGCTCGCAAATGGTGGCTTCGATCAGTGTAACGGGATTGATATCGAACATTGGATTGAATAGCTCCAAGTGGTGGTCGTCATTCACGCCTCTGCATGGAGAAAAGGATGTCGCGCAGCGATACCGCAAAGGACGGCGAGAAATAGTAGAATGCTTCGCATGATACCGAAGGAGGACTGTAATGCCATCCATCGCGACCCAGGAAGTCGAGTTACTGATTGAAGCCCGCTGGGTTCTACCGATGAGTGAAGGGCTGCCGGTGCTCGAAAACCACGCCATCGCTATCAAGGATGGCAGACTGCTGGGGCCTTGGCCGATTGAAGAGGCGCATGACTGCGTCACTGCCAAACGCAGGCTGCGTCTCGAGCATCATGCCCTGCTGCCGGGACTGATCAATGCCCACAATCATGCCGGCATGAGCCTGATGCGAGGCTATGCGGATGATCTACCCTTGATGATCTGGCTCAACGAGCACATATGGCCCGCAGAGGCGAAACATGTCTCCCCGGAATTCGTGGCGGATGGTACGCGCTTGGCGATGGCGGAGATGCTGCGCTCAGGCACCACCACCTTCGCCGACATGTATCTGGCTCCGGAAGCGGTCGGTACCGTACTCGAAGAGGGTCTCATGCGCGTACAGCTATGCACGCCGCTGATCGATTTTCCTACGCCCTGGGCCACGGATTTCAGCGCGGGTCTCGAGCTTACTCAGGCGCTGTTCGAACGTTACCGCCACCACCCCACGATCTCCCTGGCTTTCGGCCCTCACGCCCCCTATACCGTAAGCGACGACAGTCTGCAGCGATTAGGCGCAGTGCAAAAGCGACTGGGCCTTCCCATTCAGATGCATGTCCATGAAACTGCAGATGAAATCGAGCAGAGTCTGGCGCAATACGGCAAACGCCCATTGAGACGATTATTCGAGTCAGGGCTGCTGGGCCCCCACTTCCAGGCGGTGCACATGACTCAGATCGACGACGACGATCTGGCTATCCTGCAGGAAAGTGGTGCCCAGGTGGTTCATTGCCCACAATCCAACCTGAAGTTAGCCAGCGGGTTCTGTCCGGTGGCACGCTTGCAGGAGGCCGGCGTCAATGTGGCGCTGGGCACCGATGGCGCTGCCAGTAACAACGATCTGGACATGTTCGATGAGCTCAAGAGCGCTGCGTTACTGGCCAAGGGCGTGAGTGGCAGCGCTGCCGCCTTGCCCGCCATGGCGGCCCTGGCCATGGCGACTCGAGACGGTGCCCAAGCCCTTGGTATGGAGGATCGCATCGGCCAGCTCAGTCAAGGCTTTGCCGCGGACCTTATCGCCGTGGATCTACAGGCTGTCAATACGCTGCCGGTTCACAACCCGGCCTCCGCCATCGTGTATGCCATGAACAGCCGCCAGGTGAGTCATGTCTGGGTTGACGGTCAGTGCCGAGTCAATGATGGTGAACTAATGAATATCGATCTCGATCAACTCATCCCCATGGTCGCCGAGCATCAACGGGCCATGGCGGATATCTGCCAACCAGGAGAGGCGTCATGAACCCAGCGCAACATACAAGCAAAGACCCCCGGGGCAATGTGGATCAGTCCGAAATTGCCAAGTTCGATGCCCTTGGCAGCAGCTGGTGGGATCGAGACGGCGATTCCAAGCCCCTGCATGATATCAATCCGCTGCGGCTGGATTTCATCGACAGCCGCGCCGGCCTGGCGGGCAAACAGGTGATCGATGTGGGTTGCGGTGGCGGCATACTGAGCGAAGCCATGGCGCACCGGGGAGCCAAGGTCACCGGTATCGACATGGGCGAAGCGCCCCTGGCCGCGGCCAGGCTGCATCAGGAAGGGACTGGTGCCAACGTGGCGTATCGCCAGGCAAGTGCAGAAGAAATGGCCGAAGCACATGCGGGCGAGTTCGACGTGGTCACGTGCTTGGAAATGCTCGAGCATGTACCGGATCCCGCCGCAATCGTGCGAGCGTGCACCACTCTGGTAAAACCTGGCGGCCATGTTTTCTTCTCGACCATCAATCGCAATCCCAAGGCCTATGCCTTTGCGATACTTGGGGCTGAATACTTCCTGGGACTTCTGCCCAAGGGAACCCATGAGTATCGCAAGTTCATACGTCCTTCGGAGCTTTCCACCTGGTGTCGCGCCACGGGGTTGCGGGTTCGCGAACAGACCGGGCTGACCTACAACCCGGTGACGCGGCATTATCGTCTGAATGCTCGCGACGTCACCGTCAACTACATGATGCACTGCTCTCTGGAGGCGCTGTGACGGCTCCTTCTCTAGCCCGCCCCCAGGCGTTGTTGTTCGATCTCGATGGTACCTTGATCGATACCGCGCCGGATCTGGCCCGGGCTACCAACGCATTGCGCGATCATCATGGGCTCGAAGCGCTACCCTTCGAGACGATTCGACCTGAGGTCTCCAATGGCGGCAGTGCCCTGGTTACCCTCGCGCTGGGCCTGGAGCAGGATCACCCTGAACACGCCTCGGCCCGAGCGTATCTGCTGGATGCCTACGGCCAAGGTGTTGCCATCGATAGTCGGGTGTTCAACGGTCTGGAGCGCTTGCTCGAATACTGGGCCCGTCCGCCCCGGAGCTGGGGCATCGTCACCAACAAGCCGCGAGCCTATGCCGCTCCGCTGGTCGATGCCCTTGGCCTGCATCCCGGGGTGCTACTTTGCGCCGACGACTTACCGGTGCGCAAGCCGAACCCCGAACCGCTCTGGGAGGCGGCAAGACGTCTTGATGTTGCGGCACAAGCGTGCTGGTACATTGGCGATCACATTCGCGACATGCAGGCGGCACGGGCCGCGGGCATGCGCGCCATCGCCGTGGGTTATGGCTATATCGATGAGGACGAAGATCGGCAGAGCTGGAATGCGGATCAATGGTTTGAACGACCAAGCGATCTGGTGGTCGCTTTACTGGAAGATGAAACTCACTAGGGCCTGTTGACGTTTCATTCACGGCCGCGCTGGCGCCAGTTTTTATTCGGGGCAAGGCAGTAGGAGAGACATTTGGTTATTCCAAATGAACGACGACTAACGCAGCAGCGGATAAAAACTGGCCCAGCCCTTCGGGTTGCGCAGCAAAAAACGCCATTCTGCGTTGCGAAGCTTGAAAAGGGAATAACCCTCCCCTGCGCTTCGCGCCTTGACTGACACTTTTTGATGCAGCAACGCGGTTCGCGATGAAACGTCAACAGGCCCTACCGAACCCGTCATGAAAGACGCCTCCAGGCGGAGGCGTCTCTTATCGATCACTCGATCATTGCTTGGGCGGCTGCGCATCGAAACGCTCACCGCTGTGGCCGCTACTCTCCGGCCCCATCAGCCATAGATAGGTAGGCATGATGTCCTCTGGAGTGCGTAAAACGCCAGGGTCTTCCGCGGGAAATGCCGTCTTGCGCATTTGAGTGCGGGTAGCACCCGGATTGAGGCTGTTGACACGGATGGAGGTCAGGTTATCGAGTTCATCCGCCAACACTTCCACGAAACCTTCCGTCGCGAACTTTGAAACAGAATAGGCGCCCCAGTAGGCGCGTCCCTTGCGGCCGACACCCGAGGAGGTAAAGATTACCGAGGCATCCGAGGATGCCTTGAGCAGCGGCAACAACGACTGGGTCATCCAGATCGGCCCATTGATGTTGACCTGCATCACCTGCTCCCACAACTCGGGGTTGTAGTTCTCGAAGGGCGTGATGCGCCCCAGTAATCCCGCATTGTGCAGGATACCGTCAAGCCGGCCAAACTCCTGATCAAGCGTTTCGGCCATATCCCGGTAATCCTTGAGTGTCGCCCCTTCGAAATTCAAGGGAAAGATGGCCGGTTGCGGGCTACCCTGCTGCTCGATTTCGTCATAGACTTTTTCGAGCTTGGAAATGGTGCGCCCAAGCAGAATTACCGTTGCACCATGGCGGGCATACGTCAGCGCAGCTACGCGCCCGATACCATCCCCGGCCCCTGTCACCAGAATGATTTTGTCATTTAGCAGATCGGCGGGTGCCTGATAATCAAGCTTGTCCGTCATCATGACTCCTTGATGCTTCGAGTAATTTGCTTAAAGTCCCGATTGATTCATGAAATCCGCGGCCATGCTGGCAGCATTGCTTTGCGGAAACTCCTGACGCACGCGAGCCAACAACTTCTTGCTTTCATCCGGCTGCCCCTGGCGTGCCTTCAGCAGACCCAGCTTATACAGGGCATCCGGCATCTTGTTGCTCTGGGGATAGTCTTCAATGACGCGATTGAACGACTGGGCGGCGGGTTCGAGCTCGGAGCGACTGGAGTAGAGCTCGCCCAGCCAATAATAGGCATTGGCGCGTAGCGGGGAGTCTGGATACTCATTGACGAAGGCCTCGAAATCCTCGACGGCAACATCGAAATCTCGCGCCTGCACTTTCTGAAACGCTGCCTGGTACGCTTGCTGAGCGTTACTCTGGCTGTTATTTCCAGAAGTGCTGCCAGGCGCTGGGTTGGCCGGCGCTTCCTGGGTGGCCTCGGTAGCTCGCGGAGCCGGACTACCACTCTGGGTCGTACGTTGTTCCAGATCGAGATAACGCTCTTGAGCAAGCTGTTTTTGCTGTTCGAGTTGATAGCGCAACTCTTCGATCTGACCACGCAACTCTTGAATCTGACGCTCGTTCTCCTGAAGCTGGTTGAGTATCCTCAGATTCGCGCCGGCAGACGCCCCTCTTGCCTGGGTATTCTGATAGAAGTTGTTCGATCCCGATGAGAGATCTTGCACCGTTGGAGCGGCCCCTACGGACAGCGGGAGCAACAATGCTCCCGCGCCGCACAGCCTTTTCAGACCGTGTTTCATGATTGACTCCGTAGCAACAGCTTAGTAATCGAAGACTACGCGACGATTCTGCGCGTAGGCGTCCTCGGAATGCCCATCGACTGCGGGACGTTCTTCACCATAGCTGACGATTTCAATTTGAGAATCGTTGACGCCTTGCACGGCAAGATAGCGCTCTACCGCTTTGGCGCGACGCTCGCCCAAACCTAGATTGTATTCGCGCGTGCCACGCTCGTCACCGTGACCTTGAAGTATTACCTTGGCATTCGGGTTCGAACGCAAGTACTGGGCATTCGCGTTCAATGTAGACTCGAATTCCGGCCGAATGGTTTCTTTATCATAGTCGAAATAGATGGTGCGCTGTTGGGGAACGCGTTCTTGACCTTGACCTTGCATGCCTTGGCCTTGTCCCTGCATGCCCTGTCCTTGCCCCATGCCAGTGCCGCCAACCTGTCCCGTGGTTGTTCCCTGCCCCCCGGCGCCACCGGCGCTACCATCCATGCTGCCATCCTGGGTTCCGCCAGTGCTGGAACAGCCCGCCACGAATGCGAGTGCCACGACGACAATCAGACTCTTTACGTAGTTATTGAACTGCATTATTAACTCCTTATTCGGAATCGAAATGACGCGATTATTTTTTAATTGAGAAATGGCGACCAAGCGGGTTCGCGCACATCGCCTTGGGCGGATGGCAAACGATAAGACGCTTTGCCATCCGCGGACACCACACCCAGAACACCTCGGTTACCTTCCTGGGTAGCGAAGATTATCATGCTCCCGTTCGGCGCAACACTAGGCGACTCATCCCAGCGAGTGTCGGTCAAAACCGTCAAGCGATCGGTCTTCATGTCTTTCCTGGCAACATGATAACCATCGCTGGCACGGTGAATCATGAATATGTCCTCACCGATGGGAGAAAAGCGCCCTCTCGAGTTGTAATTACCGGTGAAGGTGATTCTTTTTGCCTCGCCACTGGAAAGATCATAACGGTAGAGCTGAGGGCCACCACTGCGGTCGGAAGTGAATAGAATACTCTCTCCATCCGGCGACCAGTCCGGCTCTGTATCGATAGCTGAATTATTGGTTAAGCGTTGAAAATTACCGGCAGCAATATCCAGGGTGTAAATCTCGGGCTGCCCGTCCTTGGAAAGCGACATGGCTAGTTTGCGTCCATCCGGTGACCAGGTTGCTGCACCATTGATGCCTTCAAAAGAAGTCACCTGAACGCGCTGACTATTAGCCAGGTTCTGAACATATATGGCAGGCCGACCCGTCTCGAAGGATGTATAAGCAAGCTTGTTGCCATCCGGCGACCAGGCGGGTGACATGATGGGTTCATCGGAGGTCAGAATCCGCTGGCTGTTATGTCCATCCGCATCGGCAATGTGCAAACCATAACGCCGATTATCTGCTGCGCCTTCCGCGGTAACATAGGCGATCTTGGTAGAGAAGGCGCCGCGAATGTCGGTCACTGCTTCGAAAATCTGATCGCTGATGTAATGCGCCGCCGAACGCAATTGATTCTGACCGACGGTAACCACCTCACCCAGCATGCGGCGCTCACCGTAGATATCCAACAACTCGAATTGAATGCGATAGTCGTTTCCCTCCGGAGTGACCTGACCCACGACCAGGTAGTTGCTATCCACTGCGCGCCAATCACGATAGTTGACCTGCTCGCTACTATGAGGCGTAGCAATCAGGGCGTTATCCGCAAGAGGAGAGAATTGACCGCTGTGCGCCAAATTGTTGCGCACGATTTCAGCAATATTCTCTGGCAGATTGGCTTGCCCTTGCTGGGCAAAGGGCACTATCGCAATGGGTACGGCACGATCGCTACCTTGAGTAATCTCGATTGTAAGATCGGCCTTGGCAAGCGTGCTGAGCATTAGCAGCAGGGCCGTCAGCATGGCGAACACGGGTTTCATCAACGGGCATCCTTGGGATTGAAGTTCAAATTGAATTGACGAAATTGTCGTTGAGCGGCGCCGGGTAGGTCGCGCATCTCGCGAAATGGCGACGCACGCTCCACTGCCTGCAGCACCGAGCGATCGAAGGCGGAGTTGCCGCTACTCTCGTTAATTGTAGCGCTGGCCAGCTCCCCGGTGGGCAATAGTTGAATGCGCACGGTAGCCTGTAACTGACCGCCGCTGGTCGGAGGTAGAATCCAGGCTTGCTCGATAGCGGCTCGCACCAGACTCTCGAAGCCGTTGGCGGCCTGCTCGGCCTGTTTGGCATTGGCAATGGACTCCGCTTCTCCAGCTATCATGCTCTCGAGAGACGATTGAGCAGCACGTTTAGCCGCAGCGGCAGCTTCCTCGGCCTTGCGCCTGGCTTCTTCCTCTTTCTTGCGCTCGGCTTCGGCGGCGGCCTGTTTCTTGGCCTCCTCGGCCTTCTTGCGCTCAGCTTCGGCAGCGGCCTGCTTCTTGGCCTCTTCGGCCTTCTTGCGCTCGGCTTCGGCAGCGGCTTGTTTCTTGGCTTCCTCGGCCTTCTTGCGCTCGGCTTCGGCAGCGGCCTGCTTCTTGGCCTCTTCGGCTTTCTTGCGTTCGGCTTCGGCAGCGGCTTGCTTCCTGGCCTCTTCGGCCTTCTTACGCTCGGCTTCCAGTTGAACTTGCTTTTGGCGCTGCTGTTCACGCTGTTGGGCTTCTTGCTCAGCCTGCTGGGCACGGCGCTGAGCCTCGGCTTCGGCCTGCTGTCGTGCCTCCTCCCTCGCTCGCTGCTCGGCTTCCCTGGCAGCCTGAGCCTCGGCTTGCACTTGCGCTGCTTGCTCCTTGGCAGCTTCCTGTTCGGCCTGACGCTGAGCCGCTTGTTCCTGCTCGGCTTGCTCGGCGCGTTGAGCGGCTGCCCGTGCCTCTTTCGCGCGCTGCGCCTGATCGGTAGTGGTCTCGGTGCTGACTAACGTTGCTTGAACGATAGACGTACTACTTTCTTCAGGCTCACCGGCGGGCCAACGCATGGCGGCAACCAGCAGTACCACGACGTGTACGCCAACGGCCAGCAGTGTTGGTACTCCATAGCCTACTCGCTTTTCGTGTCTTGCCATTCCGCGTCCTCAACTGTCGCCTGGAGGCGGATCCGAAATGAGCCCGACATTCGGCACTCCAGCAGTCTGCAAGGTACCCATCAATGTCACAACCTGGCCATAGGCGACATTACGGTCACCGCGGACCAGCACCGGCGTTTCCGGACGGCGTCCTAGAATGGCGATAACCTTGTTGCTGATATCATCCAGGGATATCGCCGTTTCTTCATCTCCCAGCGAGATGAAGTACTGCCCTTCCTTGTCCACCGACACGATGATCGGTTCGTGATCTTCCATCGCCTCGATAGGCTCCGATGTGACTTCCGGTAAATCGACCTGTACGCCCTGGGTCAGCATGGGCGCAGTGATCATGAAGATTACCAGCAGTACCAGCATCACATCGATGAAAGGCACCACGTTGATCTCGCCCATGGGCTTGCGATTGGAATCGCGGTTGAATGGACCATGCATGGCTTGGGTTCTCCCTCAATGCTCTTTTCGTGCGCCCTCAGGCCGCTTCGCGCTCACCGCGTCCCTGCAGGTTGCGATGCAGGATGGAATGAAACTCTTCCGCGAAGTCTTCGTACTTCCCCAGCAGGCGGTTGGACTGAGCGGAGAGGCGGTTATAGAAAATGACCGCGGGAATGGCCGCAAAAAGGCCCATGGCCGTGGCAATCAATGCTTCGGCGATCCAGGGGGCGACAGTGGAGAGCGTGGCCTGCTGTGCCATGGAAAGACTCTGGAAGGAACCCATGATGCCCCATACCGTTCCGAATAGCCCGATGTAAGGGCTGGCGGAGGCTACCGTGGCCAGAAAGGTCAAATGCAGATTGAGGCGCTCCTCTTCCCGGGACCAGGCGACCCGCATGACACGCTGAACGCCATCGAGTACTGCCTGAGTGCTGCCGGTCTTGGGCAAGAGGCGATTGAATTCCCGAAATCCTGCGCGAAAGATATGCTCGGCGCCCAGGGACTCCTTCTCCGGAGGTGCCTCGCGATAGAGTTCATTAAGATCGATCCCGGACCAGAAACGGTCCTCGAAGGCGCGGTGCCCTTGCTGGGCGCGGCGTAATACCATGCCCCGCTGAAAAATGACTATCCAGGAAGCAATCGAGGCGGCCAGCAGTAGCAGCATGACAAGCTGGACAACCAGGCTCGCATTGATCATCAAATGGATAATGGACATTGAATCGTTCACGGCTGTTCTCACTGACTAAGGGTATAAATTATTCACGTAGAACCGCGGCCAAAGCCGATGGCCAACGGACGGGTTTGAGCGTCGATGATTCCACACAGGCGATATCGACGTTCGCATCGCACAAGGGTTCCCCTCGAACGGTGACTTGTTGATGAAAACCGAGTCGACAAGCTGATCGATCGATGGCCTCGACGCTGATCTCCAGTTCATCGTCAAGCCTTGCGGGCCTGATATAACGACACTCCAGGCGATGTACCACCAGTTGAATGCCAATGTCGAACAGGCCCTGCTGGGTCAGATTGCGCTGCCTCAGCCATTCGCTGCGCGCGCGTTCCATATACTTGAGATAATTGACGTAGTAGACGATGCCGCCGGCATCGGTGTCCTCGATGTAAACCCGCACCGGGAAACTGAATATGTTCACTGCTCGAGACCTCGACTGTCACCGAGCGCCTCGTCCGTGGCCGCATCTGGAATCGCGCTGGGCGTCGTTTCGGTGACAGGGATGCCGAAGTGCAAGAAGGCTTGACGTGTCACCATGCGTCCGCGAGCGGTACGCAGCATGAACCCCTGCTGGATCAAATAGGGTTCGAGCACGTCCTCGATGGTATCGCGCTCTTCGCTGATGGCCGCTGCCAGGGAATCCACACCCACGGGGCCGCCATCGAATTTCTCGATCATCGTCAACAACAACCGGCGGTCCATGTGATCGAGGCCGTGGCTATCCACGTGCAGCATGTTGAGAGCTAGATCGGCAATGTTGGCGGTCAAGCGCCCATCGCTGCGCACCTGAGCGTAATCCCGCACGCGACGCAGCAATCGATTGGCTATGCGCGGTGTGCCTCGGGCGCGCTGCGCGATCTCCGCGGCACCGCCCTGCTCGGCTTCGATTCCAAGCAAACGTGCAGAGCGCGCCACGATCTCGGTAAGCTCGTCGATATCGTAGAATTCCAGGCGTTGTACAATACCGAAACGGTCCCGCAACGGCGAGGTTAGAAGCCCCGCCCGAGTCGTTGCACCCACCAGGGTGAATTCCGGTAGATCGAGTTTGATCGAGCGGGCCGCTGGCCCTTCGCCGATGACGATGTCCAGCTGGAAATCTTCCATGGCGGGATAAAGCACTTCTTCTACCGCCGCGGGAAGGCGATGGATCTCGTCGATGAAAAGCACGTCGCCGGCCTGCAAGTTGGTCAGCATCGCTGCCAGATCGCCAGCGCGTTCGAGTACCGGACCGGAAGTCGATTTGATATCGACCCCCATTTCTTCGGCGATGATATTGGCAAGAGTCGTCTTGCCCAACCCCGGGGGGCCGAACACGAGTGTATGATCGAGACTATCGCCACGGCCGCGAGCTGCCTTGATGAAGATATCGAGCTGCTCGCGCACTCGCGGCTGGCCGATATAATCCGCCAGGCGTTTGGGGCGAATGGCATGGTCTACCCGCACCTCGCCTTGCTGGGGCTGAGCGGCGATGAGTCGATCGCTATCGATCATGTGCTTGCTTACCCTACCATCTTACGTGTGAGAGCGGCTTTGATCAGCGCTTCGGTGGGCTGCTTCGTGTCCAGCCCGGAGAGCATTCGCGCAGCTTCCGTCGGCTTGTAGCCCAGGCTGACCAGTGCGGCTTCCGCATCGGCAAGGGGGTCGCTGGGGCGCAGGGACGTCGCCATTTGCTGTGTATCGTTCAGACCGTCCAGCTGCTCGCTGCTCCAGTGCGGGAAACGATCGCGCATCTCGACGATCAGACGCTCCGCCGTCTTCTTGCCCACACCCGGGAGCCGGGTCAACGCCTTGACATCATCGTCCATGACGCAACGAATGAACTGATCCTGCTCCATGCCGGAAAGAATCCCCAGAGCCAGCTTGGGTCCGACGCCGTTGACCTTGATCAATGCACGAAAAAGCGCTCGCTCGGGTTCGCGGAAAAAACCGTACAGCAGATGGGCATCCTCGCGTACGGTGAGATGGGTATAGAGCTGCACACTCTCGCCAACACCGGGTAAGGCGACGAGCGTATTCATCGATGCTTCGAGTTCGTAACCGACCCCTCCGACATCAACCACCAGCCAAGGCGGCTGCTTTTCCAACAGAGTGCCACGTAGGCGTCCAATCATGCCTTCACAATCCCTCAAATAACTGGGGTCACTATACTGATAGGGTTCGCAACTGACTAGGCTATGTCTGAAAAGTGCCTGCACTCGCCCATACAGCGTTAAAAATCGACTCAAAGTACTCATTTACACCGCGTAAACTCCGTCTTTTCGTCGATTTTTGCCTTGTCTGGCCATCGCTCGTCGACTTTTTAGACAAAGCCTTGTGTCTCCAATAAGGGTCAACGACGATAATCAACCGGGGCGATAATCCCGCCAGCGTTGCCCGCGACCTCGCCGACCGCCATAACTACCCTGCTGCACCAGGCCGCTGCGTGCATGGCTATGAGTCAACGCAATGGCCAACGCATCCGCTGCATCCGCCTGGGGTGTGGCACTCAATGCCAGTATCGCGGTAATCATGTGCTGTACCTGGGTCTTGTCCGCGGCGCCGGTACCGGTCACGGCCTGTTTGACCTGACGCGGCCCGTACTCGAAAACGGAAATTCCATGGTTGGCTGCGCAAACGATCGCCGTGCCCCGGGCCTGACCCAATTTGAGTGCCGAATCCGCATTACGTGCCATGAATACCTGTTCGATGGCAAATTCCGCCGGGCGATACATCGCAATCAACTCCGCCACCCCGGCATACACCTGGGCAAGCTTCTGAGCCAGGTCATCGGCCTTGATGCGGATACAGCCGCTGGCTATATAGCGTGGGCGAGTCGAAGAAAGATCCAGCACGCCATAGCCCGTGATACGTGAGCCAGGATCAATGCCGAGCACGATCATGAAAAGGCGCCCACTGCAGAATAGTTACTCGAGTTGTTCAGCAATATCGTCATCGAAATCCGCGTTGGTATAGACATTTTGCACATCGTCCAGATCTTCAAGCATATCGATCAACTTGACGACCTTTTTCGCGATATCGACATCGGCAATGGTGGAATAGGTTTCCGGATACTTGCCGACCTCCGCATTCTCCGGCTCAAGGCCGGCTGCGATCAACGCATTCCGGACCGCAGTAAAATCCTGTGGCACGGCAACCACCTCGATGGTGCCATCTTCATGGGTAACCACGTCCTCGGCCCCAGCCTCCAGCGAGGCCTCCATGATGGCTTCTTCATCACTATCCTCTGGAAAGCTCATGCGCCCTTGCGTATTGAACAGGAACGCCACGGAACCGGAAGTGCCTAGATTGCCGTCCTGCTTGTTGAAGGCGTGGCGCACGTCCGAGGCGGTTCGGTTGCGATTGTCCGTCAGACACTCTACCAGTATGGCAACGCCTGCCGGGCCGTAGCCTTCGTAGCTGAGCTCTTCCATATCCTCCGCGTCGTTGTTACCGACACCCCGATCGATGGCACGCGCGATAGTGTCCTTGGTCATGTTGTTGGCGAGCGCTTTGTCCATGGCCGTGCGCAGCCGCGGATTGTCATCTGGCTCACCCCCGCCCTGCTGGGCGGCCACGGTCAACTCACGTATCAACTTGGTGAAGATCTTGCCTTTCTTGGCGTCCTGGGCAGCTTTGCGATGCTTGATGTTGGCCCATTTACTATGGCCAGCCATTTGCGATCTCCTTGAAAATTGCCAGTACTAAGAAAAAACCGGCGTCACCCATTAAATGGTGCGCCGGTCGTCGATGCCAACAGGCTATTTGAAACAGCCTGGCACCCTCTCAGACCGCATTACTCATTGTCAGGCGCAGCCTTTTGCTTCTGGCGCAGGCGAATATGCAGGTCCTTGAGCTGCTCCGAGGTCACCTCTCCCGGTGCATCCGTCATCAGACAGGCGGCGCTCTGAGTCTTCGGGAAGGCGATGACTTCGCGGATGGTACGCGCACCGGTCATCAGCATGACCAGGCGATCGAGGCCAAACGCAAGCCCGCCATGGGGTGGTGCGCCATACTGTAGCGCATCCAGCAGGAAGCCGAATTTCCCTTCGGCTTCTTCCTCGCCGATGCCGAGAACCTCGAAGACGGTGCGCTGCATGGCCTGATCGTGAATACGGATCGAGCCGCCACCGAGCTCCGTGCCGTTGAGCACCATGTCATAGGCGCGGGAAAGCGCCTTGGCAGGATTCGCCTTGAGTTCGTCGCCGGAACAGGACGGAGCGGTGAACGGATGGTGCAGCGCCGATAGACGCCCATTGTCGTCCGCCTCGAACATGGGAAAATCCACCACCCACAGCGGCGCCCACTCCTGGGTATAGAGATTCAGATTCTCTCCCAGCTTGACCCGCAGCGCGCCGATCGCCTCGTTGACGACGTTGATCTTGTCTGCACCGAAGAAGATGATGTCACCATCCTGGGCGCCGACTCGATCGAGCAGGGATTCGACGATGCCGTCCATGAACTTGACGATGGGCGACTGCAGCCCCTCGAGCCCCTTGGCGCGCTCGTTGACCTTGATCCAGGCCAGCCCCTTGGCGCCATAGATGCCGACGAACTTGGTGTACTCGTCGATCTCCTTGCGTGAAAGCGTGGCACCGCCGGTGACCTTGAGCGCCGCCACGCGGCCATCATCGGCGTTAGCCGGCCCGGAGAAGACCTTGAAATCGACCCCCTTCATCAGGTCGTCCACGTCGATCAGTTCCAACGGGATACGCAGGTCCGGCTTGTCGGAGCCGTAACGGCGCATGGCTTCCGCATAGGGCATGCGCGGGAAATCCGGAAGATTTACCTCGAGTACATCGGAGAACAGCTTGCGAATCATGCGCTCGGTGATCTGCATGATGTCGTTTTCGTCGACGAAAGAAGCCTCGAGATCGATCTGGGTGAATTCCGGCTGCCGATCGGCGCGTAGATCTTCATCCCGGAAGCACTTGGCGATCTGATAATAGCGGTCGAACCCGGACACCATCAGCAGCTGCTTGAACAGCTGGGGTGATTGGGGCAACGCGAAAAAGTGCCCTTCGTGGGTGCGGCTGGGTACCAGATAGTCCCGCGCCCCTTCCGGTGTGGCCCGGGTCAAAATGGGGGTCTCGATATCCAGGAAGCCCTGGTTTTCCAGATAAGCCCGCACGCTATGGGAAATACGCGAGCGCAGACGCAGCTTCTCGATCATGTCCGGACGGCGCAGGTCGATGTAGCGATGCTTCAGGCGCACCTCTTCACCCACCTTGCCATGCTCATCGAGCTGAAAAGGCGGTGTGGCAGCGGTATTGAGCACCTCGACCTGCTTGGCCAGCACCTCGATCATGCCGGTGGGCATGTTGGGATTCTGCGTTCCCTCAGGGCGCGAGCGAACACGCCCGCGAATGCGCAGAACGAACTCGTTGCGCGCGCGATCGGCCGTGGCAAACGCATCCGGGGTGTCGGGATCGACCACGACCTGGGCGATACCATCGCGATCACGCAGGTCGAGAAAGATCACGCCCCCATGGTCACGGCGGCGATGCACCCAACCGCAAAGTGTGACCTCCTGATCGATCAGGGACTCGTTCAACTGGCCGCAATAGTGGCTGCGCATGGAAAATCCTGTTCTGTTGCTTTGACGGGTGATGCGTCACCATACTCGAGCAGTGACACTGGGTTGCCATTGGGTCAGGCGGTGTTCTTGCTATTCTGGGGCTTGGCTTTTTGGGACTTGCCATCCTGAGAGCCGCCATCGGCTTTCTTGGCATCAGGCGCTTTCGACGCATCGCTCTTGTCGCCGGCCAGGTTTTTCTTGCCGCCGGATTTGAAATCGGTTTCGTACCAGCCGCCGCCGGCGAGCCGAAAGCCCGCGGCAGAGATCAAGCGTGTCAGCGCCTGCTGCTCGCAATGAGGACATTGCGTCAGCGGCGCGGCATTGATTTTCTGTAACTTTTCCAGACGCTGGCCACAGGCTTTGCACTGATATTCATAAATAGGCATGGTTTTCAACTCTCAGAAACAAAACGACCGCAACAAGAACCGGCGGTACAGGAGAATATGCGGTCTGGCAGCATGCTTTCCAAGACGCCTTCGAAAGCGGCATATTATAGCGTGCAGCGGCCCCTGGCGGGCAAGACCTCCGGACATATGCAAGGAGTAAAACGATGAAGGCTGTCATTCTGGACGCCGCCACCCTGGGTGACGACATAGATTTGGCCCCCCTGCGCGATGAGGTAAACACTCTTGAAGTGCACGATCTCACGACGCCCGAGCAGTGCCTGGAACGGCTTCAGGACGCGGAGATCGTCATCGTCAACAAGGTCAAGCTGGAGGGCGATCTACTGTCGTCCTTGCCCCGGCTAAAACTGATATGCCTATTGGCTACCGGCACCAACAATATCGACATGGAAACAGCAAAGCGCCAAGGCATTCAGGTCAGGAACGTCACCGCCTACGGCACCGCTAGCGTTGCGCAACATACCTTGATGCTGATGCTGTCCCTGGCCAATCGATTGCCCTTGTATCAGAGTGATGTAATCGAGGGCCGTTGGAATAAGAGCCCTTTGTTCTGCCTGCTGGAGCATCGCACCTTGGAATTGGCCGGCAAGCGTCTGGCTATCGTGGGCAGCGGCGAATTGGGTCAGGCGGTAGCGCGTCTGGCCCAGACGTTCGGCATGGAGGTAATCTTCACCGCTCGACCCGGCAACGAAACTCAAGATAAGCGGCCCGCACTCGCCGATATTGCGCCCAGCCTTGATGTGCTCAGCCTGCACTGTCCGCTGACCGAGGATACCCGGCATCTTGTCGATGCGGTCGTACTGGCCCGGATGAAGCCGGGTGCGCTGCTTATCAATTGCGCCCGGGGGGGTATCATCGATGAGGAAGCGGCACTGCAGGCATTGAGAGAGAATAGAATAGGCGGGCTTGGCGTGGATGTGCTGCCTAACGAGCCACCCCGGGAGGGGCACCCATTGATCGATGCCTTGAACGAGGGCGATCTCAATCTCATCGTGACCCCACACAACGCCTGGATAACCCCGGAAGCCCGGGCGAACGTGGTGCGCCTGACCGTAGAGAATCTTCGTTCGTTCAAGACGGGTGTCATTGTATGAACCCTCTACTCATCTGATGGCCCAACAGGAGATTTATGCTCTACAACTACGGCTCAATCAACATCGATCATGTCTATCGGGTGCCTCATCTTGTACGCCCCGGCGAGACGCTGGCCAGCCACAGCTATCGGCAAGTGCTTGGCGGTAAGGGCGCCAACCAGTCCCTGGCGATTGCTCGGGCCGGAGGCCATGTGATGCATTGGGGGCTTCTGGGTCAAGTCGATCATTGGGTGCTCGAGACACTCTCCAGCGCGGGTGTCGATATCAGCCGGGTCGAATTGACCCTGGAGCCCAGCGGCCATGCGCTGATTCAGGTGGACGATCAGGGCGAGAACGCCATCATCCTTCATCCCGGCGCCAATCATGCCTTCACCAATGCGCAGCAGGATGCGTTACTGGCGATTCCAAGCGCCGGCGATTGGCTGCTCCTGCAAAACGAGTGCAATGCCCTGGATAGGCTCATTACTCTGGCGGCGGAACGCGGCTTGCTGGTAGCCTTCAACCCGGCGCCCATGGCAGCGAATGTGCTCCAGTTACCCCTCGAACGCTGTCAGCTTCTGTTTCTCAATCGGGGCGAAGCCGCCGATCTGATCGACGAACAGGCCCAAGCACCGAGTGAACGCTTGCTCGATGGCCTTAGACGGCGCTTGCCCGAAGTGGAAATAGTCCTGACACTGGGCCGCGAAGGCGTGTGCTATCAACACGGCGATACGCGTCTGCAACTCGAAGCGCATCGGGTAGATGCACTCGACACCACGGCTGCCGGCGATACCTTCATCGGTTATTTCATGGCGGCACGCCAGCGCAATGCCGATGTGGAAGATGCATTGCGCCTGGCGAGCACCGCAGCAGCATTGTGCGTGCAACGAGAAGGCGCCGCGCCCAGCATCCCGGTCGTCAGCGAAGTCGAGGATTCGACTCGCGACTGGCCGATGCCCGAGCTACATGCGATTTGAACACGCATCCTGAGCAACGATTAGCCATTCATACACGACTCAACAGCACAAGGAAGACTTCATGACCACGCCCATCATTTTCGACACCGATCCTGGCGTCGACGATGCCCAAGCGATTGCCATCGCTCTGGCCCATCCCGATATCGAGCTGCTGGGATTGACCACGACCTACGGTAATGTGGATATCGATACGGCGACCACCAATGCCTTGCTGGTATCAGAGCTTGCCGGGCAGCAGATTCCTGTCGCCCAGGGCGCCGCTGCACCCCTGGTCAAGACCAAGCACCCGGCGCCGGCGCATATTCATGGTGCCAACGGGCTGGGCGATATCGCGCTTCCCGCGGTTCAGGGCAAGGCCATGTCGTCGAGCGCTGCGGAGTTCATCGTCGAACAGGTCAATGCTCGCCCGGGCGAAATCACTCTGGTGGCGGTAGGCCCGCTAGGCAATCTGGCGGCGGCACTGCAACTCGATCCGGCGATAACCGGCAAGGTGAAGCAGGTCGTGGTCATGGGCGGATCGATCAAGGAAGGTGGTAACGTCACGCCGGTGGCCGAAGCCAACATGTTCAACGACCCTCATGCCGCCTCACGCGTGTTGACGGCGGGTTGGCCGCTGACCCTGGTGGGGCTGGATGCCACCCAGCGCTGCGTGCTGAGCCCGGCGGATATGGAAAAGATTGCCGCCGGTCAGGGTCGCCTGGGTGAAGTGCTGCAAGGTAGCTACGGTTTCTACAGCGATTTCTATCGTGAATTCCTGGGTATCGATGGCTGCTGCCCTCACGATAGCTGTGCCCTCGCCTGGTTGATGCGGCCGGAGCTATTCACCACCGCGCGCGGGCATCTTAGCGTCGAGACCGACGGTTTCGCCGAGGGCCAGACCATCTTCGCGCCGGAAGGCCGCCCCTTCCTGGGCGAGCGCTGGTCACAAACCCCGGTGGTCGAGGTTTGTCTTACTGCCCAAGGCGACAAGGTGGTTGAGTGGATCGTCGAGACATTGAGCTGATCGCCTTTTCAAGAGGCGTTGAGGAATCGCTGAATAAATTGCCGAACGAAATGAAGCGCGAGGCGCACGGAGCACAAAAAACTAGACATAACTGGAGGTTAGGCGAGTTTTTGAGCACCGCGCAACGAAGCGACTCGTTCGTGCAGGCATTTAGTCAGGGTTTCCTTAGTCGGTTGTGAAGCTCGAATACTCACACCAGTCAATGTTGTCGACCTGAACCTGGGTCACCTGCGCTGCGGGTGGCCCTTGTCCTAGCCATTCGATCATCTGATCGACCTTCTTTGTCTCACCGCAAACCGTCACCTCTACGCTGCCGTTAGCCAAATTGCTGGCACGCCCCGCAAGCTCCAACTCTTCGGCGCGTTTTTTCACGGCATGACGAAAGCCCACACCTTGAACCCGGCCGCTGACGATGGCGTTGACGCAATGCTTGTCCATGCTGCTTCCTCCCTGTGCTGACATGAACGCCATTTTTAGCATTATTGCGGTCGTTATCCAAAACCGGGAAATCTCGCCTAGTTTGTCTTAGTCTGGAAGCAGTAAGCCTTGAGCTTTCAATCCTTTCAAGCGGAGTAAATAACAATGACGCTCTTCGCCCATCCGGATTTCGATCATCACGAGCAGATCGTTTATGGCCATGATCGGGCCAGCGGTCTGCAGGCGATCATCGCTCTTCACAATACTTACCGCGGTCCAGCACTAGGCGGGCTGCGCATTCATCCCTACCCAACGGAGGAGCGGGCTCTTGCGGACGTGCTGCGCCTAGCCCGTGGCATGACCTACAAGTCCGCCCTGGCCGATCTACCCTTAGGCGGCGGCAAGGCGGTCATTATTGCCGACCCAAGGCGGCACAAGTCTCCCCCGTTGCTCGAAGCGATGGGCCGATTGATCGAAACCCTGGGCGGGCGTTACATCACTGCAGAAGACTCCGGGAGCAACGAGCAGGACATGAAGACAATCGCCGGTGTCACCAGGCATGTCTCGGGACTGCGCCGTCAGGGCGGTGACTCCGGTGATCCATCACCGTTTACCGCTTGGGGTGTTTTCAATGCGTTGCGCTGTGCGGTACGCCATGGCCTGGAGCGCAATGATCTGACCGGCCTGCGCGTCGCGATCCAGGGTGTCGGCAATGTCGGAGCTCATCTTGCCCGTCATCTGCACGCCGCGGGCGTAAAGCTGGTGCTTGCGGATGTGGATACGCAAGCCGTAAAGCACCTGGCCAACGAGCTACACGCCGACATAATGTCTCCGCTCGATGTTTTCGATGCGGATGTCGATATTTTTGCCCCCTGTGCCATGGGGGCCGTGCTCGATAAACGAGTGTGTGAACGATTGAAAGCGGATATCGTCGTTGGCGCCGCCAACAACCAGCTCGCCACCCCGGAAATGGCGGACCGGCTGCACCAGCGGGGGATTCTCTATACCCCGGATTACGTCGCCAACGCGGGCGGGCTCATCGAAGTGGCCTGGCAGCGCCGGGAGGACTACCATCACGACTCGGTCATGGCCCATATTGCGGGTATCGAGCGTACGCTTGACGAGATATTCGATCGCGCCGACCGTGAGCAGTGCAGCCCCGCGCCAATTGCCGACCGTTTAGCCGAAGAACGTTTTTCTCCAGGAATAGCCTGATTTCCCTACTTTTTTATTTGGGGCTCGCCCTTTTGGAAGCGCTCCCGGGGCAGTACTTCCCGCTTGACCCGCACCGCCATGTTGCGAGGACGGATGGTTTTCCCCTTCTCTTCGAGATGAGCGCGGGTCAACGCCGCGCCGAACAGCAGAATCAGCGATGAGTAGTAGACCCAGAGTAGAATCAATACCACGGAACCTGCGGCCCCGTAGGTCGAAGCTGTGGCCGTATAAGCCAGATAAGCGGCAATACCAAAGCGCCCCAGGGAAAACAGTATCGCGGTAATAATCGCGCCCAGCATCACATCGCGCCAACTAAGCACGACATCAGGCAGCACCTTGAAAATAGAGGCAAAGAACAGTATGACCGCGAGCAATGAGAGAAGCTGTTCCGCTCCTCCTACCAGCCCTTTTACCCAAGGCAACCAGCCGCTAGCAAATTGAAATACCGCCTGAACCGCTACCCCGGTAACCAACGAAACCAGCAACACGAAGCCGATGGCCAGCACGACGGCAAGGGATAGAAGGCGACTCTTGAGGAACAGAAGAAGACCGTTACGATCCGGCCGCGGAATCACGCCCCAGATAGTATTGAGTGAAAACTGCATCTGGGCAAAGACCGTCGTGGCCCCTACCAGCAATGCAACAAATCCTAGCAGTGTCGGTATGATGCCAGAGGTTTCGATACGCGATTGAGTAACGGCATCTTCAACGGCACTCGCGGCGCCAGGCCCCATGACCCCGGAGAGCTGAGCAACAATTTGTCCTTGGGCGGCATCTTCACCGAGCACCAGACCGATGACCGTGACGGCGATGATGATGGTAGGCGCAAGGGAAAATAGGGTATAGAAGGCCAAGGACCCCGCATAGCTGAAGGCGTTGTGATCCAGCCAGAGTTGAACTGCGTTGCGTACGATGCGAAACCAACTGGCAATCTCATTTTTTATCATGGTCACTTCTTCCTTGAGTCTGGCTCTTGACTACTTCTTCACTACTACTGCTTGGTATATACGGTGCTGCATAAACAGACAATACGCTAAACATCATTCGATTTGCATCGCCGCTCCCGAGCACGCAAGACACTCCATAATACCGTTAACCAGGATACGTACATGACGATGCCGCTATCAAAAGCGAGAAATGTCTGGGTTACACCGAATCCCATGTAAGCTACCGGCAGTGCCGCTCCTGCAATGGCGAAGGCTCGCAATCGAATATCCGGGCTGCGCAGACGCCTTGCAAACAAAAACAACGGTACCAGATAGAGTGCCAATAGCGACGCCAGCCCGCCGATTCCCCGCTTGAGCCAGCCGTCCAGCACATCGTTGTGAACATGATCGAACTTTTCCAGGTAAGGGTGAATCGTCCCTTTTTCGATCAACTCGTCTCGCGCCTGTAAATAATCTGATTCCCCCCAGCCCAGCAATGGTCGCTCGGGGATCAAAATGAGCGCGCTACGCCACATTTCCAGGCGAGCGCCCACGGAGTTCGTCGCATCTCCTTTTTCTGCGAATTCCGCGTAACTACTGAATATGCGCTGTACCCGCTCCTGAACTCCCAGGTGAGGAATCGCATAAGCGGCCACTGGACCAACCAAGAAGAAGATTGCCAGCCCCATCAACCAACGCCTGGATAAATGCTGGCCGTATCCCAGATACAAGACGCCAAGCATGAAAGGAAAGCATAGCCATCCTCCGCGGCTACCGGAAAGAAAAGAGCCCAGGATTCCACTGGCCGCGCCAATCACCAAGAGGATGCACCATGCCAGCCGTCCGCTGCGCGTACTCCGGCTCAATGCCCAGCCCAACCCCGCGAGGCAGAAAAATCCCAGCAACAGGCTAAGATCGCCAAATTGAATGGCATCCACGGAGCCGAATCCGCTGGCACGTCTTTTGCCGTCAATGAGCGTCTGCCAACTCGCCCAGCCACCTGTGAGCAGGCTGCCCAACGCCATTCCGATCCACATTGCCGCCGCCGAGGGTGGAAAGGCCAGGAGCAACAGCAAGCTGGGAATAGCGAGAAAAACATAGATAGAACTCTCTACTAGCGCTGGAGACTGCCTGTCCAACCAGAACCCCAGTATGCTCACCCCGGCATAAAACAGCAGTGTCCCGATAATTGCCCATTCCTGCCGGCTCAACGCAGATCCTGAACGCAGAATCGGCAACAAGACGCTACCTGCCACTAACAGCGCGGGTCCGACGAAATACCCCAAGGGAAGAACCAGCGCCACCGCGCCCAATAAGAATACTGCCAAACTTGTATAACGGATCATGCTCTCTCTCGTGTTCATTGCCTTGTGGCTCGCACAATGCCCGACCATAATGGCCTGTCAGATTGACCGCCATGAACGACTCGCCAGATCAACAGCAATGGCAATCGCGCCGGACCCAAACCTAATGCCCCATTATGACTTCGACTGCCTGGTCTTCATCGGCCGCTTTCAACCTCCCCATCTTGGCCATCTGGCCGTACTGAATGAGGCGCTCAAGCGCGCACGCCAGGTCATCGTACTCAGTGGCTCCGCCTGGCAGGCCCGGTCGCTACGCAACCCCTGGCGTTTTGAGGAGCGGCGCGACATGCTGCGCAGCTGCTTCGACTCTCAGGAGAATCAGCGTCTCGAAATTGCTCCACTGCTGGATGCGCTCTATAACGACGACGTCTGGGTGCGTGACGTACAGCGCAAGGTCCGCGATATTGCTCGACCTTCTCAAGGAAAGCTACCGCGTATCGGTCTTATCGGCGCCAGTCGCGGACAATCGAGCTATTATTTGAGTTTGTTTCCGCAATGGGAATCGGTCAGTGTGCCTTTGGTAGAAGGAATCTCGGCTAGCCGAATTCGTGAGCGGCTGTTTCGTTCAAGTGCCTCGGCGTCGGATTATCTCTCGACCGGTGGCGCGCACGATTTACCCCCGGGCGTACATCGTGCCCTGAACGCCTTTCAGAACACTGGGTTCTACCGTCAGCTACTTGAGGAGCAGCATCTGCTCGAGCAGTATCGCAGTGCCTGGGCCGAGGCCCCCTATCCACCCATTTTCGTCACCGTGAATGCGGTGGTCGTCCAGTCGGGGCATGTCCTGTTGGTCAAGCGCACGGCGGCCCCGGGCAAAGGGCTACTGGCATTGCCCGGCGGATTTATCAGCCCTCACGAACGCTTGCTCGATGCCTGCCTGCGTGAGCTGCGCGAGCGCGTGCGTCTCAAGGTACCGGAACCCGTGCTCAAAGGATCACTGCGAGGCCAGCGGTTGTTCGACGAGCCGCATCGCAGCTGGCGAGGACGCACCTTGGCCGAAGCGTTCTATTTCGCCCTGCGTCCCGACCAGCAACTGCCGCGCCTGAAACCGGTCAAGGGCGGTGATAATGCACGCTGGGTCGCTCTGGCGGATCTTGAACCCGACACCCTGTTCGAAGACCATTTCTTCATCATTCAGAACTTCCTGGGGCTACCCGCCGGCGGGCTGAGCCCATGACGAGAGGCGCTCAGACGCTCTTCGATCGATGATTGGCGTGCCTGGATCAGCCTCCGGCTCAGGCCTGGAGCAAATCCTGCGGCAGCGTCATCATCTGCTTCCATAGCTTCTCGGCCCCGGGTTTATGCACCAGGGAACAGCGATAAAGTCGCACTTCAAGAGGGATATCCCACTCTTCGCCGCCAGCCCGAACGAATCGTCCCGTATCAAGCTCCGTGCGGATACAGAAATCGGGAATCCAGGCCATGCCTACCCCTTGCAGCGCCATCCCCTTAAGCCCTTCCGCCATGGCGGTTTCGTAGATCGTCTTTAGACGCAGGCGCAAAGGATCGTTCTTCAGCAGTATGCGAACACTGCGCCCAAGAAATGCCCCCTGAGTGTAAGCGAGATAGGGGATCGCCTCATTGCCACCCAGAGGGAAGCGCGGCTGCCCCTGCGCATCGGGCAGGCAGATCGGTATCATCTTGGCGTTACCAATGGAAAAGGACGGAAATATTTCCCCGTCGAGTTGCATGGTGGCGTAGGGATCATGGTAGCCGAGCATGAGGTCGCAATTGCCTTCCCGAAGCACATGGATGGCATCGCCAACGTTCATTGCGACCAAACGTGTTGGCAGCTCTCCTACCCCTTTTTGTAGGCGAGAAATCCAACGAGGGTAAAAATCCAGTGCCAGGGAATGAGCGGCCACAACATCCAGGGCTTCGTTGGCGATCGAAAGGCCGCGTAAATGTCCTAGGCTTTCATTGAGCTGCTCGACCAAATTGCGGGCGGTAACGACGAATAACTGCCCTTCTGGTGTCAAACCGATGGGGGTTGTTGAACGATCCACCAAAACAGTGCCGACCGCTTGTTCAAGAGCGCGAATGCGTCGGCTGAAAGCCGGCTGAGTCACATGACGTTGGCGTGCTGAAGCAGAAAAGCTGTGCGTATTGGCCAGAGCGACAAAATCTTCCAACCATTTGGTTTCAAGGTTCACCGTGGCTCCCTAGTCCATAATTGTCAACACGACTGAAATTGATGGTTCTAACCGGTAAAATCAATAGTTTACTTAAAGCCGGGCAAGCTTGCCACGAGCACTCTTTGATTTATTGGACTGGGGAAAACAAGTAAGCGGCACGGGAGACGAGCTTGCGCCACAAAGGACGCTGCTGCATCTCATCCAGTGTTATTTCCCGGCAGTTGGTAAAATCATGTTCGAGCATTTCCCTTATTTCACCGGCAAAATAACGATCAGGAATGAAGGCAGTAATTTCAAAATTCAAGCGAAATGATCGGTTATCTAAATTGACTGTACCAACCGCCGCACTATGTTCATCAATGAGCATAATTTTCTGATGTAAAAATCCAGGTTGATAACGGTATATTTTCACACCAATCTTGAGCATGTCCGGCAGAAATGAAAACGCGGAAAGATATACGAGGAGATGATCGGGGCGTTCAGGGATCATCACTCGTACGTCGACACCTCGCAGTGCCGCAAGACGCAAGGCATCCTGAACGCCTCTATCCGGTACAAAATAAGGACTCGTCACCCAGAATCGATGCTGCGCATTGTGAATGGCGTTTTGTACCAGAAGACTGGCGGTTTCCTGGCTGTCCGCTGGCCCAGAGGGCACGATCACTACGTCGTGACACTCTTCGCAAATCACCCGAGGCTGCCAATCCAGCGCAATGACACTGCCCGTCGCCCAGTGCCAGTCTTCCCAGAACGCTTCCTGCAGACCCAACACACTGGGGCCCGAAAGGTTGATGTGTGTATCGCGCCAAGGCCCGTGGCGAGGGTCCTCGCCGAGATACTCTATCCCGACGTTGAACCCACCGGTCCAACCGAATTTACCATCGACGACCATGACCTTGCGGTGATTGCGAAAATTGAGCTGGAAACGGTGCCGAATCCCACGTGACGAGTTGAAAGCGCTGACCTCGGCGCCGGCCTTGCGCAGATCATTCAGATACCCTTCTCCCAATCGCCGAGACCCCACTTCGTCATACAGGAAATAGATCCGTACACCCTGCTCGGCCTTCTTTTCCAACCGCCGTTTGAGCTCGAGCCCCAGGCGGTCCTGACGAATGATGAAGAACTGAATCAGGATATAGGACTCGGCGGCATCGATCCCCTCAAACAGGCTTGCGAACGTATCCTTGCCATCGATCAAAAGCTCTACCCGATTACCGGTAGTCAACGGCATCTGCGCCAGATGTTCCATGGCGCGCACGTTGCCTTCTCGGGCATCGACCAGATAAGGATCGATCAGTGGCCGATAGCGTACCAGCACACGGCGCAAGGCGCTGTCGCGCTCACCTCGGGCTGATACATAACCGTAGAAACGCGGCCGACCAAACATCCAGTAGGCCGGAACTGCTGCATAGGGAAAGGTTATCAATGTGACGATCCAGGCAACCGCCCCCTGGGAAGTCCGGCTCGACATCAGAGCCAGCAACGCAGACAGCGCTCCCAGAAGATGGATCAAAAAAATGCCAAGACCTAGCAGCCAGGCGGCCATTACCTCTCCCTAGCAAGGCATACAGAACGGTGTAGTCCAGGCAAGGCCTCGCCGATCGTGAGGCCTTGCGCTATAGAAAAGTCACTCTATCAAACCTGGGCGGCAATGATCTCTTTCCATCGTGCCGGTCCGGTCTGGTGAACCGACTCGCCCTGGCTATCCACCGCCACGGTCACCGGCATATCCTCTACCTCGAACTCATAGATCGCTTCCATGCCCAAATCTTCGAAGCCGACTACTCGCGCCTTCTTGATCGCCTGAGCAACCAGATATGCAGCGCCCCCAACGGCCATCAGGTAGACCGCCTTGTTGTCGCGAATCGCTTCGATAGCCATCGACCCACGCTCAGCCTTGCCTACCATACCCAGCAACCCGGTTTGTTCGAGCATGGTGCGGGTGAACTTGTCCATCCGCGTGGCGGTGGTGGGTCCAGCCGGGCCAACCACCTCATTGCCCACTGGATCCACGGGGCCAACGTAATAGATGAAACGCCCCCGCATATCCACCGGCAGCGGCTCGCCCTTGGCCAGCATATCCACCATGCGTTTATGCGCCGCGTCTCGTCCAGTCAAAAGCTTGCCAGAAAGCAGCACCGTATCGCCAGGCTGCCAGCTCTGTACGTCCTCGGCAGTCACTTCATCGAGATTGACTCTTCGTACGTTGTCGTCCACCTCCCAGGCAATTTCCGGCCAGTCTTCCATTTTTGGCACCGGCAATTGAGCAGTACCATTTCCATCGAGGGTGAAGTGTATGTGCCGAGTAGCGGCGCAGTTGGGAATGATCGCCACCGGCTTGTTGGCCGCGTGGGTGGGATAGTCCTTGACCTTGATATCCAGCACGGTAGTCAAGCCGCCCAGCCCCTGGGCTCCGATACCACTCTTGTTGACCTTATCGAACAATTCCAGGCGTAGTTCCTCGGCGCGATCGGCTGCACCGCGGGCTTGCAGTTCCTGAATGTCGATAGGATCAAGCAGCGATTCCTTGGCAAGGGTCATGGCCTTTTCTGCAGTGCCACCGATCCCGATACCCAGCATGCCCGGCGGACACCACCCTGCCCCCATCTTGGGTAGCTGCTCGAGCACCCAGTCGACGACATTGTCCGAGGGATTGAGCATCGCAAACTTGGATTTGGCTTCGCTACCGCCGCCCTTGGCGGCCACGTGGATTTCGACGGTATCCCCAGGCACCAGCTTGTGATGAATGATGGCGGGTGTGTTGTCGCCGGTATTGCGGCGCTTGCCATCTGGATCTGCCAGGATCGAGGCCCGTAGCACGTTATCTGGATGCCGATAAGCGCGACGCACCCCTTCGTTGATCATGTCATCCAGGCTCATGTCACCTTCCCAGCGTACATTCATGCCGATATGGGCAAATACCGTGACGATGCCGGTATCCTGGCAAATGGGTCGATGCCCGGTGGCACACATACGTGAATTGATCAGGATCTGAGCGATGGCGTCCCGGGCTGCCGGGTTTTCCTCGCGCTGATAGGCCTGATGCATGGCATCGATGAAATCTTTGGGGTGATAGTAGGAAATATACTGCAAGGCATCTGCAACGCTTTGAATCACATCGTCTTGATGAATCACGGTCATGAGCTTGAGGCTCCTGGCAAAGGTATATTTAACGTCTCGAATTGTACCTCATTTCATCTAGAGTTAGAGTTTCAAACATGAAAGATAACGGTATAAATAGTGTTAACCCCCTAGATAGGCACGCCGAACATCATCGTTGGCCAGCAACGCCTGGCCGCTGTCCGCCAGGACTACGCGTCCGTGCTCCAATACATAGCCGCGATCGGCAATCGACAGTGCCTTATGGGCGTTCTGTTCGACCAAAAAGATGGTAGTACCTTCTTCGCGCAGCTTGGCGATGATCTCGAATATCTGTGCGATGATGATTGGCGCCAGCCCCAGGGAAGGCTCATCGAGCAACAGTAAACGCGGTCGGCTCATGAGCGCGCGGGCGATGGCCAACATCTGCTGCTCGCCCCCGGACATGGTGCCGCCACGCTGGTTGAAACGCTCTTTCAAGCGCGGAAAGAGCGTCAGCACATGCTCGATGCCCTCGGCGATCTCGCGCTTGCTGCGATAGTAACCGCCCATGGCCAGGTTCTCTTCCACTGTCATGCCGGTGAAAATACGTCGCCCTTCCGGAACGACGGAAAGCCCGGAGCGCATGATGCGGGAAGTGGGCCAGCCCTGAATCTCCTCGTCTTCGAAGCGTATCCTGCCGGAAGTGGGAATCGGATCGCCGCAGATCGACATCAACAAAGTGGTCTTGCCGGCCCCGTTGGATCCTACCAGGGTGACGATTTCCCCCTGGTTCACTGCCAGAGAAACCCCATCCAGCGCCTGTATGGGGCCGTAATGTGTCGTGAGATCGTCGATTTCAAGCATTGCTGTCGTCATGGTCACTCCTCGCCCAGATACGCCTTGATCACCTCGGGGTTACGCCGAATTTCCTGCGGCGTACCATCGGCTAGGGGCTTGCCCTGATTGACCACATAAATGCGATCGGAAATATCCATGACCAGACTCATGTCGTGCTCGATCAGCAACACCGTGATGCCCTCTTCCTGCTTGAGCCGGACGATCATGTGATTGAGATCTCGCGTCTCGTTCGGGTTGAGTCCCGCTGCCGGCTCATCGAGCATCAAAAGACGGGGCTGAGTCACCATGCAGCGGGCAATCTCAAGACGCCTCTGCTGCCCATAGGCCAGATTGCCGGCTTCGCGGTTGGCGAAGTCGATCAACCCCACTCGTTCCAGCCAGTGGGCGGCCCGCTCCATCACTTCCTGCTCTCGCCGGCGATACCCTTTCGTGAGCAGCAAGCCCTTGAGCAGATTGCGCTCTGTTTGCATGTGCTGAGCGACCAAGAGGTTTTCGATGACCGTCATTTCCTTGAACAGCCGCACGTTCTGGAAGGTACGCACCATGCCGGCCCGGGCGATCTTGAAGCCGGGCAGACGCTGCATGGGGCGCCCCTTGAACAGCACCTCGCCACTCGTTGGGCGATAGAAGCCGCTGACGCAGTTGAAAACCGTAGTTTTACCGGCGCCATTGGGACCGATCAGCGAGACGACCTCTCCGGTGCGAACCTCCATGCTGACCTGATCTACCGCCAACAAGCCACCGAAACGCATGGAGAGATCGCGCACACTGAGCAATTCGGATTCAGCCACGTTTCAACTCCATCTGCGGGCGTTTGAGCGGTAGCAATCCTTGGGGGCGCCACACCATCATCATCACCATGATCAGCCCGAACAGCAGCATGCGATATTCGTTGAACTCGCGGGCGATTTCGGGCAGCAAGGTCATGGCGATCGCGGCCAGGATTACCCCCAGCTGAGAGCCCATGCCGCCCAGTACGACGATTGCCAGCACGATGGCGGACTCGATGAAAGTGAAAGATTCAGGGCTGATGAACCCTTGTCGTGCGGCGAAGAACGCACCGGCAAACCCCGCAAAGCTGGCGCCGATGGTGAAAGCCGACAGCTTGATACCGGTAGGATTGAGCCCCAAGGACCGACAGGCAATGTCGTCCTCACGCAGCGCCTCCCAGGCGCGGCCGATGGGCATGCGCATCAGACGATAAATGACATAGACAGTCGCCAGGGAAAGCAGCAAGGCCAGGATGTATAAGTACATCACCTTGTAGCTCGGATCGTAGGGAATACCGAAGAATTCGTGGAAAGGAATATTGCCCTCATCGGCCCGACGCGAGAATTCCAGGTTGAACAGCGTCGGCTTGGGGATGCGTGAAATGCCGTTGGGCCCGCCGGTGAGTTCCGTCCAGTTGTTGAGCAGGATACGAATGATCTCGCCGAACCCCAACGTCACGATGGCGAGATAGTCGCCTCTCAGCCTGAGCACTGGAAATCCCAGCAGGTACCCGAACAGCGCCGTCACGATGCCGGCGAGCGGCAACGCCTCCCAAAATGAAAAGCCAAGATAATTATTGAGCAAGGCATAGGTGTAAGCGCCTACCGCGTAAAACCCGACATATCCCAGATCGAGAAGCCCAGCCAGACCCACCACCACATTGAGCCCCAGCCCCAGCATCACATAAATCAACGTCAGAGTGGCCAAGTCTATCGCGCTACGCTCTGCAATAAAGGGAAACAGCAATAGCGCACCGATGACCAACGCGATCATCAGACGTCGCTGAGCATGATTTCTGAGTAGGGGTGGCAGCGTGAAGCGGGATCCAGCCCAGGTCTGGCGTCTCAATGCTTCGATTTTGGGGCGAAAGAGCTGATGAAAGAACACTACGACCACGGCAACACCCAACCACAGCCAGGTCATGGGTCCTTCTACCGCAACGATAGTATTGACGCCTTGGGAGCGCAGTTCGACACCTAGCACCGAGGCGCCCAGTAAAAGCGTCAGCCCTGCGGAGAAGCCGGCATGCAGTAATTGACTTGCCATCAGATCTTCTCCACTTCCGGCTTGCCAAGAATACCCCAGGGGCGAAACAGCAGGATCAGAATCAGCAGACCAAAAGCCACCACGTCCTTGTACTCGCTAGAGAGATAGCCGCCAGTGAGGGCTTCGGCGATACCGAGAATCAGACCGCCCAGCATGGCGCCGGGAATGCTACCGATCCCGCCAAGCACCGCAGCGGTGAACGCCTTGAGCCCGGCAAGAAAACCGATGTAAGGGTTGACGACACCGTAGTACATCCCCAACAGCAGCCCTGCCACGGCGGCCAAGGCTGCACCGATGACGAAGGTCATGGAGATCACAAGATCGGTGTTGATTCCGAGGAGATTGGCCATGCCCCGATCCTGGGAACAGGCACGACACGCACGACCAAGGCGCGAGCGGGAAATGAACAGCGCCAGTGCGCCCATGCTGAGCAGCGTGACGACGAAGATGATGACCTGCATGTAGGAGAGGTTGACGACAAACCCCTCACCACCGAATTCCCAGCCCCCGGGTAACAAATTGGGAATCGCCTTGTCCCGGGAGCCTTGCGCCAGCCGCATATAATTCTGCAGAAAGATCGACATGCCGATGGCGGAGATCAACGCAATCAGCCGTTTCGAACCGCGTACCGGTCGGTAAGCGACCCGCTCCACCGCAAAACCGTGAGCGCTGGCAACAATCATGGATACCAGCAGGGCCGCCACGATCAGAAACAGCGTGTTGTCGATGCCCATCATCGCCAGCCCGGTGATGACGATAAAAGCGATGTAGGTGCCGATCATGTAGATTTCGCCGTGGGCGAAATTGATCATGCCGATGATGCCGTAGACCATGGTGTAACCGATAGCGATCAGCGCGTAGGTGCTGCCGATCGTCAGGCCATTGATGGTCTGCTGCAGGAAGTAGAGGAGTTCATCCATGGAGATTACCTGCAAAACATCGCCCGGTCAGTTTGTGACCGGCCGGGCGAGAATCGTTGTCATTGTCGTTATTTAATGTGCTGAACCAATCGAACGCGATCACGCATCATTTGGCTTCTGACTTGGTACCATCCGCATGCCAGTTGTAGACGACGAAGTTGAACTCCTCGAGATCCCCCTTCTCGTCGTATTTCACCTCACCAATCGGCGTATCAAAGGTGTTTTCGTGCAGATAGCCAGCTACCTCGTAAGGATCGGTCGACTCGGTTGCTTTCATTCCCTCGGCCATCAGATAGACGGCGGTATAGGCGGGCATGACGAATGGGCCGGAAGGATCCTGATTCTTGGCCTCGAAGGCCTTGACCAGGTCGGCGTTGGCCGGATCGGTTTCGAAGGCCTGAGGCAGCGTGACCAGCAGCCCTTCCGATGCCTCACCGGCAATCTTGGAAATATCCGGGTTGCCGACACCTTCCGGCCCCATGAACTGAGCATCGAAGCCTAGCTCTCGGGATTGGCGCAGCAATAACCCCAGCTCTGGGTGATAGCCACCGTAATAGACGAAATCGACGTTCTCGCGCTTGAGCTTGGAGATCAGCGACGAAAAGTCCTTGTCACCGGAGGTAATGCCCTCGAACAGAACCACATTGACGCCAGCCTCCTCGACGGTATCACGCACGCCGGTCGCGATGCCCTCGCCATACTGCTGCTTGTCGTGGATGATCGCCATATTCTCGGGTTTGGCCTGCTCGGCGACGTACTGGCCGGCAACCGGGCCTTGCATCGTATCCAGGCCGATGGTGCGGAAAACGGTCTCGTAGCCGGCTTCAGTGATCGCCGGACTGGTGGAGGCCGCCGTGATCATCAGGATTTCTTCCTCGGCATAGATATCCGAAGCGGGTTGGGTCGCGCTGGAACACAAATGCCCTACCACGAACTGCACACCGTCATTGACGATCTGGTTGGCCACTGCCACCGCCTGCTTGGGGTCGCAGGCGTCATCGTACTTTACACCCTTGAGCTGCTCGCCGTTGACGCCACCTTGCTCGTTTATGCGTTCGATGGCCATCTCGGCACCAGTGAACTGCATATCTCCGTACTGGGCCAAGGGGCCTGTCACCGGACCGGCCAGACCGATGGTAATATCCGCCTGAGCGGTCAGACTGGACATTCCCGCACCCACGGCCAGCACTAATAGCGACTTGCGTATCGTGTTTTTCATATTTTTCCCATCTCGTTGTTATGTCTAGGAAAAACCGCCGCATTCAAGCGACTGTTCGATGTTATTATTGACAGCTTAATTGCAGAGAGTAAAGCGTCTTTAGTTCAATATGAGCTCGCTGATTTCGTGCTCATCCGCCGATACAATAGCGTGAAATTTCAATCCTTTATTGCTATGATCTCAGGGAACTTATGTTTTTTAATTATAGATAACGGTATAAAACAGCTGTTATCATCAACCTTGGCATTCAGGACAGAAATAAAGCCGGCGAGAAGCCACCGCTGTGCGTTCAACCAGAGCTTGGCAGGCGTGACAGGGCAACCCACCACGCTGGAACACCGCGAAACGCCACTGTTGGCGCACCTCTCCCTGCTTGCGGGCAGCCCGGGCCCAGTCATCACGATTGGTTATCCCTTTCTGATGGTAGGCGCGCTCGACCACCGCCAGCATCGTTCGCGCCAGATGCTCTCGTTGAGCTATCGTTAGATCCACGGGGCGCTGCCGGTAAGAGAGCTGGGCAAAAAAGAGGATTTCGGAGCGAAGGTAGTTGCCAATGCCGGCAAACAGCGACTGCTCAAGCAGCAGGCCGCCGAGCCCACGACGCTTGAAACGCGGCATTTCCAAGCGCTCGACAATTGCTTCGATGCTGACGTCATGGGTCAACAGATCCGGCCCCAAACGTGCCAGGAAAGGATGTTCTTCCAGCCGACCGGCCTGCCATAGAGAGATGTCCGAGGCACTGTACAGACTCGCCGATCGGCCTTGAGCCGTTAGACGAGCCCGTAATGAGCGATTGGTATCCGGCTCTCGCTCTTCGTCGTGATACTTCCATACTCCGTAAAGCTGATTATGCGAATAAAGTACGCGACCATCATCAAAGCGGATCAGTAGCGCCTTGCCCCAGCTATCGACCGCCGTCACCTCGCGACCACATAGCGACGCCGCTTGACTTGCAAGCTCGGGAAAGGCGAACCACGCCCCATCAAGACGTCGCCCGCCAATCTGCTCCTGCAGCGCATCGGCGGTACGGCGAATTTCCGGACCTTCGGGCACTCTTCAGGCCGTTCCCAGAAGCAATTGCTGCTCCTTCAATTTGTGCAGCTGATCTCTGAGCTGCGCTGCCGTCTCGAATTCGAGATTTTGCGCCGCCTCGTGCATACCGTCTTCGACCCGGGATATCTCCTTGAGGAGTTCGTGGGGTGCCAAGGTGCTTGGATCGTAAATAGCGGCTTTTTCCGCCACCTGACGCTCGCTCTTGCGCCGATTGCCCTTCTTGCCCGGTGTCTGAGCGCCTTCCATGATATCCGCCACGGACTTGGTCACGGTTCGCGGGGTGATGCCGTGCTCTTTGTTATGCGTGATCTGCTTGGCCCGACGCCGCTCGGTCTCATCGATGGCACGGCGCATTGAATCCGTGACCCGATCACCATAGAGAATCGCCTTGCCCTTGGCGTTACGGGCAGCGCGCCCGATGGTCTGAATCAGCGAGCGCTCGGCGCGCAGGAAGCCTTCCTTGTCCGCATCGAGTATCGCTACCAGAGAAACTTCGGGGATATCCAGTCCCTCGCGCAGCAGGTTGATACCCACCAATACATCGAACTTACCCAGACGCAGATCCCGAATGATCTCGACCCGCTCCACGGTGTCGATGTCCGAGTGCAGATAGCGCACTCGGACATCGTGCTCGTCCAGGTATTCGGTCAAATCTTCCGCCATGCGCTTGGTCAGGGTGGTGACAAGCACTCTTTCACCCACGTCGGTACGCAGCCGAATCTCGGAAAGCAGATCATCGACCTGGGTCGACGCCGGGCGCACCTCGACTTCCGGATCGAGTAGCCCGGTGGGGCGCACCACCTGCTCCACCACCTGCCCCTGATGCTCGGCTTCGTACTTGCCCGGTGTCGCGGAGACGAACACCGTCTGCGGACAGACGCTTTCCCACTCCTCGAAGGTCATTGGCCGGTTATCCAGCGCCGAGGGCAAGCGAAAACCGTACTCCACCAATGTTTCCTTGCGCGACCGATCGCCTTTGTACATGCCGCCCACCTGGGGCACGCTGACGTGGGACTCATCGATGAACAGCAGCGCATCGGAGGGTAGATAGTCAAAGAACGTGGGGGGCGGCTCGCCAGGGTTGCGCCCGGACAGATAGCGCGAATAGTTCTCGATGCCATTGCAGTAGCCGAGTTCCAACATCATCTCGATGTCATATAGGGTGCGCTGTTCCAGGCGCTGGGCTTCCACCAGCTTGTCATGCTTGCGCATCCAATCCAGGCGCCCGGTAAGTTCTTCCTTGATCGAGTCGATGGCGCCCAGAATCGTATCCCGGGGCGTCACGTAGTGGCTCTTGGGATAGATGGTCATGCGCGGTACCTTGCCGCGCGCCTCCCCGGTCAACGGATCGAACAGGCTGATGCTATCGACCTCGTCGCCGAACAGCTCGACTCGCACCGCCTCCTCCTCGGAATCCGCCGGGAAGATGTCGATGACATCCCCTCGCACCCGATAGGTACCGCGCCGAAAATCCATGTCGTTGCGGGTGTACTGCAACTCTGCCAGGCGCCGCAGAAAGGAGCGCTGGTCGATGAGTTCGCCACGGTTGAAGTGCAGACGCATCTTCAGATATTGATCCGGGTCACCAAGACCGTAGATCGCTGATACCGAAGCCACGATCAGCGCGTCCTTGCGTTCCAGCAACGCCTTAGTGGCGGACAAGCGCATCTGCTCGATATGATCGTTGATCGAGGCGTCTTTCTCGATGAAGGTGTCCGAGGAGGGTACATAGGCTTCGGGCTGATAGTAGTCGTAATAAGAGACGAAGTACTCCACCGCGTTGTCCGGTAGAAACGACTTGAACTCGCCGTACAGCTGCGCCGCAAGGGTCTTGTTGGGCGCCATCACGATGGTCGGGCGCTGCAACCTTTCGACGACGTTGGCCATGGTGAACGTCTTACCGGAGCCGGTCACACCCAGCAGGGTCTGGTGGGCCAGGCCCGCTTCAAGACCCTTGACCAGCCCATCGATGGCAGCCGGCTGATCGCCAGCCGGCTGATAATTGGATTGAATACGAAAGGATTTACTCATGCGCTTGAGATGGTTCCAAAGAGGGTAAAGTTCAAGCGTAGGCGCTGTATTGAACGTAAAAGCGGGAGACTAGGAATCCATCTTGGTAATTATCTGCACCTCGGAAGTCGTCAACAGCCGATGGATCGGACAACGATCGGAAATCTCCAATAGCCGAGCCAGCTGTTCCGGGTCTTCGATGCCTTCGAAGGCCATTTTGATATCGACACGATAAATCCCGTGCCGCTCCTGGCTGTCGTCCCGGGTGATAGTCACCCCAACCTTTTCCAGCGGCCACTCCTTGCGTCGGGCGTACATGCGTGCAGTGATCGCCTTGCAGGCGCCCAGGGCCAGATCGAGATAGTCGTGGGGGTCCGGGGCACTTTCCTCGCCGCCCACGATCCTGGGTGCATCAACAACAATATCTTCGAAGGACTCTATCTCGGCGCGGTGGCGCAAGCCGTGCCGATCCATGCTGGTAACGACGATGGTCATACATTCTCCTTGTCGGCTTATTTCAGCAAGCCTTGATGCCTAGCTTTTCCACGGCGGTGATCAAGGCCTCACGGCTCACCTTGCCCTCCACTTCCGCACCATGGCGACCAACTTCTGCACTCTCGACACCGTCCAGGTTAATCAATGCGGTGGTGGCGCGATTGACCTGATCGGCATTGTCGATTCCTTCAAACGTCAATGAGATAGTGGGCATGATTTTTTCCGAGATTGGATATGCTGTCAGTCTAGCAGGGAATCTCGCCCCCTTGTTCAAAGCTGATGCCCTCGCCTTGCAATCCCTATCATCAAGCCCAATAGTCATGAACGAACCCGGCGTTCAACGGAGCCCTCATGACCAACTGGACAACTCATCTTCAAGCGGCCGGTGCGCGTGGTCTCGACGAGCGCTGGATCGATTTCGGCGATCCGAACCAGGCCCAGCAACCCAATGACGCCACCCTGCTTACGCCTCTACTCCATCTTGCCATTCTGGAAATCGAAGGAGCCGATGCCAAGCGCCTTCTGCAGGGCCAGACCAGCGCCCAGCTCGAATTGGCAGATGGTAATTTCGCGCCCTTGACCGCTTTCTGCTCGGTCAAGGGCCGCATGCTGGCCAATGCGCAATTGCTATGCCTCGCTGAAGACCGCTATTGGCTATTACTCGACCGGGATCTGGTCGAACCGCTCAAGTCGCACTTGAGCAAGTTCGCGGTGTTCTACAAGGCCCAGATCCGTCCTCGAGACGACCTGGCGCTGATCGGTCTAGTCGGCCGTGACGCCCCGGCGTTGCTGGAAGCGCGTCTGGATATGCTACCCCCGGCGGTCTGGCATCAAACCATGCAAGGCGAACGGGTTCTGCTGCATCATCCGGGGCCGCGCCCGCGCTTCATCCTGGGCCTGCCTCAGGCGGAGGCCGCTACGCTCTGGGATACGCTGGCTCGTTCGGCAACGCCGGTGGGCAATGCGGTATGGCAACTGCAGGATATCAAGGCGGGGCTTGCCTGGCTGAATGCGGCGCAGCAGGACACGTACCTTCCCCAGATGATCAACTGGGAGGCGCTAGGTGGCATCAGTTTCAAAAAGGGGTGCTATACCGGGCAGGAAGTCGTGGCTCGCGCGCACTTCCGGGGGCAGGTCAAGAAGCGCATGATGCGCGCGCAACTCGAGGGTAGCGAGGTTCCCGAGACAGGTGCACCGATATGCAATGTCGAAGGCAAGCGCCAGGGTGAAGTCGTCAGCGCCGCTCTCGATGCCTATGGTCAGGCGGAGATACTTGCCGTGTTGAATACTCGCGCCAGCGAGGAAACGCTCGAGGTCATCGGTCAACGCCTGAAGCGCCTCAAACTGCCCTACGCCATTGAGCGTCTCGATCCGGAAGAACTCGCCGCCCAAGGCTAGATGCCGAACAATCGCCGCGCCGTAGCCGTACTGCTTGCCGCGACGTGCTCGACGATTTCGCCGCGTAGCTGGGCGATATGTTCGCAGACCTGCGCCAGCCGGGCAGGCTCGTTACGCTGCCCCTGAAACCCGGCCAGGGGCATGTCGGGGCTGTCCGTTTCCAGCACGTAGCCGTCATCCGGCAGAGAAATGACCGCGCGATGAAGACGCTGGGCCCGCTCATGGGTCGTTGCCCCGCCTAAACCAAGCACAAACCCCAGATCGAGAAATTTCCCCGCCTGCTCAGGGCTGCCGGCAAAAGCGTGAATCAGCCCGCCTCTGGGCAGGCTCAGCTGACGCAAGCGCTTGGCCACCTTGTCGTTGGCCTGAACGCAGTGCACCACGACTGGAAGATTCCGCGACTTGGCCAGCTTGAGCTGTGCATCGAATAGCTGCCATTGTGCGTCCAGCGTATCCTCGAAACGCGCATCGATGCCGCACTCACCCAACGCCACGGTTTCCGGGTGTTCATCGAGCATCCTCTCCAACGCCTCGATATCTTCGTCTCCATGCTCATCCATGAAGTAAGGATGCAGACCCAGGTTCAGACTGACATCCTCGCGCCGGGCAAGCTCGATCACCGCTGGCCAACGCGCTCGGGTCGTGCCGGGTACGATGAAGTGCTCGATGCCGGCCTCACGCGCCCGCGCGAATACGGCTTCGCGATCAGTAGCGAAATCGGCGAAATCCAGATGGCAATGAGCGTCGATCAGCATTTCAGCTCCTAAACGTCACGAGACCCGCGGCTGCTAACTGGCTTGTGGACCGTCATCGAGCTTGGATGTACAGGCCGGACAGCGCGTGGCCTCCAGGGAAATCTTGCTGATGCAGTAGGGGCAACTCTTGACCGTCGGCGCAGAGGTTTCCGGCGGGTAGGCAAGATTCTTCAACCGGTTGATGTTACGCACCAGGACGAACACCGCCAGGGCAACGATCAAGAACGAAAGCAGGGCATTGAAGAAAAGGCCGTAGTTGAGCGTGGCTGCGCCGGCAGCCTGCGCCTGCTCCAGAGTATAGTAAGGCCCCTCCCCACTGCCGGGACGCAGCACGATGAACTGGTTGCTGAAATTGATATCGCCAGTGATCAGTCCGATCATCGGCGTAAAGATGTCCTTGACCAGGCTGTTGACGATAGAGGTGAAGGCAGCTCCGATGATGATGCCCACCGCCATGTCTACCACGTTGCCCTTGACCGCGAATTCGCGAAACTCCTTGATAAATTTCGATGCCATGGCCGCAAAATCCTCGTTACTAGTGTTCTCTAGTGGCATTGAAGCGCACTTCCGGCCAGCGCTCCTGAGTCATCTGCAAATTGACACGAGTCGGTGCCAGATAGGTCAGATAACCGCCGCCGTCCAGGGCAAGGTTCGTGCTGGCCTTGCGCCTGAACTCGTCGAGCCTCTTGGCATCGTCGCAGTACACCCACCGCGCCGTCTGCACGTTGATCGGCTCGTAAATGCAATCGACCTTGTACTCCTCCTTGAGCCGATGGGCGACCACGTCGAACTGCAGCGTACCCACCGCACCGACAATCAGGTCGTTGTTGTCCAGTGGCATGAATACCTGGGTCGCGCCTTCTTCGGAAAGCTGCTGCAATCCTTTCTGTAGCGCCTTCATCTTCAGCGGGTCGCGCAGACGCACGCGCTTGAAAAGCTCCGGGGCGAAATGCGGAATGCCGGTGAAGCGCATCTCCTCGCCCATGGTGAAGGTGTCGCCAATCTGAATGGTGCCGTGGTTATGCAGGCCGATGATATCTCCGGGCCAGGCTTCCTCGACATGAGCCCGATCCGAGGCCATGAAGGTCAGGGCGTCGGCGATCTTGACGTCCTTGCCGATACGCACATGGCGCATCTTCATGTTCTTGTCGTACTTGCCTGAACAGACTCGCAGAAAAGCCACTCGGTCACGGTGCTTCGGGTCCATGTTGGCCTGAATCTTGAAAACGAAACCGGAAAAACGCTCGTCGTGGGCGCTGACGGTTCGCGTATCCGTATCTCGGGCCTGAGGAGCCGGGGCATATTCGACGAAACCATCGAGCATTTCGCGCACGCCGAAGTTGCCCATGGCGGTGCCGAAATAGACCGGCGTGAGTTCGCCGCGGCGATAGGCCGCCAGATCGAACTCATGGGACGCGCCGCGCACCAGCTCGACCTCCATGCGCAGCTCCTCGGCTTGATCCGCTCCCAGGGTTTCGTCCACCTGCGGGCTGTCGAGGCCTTCGATACGCACATCCTCGGGAATACGGCTGCCCTGGCCCTGCTTGTAGAGATGGATTATGTCGTTATAAAGATGATAGACACCGCGAAAATGACGTCCCATGCCGATCGGCCAGGTCATCGGCGCGCACTGGATGTTCAGTACCGTCTCGACTTCGTCCATGACCTCGATGGGGTCGCGAATGTCACGATCCATCTTGTTGATGAAGGTCAGGATCGGCGTAGTACGCAGCCGACATACCTCCATCAGCTTGATGGTACGCTCCTCTACCCCTTTGGCGCCGTCGATCACCATCAGCGCCGAGTCCACCGCGGTCAGGGTACGGTAGGTATCCTCGGAAAAGTCTTCGTGTCCCGGCGTATCGAGCAGGTTGACGATGCGCCCCGCATAGGGGAACTGCATGACCGAGGTGGTTACCGAGATGCCGCGCTCCTGCTCCATCTTCATCCAGTCGGAAGTGGCGTGGCGCTCATTGCGCTTGCCTTTGACGGAACCGGCGAGCTTGATGGCGTTGCCGAACAACAGGAGCTTTTCGGTGATGGTGGTCTTGCCGGCGTCGGGGTGAGAAATGATGGCAAAGGTGCGGCGTAGCTCGGCCTGCTCGGCGATTGGCGTGTCGGACATCGAGTATCGTTTACCGGTTGGCGTACAGCCATGGGAAAGTTGCGTATCATGGCTGCGGGTGGATTGGATTGCCGCCAATTCTACGGATTGCAAAGGCGTTATTGTAGCCTGAATAGTTGTAGCCTTACAGGAAAGAGCATGCTGACACCTTATGACTTTGGCGCCGCAGGCGATGGGCGCACCGATGATACTCAAGCAGTCAACGAATTCCTTGCCTATGCCGCCGACCATGTCGTGCTGGAAGCCAAGTTCGTCGGCACCTTTCGGGTTACCGATACCATCAAGTTCCGCCCCAGCGATCCGGAACAGAAATCCTTTGCCACCAATGACATGCGTCTGCGTGCCACCCTGATCGTCGATCGCCCCTCGACCAACCCCGGACCGGGCATCGAAATCGCCGGCGTCAGTGGCGGCGTGTTCTCGGGCAAGCTATCGGTCAAGGGGGTGACCGGACAGCGCTGGCCGCTAGGCCGCTATATGACCCATGGCGTCGTTTATGGCGACGGTGTGCGCCAGGCCATGTTCGATTCGTTATATGTCGAAGGCGCTCTGCTGTGGGGCGTGCACAAGGATGGCTCAGACGGGAATGCGGTCGAGGACATCGGTTCGAACAGCCGTGTGCGCTACGCCATGGTGCATTGCACCGATTGCGGGCTGTCCGACAAACATGATGCGCTCGCCGGCTGGGCCAACAGCTACGTCAGCCATACCGACAACGACGCCAGGCACGGCGATGAACGTTCCATCGTCGAACTGGCCAAAGGCATACCGCCGCATATCGAGGACAAGGGCCGAAGCGCCATTCTGATCAACGGCAATGTCTACGGCATTGCGCGGGTGGTCGACGACCGGCACATCGAAATATTTCCTAGGGTCGCCGAGGACGTCTCGAAGGGCAACAAGATACTGTTCGCCATTGGCGGTGGCGTCTTTCAGGACAGCGTCGATTTCAGCTTGTGGAGCTATGGTGTGGTGGACGTGTCCTGGTGCGGCATCGGCTGGTACGACGCCAATATGTACGGTAACTCGGTGCAGTTGATGCACATTAGCAAGGTCATCATCGCAGGATTGATAGGCAGTTTTCCGACGGGCCCCCTGTACGGCGGTTTTGTTGGCCAGCTCTATACCGAAGGCAATACCCCGGTGCGCGGCTTTCCCAGCTGGGGAGATTCGTCGTACACCATCGGCGATAGTCGCATCACCGTGGCCAAGGACTTCTATCGCATCTATGCCAACAAGGGAAAGGCATACCGGCGCGCACCGTTTACCGGCACCCTGCACCGCGGTGACTAGGTGTTGTCTGAAAAGTCGACGAGCGATGGCCAGGCAAGGCAAAAATCGAAGAAAAGACGGAGTTTACATGGCGTAAATGAGTACTTTGAATCGATTTTTAACGCCGTATGGGCGAGCGCAGGCACTTTTCGGATAAAGCCTGAGCGCCCGGTCAGGGCATGGGTGACCCTGGCATAATCGGTTATCATGCCTCGAAAATCCCTTCGGACTCACCATGCAGCCTCTTCCCCTGCCGCTATCGACACCTAACCGCAACCTAGTTCGTCTGACGCTGATTCGCGGCATCAGCTGGACGGGCTTTCTCGGGGCAATCGTTTTCGGTATCGAGGTGCTCGGTTTCGAGCTGCGTGTCATGCCGGTGATCAGTGTCATCATCGCCATGGGATTGATCAACATCGTTACCTGGTGGCGCTTGAGTCGCCCTCGCGCCGTCACCAATACCGAGTACCTGCTGCAGTTGCTCGTCGAGATCGCCGGGCTCGCCATGCTGTTTTACTTCACCGGCGGGGCAACCAATCCGGTCATCAGCTACTATCTGGTGCCGGTCACCATTGCTGCGGCTACCCTGCCTTGGCTATATGCCTGGATCGTCGCCAGCGCGACCATGGCCTGCTACACCTTCCTGATGCTTTTCTACGATCGGGTACCGGAAATGAGCCACGGCCTGATGAACCCGGATATCAGCCTGCATGTATTAGGTATGTGGCTGAATTTCGGGCTGTCTGCGGGTCTCGTGACGTTTTTCATCTACAAGATGGCTTTGGCGCTGCGACGTCGCGACATGGCTCTGTCCCGCACCCGGGAAACGGTGTTGCGCAACGAGCAGGTCCTCGCTGTAGCGACTCAAGCAGCGGGCACGGCGCATGAACTTGGTACGCCGCTCTCTACCATGGCCGTACTGCTCAATGAAATGCGCTACGATGCCAAGGGCAATTCGACGCTGGAAGAAGATATCGATCTGCTGCGCCAGCAAGTCGATACCTGTAAATCCCGTCTTCAGTATTTGGTTGAGAACGCGGATCGCCGGCGCCTGGCGGAGCCGGAAGTTCGCTCCGCGCAGGACTGGTTGCAGCATCTAGTTCAGCGCTGGCTGGTGCTGCGCCCGGACGTCACGCATCGTATCGAGATACTCGGTAAGCGCAGCTCACCGGAGCTTGCCGTGGATGTCACCCTGGAACAGGCGCTGATGAATCTACTCAACAACGCGGCAGATGCCAATCCCGACGACATTCTGATCAGCCTTGACTGGAATCATGAAGAGGTGATCATCGATATTCGCGATCATGGCCCGGGCGTTGCCATGTCGATCGCCGATCAACTCGGGGACACCTTCATCTCGACCAAGAGCAAGGGTATGGGTATCGGGCTGTTTCTCTCCCATGCCACCATCAATCGCTTCGGCGGCGGTGTGAGCCTGTACAATCATGAAGAAGGTGGCACGCTGACCGAAGTCAAGCTGCCCCGCGCCCTTGGGGGTCAGACTGCCTAGACAGGAAATTACCAGAGGTTCATCAAACAATGGCCAATGACATTCCGGAACGCTTGTTGATCATCGACGACGACGAGATGTTCTGCCATGTAATGCAGCGCGCACTCAGCCGGCGTGGTTTCGACATAAGCGTTGCCAGCGATGCCGATCAGGCGTTGGAATCGGCGCGGCGCTCTCCCCCGCAACTGGCAACGCTCGACCTCAAGCTCGAGCATACTTCGGGGCTCAAGCTGCTGCCTGAGCTTCTGGCCCTGGCTCCCGAGTGTCGCGTCATCGTGCTTACAGGCTATTCGAGCATCGCGACCGCCGTCGAAGCCATCAAACTCGGTGCGGTCAATTACCTGTGCAAGCCCGCAGATGCGGACGAAATTCTTGCCGCCCTAGGGTGCGATCAAGGCAATCCGGATATCGACATCGCGGACAACCCGCCCTCGATCAACCGGGTCACCTGGGAGCACATTCAAAAGGTGCTGCAGGAGTATGACGGCAACATCTCCGCCACCGCACGGGCCCTGGGTATGCATCGCCGCACTCTGCAGCGCAAGCTGCAAAAACGCCCGGTGCGACGCTAGGCCAATACAGCATTTTGTACCACTTCTTCGCAGCATAGGCAGGAGGCCTTATGAAACTCAGCGAGCGACTTGCCCTCACCGTGAATATTGCCGAGCAGGCAGGAAACATGATTCGCAAAGCACGCCTGGAACAGAGCTTCAGCAAGCATTACAAACAAAACGATGAATTGGTCACCGATGCGGATGTCGCTGTCGATCGTTTCATCGCCGAACAGCTGGAAACCCATTTTCCTGGGGAAGCCAGACTCACTGAAGAGCTTTCGCCGGAACGAGACGTCCTCGAACAAGATGGCGATCTATGGGTGATAGACCCTATCGATGGAACGGTGAATTTCGCTCGTGGGTTGCCTCATGTAGCGGTATCCATTGCCTGGTCCCAGAAAGGCAAGGTACAGCTAGGCGTCGTACACGCCCCCTTTCTCGATGAAACCTTTACCGCCCTGCGTGGCAAGGGCGCTCGCCTCAATGACAACAACATTGAAGCCAGTACTGCCAAGCGCCTAGAGCATAGTCTGATTGCTACTGGCTTTCCCTATCGAATAGAGGGTCGCGCGCCCTTGCTGAGACGTCTGGGAGCGGTCATGGATGTCTGCAAGGATCTGCGGCGCTGCGGTTCTGCAGCGCTTGACTTGTGTAATGTGGCCTGTGGCCGCCTGGACGGCTATTACGAAAGTGTCTCGCCCTGGGATTTTGCAGCGGGTTTTCTGATTGCCCAGGAAGCCGGCGCACGCACCGGCCATCTCTACCCTTGCCCGGATAATATCCCCGAAGCGCTCTATGGCGAGCACATACTGGCGACGGCTCCGGATATCTACAAGCCGCTCTACACTCTGCTGATTCAAGCCGATGAGAACCGCATATCCGCACGTTGAAATTTCTACAGCGTCGTTTCGAAAGGCAGAATTTGATAGCAGCATGCAATAACGCGTTTAGTGACACTCTATTGGCGTTATTTTCCAGAATGCGAAACAATGACGCCACTCTTCCACCGGCTCTACCGGCCAATTTCAATTTTCTATCAGGAGTTTTCATGCTTACTGTCATTTTTGGTCGTCCCGGCTGCCCTTTCTGCGTGCGTGCAAAAGAGCTTGCGGACAATATTGCCAATCAACGGAATGATTTCAGCTATCGTTATATCGATATCCATGAAGAAGGCATCACCAAGGCAGATATGGAAAAGACCATCGGCAAGCCCGTGGATACGGTACCGCAAATCTTTGTCGATCAAACGCATGTCGGTGGCTACACCGAGTTCGATCAGTACGTTCGCGACAATGAACTGCTTTCCAGTGCCACTGCGACCTAAGACGTGATGCGTTTCATGGCGGCGCCGATCCTTTGATCGGCGCCGCCGTTTACGCGCCACATGACAAAATTACTCATAATTTCTTCTCCGGACATTCGTGTCGTTGAAACGATGTCGCGTCGACTGCCTATACTCTTTGACAGGGTCACGTTAAAGGCTCAGTGAAGGGTCGCCAACAGGGAATGCGCCAGACATGCAACGGGAAGAATTCTTACAGCAGTTATGGCTGGATTACATCCACATGCATCCGGAGCTGGGGGGCAAGCACCCTTGGGCCCAGAGTAAGGATGCCGAATATCTAGCCATACTGACGCTTAATATCGGCTCTTTTAATGCCGAGACCTTGCAAAGGTCGCTGACGCGCTTTGGCTATCGTGCTACTGGACGCTTTGCCATCGTCGATCGAGGTTTACTCTTCACTCTTCTTGCCCCACCGGATGATGATGCCTGGATATTACTGGGCGAATTCCAGACCGGCTCTTTGATGCATCAACCTCGCCACCAATTGCAGACCCTCGTCGATCAGACCCAGCCTCGGGATCTTCGCGGTCAGAATCTTTTTTGTCGTGGCCGCCCCTGGCCCATGCCGGATTGGGCGACCTATCAGGCTCTGCATGCAGAACATCCATTGGCCGCCTGGCTTGCGATTATGGGCCCCAGATTGCACCACGCAGGATTTGACTGCGAACGCCTTGGCAGTGACTTGTCTTCCCTAGACTTCAGCATGCAGCAGGCAGGTCTGCATGGGAGCATAGATCCACTACAGGATATTTTTCCCGTCTCACCCTTGCTGCACTACCGTTTCTACCCGGCAGGTGCCCAGCGTCTGCCCTTTGCTCAAGGTGACGAGCATCGTGTCACCACCGGCGGCATCGCCCTAGTCCAAAAGAGCCTACCCAATACCCAGGAGCGAGCTGCGGAGCTTCTACTACCTCATCACACCCGCTGCGAAATCGCCTGAGTCGATTTCCGGCGTTCAGGACGTCGATGGTACCAGGTCATCACGATACTCGGCGCTGGGCAGGCCTTCCGCTTCGCTGGAACGCCGCCCGGGCTCGAAATCCAACTCAAACTGGTACGGCTCATGGCGCGCCTCTTCCAGCTCATTGATATAAAGCGAGGTTTCCATCAACGGCATGGGCGCCAAGGGCTCCTGCTCCACCTCCGCTTCAGCACCCTGGCGGCCGTGCAGACGCACCATGACGAACATCGCAAGGGATAAGGCTGCCGCCCCGAGAAACAGCCATAGCCCTTCGGGACCGACGGCTTTCATCAACAATGAAGCACTGAAAGGACCGATCACCGAGCCGACGCCGTACCAGATCATCAACTTGGCATTCGCCGCAATGATCTCGGCCGGCTTAAGCCAATCGTGGGTATGGGCCAGGCTGAGCGAGTACAGCGTATGCAGCATAGCGGTATGCAAACACGCCACCACTACCAACGCCACATAGCTATAGCCGGCCGCCAAGGATATGGCGGTCCCGGTGATCGCCATGACCATCGCCATGCCGAGGATGACCTTGCGCCGATCAAATCGATCCGACACGCGCCCCAGCGTCCACTGCGCAACCAACGCCACCAAGGTGGTGATTGCCATGAACTGAGCCGTTTGCCGGGTGCTCAGCCCAATCTCTTGACCATAATAAGGCGTCATGGCGAAGAATGCCTGCGCCATCAATCCTGCCGTAAAGGCCCCTACTAAGCCTACCGGCGCACGCTTGAATAGCTCGCTTAGCTTTATCTTGTGGGCGGCTTCATGACTGCCCTGGGAGGGGCCGTGAATACGGTGGATCGAGAGGGGCACCAGGGAGAGGGCAAACAGGATACCGGCTACCGAAAACAACACCGCCGTCGCTGGATCGGCAAGATTCAACATCCATTGCCCCCCGGCCAGGGACAAGGTTGAAATCACCATATACCAACCAAGCACCTTGCCACGATTTTGATTGGTCGACTCTCCCGACACCCAGGACTCCATCACCATCAGCATGCCTGCGGTGGCGGCACCACCCGCAACACGCCAGACGAGCCAGGCCCAGCCATTGATCCAGATGCCATGCAGCATCGCCGTAACGGCCAACGTACCGGCGCAGGCGGCAAAGACGCGGATATGACCTACCGAGCGAATGCGCTTCTCGAGAAAGTAACTTCCTAGCACGAACCCCATCGAAAAACTGGACATCAACAAACCTGCCATCTGCGAGGGGAAGCCCTCGAGTGACATGCGCACCCCCAGCAGGGTCATGATCAAACCATGCCCCAGCAGGAAACTGATTTCACAGACGAACAGTATCGGTAATGTCGCCGGCAAGCTGCGCAAACGCGACCTCCTCTCATTAATGACGAAAAGCACAAAGCCTACGACCGAGCACGTTAAACGCGGCCGAAACCAAATCTTTAAGGTAATATAAAAAATACTGAGCGATTCTAACGCCTTACGTAGCTTTACTCCAAATTGAAACGATTCGACTGTGGGGGGGGGTTATACACAAAAGCTGTGGACAAGACTGTGCAAGAGCGCTGCATAGTGGATTGCAGCACCGATTATTGCCTGCCTGAGCGATAGCGGTCGTTTTTTCATCACCTCATTCGGGTGAAGTCCCCCTATCGAACGTCTAAACAACGACTTACAGTTGTCGTGATAGGCTGTCGCCAGATCATCAAAGGACTCTCTTGGCGCAGAACACTAGCGTCGAGAAGCTGGCCTAGCGTACAACTACGATAACGACCAGGATAAGAAAAGGAGGGAACGACATGTCGCAACCACTCTGGCAGCCTTCTACAGCACAAATCGAAGCGACTCAGATGCACGCTTTGATGCAGCACATCAATAATGAACATGACACTTCCCTTGCGGACTACAGCGACTTACATGCCTGGAGCATCGACAACCTGGAAGCCTTCTGGAGGCTGGTCTGGGAAGATAGCGATGTCGTGGCACAGCGCCGTGGCGAAAGCGTACTGGCACGCCCGGATGCCATGCCGGGAGCGCGCTGGTTTCCCGAGGCGCGACTCAACTTTGCCGCCAACTTGCTCAAGCGCAGGGACGATCATCCGGCATTGATTGCCTGCGACGAACGCGGGCGTCGTCGGGAGTTGAGCTACGCCGAGCTCTACACCCAGGTCGCCAAACTGGCCCATGCCTTGAAGGCCAGCGGCGTTACCGAAGGCGACCGGGTAGCCGGGTTCGTGCCCAACAGCGAACACGCCATCATCGGCATGCTGGCGGCGGCCAGCATCGGTGCGGTCTGGTCCTCCTGCTCACCGGATTTCGGCTTCAGCGGGGTACTCGATCGCTTTGGTCAGATTCAACCCAAGGTGCTTATCGCCACGGACGGCTATACCTGGAACGGCAAGCCCATCGATACCCGGGAACGAATTGCCCAGATCAGCGACGCCATCGAGTCCTTGGTGCAGGTCGTGGTCTTTCCCTTCCTGGAAGAAGAGCCCGACATCAGCACCATCGGCAAGGCCGTGTCTTGGCAGGCATATCTCGACAACGACGCAGTGGAGATCGAATTCGAACAGGAGCCCTTCGATCATCCGCTCTACATCGTCTACTCCTCGGGCACCACCGGGGCGCCCAAGTGCATCATTCATTCCGCTGGCGGCACCTTGTTGCAGCATCTCAAGGAGCATCGCCTGCATACGGACTTGCGCCAGGATGATGTGCTGTTCTACTACACCACCTGCGGCTGGATGATGTGGAACTGGCTGGTTTCAGGGCTTGCCTGCGGTGCGACTCTGGTCCTGTTCGACGGCTCGCCCTTTTCCCCGGAGCCAAAGGTGCTGTGGGAGCTCGCCGAACAGGAAGGCATCACGGTATTCGGCACCAGCGCCAAGTACATTGCCGCCTGTGAGAAGCACGCGCTGGCCCCGGGCAGGGAGCATGACCTGACGGCGCTGCGGGCGGTGCTTTCCACCGGGTCGGCCCTTGCCCATGAGTCCTTCGACTATGTCTATCGCGACATCAAGGAGGATCTGCTGCTGGCCTCGATCTCCGGCGGTACCGACATCGTCTCCTGCTTTGCCCTGGGGTGTCCGATTCGCCCGGTCCATCGTGGCCAGTTGCAATGCCGGGGTCTGGGTATGGCGGTGGATGTGTTCGATGACGACGGCACTTCGCTGCGCGAGGAGAAAGGCGAGTTGGTATGTACGCGCCCCTTTCCCTCGATGCCCATCGGCTTTTGGAACGATCCGGGTGGGGAGCGCTACATGGAAGCCTATTTCGACGAGTTCCCGGGAATCTGGGCCCACGGCGACTACGCGGAGATCACCGCCGAGGATGGCTTGATCATTCATGGCCGCTCCGATGCCGTGCTCAATCCAGGCGGCATTCGTATCGGTACCGCGGAAATCTATCGTCAGGTGGAAAAAGTCGAGGGTGTGCTGGAATCGTTGTGCATCGGTCAGGAATGGAGCGATGACGTGCGCGTGGTATTATTCGTCAGGCTGCGAGAAGGCATGGTCCTGGACGACGAACTGCGGGACGAGATCAAGCGCACCGTTCGCGCCAATACCAGCCCTCGCCACGTGCCGGCAAAGATCATCCAGGTTGAGGACATCCCCCGCACCCTGTCCGGCAAGATCGTCGAACTGGCGGTGCGCAATGTGGTCCATGGTCGACCGGTGAAGAACGAGGATGCCCTGGCCAACCCTGAGGCATTAAAGTTTTTCCAGGATCTGCCCGATCTACAGAAGTAAGCGCCTGTCCGGGATGGTCGACAGGCCATCCTGGACTGGGCAGCGTCAGTTTCGTCCAGTAGCATACCCCCAAGTCACTGAAGGAGAATGGCATGTCGACCCTGAAAGGGATCGTCAGCATGCTGCTGCTGGTACTTAGCACCCTGTTCTGGGCAGTCCCGTTGTACGCCTTGGCACTACTCAAACTGATGGCCCCCACCCAGGGGTTGCGTACGCGTCTGCTCCAAGGGCTCAACAATATTGCCTTGGCCTGGATTGGAACCAATCTGTGGTGGATAAAGCATTGGCTCAAGCCGCGCCTGGAGGTTCATTTACCGGACGGGTTGTCACCCGAGCAATGGTGGCTGGTCATCGTCAATCACCGCAGCTGGACCGATATCTTCATGCTGCAGCTGGCTCTGCATCGGCGCATTCCGATGCCGCGCTTCTTCATGAAGCGCGAACTCATCTGGGTACCGGTGATCGGGCTCGCCTGGTGGGCATTGGAGTTCCCTTTCATGCGCCGCTACAAGCGCGATCGTCTTGAACGCAATCCGCGTCTTGCCAGGCGCGACCGAGAGGCAACTCGGCTTTTATGCGCTCGCGCTCAACAAATGCCCATGGCGATCTACAACTTTGTCGAAGGAACCCGTTACTCGGTAGCCAAGCATGAAGCCCAGGCAAGTCCTTACCGGCATCTACTCAAACCCAAGGCCGGTGGCACTGCCCAGGTGGTGAGCCTGTTGGGAAAACGCCTGAGTGGCGTTCTCGATGTCACCTTGATCTATACCCGCGAACACCCCAACTTCTGGGATTTTTTATGTGGTCGCGAAACACCGGTCGCGCTCCATGCACGGCGACTCGAATTGCCGAGCTGGATGCACGATGGGGATTACCATCGAGATCCGCAGTACAAGGAACGCTTCCAGACATGGCTCAACGCCTTGTGGCAGGAAAAAGACCATACCCTTACTTCGTCGCGCTGATATTACTGGCGCTGTTGACGCTGAGTGGCTGCACCTCGTCACCCTCGACCACCTGGCGTGGACCGCAGCCGGGGAATTGGGTCACCATTCAGCGTGGCGATACGCTGGGCGCTATTGCCCGTCGCGCCGATATACCGCTAGTGCGGCTGCAACGCTTCAACCCGCGGGTCGATGCGCGTCGCCTCGCTATAGGGCAACGCATATTGATACCCAGCAAAAACGAACGCGCCCCTTCCGGCGGCCCTTATCGTTATCAAGTAAGACCCGGTGATACCTATACGAACATTGCTCGGCATTTTGGGACCGAGGCCGGGCGGATCCAGACGGCCAACCGGTCGGCGAACCCCTCCCAATTACGAGTCGGACAGTTGGTACAGGTACCTTTGAAAGGCCGCAGTCGTATTAAAAGTACTGCTGGCGCTTCAAAGTCGTCTTCCCGACCCGCGCCCAAGCCGGCACGGCGCCCGGTGGCCAAGCCTGTAACGCCTCTCCCCGCCCCAAAACCATTGCCAAGCCGCTCCAAGGGCTGGCCTTGGCCTCTCGACGATTATCGTATCGTGCGTCAATTTGGTACCGACAAGCGCGGTACCTTGCAGCCCATGTTGCTGAATAGCCGAGCCGGCAGCGAGGCTCGATCGGTGGCGGATGGCCAGGTGCGTTTTGCCAGCAGCATGCGACAACTGGGCAGGGTCGTGATCGTTCACCACCCGGATAACCTACAAACGGTGTACGCCCTTTGCGATATTCTCAAGGTCAACGATGGTGATCAGATAAAAGCCGGCACGCCGGTATGCACGGTCGGTTATAGCGGCGCAACACAGCGCTACGATCTACTGTTCGACGTGCGCCATGGCGGTAAACCCATCGATCCGCGCAAGGTGCTGCGTTGAAATATGAGCTGAGCAAATTGGCGACTGGCTGAGTCTGGTCGGCATACAAAAAAACCGCCTTGGATGAAGCGGTTTCAATTGAATAAGATAACGGTATATTTATCTATCAGCCGCGATGATAGCCTGGTTTGATAAACGGCGTCTTGCTGATTGTCATGGGCAAGCGCTTACCCCTAACCTCGGCGTAAACCACGCTATCAATTTCCGCATCATCGACATTCACATAAGCCAGCGCCACAGGCTTGCCCACGCTCGGGCCGAAGCCTCCCGACGTGACCACGCCAACAGGACGATCGTCACTGCTGTAGAGTTCGGCCCCTTCGCGCACCGGTGCGCGTCCTTCACCTAAAAGACCGACTCGCTTGCGTCGATGATCGCGCGCTTCGACCTGATGCAGGATGATATCCGCCCCCAGAAAGCCTGCCTCGCGTTCACCGCCACGACGACGCGGCTTGCCAATGGCCCAGATCAATCCTGCCTCGACCGGTGTCGTGGATTCGTCGATATCGTGCCCATAGAGACACAGCCCAGCTTCCAGGCGCAGGGAATCACGAGCGCCAAGACCGATAGCCTCCACCTCGGACTCCTGCAACAGCCGCCGCGCAATGGCGTCGGTCCGGTTCGCCGGAACCGATATCTCGAATCCGTCTTCGCCGGTATAACCGCTGCGGCTGATCCACACCTCGACGCCCTCCATGGTGAAGACGCCCTGCTGCATGAACGTCAGTTCGCAAACGTTCGGACACAGCCTCGCTATCACCTCTGCGGCCTTGGGGCCTTGTAGTGCAAGCAAGCCCCGGTCCAGTTCCTCGACGTCGTAGTCGGCGCCCAGCCCCATGCGAAGATGAGGAATGTCTCGCGCCTTGCAGGCGGCATTGACCACCAGGAAGAGATGGTCGCCGGTATTGGCTACCATCAGATCATCGATGATACCGCCCTCGTCATTGGTGAACAGCGCATAGCGCTGCATGCCTACCGGCAAGCCGACGATATCGGCACACACCAGGGTTTCGAGGGCCTCAGCGGGCTTGGGCCCGCTGATCATGACTTGCCCCATGTGCGAGACATCGAACAGGCCACAGGCGGCACGAGTATGTTCATGCTCCTTCTTGACCCCCAAAGGGTACTGCACCGGCATGCTGTAACCCGCGAACTCGACCATCTTGCCACCCAGTTCGACGTGCAAGTCGTGCAACGGAGTCTTGCTGAGCTCGTCCATTGAATCCCTCCATCAATGCGAATTATCGAATGCGTGTGTTAACGTTTCAGATCCTCACCCGGCAGTATCGACTCACCTGCGAAATGGCGTTTGGTCAGATCGAAGACCACCGGTGACAGCAGGGCCAGTGCGATCAGGTTGGGAATCGCCATCAAGGCGTTGAACACGCTGGCCATCAGCCATACGAAATTGAGTGGTGCGATTGCGCCTAGCATGATCGCCAGAATATAGACCACTCGATAGATCTTGATCGATCCCACGCCGAACAGAAACTCGAAGCACTTTTCGCCATAGAATGCCCAGCCCAGGATCGTGGTAAAAGCGAACACCGCCAGGGCAAAGGAGACAATATACTGCCCAATGCCCGGCAATGACTCATTGAAGGCCATGGTGGTCAATGCCGCCCCAGTTTCCCCGCCGGTCCAATGGGTCGAAGTGAGGATGGCAAGGGCGGTGATCGAACACACGACGATGGTGTCGATGAAGGTACCCAGCATGGCGACCAATCCCTGGCGCACAGGATTCTTGGTCTGTGCCGCCGCGTGGGCAATGGGCGCACTGCCCAGACCGGCCTCGTTGGAGAAAACTCCACGCGCGATGCCGAACTGGATGGCCTTGGCTACCGCCGCACCGGCAAAACCGCCTGCGGCGGATATGGGCGTAAATGCGTGGGTAAAGATCATGCCGAAGGCAGCGCCAACCTGCTCGGCGTTGATGATCAAGACCAGTATGCCCGCGGCAATGTAGGCGACTGCCATGATGGGCACCAGCTTGCCCGCCACCTTGGCGATGCGCCGAATGCCGCCCAGGATCACCGCGCCGGCCAGCACCATGATCACAATCCCGGTGACCCAGTGGGGCAATCCGAGAGACTGATTGAGCCCATCGGCGACGGAGTTTGATTGCACGGTATTGCCGATGCCAAACGAGGCAATGGCACCGAAAAAGGCAAAGGCGACCCCCATCCAGGCCCACTTCTTGCCCAGGCCATTACGGATGTAATACATCGGACCGCCAACGTGATCGCCATCCTTGTTGACCTCACGATAACGGACCGCCAGCACCGCCTCGGAAAACTTGGTGGCCATGCCCACCAGGGCGGTAATCCACATCCAGAACACGGCACCCGGCCCGCCCAGGAAGATGGCGGTAGCCACCCCGGCGATATTACCCGTGCCGATGGTTGCCGATAGCGATGTCATCAGGGCGTTAAAAGGCGATACCTCCCCCTCGCCTTCATCTCCCTTCTGCGTGACCCGTCCTTTCCACAGCAGGCTAAAGCCCAACCCCAGCTTGCGAATCGGCACCAGCTTCAAGCCAAGCTGCAGATAGAGCCCGACCCCCAACAGCAGGACCAGCATCAATGGCCCCCACACCACGTTCTCGATTGCCGTAAAAAATCCTGTCAAGGCTTCCATATGCGTTTTCTCCAGGTGTTTTTTTGTTATGCACCGTTGTCACCAAAGGCTACCGGTTAGCGGCACGACAGCAACGACAATGCTCGAACCCGCATACCTTAGCGGATACCCCGGGTTCTCCACCAGTATCATCGCCATGGATATTGTTTCCTATTGGAAACTTGAAGCCGTGATACCATCGCCAACCCTCGAATTCGCTGGAAAACCCTGGTCAAAATACATCAACTGGACGTTCAGCAAGAACTTGACCACTCTATAGTCGGCGGTCAACGCTTGTGGCGTTAAAAGAGTCACGAAAAACACGCTTTGCAACGCCGAAAGACTCGTCAACGCGGCCAGATGGCGTTACGATTCCCTGAAATAGAAAAACTTTTCTTATAGGAAAAAAATCATGAGCTCCATTCCCGGGAACCTGCATTACACAGAAAGCCACGAATGGGTCAAGGACAACGGTGACGGCACCGTTACCATCGGCATTACCGACCACGCGCAACAGGCCTTGGGCGATGTCGTCTTCGTCGAATTGCCTGAGGTTGGTCGTTCACTCGATAACGGTGATGAATTTGGCGTCATCGAATCCGTCAAAGCAGCGTCTGATCTTTATGCACCTTTGGCCGGCGATGTAGTCGAAATCAATGAAACTCTCGAGGAGGCACCGGAAACCATTAACGAGGCGCCTTACGAAGGCGGTTGGATCATCAAGCTGAAGCTTGCCGACAGCAGTGCGCTGGACGACTTGCTGGATACCGATGCCTACACCCGGCACGTCGAGGCAGAAGAAGACTGATCGAATATCGAATAGTGACGGGGCAGTTTCTGCCCCGTCATATCATCCAGTGCTGTTACTTTTAACCTCTGAACACCGGACCTGACCGTCCCGTTTACCTACAGGTGTCCCATGGCCAAAGATCAACGCCGGCTGGCGGAACTCGCCAGTCACGATGCTTTCGTTCATCGCCACAATGGACCGGATAGCGACGATGTCGCCCATATGGTCGAAACACTCGATGCCGATACCATCCAGGCATTGATCGACAAGACCGTGCCGTCGGGCATTCGCTTGAATCGTGAACTCAATCTGGATACACCCAAGGGCGAAGCCGAGTCCCTGGATTATCTCAAGCGTCTGGCGCGCCAGAACAAGGTGTTCAAGACCTATATCGGACAAGGCTATTACAGCACCCATACACCTGCCGTGATCGCTCGCAACGTGCTCGAGAACCCGGGCTGGTACACCGCCTACACCCCCTATCAGCCGGAAATTTCCCAAGGCCGCCTCGAAGGACTGCTCAATTTCCAGCAGATGGTCATGGACCTGACGGGCATGGATCTGGCCAATGCCTCGCTGCTCGACGAAGCGACCGCCGCCGCCGAGGCCATGGCGCTGTGCCGGCGTGCCAACAAGAAAATCAAGACGAACAGCTTCTTCGTGGCGGACGACGTGCTGCCGCAAACCGTGGACGTGCTGCGTACCCGGGCGGATTACTTTGGCTTCGAACTCATCATCGACAGCGCCGAAAAGGCAGCGGAACACGAAACCTTTGGCGCCCTGTTCCAATACCCCGGCCAGACCGGCCGAGTGCAGGATCTTGCTGCCCTGATCGAAGCCGCCCACAGGCAAGGTGCGATGGCCTGTGTGGCTGCCGATCTGATGAGTCTGGCACTGCTCAAGGAGCCCGGTGCACTGGGCGCAGACATCGTGCTGGGCAACTCTCAGCGCTTTGGTGTGCCGATGGGTTACGGCGGTCCTCACGCTGCTTTCTTTGCCACCTCTGACAAACACAAGCGCTCGATTCCCGGCCGCATCATCGGCGTTTCGAAAGATAGCCGAGGGCAGATCGCCCTGCGTATGGCCATGCAGACCCGGGAACAGCATATTCGCCGCGAAAAGGCGACTTCGAATATCTGCACTGCCCAGGCCTTGCTGGCCAACATGGCCGGTTTCTACGCGGTCTATCATGGCGCAGAAGGCATTCGCACCATTGCCACCCGCATCCATCGCCTGACGACCATCCTGGCAGAAGGCCTCAAGCGCAAGGGGCTGGAGCTTGCCAACGACAGTTGGTTCGATACGCTGACCTTGGTCGGCGCGGATGCGGGCAAGATCTACGGGCGTGCACTCTCTCACGAGATCAACCTGCGCATGTACAAGGATGGCCGCATTGGCATCAGTCTGGACGAGACTACCACCGCCGCCGATGTCGCCAGGCTCTTCGACGTATTGCTCGATGAAGAACATGATCTTTCGGTCAGCAGCCTGGACGAGGAAATCGTCGCGACGGGCACCACAGGTATTCCGAGCGGCTACGCCAGAGAAAGCGACTTCCTGACGCATCCGACTTTCAAGCGCTATCGCAGCGAGACCGAGATGATGCGCTATCTCAAGCGCCTGGAAAATCGAGATCTTTCCCTGGCTCACGCCATGATTCCGCTGGGCTCCTGCACCATGAAGCTCAATGCCACCAGCGAGATGGTTCCCATCACCTGGCCGGAGTTCGCCAACATTCATCCCTTCGTGCCCGCGGAGCAGGCGGTGGGCTACAAGCAGATGATCGATGAATTGTCCGCGTTTCTGGAAGAGATCACCGGCTACGATCATATCTCCATGCAGCCCAACTCCGGGGCCCAGGGCGAATATGCCGGCATGTTGGCCATTCGCCGTTATCAGGCAGCCCAGGGGGAGGCGCATCGCAACATCTGCCTGATTCCGAGTTCCGCCCACGGCACCAACCCGGCCTCCGCCGCCATGGCCCAGATGAAGGTGGTAGTCGTAGAGTGCGACAAGGATGGCAACATCGACCTGGAGGACCTTCGCAGCAAGGCCGAACAGTACAGCGATACGCTCTCCGCTACGATGATCACCTACCCTTCGACCCACGGTGTATTCGAGGAGAACGTGCAGGAAGTATGCGACATCGTGCATAAGCACGGCGGCCAGGTCTATATCGATGGCGCCAACATGAACGCTCAGGTGGGCCTATGCCGGCCCGGCGATTTTGGCGGCGACGTGTCGCATCTGAATTTGCACAAGACCTTCTGCATTCCGCATGGCGGCGGCGGCCCAGGCATGGGACCGATCGGTGTCAAGGCGCATCTGGCACCCTTCGTTTCCAACCATGTGGTGACGCCGATTGCCGGGGTTCGCGAAGAGTGCGGCGCCGTGGCCTCCGCAGCCTACGGTAGCGCGTCGATCCTGCCGATCTCCTGGGCCTACATCAAGATGATGGGGGCACGTGGCCTGCGCGAAGCCACGGAGCTTGCCATCATCAATGCCAACTACATCGCCCGGCGCCTGGAAGAGCACTTCCCGGTGCTGTATCAAGGCGTCAACGGCACCGTGGCTCATGAGTGCATCATCGACATTCGCCCGCTCAAGCAGGCATCAGGGATCAGCGAAGAGGACATCGCCAAGCGACTGATGGATTATGGCTTCCATGCGCCGACCATGTCTTTCCCGGTACCCGGCACGCTGATGATCGAGCCGACGGAATCCGAATCCCGTTACGAGATCGATCGTTTCTGCGATGCCATGATCGCCATTCGCAAGGAAATCAAGCGGGTTGAGAAAGGCGATTGGCCAGCGGATGACAATCCCCTGGTGAACGCACCGCACACCATGGCGGATCTGATGGACGACGAATGGGAACGCCCGTACTCACGCAAGATCGGCGCTTTCCCTTCCGAGCACGTCCAGGCTGCCAAATACTGGCCTGCGGTCAATCGTGTCGACAACGTGCACGGCGACCGGCAATTGATCTGCTCCTGCCCGAGCATCGACAATTATCGCGACTGAGCCGCAACTCGTTTGCACCCTCGCCCCTGGGCCTCGAACCCAGGGGTTTTTCATTCGTCCGGGTTACCCCTCCAACACTTTCAACTATCGCAGCCGGGCTCTTCGGAAGTCGCATAAAGGGTATTACGACGCTGCTGACTGAAATCATCGAGTAACTGGGTATATCGCTTGGGCAGTTCGGTATCTGCCAGCGCGACCACCTGCAAGGTTTCATACACTGGATTCGTCAGCATCACTTCCTTGACCTGACGCTGCCAGGGAGAGGTTTCAAGCACCAGTCGAGACACCACGGTAAAGCCCAACCCCCGGGCTACCGCATCCAGCACCATGCTTACTTCATTGGTAAATCCCTGCTTGGGCAATCGGCTCATGGAGCGGAATTCGTCGCCGAAATTGGCACTCAGCAGCTGGGTCGCATAATCGCTGGCGCCGGAATAATCGATGAAACCAAGCGCCGCCAATTCACTCAAAGCCGATCCCGTAAAATCCGCTGGCGCAAGCAGACATAAAGGCTCCTGGTACCAAGGTGTGTAGGTCAACCCAGGATGCTTTATTACCTCGGTCGTGATGCCTAAATCGTAATGCCCCTCTACTACGCCCTGCAGGATATCGCGATTGAATGCGAAGTCATAACTGACCGTCAAACTGGGATGAGCCTGTTGATAACCCAATAGGAAAGGATAGAACATCAAGCCCACGCTCCCGGGCGAGGCAATTCGACAATCGCCGGAATCCAGGGATTCGTCGTCCAGGGAGTGACGAAAATACTTGTGCTCTGCAAACAGCTTCAGCGCGTAATCGTAGGTACGCCGACCGGATTCCGTAAGCGTGAAACGGCGGCCATGGCGATTGAGCAGTGGCTTGTCGAGATACTCCTCCAGTTTTCGGATGTGCTGACTGACGCCTGGCTGTGTCATTTCCAGTCGTTGGGCAGTAAGGGTGAAACTGCCAGTTTCCACCAACGTAATGAAGGTCCGAAAGTAGTGGGTATTGAACATGGAAATTAGTCAATTCCTTGTGGCACAGCGCTGCGGGGCACTTCGGGGCATGATAGCATTCCTGCAAGAGAACCTTAATTCAACACTCTTTCAAGAGCCGGGAGTATCATGTCAGACCCATTCGTCGACCGGGCAAAAGCACTCCACGAGACGCTGCTTGCCATGGAAGGTAACGCCGCAGAAGACGACCTTTTTGCCCTTGGCTACATGATTCCACAGATCGAGCTTGTGTTAGAGATGGCAGATTATGATGCAAGTACCGTCGAAGCAGAGGACTTCGATGCCACTTACTGGCAATGGCTGGAATCGACATTCATGGAAGACGGCATGAGCGAAGACGATCGTATTCGCATCGCACAATTGTGGGAGCATGCTCGCGCCAACAGCGACGCTTCCTGACCCACCTCCTGGACATCAAGATGACCGAGAAGCTTTCCGCCACGACGACTCCCGAGGGCAGTCTAGAGGTACTTTCCCAGCACGAAGTGAATCGACTTCGCGACACTTCCGCCAATGGATTGCACGACATACTGCGCCGGTGCGCCCTTGCAGTACTCAACTGCGGCAACCCGACCGATGATGGTCTCGCCGTGATGCAGACTTATCATGACTTCGATATCGAAGTGCTGCAGCAGGATCGGGGAATTCGCCTCAAATTGACCAATGCCCCCGCAGAAGCCTTCGTCGATGGCCGTATGATTCGCGGCATTCGCGAGCATCTCTCCTCAGTGCTGCGGGATATAGTCTACGTTCACAACGAGATACAGCACCATCCCCGATTCGACCTGGCCTCCAGTGAAAGCATCACCAACGCGGTATTTCATATCCTGCGCAACGCCGGCACACTGGACCCTTCCCGGGAGCCGAGCCTGGTGGTGTGCTGGGGCGGGCATTCGATAACTCGAGAAGAGTACGACTACTCCAAGGGCGTCGGCTATCAGCTTGGGTTGCGGGACCTCGATATCTGCACCGGCTGCGGGCCCGGCGCCATGAAGGGTCCCATGAAGGGCGCGAATGTGGCTCACGCCAAACAGCGCCGCAAGCGGGGTCGCTATCTGGGCATTTCAGAACCCGGCATCATTGCCGCGGAGTCGCCCAATCCGATCGTCAACGAACTAGTGGTGATGCCGGATATCGAAAAGCGCCTGGAAGCATTCATACGAGTCGGCCACGGTATCATCGTCTTCCCCGGCGGTGTGGGCACCGCCGAAGAGATCCTTTATCTACTGGGCATTCTGCTGCATCCGAGTAATGCCAATATTCCGTTTCCAATCATCTTTACCGGGCCACGAAGTGCTGCGGAATATTTCCAGCGTATCGATGAGTTCCTGACCTATACCCTGGGCGATGAGGCACGCAGTCGCTATCGCATCATTATCGATGACCCCATGTCCGTGGCACGCGCCATGCGGGAAAGCATCGAGGAAGTCACCGCTTTTCGTCGCACCCACGACGATGCGTTCTACTACAACTGGCGACTCAACATCGAGGCGGACTTTCAGTATCCCTTCGAAGCAACCCACGAAGCCATGGCAGGGTTGGCGCTGCATCGTGAGCAACCCGTGCACGAACTGGCCGCCAATCTGCGCCGCGCGTTTTCCGGCATCGTCAGTGGTAACGTCAAGGAGCCGGGCATTCGCTCCATTGAGGCACACGGTCCATTCAAGTTGCATGCGGAGCCTGAGCTCATGGCCCGTCTGGACGATCTGCTGACCTCCTTTGTCGCCCAGGCCCGCATGAAGTTGCCCGGCAGTCACTATGTGCCCTGCTATACGCTTGAATGAGGTATTTGAACGGCAACAACCCGGGCCTGTTTCAGTGCCACGCGCTGCGTTGCTGTAGGCCCATGGCAAGCGCATGAATCAATAGTCCCAGGGTAGCGCCATGGGACAATAACAAGAGTTCATTCACGCTACTGAGAAGCACTTGCCATAGCGCTACGAGCAATAAGCCGAGTAACAACATGAGCGCCAGACGCCCCAGCAGCCTGGGTAGGCGTCGGCGTGCTTCCACGGCCAGCATGCGCCAAGCGAAGACAGCCACGACGGCGATGGCGGCAAACGCGATCAGGATCAGTGTCAGTCGCCCCTGATTGCCGGAGGCCAGATAGCGCGGCAGCGTCGCCAGGATGGCCAGAAGCACACCCACCATCACACTGAGTCGCTCGGGGGTCATTGGGGTCGTCATGACGAGGCTACTCCTGGGGTAACATCTTGAAGTTTCAATTATTCAGCCCGTGCTCTTTGATCCATTCCTCGACCCAGGGCACTGCCTCATCGTCCGCCATGAACGTCTCCATGGCATCTACCTCCAGGCGTTCGCCCAGCCGTTCTGCCCCATGCTCGTTCAGCAACGCGTCAAGCGCTCGGCCTGCACCGCAAAAGGTGTCCCCATAAGAGCTATCGCCGAGGGCGATCAAGCCATAGCGCAAATGCGCAAGAGAGGGCCCCTTTTCCGCGATGCCACTTGCCAGAGAAGCGAAATTGCCAGGGTAGTCGCCGCTACCCGTGGTCGAAACACAGAACAGTGCAAGCTTTGTCGGCGGCTCGATCAGATCTTCAAGGGTTGGCTGTTCATGAATGGTCACCGTATAACCGCAATCTTCGAACAGTGGTTTGACCTGCTCGGCAACGTCCAACGCGCCCCCGTACATAGTGGCGACGAAAATATTGAGAGTAGACATGGCGTTCGTTTGCTAGAAAATTTACGGGGATATTAGCACGCCGGAAGGATCTCACTCACGTGCGCTGGCAATGAAACCATTGGCAATGGCTTCCAGCACGATAACAATCGGACAGGTATAATAGTTGCCCAATCTTGCGGAGGGCACCATGGAGAGAACATTCGAAGCCTGGATCACGCCGCTCATGATTGGCGGGTTGATACTGTTCATGTGCTTCATCATCTGGGAATTGGCACGGGAATCGAAGGCAGGCAAGTTTGGTACGATCATGCTGTTCGTCGTGCTGGGTGCTGGAATGCTGGGATTCGTGATCAAGACAGTAATCACCGAATTGCTGGAAAAAGGTGGAGCGTTCTAAACCCCAGTGGACTCCTCACTTGCATGCCCTGGCATACTACAGAACCGGCCCTTTCAAGGCCGGTTTCGTTTTGCGTTTGCTTGGCATCCGCTCCCGGCACTCAAGTGTCCGTGAGCTCAGGCTGACCCGCGTAATCCTCGACCCTGGCCTTGAGCTTCTGACCGGGTCTGAATGTCACGACCCGACGCGCCGAAATAGGAATTTCTTCGCCGGTTTTCGGATTCCGCCCAGGGCGCTGACCTTTATCGCGCAAATCGAAATTGCCGAAACCGGACAGTTTGACCTGCTCGTTTTCGCGCAAACAGCCGCGTATCTCCTCGAAGAAAGCCTCCACCATCGTCTTGGCTTCTCGCTTCGAGAATCCCAGCTCGCTGTGCAGGTGTTCTGCCAGTTCCGCTTTGGTCAACGCCCCCATAACCACTCCCCCTCTACAGGATCTTGTCCCCCAGCCGCTCAGCCACGAAGTTCCGCGCCGAAGCGTTGACTGGTTTCAGTAACGATTGTATCGATTAACTGATTGATTTCCGCGTCATTAAGCGTGCGTGAAGGATGCTGCCAGGTCAAGCCCAGCGCAACACTCTTGTTACCCTGGGTGATACCCGCCCCGCGATAGACATCGAACAGGTGCAGATCCGTCAGCCATTCACCTGCACATTCACGCAGCGTATCGAGCAAGGCCTGAACCGGAATATCATCACTTATCACTAGCGCCAAATCACGACGCACCTCGGGATAGCGAGACATGGCACGGAAGACAGGCAAACGCCCTTGGATTAGCGTATTGAGCTGTACCTCAAAAAGAAACACCTCGAGCTTGATGCCAAGTTCGGCACGCAGCGCAGGATGCAGAGCGCCGAGCCAACCCACCGCTTCTCCTTCATGGAGCAGGCGAGCGGTCTGGCCTGGATGTAGCGCGGGATGCTCTGCCGGCTCGAAACGCCAGACCTCATCGTTGCCACCCAGCCGCAACAGGCTTTCGACGTCGCCCTTGAGATCAAAAAAATCCACAGCGTCACGACGTGCTGCCCACCCTTCCGGATCCCGGGAACCACAGACCAACCCACTCAGCATTGGAATCTGCTCGACGCTTTCCAGCTCACCCTGAAAGACAAGACCGGTTTCGAATAGCCGAATGCGCGACTGTTGTCGATTCAGGTTATAGATCAGCGCCTTGACGAGCCCCGGAAACAGACTCGCACGCATGACCGCCATATCGCTGGATATCGGGTTGGTCAGACGCGGTGCGCTCATGTCCGGTACCAACAGCGCCTGCAGTTCCGGTGCCACGAAGCTATAGCTGATGGCTTCCTGATAACCACGCGCCACCAATTGGCGACGCAAACGCGCCAGCGGTTGACGGCATTCGTCGTCGGCAGCGAGCCCGAGCCGAGCCGCCGGGCGGCGTACCGGCAAGCGATTGTAGCCATGAATACGCGCCAACTCTTCGATCAGGTCCTCTTCGATCGTTATATCAAAGCGCCAGCTGGGTATCTTGACGAACCAGGCATCGTCTTCACTGGTCTTTTCACCTACATCACTGCCAACTTGCATGCCGAGCCGTTCAAGAATATCGACGATCTCAATATCAGGTAGCCTGATGTTCAGACACTGCTCGATGCGTGATGCGCGTAACCGTACCTGGTGCTTGCCGGGTAGATGATCCGAGCTGACGGTTTCACTGAGTGGCCCTGGCTCGCCTCCGGCAATCTCGACCAGCAGCGCCGTGGCCCGTTCCGCCGCCTGGCGGGGTAATTCAAAATCGACTCCGCGCTCAAAACGGTGCGACGCGTCCGTATGCAGGCCATAGGAGCGAGCCTGCCCGGCAATCGCCAGGGGCGTAAAGAAAGCGGATTCAAGAAACACATCTCGGGTTTCAAGGCCGACACCGGAGTACTCGCCGCCCATTACTCCGGCAATTGCCAGCACCTTGTCCCGGTCCGCAATGACCAGCGTGCCTTCCCGCAGGGCAATGTCCTGGCCGTCGAGAAGCACCAGGCGCTCCCCTTTCTTAGCGGAGCGAACTTCGATCGCCTCCTGCAGATTTGCCAGATCGAAGGCATGCAGCGGCTGCCCCAGCTCGAGCATCACATAATTGGTGATATCGACCACCGCATCGATGGAGCGCAGCCCGGAACGTCGCAGCCGCTCGACCATCCATAGTGGCGTAGGTGCCGTGACATCGATATTTCTTATCACTCGCCCGACATAGCGCGGGCACTGTTCCGGCGCACTGAGTCGTACCGGGAACTCATCCTCATGACTAGGCGCTTGAGGTGCGAGATCAGGAGCGTTCAGTGTCAAACGATTGAGCACACCAACCTCCCGGGCCAATCCCTTGAGACTCAGGCAATCACCGCGATTGGGGGTCAGATCGACTTCGATGGTGCTGTCGTCCAGGGTCATCCAGGCGCGTAGATCCTCACCTATCGGTGCTTCCAGGGGCAGTTCGAGAATGCCTGGCGACGTCTCCTCCTCGAGACCCAACTCCGAGGCGGAGCAGATCATGCCTCTGGACTCGACACCCCGCAGCTTGGCCTTCTTGATCTTGAAATCGCCGGGCAGAATGGCACCTACCTGGGCGAAAGGCACCTTCTGACCTACTGCCACGTTGGGCGCGCCGCACACCACCTGTACCGGGTTGCCGGAACCGTCATTCACCTGGCAAACGTTGAGCTTGTCCGCGTCCGGGTGCGGCTCCTTGGCGACGACTTCCGCCACCAGAACGCCCTCGAATTTGGCGGCAACCGCTTCCACGGCATCCACTTCGAGACCCGCCATGGTGATCTGATCGGCAAGTGCCTGGGTCGAGAGTTCAGGTGAGACCCATTCGCGCAGCCACTGTTCGGAAAATTTCATCGTGCGTCTCCGCCTCCATTAAAAATTAAGTGAACTGGCGCAAAAAACGCAGATCGTTATCGAAGAACAGGCGCAGATCGTTGACCCCGTAGCGCAGCATGGCCAGGCGCTCGGCTCCCATGCCAAAGGCAAACCCGGTGTAACGCTCGGTGTCGATGCCGGAATGACGAAACACCTCCGGATGCACCATGCCGCATCCCATCACTTCCAGCCAGCCGCTATGGGAACATACCCGGCAGCCATCGCCGCCGCACATCACGCACTGGATATCGACCTCGGCGGAGGGCTCGGTGAAGGGGAAATAAGAAGGTCGAAAGCGTACCGAGAGATCATCGCGCTCGAAAAAGGCGTGAAGGAAATCTTCGATAGTCCCCTTTAGATCGGCGAAACTGACGTCCTCGTCGATCAATAGCCCCTCGACCTGATGGAACATGGGCGTGTGAGTCAGGTCCGAGTCGCTGCGATAGACCCGCCCCGGGCAAACGATACGAATCGGGGGTTCCTGAGATTCCATGGTGCGTACCTGCACCGGCGACGTATGGGTGCGCAGTAACCGTGTGGTGTCGAAATAGAACGTATCCGCCATGCCTCGCGCCGGATGATGCGCGGGAATATTAAGCGCCTCGAAGTTATGGTAGTCATCCTCGATTTCCGGCCCTACCGCTACATCGAACCCGATACGCGTGAACAGGCCTTCGATGCGTTCAAGAGTACGCGTCACCGGGTGCAGCCCACCGGTGGACTGGCCACGGCCTGGAAGCGTCACGTCAAGACGCTCATCTTGCAGGCGGACATCGAGCGCTATCTGTTCGAGTTCTCGTTTACGCGCCTCTATTTCGCCACTGAGCTGCTGTTTGGCCTGATTGATCCGTTCACCCGCCTCGGGACGCTGTTCCGAGGGCAACTTGCCCAACCCTTTGAGCAGTGTCGTGATCTCGCCTTTCTTGCCAAGATACTCCACACGCACCGTATCCAGTGTGGAGACGTCGTTGGCCTCGGCAATGGCAGTACGGGCCTTGGCGACCAGGGTGGGAAGATGATCCATCCGTTACTCCAATAATGTCCGTGTCTCGGAATACGTCAGCTAAACGCAACCCAAAAAACAGGGGAAGAGCGACTGCTCTTCCCCTGCGAGATCCACAACGAGCCGGTTATCTAGTGCAACCGGCTTCATCGTTCACTTAGCTAGCAGCCTTGGCCTTGTCAACGATAGCAGCAAAGGTTGCCTTTTCATGGACTGCAAGATCAGCCAGTACCTTACGATCGATCTCGATACCCGATTTCTTGAGGCCAGCAATGAAGCGGCTGTAGGACAGGCCGTTCTGACGAGCGGCAGCATTGATACGTGCAATCCATAATGCACGGAACTGACGCTTACGCTGGCGGCGGTCGCGATAGGCATACTGCCCCGCCTTGATGACCGCCTGCTTGGCAACACGAAATACACGAGACCGGGCACCGTAGTAACCCTTGGCCTGCTTCATGATCTTCTTGTGACGGCGACGTGCAACGACGCCACGCTTGACACGACTCATAGCTTTCTCCTGACGTTAAGAAATTCGACCGCGGGCGTTACAGATTGGGCAGCATGCGCTGAATCAGTGCCTTGTCGGCATCGTGAATCAGCTTGGTACCACGCAGCTGACGCTTACGCTTGGTAGACTTCTTGGTCAGGATATGGCTACGAAAGGACTGCTTGTGCTTGAAGCCATTGGCAGTCTTCCTGAAGCGCTTGGCAGCGCCACTGTTACTCTTTATCTTAGGCATGAGGGAACGCTCCACTCGGGTTCTTTAGAAAATCCGTGGCCAATGTCGAGGTATCGTTACCGCGATCATTCGTTTACTTGCCAACGGATCACTTCTTCTTGGGGGCAACGATCATGACCATCTGGCGCCCTTCCATCTTCGGAAAGGACTCGACTGCTGCCAGTTCTTCAAGATCCGACGCGATCCGCTCCATCAGCTTGCGGCCGATATCCTGGTGCGCCATTTCACGACCGCGAAACCGCAGTGTGACCTTGCCCTTGTCGCCACCTTCGAGAAATCGTATCAGGTTCTTGAGCTTGACCTGATAGTCACCCTCGTCAGTGCCAGGTCGGAATTTCACTTCCTTGACCTGAATCTGCTTGGTTTTCTTTTTCTGAGCGGCTTTCTGCTTTTTTTGCTCGAAAAGGAATTTACCGTAATCCATGATCTTGCAGACGATGGGGTCGGCGTTGGAGATCTGCACGAGATCCAATCCAGCCGCCTCGGCACGCGCCAGCGCCTCACTAGTCGGCACGACACCGATTTGTTCGCCATCGCTTTCGATCAGACGAACTTCATCTTCCAGGATTCGGTCATTCATTGGGGGGCGCTTGTCTTGGGGACGCCCACGCTGTGTATTCCGCTTGATCGTTAAATCTCCGTTCCGGTTAACGTTGTGATCGGCCCCGCTCGACCTCAAGGCGGGCAATTAGTTCGTCCACCTGCAAGGCGCCCAGATCTTCGCCGCTACGGGTGCGTACAGCTACCGAGTCGGACTCTATTTCCTTGTCCCCCACTACCAGCAGGTACGGAACCTTCTGCAACGTATGTTCCCGGATTTTAAAGCCGATCTTCTCGTTCCTCAAGTCCGCTTTGACGCGGAACCCGATTTTCTGCAATCGCTGCTCCAGCTCGACGGCATAAACACGCTGTGCATCGGTAATGGTCAGCACGACTGCCTGCTGGGGGGCAAGCCATAATGGCAGCGCCCCGGCATAATGCTCGATCAGAATCCCCAGGAAGCGTTCGAAGGAGCCCAGGATTGCACGATGCAGCATGACAGGCGTCTTGCGCGCCCCGTCTTCATCGACATATTGAGCTCCAAGACGTTCCGGCAGATTGAAATCGAGCTGCAGAGTACCACATTGCCAGACCCGGTTGAGGCAATCGCGAAGAGAAAATTCGATCTTGGGGCCGTAAAAGGCACCTTCGCCAGGTAGTAACTCCCACTCGAGACCCGATGCGTCCAGTGCCTGTGCAAGCCCCTTCTCGGCTCGCTCCCAGTTTTCCACTTCGCCGACATAGGATTCCGGCCGAGTAGACAGCTTGAGCTCCACATCCTCGAACCCCAGATCGCGGTAGACCTGTAGTGTCAATGCAATGAAGGCTTCGGCTTCCGTTTGAATCTGTGCATCCGTGCAGAAGATGTGGGCATCATCCTGGGTAAACGCGCGTACCCGCATGAGACCATGCAGCGAACCTGACGGCTCGTTGCGATGGCAGCTGCCGAATTCCGCTAGACGCAGCGGTAGATCCCGGTAGCTCTTGAGCCCCTGGTTGAATACCTGCACATGACCCGGGCAGTTCATCGGCTTTACGGCAAAATCCCGCTTTTCCGATTCCGTGACGAACATCAGCTCGGAGTAGTGGCCCCAGTGTCCCGATTTTTTCCAAAGCGATAAATCGAGCACCTGGGGCGTCTTGATTTCCTGATAGCCATGCTCTTGCTGTACACGGCGCATGTACTGCTCAAGGGCCTGATAAATGGTCCATCCGTTAGGATGCCAGAAGACCATGCCCGGCGCTTCTTCTTGAAGATGGAACAGATCCATACGCTTGGCCAGCTTGCGATGATCCCGTTTCTCGGCCTCTTCAAGACGCTTCAAATATGCCTTGAGCTGCTTGTTATCCGGCCAGGCGGTCCCGTAGATGCGTGTGAGCATGGGATTTTCCGCGTCACCACGCCAGTAGGCACCCGCCAGCTTGGTCAGCTTGAATGCCTTGAGGTGACGCGTGTTCGGCACATGAGGCCCGCGACACATGTCGACATATTCTTCATGGTGATACAGGCGAATGGTCTCGCCTTCAGGAATGCCTCGCACGATCTCCTGCTTATAGGGCTCGTCCCGGTGCAAAAATGTCAGCATCGCCTTGTCGCGATCGACGTATTCCCGCACCACGTCATAGCTGCTATCGATCAGTTGCTTCATGCGCTGCTCGATGGCAACAAGGTCATCCGGCGTAATCGAACGCTCGAAATCGATGTCGTAATAAAAACCGTCTTCGATCACCGGTCCAATCGCCATCTTGGCGTCTGGATAGAGCTGCTTGACCGCATGACCGATCAAGTGAGCGCAGGAGTGGCGAATGATCTCGAGACCGTCGGCGTCTCGCGCCGTCAAAATGGCGACCTCGGCATCACGGTCGATGATGTCCGCCGCGTCTGCGGCGATGCCATCGATCTTGCCGCCTACGCAGGCCTTCGCCAGGCCGGGCCCGATGGATTCGGCAAGCTGCATGATGCTCAGAGGTGCATCGAAGGTTCTTTGGCTGCCATCCGGCAGTGTCACGATAGGCATGAAAAAACGTCCTTGAGCGTAGTGGTGATCCATACCAGGGACCACATATCGCAGGAGAATGATGAAACATCGCTAGCAGGCAATGAAATACGAAGGGCGAAACATTAGCAGTTGGTGGCAATCTCAGTCCATACCCGATCGCTCCAGACAGCCAATCAATATGAAAAAGGGGCGCTCGCAAGCGCCCCTTTCATTCGTCATCCGTCGATCAGATAACGTTTACCAGAAACTTACTACTGCCACTCACCCAGTTCGACGCGACGGTTCTCGGCGCGGCCTTGCTGAGTTTCGTTGCTGGCAACGGGATTCTGCTCGCCGTAGCCAGTGGCCTGCATGCGGTTTTCGGGAATGCCACGAGAAGCCAGATAGGACTTCACGGAATCCGCGCGACGCTGGGACAGATCCTTGTTGTAGGAATCGGAACCAACGGAGTCGGTGTAGCCTGACACTCGCACGCGAACGTTTTCGTTGCCGCGCAGCTTGTCGGCAACGCCATCCAGGATCTGTTCGGCGCCAGAGGTCAGCTTGGCGGAATCGAATTCGAAGTTGACATCACGCAGAACCACGTCGGCTTCACAGCCAAGAGCGTTGACCTGAGCACCCGCCGGGGTGTTCGGGCACTGGTCCATGTAGTCCGGCACGCCGTCATTGTCGGAGTCAAGCGGGCAACCGGAAGCATCGACTTCGACACCGGCCGGTGTTCCTGGGCACTCGTCCTGATAATCAGGAACGCCATCACCATCGGTATCGAGCGGACAGCCGTTGGCATCCACCGCTACCCCCGCAGGCGTATTGGGGCACTGATCGCGATCGTCCGGAACGCCATCACCATCACTATCGCCAGTGGCGCTCGAATAATCGGCGCACAACATGGCACCGGCAGCTGCACCCGTAACACCGCCAATAGCCAAGCCATCGTCTTCATCGGATTCGCCACTGGTAGCGTAGCCGATGCCACCACCGATCAAACCACCCGCCAAACCACAGACGAATGGGCTCTGGTACCACGCTTTTTGATCACTACTGCTCATAGAAGACTGTGAGGACTGCCCGCCAGAGCTGGCACAACCCGACAGACCAACGACCAAAGCAGAACCTAACAGCAAGCCAGTTGTAGATTTCTTCATGTAACACTCCTTCATTCACATAACGCTAGGCGTAACGACACGTTACTCAGTGGGTCTATCCTGGAGCCCCAAATTTAGGAGGCAGAGCGGCTACCACTCAAACTTTCCCACGGAAAAAGAAAGCACATTTATGTCTTTCGAGCCAGTGCTTTCCCAATATTTTTGCAATGGTTATCAACGATACGCATTCTATTTTATCGTGAGCATCAAACCGACTTGTATGCACTGTACTGCTCAAGTCACATCTTGCATTAGCAATTTACAAGGCTGCAGAATTCTAAGCAATTATGCAAGATTACAATCAATAAACCTACTGTTAAAAGTGTAGATTCTTGGTATTGGCAAGTAAAATGTCGCTATTTCGCGACCTTTATACCGTATCTAACGCGCGCTTGACTCCCACTCTCGCTTGAAATCGAGCACAGCCGATGCCGCTTCATGAATATCGTCATGTAGCGCCTGTTCTACTGCAATACGCTCCCGATCCTCCTTGAAACGCTCTCGCGGAGTCAACGCGCGACGGGCGGAATGCGTATGCAAGTGAGCGGTACGTTGATATACCTTGGCAAAGGGTGCGAAAGAGGCTCGCTCCAGTAGGGTTGGATCAATGATCTCCAGCAGGACCTTGCAGCGTAGACTGCCTTCGATCAGATCGACCTGGTCGGCAAGCATTGCTTGAGCGATCATTTCAAGACTTTCCAGACAATTGTCGTTGGCACGACGAATTTCATTTTTACGAAATGCTTGTCGCCGCCCGACTTCTCGCAAAAGTTTCAGCGCATAACCGCTCAATGCGGCGATCACGATCACTGCGATACCCAGCAACCCCCAGGCCATGACTTCGCTCATGCCAACTCCAGCAACAGGTTTCGATGGCCAGTATACGGATCATCGACGATCGTCCCAACCGCTTCATCATCGATACCGAGTTGAACTAGTGTGTAGTAGAGTCGCGTTGCTTTTTTTCATGCCAGTCTCGAGGTAAGCCATGTCCGCATCGACACAGACACCTGACGCATCAGATACACACCCTACGATGGCCTCCCGTATCGGCCTCTGGTTGGGGCCGCTCTGGGTTCTGATGACCCTGATCCTCCCGGCTCCGTCAGGCATGCCGGAGGCAGCCTGGGCCTGTGCGGGGCTCGCATTGCTGATGGCCACCTGGTGGGCCACGGAAGCCATCCCCATACCCGGCACCGCCCTACTGCCATTGGTACTGGTGCCTGCACTTGGCATCGGCGATCTCGACGCCGCAGCACCGAGTTATGCCAATCCCATCATATTCCTATTTTTGGGTGGCTTCTTGCTTGGCATCGGCATGCAACGCTGGAATCTGCACAGGCGGATCGCCTTGAAAGTTCTTCAAATCGTTGGATCCGAGCCGCGGCGTCAAATCGGTGGATTCATGATCGCCACCGGTTTTCTCAGCATGTGGGTCTCCAACACCGCTACCGCCATTATGATGCTGCCCATCGGCATGTCCGTGGTCAGCCTGCTCGAGGACAGCGACCCGAAAGAACTCAATCGCTATGCGACCGCGCTGCTTCTGGCGATCGCCTATTCCGCCAGCATTGGCGGTATCGCGACGCTGATCGGCACGCCGCCCAACGCCCTGTTGGCAGGCTATCTAGCGGACGATCGGGGTATCGATATTGGTTTCGCTCAGTGGATGGTGATCGGCGTCCCGGTGAGTCTCGTGATGATGGCGGCGGCCTGGTGGTGGCTGACCCGAGGCGGCTTTTCGCTGGGAAACAATCAGAACAGTACCAACATGATCCGCGACGAATTGGACAAACTGGGGCACATGTCGTCGGCTGAATTGCGAGTCGGCATCGTATTCCTGCTTGCTGCCTTCTCCTGGATTTTTCGGCCCCTGCTCAATGACTTAGGCATTGCCTGGCTGTCGGATACCAACATCGCCATCGTCGCGGGGCTTTTGATGTTCCTGTTGCCCAGTGGCAGCAGCCCTGGGGTTCGTTTGCTCAACTGGGACGAAGCCAAGGAGTTGCCTTGGGGCGTACTGCTGCTGTTTGGCGGCGGTCTGGCATTGGCGAGTGTCGTCAAGAGTTCGGGGTTGGCGGAATGGATTGCCAATCAGCTATCGCTGTTCGAAGCGCTCCCCTTGATTGCGCTGATTGGAATGATCGTTCTGATCATCATTTTCCTGACCGAACTGACGTCGAATACGGCAACCGCCGCGGCCTTCCTGCCATTACTTGGGGCATTGGCCGTATCCATCGATGTATCTCCGATATTGATCACGGTGCCTGCAGCCATTGCTGCAAGCTGTGCCTTCATGATGCCGGTGGCAACACCCCCCAACGCGATCGTATTCGCAACCGGCCACTTGAAGATTCAGTCCATGATTCGGGCCGGTTTCTTGCTCAATCTCATCGGTACGGTGGTGGTCACCGGGCTTGCCTATCTACTGGTCAGCACCTTCTGGTAACCAGCGCCGTTGCATTTCATGGCGCAACCCCTGTTGACGCCGTGAAATCAACGTAAATACGCCGCCGAGGTCCGAGGCCTCGGCGGCGTTTTCATTTATCGGCAATGAATGGGCCTGGGGTAGACTCGACGCGCGCCACACAGTAACGGTCATGACAAGCGCCAGCAGCACCGCTCCCGCGGTATGAGCCAGAGCCAGATCGAGCGGTAGCCACAGCAGTACGTTGGCAATCCCCAAACCGAGCTGCAGCCCATAGATCCCCAGTAATAGCGTTAGATAAGGGCGCAGAACACGCTGGTGCCAGTAACGCAATGTGAGCAACAGCAATATGAGCCCAAGCGCGACGGCCCCCAGACGATGAGCCACTTGAATCGCGGTGCGCGCCTCCGCGTGCAATTGCCCGTAAAGGTAGTTGGGGCCGATAGTCTGAGCCAGATTGAAGCCTTCTTGCCAATCCATTGCCGGCCACCACTGCCCATTGCAGGTCGGAATACCCTGACAGGCAAGACCCGCATAATTGCTCGATGTCCAACCGCCCAACGCTATCTGTAAAACCAGCAATCCAATGGCGACCAGCCATAATGCGCCTGGTCGCGACAGCCGGTATCCGTCATCGACACGAGCATCAACTCTTTTCAGGCGCAGATACAACCACAGGAATAGCAGCGTGACGCCCAGTCCACCCAACAGATGCAAGACCACCACCTGCGGCCACAGCTTGAGCGTGACCGTGAACGCGCCAAACGCGCCTTGTAGCATGATGGCAAGCAATAAAGCGACGTTGATGCGCCAAGGGTAGCCAGCCATTCTTCGCGCGCGCCAGGCAAGAAACGTCAAACCAAGCACCAGCAACCCAAGCACACCCGCCATATAGCGGTGAACCATTTCCGCCCAGGCCTTGCCCGGCTCTAAAGGCACATGAGGCGAATGCGCCAGTGCCGTCGCGTCGTCAGGCACCGCCAGCTTGCCATAACAGCCCGGCCAGTCAGGGCAGCCGAGTCCAGCATCGACAAGGCGCGTCCAGGCCCCGAGCAGCATCACCACAAGGGCCAGCAGTACACCTAGAAGACTTAAACATCGTGCCAAGCGAACGTCTTTTGTTGTTTTCATATGGCGCCCTCTTCGTCAAATAACGCTTTTGACACTCATACCCTGGCTTGCCGAGAAGCGCTCGATCTCCGGGTTCATTCGCAGTAACCGGCGTATGTCCTTGAGAATTTCCCTTGGGTCGTCCTGCTGGTCGTAGCGCACGATGACCCGTCCCTCGAAATCGATCAGCCACACCGACTCGCCATCGCTCCAGGCAGGCTGTCTGCGCCACTGCGCCACCTGCTCACCGGGTAACGGGTCCGCCTTACCACCAAGACGCAGACGCGATACCCGTGGCGCCTCGCGTCCCAAGGCGCGATGCAATCGCCACAGGTGATCCGCTACCTCCGCGCACTTATCCTGGCAGTCATAGGCCAGTATCCAATCGTCTCGATCGTCTTCATCAACGCCCGCGGAAGCTTTCTCTAAAGGCCACTGCGACAGCACGGGCAGTTGCGGCATCAATTGGCCATGGGCGACGCGCTCATCAGGAATACCCACACGCCATTCAACCATCGCCCAGGCGGTAATCAGAGGGCCCGCAAACAGAATGATCAAGGCAATCAGCTTGAGCTTTTGACGTAGATTCCAGGATAGGCGTGGGGTCATCGGGTTTATCCTCCAGAGCGCTTGAGTCCGGCAACGCGGGGTCTTCCCAACCACATGACGATGCTGGCCGCCAAGGCGAGCCCCCACCACTGAAAGGCATAACCCAGATGGCGACTGGGCGGCATGACCGCAGGCACCCACCAGGAAGCGAAATGCCCCTTTCCGGTCTGTTGATGCAGCCAGCCCGCGTGCAAAAACGATAGATCACCTGACCAGACTGAAAGATCGATTCGTTGCACTCGCCGCCCCTCCTGATTCGGCCCAAACAGCAAGGCCTCATCCTGACCTTGTGCTTGCCATCGCCCACCGATCTCGACCTGTCCAACCGGGGTCTTGATGACGGGGTCGACTCGTTCCGGCCCAGAAGGGACGAAGCCTCGTTCGATCAACCAGTAACGCCCGGCGCTATCGATCAAAGGCGTAAGCACCGCGACCCCTACGCGCCCATCAAGTACCCGATTGTCCAGAAAGTGAGTCTGCTCCGGCAGAAAACGCCCTTTCACCGTCACTTCGGCGCCAAGCGGTGGCGAGCGTTCAGGCATGGTCAAACTGGGGGCTGCTTCGAGCCGTGCAAGATAATCGCGCTTTTCATCGGCCCGCTGCCACTGCCAGCTTCCCAACACCAGGCCAAGTGCAATCACCAGACTCCAACTCAGCCACCACAGCGACTTTTTCTTGACGCCGGAGGCAAGCTTGTTTGAACTGAAAGAGCTCATCACCGGGAGTACCTCATGCTCAAAATACTGATTGCCGCTGTCTTTCTGGCCATGCTCACCAGCTTATTGATGGGGGCCGGTTATCTGATTCATGATGATAGCCAGTCCAGACGCCTGCTGACCTCTCTCAAGATCCGCGTCAGCCTGGCGACGCTACTCATCCTCTTGTTGCTCTACGGTTTTTATGTGGGCGACCTGGGCCAGACCTAGCGTATTCGAAACGCGAATAGGCCCGACTCAAAATACGTAAACGAAAATGAACAGCCCGATCCACACCACGTCGACGAAGTGCCAATACCAGGCAGCAGCCTCGAAACCGAAATGATTGTGGGCTGAAAAATGCCCCTTCTGAACTCGCCAGAGTATGACACCGAGAATGATGGCCCCGATGGTGACATGGGCACCGTGAAAGCCCGTCAACAGGAAGAAGGTCGATCCATAGATGCCAGCCTGAAGCGTAATGCCCAGGTGATGATAAGCCTCGTAGTACTCGATCCCTTGCACGATCAGAAAGAGCACGCCCAGCAACACCGTGATGGCCAGACAATTACGGGCGGTGTCGCGGTAGCCTTCCTTGAATGCCTCATGAGAAAGCGTCAAGGTGATGCTCGATGTCACCAGAAAGAGTGTATTGACCAGAGGCAACTGCCAAGGGCTGACGATGGCCTCGGGGCCAAGCACGTTCGTATCCGGGGGATTCATCAAAGGCCATCCGGCAACGAAGTCCGGCCATAGCAAGGCGCTGACGCCCTTTGCCCCTTCGCCATCCAGCCAGGGCAGCGCAAAGACCCGTACATAGAACAGCGCACCGAAAAACGCGAGAAAGAACATGACTTCCGAGAAGATGAACCAGCCCATGCCCCAGCGAAAGGAACGGTCCATCTGAGCATCGTAGAGCCCACCTCGAGACTCCCTGACGACATCTCGAAACCACAGTGCCATGACGGTGATGATTGCCGCCGCTCCAATGGGTAACAGCACCATTCCCGTATCGAACACCAGCACGATGCCCGTACCGATCATGAACAAACCCACGGCCAAACCCGCCAGGATGGGCCATTTGCTACTTGCAGGTACGTAATAGCTGCCGCCGCTCATGCGCCACCTCCTTGGGTGAGTGCGATCACATTAGAGGAAAGCGTCTCCTCCGCCGTGGGATAGAGGGTGTAGGCCAGGGTGACGGTATGCACGTTTTCTGGCAGATCCCTGGAAAGTTGGAACATCAAGGGGAGTTCGAGCCGTTCGCCGGCCTGAAGGCGCTGCTCCTGAAAACAGAAACATGTGATCTTGCGCAAGTGCAAGGAGGCTTCCGACGGGCTGACGCTGGGCACCGCGCGGCCACGACTCGCGGTCTTGCCGTGATTGACGAAGGCGAAGCGCACCTCATGGGCCTGTCCGGGATGAACGCGTACCTGCCGATCCAGCGCCGTCAGCCGCCAGGGCAACCCGCTACCGGTACGCGTGATGAACTGCACGGTGACATAGCGCGACTCATCCACATCACCGCTGACGATCGCGCGAGGCTGACTCGCCGCCTTGCCATTGAGTCCGGTGATGTTGCAGAACACGTCGTACAGCGGCACCAGAGCAACCGTGAACCCTACCATCATCACCAGGGCAAACAGGGTCTTCATGACCGTACGCTGTACGGGCGTCATGTCAGCACTCCTTCCACATCGTCGGCTCTCCATTTTCCTTAATGAAACTTGAAGCCACGCAGGTCCGGTGGCGTTTCAAAGGTATGCAGTGGTGCCGGACTGGGTACGGTCCACTCCAGATCCGTAGCGCCCTCCCAGGCGCTGGCCGGCGCCTTCACTCCGCCACGTACGCATTTGACGATGACCCAAATGAACAGCAGTTGAGAAAACCCGAACAGAAAGCCACCGATGCTCGAGGCCATATTGAAGTCGGCAAACTGCAGGGCGTAATCCGGAATCCTGCGGGGCATGCCCGCCAACCCGGCGAAGTGCATGGGAAAGAACAGCAGATTGACACCGATCACTGACAACCAGAAATGCCAGCGCCCAAGTCGCTCGTCCGGGTAGTGGCCGGTCCACTTGGGCAACCAGTAATACACCGCCGCCATGATCGAGAACACCGCTCCGGGCACCAGCACATAGTGAAAGTGCGCGACCACGAAATAAGTATCGTGATACTGGAAATCCGCCGGAGCGATCGCCAGCATCAACCCCGAGAAGCCACCAATGGTGAACAGTACGACGAAGGCCAGGGCAAACAGCATCGGCGTCTCGAAGGTGATCTCGCCGCGAAACAGCGTGGTGATCCAGTTGAACACCTTCACCCCGGTAGGCACGGCAATCAGCATGGTGGTGTACATAAAGAATAGCTCCGCCACCAAGGGCAGTCCTACCGCGAACATATGATGCGCCCAGACCAGAAATGACAGAATGGCGATGGAGGCCGTGGCGTAGACCATGGAGGCATAGCCGAACAGGCGCTTGCGGGCAAAGGTGGGAATGATCACCGAAACGATACCAAAGGCCGGCAGGATCATGATGTATACCTCGGGATGCCCGAAGAACCAGAACAGATGCTGGAACAGCACCGGATCGCCGCCGCCGGCGGCGTTGAAGAAGCTGGTACCGAAATTGATATCCAGCAGCATCATGGTGATGACACCCGCCAGCACCGGCATCACCGCGATCAGCAGGAAAGCGGTGATCAGCCAGGTCCAGACGAACAACGTCATGTCCATCAGGCGCATGCCCGGCGCCCGCAGATTGAGGATCGTGGCGATGATGTTGATCGCCCCGAGGATCGAGCTGATCCCCGCCATGTGCAACGCAAAGATGAAGAACGTTGTGGATGGTGGCGCGTAGGTGGTGGAGAGCGGCGCGTAGAAGGTCCAGCCGAAATTGGGGCCGCCCCCGGGCATCAGCAAGGTCGACAACAACAAGGTGAAGGCGATAGGCAACAGCCAGAAGCTGAAGTTGTTGAGCCGGGGCAGCGCCATGTCCGGCGCTCCGACCTGCAGCGGAATCATCCAATTGGCCAGGCCGACGAAGCCGGGCATGACCGCGCCAAACACCATGATCAGGCCATGCATGGTAGTCATCTGATTGAAGAATTCGGGCTGTACCATTTGCAGGCCCGGCTGAAACAGCTCCAGGCGAATGATCAGCGCCATGGCACCGCCGATCATGAACATCGACAGTGAGAAGATCAGATATAGCGACCCGATCTCCTTGTGATTGGTGGTCAACAACCAGCGCAGCGGTCCACTGCGATAGTGGCGTTCCTCCACATGATGCGCCGCGGCGCTACCGGATGCGCTCTGGCTGTGCTCGAGCGTTGCCTTGGGGGGTGATTTGGGAGCCATCGATCATTCTCCTCGCAAGTCAGCTTGCGTACTCATACCTGCTAGGGGGAAACAAGCGCCTGAATATCTGCAGGCTGTACCGCATCACCGGTATCATTGCCCCAGGCATTACGCTCGAACGTTATGAGCGCGGCGATATCCACCGGGCTCAGTGTGCCGCTGAAAGCCGCCATTGCCGAACCTGACACGCCGTTGACGACGACGTCGATGTGTCTATCGAGGTCATCCATCAAGGTCTGATTCCCTGCCAGGGCCGGGAAGGTCGGCGGCATGCCCTGGCCTTCCGCCTGATGGCATGAAGCACAAATGGTGGCGTAGACCTTTTCGCCCCGCTCGACCAGCTCCTCGAGCGCCCATTCGCGATCGACGCCACCCGCCTCTGCAGCGGCCTCTTGCTTACGCTCGGCGAGCCAGGCGTCGAACTGCTCCTGCTCCATGGCATGTACCACCACCGGCATGAACCCATGATCCTTGCCGCACAGCTCGGCGCATTGCCCACGATAGATGCCCGGCTCCTCGATTCGCGTCCAGGATTCATTGACAAATCCGGGAATGGCATCCTTCTTGACCGCCAGATCCGGCACCCACCAGGAGTGAATGACATCCGCGGAAGTGGTCAGCAAGCGAATCTTGCGATCCACCGGCAGTACAAGTGGCTGATCGACCTCGAGAAGATAGTGTTCGCCTTTTTCCTCGGTGCCGGCAATCTGTTCTCTGGGTGTACTCATGTTGGAGAAGAAGGTTACATCCTCTCCCATGTAGTCGTACTGCCAGCGCCACTGATGACCGGTGATCATCACGTCGTAATCCGACTCCGAGGCGTCGTACATGTCTTTTAAAGTGGCGGTGGCGGGAATCGCCATGGCGATGAGAATGAGAAAGGGGATGGCCGTCCAGACAATTTCAATCGTCGTGTGCTCGTGAAACTGCACCGCTTTAGCGCCCTTTGATCGTCGGTAACGGTATAAGGAGTAAAACATCACGCCGAATACGATCAAACCAATTACCACGCAGATCCAGAAGATGATCATGTGCAGGCCATAAACGTCGCGACTGACCTGAGAGACGCCTACCGGCATGTTCCAATCTGATGCATGAGAAATCGAGTACGAACTGTCGAGACTCGCCAGTAACGCAGCGAGAGTGAACATCTTGCGCATCCCCTCCTCCTTAGTTGTTTTAATACGTTGGAGCGACTAGCTAAAAGATGACTAATTCAGGCATGTGTATGAGGAGTATAGAAGAGCTTTTGGAATTGTGGGAAACGAGACATCACGAAATTAAACGCGGATGAATTCAACCCGCGGCCATGCTAGCGACCACAAACACAATGACAATCATCAACAGCGCCAGGAGAATGCCGATCAGAATGAACGCACCTGCCTTACCCTGTTCGAAATCCTTACGTCGGCGCTGATCCTGCTGTACGCCGAAGAATGCAGCCAGAACCGATTTAACGACATCCCACATGGTTATTTCCCTCGATAACGTTGTCGCTACTCCCACCCAGAATCAGCGCCAGATTTTTGCACAAGGCTCGATTCAACGCTGGAACATGATCTGTATCAAGTTATAACCAGAAAGTTCATCGCCCGCCCCCCATGACTACCAGGACGGACTACGCTTTAACCATAGAGGGTAAAAATTACCAAAGCGTAGCACTGCGGTCCCGAATGCAAGCTACTCGGAGGATCCAATGGCAACAACCAGTTCCAACCGTTTAAAGAAGACAAGCCTCGGTACACTGCCGTTTCCATCCACATTGGCTAACGACGACGCTTTTGGAACGCCGGTCTGGTGGTTACAGCAATGGATGGAAACAGCGAATGCGACCACCCGACTCCAACTGATCTGGTGGGATATGCTGGGAAACGCTATGCATCAGGAGGCCGAGTTTTTCAAGGTCATGGCAAACTCGACTGAGAGGATGGCCCAGGGTGCAATGAACCAGGAATTGCTGCGCAACCCCGCCGCCATGGCAGCCCACTACCAGGATGTCGCTAGCGATGTCACCCAGGCAGCGATGAACCGCATGTCAAAAGGCTCGAGCCTATCCACAGATTTCCGAAAACGTATCTGGGAAGAAATATGCTGACAGACTATCTCACAGGCCAAACAGCGCGGTGATCAACGGCAGCAGAAAAGCAGTCAACATGCCGGTCAGGCCCATGGCCAGGCCGGCAAACGCTCCCGCCATCGCCCCCAGTGAAGCAAAACTTTGCGCCGTACCAAAGCCATGGGCGGAAAGCCCCATGGTAAAGCCCTGAACACTCGGGTCCTTGACATTGAGCCAGCGAAAGATCAGTGGCCCCAGCGCACAACCGATTGAGCCGGTCAACAGGACCAGCCCGGCGGCCAGGGAAGGAATACCCCCGATCTGTTCCGCGATACCCATGGCAATCGGCGACGTCACGGAGCGTGGCGCCAATGAAAGCAGCGTTTCGCGCTGAGCCCCCAGCAATAGACCGATACCAAGAGTCGAAGCGACCGCGACGCCAATACCCGTCACACAGGCCACCAAAATCGGCAGCAACATGCGCCGCACGCGTTCGCGATGATCGAACAGCGGGATTGCCAGAGCTACGGTTGCCGGCCCTAACAGGAAATGGATGAACTGGGCGCCCTGAAAGTAGGTGCCATAGTCGATACCGGTAATCAGCAGAAAGGCAATCAACAAGGCAATTGCGACCAATACCGGATGCGCAAACGGCGAACCGCCCAGCAGACGATTGATGCGGGTAGCCAGTATGAAGGCAATCAGAGTCACCAGCAGCGACAACAAGGGGTTACCGGATAGATAGACCCAGAGCTGGTCGATCGAGACAAAGTTCATGGCTATCTCCCCCGGGTATAGCGTCTAGCCAGCCTATCAAGCACCTTTGCCGTTACCGCCAGGGTAATCGCCGTCGAAAGCACCAGGGTGATTATCAACGTCCAGAAATCGGCACGAATCAACTCGAAATGCACCATCAGCCCGACCCCTGCGGGTACGAACAGCAAGGTCAGATAGCGCAGAAGCCCTTCACCGGTCTTGCGCAGAGCATCCGGCACATGGCCATTGATCAACAGCCCGATCAATAGAATCACCATGCCCAGCACCGGCCCAGGCACCGGAATGGTCAGCCCCCTGGATAACAACTCGCCGAGAAACTGGCATCCCAGCAACACGCTCATGCCGATAATCAGTGGCATCACTGCCTCCGCTCTGTATTGAAGTCGCGAAATAGTACAACGAAAGCTGGACGTTGCGACGCACTCTCTTCGGCAATCGTTTTATCAGTGACAACCGATTGAAACGAAAGCCGATTCCAGGCTTGCATTTGATACGGAAATCGCTAGTATATGCCTCGTTCCATGCCAGCCATATCAGCACATACTGATTTAAAGAAAGGCAGGAATTCGAAGACGAAAATCGGAGCGTGGCGCAGCTTGGTAGCGCGCTGCAATGGGGTTGCAGAGGTCGCAGGTTCGAATCCTGTCGCTCCGACCAGAAAGATTATTAAAAACCGCCACTTACGGATCATGCCAGGTGGCGGTTTTTTGTTGCTTCCAAGCCGTGCTTGGTACGCAGCTCCTGAATTCTTTGTCGATAACGAAGCAACATTTTCAAGTCCTCGACGGCTTTGAACAGTTCAGAACTCGAGTCGCTACCATCCACCCCCAGGATGCCTTGCCGTTCATTGACCGCCTCCCCTTCGTCAAACTGCTGGATCACCGCCTGGGCTCTTGATATCAAGGATGCCGAATGGCGATCAGTAGGGAGATGGGCTTGATCCGACACATTGCATACAAGCTCGTCGATAACCCTATCCGTGGTCGACAAGGCCTCTTCGTCCAACACCTCTAGTAAACGGGCCTTTTCGATATTGCCAAGCAATTCGACGAGAGAGGCACTGCGCTCACCTAGCGCCCCACTCTCATCTTCCTGAGGCTGAGCGGAATGCTTCATGAGGCCCAATGCCGTTCGATAAAGATCTATCTTGCCGGAATCGAGCTCTGCGACCAGGGTTTCCGCCTCTTTCGTCAAGCGCTGCAGCTTGATTTCGCTGCCCAGGATCGTGATATGGGTGATGCGCGGCCAGATCAACGTGACGAGCCCCACACCAAAGGCCAGCGTGAGAAGGCTGACGAAAGCGCCTCCTTCGATGTGGCCGCTGTGCAGATAGAAGAAGGCAAGCCCTGCGAGGACGCCGAAAGCGGCTACAGCGAGAAGAGAACGTTTTCGTCTTGCGTACCATGGTTCAAGTTTTTGTTCATCGCTTTCGTGCCGAGCTTTGTCAGGGAACGATTCCTTCATGCACACTCTCCACCGTCGGTCTGATTGCCCGTTCAACTGATTACAAGTCAGTTGCTGGAGATTGACAAGCTGGCTTAGGAGAACTCAGAGCCTGAAAAGGGCTTCGAGCGGAGAAACGCTGGCTCCCCGAACAGGACTCGAACCTGTGACCCAATGATTAACAGTCATTTGCTCTACCAACTGAGCTATCGGGGAACATCGAAAGCGGACTTCGGCGGGAGGTTGGCTCCCCGAACAGGACTCGAACCTGTGACCCAATGATTAACAGTCATTTGCTCTACCAACTGAGCTATCGGGGAATCGCCGAATTATGGTGATACAAAATGCTGGCTCCCCGAACAGGACTCGAACCTGTGACCCAATGATTAACAGTCATTTGCTCTACCAACTGAGCTATCGGGGAACATCTTGAACACGCGGCAGTAGTATACGTAACGAGAAACTTCCGTCAAGGCATCAAGTGCTTGGCATCCGCCCTTTGAACTACGCCACTAATGCGAATAACGCAAAAACGTCCACCAAACTATCTGGCGGACGCTTTTTAATTCTGGTGGCTACGCCCTGACTCGAACAGGGGACCCCATCATTATGAGTGATGTGCTCTAACCAACTGAGCTACGTAGCCCTTCCAACGCGGCCAAATTATGCCCGCTGACAAACCGCTTGGCAACCGCCTTGTCAGCGAATCCTCAGCACTCTCTTTTAGCCTTCGACACCCATGAATTCCTTCACCGCCGGCAGACCAGGCTCACCTTTCACCGTGGTGACGCCTTCTAGCCAGGCATCGAGCACGCCAGGATTTTCCTGCAGCCAGCTGCGCGCAGCCTCGCGCGGCTTGTCGCCTTCATCCATGATGGCGCTCATGATCTGGTTTTCCATTTCTAGGGAGAACTGTAGGTTCTTCAGTAGCGTACCGACGTTACCGCACTCCTGGACATAGCCGCTTCGCGTGTTTGTGTGCACCGTGGCGCCACCCAGATTCGGACCGAAGTAACTGTCAGCACCTTTCAAATAGGCCATGTCGAAATTGGTATTCATGGGGTGCGGCTCCCAACCTAGAAAAACCATCCACTCTTCATTGCGAGTCTTCGACTTCAACTCGGATAGCATCCCTGCCTCGGAAGAGTCGATCAACTCCCAGTCACCCAGGCCAGAAGCATCGTCATCGATCATGTTCTGGATGATCATGTTGCCGTCGTTACCCGCCTCGATGCCATACAACTGGCTATCGAACTTCTCGGCATCCTTATCGAGGTCCGCTATCGAAGTGACGCCGGCATCGTACACATACTGTGGCACTGCCAGAGTGTACTTGGCCCCTTCGAGGTTGGTCGCCACCCGATCCACTTGCCCTTTTTCGATATAGGGATCGCTGATCGAGGCCATGGAGGGCATCCAGTTGCCCAGAAAGACATCGAAGTCACCGTTTTTCATGCCCGCATAGGCGATCGGTACCGACACGGTATCGCTCCGGGTCTCGTAGCCCAGCCCTTCGAGTACTTCGCTGGTGAGTGCGGTAGTGGCGGTAATATCCGTCCACCCTACTTCCGCCAAGCGTACCGTCTGGCAGCTCTCTGGTACCTCCGCCATAGTCAAGGAAGCACTAGTGGCAAGCAAACAGCCGACAATACATCGAGTAGTTGTCTTGTAGTTCATGCAGGGCAATCCTTTTTATTGATTGAACGTTCAATAAACATATCCCATACTACTTGATCTTGTCCAATCCTCGACATACGGACTATCGGGGACTCTTGCATTCAAGCGTTTGTAGAGGAGACGCTGCGTTGCCAAAGCTAGGAATGGAGCCCATCCGGCGCCGTCAATTGGTGCAGGCCACTCTGCAGGCGATCGATGAAGCCGGGCTTGCCAATGCCACCATCGCGCGCATCGCCAATCGAGCCAATGTCTCCACCGGCATCATCAGCCACTATTTCGGTGGCAAAGAAGGACTGCTCGACGCCACCATGCGCCAGGTACTCAGCGAGCTAGGCAAGGGCATCGCCCAGCGCAGGGCACGGGCAGAGGACTCACCCCGTGCACAGATTCGCGCCATCATCGATGGCAACTTCGACGAGCACCAGGTCAGTCAGTCGGTGATGAAAACCTGGCTGGCGTTCTGGGCCTCGAGCATGCATCGGGGCAATCTGCAGCGGTTGCAGCGGGTCAACGACCGACGCCTCTACTCTAACCTATGCTTCCAGTTTCGCCGCTGCCTGGATCGTCAAGAGGCACAGGACGCGGCACGCGGACTCGCGGCCCTGATCGACGGGCTATGGCTGCGTGGCGCACTGGCCTCGGAAACCCTCGACGTCGAACGCGCTCGCCGTATCGCCTATGACTATCTGGATGGCCAGCTTAAACACACCGAAACCTTCGCCTGAGCGAGGATGAGCGTTTTAACAACTTTCAATCTGCAGGAGGCACTATGGCTTCATTGGAAACCCAGCAACTCTTTATCGACGGCCAGCGGGTAGATGCCACCTCCGACGAGACCTTCGAGGTCACCAACCCGGCCAACGGCGAGCATCTTGCGACCATCCAGCAGGCCTCAAAAGCGGATGTGGATCGCGCCGTCGCCTCTGCCCGTAAAGGCCAGAAGGTCTGGGGTGCCATGAGCGGCATGGAGCGCAGCCGTGTTCTTCAGCGCGCGGTAGCCCTGTTGAGAGAGCGCAACGACGAGCTGGCCCATCTCGAAACCCTGAACACCGGCAAACCGATTAGCGAGACCTCGACGGTGGATATCGTCACCGGTGCGGATTCCCTGGAGTATTACGCCGGGCTTGCACCCGCCATCGAAGGCACCCAGATTCCCCTGCGCGAAGATTCCTTCGTCTATACCCGGCGCGAGCCGCTGGGCGTGGTGGGGGCCATCGGTGCCTGGAACTACCCGATCCAGATTGCCTGCTGGAAAGCAGCCCCGGCCCTGGCTGCGGGTAACGCGGTGGTATTCAAACCCAGCGAGGTCACCCCGCTGACCACCCTTAAGCTCGCGGAAATCTTCAGTGAGGCCGGTCTGCCGGATGGCGTGTTCAACGTCGTTCAGGGGGCTGGCGATGTCGGCGCCATGCTCAGCGAACACCCAGATATCGACAAGATCACTTTCACCGGCGAAGCCGGCACCGGCAAGAAAGTCATGTCCGCCGCTGCCGCGTCAACCCTCAAGGAAGTGACCATGGAGCTGGGCGGCAAGTCGCCGCTGATCGTGTTCGATGACGCGGATCTCGAGCGCGCCGCAGACGCAGCGATGATGGCCAACTTCTATTCCAGCGGCCAGGTGTGTACCAACGGCACTCGGGTTTTCGTGCAGCGCTCGATCAAGGACGCCTTCGAGGAAAAGGTTCTGGCGCGGGTGGCGCGCATCAAGGCCGGCGACCCGCTGGACCCGAAGGTCAATTTTGGCCCGCTGGTCAGCTTCGAGCATCTCGACAAGGTGCTGGGCTACCTGGAACTCGGCCCCCAGGAAGGCGCACGACTGCTGGCCGGCGGCAAGCGAATGACTGAAGGCGCATTTGCAAAAGGCGCCTGGACGGAGCCCACGGTCTTTACCGATTGCACAGACGACATGCGCATCGTGCAGGAAGAAATCTTCGGCCCGGTCATGTCGATCCTGATCTTCGACGATGAGGAAGAAGTCATTCGGCGCGCCAATGACACCACCTATGGTCTCGCAGCGGGACTCTTCAGCGAGGGGTTGAATCGCGCCCACTGCGTGATCCATCGCCTCGAAGCGGGTATCTGCTGGATCAACACCTGGGGCGACTCCCCGGCGGAGATGCCGGTGGGCGGCTACAAGCAGTCCGGTATCGGGCGCGAAAACGGCCTTTCATCACTTGAACACTACACCCAGATCAAGTCGGTGCAGGTCGAGATGGGACCATTCCCGGCCGTCTTTTAATTACTTCAGAGGAGAGTGCGTATGGCGCAGCCACGAGAATTCGACTACGTCATCATCGGTGCCGGCTCAGCGGGTAACGTGCTCGCCACCCGCTTGACGGAAGACCCGGATGTGACGGTGCTGCTGCTGGAAGCCGGCGGCCCGGATTACCGTTTTGACTTTCGCACCCAGATGCCGGCGGCGCTGGCCTACCCGCTGCAGGGCAAGCGCTACAACTGGGATTTCAAGACCGACCCGGAACCCTACATGAACGACCGCCGCATGGAATGCGGACGCGGCAAGGGACTTGGCGGATCGTCGCTGATCAACGGCATGTGCTATCTACGCGGCAATGCGCTGGACTTCGACAACTGGGCCAAGACGCCAGGGCTGGAAGATTGGCATTATCTCGCCTGCCTGCCCTACTTCAAGAAGGCGGAAACCCGGGATATTGGTCCCAACGACTATCATGGCGGCGATGGGCCGATTTCAGTAACCACGCCGAAGGAAGGCAACAACGAACTCTACGGCGCCTTTATCAAGGCCGGCGTCGAGGCAGGCTACCCTGCCACCGATGACGTCAACGGCTATCAGCAGGAGGGTTTCGGGCCGATGGATCGCTTCGTTACTCGCCAAGGGCGGCGCTCTTCCACTGCTCGGGGCTATCTGGATATCGCCAAGCAGCGGGACAACCTGACCATAGAGACCCACGCCACCACGGATCGTATCCTGTTTGAAGGCAAGCGAGCCGTGGGTGTGAACTATTCCCGCAAAGGCCAGGTTCAGGAAGTGCACGCCCGACGCGAGATGCTGCTGTGCGGCGGTGCCATTGCCTCACCGCAGATCCTGTTGCGCTCCGGGGTGGGCAACCCCGAGCAGCTCAAAGAGTTCGATATTCCCGTGGTACACGAGCTGCCCGGTGTCGGCGAGAATCTTCAGGATCATCTGGAGATGTACATTCAGTACGAATGCAAGAAGCCCATTTCCCTCTATCCGGCGCTCAAGTGGTGGAACCAACCCAAGATCGGTGCCCAATGGCTGTTCCAGGGCAAGGGTGTCGGCGCCAGCAACCAGTTCGAGGCGGCGGGTTTCATCCGCACCAACGACGCCGAGGAGTGGCCCAATCTGCAATACCATTTCCTGCCCATCGCCATCAGCTACAACGGCAAGAGCGCGGTGCAGGCCCACGGCTTTCAGGCCCATGCGGGGTCCATGCGCTCCATGAGCCGCGGTCGTGTGCGCCTTACCTCTCGCGACCCCAAGGCGGCGCCCAGCATTCTGTTCAACTACATGAGCCATGACAGGGACTGGGAAGAGTTTCGCGCGGCAATTCGCATCACTCGGGAGATCATCGCCCAACCGGCGATGGACGAATATCGCGGCCGCGAAATTGCTCCCGGGCCGGATGTACAGACGGATGCTCAACTCGATGAATTCGTGCGCCAGAATGCCGAGACTGCCTATCACCCTTGTGGGACCTGCAAGATGGGTAACAAGAGTGACCCAATGGCGGTGGTGGATGGCGCCGGGCGCGTGCATGGTCTCGAAAACCTGCGCGTCATCGATGCCTCGATCATGCCGCAGATCACTACAGGCAACCTCAACGCCCCCACCATCATGATCGCCGAGAAGATGGCAGATAAAGTACGTGGGCACGAACCGCTGCCAGCGGCGGATGTGCCCTATTACACCATCGCCGATGAGCGAGGGCTTCGACAAGGAGCTTCTTGATAGCCGATGCCTGAGTGACAAACTCTATAAGACTAATGATTCAAACACGGGGCATTATCCAGCGATTACGTGCTGGTCAATCATATTTGTTTGAACTAAGCTGACCAATTCAAACAACTGTTCGAATACGCAGCTACTGATTCCCCTGGAGACGCATATGCTTCAATTACTCTTGGTCGTGCTGGCCATCGTCGGGCTTGTAGAAGTGGCACGCCGTGAAGCGGGCGCCATGTCCGCATTGGGCGTGCTGGCCATTCTTGGCGTCATCGGCCTGCTGTTCGGTGCGCCGATCATCGGTGTGCTGTTCATTCTCGGCGCCATCGTCATCGCGGCCTGCGGGCTGCCGGCGCTGCGCCGCGCCTGGCTCACACCTCGGGTGCTGGCGCTATTTCACAAGGTGGCACCCAAGGTATCCGATACCGAGCGCACGGCTCTGGAAGCCGGCACCGTCTCCTGGGATGCGGAGCTATTCTCCGGCAAGCCGCAATGGCAGCGCCTGCTCGATTACAACGATGATGGGCTAAGCGACGAGGAGCGCGCCTTCCTGGACCATCAATGCGCCGTGGCCGCGGGCATGTGCAACGACTGGGAGATTTCAGTAGAGCGTGCGGATCTATCCCAAGAGCTCTGGGACTATCTGAAGAAGGAACGCTTCTTCGGCATGATCATTCCCAAACAGTACGGCGGGCTCGGATTTTCCGCCAAGGCGCAATCCGCAGTGCTGCAAAAGCTCTCACTCAACGAGACCCTGACTGTCACCGTGGGCGTTCCCAACTCTCTCGGCCCAGGTGAGCTGCTGCTCAAATATGGCACCGAAGAACAGAAAGACCATTACCTGCCCCGCCTGGCGGACGGTCGTGAAATCCCTTGTTTTGGCCTGACCGGCCCGCGCGCCGGCAGCGACGCCACCTCACTGCCGGATGTGGGCATCGTCTGTCATGGCACCCACAATGGCGAAGAAGCGCTGGGCCTGAAACTCACCTTCGAGAAGCGCTGGATCACCCTGGCACCGATCGCTACCGTCGTCGGCCTGGCCTTTCGTATGTTCGACCCCGACAAGCTGCTGGGGGACGAAACCGACCTCGGCATCACCTGTGCCCTGATCCCTCGGGATACGAAGGGCATGGAGATCGGTCGACGTCATTATCCCATCGGCAGTCCCTTCATGAACGGGCCGATCGTCGGTAACGAGGTATTCATTCCTCTCGACTATCTCATCGGCGGCCCCGACATGGCCGGTCAGGGCTGGCGCATGCTGGTGGAGTGTCTGTCCGTGGGCCGCTGCATTACCCTGCCTTCCGGTGCCGCCGGCGCCGGTCGCTATGCGGTTGGTTGGGCCGGCGGTTTTACCCGCATCCGCCGTCAGTTCAATATGCCGGTGGCGGAAATGGAAGGCGTGCAGGAGCCCTTGGCGCGTCTTACCGCCCATGCCTATATCGCCCAGGCAACGGTCATGCAGACTGCCAACCTGATCGACCATGGCGAAAAACCCGCCGTACCCTCGGCGATTCTCAAGAGTCAGCTGACGGAATTCCAGCGCAGCATCCTGGCGGATGCCATGGACGTGCACGGCGGACGCGCCGTCACCCTGGGCCCGCGCAACTATCTGGGTCAGGCCTGGAGCGCCGTGCCGGTGTCCATCACCGTGGAAGGCGCCAACATCATGACCCGCAACCTGATGATCTTCGGTCAGGGCGCGATTCGCTGCCACCCTTACGTGCTGGACGAACTGGCGGCCAAGGACGCCAACGACGCCCGCGCCTTCGACAAGGCCTTCTTCGGCCATATTCGCCTGATCTTCGGCAACGCGGCGCGGGCTTTCGTGCAAGGTCTGGGCATGGCACGCCACAGCGTGCCCTTCGATGATGTCGCAGCGCCCTACGCCAAGGATGTCGCGCGCCTCTCGGCAGCCTTCGGCCTATGTGCGGATGCCGCCATGGTGAGCCTAGGCTCCGAACTCAAGAAGCGGGAGATGATCTCGGCGCGCCTGGGAGACGTGCTTTCCAACCTCTATTTGACCTCCATGGTGCTCAAGCAGTGGCATGCCGGGAACAGCGTGGAGCACGAAGCGGCACTCCTGCACTACAGCTGTCAGACCCTGCTTTATCGCGCCGAGCAGGCAATGGTCGAGCTATTCGACAACCTGCCCAATCACGCCCTGGGCAAGACGCTGGCGGTCATCACCATGCCGTTGGGTCGCCGCTGGAAGCGCCCGGAAGACAGCCTGACTCGCGAGATTGCCCGGGCCGTTTCCACGGATACCGCCCTGCGTCACAAGCTGACCGCGGATACCTGGAACACCCAGGAGAAGGGACAGCAGGACAACCCCCTGGCGCGCTACAACGCCCTATTGGCGGAATACGACCGGGCCGAACCGCTCTATCGCGCCATCAACAAGGCCTATGCCAAGGGCACCCTGCCGGCACAAGCGCTGCATCCGGAGCAGCGTGTCGAAGCGGCATTGGAGGCTGGGCTGATCGATCAGGAGGATGCGGACTTCATGCGTCGCTATGAGAAGGAGGTGCTGGAAATGCTCAGCGTCGATGACTTCGCCTTCGACACTTTTGCGTCTCACAAGGATAAGATCGTATGGCATGACGCCACTTGATTGGCAGTCCTGAGTCACCATAGAAGCAAATCGCCCCGGCTTGTAGCCGGGGCGATCCGTTTATAGCGACTAAGAAACGCTAGCGTCGTTCACGGCAACAATACGGTAGAGCCAGTGGTCTTGCGCTCCGCCAATGCCGCCTGGGCTTCCCCGGCTTTCTCAAGCGGATAGCGCTGGGCAACGTCGATCTTGATCTTGTCGCTTTCCAGCATCTCGAACAGCTCACCGGCCATTTGCTCCAAGCGCTTGTGAGTATCGGCATAGCCTCCAAGACTCGGCCGCGTGAGATAAAGCGAGCCCTTCTGGTTGAGAATGCTGACATCCACGCCTTCGACGGCCCCTGAGGCATTGCCGAAACTGACCATCAGGCCGCGTTTTTGCAGGCAGTCCAGGGAGGTTTCCCAGGTATCCTTGCCCACGGAGTCGTAGACCACCGGCACCATGTCGCCATTGGTCAATTCACGCACCCGCTCGACCACGTTTTCCTGGGTGTAGTCGATGGTCGCCCAGGCGCCGTTCTTCTTGGCCAGTTCGGCCTTCTCTTCGGAGCCCACGGTGCCGATCAGCTTGACGCCGAGCGCCTTGGCCCATTGGCAGGCAATCGATCCCACACCCCCGGCGGCGGCGTGAAACAGGATGGTGTCACCCTTTTGTACGCGATAGGTCTGGCGCAGCAGATACTGCACCGTCAACCCTTTGAGCATGCACCCTGCCGCCGTCTCGAAGGCAACATCGTCGGGTAGCTTAACCACCTTTTCCACCGGCAGTGTATGCACTTCGGAATAGGCACCCAGCGGCCCCAAGGCGTAAGCGACCCGATCCCCCTCCTTGAACTCGGTGACGCCCTCGCCCACGGCTTCCACCACGCCGGCGCCTTCGGTACCAAGACCCGACGGCATTGTCGGCGCCGGATACAAACCGGTGCGGAAGTAGATGTCGATGAAGTTCAACCCCACCGCATGATTCTTGATCCGCACTTCGCCTTCCTTGGGATCCTCTGGTTCAAAGTCCACGAATTCGAGCACGTCAGGACCACCGGTCTGAGAAAACTGGATACGTTTTGGCATCGTGAACACTCCTTTTTCAACTGGGAAGGATTCGATCTCGTACATTCGATCTTGCACAAGGGTCGCAGGAATAGGCTGCGCTGTCATTCATACGCAAACGATGCGCGCACCTCATGAATCCTCTTTATCGGGACTCGGGTAGACGAGGTCACCGTTTTCGTTGGCCTGGGCCGTCTCGGTCATCGTCGCGGGCTGGATACGATCGGCGTTCATCAGGTGATAGACCTGCTCGCCGCGGTGAAGCAAATGATCGGCGATGATACGTCGGTGGCAACGCCACCATACCGCTTCCGCGCACATAATCGCGCACGTCTGGCGGTGACCGAGTTCGATCAACGCAGTAAGCCCCTCGCGAAACGTTTCCGACAAGGCATAGTCCGCATAGTTATGAAAGCTGCGGTTGTGCCAGTAGCCATTGACCTCATCCTCGACGGTTTTCGACCGGTTACGCAGGCCGGCCAGCTCAGCGCTGTGCGAGTAACCGATACCCAGTGGCGCAAGGGAGTCGGATAGTTCATCATGATTGAATTGGGGGTTGGTACGCGAGCGCGGCATGGCCCTGACATCGACGACATGCTCGACTTCGGCCACGCCGAGCAACGCGACGAACTCATCTAGCGTGCGAGTCGAGTGACCTACCGTATAAAAGGCATGTTTCACCACAGTAATCCCTTATATTATCTGTGCCGAGTATGCTTCCAGCCTTGGAAGCATTTGAGTTTAGTCTTGCAAGTCGTACCAAGGAATCAATGGTGACCGCAAACGTATCGTGCAATTATCGATGACGAGTTGACAACACCCAACAAGGAACGCTCATGTCGCTGGAAATTTGGATCTCCTTCGCTCTAGCCTCGGTGCTTATCCTCGTCTCGCCAGGGCCTGCCGTGGCGCTGCTGATTGCAACCGGTATCAATCGTGGCCGTAAAGCCGCATTGGCTCTGCTGCCAGGCTTTTTCCTGGGCGATCTGGTCGCCATGACGCTTTCCTTTGCCGGCGTCGGTGCGCTACTGATGGCATCCGCCGAATGGTTCAGCATTTTCAAATGGCTAGGGGCCGCCTATCTGATTTATCTTGGCGTCAAGATGTGGCGTGAAGCCGGCCAGCTGGGTGATCTGAAGCCAGCGGGGGTCAATATCCGACTAGGCACCGCCAAGGCCTTTCTGATCACCGTGCTCAATCCCAAAAGCATACTGTTCTTCATGGCGTTCATGCCGCAGTTCGTGGCAGCGGATCAGCCACTTTTCCCCCAACTTGCGATCCTCTTCTCGACATTCCTGGTTCTCGGTGTTCTGACAGACCTGTCCTATACCCTGCTTTCTACCAGTGGCGGCAGGTTTCTGACGGCACGCCTGCGGCGCGTACTGCACCGCAGCGGCGCAGGTTGCCTGATAGGCGCAGGAGCATTGGTTGCCGCGATGCGTCGGCCCTGAAGCCCACGATCATGAAAATCGTAGAGCAGCATCGAGGAACGATCTGCAAGGGAAACAATAACCTGTGACGGCAGTACACCATACTTATGGTACTGGACGAGCTGTTCTCGCTGTAATCATTGCCGTTATGGCCTTATCTCTAGGCGACGCGATCATCAAGGCAACCAGTCTGTCATTGCCGCTCTGGGAGATGTATATCCTTCGCTCAGCTCTCGCCATGCTAGTCCTGGGGTGGCTAACATGGCGCAATGGCTTCACTCCGTTTGGATCGCTGTTCTGGGTCATCATCCGTAGCGCTCTGCTAGTCCTCATGTGGATGAGTTACTACGTATCTCTACCGCTTATGCCTCTCTCATTGGCGGCTGCGGTCTATTACACCTCTCCCATCTTGATAACGATCATCGCCGCGATTCTTGCCCGGCGATGGCCACGGCCTCGCACTCTATTCGCCATTGCGCTCGGGTTTGGCGGCGTTGTTCTCGTGCTCCGACCCGATACATCCGGGTTTCAGATCGCCACCCTGCTGCCTCTCCTTGCAGCATTTTTATACGCCTGCGCGATGGTTCTTACTTCAGTCAAGTGTCGTAGCGACGATCCGTTTGCGCTCGCCCTCGCACTGAATATCGCATTCATCGTCGGTGGGGTATTTCTCGGCATGTTCTCGGGGCAAGAAGGATCGTTCATCCTCGGACCTTGGCAAGACCTCGATGTAAAACTGATTGGTATTGTGGCGATTCTCGCCGTGGCTATCCTGGTTGGTAGTGTCGGCGCGGCCATTGCCTATCAGAATGGCCCACCCGCGGCCATAGCCGCGTTCGATTACAGCTATCTGGTGTTCAGCTTGATTTGGGGAGGTATATTCTTCAGCGAGTTGCCGGACATACCAGCCTTGCTTGGAATAGCTATCATCGTAGGGGCTGGACTCCTTGCGCTACCACACCGCAAGCATTGATCGGAATAATAGATATAGCCCCTTTTCTTTAAGCATGCTTCTACACGGTACAGAAGGCGCATGGTCAGGCTGGAATCATCGAGCCTGGACCTAAAAATGCTCGTCTAATGAACTGTTACCCATCATACCAATAGAGGTGGAACGTCATTTATGCGACGGCTAGACGTCTTTTCTATTCACAACACTTCCGGAAAAGACTCGAGACCGCGAACGAAGCGCTCTTTGTAGCCATCGAATATGGCCTTGTCCTGCTTGAAGGCTTGAATCACCGCCCGCTGATCGAAGTGCATGGTGCGTGGAATGTCGTCCAGCTTGGTGGCAGCGTGCCTGGAACTTACGCCGATGCGGGTGCCATCCGGGCCATCGAACCAGCGTTTGATACCGCACTCTCGGAACATCTTTTCCTGATCGGCATTCATCGCGTTGACTCGCAGCGGCGCCTTGAGGGCCAGCTCACCAATCAAGCGTTCCGCAGGCTGGGCCACGGTGTCACTGTCCAGGCCGGTGAGCAGCACCACTTCCATGCTTTCACCCAACTCATCGAGTACCAGCAGCGCCAATGCAATCGGTCGCGATTCATTGTCGATCAGCGCCAGCACCCGGGCTGCTTCCTGGGTGACCAGCACACTCAAGGTGCCGGCGAAGATAGCCAGTGGCGCAATACCCGCGTCATGACCGTAAACCTCGGCGCACAGCCGCGCGAGACAGGCGTCGCGCTGGGTTTCATCCTTTACGTGCACCACTTTCATCGACATTGCTCCAAAAAATTATCGCTCTGCCCGCAAGCGGAACCGGTAGACAGGCAAAAGCTCGCAGATTAGCAGGCTTTCCCGTGTCGTACCAAGACTGCGCCTGGGTGAGTCGGACCACGTTCATGTATCAATAAAGCATATCGTTTGGCGCTGCTATCGCATTGGTGATTTTTGTCATCAAACTGCGCTAGCCTAGCGTAGGCAGCTAGACAGCCAAGGCCGTAAGGTGCATTGATCACCTCCTCCATCACTCCGAGAGCATCATTCATGAGCAACGCCCCCGTGCCGCTCGCCGAGACTAAATCGACTCCAGTGCTGACGACGACCATGGCCCATCGCGGGCTTTCCGCCAGGGCGCCGGAGAATACCCTGTCCGCGGTTAGGGCCGCCCATGCCAAGGGAGCGCGCTGGATCGAACTCGACGTTCAACTGCTGGGGGATGGCACGCCGGTCATCTGGCACGACAGCGGCGTCCGGCGCTGCTCGAATGGTTGGGGCAAACTGCGAGACATGGACATTGCTCGCGCCAAACGGCTCGACGTGGGCAGCTGGTTCGATAGATCCTTCGCGGGTGAGCGCATGGCGACTCTGGATGAGATGCTAGCCCTTGTCGACGTGTTGAATCTAAGCCTCAATCTCGAGATCAAGGTCAACCCAGGCCGCGATGCCCGTGCACTCGTCGATGCGGTGCTGCCTCGGCTGATGGAGGCATTGCCAGCCCAGCGGTTGATCCTCTCGTCGTTCAGCGAGGTGGCACTGGAAACCCTGCGAGCACGAGAACCCGATCCCGAGAAACTGCATTTGGCCGTTCTGCACAAGAAGCCGCCGCGTAACTGGGCTGAAACTGCAATGCGACTGAGCGCCTATAGCCTGCACGTCGATTGGCGTCGCCTGGATGCCAGAACAGCGCTGGCCATGGCTTCAAGCTCCTATAAACTCTTGTGCTACACCGTCAACGATCCACAAGTGTTTGCGCGACTACGCGAATGGGGTGTAGACAGCGCTATCAGCGACGATCCTGGACGTCTAGTGCCTTTTTGAGCGCCTCTTTTTTTGAACATCTCTTGGTAACTCGGTGCGTCTCAGCGATTGACTTGGACTATTACGCCAATCAGAATTCCCGATCGTTGAGATCCAGGTGCCCGGGAAGTGGATGAAAGCTCCACACTGCCCCCGCAACGGTGATCGCGCATATCGATGGCAAGGCTTTAGAGCATCATTCAAGCCGGCCACTGTCCGAAGGGATGGGAAGGTGTCATCGATCGGCGGAATATTTGGGTTCCGCCCCGCGTCAGTCCGGAGACCGGCCTGAATCTCTGCACTGGCTGATGCGGAGGGCTTCGCCAGTGGCGGCTTTTATTGGGCTTGCCGGCGTATTGCGTTCGTCACCAGCGGCACTTCCTGTGAGTCGTCACAATTTGTCCTTCTCATTGCGTATCGAAGCAACACACAATTTACGCGCGTGAGGAACACAATCATCATGTTGTACAAGAAGAACACCCTGTGGCTGGCGATCGCGGCCCTGACCGCAGGAACAGCCCATGCCCAGCAAGGCCTGAATCTGGACGATATCCAGGTCACCGCCAACCGACTACCCCAATCCCAGACGGACGTGCTGGCCAGCACCACCATCATCGAGCGAGAGGAAATCGAGCGTCTGCAGGCGGAGTCGGTCATCGATCTGTTGCAGGCCCGGGCCGGGGTCGAAATCACCCAGAACGGACCGCCGGGCACCATCAGTAGCCTCTTCCTGCGCGGCAGCAACTCCAATCACAGCGTCGTGCTGGTGGATGGCGTACGCCTCAATTCCGCGGTGGATGGCGGCACCAGCCTCGAGTTTCTCGACCCGTCCGCCATCGAGCGTATCGAGATCGTGCGTGGGCCTCGGGCCACGACCTATGGCGCGGACGCCATTGGCGGCGTGATTCAGATCTTTACTCGCCAAGGCAGCCAGGAAGGCACCCAGGCCGCTTTGACAGCTCGTGTTGGCGGCAACGACAGCCAGCGCCAGAATCTCTGGGTCGGCACGGGCGGCGACGATACTCGGCTCAACGCCACTCTGTTCAATCGTGAAACCGACGGCTTCAATGCCCACACAGGCGATGACAGCAATGAGCGCGACGGCTACACCGGGCGCGGCGGCCAACTCTCTCTATCCCATCGTTTCGATGAGCGGGTCAGTGCCCGGGTCAGCGCTCTGCGTCAGGACTTCAAGGCGGATTACGACAACTGTTTTCGTAGCGGCGACTTTCTCGCGCCCCCCTCTAGCGACTGCACGAGCGAAGGCTATCAGCAGAGCATCGGCGGCCGAGTGGATATCGCATTGCAGCCGAATTGGGATATCGGCATTACCGCCGGTCATTTCGACGAGGTGCGCCGGGAGTATTATCGCAACGAACGCCAGTCCCGCACCGCCACCAAGCGCGATGAGGTGGGTCTGCAGAATCTGTTCTATCAGGCTAATGGCGTCACCACGCTCGGGGTCGATTACCGGCATGAAAGCGTCGACTTCTCGAACCGAGCGAATCAGAACTATGAAAAGGACAGCCGCGAGAATGTCGGCCTCTATGGCCTGGTGGAGCGTGAATACGGCGCCCATCAGCTCTCCGGCTCGCTGCGCTATGACGACGATTCCCTGTTCGACGACGAGACCACCGGCAGCCTGGGTTACGGCTATCGTCTGAGCCCCAATCAGCGCCTGGGCGCCAGCTATGCCACCGCCTACAAGGCGCCAAGCCTGAGCGATCTGTATGGCACGTTTGATCCCAACCCGGATCTGGAGGCGGAAACCGCGAAGAACGTCGAGGCCTTCTGGGAATATCGCCGGGATAATTTCGATACGCGAATCACAGCATTCGAGAATCGCATCGATGACCTGATCGTCTATACCGGGGGATTTCTCGACGGCAGCTATCGCAACGTGGACGAGGCCCGTATTCGCGGCGTGGAACTCTCCGGCGGCTGGGAAGGTAAGCGGCTGGCCACGCGCCTGGCGCTGACTTTTCAGGACCCGGAAGTGCGCCAGTGGTCCGATCCTTTCGCCGGCATCGAGGAAGGCGATCGTCTGCTCAATCGGGCCGAGCGGTTTGCCCGACTGGACGTCGATTACGCCCTGCTCGATCAGGTTCAAGTGGGGTCGACGCTACGCGCCTACAGCGAACGCACTTCCTACGGCGGCGCCGAGGTAGGCGGCTTCGGGCTGCTCGATCTGCGCACATCCTGGCAGGTCACGCCGAAAGTCGAACTCTCCGCCAAGGTCGAGAACGTCCTCGACAAGCAGTATCAGCTCGTCGATGGCTACAACACCCGGGATCGCTACGTGGAAGGAGGCGTTACCGTACGCTACTGAGCGGCCTCTTGTCTTTATCGCCCCGAAACCCTTGAACTGGTGCCAACCATCCAGCCCGGTTGGCACCATCCCGTCTCTGCTTTTCCTGTCGAGTAACTGCTAATCTTTGTAGAACATTGTGTGGTCTTTTGTCGCAGAGATCACCGCGATGCCGATAATAACGATTGTTGCCCGACAAAAAGGAACATAACAATGAGCAAGACCCCCTCAGGACCTCACGATGAAAAGACCCGGGGCATTCACGAACTCTATGCTGAAGATCCTCTAGCCGCGGACAAGGAACTCTGGGATCGGGAAACCGACCCGCTCAGCCGACGCGGCTTTCTCAAACGCAGCAGCCTGCTGGCCATGGCCGCCGCAGTGGGAGCTTCCATCCCATTTGCCGACAAGATGCCCAGCGGGCTGATCCCGGCGGCGCTGGCCCAAAGCGATGAGCCTTTCAGCATCGAAGGCAAGGAAGGACTGACCGTACTCAACGACCGCCCCGTCAATGCGGAAACACCGCCCCATCTGCTCGATGATGACGTGACACCGGCCAAGTACATGTTCGTGCGCAACAACGGCTTGCCCCCGGAGCAATCGGGTATCGATGTCGACAGTTGGACGCTGGAGATTGCCGGCGAATCCTGTCAGAACCCCAAGAGCTTCACCATCGCCGAACTCAAGAAGCAGTTCGATCAGCACACCTATCAATTGACGGTGGAGTGTGGCGGCAATGGCCGTGCGGAATTCAACCCTTCTGCCAGCGGCAACCAATGGACCACCGGTGCCGTGGCCTGCCCCTCCTATACCGGGGTGCGCGTGAAGGATGTGCTCGAAGCCTGCGGCATCAAGAATGATGCGGTGTACATCGGCTATTATGGCGCCGACACTCATATCAGCGGCGATCCGAAGAAAGAACCCATCTCCCGGGGCGTACCTATGGAAAAAGCCTTGGAGGATGAGTCCCTGATCGCCTGGGCAATGAATGATGAAGACATTCCCTACCAGAACGGTTATCCGCTACGCCTAGTCTGCGGTGGCTGGCCTGGCTCGGTGTCCGGTAAATGGCTCAACAAGATCGTCATCCGTAATCAGAAACATGATGGCGCAAAGATGGCCCCGCCCTCCTACAGTGTGCCCAAGCACCCGGTGGCGCCAGGTACGGATGTACCGCTCGACGAGTTCGTGACCATCCATGCCATGCCGGTGAAGTCTCTGATCACCTTTCCCAAGTCCGGCATCACTCATTCAGATCCCGGCCCTCTCGAGGTGCGCGGCCATGCCTGGGCGGGAGATCTATCGGTCAAGGAGGTAGAGGTTTCCACGGATTTCGGCGTCACTTGGCAAAAAGCCGAACTCAAGGAGGCGCCCAACCGGCTGGCCTGGCAGCGTTTCACCACCGAGGTCACCTTTCCCGAGCCGGGCTATTACGAAGTCTGGGCCAAGGCCGTAGATAGCGAAGGCAATGCCCAGCCCATGGTCGTGCCCGGCTGGAACCCCAAGGGCTATCTCAACAACGCCTGCCACCGTATAGCGGTCCAGGTCGCCTGAGAGGGTATCAACAAAATGTCTGCACTCGGCAATACATCGTTGAAATTGTCCTCGTACGCGAGCCCGGCCAAAATGCTCATTTACGCCATGTAAACTGCGCTTTTTTTGACCAATTTCGCCTTGTCTTGTCTTCGTTCGCCTGTTTTGTAAACACCCTCTGAGGAGACGCTCATGAACGCAAAAAACACGATTGGCGTCGCGCTGGTGATAGCCGCCTTCTTGCCTCTTTCAGGGCAAGCCCAGGAAACCGATCCAGACAGCGGTTTCGTTATTGATGAGGGTTGGCAGGTAGTCAACGCCAACTGCACCGCCTGTCATTCAGCCAAGCTGGTGACCCAAAACAGCGGTTCACGAAATCGCTGGGAATATCTCATTCGCTGGATGCAGAAGACTCAAGGCCTGTGGCAATTCCAGCCGGAAATGGAAAGCACCATCCTGGACTATCTGGCCAAGCACTACGGCCCCAAGGAGGATGCCCGACGCCCACCCCTAGCTCGCGAGCTGTTGCCAGATAACCCCTACAAGCAAACCAGCGACGCGTCAGGTTAAACATCTGATCGCAACAGCCTTGGTACTTGCCCCCTAGGATTGAATCCCATCCAATCGTAGGGGGTTTTTCATACTCGCGTTGAACCACCGCTCTATAGCGATTTACCAACGGCTAACGTAGCGTATGCACGAAGCAACAAGCTCCGGGATGACCAGCATGAATCGACGCGATTTCTTGAAAGCCGCGAGCGTAATGAGCGGCGCGTTTCTGCCTCTTTCGTCCGTATTTGCTATCACCGACGGGCCAACCAAATCGATTGGTCCTGAAAAGTCCTTCGATTACGCCTGGCTCAAGGGGCTGGCAAGACATTTGTCTCAGCAGGACCCCTCGACTTCTGAAGATATCTTGCCGGAACAGCTACAGGACATGAGCTGGGAGGACTACCAGGCCATCAGCTTCAAGTCGGACCATGCCCTATGGGCCGACAATGAACAGTCGAACCTGCGTGCCCAGCTCTTTCATCTCGGGCTGTATTTCAAAAAGCCGGTGCGCATCTACGACATCGTCGAAGGTCAAGCTCAAGAAATCGCCTACGACCCGACGATGTTCGATTACGGCAAATCCGATATCGAGGGGGACGCACTACCCGAGAACCTTGGTTTCGCCGGCTTTCGCATCCATCACAAAAGCGACTGGACGCGTGATGTAGCCTCCTTTCTGGGCGCCAGTTATTTCCGGGCCGTCAGCAAATCGATGCAGTACGGCATGTCCGCCCGGGGGCTGGCCATCGATTCGGGCATGATGAAGCCCGAAGAGTTCCCGAACTTTACCCGCTTCTGGCTCGAACGGCCCGACGACGGACAGGACATGGTCACCGTTTATGCCCTGCTGGAATCTCCCAGCGTCACCGGTGCCTATCGCTTTGTCATTACTGCCGGCAACGGCGTCGTCATGGATGTGGACGCCGCTCTCTACCCCCGAAAGAGTATCGAGCGCCTGGGTATAGCGCCTTTGACCAGCATGTATATGGTGGGCGAGAACGATCGACAGGCCGGCTGGGACTGGCGCCCGGAAATTCACGACTCCGATGGCCTTTCCATGCACACAGGCAAGGATGAGTGGCTGTGGCGTCCTCTTGCCAATCCACCCAGACTGCGCTTCAACGCCTATCAGGATAAAAACCCCAAGGGCTTCGGCCTGATTCAACGCGACCGCAATTTCGATCACTATCAGGATGACGGTGTTTTCTACGATCAACGCCCGAGCGTATGGATCGAGCCCAAGAGTGATTGGGGGGCTGGAGCAATCCAGCTGGTGGAGATTCCTACCCTGGATGAAACCTTCGACAACATCGTGGCGTTCTGGAACCCTGAAAAGCCAGTCGAGCCGGGTAGCGAATTGCTCTATGGCTATCGGATCTATTGGCGTGAGCGCCCTCCCGCAGAAACCCAGCTGGCTCGCTGCGTGGCTACCCGTACTGGCATCGGCGGCGTGGTCGGTCAAGTTCGCGAATATTTCAGCTGGCGTTTCGTCATCGACTTCAAGGGAGGCCCATTTCCCTTCAATGCGGACCAGGAGGTCGAGGTCGTGCCAAATATCAAGAATTCAGCCGGTCGGATCGAGATTACCTCGGCGCGTCCCTTGCACGCGATCCAGGGCTACCGGGCCATGTTCGATGTAGTCCCACCGGACGAGGGCACCGATCATATCAACCTGAGCCTCTATCTCACGTTGAAAGGCGACGACAAACCCTTGACCGAGACCTGGATGTACCAGTGGACGCCGCCACCGGGCGATGAGAGGGAACTACGCAATCCCGGACACCTTTAATACCTTCTCTTTCAATTTTTCGTGAGTTGCAGATCGACGATACCGCCTTATACTGTATTTAAATGGCTATGTTGGCATCTGCTGTTGGTCGAGGCCGATCGCCGCCCGAAGCCACGCCTCCTCAGTTGACTTTGCAGTTTCAAACAACCGCCGCCATGCCAAGTAATTCGGTAAATACGCTGTCCCCAC
>NZ_JACNMQ010000004.1 GCF_020622265.1 Halomonas sp. M20
GGGAGGCGGAACAATCCTGCTCAAGGGTCAAACGTCTCTTGACGAGTCGCTTGCCTCGATCTAGATGACTGGCATCCGATCGCTCACAAGCGCCCACATGAATTACCTGATCAATTGTTAAAGAGCGGTGCTGGTGCCTCTCGGGTGACCCCTCGTCGGCAGCAGCGGATGCGTACTTTACGGATCCAGATCGGGCCTGACAAGCCCTTTGGATGAAAAAATTTTAGTTCATGGTATCGAATGGTGCCAAGGTTATTTTTATAGTCTGAAAAGACGATAGATGAGTGCAAGTTGAGCGGCCCCAGGGGCCGCTCGCACAAAGCCTATCTTAGATGACGAATAGGTCCATGAACTCATTGACCGGCGTACCCTCGAGCGCCTTCTGCTGCCTGCATAGATCGAAGATTTTCTGGCTGCGACCTGCCGGAAAACGCGTTGCAAGATTGGCCTTGAACTTCTCTTCCAGCAGAGGAATGCCTTCGTCGCGACGGCGCCGATGCCCGACCGGGTATTCGACGATCACCTGCTCGGTCTTGTTGCCGTCCTTGAAGAACACTTGCACCCCATTGGCGATGGAGCGCTTGTCGTCCTCCAGATATTCCCGGGTGTAGCGCTCATCCTCGACCACTTCCATTTTCTCACGCAACTCGTCGATGATCGGGTTGGCCTCATGGAAGCTGTCTTCGTAGTGCTCGGCGACGAGGTTGCCGAAAATTAAAGGTACGGCGGTCATGTACTGCAGACAGTGATCCCGATCCGCAGGGTTGGCCAGTTTACCCACCTTGGAAATGATGCGAATCGCCGACTCATGGGTGGTAATGACGATTTTGTCGATGTCATCGAGACGATCCTTGACCTGGGGGTGCAGCAGAACGGCAGCTTCACAGGCGGTCTGGGAATGGAATTCGGCGGGGAAGGAAATCTTGAACAGGATGTTTTCCATTACATAGGTGCCGTAGCCCTGAGAAAAACTGAAGCGACGCTTTTCTTCTGGCTTGATCTGGTGATCCTTGTTGGACTTGGTAAACAGCACATCGTAGAACCCCCACTGAGGCGCAGTCAGCGCGCTGGGAATACCCATTTCGTCCTTGAGCGCAATGTCTGCCAGCCGCACCCCGCGAGAAGTCGCATCACCCGCGGCCCAGGACTTGCGCGACCCTGCGTTGGGCGCATGACGATAGGTACGCAGGCTCTGGCCATCGACCCAGGCGTGAGAGAGCGCTGCCAGCACTTGCTCACGATCGCCCCCCATCAGCTTGGCGACCACGGCGGTGGTGGCCACCTTGACCAACACCACATGATCGAGCCCCACGCGGTTGAAGGAGTTTTCGAGCGCAATGACGCCCTGGATCTCGTGTGCCATGATCATGGCTTCGAGTACGTCGCGCATGATCAACGCCGATTTGCCCACGGCCAGACGCTTCTGAGATAGATAATCGGCGACGGCCAGGATGCCGCCCAGGTTATCCGAGGGATGCCCCCATTCCGCGGCCAGCCAGGTGTCGTTGTAGTCCAGCCAGCGGATGATGCAACCGATGTCCCAGGCCGCCTTGACCGGATCGAGCCGAAACGAGGTGCCAGGGACACGAGCACCATGGGGCACGAGGGTTCCTTCGACCAATGGCCCCAGATGCTTGGTGCACTCAGGGAAGCGCAGCGCCAGCAAGCCGCAGCCCAGGGTATCCATCAGACAGTTGCGGGCCGTATCCAGCGCCTCCGAGCTCTTGATCTTGTAGTCGAGCACATAGTCGGCAATCTTCTGCAGCTCTTCGTCATAATCCGGACGAACATTGGCTTCCACGTTGGCACTCATTGCTCTCCCCTCTTGCTGATGAAAAAACTCCTACTCCCCAAAGCCTAGCTCATCTAAAAGCTATCGCCGGGCACGCGAACTAAACCCTCCATCAATATCCGCGCGCTGCGGCTCATGATGGCCTTGGTCGCCGTCCATTGGCCATTCACCTCGCTGACCTCGGCACCCACCTGCAAGGTGCCGGAAGGATGACCGAAGCTCACGGACGTGCGCGCTCCCCCGCCGGCAGCAAGATTGACCAGAGTGCCCGGCACCGCCGCCGCCACGCTGATCGCCACTGCTGCGGTACCCATCATGGCATGGTGCAGCTTGCCCATGGATAGCGCGCGCACCAGCAGATCGATGTCGCTTGCCTCCACCTGCTTACCGCTGGAGGAAAGGTAATTCGCCGGTGGCGCAACAAAAGCGACCTTGGGGGTGTGCTGGCGACTGGCGGCCTGGTCGACATGCTCGATCAGACCCATGCGCACCGCGCCGTGAGCACGAATGGCCTCGAAACGTGCCAGGGCGCGAGTATCGCTGTTGATCGCCTCTTGTAATTCTGTGGCCGTATAACCAATATCCGTGGCATTGACGAAAATGGTCGGAATACCGGCATTGATCAGTGTCGCCTTGAGCCGGCCGCCGGCTATCACCTCTTCCGGCACCTCGAGCTCGTCGATCACGCTGCCGGTGGGAAACATGGCCCCGTCACCGTCCGCCGGATCGGTGAACTCCACCGCCACCTCGGCGGCCGGAAACATCACGCCGTCGAGTTCGAAGTCACCGGTTTCCTGGACCTTGCCATCGGTCATCGGCACCCGGGCCACGAGAGTCTTTTCGATATTGGCCTGCCAGATGCGCACCGTGGCGATGCCGTTGTCGGGAATGCGCTTCGCATCGATCAGACCGCTTTCGATGGCGAAGGGCCCCACCGCCGCGGAAAGATTGCCGCAGTTGCCGCTCCAGTCGACGAAGGGCTTGTCGATGGAGACCTGGCCGAACAGATAGTCGACGTCGTGATCCGGCGAGGCGCTTTTCGACAGGATCACCGTCTTGCTGGTACTCGAGGTCGCCCCGCCCATACCGTCGATCTGCTTCTGGTACGGGTCGGGGCTTCCGATCACTCGCAACAGGAGTGCATCTCGCGCCGGCCCGGGGCGCTGGGCGGCTTCCGGCAGATCATCGAGGCGAAAGAACACACCCTTGCTGGTGCCGCCACGCATATAGGTGGCGGGGATTCGAACCTGAGGAGTCTGGCTCATGTCAGGCCACCTCTTCGGCTTCGAGGAAGTCCTGGGCAAAGCGCTGCAATACGCCCCCCGCGGAGTAGATCGAGACCTCTTCTTGAGTATCCAGACGACAGATTACTGGCACCTCCAGGGTCTCGCCATTGCGACGGTGGATCACCAGGGTCATGGTGGCCCGCGGGGTGAAATCGCCGGTCACATCGAACGTTTCGGTACCGTCCAGCTCCAGCGTCTTTCGGGTCGTGCCCGGCTGAAACTCCAGCGGCAGCACGCCCATGCCCACCAGATTGGTACGGTGAATGCGCTCGAAGCCCTCGGCAACAATGACCTCCACCCCGGCCAGACGCACGCCCTTGGCCGCCCAGTCCCGAGACGACCCCTGACCATAGTCCGCGCCAGCCACGATGATCAGAGGCTGCTTGCGTTCCATGTAGGTCTCGATCGCTTCCCACATACGCATCGTCTTGCCTTCCGGCTCTACCCGGGCCAGGGAGCCCTGGATCACGTTGCCGTTTTCGTCCCGCACCATTTCGTTCATCAGCTTGGGATTGGCAAAGGTCGCGCGTTGAGCGGTCAGGTGATCGCCCCGGTGGGTGGCGTAGGAATTGAAGTCCTCTTCCGGCAGGCCCATCTTGTGCAGATATTCACCGGCGGCGCTGTCCATCATGATGGCATTCGACGGCGACAGGTGATCCGTGGTGATGTTGTCCGGCAGTATTGCCAGGGGGCGCATTCCCTTCATGGTGCGCTCGGCCCTCAATGCGCCTTCCCAATACGGCGGTCGACGAATATAGGTGCTCATCTCGCGCCAGTCGTATAGCGGGCTTTCCGCTTCTTCCACCTTGCCCAGATCGAACATGGGGATATAGATTTGCCGGAACTGCTCCGGCTTGACGCTTTCCTTGACGATGGCGTCGATCTCCTCGTCTGAGGGCCAGATATCCTTCAGGGTGACCGGGTCGCCCTGCTCGTCCGTACCCAGCACGTCCTGCTCGATGTCAAAGCGCACGGTGCCGGCAATGGCGTAGGCGACCACCAGCGGTGGCGAGGCGAGAAAGGCCTGCTTGGCATAGGGATGGATACGCCCATCGAAGTTACGATTACCCGAGAGCACTGCCGTGGCGTACAGATCGCGATCGATGACCTCCTGCTGAATCTTGGGGTCCAGGGCGCCGCTCATGCCGTTACAGGTGGTGCAGGCGTAGGCGACGATGCCAAAGCCAAGCTTTTCGAGCTCCGGGAGCAGCCCGGCGTCTTCCAGATACAGGCGCGCGACCTTGGACCCTGGCGCAAAGGACGATTTCACCCAGGGCTTGCGGATCAGTCCCAGCTCGTTGGCCTTTTTCGCCAGCAGGCCGGCGGCTACGACGTTGCGCGGATTCGAGGTATTGGTGCAGGAGGTGATGGCGGCGATGATCACCGCGCCATCCGGCATCTTGCCCTCCCTCTCTTCCGCCAGCGCCTTGTCGCTGTCCTTATAAGAGCGTACGGCGATGCCGCGCTCCTGCAAATCCGTGGTCGCCACCCGCCGATGCGGGTTCGATGGCCCGGCCACGTTGCGTACCACGCTCGACAGATCGAACTCCAGCACCCGCTCGTACTCGGCATCCACCAGATCCTCCGCCCACAGGCCGGTTTCCTTGGCGTACTGCTCGACCAGGGCGACCTGTTCCGGTTCGCGTCCGGTCAATTTCAGGTAGTCGATTGTCTGCTCGTCGATATAGAACATACCGGCGGAGGCACCGAATTCCGGGGTCATATTGGAGATGGTGGCCCGGTCGCCGATGGTGAGATCCTTCGCACCTTCCCCAAAGAATTCTAGGTAGGCCGAAACCACTTTCTGGTTGCGCAGGAATTCGGTAATCGCCAGCACGATATCCGTAGCGGTGATGCCGGGTGGACGCTTGCCGGTCAGCTTGACGCCGACGATGTCCGGCAGGCGCATCATGGAAGGCCGGCCCAGCATCACGGTTTCCGCCTCGAGCCCGCCAACCCCGATGGCAATCACGCCCAGACAGTCGATGTGGGGCGTATGGCTATCGGTGCCCACGCAGGTATCCGGAAAGGCTACGCGCCGCCCCTGCTCATCCGGGCGCACCTGGATCACCGGCGACATTTTCTCCAGGTTGATCTGGTGCATGATGCCGTTGCCCGCCGGGATCACGTCCACGTTCTTGAAGGCGGTCTTGGTCCAGTCGATGAAGTGGAAACGATCCTCGTTGCGGCGATCCTCGATGGCCCGGTTGGCATCGAATGCGTCCTTCTCGAAACCCGCGTGTTCGACGGCCAGAGAGTGATCGACGATTAACTGGGTCGGCACCACCGGATTGACCTTGGCCGGGTCACCGCCTTTTTCGGCGATGGCGTCCCGCAAGCCGGCGAGATCCACCAGGGCGGTCTGGCCCAGGATGTCGTGGCACACCACCCGAGCCGGATACCAGGGAAAATCCAGATCGCGGCGGCGTTCGATCAGCTGCTTGAGGGAATCGGTGAGCATCGCCGGATCGCAGCGACGCACCAGCTGCTCCGCCAGCACGCGGGAGGTATAAGGTAGTTTGGCGTGGGCGCCGGATCGGATCGCCTCGATTGCCTCGCGGGTATCGAAGTAGTCCAGATCGATGCCGGGTAGGCGTTTGCGATAGTCGGTGTTCATTTAAACGGGTATCCATCGGATAGTGTTTAGATCGTAAATGGCCGTGGCGTCGCCGCCACGGCCATGAAATCTTCTAACCAGCGTTCAGTCGCGCTGCTCGATGGGCAACCACTCCTGCTTCTCCGGCCCAGTGTAGTCCGCGTTGGGTCGGATGATGCGGTTGTTCTCCCGCTGCTCGAAGACGTGGGCGCACCAGCCCGAGAGGCGCGAACAGACGAATATCGGGGTGAACAGCTTGGTCGGAATGCCCATGAAGTGATAGGCACTGGCATGGAAGAAGTCGGCGTTGCAGAACAGCTTCTTCTCCCGCCACATGACCTCCTCAACCCGTTCGGAAACCTGATAAAGCCGATCGTCCCCTGCTTCCTTGGCAAGCTCCTTCGACCACTTCTTGATCATGGCATTGCGCGGGTCGGAATCCTTGTAGACCGCATGGCCGAAGCCCATGATCTTCTCCTTGCGCTCGAGCTTGCCCATGATTTCGCGCTCGGCTTCATCCGACGACTGCCAGTCCTCGATCATGGCCATGGCGGCTTCGTTGGCGCCGCCGTGCAGCGGCCCCCGCAGCGAGCCGATGGCACCGGTCACGCAGCTATGAATATCGGATAGCGTCGAGGCACATACGCGAGCGGTGAAGGTCGAGGCGTTGAACTCATGCTCGGCGTAGAGGATCAACGAGACATTCATCACCTTGGCATGCAGCTCCGATGCCGGCTTGCCGTGCAGCAGGTGCAGGAAGTGGCCACCGATGGATTCGTCGTCGGTATCGGTGTCGATACGCACGCCGTCGTGGGAGTAGCGATACCAGTAGTTGATGATGCCGGGAAACGCCGCCAGCATGCGATCGCTTTGGTCCTGCTGCTCGTCGAAACTTTGCTCGGTTTCGAGATTACCCAGCATGGAGGCACCGGTGCGCATCACGTCCATCGGATGGGCATCCGCCGGAATCTCTTCCAGTACCCGTTTGAGCGCCTCCGGCAAATCGCGCAAGCCTTTGAGCTTGGCCACATAATCGTTCAATTCTTGCTGATTGGGCAGCTTGCCCTTGAGCAACAGATAGGCCACTTCTTCGAAGCGGGCATGATCCGCCAGGTCGTGAATATCGTAACCGCGATAGGTCAGGCCGGAACCTTCCTTGCCCACGGTGCATAGTGCTGTACTACCGGCGCTCTGGCCGCGCAGGCCGGCGCCATTGGTCGGTTTGTCTGCCATGATGGATCTCCAGATATTCCCTGTTTGGTTGATAGCGTATCGCGTTATTCAGTCGTTGCCCTTGCCGGTAAACAGCTCATCCAGCTTGCGCTCGAAAGTGTGATAGTCGAGAAAATCGTAAAGCTCGTCTCGAGTCTGCATAAGCTCGACGACATCCTTCTGATCACCTTTCTCGAGGATGTTGCGATAGACCTTGAGGGCCGCTGCGTTCATGGCCCGGAACGCCGACAGCGGATACAGCACCATGCGGCAACCCACCTCATCCAGCTCTTTTTGGGTGAACAACGGCGTGGCGCCGAACTCGGTGATGTTGGCGAGTATTGGTGCCTCCACCCCCTCGCAAAAGGCGCGGTAGTCATCCAACGTATGCACCGCCTCGGCAAAGATGGCATCCGCGCCGGCCTCGATGCAGGCATTGGCCCGGTCGATTGCTGCTTCGAGCCCCTCCATCTGGAAGGCATCCGTGCGAGCAATGAGATAGAAAGCTGGGTCCTGTTTAGCATCCGCGGCGGCCTTGATGCGATCGACCATCTCCTGCTTGGAAACGATCTCCTTATTGGGACGGTGGCCACAGCGCTTCTGGGCCACCTGGTCCTCGAGATGCACCGCTGCCACGCCTGCCCGCTCCATTTCGCGAATGGTGCGCGCCACGTTGAAAGCGCCGCCCCAACCGGTATCGATATCCACCAGTAGCGGCAGATCCGTGGCGGCGGTGATACGCCGCGCATCTTCAACCACATCGTTCATGGTGGTCATGCCCAGATCAGGCAACCCGAAGGAGGCGTTGGCCACCCCGCCCCCGGAAAGATAGATCGCCTGGTGACCGACCTTCTTCGCCATGAGAGCGGTGTAGGCGTTGATGGTGCCGACGATGGGAAGCGGTCGATTGGCTTCGAGAGCGCTACGAAAGCGTGTACCGGGTGTGCTCATGACGGAATCCTCTGGGGGGAAGGCGTGGAACTGGTTTCCTGCTGCAATACGATGGCATAGCGATTGGCGACGTTCTCTCGAGATGCACTGATATGACGGCGCATCAGCAATTCGGAGAGCTCCTCGTCACCCGCCTCGATGGCATCGACGATACGATGATGCTCGACGAAGGCCCGCTGTGGCCGCGTGCCGCTGGCGCTGAACTGGGTACGATAGAGTCTTACAAGATAGTAGAGATCGTCACACAGGATCGTCGTCAGCATGCGATTGTGGCTACCCAGCACGATGCGGAAGTGAAAATCGAGATCGCCTTCACGCTGATAATAGGCCTCACCGCTTTTTAGATCCGCCTGATCCTCATGTACCGCCAGAACACTGCGCAATCCGGCGATCTCTTCCGTCGTCATGTGCCGGGCTGCCAGCCGGGCCGCCATGCTTTCGAGCGCCTCGCGCACATCGAACAACTCGATCAGCTCCTGCATCGATAGCTTGACCACCCGAGCACCTACGTGAGGCACCCGCTCAATCAGCCGATGGGTCTCGAGGCGGCGCATGGCTTCTCGCAACGGACCGCGAGAGATGCCGTAAACCTTCGATAACCCCGGTTCGGTGATCTTCGTGCCCGGCGCCAGTTCACCGCGAACGATCGCGTCCTGGAGCTGGTTGAAGACACGTTCGGCAAGGGTACGAACTTCCGGCACTTCGCTGTTCTCGATAGTCAAAGTCATTGCGATTGTCGACAATTATGGTGTCTGCAGACTCTAGTCACACTCTCACCAAGGGTCAATAGGCTATGAGTCCGATGCGCTCATATACATTAGTGGCATTTGTCACAGGATTACCACTCCGATTGTCGACAATCAATTACCAATGAGATCAATACACATGCATTTCATTTACGTGCCGCAACAGGACAAATTGATCAAGGATGCCTAGAATGGGTGCCTTGCCAAGGGGATCCATTGCATGAAACCACGGCTGCTCATCACGCCGCTGCCCTATCACCAGAATCCGTTGACGCTTTTTACTTGTCTAGCCCAACGACCAGGTGCCGTGCTGCTCGACAGTGGTCGTCCTGATGCGCCAGGCGGTCGTTACGACATTCTTTCAAGCGACCCCTGCGCCGTTCTCACGCTCGATCAGCAGGGCCAGGTGCACTGTGATGCCGATATCCCATTGCCGACCGCGCCATTCGCCGCGCAACAAGCCTTGCTTGATACACTTGACCTTGCCCCCCCTGATAGTGAGCTACCGTTCCTTGGCGGATTGATCGGCTACTGGGGGTATGATCTTGGATCAGAGACTGGAGGTTCGCTGAATCAATTCCGGGATGTCGTGACACTGCCACGAAGCCGCCTGGGTCTTTATGATTGGGCCGTAATTCAGGATCATGAACAGCGCCAGACCTGGCTGGTCGCTACCGCCGAGCGGCGTGAACAGGTTCAGGCATGGCTGAATCGCGCACCTGCTTCCACCAGTCCCTTTGCTCTCACGAGCGTTTTCTGTGCGGAAATGGATCGCGCCGGATACGGCCAGCGCTTTCGTGATGTACAGAAGTATCTGCAGGCCGGAGATTGCTACCAGATCAATCTGGCTCAGCGCTTTAGTGCCGGTTACAAGGGCGATCCCTGGCAGGCATATTGTTTGCTGCGCCAGGCAACTCCAACGCCCTTTGGAGGCTACCTGGCCTGGCAGGACAAGGCGGTCATGTCGCTGTCTCCGGAGCGCTTCATCGAGGTGCGTGGCGATCGCGTGGAAACCCGCCCCATCAAGGGCACTCGGCCCCGGGGGACCACGCTCGAGATGGACAAAGTCTATGCTGAAGAGCTTGTGCAAAGCCCCAAGGACCGTGCCGAAAACGTCATGATCGTCGATCTGCTGCGCAACGATCTAGGCCGAGTATGCCGGCCAGGTAGCGTACAGGTGCCGCAGCTTTGTCAATTGGAAAGCTATGCCAACGTCCACCATCTGGTAAGCGTGGTAACCGGCGAGCTGGGGCAGGGAAAAACCCCACTCGACCTGCTTGCCGCTGCCTTTCCCGGGGGGTCGATTACCGGTGCCCCCAAGGTACGCGCCATGCAGATCATCGACGAACTGGAACCGAGTCGTCGCAGCGTGTATTGCGGCAGCCTGGGCTATGTCGATATTCGCGGCCACATGGATACCTCGATCGCGATTCGCACGGTCCTGGCGGATGCCGACCGATTACATCTGTGGGGCGGTGGCGGGCTGGTGGCGGACTCCGACGAAGAAGCCGAATATCGCGAAACACTCCATAAGATCGGCCGGTTGATGGATGCCCTGACTCATGCCGAGTCCATCGCAGAAGGGAGCCAACAGTCATATGATGCTCAGGAACGATAAGTGACTACTACAAGCTCTACTGCGATTCGCCGTTCCGATAGCGTCGAACGCTATCTGGCGCGAAGGCGACGCCACCTTTTTCTTCTTGCCTTTTTGTCGGCGCTGACGCTGCTCTCTTTTTTCACCGATGTCGCCATCGGGCCCGGCCATTACTCACCCAAGAGTGTACTCACGGCGCTACTGACCCCTGCTGCTGCATCGGACATCGTCAATATCGTGGTGTGGGAGATACGTCTACCCGTCGCTGCGATGGCGGTACTGGTTGGCATTAGCCTGGCCCTGGCCGGCGCCGGAATGCAGACCATCCTCAACAATCCACTGGCGGATCCTTTCACCCTGGGGATCTCATCCGCGGCCAGCGTCGGCGCCGCCCTGGCGATCATCTTCGGAGCAGGAGTGGCGCCGCTGGCCGGCACTCTTCTGGTCACCGGCAATGCGTTCGTCTTCGCCATGCTCGCCACCGTGATTATCTGGGGGATAAATTGCCTGCGCGGCGTGAACGTGCAGACCATGGTATTGATGGGAATTGCCATCATGTTCTTCTTCAATGCCCTGCTGGGATTGTTGCAGTACCTGGCTTCCGCCCAAGCGCTGCAGCAACTCATCTTCTGGTCGCTAGGGAGTCTAGGCAAATCCAGTTGGGACAAGATCGGCTTGATGCTGATAAGCCTTGCCGTCTGCATTCCCGTGTTCGTTCGAGCACGCTGGCAACTGACCGCCCTGCGCCTGGGAGAACTACATGCCAAGGCTATGGGCATCAACGTGGGCCGGCTGCGTTTGACGGTATTATTATGTAGCTCACTGCTGGCGGCCACGGCGGTGGCCTTCGTCGGTACCATCGGTTTCGTCGGCCTGGTCGGGCCGCATATTGCGCGACTGTTGGTGGGGGAAGATCAGCGTATCTTTCTGCCCATGGCAGCGCTGTGTGGTGGCTTGATCATGTCCGTGGCATCGATTCTTTCCAAGACGCTGATACCGGGCATTCTTTCCCCCATCGGTATTATCACCGCCCTGATCGGTCTACCGTTTTTCGTTTCACTCATACTCAAGAGTCGTAAGGAATTCTGGGGATGAGCTTACGTATCGAACGTTTGAGCTGCCGCCTGGGGGACAAACAGATTCTCGACAACATCGAAGGTTTACTGGCGAAACCGGGTGAAATCACCGCCCTGCTCGGCCCCAATGGCGCTGGCAAATCGACGTTACTCAAGGGCATCGCCGGTCTGGAGCGGCTTGCGCCGTGCAGCAGGATCAGCCTTGATGGCATGGCGCTGACGGGCGTTTCCCCTGCCGTTCGGGCCGAGCATCTCTACTATTTGCCGCAACAACCCGGTTCGAGTTCGGCTCTCACCGTTTTCGAAGCCATCATGTTGGCACGACGGACTCGCATAAAGGAAAACGGTCGCCAAGGGCTTTACCGGGTGCGGGACATGCTGCGCGATCTAGAGCTTGAGGAGATGGCGGAACGGACTTTAGCCACACTGTCTGGGGGGGAGCGTCAACGGGTCGCCCTGGCCCAGGCCATGGTGCGGGAACCTCGGGTCTTACTGCTCGACGAGCCCACCAGCGCCCTCGATCTGCATCATCAATTGCAGGTACTGGACTGGTTGTCTCGCCGAGCACAGGAGAGCGCCATGATCCTGGTCATGGCCATTCACGATCTCAATCTGGCGGCACGCTTCGCTGCGCATATGTGGATGCTCAAGGCGGGACATACGGCTGCCTGGGGTGGTCCAGGCGACGTTCTCACCCCGGCACGTCTGCGGGATGTCTATGCCATTGAAGCCCAGGTCGAATGGTCCGAAAACGCCCCGCCTAGGATCACGCCCCTGACCGCAACTCGCCGGTTGGGTATATAAGTATCTAACCAAACAGTATTGGGGCAAACCGCTCCCCGCTTGTTAGGGTAGCAATCATTATCCGCGACAGCGTCGCACCGCAGTTTTCAGGAGAGTCGGATGAACCTGGATATAAACGCTATCAACGAGCAATTCGGCAAGGATCCAGAGGGGCTTGTTCGTTGGGCACTAAGCCTGGACGAATACGCTATCTGCACGACCAATTTTCGCCCCTTCGAAGCCGTGATCCTCCACATGGTGACTCGGGAAAGGCCGGATATCCCTGTTCTATGGATGGATTCAGGCTATAACACCGAAGCAACCTACCGATTTGCCGATGCTATTAGTCGGCGTCTAGCGCTGAATCTGCACACCTATCATCCGCGGCGCTCTCGCGCTCATCGCGAGGCTCTCGAGGGTGCAACTCCTTCGATAGACGATCCTCGGCACCCAAGCTTTACCGAAGAAGTGAAGCTAGAACCTTTCGAGCGAGCCTTGCGCGAAATGGCACCTCGAACATGGTTTACCGCACTGCGTGCCGAAGATTCGCCACAGCGAGCACAAATGCAACCGGTCTCGGTAAACGCCGATGGCTTGCTCAAGATCGCCCCGCTGCTGAATTGGAGCGCTCGCGATATGCATCAGTATCTGCAGCAATGGGATTTGCCCAACAACTTCGATTACTTCGATCCTACCAAGGTGGAAGAGAAGCGGGAGTGTGGGCTGCATCTACAACACTAGGCAGCGATCAGCGCACCGGCAGTTCGATGTTGTCAAATAGTGAATCTTCGCTGCGCGGTCCCGCCGCCATGGCAGCGTCGACGGTATCGCGATCCAGGTGTGGCGCGAAGCGCTGCACGAAGTCATACATGTAGCCGCGCATGAAGGTGCCCCGGCGGATACCGATCTTGGTCGTCGAACTCTCAAAAAGATGACTGGCATCCAGGGGTACCAGATCGCTGTCGAGCTCCGAATCCACCGCCATGTGGGCGACGATACCGATCCCTAATCCTAAACGCACATAGGTCTTGATCACGTCGGCGTCCGCCGCCGTCAATACCACGTTGGGTTTCAACCCGCTATCGCGAAATGCATCGTCCAGTTGAGAACGACCGGTGAAACCGAAGACATAGGTGACCAAGGGGTATTCCGCCAGTGCTTGGAGGGTCAACTTGTCGACCTGGGTCAAGGGGTGGTTCTTTGGCACCAGGATGCAGCGATTCCAACGATAGCAAGGCAACAGGATCAGATCGGTGAAAAGCTCCAGAGCCTCGGTGCAGATGGCAAAATCCGCCTGGCCTTCGCAGACCATCTGAGCAATCTGCTTGGGCGTTCCCTGCTGCATGTGCAGGGCCACCTCAGGATATTTTCGGGTGAACTCGCTGATCAAGGGGGGCAACGCATAACGCGCCTGAGTATGCGTGGTGGCAATGGAAAGATTGCCACACCGCTCGTTGCTATGCTCTTGCGCAACCTCCTTGATGATACCGACGGTTCTAAGCACCTCCCCCGCCAGGTCGACGATCGGCTGCCCCGCAGGCGTGATACGGGTGAGGTGTTTTCCGCTACGCGCGAAAATCTCGATACCCAACTCATCTTCAAGAAGACGTATCTGCTTGGATATCCCCGGCTGAGAGGTGAATAAGCTTTGCGCAGTGGCTGAAACATTCAGGTTGTGTCGACTGACTTCCCATATGTAGCGTAACTGTTGCAGCTTCATACCAGAGATATCTCCAACTCAGGGGCTTGACAGAACTCTTATTTCATCCGCGCGATTTCTATTTCGCCTGGGCGGTGTCGCCTGTGCACACATAATAGCTTAAAGCACTAAATGCTGTATCTTTTAATCACTTTAAAGCATATTCATCATGATAGTTCGCGGGCATGACTAGAGCAAGCACAGCGCTGAACCGAACGTCTTCATAGTTCATGCCTATCGACAATTGTAGTTAAGCTCATTTGCCAGCCGCTTGGTCGAGCGCTACCATCTAATTATTCCGCTAATGACGGCGCAAGAAATCTGGAGAGTTTTATGGCTAATAATATTGACGTTACCGCCACCAATTTCGAGCAGGAAGTGCTCAATGCCGAGACGCCGGTTCTGCTGAAGTTCTGGGCACCCTGGTGTGGGCCGTGCAAGATGATGTCGCCAGTGGTCGAGGAAGTCGCCGACGAAAAGAAAGAACAAATCAAGGTTGTCAGCGTCAATGTAGACGATGCACCAGAAATCGCCGCTGAACACGGCGTTCGTGGCGTTCCTACGGTCATGCTGTTCAAATCCGGCGCCAAGGTGGCCTCGCTGGTAGGCGCCCAGTCCAAGTCTCAGCTGTCCCAGTTCATCGAACAAAACGCCTGAACTGCCGCATTCGACGATGCCTGCTGATGCTATTAAATCGCCCTGCCTTGCCAGGGCGATTCAATTTCCAGCGCTACCCGATAGTCATACCATCAACTACTTTACGCAGCGTTTCCCCGATCGTGTCTACGCCCGAGCTTTCCGCCCATCATCCTGGCCAGCCAGATGGTATTTGGGTGGCTGTTGAGCGCGATCTTCAAAGTCATGGTCAAAGGCACCGCCAGCAGCATGCCGATTGGCCCCAATATCCACCCCCACACCACCAATGACATGAAGGCTGCCAGTGTGGACAGACCCAATGTCTGGCCCATGACTCGCGGTTCGATCAGGTTGCCCATGATGAAGTTGACCAATAGATAGCACAGCCCTAAAAGACCTGCTTGCGCGGCCCCGCCATCCGGCGTCACCAGCATCAAAAATACTGCGGGTATCGCAGCCAGCGCCGAGCCGATATTGGGGATGAAATTGAGTAGGAAAGCCAGCGTGGCGAACAGCAGAGGGAAACTGGATCCCGTGGCCCAGCAGGCGATAAAAATAAGAACACCAGTGACCAGGCTGATTAGCGTCTTGACCGCCAGATAGTGTCTCAAGTTGTAGCTGAATTCATTGAAACGACGCAGACTAGGTGCCGGATTTTCCAAAGCGATGGCAATCTTGGTGCGAAAGCTCAACGTCTCGAAGAGCATGAAACCTACTAGCAGAACGATCAATAAGCTCTGGGACAATAGCGTACCGATGCTTTCGAGCAACGACGGAATGAACTGCGAAAGAGTCGAAAAATCCAGCCACTGGGAGATGGTCCCCGGTTGAAGATAGCCACTCAGGCCTGGCGCCCAGCCTATGAACAGATAGTACTGAGCCACCAACTCCTTCTTGAGTTCGGGTATTGCTTGCATAAAAGCGGCCATGCTGCCGGCCAGCAGTATGCTCAACATCATCACAACAAGACCAAAGATCACCAGGGTGATCAATACCGATATCTGCTTACTCAAGCCTTTTTTATGTAACCACTGAACCGGCGCATTGCAGATGACGGCAATGAACAATGAAAGGATGAGCGGCACCAGTATAGCAGCCCCCAACTTCATGCCGGCAATGATGATTACCAAGGATGCCAACCCTACCAGCAGATTGAGCGGTATATCCCGTCTAACGTCTTCTTCTATATCGTTTTGCATGGAGGCCTTCCTGGCGCTGTACCTTCATTATCATGATGACAAGACGGTGCTGCACTGGTCTGTCGAATACGAACAAAAAAGGTGGGTTTTCACCCACCTCTTCACCGTCTTCTTTGAGGATACTATATTTCGAAACCTAGTCCGAAGTTCTCTGCAGGCATGGCCATCAACGATTCCCCACCGGCACGGATCATATCGACATGACCACGAGTCCGCGGCAAGAGACGCTGGAAATAGAAGCGTGCCGTATCCAGCTTGGCCTGATAGAACGCCGACTCACCAATGCTGGTTGCCAGTGCTTGACCGGCTGTACGCGCCGCACGCGCCCATAGATAAGCAAGCGTGACATAGCCGGAATAAAGCAGATAGTCGACGCTGGCGGCTCCCACCTCTTCACGGTCTTGCATGGCCTTCATGCCCACAGCCATGGTCAGCTCGCCCCACTCGGCATTGAGTTTGGAAAGTGGCTCGATGAACTCCTTGAGCCCGGCGTTATTGGCCTCGGACTGACAGAACTTGTGAATTTCCTTAGTGAACACTTTCAGGGTTTCCCCCTGGCTCATCAACACCTTGCGACCGAGAAGATCCAGGGCCTGGATACCGGTCGTGCCTTCGTAGAGCCGAGTGATACGGGCGTCGCGGACAAATTGCTCCATTCCCCACTCCTGAACGAAACCGTGCCCGCCGAACACTTGCATACCTTCGTTAGTCGCCTCGAAACCCAACTCGGTCAGAAAAGCCTTCACGATAGGGGTCAACAATCCCAATAATGTTTCGGCGCGCTCACGCTCCGCGGCATCACTACCATATTCGGTGACATCCACCAGCTGGGCGGTATACATCACCAGCATGCGTCCGCCTTCCGCCAGCGACTTCTGGGTTAGCAGCATGCGTCGTACATCCGGGTGCACGATGATCGGGTCGGCGGGTTTATCCGGCGCCTTGGGGCCGGACAAGGCTCGCATCTGCAGGCGATCTCGCGCATAGACCAATGAGTTCTGGAAACTCGCCTCCATCAGCCCCAGCCCTTGAACGCCGACCCCGATGCGCGCCACGTTCATCATGGTGAACATGCAAGCCAAGCCTTTATGCGGCTGCCCGACCAAAAAGCCCTTGGCCTCGTCGAAGTTCATCACGCAGGTGGCATTCGCGTGAATGCCCATCTTGTGCTCCAGCGAGCCACAGGTGACGCCATTGCGTTCGCCGGGATTCCCTTCGGCGTCTGGCATGAATTTGGGAACGACGAACAGCGAAATGCCCTTGGAGCCTTCCGGTGCATCCGGGAGCTTGGCCAGCACCAGATGCACGATATTCTCTGCAAGATCGTGCTCCCCGGCAGAAATGAAGATCTTGGTACCGGTGACCTGATAAGCGCCGTCGTCGGTCGGAATAGCCCGAGTCTTGATCAATCCCAGGTCGGTACCGCAATGGGGTTCGGTAAGGCACATGGTGCCGGTCCAGACGCCCTCCACCAGTTTGGTCAGATAGGCACTCTTCTGCTCGTCGGTACCATGATGACGCAATGCATCAGCCGCACCGTGGGAGAGCCCCGGATACATACCCCAGGCCAGGTTGCTGGCGCAGATCATCTCCGAAAGCGCCATGCCTAATGACGCCGGCAGGCCCTGCCCACCATGTTCGGGATCGGACGACAGCCCAGGCCAGCCGCCTTCGACGTATTGGGCGTAGGCCTGCTTGAACCCCTTGGGTGTTCTGACCTCGCCTCCTTCCAGGTGACAGCCTTCGTGATCGCCGCTGGTATTGAGTGGCAACAGCACGTCGCGAGCGAAACGTCCGCCCTCTTCGAGAATCGCGGCGACGAGATCCGGCGAAGCATCGTCGCCTTTGCCAATACGGGCGTAATGATCTGGATAAGCCAACATTTCGTCCATGACGAAACGCATATCTCGTAGTGGGGCCTGGTAATCGGGCATGATGAACACTCCTGAATGAACGGCATAGTGGTTGCCGCACCACTATCAAACGTGCGTTTGAAATTATGTCAGCCATCGAGTCAAGTCAAGCGTTCGTTTGAATTAGGCGGTTGTTTGCGCAAAGGCTATGCTGTTCGTCATAGCCCAAAAAGGAAAACAGAGTGAAAAACGAAGACGCTACGGGCATTCGTTTCTGGCGCGATGACCAGCTACCTTTCCTGGAGGCTCGTGGCGTGGAGGATGGTCGGCGTGTGTGTTACGACAAACATACCCACACGACCTTCTCTATCGGCGTAATCACTGCCGGACACAGTACCTATCTGAACGGAAACACACGTCAGACGGTTGCGGAAGGCTCGGTCGTGATGATGAATCCGGAAGAGGTTCATGCCTGCAATCCCACCGAAAACCAACCCTGGTCATATCGCATGTTCTATGTGGATACATCCTGGCTTGGCGATTTACAGCGCACTCTGGGATTCAGCCACGGTGGGGATTTTCAGCCTTTCTCGATGGTGGCCACTAGGGATCCGCTGCTTTATCGCGGCTTGAACCATCTTTATGCAACGCTTATCGATCAAGACAGCGATGTCTTGCACAAACACAGCACTGCCATCGAGTTTTTCTCGACCCTCCAGCAACGATCACGTCCCGCCTCGATCATCTCCTGGCCTGAGAATCAAAAGGTCAGCCGCGCCGCCGAATTCATTTCCGAGCATTGTGTCGAGGCCTTGACCCTCGAGATGATTGCCAGCGCCGCGGAGATGTCGCCGTCTCACCTGATTCGTGCCTTCAAACGCCGCTACGGCATGACGCCTCATGCCTATCTGACCAATCGTCGTGTGCAGTACGGCCTGGCCAGACTCCGGCGCGGGCACGCCATCCGAGGCCGTATTGAACAAAATGCGCATTTGCGCGTAGAGAAGAAAGATCACTGCATACGAATACCGCCATCCAGACGAATCACTTCGCCATTGAGCATGGTGTTGGTCACGATCTGCTCCGCCAGTGCAGCATATTCCGCGCCCTTTCCCAACCGCTTGGGAAACGGTACCGCCGCGGAGAGTGATGCCACCGCCTCCTCGGGTATACCGCTCATCATCGGTGTCTCGAACACCCCCGGGGCGATGGTCATCACCCGGATGCCCTGGCGCGAAAGCTCGCGCGCCAGGGGCAGCGTCATACCGGCAACACCCGCCTTGGACGCGCTGTAGGCGGCCTGTCCCACCTGGCCATCAAAGGCGGCAATCGAGGCGGTATCGACGATGACACCGCGCTCCCCGTCCTCGCCTTCCGGCGGATTCTTGGCCATGGCGGCGGCGGCCAGACGCAGCACGTTGAAGGTGCCAATCAAATTGATGTTGATCGTTTTTGCAAAGGCCTCGAGATCTGCTGGGTTGCCTTCCCGGTCGAGTAACTTGGCCACGCTGACCACACCGGCACAGTGCACCACACCGTGCAATCCGCCCAGATTGACAGCATGATCCACGGCGGCCTGCATATCCTCGGGGCTGGTGATATCGCCTTGGCAGGCCAGCGCCGAGTCCCCCAATCGGGTCGCGACGGCCTCGACAGCGTCACTCAGATCACACAGCACCACCTTGGCGCCACTGGCCACCAGGCGCTCCGCGGTGGCCGCGCCTAGCCCCGAGGCGGCCCCGGTAATCAGAAAATTGCGCTCCTGCACATGCATCACGATGTCTCCTTATCGTCGGCGGCTTCGGCACGCAGCTTGAAGCGCTGAATCTTGCCGCTGGGGGTCTTGGGCAGGGTGTCGACGAACGCGATCTCTCGTGGATAGGCATGAGACGACAGGCGATCCCGCACCCGCTGGCGAATTTCATCCGCCAATGCCTCGCTCGGCTCGAAACCATCGCGGAGCACCACGTAAGATTTGATTACCTCACCCCGGATTGAATCCGGCTTGCCCACCGCCGCGGATTCCGCCACGGCGGGATGGGCCATGACGGAGTTCTCCACGTCGGTCGGCCCGACCCGGTAACCGGCGGTGGTAATGATGTCGTCGTTACGGCCGGCGAAGCAAAAGGTGCCGTCGGCTTCACGCACCACCACGTCGCCAGTCAAATAATAGCCTTCGGCAAAAGGCTCTTTCTCCTGCCAGGTGTAGCCGGGAAAGAAGTGCGCCGGTGAAGCGGCGATATCCACCCCCAGCACACCGGGCTCCCCTACCGGCAGCTCATTGTATTCCGCATCCAATACCGCGAGGCGATAACCCGGCAATGGCGTGCCCATTCCCCCTACCGGTTTTGGATGCTCAAGGGCATGGTGATTGCAGCAGGTCATGCCGGTTTCGGTCTGGCCATAGTGATCCATTACCGGGCAACCTAACGCGCCCTCGACCCAACTCACCACCTCGGTATTCAAAGGTTCGCCGGCGGAACTCGTTACCCGCAGCGAGAGCTTGTCTTTTGCCTCATCGAACAGGTTTGAGGCCTTCATCAAACGGTAGGCGGTGGGGGCAGCGGCGAAGTTGGTAATCCCGTGCTTGATCATGAAATCAAGCGCGCCCTGAGCATCGAAGGCCGTCTCGCAAAAATGCGTGGTGGCGCCCAACAACAGCGGACCTGCGATCGCGTAGTAGAGCCCGTAGGCCCAGCCCGGGTCCGCCATATTCCAGAAGCGATCCTCCACCCGCAGATCGATGGCCAATTCCATGTACAGGGCAAAGGCGGATAGCGCCGACAAAGGCACCGCCACCCCTTTGGGCTTGCCCACGGTGCCAGAGGTGAACATCTGCAGGAAAGGCGCGCTAGGATCGAGTCGTGGCGGCTCTGTTTCTATCGCCGGATGCGCTATGGCGGCTTTCCAATCGAGATCTTCCTTATGTTCATTGTCAGCGTCGCTGATACGCAGTACCGGTGGGCACTGGCTGAGATCATCTAATTTATGCCGGTTTGCCTGATCGGTGATGACGAGACGCGCACCCGCTCGGGCCAGTCGAAAATCCACGGCATCGGGGCCGAAGGCGGTGAACAAGGGCTGATAGACGGCACCGATACGCCAAGTCGCCAACACCGCAATCATCAACTCAGGCGTGCGCGGCAACATGCAGGCGATACGATCCCCTGCGCCAAGGCCTGCCGATTGCAACCACCCTGCCAGGCGCGCGCTGGCCTGTTCCAGTTCCGCATAGCTCCAGCGAGTCACCCCACCCTGGGTGTCTTCATGTACCAAAGCGATACGCTCGCCATTGCCCTCGCGCAGGTGGCGGGCGCAGCAGGCATCGAAGGCATTCAGCTTTCCATCCTGATGATCATCCAGCCGGGCCACTGTCTCATCGATCGAGAAGCGATCCATATAGGATGCGTAATCCTTGGGTACTGTTGTCATTGTTCGACTCCCTGTTTTTCGTTAACGTAAACGTCAACCAATATTGACTGTAGCTTGCCCGACCCGGGTGCCTCGGTAAACCCTAGCCAGAGTGTTGCAAAGGCACAAGGGAACATGCCCGTCGCGTCTTTAGACCAAGGGATAAACAGTACCGCAATCCATTGCACAAGGTCGTCAAGAAGGCTTCACTAAAGACACTGCTTGTCTTTATTCAATCCAGCATTGCTCTACCGTTCATCTTTTTTAGGAGAACACCATGACCGCCTCATCCGATGTCGTGATTCTTTCCGGCGCCCGCACGCCCATGGGTGGAATGCTCGGCAGCCTGTCCAGCCTTACCGCCCCGGAGCTGGGGGCAGCCGCCATCCGCGCCGCCATCGAACGTGCCGGCATAGATGCCAGCAGCATAGACGAGGGCATCATCGGCTGCGTGCTGCCCGGCGGGGTCAAGCAAGGGCCTGGACGCCAAGCCATGCGCAAGGCCGGCATTCCGGATGGCATCGGCGCCACTACCATCAACAAACTATGCGGTTCCGGCATGAAGGCCACCATGATGGCTCACGATCTGATTCGCGCCGGCAGCGGCAACATTCTGCTGGCCGGCGGTATGGAATCGATGTCCAATGCACCGCATGTGCTGACCAAGGCCCGCAGCGGCTATCGTCTCGGCCACGGCGAACTCAAGGACCACATGTTCCTCGACGGTCTGGAGGACGCCGAGACCGGCAAACTGATGGGCGCCTTCGCTCAGCAGGTGGCGGATGAGCGCGGCTATTCTCGGGAGCGCATGGACGATTTCGCCATAGCTTCTCTCGAGCGTGCCATGGCGGCTCACGAGAAAGGCGAGCTGAGCGGCGAAATGGTATCGGTCACGGTCACCACCCGCGCCGGCGAAAGCGTCGTCGAGCGCGACGAACAGCCCTTCCAGGCCAAGCTCGACAAGATTCGCGGCCTGCGCCCGGCCTTTGCCAAGGACGGCACCATCACCGCCGCCAATGCCAGTTCCATCTCCGATGGCGCCTCGGCTTTGATCCTGGCAAGCTCCGAGGCCGCCGAGCGCGAGGGTGCCAGGCCCCTTGCCCGCATTCTCGGCCATAGCACCCACTCCCAGCATCCAAGCGAATTCACCATCGCCCCGGTGGGTGCTATCGACAAGCTACTGAAAAAACTCGACTGGCGAGCGAGTGATGTCGACCTGTTCGAGATCAACGAAGCCTTCGCCGTAGTTACCTTGATGGCCATGGACGACCACGACATCCCACACGACAAGGTCAACGTGTTCGGCGGCGCCTGCGCTCAGGGTCATCCGATCGGCTCCACTGGCTCGCGGATCATCGCCACCCTGCTCAATGCCCTGCGCCAGCGTGGTGGCAAGCGCGGCATCGCCAGCCTGTGCATTGGGGGAGGCGAGGCGACGGCGGTGGCGGTCGAACTGATCGACTGATCGTCGCTGCACCGACGCCCGCCTTATCTACCGGAAGGCGGGCGTTTTCATGACTGAGGTACCGACAGACGATCTAGCCTCAGCCGCTCCCTGCCATCGAACAGTCGGCGACTGCCCGCCGCTACTGCCGCCAGGGTGCCGAATCCGGTGCCCAAAGTGATGGTGAACATGATGAGGATCTGATACTTGACCGCCAAAGCCGGCGCGGTGCCGGCGAGGATCTGACCGGTCATCATGCCCGGCAGGCTGACCACCCCGGCGGCGGCCATGGCATTGATCATGGGCATCAGACCGCTACGCATCGCCTCACGGCGAATGTCGCCGATCGCCTCCTGCCAAGGCTGGCCAAGCATTAGGCGATTCTCGATCACACCGCGCTGACGCCAAGCGGTATCCGTCAGACGATCCAGGGCCAATGCCGCCCCGGTCATGGTATTGCCGAGCATCATGCCGAGCAGCGGGATGGCATACTGCGGTTGATACCAGGGCTCCGGACCGATGATCACGGTCAAGGTCAATATCGCAACGGTAAACGAGGAGAGAAACATCGCCAGGGTGCCGATGCCAAAAGCCCAGCCGCCGCGCAGGCGGCGCTTCTGGCGCGCCATCACCTCGCGACCGGCGATCAACAACATGCCCAACGCCATCAACGCCACCCAATGGAGTTGCGCCGAGGCGAACAGAGCCTCCAGCACCAGGCCGACAAGGGCAAGCTGGATCGCGGTGCGCGCCGCGGCGATCAGCAGGCTCCGGCTCATGCCCAGACGGACTGCCGTCATACAGCCGGCCAACGCTACGACCAGCAGCGCCGCCAGTGCCAGTTGCCACCAGGAGAGTGCGATCACGTCCATGGGCTCGCCTCTTCGTTTGCCGTGCTGTTCACCAGTTGCCCCGCCTCGATACGCAAATGACGATCGGCAACGCGAGCAATCTGAGCGCCATGATGGGCGACCCAGAGCACCGGCCAGCCTTCCTGGCGAATGCGTGACGTGAGCCAAGCCTCGACGCGATGCACGTTGGCTTCGTCCAGGTTGGCGGTGGGTTCGTCGAGCAGCAGAGCCGAAGGTTTCCGGCACAATGCACGCAGCAGCGCCAGGCGCTGCTTCTCCCCGGAGGAGAGCCGGCTGATCTGCCACTCCAGCACCGTGCGCTCGAAGCCCAGCGCTTCGATATCAGAGATATCCGGCTCGTCGGCGAAGTGCTCGCCAACGCTATCCGCCCACCAGTGGCTCTCCGCCGGCACCAGCATGACAGCTCGACGCCAAAGATGCCCCACCATGCTGGACTGCTCTTCTTCACCTAGCCGAACCTCGCCGCCGTGAGGCTCCAGATCCGCCAAGGCACGCAACATTCGGCTCTTGCCCGAGCCGCTGGCTCCAGAGAGGCAGACAATTTCGCCCGGTGCCACTGTCAAGTGAACCGGGACCAGAAGATCGTCCAGACTCACTCCATCGAGACGCAAGGATTCGTTTGTGGCCACTCCTCCCCCATGGACTCGCCCGTGTAGGGCGAGCATAGCAACTTTGGAGTCAACCATAGCGCCCGGTAATGTAGTCCTCCGCCTTTTTGGTATGGGGGTTGGAGAACATCAGCCGCGTATCGTTGTATTCGATCAGCTCACCGAGATGGAAAAACGCCGTGTAATCCGCGACCCGCGCCGCCTGCTGCATGTTGTGGGTCACCGTGACGATGGTGAACTGTTGCTTGAGCTTGTCCATCAGATCCTCAATGGTCGCCGTCGATATCGGGTCCAGCGCCGAGGTTGGTTCATCCATGAGGATCACGTCCGGCTTCACCGCAATCGCTCGGGCAATACATAACCGTTGCTGTTGACCACCGGAGAGTGAGGTGCCCGGCTGATGAAGCTTATCCTTGACTTCGTTCCACAACCCGGCGGCGCGTAGCGCCTGTTCCACCAACTCATCCTGTTCCGCCTTACGGCTCACCAGATCATGCATGCGCGGCGCGTAGGCGATATTTTCATAGATCGATTTGGGAAACGGATTGGGCTTCTGGAACACCATGCCCACCCGCCGACGCAGGGCGATCTCGTCCATCTTGGGATCGTTGACATCTCGTCCGTCCATCTCCACCAGCCCTTCGATCTTGACGCTGCGAATCAGATCGTTCATGCGATTGAGACACCGCAGAAAGGTCGACTTGCCGCAACCGGAAGGGCCGATCAACGCGGTAACGTTGTGCTGATAGACATCGATATTGATGTTCTTTAACGCCTGATTGGTGCCATACCAGAGATTGAGATCACGCACGCGGATGCTCAACTCGTGACACGCATCCTCGTTGATATTGACGGGGTTTCCCTGGGTCGAGGGCTGTGCCGGCTTAGACACCGACTCCTTCGAGAGCTCCGCGGGGTCGGCTTCTCGATTGGCAAGCTGTTCGTTGAGCATAAGAGTTTCCTGGTCAAGTCATGAATATGGAGGATGCTTACCAGCGCCGTTCAAATTTCTTGCGCATCCATACTGCGGTGGCATTAAGCGAGATGAGCACGGCAAGCAGAACCAATATGCCGCCGGCGGTCTTCTCGACGAAGGCGCGATCCGGCTCGCCGGCCCAGGTGAATATCTGCGCCGGCATCACCGTGGCGGCATCGGTAAAGGAGGCGGTTACGTCGGGGATGAAGGCCACCATGCCGATGATGATCAGCGGTGCGGTTTCGCCCATGGCCTGGGCCAGACCGATGATCGAGCCGGTAAGAATGCCCGGAAAGGACAATGGCAGCACATGATCCCGCACTACCTGCCAACGGGAGCAGCCGACCCCGAAGGCCGCCTGACGAATGGTGTCCGGCACGCTGCGTAAGGCGGTTCGCGTGGCAATGATGATCACCGGGAGCGTCATCAAGGCCAGGGTCAGCCCCCCGACCAGCGGGGTCGAGCGCGGCACGCCAAAGAAGTTGATATAGATGGCCAGGCCCAACAGGCCAAACAGGATCGATGGGACTGCCGCCAGGTTATTGATATTGATCTCGATGATCTGGGTCAGCCAGTTGTCCGTGGCGAACTCTTCAAGGTACACCGCCGTCATCACGCCGATGGGAAAACACACCAGCATGGTCACGATCAGCGTCATCACCGTACCCACCGCCGCGGAGGCAATGCCGGCAAGCTCCGGCATCTTCGAGTCGCCGGCGGTGAAAAAGCGAGTATTGAACCTGAGTTCCACCTGCCCTTTCGCCAGCAGATCGTCGATGACGACCATCTGATCGTCCTTGAGTCGCGTATGGTGGCCCTTGAGATACTGATCCACCGCACTATCCGCCAGCGCCCACTCCATGCGAGTGGTGCCCGTCAAATCCGGGTTGTCCCGCATCCTCATGGGCAAAGTGCGCAGGAAACCTCGGCTCACCAGACGCCGTACATCCTCGTTCACCGCCGCCGGCGGCATCTTCTGGCTCTGCTCGCTGTAGGTGACTTCTACCTGGATCTGCGCTTGTTGAAACGCCGGCAAGCCTTTCACCAGCATGTCGCTGATGAACACCACCAGAAAGGTCGCCGCCAGCGCAAGCGCTCCCATGGAGAGCCATTTCAGTCGGGCCGTCTTGTGATGGCGACGCTTGAGCTGAGCGGTGATCTCGTCGAAGGATTGGCTCATGGGGTCATCCTTTGCATTCTCATAGTTCGTTGGAGCGATATTTTTCGCGGAAGCGACGAATCATGATCACCGAGACCATGTTCAGCACCAGGGTCACCACGAACAGCACCAACCCCAGGGCAAACGCAGAGAGGGTTTCGGCACTCTCGAACTCCTGATCCCCAGTCAAGGCGGCAACGATACGCACCGTCACCGTGGTCATGTCCTCCAGCGGGTTGGCGGTCAGATTGGGTCGCATGCCTGCGGCCATGACCACGATCATGGTCTCCCCCAGGGCCCGGGAGACCGCCAGTAGGGATGCGGAGATGATGCCGGGAATGGCGGCAGGCAAGACCACGCTGGTGATGGTCTCCGCCTTGGTCATCCCTAATGCCAGGGAGCCTTCGCGCATGCTATCCGGCACCGCGTTAATCACATCGTCGGAAAGCGACGAGATGAACGGAATGATCATGATGCCCATGACGATGCCCGGGGCCAGGGCATTATTGAAGGAGGCATCCAATCCGAAGAAACCTGCGACATCGACGATGATCGGCGCCACGGTAATGGCGGCAAAAAAGCCGTAGACCACCGTGGGAATACCCGCGAGCACTTCCAGTACCGGCTTGGCCAGGGTGCGCACTCGAGCCGGAGAGAATTCCGCCATGTAGACGGCGGCCATGAGGCCGATGGGGATCGCTACCAGCATGGCAATCAGAGTGATGAGAAAGGTACCGGCAAACAGCGGCACCGACCCGAACTGGGCCGCACTGGCACCTTCGTCGGCGCGTCCGGCAGCGGCCAGGAAGCTATTGCCCGGTGCCCAAGTGGTACCGGTAATGAACTCCCAGAAGCTTTGCATTTGAAAGAAGCGAACTGCCTCGAACACGATCGAGATCAGAATACCCAGGGTCGTCACGATGGAGACCATTGCCGCCGCTGCCAAAATAGTGCGGATCACCCTCTCGATGGCTTGACGCGCGTGAAAATCCGGACGCACCTGGGAAAGACCAATCAGCAAGCCGATAACGGCCACCCCCAGACTGGCCCCAAGCAGATAGAGCGTGGGAATGTCCGCTCCGAGAAGCAGCAGGACGAAGGCGCCCAAGGCGGCCACCAACAGCGCGGGGCCGGCGGTGCTCAGTACCGAAAACCAGGCGTATTGGTCAGGTTGAGCGGCCATCGCCGTACCATGGGTACGAAGATGCGAGGCCCGGGCACGCGCCAGAAAAAAGGCCGCCAATCCCAGGAAGATGAGTACGGCAGAAAACAGCAGATAAATTTGGTTGATCGGCATCAGAACTCTCGTGTGATGAACCCAAAAATCAACAGGACCCTATCTCGGCATAGGCCGATAGCAAATGCTATCGGCCCATCCTGTGACTTCCAGAAGCGCTTACTTCAGCGCAGAAAGCTCAAGCGTTTCCTTACCCTTCACCGCGTCGCGCTCGGCTTGACGCTCTTCTTCCGGCAGCGGGATCAGCCCCAGTCCTTGTAGATAACCCATCGGCGCGATCATCTGCTCGCTCATGAACAGATCGGCATATTCATACATCGCCGGCACCTCATCGGCATGCTGATTCTTCACGTAGAAGAACATCGAGCGTGATACCGGGTATTCACCGGAGCTGATCGCCTCGGGCTCGGGGGCTACGCCATCGATCGAAGCGCCGTTCAAACTATCGGCATTTTCTTCGAGGAAGGAGTAACCGAAGATACCGAAAGCATCTGTATTCTCGGAAAGGCGTTGCACGATGAGGTTGTCGTTCTCGCCCGCATCGATATAGGCGCCATCGGAACGAATGTCGGTGTAAACTTCGCCGCCGTAGGCATCCATATCTTCCGAGGCGGCTTCCATGACCAGTTCTTCGAAGGCGTCCCGAGTACCGGAGGTGGTGGGCGGACCATAGACAGCGATCTCACGATCCGGCAAGGAGGCGTCGATATCGCTCCACTTCTTGTAAGGATTGTCGACCAGTTCGCCATTCTCATCACCGCTTTGGGGCACCTTGGCGGCCAGGGCCATGAAGAGCTGCTCCCGGGTGACGTCGATGGAGTCGTTGCTGTTCGACTGCGCGAAGGCGATGCCGTCATAACCGATCTTGGCCTCGGTAATGTCGGTCACGCCGTTCTCTTGGCAGCGCTCGAATTCCGAGGTTTTCATGCGTCTAGAGGCATTGGTGATATCCGGCGTCCCCTCGCCGACCCCGTTGCAGAACAGTCGCAGACCACCGCCGGAGCCGGTGGACTCGATCACCGGGGTTGGATAGTCGGTAGTGGCACCAAACTCCTCGGCAACGTAACTGGCGAACGGATAGACGGTGCTGGAACCGACGATACGCATCTGGTCCCGTGCTTGGGCGACACCGGCGACACTGAATACGGCGGCGGCGATAGCGGTTGTCCTGAAGATGCGATTCATGCGCTAACTCCTGTCGATGAGCGTGATCAACCTTGGCAAGACACAGGATGCCAAGGAAAAATGACAGGTTCATGACAGGAACAAAGAGAAGAGAACGAAGGCGATAAATGTGTGCTTCCAAGGCTACCTGGAGAAGCGTTTTCTTAGTTGCGCAAGGCCTTACCACACAACACCCGCACCCCCAGATTGCCAAGGACGGTGGCTCCCAACATCACCAGCACCACGGGCCAGGCACTGTAGACCTCGAAGATTCCTACCAGCACCCCCGCCAGCGCTCCGCAGGAGAACTGGATGCTGCCTAGCAGCGCCGTGGCGGTGGCGCTCATTCTGGGGAAATGATCGAGCATCGACGACATGGCATTGGGGCTGATCAAGCCCTGCATGCCGACAAAGACGATCATCAGCGGCGCCACCACGTAGAGCGACCCCAGTCCGAGCAGCAGAACCGCTGCCAGTAGTAGCCCGCTTGCCAACTGCACTCCCAGCCCCAGCAACAGATTGCGCTGAGGAGAGCTATATCTGAGCAGGCGAATGTTGAGCCGGTTCGAGCCCGCCATAACGATGACGTTGGCGCCGAAAACGAAGGGATAGACCGCCGGCGAAAGCCCGAAATACTCCATGTACAGGAAAGGCGAACCGGTGATGAAGGCGAACATCCCCGCAAAGGACATGGCCACCGCACCGATGTAGCCCATCGCCTCCCGGTGGCGTAACACGGCAAGGTAGTTGTTCAGCACCTGGCTGAATCCCGGCGCATCGGGATCGCGCCCCCGGGTTTCCGGCAGATAACGCTTGAGCAGCCAAAGTACGAAGCCCGCATACATCGCAAGAAAGACGAAAATCGACCACCAGTCCGCCAGATAGAGCAGCAAACTACCCAGCGCCGGTGCGATCAGAGGCGCCAGCAGCATGATCATGACCATGGTAGACAACACCTTGGCCGCCTCGCGCCCGCTGAAGCAGTCCCGCACGATAGCTGCGGAATTGACCACTGACGCCCCACCGCCTAGAGCCTGCACGAACCGCAGCAGCCACAGCATTTCAAGGGTCTCGACTTGGGTAAGGGCCAGACTGGCCAGCACGAACACGCTGATGCCGGTAAACAGTATCGGCCGACGCCCCAGACGATCGGAGAGCGGTCCGAACACCAACTGCCCCAGAGCGAACCCGGCCAGAAAAATACTGATCGACAGCTGGGTGTGATGCACGCTCGCATTTATGGCCTCGGCCAGGGCCGGAATCGCCGGCAGATAGGCATCGATGGCAAAAGGCGCCAGGGCGGTATTGGCTGCCACCAGCAGCGCGATACGCCGAGGATCCACTTTCTGCATGAGCTTCCTTGTAGTGCCTAAATGGCGCCGTCAGCGACATGACAATGACGAATGAGAGGATCGAGGATGATAGCAGAACCACGGAAGCGATGGCTTATCGCTTCCGCTGTCTGGAACCCCTGGGTGCTCTATTGCACAAGGCCGTGCCATTTAATTTGGAGGTCGGCCTGCCAGTCGGTACTTGCTGGCGAGGCTTGTCAGTGTGGCGCGCCATGAGTCGACTTGATCTCCTCGGCTTCGAGTAGCTCCACCAAGGGTTGAAACTCCTTGCGATTGTGCTCACTCATGCGCATTAGAATGCGATGGGATTCGAGAACACGCTGCTGCAGTTCCTCCTTATCGGCCTCTACCCGAGGCAGATCCTTCAACTCTTCGGGTTCGTCGATAGAAGAAGATGTCAAAATGAAATAGCGCGCAAACCCCATGACATCAAGTAGCCGGCGTATATCGGGATGATCCGCCACGATTGTCGGAGGGTACTCGATGCGTCCTTTAACCGCGATGGCGACTTTCGCAAGAAAGCCCAGCGCGGTGGAGTCCACGTTGGATGCCTCACGTAAATCGATGATGACGCTCTTGAGCCCCGGCGTAGCCGCGAGGCGCTGGGCCTGGTTGTCCAGCGTGGCGCACAGGGTCAAGCGAACGTCGCCGCATAGCTTGAGAACGAACACGCCATCATCGAAAGCCGCTTTCAGCCGCCCTTCATGAGTTATCATGATCGAATCCGCTTAGCCTCATAATGGTCAGATCATCCGGAAGAGACTGATGCTCCGAATTACCGCTCTCGGGATCGGCTGCCTTGACTCCCAGCATCACCCGCAGGGCCGGTACGTCGGAACATTGAATTATTCGCGCGTGCAACTCGTCGAGACGCTGCTCGATACTATTGCCAGACAAGCATTCCAGCACCCCATCCGAACATAGCCACAGGCAAAAGTTCTCCGGTAGCTCACAGCCGTAGGAGGGATAAACGGTACCGGGAAAAAGGCCAACCGGCATACCCTCGCCTTCCAGTGTCACTAGCTCCGCCTTGCTGATCAACATGGGCATGGGCAGTTGCGCACCCAAAGAATAGTGGAGATAGCGTAGTTCACGATCGATGACGCCGACAAACACGGTGGCATGCTTGCCGATGCCGGTATCCAACAACTCATCATTGAGTTGCTTGAGCCATATCGAGGGCAAGGATGACGGTGCCTCGTTGCCTCGCTCCTGAAGCCAACGGTTGCAAAGATACTTGAGCAGTACCGTCACGAACGCGGACGAGGCGCCATGACCTGACACATCGGCGAAATAGAAAACGCTGTAGCGCTCGTCGATGCGCTGAAAATCTAGAAAGTCGCCGGAAAGATAAAGCGACGGGGTCAACGAGTACGTACATTGCACGCCATTGATCGTTTGCGACATTGCCGGCAGCAGCTTGCGCTGTATCTGCCCCCCGGACTGCTGGTCGAGGCGCAGCATGGCCAGGTGGGTCTCGAGAACGTCGTTTTGTTCCAGCAGATCCGCGCACTCCTGCACCTGCCGGGCGTCCGCGGCATGACGAGCCAGCGCGTTGACGATCAGACGCTCCAGCAGTGCAGCATGGTGCAACGGCTCGAGCAGATACTCACGCACTCCTGCAGCAAACGCCTCTTCGAGCTCGGTATCCGCTTGGGCGTCCGCAACGGCAATGACGGACCACCATTCGATCAATGAGGGCCATTGCCCGCTCTCTACCGCTCGCACATGGGCGACGACCAGCGCCGCTTCGGCGGGCAGTGCCTGGTCATCTTCCGGCACGATGACATCGAAACCCTGGGTAGCGATCATTTGCGCCAAGGCGTCACGTTCGCTGCCGGGCAGATCCAGAATCGCGATGAGAACGCTCGAGCGAGCCATGGTGGCCTCTATCCTAGTCGGCGAAGTCGCTGTCATTGAAATCGAAGTCATCGCTTGCGAACGGGTCGTCTCCCGTTCTGCCATCGTTCACCTCGAAGCGACGCAGTTGCAGATAGGTATCCCGCAAGAAGACATAGCGGTCTCCACTGATCAGCTTCTCCTGCTCCAGCAGGCTGGCGCGCACATTGACCAGCTGCAACGCGCGTATGGCATAGCGCACACTATCTTCTTCGACATAGGTCAGCGGATAGGTATACCAGTCTACCGGCAGTGCCGAGGTATCCCGCACGGTGCTCGAGCCGAGCAGCGGCAGCACGACATAAGGACCTTCGGCTACGCCCCATACCCCCAGCGTCTGGCCAAAGTCCTCTTCTCTCGCCATCCACTCCATGCGGCTGGCAGGATCCAGCACCCCGCCTAGCCCCAGGGTCGTGTTAACCAGAAAACGCCCCGACGCGATTCCGGCATTGTTCCACTTCCACTGCAGCACACTGTTAAGAACGGTGCGCAGCTCTCCCAGGTTGGAAAAGAAGTTACCTACACCGGTTTGGATCGGGTCCGGCGTGATGGTGTCATAGCCCTTAGCAACCGGCTTCAACGCATAGCGATCAAGGGTGTCGTTGAAAGCGAATACTTTTCTGTTGAACCCTTCCCAAGGGTCGACGGGTTTTTCCTGCTGCGCGCCTTGGCTGGCGCAGCCGGTCAGCAATGCCCCCATTACTAGACCTGTCAATAACTTACTATGATTTTTCATTTCTTTGCCTTACGTAAAATAATGCTGCCGGCACTGTAACCGGCACCAAAAGAGCACACGACACCCAAGGCGCCATCCGCCAGATCGTCGTGATGTAAATGCAGTGCAATGATCGATCCTGCCGAGCTGGTATTGGCATAGCGATCGAGAATGATAGGTGCCTGCCCTGGAGTCGGGTCTGCGCCCAGTACCCGCCGTGCAATCAAGTCGTTCATATGGCGGTTGGCCTGATGCAGCCACAGGCGCGTAAGCTGATCGCCGGTCATCTGCAAGGACGCCAGATGATCGATGATCAGTTGCGCCACCATCGGGCATACCTCCTTGAATACCCGACGCCCTTCCTGTACGAACAGCTTGTCTTCGGCAAGAGGATCGCTGTCGGTTACTCGATTGAGAAAGCCGGCGTTGTTACGAATGGCATTCGAATAACGGGTTACCAGGCGGGTTCCAAGAATCTCGAAGCGCGATGTCGCAATCGCGACGTCGTCGGCTTCGATGACGATGGCGGTACAGGCATCACCGAAGATGAAATGGCTATCCCGGTCGCGAAAATTGAGATGCGCGGAACAGATTTCCGGATTGACGACCAGCGCCCGTTTCACGCTGCCATTACCCACGGCATTGGCGGCCGTTTCGATGGCAAAGGTCGCGGAACTGCAGGCTACGTTCATGTCGAAGGCATAACCCCCAGCGCCCAAGGCCGCCTGCAACTCCACGGCAACCGCCGGATAGGAGCGCTCGAGATTGGAGCAGGCAACGATGACCAGATCGATATCACTGGCCGCAACCTGGGCCCGGTCCAGGGCTTCCCGAGCCGCCGCCAAGCCCATCTCGCACTGGATCGAGTGTTCGTCGTTGGCACGTTGCGGCAAACGAGGCCGCATGCGCTCAGGGTCGAGAATACCCTCGGCATCCAGCACGTAGCGGCTGTGAATACCCGAGGCCTTGACGATGAATTCCGTGCTGGAATGCGCCAACGGCTCACGTTCGCCCCGCTCGATGGCCTCCGCGTGGCGCGCATTCTCGCTATCGACCCAAGTATTGAAAGACGCTACCAGCGCGTCGTTGTCGATGGCATGCTCCGGGGTGTAAAGCCCCGTGCCGGTAATCACCGCATGTGTCATTGGCTCTCTCCTGGCGGCGACCAGCCAATAGCCGTCGCGTCCATTCTCGATATTTCAATCATCCCCGACCGGTAATTTCGGCCCAGCGACGCTCGAGCCGCTTGACCGAGACCGGTTCGCGGGTGCCCAACTGCTGGGCGAACAGCGATACCCGAAGCTCTTCGAGCCACCAACCAAACTCGTCGAGGGCTAACACCTCGTCACCATTTTGTTGCTGCGCTTTGCGACGGTTGGCCAGCCGTGACTCGAAATCCTGTACCTGCTGCATTAGCATCTGATCGCGCATACGCTCCCGAGGCGCCTTTTCGAGACGAATCTGCGCCGCCTGCATGTAGCGCGGATATTCATTGAGCCAGTCGCCGGCGTCACTGATGAAGCCGGGATGCACCAACCGTTGCATCTGCGCTTTTAGATCGCCATACACCAGCGCCAGCGCCATGCTGAGATTACCTTTCAAGGCCTGGGTCACCGCCAGATGACCTTCCAACGCCTTATGCAGCGTACCGATCAAGGATTCGCCATAGGGCACCAGCTCGTGGCGCTGCGCTGCCAAGCGCGCCTCGAAATCCTCCTGGGAGCGCGGCAAAGGGTCGAAGGCAATCTCATGCAGGAAAACCCCTTCGACCAAGTCCTCGATCAGCTGCGCTTTGCTGCCCGTCTTGGCAAACAACAATGCGCAGCGATCCAACCCCTTGAGGTGCTTGAGCGATTTCACCTGATCCGGCAAACGCTGCATGGCCAGGCGTTTGATGCCCTGACGGTGTGCCTGCCGGGCTTTATCCGGGTGATCGAACAGCGTGATGGCCAATGAGCGGTCACGGTCAGCTCGCGACGTGCCTTCAACCAACGCAGGATAGGCCGCCACTCGTATGCCCGCCTGAACGGTGGAATAGGACTCTGCCAGGGGCGCTGCGGGCAATTCATCTACCTCTTCCGCTGCATCGGCGGTTTCACTCAATGCTTGAGCGCCGGCTCTTGCGGCTTCGGAGAAGCGCTTTTCGAGAGCGGATAAATCGCGCCCCTGTCCAAGAAAGTGCCCCTCGTGATCCACTACCTTGAGATTCATGGTCAGATGTGGTGGCAACTGCTCTCTGCGCCAATCCTCGGGGGCCAGCCTCAGCCCCGTCTTGACCCGCAGGAACTCACCCAGCGCCTCGGTCAATGGCACGTTGGCCTGCGCCACGGCCGCGAGCGCCGCGTCGACCCAATCCGGAATCGGCACGACCTGACGACGCACCGACTTGGGCAGCGACTTGAGCAGCGCGATACACTTTTCCCGCAGCAGCCCCGGCACCAGCCAATCGAGCCGATGGCGCGGCAGTTGCGACAGCATCGTGGCCGGTACGGTCATGGTTACCCCGTCATCTTCGGCATCCGGCGCGAAATGATAGCTCAGCGGATAGCTCACGCCGTTCAATATCAGCGTATCCGGGTACTGAACGGTGCTGACGTCATCGACACTTCGCGCCAGCAGCGTCGCTTTGTCGAGTTTCAGCAGGTTCGGGTCGTCGGCTTCCGCCTTGCGCCGCCAGTGCTCGAATCTTTTGCCGTTGACGATACCTTCCGGCAACAGCTGATCGTAGAAATCGAACAGTGTTTCTTCATCAACCAGAATATCGCGCTTTCGCGCCCGATCTTCAAGGTTTTCCACCTCATCGATCAATGCTCGGTTATGCGTGAAAAACTCTGCCTTGGTCCGATACTCGCCTTCGACCAGGGCGCGACGAATGAATATTTCCCGCGCCTCTTGCGACGCGATCGGCCCATAGTGCACCTTGCGTCGCGCCACGATCGGCAGGCCGAACAGGGTTACCTGCTCGAAGGCCACCACCTGGGCGCGTTTCATTTCCCAATGCGGTTCGCTGTAGCTGCGCTTGGTCAGCTGATCTGCCAACGGCTCGATCCACTCCGGCTGGATACGGGCGGCCTGCCGCGCGAAGAGTCGCGAGGTTTCGACCAGCTCCCCGGCCATGACCCATTTGGGTGTCTTCTTGGCCAACCCCGACCCGGGATGGATCATGAAGCGGCGATTGCGCGCCCCCAGGTATTCGCGGTTTTCGATGAACTGGCCGATATTCGACAATAGTCCGGTCAACAGCGCCTGGTGCAAACGAAGATGCTGCTGCTTGAGCGCGGTACGGTCCGCTTCTTCCGCTTTCTCCGCATCGATGGCCACGGGCGGTGGCGCTGCCGGCAGATGAATCTCCATATCCCGCAGCAGCTGGCGCAATTGGCGATAGGTATCGTGCCATTCCCGCACCCGCATGTAGTTGATGTAGTGCTCGCGACACCAGCGCCGCAGCTGATTGCCGGAAAGGTCTTCTCGAGCGCGCTCGAACCCTGTCCAGAGATTGAGCCAGGCAACGAAATCCGAGTCGGGATCTTCCCAGCGTTTGTGGGCCTGATCCGCGGCCTGACGCTTCTCCGCCGGGCGCTCCCGCGGGTCCTGTACCGAGAGCGCACTGACTACGATGAGCACTTCGCGCAGGCACTCTCCCTCGGCGCCGGCAAGCACCATCCGCGCCAGACGCGGATCGATGGGCAATCGCGCCAATCGCCGGCCGGTTTTCGTCAAGCGGTTGCCCTCATCCACCGCACCGAGTTCGAACAGCAGACGAAAACCATCCTTGATGAAGCGTGAATCCGGTGCGTCGACGAAGGGAAACGCGGCGATATCCCCCAGCTTCAAGGAGAGCATTGACAGAATGACCGAGGCCAGGTTGGTGCGCTGTATCTCCGGCTCGGTGAACTCGGACCGGGCGAGGAAGTCTTCCTCGCTGTAAAGGCGAATGCACACCCCTTCGGCAATACGCCCGCAGCGGCCCTTGCGCTGGTCCGCACTGGCCTGGCTCACCGGTTCGATGGGCAGGCGCTGCACCTTGGCCCGGTAGCTGTAGCGACTGATGCGCACCAGCCCCGGGTCGATCACATAGCGAATACCCGGTACCGTGAGGGAGGTTTCCGCCACGTTGGTCGACAGTACGATGCGGCGCCCGGTGTGGGATTGAAATACCCGGTTCTGCTCTGCGTTGGACAGCCGTGCGTAAAGCGGCAACACTTCCGTATGCCTGAAATCCGCGCGACGCAAGGTGTCCGCGGTTTCGCGAATCTCTCGCTCACCGGGCAGAAAGATCAACACGTCACGAGGGCCATTGAACCAGCGCTTCTCTCGCTCGACCGCCTCGATCTCCTCCATGGCATGTAGGATTCCCTCTTGCAGGGTGCGATCGCCTTCATCGTCCGCCTCACGCACCAGGGGACGATAGTGGACCTCTACCGGATAGGTGCGGCCGGAAACCTGCACCACCGGTGCCGGTGTCGGATCGCCCTGCGGCTGGGGAGCGGCGAAATGCGCGGCAAAACGCTCCACGTCGATGGTGGCCGAGGTGATAATGATCTTTAGATCCGGGCGGCGGGCCATCAAGCGCTTGAGATAGCCCAGCAGGAAATCGATGTTGAGGCTGCGCTCGTGGGCCTCGTCGATGATGATCGCTTCGTAACGGCTGAGATCCGGGTCGTTCTGGGTCTCGGCGAGCAGAATGCCGTCGGTCATCAGCTTGACCAGGGTGCGTTCGTTGGTCTGATCCGTGAAGCGGACCTGATAGCCGACCTGCTCGCCCAAGGGCACTTCCAATTCTTCTGCAAGCCGCGTTGCAACGGAGCGGGCCGCCAGACGCCGGGGCTGGGTATGACCGATCAGCCCACGCCGCCCCAAGCCAAGTTCCAGGCACATCTTGGGCAGCTGGGTGGTTTTGCCGGAGCCTGTCTCGCCCGCCACGACCACGACCTGATGAGATTCGAGCGCCTTGAGCAATTCCTCCCGATGTTCGACGACGGGAAGCGCTGGCGGATAGTTCAGGCTGACGATTTGATTGCGCCGCAGGGAGAGCTTTTCCCGGGAAGCCTGCAGACGCTGGTTGATCTCCGCAAGCCCTCTATCCACGGGCTTGCCCTGCCGCACACGACGCTCGAGCCCATCCAGGCGCGGCTTCAGTTTCACAGCGTCCTGCAATAGGCAGTCGTCGAGTCGCGCCTTGAGGGCAGTCAGTTCGGCGTGTTGTGTAACAGTAGAAGAAGATGAGAGCGTGCTGCTCAAGGACAACCTCGTTGGAGATGGCATAAGACAAATTGCCCCGGCAGTGCCAGGGCAAATAATGCATTATATCGCTTGAATGGCGGGTAGCCTAATCGATCGCATTCATCGTGACGATAGCGTTTTGTCTCCTTTGTCGTCACGCAGTTCGCGACGCAGCACCTTCCCTACATTGGTCTTGGGCAGTTCATCGCGAAACTCGATCAACTTGGGTACCTTGTAGGCCGCCAGCTCCTTGCGGCACCAGGCACGTAGTGTCTCCGCGTCCAGGCTGGGTGTACGAGCGACCACGAAGAGCTTGATGGTTTCACCGTTGGTCTCATCCGGCACGCCGACAGCCGCCGCCTCGATCACCTCGGGATGGGCGACGACCACATCCTCAACTTCATTGGGATAGACGTTGAAACCGGAGACGATAATCATATCCTTCTTGCGATCGACGATGCGGATATAGCCATCCTCTTGCAGCACCGCGACATCGCCGGTACGCAGCCAGCCTTCATCGTCGATTACCTTGGCGGTATCTTGCGGGCGCTGCCAGTAGCCTTTCATCACCTGAGGGCCTTTCACGCATAGCTCCCCTATCTCACCCAGAGGCAAACGCTTGTCATCCGCATCGATGACCATGACCGAGGTCCCCGACACCGGTTTGCCGATGGTGCCCAGCTGAATCGCCTCCGGCGGGTTGAAGGAGACGATGGGCGAGGTCTCCGTCAGACCGTAGCCTTCGGTTACCGGGCAACCGGTCACCTCTTCCCAGCGCTTGGCCACCGCCTTGGTCAGCGCCATGCCGCCGGAAATGGTCAACTTCAAGGCAGAAAAGTCCAGTGAGCGAAAGTCCTCGCGGTTGCACAAGGCGTTGAATAGGGTGTTGAGCCCCACGAAACCAGTGTATCGGATCGACTTCAACGTCTTGATGAAGCCATCTATATCCCGTGGATTGGTAATCAGTACGGTGTGATTGCCCGTGTTCATCATCAGCATGCAATTAACGGTAAAGGTATAGATGTGATAGACCGGCAGCGGTGCCACGATGGTTTCGCTGCCCTCATTGAACACGCCCGACATCTGCACCCGGGCCTGCAGCATATTGGCGATCAGATTGGTATGGGTGAGCATCGCCCCCTTGGCAAGCCCCGTGGTGCCGCCGGTATATTGCAGTGCTGCGGTGTCCTCGGCATTACGAGGAACATCGCTGTGTTCAAGCCCATGGCCTTTCTCCAGAGCCTGACGAAAGCCGACATGGCCGGGCAGCGAATAGCGCGGCACCATTTTCTTGACGTGCTTGACCACGACATTGATCAGCTGGCGCTTGGGGAACCCATGCAGATCGCCAATCTCGGTGACTAGGACGTGCTCGATGTCCGTACGCTCGACAATGCGCTCCAGCTTGTCCGCGACGTTGGCAAGAATGACGATCGCCTTGGCCCCGGAATCGCTGAACTGATGCTGCATCTCCCGCTCCGTATAGAGCGGATTGGTGTTGACCACCACCAGGCCAGCACGCAGTGCACCGAATACCGCTACGGGAAACTGCAGGACATTGGGCAACTGAATGGCAATCCGATCGCCGGGCTCGAGATCGGTTTCATGCTGCAGCCAGGCGGCAAAGTCCGCTGACAGACGCCCCAGCTCCTGGTAGGTCAGCACTTTTCCCATGCAACTGAAGGCAGGCTTGTCGGAAAAACGCTCGACCGAGGCATGAAAGATATCCATCACCGAGGTGTAGGCATCCATCCCCTCGAGCGGTGGACCGGACAGGATGGATTCAGTGGTGTGCTGGCTCATGGGCCACTCTCCGCATTTTTGTCGCTCGATAGCGATTTCTTGTTGTTGCCCCGACCGGCGGCACTTGAAAAGCGCATCTGGAGGAGCGTTAGCGTTTGGCATCAGACTAACAGCGTCGACTACTTTAAAACACCCGCTTGAAACTAGGGTTTATATTCTGCCAGATTTATACATCGGCAGCCGAGTAACGGGCCAGTACCTCCCCCTGGCGCCATACCAGCAACTCTCCCGGGTCCATTCGCTGCCATGCCTCGTTGTCGGTCAATGCCTCCGTAGCAATCACCGATACGATGTCATTGCAGGTCGTGTGCTCGACAAAATCGATCACCAGATCCGCATCGCGCAGCTGTGCTTTACCGAAGGGGGCTCGCCGGGTGATATGGACGAGCTTCGTCGAACAGAAACAGTAAAGACGCTGACCGTCGGAAAGGAGCAGATTGAATACGCCTAGGGTTCTCAACCGTTCACACAACCGGTGAAGGGCCGCCCACAACAGCCTCGGTTCTTCCGGTGGCTCGGGAAATTGCTGGCGCAGTTCGCCTAGCAGCCAGCAGAACGCATGTTCGCTGTCGGTACTGCCCACCGGGCGATAGAACGATAATTCGAGTGTTTGCCAATCTTCGAGCTGGCCATTGTGGGCATAGCACCACTGGCGCCCCCACATCTCCCGGGTATAGGGATGAGTGTTGGCCAGACCGACTGCTCCGACGTTGGCCTGACGAATATGACTGATCACGATGTTCGACTTGATCGGATAGTCGCAGATCAAGCGGGCGATGGGGGATGCGGAGGAAGGGTGAGGATCCCGAAACTCGCGATATCCCCCCTGTTCATAAAAGGCAATGCCCCAGCCGTCGCCGTGGGGGCCGGTGTCGCCGCCCCGACGCAGGAAACCGCTGAAACTGAAACAGATATCCGTAGGTACGTTGGCACTCATGCCAAGCAATTCACACATGCGGCTCCTCTCTTTGATGACGATGCCGGTGAGTGGCGCGGCGCCGCCATACCGCAATGATACACAGCAAAACGATGCCAGCGGCAATCGCCAGCCAGGCCGCAGGGTCGTCGTAATGTTCCCGCACCAGACGCGGCACCGTGTTGGCGATACGGCTTAGCTTCGTGTTGAGTTTTTCCGCAAGGGAAGCATCTGACTTGGCGTCAATGGGGGCCTGTTCCATACGCTCACCGCTAAGCCCCTGGCGATCCAGACTGGCATCACCCAAACCTCTGCGCGCGTCGTCATTGAGGATCAACACCGGTAATTCGAGCACGCGAGTTTCACTACCCAAGGTTGCGGTGGCCGTCAAACGAAGCGGCAGCGAGATATCCGGATCAAGCTCCGGGAGCTCGATACGCCACTGCGTCGAGTCGACGGTAACCACGGGGAGCTCTTTACCTTGCAGCTGTGCTTTTATACGCGTGTTGTCATCGCTTAGAAGCGGGTATTCGCCTTGCAGCTTGACCCTGGTGGCGGGCTGATCGACCTGGGCGCTGACCGCTGGCAGTACGTTGACCGCTTGCTGACGCAAACGCTGAAAACCTTCACTGCTCGCTATCAACGACAATCGAGCGTTACCGACGAAATCCGGCGCGGGCAGACTCCCTGAAAAATGCCCGTTGTCGGAGGTCAGTTGTACCGAGCGAACGGTTTGCCCTTGCGCGTTTGCAAGCTCGGCACGAAGCGTCAGGTCGGCGGGCTTGCCATCCGGTTTTTGGAGAGCGCCTTGCCCTTCCACCCAGGCTTCGAGCCGAGTGACGAAATCCATGTAGAGCTCCGTGGGCAATTCGGCGCTGCGCAGAGACAGGGATGAATCGATATTGATACGGCTACCCTTTCCGATGGGGCCGTCGATGCGCCACTGCCCTGACTCGGGTTCAGGCACGGTGATGATATCGAAGCGATTCTGCGTCTGCCATTGAACGCTATCCGGGTGATCGTCGGCGGTATAACGCTCGCCATTGGGGCCGATCAGCGTCAACTGCGATGCACCAGGACCATGAAACAGAAGGGCTGAGAAGCCGTCAACTTGTCCATCGATTGCAAAATGGCCATCTTCCAGAGGCACTTGATCGACGGGAAAAATACGATCGACCACGTCCAGGAAGGCACGTAACAATGCCTCGGGGGTTTCAGCAACCACGGCAAGCCCGCCCGTCTTGCCCGCCATTTGCCGCGCCAGGGACTGATCCACGTCCGGCGAGAAGGCAATGGTATGAATGACGACGCCCTCCTTGGCGAGCCTGGGAATCAGCTCGTTCAACAATCGCTTGCGAGAGGCGGCATCCTGTTGGCGTTTGTCGTTGCCATTGGCGGGAATATCGACGACGCCATCGGTGAACAGAATCAAATTTCGTCTTGTTCCATTCGCGCCGGCCTGGACGGTTTCCCGTACCGCACGCTCAATATCGGTGAACTGCTGATAATTGGACAGCTCGGGCTTGAGCGCCAACGCCCGTTGGCGCCAAGCTGAGTCGACGGTCGAGGCTGGCAGCGGGTTGTTCACCTCGCTCCCGAACGTCCATAGCCCGCCTGTAACGCCCGAGGGTAGCAGAGAGACCAATAACTCGAGCGCGCTATTCCCCAACCGGTTGGGATCGTTTTGTTTCATGCTACCGGATACATCGACTACCAGGCGCACGTCGGCATCGTCGCTCTTTTCGACGCCGCTTCCGTTTTTTTCCTGAGCCCAGCTACCAGAGCCCTCGAGCAGGAAGAACATCAACATTCCGGCAACCAGTACGCGCATTGTCATCGTCCTCTCAACTCACCACCGGGTCCCGCCGTGGCGAAGAAGTGGCCTGCGCGGGATTCTGCCCATCGTGTCGTTGCTCCGCGCCTGAAGAGCGTTGACGCAACCATCCCCATAGCAAGGCGCCTAACGCGATTCCCAGCCCGGCCCCTAATAACAGCAACACCAGTGCGCTGCCAAACGTCTTCGATGCATTCTGTAAAAACGCAACCCCGCTCACGACCACCGCCGGCGCCAGGCCTTCGTGGGCCGCTTGACCCTCGACGCGAGACAGCGTGAACCCGGCAGGCATCCACAATACGCCTGCCACCAGCCCCGTGATCGCGAACCGTGGCAACCGGGGCAGCCAGCGAATCCCGAGGTAGCCAGTCACTAGTACAAACAGCGACAATGCAAGATAACTCAGCCATAGCAATGGCATGGAATCGGATATCAACATCACTCTATTTCCTTGTCCTGAACTCGTTGATCATGGTACACCGCACCCAATGAAAGCACAGCCGCCGATTAGCCCTTCGCACCGCTCGCCTATCACGCACTTCAAACGCAACGATGATCCTCATTGGCATTGGCTCGAAAATCGCGACGATGCCCAGGTCATCGATTTCCTCGAACAGGTCAATGCCCAGTGCGCCCAGTGGTTGTCGCCACTCGAACCTCTGATCGAGGATCTTTACCGAGGGCATCTGTCCCGGCGAGAACTGGCGGTTTCCAGCCTGAAAACTCCGCTGGAGCGCTTTACCTACTGGAGCGAAACCGCCGCGGACGCGGATTATTCACACTGGTGGCGCCATCCCAACGATGATGATACCGCCAGACAGTCGGTGCTCGATCTTGAAGCAAGAGCCACGGAACAGCCCTTTTTCGAGCTTGGGGATCTGGCCATCTCACCGGATGAAACCTTGATTGCCTGGACCGAGGACACTCAAGGGAACGAATACTTCGATCTTTATCTGCGTCAGTTGCCGAATGGCGCACCGCGCAAACTCTTGAGCGACATCGGTCCGGAACTGGTCTGGGCAGAGGATGATCGCACGCTCTTGTATACCCGCTACGATGCGACTCAGCGCCCCGCCAGCGTCTGGTGTTTCATGCTGGACACCCAGAATTCACAGCGGATCTTCGAAGAGAGCGATACCGAGTTCTGGGTCGGCATGGGCAAAACCCGCTCACGCCGATGGCTGGTACTGGAAACTGCCTCGAAGGACACCTCGGAGTGCCACCTGATCCCCGCTCACGCGCCGGCAACACCGCCCCGCTGCGTAAAACCCCGGGAAAGCGGCGTGGAGTATGGCATCGATCATCGCCCGGGCCACTTCTATATTCTGCACAATCGCGAAGCGCCCCACTTTCGGCTCGATGTAGCCCCGGAAGACGACCCCGATCAGTGGCACCCCTTGTTGTCCCACCGCCAGACCCACACCCTGGAAGACATCGATGCCTTCGAGTGGGGCCTGGTGATCGCGGAACGCGACCACCATGAAGCACAGATGCAACTTCGGGTCATGATATTCGATTCTCGCCATGTGCTTGGTCAGGATTATCGCCTGCCGCTGCCGGAGTCGCCCTGCAGCCTGATGCTGGGAGATACGCCGGATTTCGACGCACGCAAACTGCGGTTGCACGAAGAGTCTTTCACATTGCCGCCCCGCTGGATCGAACACGACCTGGACAATGGCGAGCGCCGCCTGCTCAAGGCCATGCCAATCCATGGCGATCTGCTCCCGGATCAACTGGTCTCCCGGCGACTATGGGCAACGGCTTCGGATGGTGAACGCATTCCGGTGTCAATCGTGGCCCGCAGGGATTTACTCGGCAAGAAACCACTGCCGACCCTGCTGTACGGCTATGGCGCCTATGGCGAGGTGCTCGACCCCTGGTTTTCGGTTTCTCGCCTGGAGCTTTTATCCCGAGGCGTGGCCTTTGCGGTGGCCCACGTTCGCGGTGGCGGCGATCGCGGCGAACCCTGGTATCTGGCCGGTAAGCTCGAGCACAAGGAGAACAGCTTTCACGACTTCCTGGCGACTCGTGACGCGCTGGTAGAGGCAGACCTGGCGGACGGTGAGCGTATTGCCGCCTATGGCGCCAGCGCAGGCGGCCTGCTGGTAGGGGCCAGTCTCAATCTCGACCCTGAGGCATTTTGTGCCGCGGTTCTCGATGTGCCCTTCGTCGATGTACTGCGCACCATGGAAAATCCGGATCTACCCCTGACCACCGCGGAATATACCGAATGGGGCAACCCTGAGGAGCCGGAGGCTCGGCGGCGCATACGCGCATACTCGCCCCTGGACAATCTGACGACTCAGCCCTACCCGGCAGTGTTCCTGCAAGGCAGCTGGCACGATTCACGGGTACCCTATTGGGAGCCGGCCAAGCTCTATGCACGTTTGACGGAAATGGATACTGCGCGAGGGCCGGTACTGCTGCACACCGACATGGAAGCAGGTCATGGAGGCGCGTCCGGCCGCTTCAAGGCATGGCGGGACAATGCACGTCAGGATGGGTTCATTCTTTGGGCTCTGGGATTGGTAAAAACGGCTGTTTGAGCCAAGAAGTTGCAGCCTTCAGTCTTCGCAGGGCAGTACGGCGATGATGTGGTCTTCCCATCTGTCCTCGGGTACATCGCGCTCGGAAACGGCAAAATCGGCAACGCTGATACGAGCGCGGTGCACACTTTGGGGATCCCCGGAAACTAGAGGATGCCAATCCGCCAGGCCTCGTCCTTCATGAAGCCGGCGATAGGCGCAGGAGTCCGGCAGCCAATGAAACTCCCGCAGGGTCTGTAGATTCATCTGGGTGCAGGCGGGTACGCGGGCGAAACGATGGGTGTAATCCTGACAACGGCATTGCCGGGTATCGAGCAGTTTGCAGGCGACGTCCAAGGTGAGGACCTCGCCGCTGTCTTCATCCTCGAGCTTTATCAGACAGCAGCGCCCACAGCCATCGCATAGCGCCTCCCACTCCTGGTGATCCATTTCTTCCAGAGAGAAGCGTTCCCAGAAACGGTTGCGCATATCGCCTCCTGATTACGACTATATCAGTACCGCGCTTCGGTAGGCGTGCGATACAAATCAAGTAGATATTCCTCCTTGGCCGGAGGCAGTTGAAAATAGAAGCCCTTTTCATCGATGGCTTGCATTATCCGGGCAGCGTCCACGCGAGCCAGTTTCTTGTCTTCACTGAGCAACAGCGTCATGACGGATATGGGCTTGCCGAAACCCTCGAGTAGCGCCTCCGGCACGTCGACGAGACCTCTGGCCTTATCGACATACAGATACATCTCCTCCTTGCGCGAACTCTTGAACACCTCACACAACAATCTGTGCATCAGTCACTCCTCGCAGCATGACAATCAACCCGACTATCGCATAGCGCATGCTCGAAGGAGTCGTTGAGCAATTCACCCCGCCACCCGGAGGGCAGCGGCAATGGCAAGTGTTTCATATCCGCAATCACCAACTCCTCGAGCTGGCGGCGGCGTGCCAGTATCTCCGCAGCGATCCCGAGCTGCCGTGCCTTGTCGCTGACGACCTGCTTGAGCGCCTTGAGCCGACGCTTGAAAGGCCCGGTCAGCGGTGAAGGCAGCGCTTCCGGGAGCTGCTGCGGTGAAAGACCCGCCGTGTTGCTGACTATCGACAACAACATATCCCCTTCGCGCTTGACCATTGTCGGTTTGACACCCTCGACGGAGGCCAACTCGTAGCGATTGCGCGGTTGGGCATCCGCAATTGCGAACAGAACCTTGTCACTGACCAGCCAGTTGCGTGGCATGTTGCGCTCTCGAACCTCTGCTTCCCGCCAGAGGGTCAGCTGTCGGTAGGTTGCCGTCGCCCGTGGTTTGAGACGCCATAGTTGGCGATTGCGGCGATACCACTCGTTGTCTTCAGCCGGATCACGGCCTGCCTGGGCCACCAGCGTGGCACAATCCGCTTCGAGCCATTCCAGGCGACCCTGCTTCATTAGTGCTTCACGCTGCTGAGGCCAGATGATGGGTAGATACGCCACATCCAAAGCCGCGTAGCGACACTGCGCTTCGCTGAGCGGTCGTTCCAGCCAATCGGAACGGGTTTCGTCCTTGGCCAGCACATCGCCAGTCCAGTACTCCACCAGGCGCTGATAGCTCATGGCCGCATCTTCGCCCAGTAGCGCTTGAGCCAGCTGCGTATCGATCAACGGTGCTACCGGCACACCGGCCCAATTGGACAACACTTCCAGATCCTCGCCGCAGGCATGCAGCAGCTTGAGCGGCCCTTCCGGCCCCAGTAGTCGCAAGAGTGCCGTATTGGGCTCCAGCGCCTGAGGATCGATGAGATACACCTCGTTTCCAGCACTCAACTGGATAAGGGCGGGTATAGGGTGAAAACTGGATTCTCGAATGAACTCGGTGTCCAGTGCCAGAAAGCGTGCCTCGGCAAGCGTACCGCATGCCTGTTCGAGAGCAGCCGGGGTATCGATCCAATGTAATGCAGGAGTTAGGGCGGGGGTTAGCGACATGGTGACTTCAGTTATCTATTGAATACTTGTTGTGGATGGGGCGAATCATTCACTGCCAAAGGGCAGACGGCCATTGAAGGCACGACTCAGCGTACCGCCATCGACATACTCCAATTCACCGCCCATGGGCACTCCATAGGCCAGCCGCGACAGGCGTATGCCCCGTTCACGCAACTGTTCGGCAATATAGTGTGCCGTGGCCTCGCCTTCGATGGTCGGATTGGTCGCAAGAATGACCTCTTCGACTCCCCCTTCATCGAGACGACCATCGAGTCGGTCGAGCCCGATGTCTTCAGGGCCTATGCCATCGAGAGGGGAAAGATGACCATGTAGGACATAGTACTGCCCACGATACCCCCCTGCTTCTTCGATGGCGAGCATGTCCGCAGGCGATTCGACAACGCACAGCAGAGCCTCGTCTCGGCGGGAGCTGCTGCACAGCGCGCAGATGCTCTCTTCCGTGAGAGTCCGGCAGCGCTGGCAATAGCCAACTTCCGCGAGTGCGCGCCCCAGCACCTCCGTCAACCGTTGCCCACCCTCGCGATCCCGCTCCAGTAGATGCAGCGCCATGCGCTGGGCGGTCTTGGGCCCTACCCCGGGAAGTACCCTGAGGGTTTCCAGCAGTCGGTCGACCAGCGGCGAAAACCCCATTAAAACGGCATCTTGAAGCCGGGAGGTAGATTCAAACCGGAAGTGGCCTCTTCCATCTTGGCCTTGGAGGCGCTTTCGACCTTGCGCACTGCATCGTTGACCGCGGCGGCAAGGAGATCCTCGAGCATCTCCTTGTCCTCTTCCATGAGCGAAGGATCGATCTCGACCTTGCTCACGTCATGGCGCCCATTCATGGTGACCTTGATCATGCCAGCGCCGGCTTCACCGAGCACTTCGGCCTGGGCGATCTCTTCCTGCACCTGCTGCATCTTTTCCTGCATTTCCTGGGCCTGCTTCATCAGGTTGCCCATTCCGCCCTTGAACATGTTGTTACCTCTATGCGTTGTTTATGGAGTCAATCGGCCTGCGCAGCAGGCGCGACGGTCTGTTCCAGTAGACGAGCGCCAAATGCCTGCTCTAGCTGCTGAATGTGGGGATCGCCCCGCAAGGCTTCAACCGCCACCGCATGACGCTCTGTGGTTTCACGATCGCTGCGTAGCTTGGGCGTCTCGATGTTCTCGGGAATGGCTTGTGGCTCCACGCTTACACGCCGCTCGATTCCGATCTCGGAGAGCGCACGCTGGATGCGCTCGACATGAACATCTGCGTTCATGGCCGCTTGGCTCGGATCGAGCCGCAGCTGCACCCGGGCACCATCATCCTCATCCAGAATGCAGTGGGCCGCCAGGTTACGCGTCAAGCCGGATAGCGTCAGGCGCGGAAACAGGGCCAGCCAGGCATCATGATCCAGCATATCCGGCACCTGGGACAGCACAGGCTTTTCCTGAGGTTGTGGCGCTTCTTTTTCTTGCGATAGCGACGCTTCGTCAGGGTCCGAAGCATGCGCTTCTGCGGCAGCCTCATCTTTCTGAAAATTCTCGCCGGCCTCTACCTTTGCGTCTTCTATCGGTTCTTCTTTGGCAGGTTCTTCTTCAGGCTCCTCTACCGGGATCGGCTCATCTTCTGGCTCTTCTACCGGTTCTTTCCCGGCCTCTACCAAGGCCCCGTCAGCAGACGCAGGTGGAGCTTCCGGCAAGGCTTCCCAAGGCGGTAGATCCTGCAACGCATCCGCTTGATGCGCGCTGTCGACTTCAAGCCCCTCCTCGTCATGCCGGGCGTTCTGTTGATCGTCGCGCTCCGCGTTCTCCGCTGAGGAAGGCATGGAAGAGGATGCATCCTGGGCAGATGTCGATGAAGACGAGGGCGCCGGCTGAGCGTGACTGGATTCACCACGAAGCGGCAGCGGTGTCTGAGGCGGCTTGGGAACGCCTTGAGGACGAAATGCCAGCATGCGCAGCAGGGCCATCTCCAGAGCAGTGCGCGCATCCGGAGCGCTGTCCATATCGGCCCGACCCTGCAAACCGATCTGGTAATAAAGTTGTACGTCTTCCGCGGTGAAACGCGCAGCTAGCGCAAGCAGCTCGTCCCGATCGCCGTGACCGTTATCGAGGGCATCCGGCACCATCTGGGCAATGGCAAGGCGATGAAGAACGCCGGTCAAGTCATCCAGTACGCCGGCGAAGTCCGGCCCCTGCTCTGCCAATGCGGCAATTTCATTCAACACTCGCGCGGCATCCACGTCAGCCAGGGCCTCGACGAGTGCCAGCAACAGGCGCTGATCCAGCGTTCCCAGCATGGCGGCTACGTCGGCGCGAACAATCCTTCCCTGCCCGAAGGCGATGGCTTGATCCGTGAGGCTCATGGCATCGCGCATGGAGCCATCCGCCGCCTTGCCCAGCAGCCACAGGGCATCTCGTTCGAAGGCCACGTCTTCGGCGGCCAACACCCGATCCAGATGTTCGACGATGCGCTCCGGAGACATGTTCTTGAGAGTAAATTGCAGGCAGCGGGACAGTACCGTAACCGGCAACTTCTGCGGGTCCGTGGTGGCCAGCAAGAACTTCACGTGAGGGGGCGGCTCTTCCAGCGTCTTCAGCAGCGCATTGAAGCTGTGAGTGGAGAGCATGTGCACCTCGTCGATGAGATACACCTTGTAGCGCCCCTGGGCCGGCGCATACTGCACGTTGTCCAGCAGTTCCCGTGTGTCCTCCACCTTGGTACGCGAAGCCGCATCCACCTCGATCAGATCGACAAAACGGCCCTCGTCGATGGCGCGACAGCTGTCGCACTCGCCGCAGGGTTGCGAAGTAACGCCTTCATCGCCGCGGCCGCCTGCGGTGCAGTTCAGGCATTTGGCCAAAATGCGCGCCAGGGTCGTTTTGCCCACCCCGCGTGTACCGGTAAACAGATAGGCATGGTGCAGCCGGCCCTGATCCAACGCGTTGACCAGCGCACGCTGCACATGCTCTTGGCCTACCAGCTCATGGAAGGTGCGCGGACGCCATTTACGGGCCAATACCTGATAGCTCATTGAGCGCGGATTCCTTGCGGAGAGGATGATCGGTTTGCGGGAAGCGCCACGACTTCCAACCCATATTCTAGCCGTTAGAGGGAGCCGCGCAAAGCGCAACGCCTGGGCATGAAAAAGCGCTCATTATGCGCCGAATTAATTTAAATCTGCCGTTTGCTGGTCCGGGTAATTTTGAATAAAGACGGAAAAATCCGCATACTGGGGGCCTCTTCGCACTTATTTCATACAAGCACGCTTGTCCATGAGCGTGTACTTACCGTGATGATTTCATGTCATCATGGCCGACCAGTAGCGGCATAGCGCCTAGTCGCACGCTATTTCTGTATTTTCGTATGGTCTTGAAAATCGAATTCACAACTGAAAGTCATATCCATGACAATGGAGAAAACTGATGGGGAACAATTCCAATTCAAGCAATACGCCAGAATCAAATGAAGGGACCGAAGGCATTCCCTCGCCGGAAGGCCGAACCAATCTGATCGATACCGATTACGTGATCGGTCAGGACAATATTCAGACCAAGAAACTCGGCATCGACGTGGACCTTCATGGCAAGGTCTTCATGGTATCGTCGCTGCTGGTTCTGTTTTTCGTCGTGATCACCCTGGCCTTTCCGGACCAGTCAGGGCCGCTTTTCAACGGCGCGAGAACCTGGTTAACCGGCAATCTCAGTTGGGTATTCCTGTTCGCCGCCAATATCTTCGTATTGTTGACGGTGGTTCTGATTTTTACTCCCCTGGGCAAGGTGCGCCTGGGCGGTCCCAAGTCCACGCCAGACTTCAGCTATGCCGGCTGGTTTGCCATGCTCTTTGCTGCGGGCATGGGCATTGGGTTGATGTTTTATGGTGTGGCGGAACCGCTGACTCACTTCAACACGGCATTTGAAGGTGGCGACTGGGCACCATTGAGCGGCGCTCAGGGTGATCAGCAGGGCGCCATTTCACTCAGTATGGCGGCTACCATATTTCACTGGGGCCTGCACCCCTGGGCAACCTATGCAGTGGTGGCATTGGCCTTGGCGCTATTTTCCTATAACAAGGGACTGCCGCTGACCATGCGCTCGATTTTCTACCCCATTCTCGGGGAGCGCGTATGGGGCTGGCCGGGGCATATCATCGATATCCTGGCGGTGTTTGCCACCTTGTTCGGCCTGGCTACCTCCCTGGGTCTAGGAGCCACTCAGGCATCGGCTGGGCTTCATTACCTGTTCGATACGCCGAACAACAACGTCACCATGGTGGTGTTGATCATAGGTATCACTCTCGTGGCGCTGGGCTCGGTGGTCGCCGGTGTGGACAAGGGCGTACAGCGTCTCTCCCAGGTCAACATGGGCCTGGCGTTTTTACTGTTGCTGTTCGTGATCGTCGTTGGCCCGACTCTGATGATCGCCACCGGTTTCTTTGAAAACCTGCTCTCCTACTTCAAGGAACTACCGGCGCTATCCAACCCCTTCGGCCGCGAGGATAGCAGCTTCATGGGGGGGTGGACCGCCTTCTACTGGGCCTGGTGGATCTCCTGGTCACCGTTTGTGGGCATGTTCATCGCCCGGGTCAGCCGTGGGCGCACGGTGCGTGAATTCCTGATTGCCGTGCTGTTGGTACCCATGCTGGTGTCGGTGCTATGGATGACTGCCTTCGGAGGTACCGCCATCGAGCAGTACACTGCCGGCTTCGAGGGGGTCGCGGATGCCGCCGTCGAGCTGCAGCTGTTCGAGATGCTTGGCCAGCTGCCGCTATCGGCCATCACGTCCTTCGTTGGCATCGTGCTGGTCATGGTGTTCTTCATCACCTCCTCTGACTCCGGCTCGCTGGTAATCGACTCCATTACCTCCGGTGGCAAGGTGGATGCACCCAAGTCGCAGCGTATCTTCTGGGCGCTCATCGAAGGGGCGATTGCCATTGCGCTGCTGCTGGGCGGCGGCCTGGAAGCATTGCAGGCCGCCGTGCTTACTACCGGACTGCCCTTTGCCCTGGTTCTGCTGGCGGGCTGTTATGCCATCGTCAAGGGACTGATGAGCGAACCACGCAGCTAGATGCTCGCAATCCGTGGGGTAAGGCTTTATAAGAAAAGCCTTACCCCTTTTGCGCTCTGCCGGAAAAATGGCTGCGTGCCCATACGGCATTAAAAATTGGTCAAAATACTTATTTATACTTTGTAAACCCAGTTTTTCGCCAATTTTTGCCTTGCCTAGCCATCGCTTGCCGGTTTTTCAGACAAAGCTTAGTTATACTTCCCCGCTGCATGCCTTACGCAAACAATTCTTATGAAAAAACTCTTACGAAAACAACAAGGAGACGCTCTTGAGCGATAAACCATCCTCCCCCTCGACGAACGACGAAAGCACCGAAGGCGTTCCAGCGCCGACCGGCAAATCCAATCTGATCGACACGGACTACGTCATTGGCCAGGACAACGTCAGCGGCCGTAAATTCGGCATGGCCATCGATCTTCACGGCAAGGTCTTCAGCATCTCAGCCCTGGTGATCGTATTCTTCGTCGTTCTGGTATTGGCGCTGCAAACCGAGGTCGAGCCGATCTTCAGTGGCGTACTCAGTTGGCTCACCGGCAAGCTGGACTGGTTCTTCATCCTGGCCGCCAACGTCTTTGTACTCTTGTGCCTTGGATTGGTGGTATCACCGCTGGGCAAGGTACGCATCGGTGGCATGAACGCCAAACCGGACTTCAGCTATGCGGGTTGGTTCGCCATGCTGTTTGCCGCCGGCATGGGCATCGGACTGATGTTCTATGGCGTTTCGGAACCGATATCGCATTTCTCCTCTTCCATGGGAGGCATCACGGCAGGTGATGGCGGCGCCAGAACCGACTGGGCGCCTCTAGGTGCCGCGGGGGGCGATGCGGAAGCCGCCATGGAGCTTGGCATGGCCGCCACCATCTTCCATTGGGGCCTGCACCCTTGGGCAATCTACGCCATCGTCGCGCTGTCCCTGGCGATCTTTTCCTATAACAAGGGCCTGCCGCTGACCATGCGCTCGATCTTCTACCCGATCCTGGGTGAGCGCGTCTGGGGGTGGCCGGGTCATATCATCGATATCCTGGCGGTCTTCGCCACCCTGTTCGGTCTGGCAACCTCGCTAGGGTTTGGCGCCTCCCAGGCGACTGCGGGGCTTGGCTACCTGTTTGGCATCCCGGACAACAACGTCACCATGGTAGTGCTGATTCTGGGCATCACCCTGGTCGCTCTGCTATCGGTGGTGGCGGGTGTCGACAAGGGCGTACAGCGGCTTTCACAACTGAACATGGGCCTGGCCTTTCTGCTGCTGCTGTTCGTGATCTTCGTCGGCCCTACGATGGCGATTCTCACGGGCTTTTTCGAAAACTTGGGTTCTTACGTGATTCATTTACCAGCGCTATCAAACCCCTTCGGCCGCGAGGACGACAACTTCCGCCAAGGCTGGACCGCCTTCTACTGGGCCTGGTGGATCAGCTGGTCACCGTTTGTGGGCATGTTCATTGCCCGGGTCAGCCGCGGACGCAGCGTGCGCGAATTCCTGATCGCCGTGTTGCTGGTGCCGTCATTGATTTCGGTGCTTTGGATGACCGCCTTCGGGGGAACCGCCATCAACCAAATCGTTACCGAGAACTTCGAGGGCGTCAAAGACGCCGCCCTGGAGCTGCAGCTGTTCGTCATGCTGGGTCAGCTACCCCTGACGGCGGTCACGTCCTTCGTGGGTATCGTGCTGGTCATGGTCTTTTTCATCACTTCCTCGGACTCGGGTTCCCTGGTAATCGATACCATCACCTCCGGCGGCAAGGTCGATGCTCCCACGGGCCAGCGTGTCTTCTGGGCGCTCATTGAAGGCATCATTGCGATTGCGCTATTGCTGGGTGGCGGGCTGACCGCACTGCAAGCCATGGCAGTTTCCACTGGCCTGCCCTTCACGCTAATACTGCTGGCGGGCTGCTACGGCATCGTCAAGGGACTGATGAGCGAGCCCCGTAGCTGATATCCGGCCAATAGATAGCGAAAACGCTTACGCATAAAGGGGCAAGGCTTTTCAACAGAAAGGCTTGCCCCTTTTTGATTCTATTTTCTCGAGATACGTCTTGCACAAACGACAAGGAGATGCTCTTGGACAAGAAATCATCAACCTCATCGACTAACGATGACATCAGTGAAGGCATTCCCACTCCGGAAGGACCCACCAACCTCATCGATACCGATTACGTGATCGGGCAGGACAACATCACGACCCGCAAATTCGGCGTGAATGTCGATCTGCACGGCAAGGTCTTTCTCGTATCGTCCTTGATGGTGGTATTTTTTGTCGTCATCACCCTGGCGTTTCAAAACGAGGTCGAACCGATTTTCGGCAGCATGCGCACCTGGCTGACCGGCAATCTAGCCTGGTTCTTCATGCTGGCGGCGGATATCTTCGTGCTGTTGTGCGTCGGTCTGATCGTTTCGCCCTACGGCAAGATCAGGCTTGGGGGCAAGCATGCGAAGCCGGATTTCAGCTACACCGGCTGGATCGCCATGCTGTTTGCCGCGGGCATGGCCATCGGCCTGATATTTTATGGCGTCGCCGAACCGATCACCCACTTCAGCAACGCCTCCGGCGGTATCGTCACCGAGAGCGGCCTGCGCACGGATTCGGCGCCTCTCGGCGCGGCGTCCGATGACTCCGCCAGGGCCACGCAGCTCGCCATGGCGGCCACCATCTTTCACTGGGGGCTGCATCCCTGGGCCATCTATGCGGTGGTTGCCCTGGCGCTGGCGCTCTTTACCTTCAACAAGGGCCTGCCGTTGACCATGCGCTCCATCTTCTATCCCATCCTGGGAGAGCGTATCTGGGGTTGGCCAGGGCATCTCATCGATATCCTGGCGGTATTCGCCACCCTCTTTGGTCTAGCCACCTCCCTTGGCATCGGGGCTTCCCAGGCAACCGCGGGCATGGAGCATCTGTTCGGCATTCCGAACAACAACATCACCATGGTGCTGCTGATCATGGGCATCACCGCCATCGCCCTGCTCTCCATCCTGGCAGGCATGGACAAGGGCGTGCAGCGTCTTTCTCAGATCAACATGGTGCTGGCGTTCCTGCTGCTGGTATTCGTGATCGCCGTGGGGCCGACCCTGTATCTCATTGGCGGCTTCTTCAAGAACCTGGCTTCCTACGTAACTCATCTACCGGCCCTGTCCAACCCCTTCGGTCGTGACGACAGAGGTTTCGTCGAGGACTGGACCGCCTTCTACTGGGCCTGGTGGATCAGCATCACGCCGCTGGTGGGCATGTTCGTCGCCCGCATCAGCCGGGGCCGCAGTGTGCGGGAATTCCTGGTTGCCGTGCTGCTGATCCCTTCGGTGGTGTCGATCATCTGGATGACCGCTTTCGGCAATACCGCCATCCACCAGGTCGTTGCCGATGGGTTCCAAGGCGTCGAGAATGCGGATCTTGAACTTCAGCTCTTCGTCATGCTGGGCCAGTTGCCCTTTTCGTCGATCACGTCGTTTCTGGGCATCGTGCTGGTCATCGTCTTCTTCACCACCACGTCGGATTCCGGCTCCCTGGTCATCGACTCTCTCGCCGCCGGGGGCAAGGTCAACGCCCCCAGAGTTCAGCGCGTCTTCTGGGCCATCATCGAGGGCGTCATTGCCATCGCTCTGCTGCTGGGCGGGGGTTTGACGGCGCTTCAGGCGGGGGTCATCTCCACGGGCCTGCCTTTCACCCTGGTGCTGCTTGCCTGCTGCTACGCCATCGTCAAGGGGCTCATGAGCGAGCCGCGTGGCTGAGTCAGTCTATCGAAACCGGTGTTAAAAAAAGCGGCCATGGCCGCTTTTTTCATACCCAACTGCCTGTACTCAGCACCACAGATCGCTGATTGGGGTCTGCGGTGAATAGTGCCGAGCGATCTGAGCCTGGAACAGCTCCGCCGTCGCCAGCGCGTCCAGCAAGGCGTGATGCCCGGTATAGAACGGTAGATGATAACGCTCCCTGCTTTCCGCCAGGCGCAACGAAGCAGAGGGGCGCCCGCTGAGCCGCTTCAACCAGGCCCAGCGCCGTTTGCGATGCACTCGCGCCTCCAATTGCATGGTATCAATCATGGGAAACAGCAGATTCTCGCCCATTCGGGTACGGGTAGCGCGATTGAGGAAGGGACGCTCGATGTTGCGGTAATGCACCACCACCAGACTGCCTGCGAGAACCTCCAGCAGTTCCGCGAGTATGTCGCCAAGATCCGGCGCCGTCTCGATCTCGGAGTGGGTGATGTGATGAAACGTGATGGATTGCTCGCTTAATGGCTGGCGCGGCTGCACTACCCAATAGTGGCTTTGCGCAAGGGGAATGCGCTTGAGCGTAAAGGGCTGGGCGCCAACGCTGACGATACCGTGGCGTACTGCATCGAGCCCGGTGGTTTCCAGATCCAGGGCCACCAATGGCACGTCACCGATGGGCGTTTGCGGATCTGGAATACCCGCAGAGTAAAAACGCCGAAGACCAGAATCCCGCGCCACCTGGGCGCAGCTTGCCATGTAGTCCGCCCAGTTTGTCTGATCGTGCTTGCTTGAAAGAAGAGACGTCATATTTCGGTTCGGCGGCCCTTCGTTGGTATCGGATAGCGAAATTTGATGAACTTTTGCGCATGACTCAGTGTTTCGAAGGCCGCCTTCAGATAGTGCCGGTCGCGGCTGGATATGCTCTCCGGCTCGATGTTGTTGTCCGGTTGCTGCCCTGCCTCTATATCCATTACCTGATGGCGCAGGCGCACCATGGAAATGAACTCTAGCGCATGACCGAGCCTTGCGCTGCCCCCTTCGGGAAGTATTCGAGCCGCATTGATGGCCTCGAGACGATTGAAGGTATTCTGGGCGTTTGAGCCGCAGGCCAGGGCATGCACCCGCACCAGATCCACAAAGGGCGCGGTGCCCCGGCGCTTGAGATTGATGGAGTTGTCGTGCTTGCCATCCTTTTCCATCACGAAGGTGCGAAAGAACCCCAGCGGCGGCGTACGGTTGCATGCATTACGGGCCATTGCGGCAAGAAACAAGGGGCTCTGCGAGGCCTTGCTCGCAACCAGGTCCTGCAACTGCTCGACGAACACTTCCTCGCCATACACGCCGTCCAGATCGAAGAAGATCGAGCTGTCGAGCAGACGCTCGGGGTTGGGCTCGTCGATCCAGGTCGAGAAGTACGTTTTCCACACGGACAACGGTTGCCGCCAACGGGAATTGGTGGCCATGATGTCGCCCTTGCAATAGCTGTATCCGCAGGCTGCCAAGCCATCGCTGACGAAGGTGGCAAGCTTCAGGAAGTAGTCGTCGTGGTCTGCAGAGACGAAATCGTCGCTCAAGACCAGGGCGTTGTCCTGATCCGTGACGATGGCCTGTTCATCCCGCGCCATGGAGCCAAGTGCCATGAAACAAAAGGGAATCGGCGCCGGGCCAATCTCTTCCTGGGCAAGCTCGATTAACCGCCGGGTAAAGCTGCGACCGATGCTGGACAACGCACGGCCGATCATCTGGGAATCCGCCCCTTCCGACACCAGCTGCACGAAGGCTGAATGCACTTCGACACTCAGACGTTTGAGCCCCTCGACATTGGACTGACTGAAGATATTGCTGACCAGATAAAGGCTGCTATGGGTCTCATAGCGTACGATATCCGATAGATGCAATATGCCGATCGGGCGACGACGATGTAGCACCGGCAGGTGGTGTACATTGTTACGCAGCATGCAGAGCATGGCTTCGTACAAGGACTCCTCGGATTGTACGGTAATCGGGTCCTTGGACATCACCTCGGTTACCGGTGACTCCGGCGTCACGCCGGCGGCCAGCACTCGGGTACAGAAGTCGCGGTCCGTCAAGATTCCTGCCAGCTTCCAGGCTTGGCCATCCGCCAGGGTAAACTGCCGTGAATGATCTTCATCCGGAAAGCTGAGTACGAGTACCGCGGTTGACGACTCATCGCGCATGCGCATGGCGGTCTCCTGCAGCGTCGCCGATGGCTCGACCATGGTGGGATAGCGTCGGATCAACTTGCGCACTCGGGACGTCATCATGTCGCTATTATGACGCTGCTGCTCCACGGTAGTCTTCAGTGCCGACCCACCCTCCTCGACGTAGTCGGCGAAATCGTCGTTTTCCTCGCAAAGACGCTCGAACACGGTTTCGGGAATGAAGTAGATCAGCGTATCTTCGATCGCCCGCACCGGAAATTGGACGCCTCGGCGGCGTAACAAATCGGAGTAACCAAAGATGTCACCTTCACTCAAGCGGTTGTAGAGACTCCCGCTGCGGCGATACATCTCCACGGCGCCGCTACGGATATAACACAGCTCGTGGGTTTCCTGATCCCGGGCCAGTATTTCGGTATCCGCCCGGTAATAGCTGACCTGAACCTCGCTTGCTGCCGCATCGAGCAATTCATCGGATAGGCGATCAAAGGGTGCGAACCGCCCGAGATGGTCGCGGATTTCCAGCAATTCGGTATTCATGAGCAGACATCCAGGTCATTGGTCGATCGAGGAATTGTCAAAAGGATGAACTGTCGGGTCAAGAAAAGACCACATACGTGAAAGGACGATGAGGCGAGCAGTCTTCATGTTGGAGGCAGCCCCCATCAGCCACATCCCGGCACACGCAGCCACCGCTACCGTTGCTCCCTTCCGGGCCTGGCGGGGTTCGCAGTTTAGCGTTGCGGGAGGACCGACGAGGGCCACCGCAGAACCGTCAAGCGCAGCACAGCGCTCAACGACTCGAAGGCAAGCTCCTGAACTTTCAGGAGCTTGTTCAGCGAGACCGCAATATACCAGCGGCCCGAGCCGTCATCAAGGTCGGATACCGACGTAGAAGCTTCATCATGCCATGGGTAACGCTTGATTACCCCGGCACGACAAAAGTCCACGGTTTTATTGGCGCCATTGGCTGCTATGCTTACAAAGGAATGAGGAGCCGAACGTCTCATGGCGACTCACTGTTTATACAATAATTATCAGGGAGTAGATTCATGGAAAAGAATCCTGACAAGGGTTACGTTGCGATGCTTGGCTGGAGCCTGAGTGCCATCGAGGCGCTGGATCGCTTTGACCGGCGCTACGTCATCGTGGCACCGGACTGGGCGGAAGAGTATTGCAAGGAACATGACATTCCTTATCTTGCCTGGAATTTCGAACGTCTCAACGACCGTTCGATGGAAATTGCTGAAACCCTCAATGACATGGGAGTCGATGTTGCCATTCCGCTTTTCGAGGAAACCGTGGAGTGGGCCGGTGCAATCAACTCGGTGCTGATGGATAACCCGCGGCTGTACGGGCAGGCTCTATTGCTGCGCGACAAGGCATTGATGAAGCGTCGTGCTCAGCTTGGCGGTATTCGCGTAGGCATCTTCGAGGAAGCCCACGACAAGTCCGATGTCATTCGCTTTCTCAAGCGCGTCAACCAGACCCTACTCAAACTCGATGGCGACCCCAACGACCCCATTCACCTGAAGGCCTTCGATAAAGCGGGCTGCCTCGGCCATCGGGTCATCCGTACCCCGGACGAGATCGATACGATTCCCGACGAGGAATTCCCGGTCTTGATGGAGAGCCACCTGGACGGCTGGGAATTCGCCGTCGAGGCGTGGGTACACGACGGCAAGATTCGCTTTCTGAATATTTCCGAGTACGTGACCCTGGGCTATTCCGTCTTCGTGCCTGCGACCCCGGAGCTTGAAAAGTACCGGGAAGCGATCACTCGCCAGATCGAGAAACTGATCAAGACCTTCGATATCGAATTTGGCTTCATCCATCCCGAGTACTTCGTCACCAGTGACGGAGAAATGTACTTTGGTGAAGTCGCCTACCGTCCGCCGGGTTTCAAGGTCTTCGAGCTGCTCGAACGCGCCTACGGCTTCAACGCCTATCAAGGGCTGGTGTTGTCCTTCGACCCCAAGACCACCGAGGAGGAAATCACGAACTTCTTTCCCAAGGAGGTGGTGGATGCCAAGGGCCATGCAGGCTGCTTCGGGGTCTATCCGCGCCGGAGGGTGGTCAGCAAGCTCGAGATTCCTGAGGAAACGGAACAGCACGAGTACTTCGAGTCTCATGAATTGACGGCTCCGCTGGAAGAGACCGTGACCAAGCGCACTGCATTTGGTACGCACTGGGGACTGATCTATTTCTTCGGCGACGATCCGCATACCATGCGCGATCTGTTGAAGCATCAGGAAGAGCTCGATTTCTACGTATGAGCAGACTGCAGCATGCCAAGGAGCTTGCTTGACTAATCAAGGAGAAAACGCCGGCGACCTGCAAAGGTCGCTTGCGAATCTGGATGAGGCAATCGACATCCTTGCCCGAACACCGGATTATGCCAAAGCCACCAAAACCAGTCGGGTGCTGACGGCGTTGCGCCGTATCATGATGATGGAAGGCGGCTTTGATGCGATCGAGCAACGCGCCGCACCATTAGAGACGGCGGGCATCTTCAACGGCTCCGACTGGGCCCAACCACAAATATTGCAACCTGCATTGACCAAGTATTCGCTGCGCTCGGAATCCAGTGACGTAGTGCTGATGGAAACCCTGAGCGAAATACGCCTGCTGGCAGTTGCCAAGGGTGCCTACCCGCATTCCGCCATTTCCACTGAACAGGCTCATCATTATCTGACCCAGGTACTGGCGCTCAATCTGGAATTGCTGTTTACGGCCCCCAGCGAAGCAGAGCGAACGCAGCAAGGTAGCCTGGCGCTGTTGACCCGGGGCCTGCTCAGGCATCTAGCGGAGGGTATCGGCTACGAGCATATCGTCGATCAGCTGGTGGACGAGATCTGGCGCGTGCTGCAGCAGCGCCCGATTCAGGTCGAATCCGTCAAGCAGATGATTTTGCAGATTGCCGCCTGTCGCATCAATCCGAACATCGACCTTGGCGTCAGCGGTCAAGGCGCGGATCGCCTGATCAGCAGCCTATTCGGTACCACCAACGGCTGTCGCGAGGATCCAGGCCTCGAAATTTATCAGCAGCGCCTGGAAAGCATGGACGCGGCGGCGCTTCAGTTCGAAGCTACCGGCTTCGCCCGAGCGATGCACGATACTGGCCTGGTCTCGCCCTATCACGCATTGCTGCTGCGCCATCTACTGACGCACAGCGATCATGTTCTGAGCGAGGCCCTAGGCCTTTCCAGCACCGGTCGTGACTGCCTGCTGTGCTATCACGCCCTGGTCCATGCCATGATCGATCTGGCAGTGCATCCCGAGACCAGCCAGGCCATCTACGGGCTGGCATTGATGCTCGAGCGCGGCATCCTATATCAACCGCCGGTGGCGCCGGCCCTGTGGCGCCAGGTAGGGCTCGAGTTGTCACCCTATTCCCAGCAACGCCTGACCCTTGCCTTCGGTGTCACGCCTTCTCCCGGTGCGCGGCTGATGGAGGGCGTGCTGTGCATGCTCGGCCAGCCGCTCGGGGTCGGGCAAGGTAACAATCCCACCTGTCAGTCGGCCCGAGCCCTTTCGATGTGGTCCTACAACGACCCGGACTACCTGCTGCAGATGATCGTCTGGGCCACGCGTGACGACGAGATCATCATGCACTTCGAAGGTCAGCCGGTCTCTTCCAGGGAAAACCTTGAGGGTGTCGCCAAGACGCTGCCCATGGATCTCGACCCGGTATCGCTGCTGGTGGTGCCGCATCTGGATCGCATCTACACCGAAATGGGACGGCGCTGCATGGCCCGGGGCGAAGACCCGCACCGCTGGGTCAATCCGGAATTCCACGGTTGGTGGGCCGGACGCGGTTTCCGGATTGCCGTGGATGTCGCTACCGGCAAGCTGTTTCAGCTGGAAAATTTCCTGCGCCACTTCTATGCCTGCTACCACCCTTACTACAATGGCAATCAACCGCTGATTCACCCCCAACCCGCGGGGGTCGCGGTCACCGATAGCGCTGCGCGCTTCATCGGATGGCATGCCATTTCACTGCTGCGGGTGAGCCTGGACCCGCAACAGGTCATGCGCATGTACTTCTTCAATCCCAACAACGATAGCGGTCAGGATTGGGGGGATGGTGTGGTGGTCAGTACCGCTGGGAACGGCGAGCGTTACGGCGAGGCCTCCCTACTCTTCGAAGACTTTCTTTCGCGTCTTTATATCTTTCATTACGACCCTCTGGAGCCAGGCGATACCAGCGCTGTCGACGAAGGATACATTCAAGAAGTCGTCGCCAAAGTCCAGCGCACCTGGGCCAAGGATCGGATACCCACAGACCCCTTACAGGCTCTAAGCGGTTCGCTTTAAAGCCTACTTTTTCTCGCTTCAAACGAAGGCCCCACTGGAATGCCAGTGGGGTCTCGTCAGTACCGATCTCAATCGCCTACGCCACCTTTTCCCTTCATGCGCTGACGCAGAATCGGCCCGACCAGATAGGGCAGGATCAGACCGACGATTGCCACACTCCATAAACCCATCGCCAGACCGCTGCTCCATAGCACCGTCCAGTCACCATCGGCAATGTCCAACGCGTGGCGTAAATTCTTCTCCATTTCAGGTCCCAGCAGCAGACCCAGGATGATCGGTACCAGCGGAATCTCCAGCTTGCGCAGGAAATAGCCCCCTACACCGAAAGCGACCATGAAATAAAGGTCGAACGCGGAATTGCTGATCGAATAGATACCCACGAAGGCCACCATGGTGACAATGGGCAGCAAATACATCGGCGGCACGGAGAGCAGCTTGACGAAGATACCCACCATGGGAATGTTCAGCAGCAACAACAGGAAATTACCGATTAGAAGCGCCGCAATCACGCCCCAGACGATATCCGCGTTCTGGGTGAACATCAGCGGCCCAGGGGTAATGTTCAACGAGATCAACAGCGCCAGCAGCACCGCCGTGGTACCGCTGCCCGGCACGCCAAGCGTCAACATGGGCACCAGCGCCCCGGACGATGCACCGTTGTTGCCGGCTTCAGGTGCCGCCACCCCGCGGGGGTCGCCCTCGCCAAAGTGTCCTTTCTTGCCCAGTATCTTCTTTTCCAGGGTATAGCTGATGAAGCTGCCCAGGGACGCGCCTGCCCCTGGCAAGACGCCGGCGATGAACCCCAGCACGCCTCCGCGAAAGGAGGTTGGCAGTATGGCTACGATATCCCGCCAGGAGAGCTTGAGCTTGTTGACCATCATGGCCGGCTTGCCGCCCCCGGCGCGCTCCTCGATAAAGAACAATAGTTCGGAAATGGCGAACAGACCGACGATGGCGATGATGAAATCGATGCCTTCATAAAGCTCGAGGATGCCGAAGGTGTAGCGCTGGGTGCCCGTATTGTCGATACCCACGGTGGCAATCATCAGGCCGATGGCCGCCGCCATGATTGTCTTGACCGGGTTCTTGCCGGTAATACCACCCAGGGTGGCAAAGGCCAGCACGAACAGAGCGAAATATTCCGCTGCGCCGAAGGTCAGGGCGAACCTGGCCAGCAGCGGTGCCAGAAGGATCAGACCGATGGTGGCAATCAAGCTCCCCATGAAAGAGGCCACGGCGGAAATGGCCAGGGCTTCCGCCGCCTTACCCTTCTGCGCCATCGGGTAGCCATCGAGACAGGTCATCATGGCCGGCTCATCGCCGGGAATGTTCAGCAGGATCGACGAGATGCGTCCGCCGTACATGGCACCCGCATAGACCGCCGTCAGCATGATGAGAGCGGTATCCGGCTGCAATCCCAGAGAGAACGCCAAGGGGATCAGAATCGCCACCCCATTGGCGGGTCCCAGACCTGGCAATGCGCCGATTAGGGTGCCGAGAAACGCCCCCAGCAGCGCGAACATCAGGTTATGCGGCTGCAGCGCGACGCCGAACCCATCGATCAAATAATTGAGGGTTTCCATCAATTTGTCTCCAGCACGCTTAGCAATCCCCAGGGCAGCGGCAGATCCAACGCATAGGTGAACAGCAGGAATACCACCACCCCTGCGATGAGTCCGGTGAGATATGCCCGCAGCACTGCCGCCCCCATGCGCCAGCACAGGGTGCCCACCGCCAGGGTCGTGGCGATGACGAACCCCAGGGGTTGTAGCAACAGCGTATAGGCGATCAGCACGGCAACGGCAATCACCAGCTCCAGCCATATGCGACCCGGCGGCCAGGCATTATCCGGGTCCGGCTTCACGATCAGGTAAAGACTGGTCAGCGCCAGCACCGCCGCCAACAGAAATGGAAACGTTTCGGGGCCGACAGCCTCGGCCCCGCCAAACGGTTCTGGAAACTGAGTGGCGCCCCAGCCGTATGCAACGGCCAGGACGAGCATCAGTATGCCAAAGACACGATCGTTGAGTGCCATTATTGAATCAGCCCGATATCCTTGGAGAGGGTTTCGATGTCATCGATCTGCCGCTTGACGAACTCTTCGAATTCATCGGCGCTCTTGTGGAAGGGCATCAGACCATTCTGCGTCATGACCTGTTTCCACTCTTCGCTTTCATAAATGGTGTCCATGGCGTCGACCCAATACTGCTTGGCCTCGTCGGAGATATCCGCCGGCATGTAGAAGCCACGCCAGTTAGGGCCGACCGCATCGATGCCCTGCTCCTTGGCGGTGGGTATGTCGGAGAACTCGCCCGGCAGACGCTCCTCGGCAAGTACCGCCAGCACGCGTAGATCGCCGGATTCCATGAAGCCTTGGGCTTCGGTGATATCACCTGTGAAGGCGTCCACATGACCGCCCACCACCTGGGTCATGGCTTCACCGCCGTTGTTATAGGACAGGTAAGGAATGCGTGGCAGGTTCTCGACCCCGGCATCCTGGGCCGCAATCAATACTTTGAGATGGTCCCAGCCGCCCTTGGCGCTGCCGCCGGCGAACTTCACCGCCCGGGGGTCTTGCTTGAGCGCGTCCATCAATGTCGGCAGATCCTGATACTCGGAATCCTTGGACACAGCGATGATGCCATAGTCCGCTCCCAGCGCTCCGATCCAGTTGACCATGTCCGCGTCCAAACCCTGGAACTGGCCCTGGGCCAGACGGGTAGTCGTGGCGGTAGAGGCTGCAACCAGCAGCTGCTCGTCGCCGGCACGCTTGCTCACCGTATGGGCATAGGCGACACCACCACCGGCGCCGGCCATGTTGATGGTCTGCACGCTGCGCGGTACCAGATCGATTTCCTCGAGTACCTTGCCCACGCTCCGACAGGTAAAGTCCCAGCCGCCACCCGGGTCTGCAGGCGCCAGGCACTCCACCTTGCCGGAGGGCTCGAAAGCCATGACCATACTGCTACCCAAGGTCAGCGTCACCGCAGCAAGTAGTTTGATGGGTGCTTTCATCGTCATTGTTGTTTCCCTTTCCTGTGGAGATGGATCAATCGACTCGAAACGAATGGCGAATCGCCGGACTTGCCATTCACCTAGACGTTACCTTACAATTCTGTAAGGAAGAACGCCGTTCCTCTGAATAGAAAGCTAGGCATCTTGAGAGGTGGCGTCAACGTTTATTGGCGTCGCTGCGACCAAAGTAGTGTATCGGTGACGGCATCCCCCACTCCTGCACGAGGCACACTGAAAGCATGGCACAAGACCGCGTAGAGGCCGTGGAACGGGCATTGACCATACTCGAAGCATTCGACTCCTCCATGGAGAGCTTCACGCTTGCCGAACTGGCGAATGCCACGGGCTTCTACAAGAGCACGTTGTTACGCCTGTTGAGCTCACTAGAGCGCTTCGATTACGTGCAGCGCGGCAGCGATGGACGCTATCGCCTGGGGTCGACACCATTGCGCCTGGCCCGTCGGCACCTGCCTAGCAGGCAGCTCGAGGTCAGTATCCAGCCCGTGCTCGATCGCCTGGCCGGCGTCAGCGGCGAAACCGCCAGCCTGATCGAGATCGACGATGAAAACGCCGAATGCCGCCTGGTAACGACCCCGGATGCGGCCCTGCATCATGCACTACGTCCCGGGCAGCGCTGGCCTGCGCCCCAGGGCAGCCCTATACTGGATTTCATTGGCGGTGTCATGGTCTGCCAGCGCTTGACGACAGCGGATTCGGGAACACTCTGGCTCGCCCTCTCCGGGCCACGCGGACGCCTCGACCCCACCACCGCCACCGCGTTATTGAACGAAGCAGTGTCCAGAGTGGCACAGCGGCCGGAGGCTACTAGCCCGTCAGCGATTGCTGCGCCCTGAGCGAGACAGCCATGAAGCTACTCTTGATCGAAGACGACGCACTGCTCGCCGAGACGCTGGCCGACGTATTGCGCCTCGAGGGCCATCGCGTCACGACTCTCCAGGATGGTCGCGAGGCTCGTCAGCAACTGTCCCACGCCGATCATGGTCAGGACTTGATTCTGCTCGACCTCAACCTGCCGCACTGCAGCGGCTTGGAGGTGCTTGCCGCCCTGCGCCAGTGCGACGCAAAAACGCCGGCGTTGATCCTTACTGCCCGCGGCGCCATCGAGGATCGCGTGAAGGGGCTCGACCTGGGCGCCGACGACTACCTTGCCAAGCCTTTTGCCCTGGATGAACTGGAAGCCCGGGTGCGTGCGCTGCTGCGCCGCCAGGCACGCGATGCCAGCTTGCAGATCGGCACGCTGAACTTCGATAGTCTCGCCCAGCGTTTTACGCTTGGCGGTGAATACCTCAATCTACCGCCCCGAGAGCAGCGCTTGCTCGCCTGCCTGATGCGCCACACCGGCGAGCCGGTGGACAAGGTTCGCTTGGCCTCCGAAGCCTTTGCCGGCGAATCTCTAGGAGACAACGCCATCGAGGTCTACGTGCATCGCCTGCGGCGCCGATTGGCCAACAGCGATGTCACCTTGCATACCGTACGCGGTCTGGGCTATCAGCTGGTGTCATCGTGACAGCCCGAGACAGTCTCTACCGACGTCTTCTGGCCTGGTTGCTATTGCCTTTGCTGGGCCTGGCGGTACTGATATTGTGGCAAGCCTATCTGGGCGCCCGGGACACCGCAGACCGCGCCTTCGATCGATTGCTCGAGGCGGCGTCGCTGGCCATCGCCGAACAGGTCAAGTGGCAGGACGATCGCCTCTGGCTCGACATGCCGCCGGCGGCTCTGGAAATGCTCGCCACGGATGCCGAAGAACGAGTGTTCTACGCCCTCTATGCCGCGGAGGACGAGTTCGTCACCGGCAACGCTCATCTACCTGCCCTCGAAGGAGACAGCGCTCCCTTACGCTTTGCAGATGTAGGCTGGCAGAACCAGACGCTGCGACTGGGCATACGCAATGCTCGGCTCGAGGACTGGAACCAGCGTGAGTATTTTGAGGTACGGGTCGCTCACACCCGGGAAGGCCGCGAAAGACTGGCGTCATCGCTTTTCCATGGCAGCCTTGTCCGCATCGCCCTGTTGGCCCTGCTGGCCACCAGCGTACTGGTACTCGCCATTCGCTTCGCCCTGGCTCCACTCACCCGCTTGCGTCGCGCCATTCGCGCCCGAGATCCTCGCACCCTGGCGCCTCTGAAGCTGTCGTTGCCACGGGAACTCGCAGAACTACGCGAGGCACTCAACGAACTGCTGTCACGCATGCGCCGCGTGCGTGCCAACCAGGAACGCTTCATTGGCGATGCTTCCCATCAGTTGCGCACCCCCTTGGCAGGCTTATCGGCGCGAGCCGAACTGGCCCTGCGCCAGGACGACCCGAGCGTATGGCGAGACTCCCTGTGCGCGATGCAGTCAACCAGCAACAGTGCCGCTCGTCTGGCGGTACAACTGCTGTCGCTGACCCGGCTCAACAATCCCGAGGCCACCCCGGAACTCAGACCACTGGATCTTAATCAGATTGCGCGCAGGGCAACGCGCAACGCACTCCCGGCCTGCCAGCGAGCCGGCATCGACCTTGGCGTCGAGGTGCCGGAAAATGCCGTGATCGTTTCGGGAATCGACTGGCAACTGGAAGAAGCTCTGAGCAATCTCATCGACAACGCGCGACGATATGGCAGTCAGCATGACGAACGACACCAGGAGGCTCCACGCATCACCGTTCGAGTGCAAACCGCCCCGCCGATACTCGCGGTCGAGGACAACGGGCCCGGGATCCCGCCTCACCTACACCTGAGGGTGCTGCGTCCCTTTTACAGAGGTCAGCACAGTGACCGGCTATCCAGCGAGGGGTCGGGCCTGGGTCTGGCCATCGTCGAGGGTATTGCCCGCAGCCACGGCGCGCGCCTGAGTCTTGAAGAGGCTGGTTCGGGGCATGGACTGAATGCGGTCATACGCTTTCCGGAGACGCCATCATGAATGTTGGATGGCGAATGGCCCTCTCATGGCTTTGCTTGGTGTTGCTGTCGCAGCCAAGCATGGCGCAGACACTGCATTACCCTGCCGAACCAGAACGCGCCAATGCACCTCACCTGCTGATTCATGGCGCCCTGGACCCACCGCTGATCGCACCGGTGCTGGAGGACTTCCATCGCCGCCAGCCCCACATCGACCTGACCTATCGCAATCTCACCACCCTCGAGATCCATCGCACCTTCCTGGCCGACGAGGGTGAAAGGAGTGCCGACGTGGTGATGTCTTCGGCCATGCCCTGGCAGTATCAGCTGGCCAACCACGGCTATGCCCGAGCCCTGGACGGCCAGGCAGCCCGGAATTGGCCTCAGTGGGCGCGCTGGCGGCGTGAATTGTTCGGCATCACCTTCGAGCCGGTGGTGATCGTTTACCGCAGGGAGCTGGCCGAGCGTTTCGGCAAGATGACCGATCACGGCGACCTGCTTCGGCTGCTCGAGAATGAGCGCGACGCCCTGCAAGGTCGTGTAGTGACCTACGATCCGGCACTCAGCGGTGCCGGTTATACCTATGCCGTCGAGGAGGCTCGCCTATCGCCCCGCTACTGGGAGCTGGTCGCCGCCCTTGGCGGCGTACAGGCCGATCTCGTGGGCACCACCGGCGAAATGCTGAAAGGATTGGCGTCGGGACGCTATCTCATCGGCTACAATCTGCTCGGCAGCTACGCTCAGGATTTCGTTCAAACGCACCCGGAGCTGGAAATCGTCGTGCCGGACGACTATGCGCTGATCATGCAACGGCTGGTATTCCTGTCACGCTCGGCAAACAACCGTGAGCAAGGGCAACGCTTTCTCGACTACCTGCTCAGTGAGGCGGGACAACGGGTAATCGGCGAACAAACGCCCTTGGGGGCCGTGCACCCGGCCTTCGAAGGCCCGGGCAGTGCAGCGGCACTACGCGAGCGCCTGGGCGAAGCGTTGCGGCCGATTCGCCTCGGGCCGGGGTTGCTGGCGACACTCGATCACCTCAAGCGCGAAGCGCTGCTGGACCGATGGGAGCGAGAATTTCAGCGCGCCACGCCAGGCCCCAATCCCCACGCCTACATGAGAGAACACCCATGATGCGTCTCGACCAGCTACTCGTCGCCCAAGGGCTAGTGCGTTCGCGCACCCGGGCCCAGCGCCTGATTCGCAATGGGCGGGTGACGCTGAAAAGCGCTCCTGACAAGGCGTTGACGAAACCCAGCGAAAAGCTTCCGGAAGACACGGGGCTTGTGCTGGGAGAAGATGAGGAAGAGCGTTATGTCTCCCGTGCCGGCCTGAAACTGGAAGCCCTGCTCACCACTCTGGCATTGCGCCTGGAGGGTAAAAGCGTGCTGGACGTAGGCCAATCCACCGGCGGATTTACCGACTGCGCCCTGCACCATGGCGCCGTCCATGTCATCGGCATCGAGGTAGGCCACGATCAACTCGATACCGAATTACGCCGCGACCCTCGCGTGACATGCCTCGAAGGGCTCAATGCGAGGGCCATGTCCAATGACCCGCGGCTTCTGGCGGCCATCAAGCAACATGCCCCGCTCGGGATAGCCGTGGCGGTCATGGATGTTTCGTTTATCTCCCAGACGCTGATCCTACCGGAGCTAGGCCGGATGCTAAACCGAGGCGCCGAACTGCTGTCTCTGGTCAAGCCGCAGTTCGAGGCCGGTCCAGGCCGAGTAGATACTCGCGGCATCGTCAGGGATAGTGCTAGCTATACACAGGTCGAAGAGCGCATCCGCGCCTGCTGTGCCGGGCACGATTTTGAGGTACTCAGCTGGCGCGACAGCCCGATTCTCGGTGGCGACGGCAATCGCGAATTCCTGTTGCATGCTCGGCACCGGTGATCCCCTCACTTATTCAGTGATTCGCCCAGCGTCGTATCTTTCGTCTGGGAGATGACGTTCTTCGCCCGTCCTTCTGCATCGTGCAACCAGACGTCCATCTGATTAAAGGCAACCCGGATGTCGTTGTCACGAAATAGCGTATCGAGCCGCCGATTGATCTCGTCCGCAGCGAAAAGCCGGTCGAGCAGATCGTTGACGAAGATGCGCAATTCGAAGTTGAAGGCCGTCGACCCGTAGCTGGTGCACAGCACCTGAGGCTCCGGGTCCTTGAGCACCCGTTCGTTCTCGGCGGCGGCCTGCCCCAGCAACCGGTGCACTCTGTCCAGATCGGAACCATGGGCCACGCCGTAGTTGAGCACCACCCGAGTAACATTGTCCGACAGCGTCCAGTTGATCAGTTGATCCGTGACGAACGTCTTGTTGGGAATGATGATCTCCTTGCGATCGAAATCCGTCATCGTGGTGGCGCGAATGCGGATGCGGCTGATCGTTCCGTGCAGATTACCCAGGGTGATGGTGTCGCCGATGCGTATTGGGCGTTCGAAAAGAAGGATGAGCCCCGAGATGAAGTTGGCGAATATTTCCTGAAGACCGAAACCAAGACCGACACCCAGAGCAGCCACCAACCATTGTAGCTTGCCCCAGGACACTCCGAGCGTTCCCAGCGCCGTAACGATACCGCCCCCAACGATGATGTAGGAAAGCAGCGATGTGATCGCATAGGCGCTGCCCTGCTTGAGAGATAGCCGGGACAACACCATCACTTCGAGCAAGCCCGGCAGATTGCGTGCCATGACGGAGGTCAGCACCACGGTAATCAGTGCCGTCAGCAGGTCTGCGACGGTAATGGGTGTTTCGCTAAGACTTTCACCTACGCCTTGGGTGATCGACCAGATGCCAACATTGTCGAGATAGGCCAGCACCGCCAGCAAATCCGACCACAGAACGTAAAGCACCACAGAAAAACCAAGGAATAATATTAGCTTGGACAGACGTAAGGACTGCTGATTGACCTGCTCGAGATCCAATGGCGGTTCTTCGACGACCTCGAGCCCACCTTCGGCGCCTTCCTGAACCTGGGCACGGCGGCGCGCCACAGCTCGCCGATAAGCCAGGCGCCGCGCGGCTACCGCCAGTCCACGGACCACGGATGCCTCGACCAGAATCCACAAGCCGAATATATACAAACTGGCAACGAAGCGATTGACCAACTTCAAGGCGGTGTATTCATAGCCCAACACGATCAGCACCGCCAGAACCAGGGTAGTGCCGGACAGCGCCAGCCCTAACAGCAGTCGAAACAGCTTGACCCCAAAATAGGGTGTGTGAGCAAGAATGAGTCGTGCCAGCAGCACGCTCATGGCCAACAGACCCGCCAGTACTAAAAATAGGAAAAGCGGCCGCTCGGCAAGGGTCGGGCCGTCACCCTGAGCCAGGGAGCTGATCAATAACACTGGAATGAGCGCGATGCCCAACCACCAGAGCAGGCTTCGCAAGCGCGTAGCGTAATCGGCAGGCCAGTGGAAATGACGCACCGCGACACCATCTCGTACGAGGAGACGACGTACCAGCGCGATTGCCGCCCATGCCAGGGAGAGCTGCAATAGCGCCTCGCCCCAGGCAACGACGACACCTACCCCACCAAGGCTCATGGAGACGCCAATGGCAGCCAATGCCAAAGGCCCCGGGGCAGCGATCAGAGTGTTGAGCAGGATGGCCTTGGGGGTATGCATCTGGGTATCGCGCTTGAGCCGCCCTACCTGTTCGTGGAGAGCCAATAGTCGTGCCTTGATAGGCCGACGCCGTAGCAACAGGCCGATGGAAAGCAGCAGCAATGGCAGTCCCCACAGGCCAGCCGGATGAGGGAGCCGCCAGAAGTGATGGAGCTTCTGCCGCCAACCTTCTCCACTCACCTGAGCCATCAGTGATTGTGGTAATTGATGCAGCCAGGCCAGATCGAGAGGATGACGACTCGCCACCCAGAAAAGCTGTTCTTCGATGGTCATGCGCAACGATGCACTGATTTCGAGTAGCTGCTGCTGATTGAGCTGAAGATCGATGGCTGTGGTCAGCAACTCACCGTATTCTCGCTCAAGTTGATCCACCAGTTCGCTACGCCCCTGATACAGTTTCCTCAATGTATCGATTACCTGGGGCGTCATTTCAGCGCCATTTTCGTCGATTTGCTGACGTGCAAGTCGTTCCGCATCACGCAACCCATCACGCTGTCGATTCAACTCGAATTGCTTGAGGCGGATATCGGCGATCTGTTCTTGAATACCCTTGACCGCATCGACCTGAGGCAAGGAACTGCGCTGCTCCCGCAAAATGCGCGACAACAGTTGACTCCCCCGCACAGCCTCAATCTGCTCTTTCAAGGTGCGTTGTACCTGTCGTACGCGATCGAGCTGCGTACGCACCGTCACGCCTTCACGCTTGAGTACGTTATAGCGATCGATCACCTGCAACAACTCGAGACTCATCTGGCGATTGCGCGATCTGGCATCGATCACCACTGCACTGTCATCGGCAAGGGAAGGTTCGTTACCGGACGTCGCTCCCAGCGTATCTGCAAGTTGGTCGCGACGCTTCTGGTCGAGGATGGCCTGCATCAGAGTGAGATTATCCTCGATTTGATCGATTTCGCGGATAAGCACTTCGCGCCGACGACTGGCCAATTCGAGCAAGCGGGTATTCACGGCCAGCTGTCGACGTTTGAGCGCCAACTTATTCTCCGCCAGTGCCAATTCGCTTCGCGCCAACCATGCCTTCGGTGAATTTGCGACACCGCTATAATCACTCAGCGTAAGACGCTTTTCCTCGATTTCTTCGAGCGCTTCGGAGATAGTTGCCTGAGCGCGTTCGGGCAACGTCTGGGCGGCGATCAAGCGTGAATTGGTCTTGGCTAGATCGTCTTGCAGCGACTGCAGCCGATTCAGGGTATCGGCGACTCGTGTTTCCAGTTCAGAAATGTCGAGAGACTTGAGTGTTTCGGTGTCTACCGTTTCACTTGCCATCGTGTCGCGCAGCGAACGCGCAAGGCGCTGCATTTCATCCGGCGCACGAGTGATTTGCTGCTCGAGCTCGTTGCGTTCCTGACGAATGTTTTCTATGTCCTTCAGCATATCAAGCACGAACTGCAGCGTTTCCATTTCTTCCTGCTGATCGCTATTCGGCTGCTCTATTGCCGTCAGTGTTTCCAGACTCCGGGAAACTGCATCACGCTCCGGTGGCACCTCCTGGCCCCAGGCCGAAGTCCAAATCGACAACAACGCCAGCACAACCACAATGACTATGCGCCACCCTCTTTTCTGCCCCGCTGCCATTATTGATCCTCATTTCCCATGCGAGCGTATCGCATTCTAATTGCTAAAGAATTATCCGAGCGCCATATCAAGGTGGCAATTACTTCCGCAAAGCGATTGACTTGGCAGAACAGCATGGTAGAAACAGACGCTTGGTGCCGCATACAGGACGCTGATAATGGTTTTGCCCTCACCGCTGCGTGTGATTGCGCGGTTGCTTTTTTGTTCATTGCTGAGCGTTTCGATTCAAGCGAACGCCCAGCCGAGCACGCAAGAAAATAGTACTTCGGGTAGCGAGGAGGCAATTGCCAGCACCCTGAAGCAGGCGGATGTTCGCCGTGAACTTGAGCGCGAATCATCGCGCAATCCCTTGGTGCTTAGCGTTTATCGACGCAACTATTTATTGCCTTGGTCCTACAGTACCAACCCCAACCAGGAAGATTTCGACTCAATCAGCACCAATGGCAATGCAGACAATTCAGAAGTCAAGTTTCAGATCAGTCTCAAGGTAAGCGTCCTGAACGACATGTTTGGTGACAATGGCGATCTCTACTTTGCCTATACTCAGCGCAGCTGGTGGCAGGCCTACAATGCCAAGGCATCGTCTCCATTCCGCGAAACCAATCACGAGCCCGAAGCGTTCATCAGTTTCGACAATGCCTATTCCTGGTTTGGCTGGACCAACACGCAAAATCGCGTAGGTTTCGCGCACCAGTCAAACGGGCAATCGCAGCCCTTGTCCCGCAGCTGGAATCGTCTGTATGCGGACTTGCTTTTTCAACGGGGTGATTGGGCGATCAGCGTAGTCCCCCACTGGCGCATTCCCGAGTCGGATAAAGACGACGACAACCCGGACCTCGAGAACTATATCGGCTATGCCGACATGACTCTGGTACATACCTTCGGCGATCAGGAAATATCCCTCATGTTGCGCGGCAATCCAGGCAAGCATCATTACGGCGCGCTGATAGACTATACCTTCCCATTGATCGGTAAAGTCCGGGGCCATGTGCAGTACTTCGATGGGTATGGGGAGAGTCTCGTTGATTACGATGAGGACGTACAGCGTTTCGGATTGGGCTTCAGCCTGAATACTTATCTAGCGGGTATTCCAGGCAATGATTGATAACCAAGGGCATGTTGCTATGATGATAGCCTTATTCACCACTCATGGAAGACTATAGAAATGAGCATGTTTCCTGTAGGACACCACAGCCGTGAGACGAACTCTCGCGGAGCCAGCACCGAGCAACTTAAAGAAGACCTGCGTCATCTTTCTCAGACCGTGGAAGAACTGGTCAGTGCAACTGCCGACGATTCGCGAAGCAACGTCAAGGAATTGCGCAGCCGTGCCGAGAAGCGCTTGCGGGAAACACGCACGCGTATCGAAGCTCGAGGCGAAAAAGCCTATAACGATGCCCGTGACGGCGTGCTCGATAGTGCCGACATGGTCGATCGCTACGTGCATCAGAACCCCTGGACCGGCATTGGTATCGGTACTGCCGTGGGTGTCGTTATCGGCATGATCGTCGGACGGCGCTAATGTCCAGCGGCAACGGCCCAGCGGAACGCGTGATTCAAGCTGGACGGCAAATGCTGAGCAGCTTGGTTACTACCGGCGAGACGAGACTGCGTCTCGCCGTAGTCGAACTGGAACTCGAGCGTGACCGCATCCTTACGGTACTGATGCTTGCAGGCGCCAGCTTGATACTGTTTGCCTTTGGCATTGGCATGCTACTTCTGATGCTGATAGTCGCCTATTGGGAGCAGCATCGTGTTTTGGCGATTGGTGTCAGCGGCGGCACGCTATTACTCGTGGCTGCCATACTGGCATTCAGTGCCAAGCGTATTGCCAAGCAGCGCAGGCTGATGGAATCGACGCTAAGCAACCTGTCTCAAGATCGGCACTATCTGGAGTCTTCGCGTGAGCCATCGTGATCGTCTTAAGCGGCGAGAAGAGCTCGAGATCGAGATACTTCAACAACGCATTGATATGACCATGGCCTTGCGCGATTGGCGAGAAGCAACTGCTCCCATTGATCGTGGATGGCAACGGCTAACTCAATGGCGTACGGCCTTCATTGCATTGGGCGGCTTTGCTGCAATACGCGGCCTTCGCAAACCTCGTTCTACCGGCAAGCTGATGGGCAGGCTGCTTACCGGCATGATGCTCGTCAATCGAGGCCGGGTCGCCTATCGCATGTTGCGCAATCGACGCGCTTGAGCCTCATCGTCGTTTAGCAAAGCGTGTAAATGAAACGCCGGCTTATGCCGGCGTTGTTGTTTCTATTTTCAAACGTCCTTGGCAAGACGGAATCCCGAGAAAGCCCAGCGGGCATGAGGCGGAAAGAAGTTTCGATAGGTTGCGCGGATATGGGCCTGGGGCGTCGCGCAGCATCCACCACGCAGCACCATTTGACCCGACATGAACTTGCCGTTGTATTCCCCGAGGCTACCGGGCAGTGGCTTGAATCCCGGGTATGGCCGGTAGGCACTGCCGGTCCACTCCCAGACATCGCCGAACATCTGCCCGGGTGCATCCTCTGAAACTCCGCCGGCTACCGGGCGCAAGTAATCCTGCTCGATGAAGTTGCCTTCGGAATTCGCTTCTCGGGCAGCGACTTCCCATTCCGCCTCCGTAGGTAAACGCGCGCCGGCCCAGCAGGCGAAAGCATCGGCCTCATAAAAACTGACGTGGCTCACCGGCGCCTGCCAATCCACGGGTACTAGCCCCCCCAAGGTCATGTGGTACCAGCCATCATCTCGCTTTACCCAGTAAAGCGGGGCTTTCCATCCAGCCTGCTTGACCGTCTGCCAGCCGTCGGATAGCCAATAGTCCGGGTGTTCATAGCCACCGGCCTGCATGAACGCCAGAAATTCAGCGTTCGTCACGGGGCGACTGGAAAGTTGAAATGCCTCGACGAACTGGCGGTGGCGCGGCGTTTCATTGTCAAAGGCAAAACCATCTGCGTGGACCTCACGACCGATATAGCGCACGTCTGCTGCAAAATCATGCCACCGCAGTGGCTCGGCCTGTTGATCGGAAGCCGGCGACAGGTCGCTGCGATAAACCGGGAAAAGCGGATTCTGTGACAGGATATGCTTGATATCCATGGCCAATAGTTCCTGATGCTGCTGCTCGTGATTGAGCCCAAGCTCCACTCGGTGGAGGATGTCATTCACATGCTCAGCCGGTGGATTGCTGAGCAGTTCCACCATGGCATTGTCGATATGGGCACGATAACGGTATACATCATCTACCGTGGGGCGTGATATCAGCCCCCGATGCGGTCGTGGAAACGGAGTCCCATGAGTTTCATAATAGGAGTTGAAAAGAAAGTCGTAGGCGCTATCGAGGGGGCAATAGGATGCATGAAACGGCGTCAGCAGGAATGCTTCGAAGAACCAGCTGACATGAGCAATATGCCATTTGGGCGGACTGACATCCGCCATGCTTTGCACCACATAGTCTTCCTTGCACAGCGGCGCGCATAACGCTTCGGTAGCGGCGCGAACGCGCTGATAACTGCGCAACCACTCCTTGGTATGCTGGATTTCTTCGAAAGCCGAATCGCGCTTTCTTTCCACAAGTAATGACATACGGCAACCTCCTGTCGAAAAAATGGCATCCTTGATATGACAATTCAGCGTAGCAGGTCACTGCGCGAGTCCAAGTAGTTCGGGTAACTTTTTTACAACGCCAGGCCGCACGCCACCCCGGACGCCCAGGCCCACTGGAAGTTGTACCCTCCCAGCTCACCGGTAATATCGAGCACCTCACCAATGAAGCGCAGTTGCGGCAGATCCTTAGCCTCGAAGGTCTTGGAGGAAATGGCCGCTGTATCCACGCCCCCCAGGGTCACTTCTGCGGTACGCCACCCTTCCGTTCCCGCAGGCTTTAGCCGCCAGGCGTTGAGTCGCTCGCCCCAATATTGCAACTGAGCATTGGACTGCTCCGCCAATAGCCCATCGCTGCCATACCACTCGATCAATGCCTGAGCCAGGCGCTTGGGCAAATGCTCACCCAGCCAGGTCGAAAGCCGGCGCTTGGGGGTAGCCTTGCGTGCACTGGCCAGCGCACCGAAGGCATCGATGTCTGGCAAAAGATCGATCAGCAGTTCATCACCCGGCTGCCAATGGCTCGAGATCTGTAGCATAGCGGGGCCGGAGAGCCCGCGATGGGTAAACAGCATCGGTGCCCGATAGCCTCCATTACGGCATTTCACGTCCACTTCACAGGACACGCCCGAAAGCGCTGCCGCGCGTGTTTTCCATTGAGAGGTCAGAATAAACGGCACCAGCGCAGCGCGGGTTTCAGTTACTGCCAGGCCGAATTGGCGGGCGATATCGTAGCCAAAACCCGATGCCCCCATGGTCGGAATCGATAGCCCGCCGCTGGCAACCACCACCGCGCCGGTATCGATGCCCCCAGCGGACGTTGTCAGACGCATGCCTTCGCCCTTTCGCTCGATGCGCTCGACGGTGGTCTTTAGATGAATCTCCGCTCCTGCCCAGTCACACTCTGTAAGCAGCATATCGAGAATCGGTTTTGCCGAATCGGCACAGAATAGCTGGCCCGGCGCCTTTTCTACCGGCTCGATGCCATGACGTTCGACGAGTTCGACAAAATGCTCCGGGCGATAACGATTGAGGGCCGAAATACAAAAATGGGGATTGTTGGAGAAGAAATGGTCCGGCTGCGTATCGAGATTGGTGAAGTTGCAGCGCCCCCCGCCGGACATGAGAATCTTCTTGCCCGGCTTGTTGGCATGATCGATGACCAGCACCCGTCTCCCGGCATAGCCGGCGGTCAGCGCACACATCAACCCAGCGGCGCCCGCGCCGATTATCACGACATCCGGGTTGGAAATCATACAAACAGGCTCCAGATACTATTTAATGGATAAAGCCGGTCATTCTACGCTCTGTCTGAAAAATGTCTGCGCTGTTAAAAGACTATCACTTGAGGAGTGACTCTCATGCTCGAACTGATTGCTGCCCCAGCCTTACACGTTGTTGCCATGCGGGTTTCCGGCTGTATCGACGCCGATGATCTCCAGCGCGGCATCGATGCCATCGAACATACCAAGAAAAGCCACGATAAGATCAGCTTCTTTGTCGAGGTCGATAATCTACGCTGGATGACCGGTACCGCCCTGATGCGCGACATCGGTTATGGCCTGACCCAGTTTGGACGCATGCATCGTTTTCATCGCATTGCAGTCGTTTCGGATCAGCAATGGGTGCGTAGCGTTGCAAGCGTCCAGAATCAGCTGTTCTCATCCATCGAGGTACGGCCATTCAAGAAAGAAGAGAAAGAGACCGCAATGCAATGGGTCTGTGAGTCATCGGAGGCAGATACCTCCGCAGAAAAAGCTGCCTCAACCCAACCCGATTAGGGTGCGCTGGGGCAATCTATTTTCCTGCTGTTTTTTCTCTATCAGCTTGAATTAATCATGCTGAGGCGTTTGAACGCGACGCGATGAGTGCTTTTTTCTATCAAATATCAACCGCAGCCTTAAGACCATCATAAACCGCCTCTTCGGCGGTGCGGGGGGCAAGGCAATCGCCGATCAGAGTGACTGGCAGGTCTTGCCAACTATCTTCATCTTCAGGTGAAACGCAGGGAACACTTCCACACGCCAAAACCAGATGATCGACACCATCGATGACCATCGGCTCTCCACCGCCCGTGTGATAGAGGTAAACCGTATCGTCGTCGACGCCAAAGGCTCGCGCATAGGTTTTTATCTGGACGCCAAGGTTATGCAACCGTGCAGCCGCACCATCGCGAACATAGCTCTGTAACGACTCGCCCAGGTGCAAGCCATTGATCGCAAGCGTTACCCGCGCGCCGGCTTTAGCCAGCATCTCAGCGAGGCCTACACCAATCCAATCACCTTGGCTGTCGTAGACCACCACATGACCACCGGGTAAGTTCTTCGCGTTCAGCAACTCGACGGCCTGACTGACCGGAAGATTGCCCATTCGCTCTAGGGGAGGCGTGTAGGGCTTGGCACCCGTGGCTATCAGCACTTGCTCATAGCCTTCCTTCAGTAGCTCTTCCGGCGTGACAGTCCGCTGGGTTAGTACGTCTACTTCACTGCGCTTGAGCTCTTCTTGCAAGTTAGTGATGATTCCTCCGAATTCTGCGCGATGCGGCAATAATTGCGCCAGGTTGGCCTGCCCGCCCAGACGCGTGCTCGCCTCATAGAGAGTGACTCGATGTCCCCTGGCCGCCGCTATCACCGCGGCCTTCATGCCGGCGGGGCCGCCACCGATCACCGCCACGCGCTTGGCATGTTCCGCCATGCCGATTCGGTCATAGTGCAGCTCGCGGCCCGACTCGGGGTACTGAATGCAGGAGATCGGCAGCCCGCGGTGAAAGTGGCCGATACACGCCTGGTTACAGCCGATGCACGCACGTATGCCATCGGCATCGTTTTGTCTGGCCTTGCTCGGCATCGCCGGATCGCATATCAGCGCCCGCGTCATACCACACAGATCCGCAGCGCCGGAACGGATCACCGCCTCCGCCTCGTGAGGTTGATTGATACGCCCAGTGAGAATCAGCGGCAGTGACAAGCCAGCCCGTAGCGCCAAGGCTTCATCCTGAAGATAAGCATTCTTGTAAGACATGGGGGGCACGATATGCACCGACCCTCCCAGAGACGCTGAGGTGCCGGCGACAACACTGGCATAATCCAGCTTGCTCTCGAGGTGCTTGAGTGTCTCGATGGCGATCTCCTGTGTCATGCCGTCCTCGTCACGCTCATCGCAGGAGATACGCAATCCGATAGCCAACTCGTCACCAGCCTGACGACGGATCTCATCGATGATCTCTTCAAGGAAACGCACGCGATTGGCGAAGCTGCCACCGTAATCATCACTTCGAGAATTGACCTTGGGATTCAGAAACTGCGCCGGTAGATAGCCATGGCTTGCGAGAATCTCCACCCCCTGGACGCCGGCTTGTTGTATACGCCGGGCGGCCGCACCAAAGCTCGCAACGATCTCTTTTATGATGTGGCCGCTAAGCGCGCGCGGCATCACATGAAAGCGCTCCTGAGGCGTGCTGGAAGCCGAGTAGGCAACCGGTTTGAGACCATCGGCGGACTCCATGATCTCGCGTCCCGGGTGAAACAGCTGAGCAAAAAGTACGCTACCATGTTTCTGACAAGCCTCCGCCAGGCGGCGATATCCTGGAATGCAGCTATCGTCATTGGCCATCAGCAGATGCGAGGTATAGCGCGCGGTTTCATGTACGCCGGAGACTTGCAGCACGATCAATCCCGTGCCATGACGAGCGCGCTTCTCAATGTACGCCACCAGCGCATCGTTGACGGTATCGTCTTCCGGCAGGCAGGTATCGTGACCGGTAAAGACAATGCGATTGGGAATCGTATGCCGACCGATTTGAAACGGCGAAAAAAGAGTCGGAAAGAGTGCTTGAGTGCTCATGAATGAGCCTCCGAGTGTCGTGTGGGAATGGCGCGAAGGGCTGCCTTGCGACCATAGACCCGCCTCACTTGCCAGTAAGCCAGCAGACCCACGCAGAACACCGAAGTGCCGTAGCCAATCGATAGCAGGCTCTCGCCGCTGAGCAGACTGAAGTCACGTCCCAGTGCTGCCGCATAGGGAATGGCATAAAAGACGACCAGCAGCCCGGCAATAGCCAATCCGGAAACCATCACCACCACTGGCCAGACCAGCGTCTTCTTGACCTCGGCGGGATCGAACTCCTCTTCCGGCGTCCGGCGGATTGCCTCGAAGTAAGCCAGTGCAGCCGTCGTCGGCTGCGTGAAACGCGAGATCACCAGAATGCATATCAGGTTACTGGCGAAGCCAAGAATGAAAGGATCAAGATAAACAGGTAGCGCCACCATACCCGCATTGTCGAGAAGCTTGGCGCCGATGTTGATGACAAACCCTACCAGCATGCCGACGAAAGCCGCAGGTGCGCTGATGCGTCGGCTCCAGATGCTCATGAAGGCCACCGGCCCCCAGGACGAGGCGAACAGGGTGCCGGCGAAATAGGTGATCCACATCACCGCGGGCGGCTGAAAGTAGGCCAGGATCAGGCTGGTCAGCGCCGCAAAGAACATGATGTAGCGACTCATCCGTAACGTCTTCTGCTCGCTCCAGCGAGTGGACTTGACGATATCGTTCGAGACGCTGAAGCCGATCAGCGACAGAAAAGTCGAGCACGAGGAGAGCGCGGCAGCCATGATGCCAGATATCAACAAGGTACCGGTAAAGGCCGGCATCATGTTCATCCCCGCCCAAACCATGACCCGCTCCGACACCTCGATATCCGGGTTGACGAGATTGACGGCGGCGCCGCTCATCATCAACACCACGTACAGCACCGCGAGTACCAGACCCGAGATACAGGCCGACCGCACCACCACATGCTCGCTTCTGGCCATCAGGTAGCGGCTGGTCTGCCACGGGCTGACCGCCAATACCAAGGACCAGGATACCCCCAGAACCAGAGCCCAGATCAGCGCGTCCTTGCCCGATGCCCAGTAGGCGCCCTCTCCGGTCATGCCATGCCAGGCGACGATTCCCGGCTTCGCTTCAGAAGTGGCGAGTGCCGAGAGCGTGGCATTCCAGCCCCCTTCTTCGCCAAGTAGATACGGAAAGGCAACGATCGAAACTAGGGTAAATAACAAGAACATGATGGTGTCCGTCAGCACCACACCGCGAGACCCGGAGTAGAGGGTGAACACCATATAGCCTAGCCAGACCATGATCAACGCCACGCCATACGGAATACCGACTACATCCGAAATCAGGATCGAACCACCCTGAGTCACCGCAAGCAAATAGGCGGTCAAACCGATGACTGTGGTAAAGCCGGCCAACACCTGCATTGCCCGCGAATCGAAACGCTTGGCAAAGAATTCGGGGATGGTCAATGACTTGCTGCGACGAACGAAACGGCCGAAAAACAGCGCCCCGATCACATAGCCGCTGGTATTGATTGCGACCAGTGCCAGCATCAAAAACGCATAGCCGTCATAGGCAAAGCCGGTTTCGGCGAGGAAAGCGGTAGTACTGAGAAAGCTCGCGACCAGCGTGCCAACGATTAACAGCGTGGGAGCCTTGCGTCCCGCCACGTAGTAGTCGTCGAGCCCCTGCACCTTGCGTCCGGCATAGTTACCTACCAACAGATAGACGGCAATGCTTACTAATAACCCCCAGAAATAGATATTCATCAGTGCGCCCTTGTAATTGTAATCGGTGCTTGGAATAGGATTTCCACTGAAGTAAAAATTTAGTGTACTTTTTTCACTCACAGTAATAATACTTTAGGCTAATTCCTAAACCGGTGATGCAGGCGCTTACTGTGGAACACTATGCATTTCAATTGGATGTGAGGGCCGTATGGCGGGTACGACACATTTGCAGGGCGCCAGAATTCGCAGTCTGCGCAAGCTAAAAGGCATGACGCTGATGCAATTGTCGCAAAAGGTCGGAATATCTCATGGATATTTAAGCCAGATCGAGCGCGGTATCAGCCAGCCCTCGATCGGTTCACTGGTGGATATCGCCCAAGCGCTGGGCGTCACCATGCAATGGCTTTTTTCGGATACGCAAGGCGAACATGATGGGAGTACGCTAAAGAGCGACAAGCTGGTTACCCAGGCGCAACGCGTCAAGATCGAATATCAGGATGGTATCGTCGATCAGCTGCTGACACCGCGCAGCAACAACCAGTTGGAAGTCATTCACGCGAGCTACCCGCCGGGCACGAGCAGCGAGCCCTATTCACACAAGGGACACGAAGCAGTACTGGTGTTGAGCGGGAAGATGGAGGTCGTGGTGGCTGGCGAACGTTTCGTACTCGAAGAAGGCGACTGTCTCTCCTTTACCAGCAACGAACCGCACAGCCATGCCAACCTCTGCGAGGGCTTTTCCACGGCGCTATGGTTCATAACGCCGGCTTCTTTTTAACACCTTGAACTACCAAGATTCGCTGCATTCAACAGGCAGGTGGCTCGCCAAGAATATCGTGACCTCTGCCAAGCTTGTTTTCTATCGCTTGGCCAATGACCAGCAGTCTCGCCTCCTGCCAGGGTCCTGCCAGTAGTTGCATGCCCACCGGCATGCCGGCCGCGTCCTTACCCACGGGCAATGTCAGCCCGCACAGTCCCATGAAGTTGCCCATTACTGTGTTGCGCAGCGCGTGCATGTTGGCCTTGGCATAGGCCCCTTCAGGCTCCAGGCTTGTTAGCGTCGGCGGTGTGATGGCCACCGTCGGCGTTAGCAGCGCATCGATAGCGGCCAGGCGCTCGGCAGCGGCGACAGAGAGTAAATCGATGACGTTGCGCCGGCGAACATACTCCCAGGCCGGCATGTCATCGGCAGCCTTGATCCTAGCGGCCACATTGGGGTCAAGGGCGTCGATCATCTCGGGCATTTCGGTATTGAGAAACGCGGCTAACTCGGCCGCTGCCAGACCACCCTGCTGGAACAGCGCATAGGCTTCGTCGGTGCCTGGCAGATCGACGGTGACGATGCGGGCGCCGCCAGCCTCGAGTTGGTTGATCGCCTCGCGAACCGCCTCGGCGATCCCTGGACTGCAGTTGTCCCAGAAGAAGCGTTCTGGGACGCCGAAGGTAAGATCGGCCAGCTCGGGCGTACTCGATCGCTCGGTGCGAACACCGCTCAGCTCATGATCCAATGCAGCGAAAGCGAAGGCCAGGTCGTCGACGCTGCGAGCAAGCAACCCTGGCGTGTCCAGGGTGGAAGAAAGCGGCACGATCTGCCGAGTCGGCCAGCGCCCTCCGGTGGTCTTGAGCCCGGCGACGCCGGTCATGGAAGCTGGAATGCGTACCGAGCCGGCGGTATCGGTGCCCAAGGCCAGACTCGCGGTGCCTCCCATCAGTGAGACGCCTGCGCCAGCACTCGAACCACCCGGCGTACGATGGTGGTTCTTATCCCAAGGATTGCGCGGTGTACCCCAGTGCGGATTGGTGCCCAACCCGCCAAAGGCGAATTCCACCGTATGTGTCTTGCCCATCACGCTGGGCAACTGGTGTAGCAGAGCTGTCACCATGGGCCCAGCTTGCTCCCAACATTCGGGCAACCGGCGTGAGGAGCCGGCGTAGGTGGGCAGGCCAGGTACAGCGAAGATATCCTTGATCGAGACCGGCAACCCCATCAAGGGGCCGGTATCGCCGCCAACGGCCAGCACGCTATCGGTAGCACGGGCAGCTTGCAGCGCGGCCTCCCCGTTCCAGGTGAGGTAAGCATGATCCTGCGCACCGCGAGACGCATAGTGGGCGACCGCCGACTCAGCAAGCTGAGTCGCACTCAGTGAACCGTTGCGTAGCCTTGCATGTTGCTCACGCAGTGGCAGAAAGATCGGGGAGTCGTACATGGCTGAGTCCAGTCCTTAGCGAATGGCGAATATCGGTTCGATGTCTGCGACGACACCGTGCATGTTGCTAACGGCTTATCTTGACGCAAGAGCAAAATTGCATGACGTTCTCATCCCAGTAGCGAAGCCGCGGCATCTGCCAACACCCGCGCGGCGACCTCTGCATCCTCGCGCTCTATATGCTCATCCGGATGATGACTAAGCCCCTGGCGGCAAGGCGTGAACAGCATCGCGGTAGGACAAACATGAGCAAGATGGATGGCGTCATGAAAGGCTCCGGAGACCAACTCCGGTGTGCCAGGGCAATACCGCCCGGCGCTGTCACGCAGCACGTCGAGCAGATGCTCAGGAAACGCCACCGGCGCCACATGAGAAGTGACCTTGAGTGAGGTGTCGCAGCCGGCCCACTGCCGTTTAGCCAGGTCATGGAACCTAGCATCAAGGGTATCGAGCACTGACTGAGTCGGATGACGAAGATCGATAGTAAAGGCGGCATGCTGGGCGATGGTGTTCACCGAGTCGGGCCAGAGAGAAAACTTGCCGATAGTGAAGCGTAGATCGTCGTCCTGTTCCAACACCGTGGCCTTGAGTGCTGACACGAACTCATGGGCGCCGTCGAAGGCATCACGACGTACCTGACGCGGCGTGGTGCCGGCATGGTTGGCCTGGCCTTCCACCTCGACCTCGTACCAGTTCACCCCCTGAATGCCGCTCACCACGCCGATCGGTTTGTTCAGTGCTTCCAGTACCGGGCCCTGCTCGATATGCAGCTCCAGGAAGGTGTGAGGGATGAAAGGCTCGGGGCGATAGGTAAGTCCATGCTCTTTCAGCAGCTCAAGGCAATCATCAAGGGCGTCACCGAAGCGGATACCGCTGCCGTCGAGGGTGGAGACGATAGCATGGTAATCGCGCTGGCCGGCGAACCAGGAGGATCCTGAGGCCCCTGGCGTGAAGCGGGCGCCCTCCTCGTTGGTCCAGGCCACGACTTCCAGCGGACGAAGATGATCGATGCCTTGTTCATGAAGTGTCCTGAGCACAGCCAATCCCGCCACCACACCCAGCGCACCATCATGGATACCGGCTTGGGGCTGGCTGTCGAGATGACTGCCAACCAACAGCGGCGCCAGCTCAGGGGCCTTTCCTTCTCGACGAATAAAGACATTGCCCATGGCGTCGTAGTAAGCCTGGCACCCCAATGCCCTCCCCTGTTCGACAAGCCACAAGCGAGCCTGATTATCCTGGTCATCCAACGCCAGCCTTCGGATACCTTTTGGCTGAAGAGCGCCAATACTGGCGAGAGACTGCACGTCATTCCAGAAGCGCTGGCCGTCGAGACATTCACCCAAGTGTCTAGATTCGGTCATTTACCCTCCTCAACGATAGATCAGCGAAGGTAGGTAGGTGCTGAACCATGGCACATAGGTGATGATCACCAGCGACAGCAGCATCAGTCCAATCAGCGGCAAGCACGCCCTGAATACCTCTTGCAGCGACATCTTCGAAATCGCCATGGCGACAAACAGGTTAAGTCCTACCGGCGGTGTAATCATGCCCACCGAGAAGTTGATCAGAGTGATGACTCCGAAATGTGTGGAGTCGACGCCGACCTGGGCAGCAATCGGTTGTAACAGCGGTGACAAGACGATGATTGCGGAGGCACTATCGAGGAAAAACCCCGCAATGATCATGACTACGTTGAACAGAGCCATGACCTGGATGGGATCATCGGTCAATGACAATACCTGGCTGGCCAATTGCGTCGGTGCCCCCGTGATCGCCAGCAACCAGGAAAAGGCCGACGCGCCGGCCGTGATCAATAACAAGGAGGCCGACATCAAGCCAGCGCTGCTCAATGTGCTGGTCAGGTTTTTAAGATTGATCTTGCGATACACCACCATGCCGACGAACAAGCCATACACACACGCCACGGCCGCGGACTCCGTGGGAGTAAACACGCCACTATAGATGCCACCCAGCAGAATAAACGGTAGCCCAAGGCCCCAGGCCGCCGACTTGAAGGCAGCGCCAATCTGATGAAGCGATGGGAAGGGAGCGCGAGCATAGCCCTTGAAGGAGGAAAAGACGATGCAGTAGGCGATCAGGATCGAAGCAATCAGAATGGCGGGAAGTAGTCCGGCCGCGAACAGCCTGCCGACCGAGGTGCCGGTCACCGACCCATAGATAATCAAGGCGATGCTTGGCGGTACGATGGGGCCTAGCGTGCCCGCCGTGGCGATTACGCCAATGGCGAAACGCCTGTCATAACCGGCCGCCACCAGCGCCGGGAACATGATACTTCCGATCGCCACCACCGTAGCCGGGCTCGAGCCGGAAATGGAGCCGAAAAAGAGGCACGACAATACGGTGGCTGCCGACAAGCCCCCGGGCACCCAGCCGACGAGGGCCTTGGCGAGCTCGATCAAGCGATCCGACAAACCACCGATTCGCATCAGCTCGGCAGCCAGGATGAAGAAGGGAATGGCCATCAATGAGAAGTTGTTCATGCCCGAGAACATGCGCATCGGCACGATGATCGGGTCGGTACCCCCGAAGAACTGAATGGCCAGAATCACGGAAAAAGCCAGTGCCGCGAAGATCGGCAGCCCCAGCAGCAATACCGCAAAGAAGATGGGCAGCAGTGCCGTGATCATGAGATTCCCTCGTTATTGTTGGGTATTTTGTGGCGACTGCTCTTCACACCAGTTTGTCCTTCTCGGCGGCGAGCTCCTCGGCCAGGCTCACAGGCGGTTTTCGCCAGACTTCATGGATGACCCAACAGTAGCGAACGATCAACAGAACCCCGGACAGACCGATGGGCAGATAGACCCAGGCCATGGGAATGCGTAACGCAGGAGACAACATTCCGCGTTCGAGAGTGCTGAGGAAGAGCCGGAAGCCGAGATAGGCCATCGCAATGGCGAAAAGGATACCCAACACCGCTGTCAGGATATGCAACCAGCGATTAACCGAAGGAGGCGCAAAGGCATTGAGCACATCCACCGAGATGTGAACGCCATGGCGAACCCCCATGCTTGCGCCCACGAAACTCATGCAGACGATGGAGTAGATTACGACCTCTTCGGCCCAGGAAAGTGAGCTGTTGAAACCGTAACGATAGACGACCTGGAAGGTGGTAATGATGGTCGCTATCGACATGAAGGCGACCATCGCTACGCTTTCCAAGCGATCAAGTAGTTTATTGAGCGCTTCGAACATGGATCAATACTCGATACCGACTACGTCATAGACCTTATGCAGAAGTTCGGGGGTGACGATATCCTTATATTCCTCATGCACCGGCATACTGGCCTCGACAAAGGCTTCACGCGCCTCGTCGGTGATCTCGTTGATCGCTATTTCATCCTGGATCTCTTCGAGAATCCTTTTTTCATCCTGCTGCGTAAGCTCTCGCGCTGTGTCACGTCCGTTATCAAAGGCCTCGATCATCACTTGTTGCAGGTCTTCGGGCAGCGATTCCCACGAACTCTTGTTAACGACCGCCGCGTAGGCGTGATAGGCATGGCTGGTCAAGGACAGATAGTCCTGCACTTCATAAAAGCGCATGGTGTAGATATTAGCCAGCGGGTTCTCCTGGCCTTCGACGACACCTTGCTGTAAACCGTTGTAGACCTCGGTGAAGGCCATCGCCGTGGCATTGGCATCGAGGTTTTCATAGGTCGAGATGATGATGGGTGCCTGCATGGTGCGCATCCGAATTGCATCGAGGTCTTCGGGTTTTTCGATCGGGCGGACGTTGTTGCTGATGTGGCGGAAGCCGGCACCCCAGAAGTTAACGCCGTGCATGTTGTCGTCTTCGAGGGTATCGAGAATTTCACGACCTACCTCGCCGTCCAGCACCTCGACCATGGTGTCGTAATCCGATAGCAAAAAGGGTAGATCGAGAATCTGCGTACGCGGCTCGAAGTTGCCCAGGGTGGCGGTTGGCGGGATGCCGATATCGACCAATCCCATCTGAATCTGCTCGATGATCTCGACGTCACCACCGACCTGAGCAGCCGGTAACACCTCGATGCTGATGCGACCGCCAGATTTCTCCTCGACCTCTTCCTTGAATTTCAACGCCGCCTGCCCATTGGGCGTTTCCTCGATCAGCACGTGGGCAAAGGTGAAGTTGTATTCAGCTGCCTGTGCCTGGGTCATCCCTAAGGAGACAGCAGCAATAGCAGAGGCCAATGAAAGCTTGGTGAGAAAATGGTTCATGTGAAGTACCTTTGTGTCGTTGTAGTTTTCAGGATCATAGCCATTCAAATGTCTCATGGTGTTGCTCGGATCACGGATCGTTATTCAGCTGTTTCAGTCGGGACGAAATATCCTCATTTGAGTGAGTGGAAAGAAGGACAGCGAGGGACAACCTCGCCTTACGTGCACTGAGATCCCTGACAGCAAACGCCCCCTGCGTCTCCAGGCTGGCGAGGCTGCCGGGGAACTCATAACTGCGATGAACCGGCCCTTGATGACAGGCACTTGTTATCAACACGGGCAGCCCTCTACCGGTGGCCCGACCGATACTCTCAAGCCAGCTGGTGGGCACATGCCCCCTTCCCAGACCTTCAAGCACTAGCCCTTGAGCACCACCATCAACAGCAGCGTCGATCAGGTCACTGCTGGCATCCAGGTAGGCCGGCAGAATATCCACCCGTGGCAGACTTTCACCCAAGGCTAGCGTCTTCGCTCTCACGGGCCTTTGAACCAGGCACGCTCTCAGACCATCGACATAGCCCAGCTTTCCGTAGCCAGGCGACTCGAAGGCGTTCACCTGATAAGTATTCATCTTGCGAACGTGTCGTGCGGCATAGATCGATTCGTTGAACACCACCAAGGCGCCCAACCCCTGCATTGCAGGATGGGCAGCCACGATGATGGCATTGGCAATGTTACGAAAGGCGTCGGTACCTTCTTCATGGGGAGCACGCTGGGAGCCGGTCACGACCAGAGCGCAGTGCTTGAAGGAGAGAGTGATATCAAGGAAATGCGCGGTTTCCTCAAGGGTATCGGTGCCATGGGTAATGACAATACCGGCAACGTTGGGATCATTGGCTAAGTGCTGGCAAAGCTGCTGAATCTCGATCAAGTCCGCTTGGGTAATGGCATTGCTAGGCTTTTGCAGGATCGAGCGAACTTCGACCTCTATGTCTGACTCGGGCGGTAGAACGACACGCTCGAACAGTACATCGCCGCTCAAAGCGCCGGAGATATTAAGACCTGCCTCACTGGTTTTGCTAGCGATCGTACCGCCTGTCGTCAGTAACACGACGTGTTTTCTTGTCATTGTCTGGCACCGTTGTTCTATTCGTTATCGGCGCACCGGTCATTTATTCTACCGAGTGTTTTTAATATGGCGTCAGACATCTGATGTCTGACGTTTGTTTGATGCTAGACTCACTTTCTGTTGAGACGCAAGTGTCGTCTGCAATCAAAAGGTCTAATAAGCTTCAACCAAGCCTGCAGACGGCAGGGCTCCGCATGCCAGCAAGCCTCTGCTCACGTTAAATGATGAATATGCGAGACACTCGAAATGACACTCAAACGCCAACGTGGCATTTCCCCCAAGGAACCAGGACGCTTCGGAGGCTCTATTGATCGCAGCTCTATTGCCTTCCAGATTCTGGAGCGTATCAAGACCGCCCTCATTCGCGGCGAGCTCATGCCCGGCGACTACCTGCCTTCGGAAACCGAGTTGACTCACAGCCTGGGTATCGGCAAATCAAGCGTGCGAGAAGCGATCAAAATGTTGCAGGCTATCGGCATTGTTGAGGTGCGTCGCGGCCAGGGCACCATCATCCGACGCGAACCGGGAGAGCCATTGGTCGATCCCATGGCGTTCGGCATGATCCTGGCGCGGGGCATGACCCGCGACGTGCTGGAGTTTCGACGCATGTTTGAACCGGCTTACACCCAACAGGCCATGATCAAGGCAACCGCCGATGACCATATCCGGATCCGCCAGAGCCTCGACGACATGGAAGCCGCGATCGTCAATGGCGAACAGACCTCACACCACGATATTGCCTTTCACCGGGCTATTCTGCACACCACTCACAACCCGATGACGATTCGTGTCGGAGAAACCTTGCTGCAGCTGATCGAAGCGGCCCTTGAAACTTCAATGCAGATTTTGCCGGAAACAGCCCTCAAGGATCACAAGGCTATCTACGCGGCATTCAAGATGAACGACATCCCGGGAGTACACGCGGCGATCGAAGAAAGCGCCAAAAGCTGGGAGACCGACCTCACCTATCGAGACTGATTGCGATGAAAAAGTCAGTGCATGGGATGCTGCATGAAGCCCTCTACAAGTCGCTTGATGCCGCGGGGGTTCATCGCGCCTTACCGGGAAATCCGTCACCCGACCTGAAACACTTCACTAGTGTTGTGCTTGGAACTTGAGACCGCCGAGAATGCACGCCAGAATTAAATTTGATTACAAGAGCTTATTACTTCAGATCGGAAATTGTATAATGTATATCTTTAGGTTTCAGAGTTCATGCTATGCCCCCTTACAAGACACGCGCGCAACTGGTCGCCGATAATCTTCGACACCGCATCCTTAGCGGCGAGTTCAAAGGCGGTACGCAGCTACGTCAAGACGCTCTCGCCAGTGACTACGAAGTTAGTCGCATCCCCGTGCGTGAGGCACTACTGACCCTGGAATCTGAAGGATTGGTTGTGTTTCACGCGCATCGAGGCGCATTCACGACCGAGCTTTCGGTAGCGATGATTCGTGAGCTTTTTGACTTGCGAGTGCTGCTTGAGACGCATCTTCTCCAACACGCACTGCCCAACATGACCCTTGAGACGCTGGATAGCGCCGAAGCTATTTTGCTTGAGTACGACGCGGCACTAGATAGTGGCAGTCAGATCGACAACTGGAGCGAGTATAATTTCGCCTTTCATAAGACCCTGTATGCTCCGGCTAATCTTCCTGAAGCCATGAATCTGGTTACTCAGCTCAATACCCGCTCCGATCGCTATATTCGCATGCAGCTTCTTTACACTCAGGCGATCAAGAAGGCGGAAAGCGAACATCATGCGCTGCTGGAACTTTCCCGCGAGAGTAACGTCGATGAGGCTTGCGCTCTGCTACGTCAGCATATCCTCGACGCCTGCGAGAGCATCGTCTCACTTTTGGAAAGCCAAGGACGGGTGAAGAAAGAGCGTCCTGAGACCGTTTGACGGCTGAATGCTCAATAAACGCCGCTGCTTCCCTCTAAATAACAGCGGCGACATACCTGGTCGGCGGCGGGCTCTTCTGCCTATACTCGATGAGTCCAATCAGCCGGATATCAGCTCAATTCACATACCAGATTGTCTTGGTCTGCATATATTGATCGAAGGCCTCAAGTCCGTTATCACGACCACCGAATCCCGAGAGCTTGTAGCCACCAAAGGGCGTGGTGATGTCACCCTCAGCAAAGCCATTGACCGATACCGTGCCCGCGCGAATCCCGCTCGCCATGCGCTGAGCGCGACGCACATCAGAGGTATAAAGAGACGCGGCCAGGCCATAGACCGTATCGTTGGCCAACGACAATGCCTCCTCTTCGGTCTCGAACGTCGTTACTGCAAGCAGTGGTCCGAATACCTCTTCGCGGAACAGCCGCATCTCGGGGGTCACCAAATCATAGATAGTAGGCTCGACAAACCACCCGCTTCCTTCATCTAGGGTTTGCCCACCAACGATTGCCTTGGCGCCTTCTTCCTTCGCAGATTCAATGAAGCCCCGCACTTTCTCGAAGTGGACCTGCTCGACCATCGGTCCGATATGAGTCTCGGGATCGGTAGGATCCCCCACCTTCCACTTCTTTAGGCCTTCTGCCAACTTGGACAATAGTTCGTCCTTGATACTGCTCTCAACAATTAGCCGAGAGCCGCAACTACAGTTCTCACCCATATTCCAGAAAGCGGCGTTGAGTATGTCATCGACCACCACGTCGATGTCGTGCAAATCTGCAAACACCACCTGCGGGCTTTTACCTCCACATTCCAATACGATCTCTTTGAGATTGCTGCGCGCGGAGTACTCCAGAAACTTGCGCCCCACTTCTGTGGAGCCGGTAAATGACACTACGTCCACATCGTTGTGAAGTCCCATGGGCTGGCCAGTATCTTCGCCATATCCCGTCACCACCAACAAGGCGGTCTCGGGTATCCCTGCTTGGTAAGCCAGCTGAGCCATGCGATAAGCGCTCATGGAAGTCTGCTCGGCAGGCTTGACGATGACCGAGTTTCCGGCTGCCAGCGCGGGGCCCACTTTCCAAGCAAACATCTGTGCCGGGAAGTTCCAGGGCAATACGGCACCGACAACACCCATGGGTTCCTTGATGATCAGCCCTACAGCATCACCGCCAGTGGGCGCGACCTTGCCGAATATCTTGTCGACTGCCTCGGCATACCAGTGCAAGGTGTTCAGTGTTTCGGGGATATCCGTTTCACGACATTCTGTAATCGGTTTACCGCCATCGATACAGTCCAGCGCAGCAAGCTCTTCTGCGTGATGCTCAAGCAGTGCGATCCAGCGTTGCATAATCTGCTTGCGCTCAGCCGGTGCAAGCTTCGACCAAACACCGCTATTGAAACCCTCACGAGCCTGCTTTACAGCGTGATCGATGATTCCCGAATTTCCCTTGGCAACTCTACCGATCTCACTTTTGTCATGCGGGGCCAGGGTAGCGAAGCTGTCATTCCGATTCTCGGTCAGCCCCGGGACGAGATGGCCCGCCCAGAGCTTGCCTTCACGTGCCTTGGCAAAAACGTCTTCGACGCTTAATGGCTGCGTGCTCATTCTATCTCTCCTGTCACTGTCTCACTGTTGATCGACGCCCTTCAAAGCATCTATAAACACCTGAGCATCGGCGTCACTTACCGGACGTAATGGTGCGCGAACTGGGCCCACATCGACGCCATGGCGTGCACAGCCCAGCTTGGCCTTCTGGTTGTAGTCACCGCCTTCCATATCCTGAATTGCCGGTAACATGGCGAGCATGATTGTGCGTACTCGATCCCAATCACCCTGTTCAGCGGCCTTGAGCATTTGCGCCTGCTCGGCCGGGAAAACGTTGGCACCACCGCTGATCCAGGAGCGAACGCCCCAGAACAGGTAATCGGCGGCCTGATCGTCGGAGCCACACACCACCTGAAAGCCATCATCGGTCAGTTGCATCAATTCAATGGCGCGACTGAAGTCACCGCTGCTTTCTTTAATACCGATGATCTGCGGCATCTTGGCCAGGCGTCTTACCGTCTCTACTTCAATATTCACTGCCGTGCGCGCAGGAAAGTTGTAAAGGATAATGGGCAGCTTCGTGTTGGCCGCCACCTCTTCGTAGTGGGCCACGATTTCATCCTGAGTAGGCAGCGCATAGGCGGGCGGTGCCAGCATCAACACCTGATAATCCAGCTCCTCGGCCTGGCTGGCCCGCACAACAGCTTCAGCGGTTGACAAAGAATTGATCCCGGCGATCGGCAGCGCCCGATCGCCAAGCGCTTCGCGCACCGTGCGCAGCACGCTGTCACGCTCAGTTTCATTGAGGGCGTAGTATTCACCCGTGGTACCGCAGGCAACGATACCGCCGGCACCGGCATCCAAAAATTTACCAACCAGGGTGCGCAAGACATCCAAATCCACACCGCCGTCGGCACCAAAGGGGGTGACGATAGGAACGATAATGCCGTCAAGTTTCATAATGAATCTCCTTTTGATGAAGTTTCAGAGTAAAAAGGATTGCTCACGAGTGAGCCGTTGCCGCAGCCGGAGCATTGAAATGGGGAGACGAGGTACGCCAGATGGCGATATTGGCGTAGCCATAGACCACTGAAATAACCAGCACTAGCATGTGGTACCAGAGAAACGGCAGATAAGTGAGTGTCGAGACACCAAGCGTCGTTGCCATGAATACGCCGCCGTCAGTCCAGGGCACCATGGGCGTCGTGATAGTCCCACCTGCCTCAACATTGCGAGACAGCACGCGACGTTCGATCCCTTGCTTATCGTAGTTTTTCTCGGTGATGGTGCTGCCGGTGATCACGGAGACATAGGCCGCACCACCGAAGAAGTTACCGAAAAACGCACTCAGCATGGTGGACACAGTGAGACGGCCGGGATTGTTGGCCCAACGCAAGAAGCTATTACTGATGGTTTGCAGTACACCGATACGCTCCATCAGACCACCCAGTCCCAGCGCGAAGAGGATCAACACAACCACGCTGAGCATCGACTCGATACCGCCCCGGTTGAGCAGGGTATTGAGAAAGTCCACGTCCGATTGCATGGCGTTGCCTACATAGGCGGTTCGCACCGCATCGATCGGCGAAACGTCTTGAGCCAACCAGGCGCAAACGCTTCCCATCAGTGCTCCAAAAGTGATCACTGGAATCGCCGGGTAACGCTGCGTCAGTAAACCGATGACGATCACCGCCGGCAATAGCAGCCAGCCATTGATGGTGAAGTGACCATTCAGCGCCTCCATGGCCATCTGTGCCCGCTGGGTATCAACACTTTCACCAACGTAGAAAAAGCCGACCACCAAAAACAGGATCGCCGCGATCAGCGCTGCCGGGCCACTGACCCACAGCATTGAGCGAATGTGATCAATGAGATTGACGCGGCACAGCGATGCGGTCATGACGGTGGTATCGGAAAGCGGCGACATCTTGTCTCCCACATAGGCGCCGGAGATCACCGCACCAGCAACCAGTGGCAAAGGAATGCCAAAACTGTGTCCTATACCCATCATGGCCACCCCGGCGGTGCCTGCCGTGCCGAAGGAAGTTCCGGTAGACAGCGAGGTGACGGCACAGATGACGAAGGCCGCGAACAGGAATACCTGCGGGCTCATCACCGACAAGCCATAGTAGATGATGCTGGGCACGATCCCCCCAGCGATCCAGGTACCGATCAGCGCGCCGACTGTCGTCAGTACCAATACGGCTTCCATGCCATTATGGATGCCATCGATCAACCCTTGTTGCATCGCCGCGTAGGAAAACTTCAGCATTAGCCCCAGCCCTATCACCAAAAACCAGGCGGTGAATAGCGCCAACTGTATAGGTAGTTCGAAGACGTTGATGTATAGAAACATGATGGCGATGAAGCCCACCATGACTCCTACTACTTCCTTGACGGTCGGCAAGCGTGTCTTTGCAATTTGTTGTTCAGTCATGAGTTACTCCGCTCGTTTGCATTTGTTGTTGTACCGATGCTGTTGTTGCGCGTTGAGTTGTCCGATGACCGTTGGTTTGCCGGTCATCACCGATACGTCATCAGGCAAAACGTAAAAGTCGGTAAGGCTCAAGCGACGGTAATGCTCGCGCAGTTGGTTTCGAACTGTTGGCTGTACTCCCTTCGTTTAAGAAACTCCCCACAAGACGGGCCGTGACCGCTGCCTGGGTCAGCCCGAGATGATGATGACCGAAGGCCAGCCAGAGCCGCTTCCCGGGGCCGACTTGATCGATGACTGGCAGAGAGTCCGGCAGCGAAGGCCGAAATCCCATCCAGGGCGTTGCACCCTTGCTATCCAGCGGACGACGAAACATCCCCTGGGCAAGACGCTCTAGTTGCCAGGCGCGTTCCATGTTGGGTGCACGCTTAAGACCGGCGAACTCCACTGTGCCAGCCAAGCGCAATCCCTTCTCCATCGGCGTCATGATGAAACGACGTTCTAGCGAGGTAACCGCCATGGGTAAGCGATGTGGCTCCCGAGGCAGCATCAGGTGATAGCCACGCTCGGTATCCAGCGGCACCCGCAACCCGCTCAAGGCTGCAACCAACGGTGCTGAATGAGCGCCGCATGCCACCAGTACTCGGGACGCCGTAACACTGCCCGTGCTGGTTTCCAAATGAACGCCGTCATCACGGACGCGCCCTGTCTTCACGTCGCCCTGCACAAACCGAGCCCCGTGCTGCTCGGCGGCGCGAGCCAATGCTTCCACGAGTCGATATGGATTTGTCACATGAGCGGTATCCGGGAAGAACAGCGCTCCCTGTATGGCCTCGGTAAGCTCAGGAGCCGTTGCCAGCACCTTGTCGCGAGGAAAGCGTTCGACCGGGACGCCTTGGGCCTGCATGCGTTTGGCGACGCCCTCAAGCTCTTCGGCGGTATCCGGCTTTTCGTGCACCAATAGCGAGCCATCTGTTTTGAGCAGTCGGGCCTGGCCAATGTCGTTCAGAAGGCTTTGCCAAGCGGCAAGACTGGCTTCATTCAAGGTTCGAAGTCCCGCCGTGGCTCGACGTGCGGGTTCGGCGCGCATGTTCCACATAAGGCGCATGAACCAGGGAGCGGCTTTAGGTAGATAGCGCCAGTCCAATCGTAGCGGCCCCGTTGAATCCATCAGCATGCCTGGAATACGCCACAGCAGTGAGGCATCGGCGACCGGGAAGACCTGCTCCGTTGCCATATGGCCGGCATTCCCGAACGATGCACCCATGCCCGGTGATTCGCGATCGATGACCAGCACCTTGCGACCCCGCCTGCTTAGTTCAAGCGCACAAGCGACACCCACAACCCCTGCTCCGATGACGACGATATCGGCATCGGGTACGGCCTCGTCCCTGTTGGTTGAAGATGCAGCAGATGTAGACGTGCTAGCAGTCATGGTCGCGCTCCCGTCATCGCTGAAAACAGTATTGATTGTATAAAATATATAATCTACGCTTTCAAGTATTGAAGACGAAGGTCTAATGCGACAGGGCCATTAATCAAAACAATCGGAGAACCTGCTATGAAACAGATCAAAATCATTGATTCGCATACTGGCGGAGAGCCAACGCGTCTAGTCCTTGAAGGGTTTCCAGTGCTGGGGAAAGGCAGCATGCGTGAGCGCTTGGATATCTTGCGCAGTGAGCATGATCATTGGCGCAAAGCCTGCATGCTAGAACCTAGGGGTCATGATGTTCTGGTTGGCGCGCTGCTCTGCGAGCCGGTTACGCCGGAAGCCGCCTGCGGCATCATTTTCTTTAACAACACTGGCTATTTGGGTATGTGCGGCCATGGCACTATCGGTGTGGTCGCCTCACTAGCGCACTTGGGCCGCATCAACGCAGGCAAGCATCTAATCGATACCCCGGTTGGCCAAGTGGAAGCGACGCTACATGACGACGGTGATGTCAGCTTTCGCAATGTCTTGGCGTATCGCTATCGCCAGAGCGTCCCTCTCGACATCCCCGGGCATGGGCGAATTCACGGTGATATTGCCTGGGGCGGCAACTGGTTCTTCTTGGTCAGTGATCATGGCCAGCGCATCACCTTCGATAATGTCGAGGCATTGACTGAGTACACGTGGCTTGTGCGTCAAACGCTGGAAGAGAACAACATCACCGGTAAGGACGGCGGAATAATTGATCATATCGAATTATTTGCCGACGACCCGAGCGCCGATAGCCGGAACTTCGTACTTTGCCCGGGCAAAGAATATGACCGCTCTCCCTGCGGCACCGGCACCTGTGCCAAATTAGCCTGCCTGGCTGGCGACGAAAAGCTAGCGCCGAAGCAAACCTGGCGTCAGGCGAGTATCACTGGGAGTGTGTTCGAGGCGCATTACGAGATAGTAGACGACGCTATTCGTCCGTACATACGGGGCCGCGCTTACTTAAGCGCTGATACAACGCTACTCGTAGATGAGAACGATCCTTTTGCCTGGGGAATTACCGCCTCATGAGCTTAGCTGTCTTCGGTGGAATACTCCTTTAAACCTGACGAACCCCCGGAAAACAAGCAGTGTTATCAGAGTGATAGGGATTGAAAGGCGTTGTAGGCACTGATCACCGTCGCCTCCTGAGCGTTATGCGCCTTGACGAAGGCGTTTCCAGACAAGGTCTCATCGGGGTATTCGGTTATCAGCATCAGCGGGGTGAGTTGCTGTGCGTCTTCCATCATCAGGTAGGGGAAACCATTCAAGACCGGAAACGCCAGGTCGCCGGCATGGGTTTCGAACAGCGCGATCTGGGTGGCGTTGAACTCGACCAGCCCGGGCACCTGGGTCAGGTCCTGGATCACGGCGTCGATCAATGATCTGGCCGCGCCTTCCCAGCCGGGCTGATAGCGCAGAATGAGGAAGAACCCCTTGGGGATCGTCCACATGTCAAAACCGCGCGGCACATAGCCGTTCAAGGGGCGCGTCCATTCATGTGCCGGGTAGCCATGCAGATTGATATGCAGCCCGGCACCGCTGACGGCGAGTGCCTGCTCGCGAATGGCATGCTCGAAATGCCCCCCTAGCGATTGGTTCTGCAAGTCATTGCCGAAGGCGGTATAGCGTGCCGCATGGTGCATATGGCGCGGCTGAGTAGCCACCAGCCGACCTTGCAGCGCATAACCATCCGGGTTCTCCAGCGGTGAGATCACGAAATGTGCTTGGGACTGACGGCTTAGCTGCCGGGCGGCGCGCAACGCCCCCACGACGCCGGAGGTTTCGTTGGCGTGCTGGCCGGCGCTGATCATCACGGCGCGATCGCTTCCTTTCCGGTAACGAGCCTCCACCGATCTGCCTGCCCGGGTGGTCGTTTGCAACACCTGCCCCCCGAGCTCGCCCAACAGCTGGGTGATCTGCTCCTCTCCTACCGCCTGCTGGGCGGTTTCCAGTGTCACAGCCGAACGCCGAGGCTGAGTTGTATCCAATGGCCGCAAGCTGACGCTCAAATAGGGAACGTCTCCTTGGGTCAGCACTTCCGGCACAATCTGCCCGGGCTGACTCCTGCGATCCCCTAGCGCCAAGCCGGCATGGCGCTGGAAATACTCCAGAGTGGAGAAATAAAGCTCCTCGTGCAGCGCCTCGGCGAGGCTCAGATATTCATCGTCCCACGCCAACTGGCGGTCGCCGCAGGGCAGATGCACGGTGAAGTTGAGTTCTTCGAAATAAGATGGCGCCGCCTGCCAGCGAGTTGACGACAGCGCCGTCATGGCGGCCTGGAACAGCGCTTCGTAATCGGTCTCGATGGCCGTTTCGGTCACCTCACCCTGAGGGGAGATCAGCCTCAGCCAGCCACAGGGCGAGTATTGCGTTTCCCCGACATGATCCTGGTGATGACGATTCGGCGCCTCTACCGTATACATTTCTCGGCCACTCGAAGTGCGCTGTACCTGAATCCCATAGCGTGCCGGGGTGGCAGAGATGGCTTCGACGCTCTCCCAGCGTAGCGTCACGTCTTGCGGCAGCATGGCCGCAAGCGGGTAGGCTTCCAGTAGGAAGCGTCGGGGCGAATCTTCCAGTAAAGGATATTCGATCACCAGCGATTGCAGCGACTCCCAGGAGAACTCTTCTAGGAAGAAATGCACCAGAGGCTTGTAGGCGCTGCGCAGTCGCGCGGAAATCCCGGCAGCCTTGAAAGCCGCCTGCGTGGCCCGGCGCTCGGCCTCATCGTCAAACACCCACGCCTCCAACTGATAGCCCTGGTACGCCGGCGTGGCGTATTCCTCCAGCAGGACCCGAGTGGTGCGTGAAAAGAAACGTTCGAACAACGTGCCGGTCTTGGGGGAGGTCATGGATAAGTGCTCATAGCGAAGTACGTCCAGTGGGATCAAGGGCATCGCGCAACCAGTCACCGAGCAAATTCAGTCCCAATACGGTCAATAGTATGGCCAAGCCGGGAAAGACACTGACCCACCACGCTGTTTGCAGGTAGGTGCGCCCTTCCGCCAGCATGCCGCCCCAACTGGGAATCACCGGGTCCACGCCAAGCCCCAGGAAGGTCAAGCTGCTTTCCAGGAGGATATTGTTGGCCACATTCAGGGTCATCAGGACGATCACCGGACCAATCAGGTTCGGCAGCAAATGCTGAAACAGGATGCGAACATCTTTCACCCCGATGGCTTTCGCGGAGAGAATGAACTCCTGATCCCGTAGCGACAGTACCGACCCCCTGACCAAGCGGGCGTACTGCACCCACTGAGAAATGATCAGCAGGATGATCATGTTGGTCAACCCCCCGCCGATCACCGCAATGAAGGTGATCGCCAACAGGATGAAGGGGAGCGCGAGCTGCACATCGGCAAAGCGCATCACGATGATATCCAGGAAGCCACCATAGTAACCGGAAACCAGGCCCATAATGGTGCCGATGATCACCGCGCCGAGCGCAGAATACACCCCCACCTTGAGTGAAATCTCACCGCCCACGACCACCCGGGCAAGCACGTCTCTGCCGAGTGGGTCTGTGCCCAGTGGATAGCCGGGCTCCACCAGGGGTGGTGTCAAGCGCAGGGACAAATCGAGCGCCGTGCCGCCGCCGGGAAACAACCAGCCCGAAAAGATCACCGCCAGGCCAATGCCCCCGACAAGCAGGACGCCCAGGATAAACTCGAGATTCTTGAAGCGTTTCAGCTTGTCGGTCTTGATAGCCGTCGTCATGGTTATTCCTTGCGCACTCTGGGGTCGACCAGGCCATAAGCGATATCAACGATGAGGTTGATGGAGATAATCAATAACGAAAGCACGGTGATGACCCCCTGCAAGACCGGATAATCGCGCGCCGCCACTGCTTCGAAGGCCAGCGTGCCCAAACCCGGCCAGTTAAATACGCGCTCTACCACGACGATGCCGCCCAGCAGCCCGCCGAATTGCAAGCCGAAATAGGTGATCAACGGGATGGAGCAGTTACGAAGGGCATGCTTGTAGAGCACCACCGTGTTGGAGAGACCTTTCGCCCGCGTCACCATGATGTACTGCGAGCGCAGCGTATCCAGCATGGTGGTACGCACGAGACGCACATTGGTGGCGGTAAGAATGATGCCCATGGTGGCGGCCGGCATGATGAAGCTGGCGAATCCTTCCATGCCGCTGGGTGGCAACAGATTGAAGGTGATGGAAAACAGCAGCACCAGCATGATGGCCAGCCAGAAATTGGGGAACGAGAGCCCTACCAGGGAAAAGATTCGGATCATCTGATCCGGCCATTTCCCGCGGGACACCGCCGCCTTGATTCCCAACGGAATCGACACCGCAATGGAGACGAACAACGAGGCAAACGCCAGCGCGAGAGTCGCAGGCAGGGCGCGGCCGATCAGATCGCTGACCGGTGTCCCCCCCATGAAACTGCGCCCGAAATCCCCTACCAGCAGGCCGCGCAGGAAATCGAGGTATTGCCCCAGAAAGGATTGATTCAATCCCAAGGCTTCACGAATCTTTTCCAGATCCGCTTCCGTGATACTGCCTGCCCCCTGCGCCAGCATGACTGCGGGGTCACCGGTCAAGCGGATCGCAAACGACACAATCAAAGTGACCGCAATCACCACGAAGACGGCTTGCAATATTCGATACAAAAGGAACTTTGCCACAGTAATCCCTTATGATTTGGGCCCTGCCCGGCCTCTCTCACAAGAGGCCGGGCAGCATCTCGGTCAGTCGGCGACATCCACGTCGGTCAGACGCATGCGGTTATCCGGAGCCGGTTCGAAGTTCTGTACCCGATCACGTACGCCATACAGGGCGTTGATGCTGTAGAGCGGCATTTCCAGGGCACGATCCTGGGTATAGCGGGCGATTGCCTGCAGCAGTTCCTCACGCTCGTCCTGATCGGTGATGCTGCGCTGGGTCTCAAGCATTTCGTCGAGTTTTTCGTCGCTGTCATAAGGGTTCCAGCGTTCGCCGGTGTGGTACATCAGGTAAGCAGTGTTGTCGAAATCGAACGTCCAGCCGCCCCATTTCTGCTGGAACATCTCCCCGGTACGTCCCGCCGGGATGATGTCATTGAGCAGCACATTGGTTTCGTAGGGCTGAATAGAGGCAGTGATGCCCACACCTTGCAGGTAAGAGGCTACCACCTGGGCAACTTCACCGAAGGTGGCGTCGTTGCCGCGAACATCGATTTGCACTCTGGTGCCCGACTTGAGGCCGGCTTCATCCAGGAGTTGGCGGGCACGCTGCGGATCGTACGGGATCGGCTCCATCGCGGGATCATTACCGAAGGACTGGGCGCTCTGGAAACTGGCAATCATCTCGCCCTCCCCGGCCAGGATGGAGTCGATGATAGCCTGGCGATCCACGGCCATAATCAAGGCTTTGCGCACTTGCTCATCGGTGGTGATGCCGGACTGGGTGTTGAAGCGCAGAGCCTCCACCGTCGGAGAGGGTACGCTAACGACGCTTGCCCCGTCGTGGTTATTGATCGTCTTGATCATACCGATGGGAATGGTGGGAGGAATGACAATATCCACGCGCCCCGCCTGCAGTTCCGCCACCGCCGTGGCCGGCTCGGAAATGAACCGATACGTCACCTCATCGAGCTTCGGCGCACCGCCCCAATGCTCTTCGTACGCTTCCAACTGCACGTTCTCGCGCGGATTATATTCCACCACCTTGAAGGGTCCGGTACCCACCGGATGCGTATTGAAATAGTCGTCGCCCTGCTCTTTTAGATACTTCGGCGGCACGATCATGGCGCCGTAACCGGCCAGCTTGGTCAATAGTACCGGGTCCGGTTCATTCAGGTGAAAATCGACCGTGTAGTGGTCGATCACTTCCACCCTTTCGATGGCTGTATAGTTGGAGCGCTGCGGCCCTTGGGCGCCTTCATCGCCCAGTAGACGTTCGAAGGTAAATTTCACCGCCTCAGCATTGAACGCCTCGCCGTTATGAAAGGTGACGCCTTCGCGCAGGGTGAAACGAATACGCGTGCCATCGTCGAACTCCTCCCACCGTGTGGCAAGGCCAGGCACCAGTTTCAGGTCGGGGCCACGATAGGTCAGGCCATCGAAAACGTTGGTTGCCACCGAGGCCCAGTTGACCAGGAAGGTATCGATCGGATCCCAACTGCCCGGGTCCTGGGGCGAGGCGACAGTCAGAGATCCAGCCTGCGCGGAAACGGAAAGCGCTACACTCAATGCCGTGCCAGCGATCACACTGTTGAATACGGTCTGCGTTCTTTTCATGGGGTGTGACTCCTTTTTTGTAAAGCGAATCTTGTAAAGAGAGCACTCAGGACGCAAGCCGCGCTGCAGCCGCGCTCTTCTCTTCAGGCTCCTCGATCGCAAAATGACCGGCGCCAACGTTTACCAGCGGTAGATGAACCGGCTCATCGCCCACCTTGCGAATGGGACTGAGAATATCGCCCTGCATCAATGTGCGCTGCCGCCGCTGGGTTGGGTCGGCCACCGGCACGGCACTCAATAGCTTTCGGGTGTAAGAGTGGTGGGGAGAATCGAAGACCGCCTGACGCTCGCCTAACTCGACGATCTGCCCAAGGTGCAATACCGCGACGCGATGGCTCATCTTCTCCACCACCGCCATGTCATGGCTAATGAACAGATAGGCCAGGCCTTCCTCTTGCTGCAACTCCATCAACAGATAGATGATCTGCGCCTGGATCGAGACATCCAGTGCTGACAATGCCTCATCGGCGATGATCAACTTAGGCTTGGACGCCAAGGCGCGGGCAATACAGATGCGTTGGCGCTGACCGCCGGAAAATTCATGTGGGTAACGCTCGGCCTGATCGGCACTCAGGCCGACACGCTCCAACAACTGATCGACGCGCTGACGAATCGCCTTGGCGCCGCGCAACAAGCCATGCGTGCGGATGGGCTCGGCAATCGAGAAACCAGCCGTCTTGCGCGGATCCAGAGAGGCAAACGGATCCTGGAAGATATACTGAACCTCCTGGCGCAGACGCATCTTCTCCGCCCGCGACATCGAGGCCACCGCTTTGCCACCAAAGCGTATCGTGCCGCTGGTACTCGCCTGCAGCTGCTGAATCGTGCGACCGATCGTCGACTTGCCCGAGCCCGACTCGCCTACGAGCGCCAGGGTTTCACCGGGAAAGATATTGAAACTGACGTTTTCTACCGCATGCACGCGATGGCTGACGCCCCCGAGGACCCCCTTGCGAATGTCGAAACGCGTCACCAGATTTTCCACTTCCACGACGGGGGCTTCATCAGTTCTTGCCGTATCCTGCGGCCAGCTTTCGCCGAGGGTGCTTGTCGCGTCGCCATCCAGCACGATCAGCGGAACCATGCGCGGCAAGCTTTCACCCTGCATGCTGCCAAGCTTGGGCACCGCCGCGAGCAATGTCTGAGTATAGGGATGCCGGGGGCGGGCGAATATCTCTTCTACCGGGGCTTCCTCGACCTTTTGGCCATCACGCATGACCACCACCTGGTCAGCCATCTCTGCCACCACGCCCATGTCGTGGGTGATGAAGACGATCGCCATGCCCAGCTCCTGCTGTAGATCGCGCATGATGGTGAGAATCTGCGCCTGGATAGTCACATCCAGCGCAGTGGTGGGTTCATCCGCTATTAGCACCTTGGGTTTGCATGCCAGGGCCATGGCGATCATCACCCGTTGTCGCATGCCGCCGGATAATTGGTGAGGATAACGTTTTAACAAGGCCTCGGCATCGGCCAGGCGCACGAGCTTCAGCAGCTTTACCGCTTCGGTCCGAGCCGAGACCTGGGTGTGTTTTTCATGCAACAGCAGCACTTCGGTGATCTGATCGCCGATGGTGTAGACAGGATCCAGAGAGGTCATCGGCTCCTGGAAGATCATGGCGATATCCTTGCCACGAATCTTGCGCATAGCCTTGTCTGAAAGTTGGGTCAGGTCTTGCGTTTGCGAGCCGTCATTGGCGTCATTGTGAAAGAATATCGAACCACCGGTGATCTCGGCGTTCAGGTACTCCACCAGGCGCATAATGGCCAAGGAGGTCATCGATTTTCCAGAACCGGACTCACCGACGACCGCTGTAGTCTTGCCGGGAAAAACATCGAAACTCAGGTCTTTCACGACACAATTAGAGCCGAAATTCACGCTCAAGGAGTGAACCGATAGTAATGGTGTTGTCGTCACAAGCTGCCATGCCCCCTGTTTGTCTCAGGCTCGTTATTGATTATGCAATTCCAGAATCAAGTCGGGGCACTCTTACTGCCGTCGTTTCATTGCAACAATCTGACCCTTTGACGTAAGACCTTCTGAATGAAACGATAGTTATAGAGCATTCGAGCGCGAACTTTATACCACACAGAGAGCTGAATAGCCGCGTATCGAGAAATCACTCGCATCCGCCAAGGCGCACTGCCCTGCGGCTGTTCTTCAGCCAGTAAGCTAGATAACCACACGAAAATGCATGTTGTGTTTCATAATTATCTTAAGGCACCAAGGATAGATATGAAGCTGCTGGGGCGTCACTGCATGCTCATATCTTGATGTCGTAATCAACATACTTGTGCATCAGCGTGTCGTAGGTGCCGTCGTTCTTGATCTCGCGAAGGGCCTCGTTGAATTGCTCAGCAAGCTCCTTGTCACGTGGCCTGAAGGCGGCAGCAACACCGTAACCGAAATACTCCTTCGGTTCGCGGATAAGCTCCGAGATGCGCATGACCTGGCTGTCATCCTGATTGATATTGAGACTCGAAATAGCCAGCGGATAGTACATGAAGGCGGTGTCGAGACGTCCACTGGCTATATCCAGCGCCAGATCCTCACCGGTCGCGTAGCGTCGCACATCCATCAGATTACCATAGGTATCGGTAATATAGCGATCCCGAATAGTGCCACGCTGCACACCTACGCTGAGCCCCTTCAGACTGTCGCGATCCTTGGCATTCAAGGTGCTACCCTTGGCAGCCACCCAGACGCTGGGATTGCTGTAATAGGGTTCGGAGAACAGCAAACGCTGGCGACGCTCCGGTGTGATGGCCATCGAGGACATGATGACATCGTACTTGCGCGATAATAACCCCGGGATCATGCCGTCCCAGGCCTGCACGATCCACTCGCAATCGCGTTGAATACGCTTGCAAACCTCATCGCCGAGCTCGATCTCGAAACCGGTCAGCGTGCCGTCCGATAATTTGTATTCAAAGGGTTCGAACGGCACATCCACAGCCAGCTTGAGAGGCTCTTGGGCCAGCACTTGGCTAGCTGAGAATAAGCTAATGACCGTTGCAAGACCGCCAAGCTTTACGATAAACGAAGTAGTGAATTTCATTGAGGCACCCGGCTTGTTATTGGAGATAATGTCTTCGTAACAGATTCGTAGTCAAATCCACCACACACGTCACGCCAAGCAGCGCCATATTGCGCTCTATTTCCGCGCCAAGCAACGAAACGGCCTTCTCCACACCGGCTTCGCCAGCAATGCTGGCCGCATAATTAAAGGGGCGACCAAGAAACACGAAGCTGCCCCCCAACGACAGAGCCTTAAGCACTTGGCTGCCGCGGCGGAAGCTGCCGTCGATCATCACTGGCACGGCCCCCTCAATCGCCTCAAGCACCTCGGGCAGCATGGTCAGCGGCGCCACGGTGGCATCGAGCTGACGGCCGCCGTGATTGGAGACTATCAAGCCGTCTGCGCCCGCGCTTACAGCACGCCGCGCATCCTCAGGGTGCAGGATACCCTTTACCACCAGCACTCCTTTCCATCGCGCCCGAACCCGCTCTAGGGTCGACCAATCGAGATGTCGGCGGCCCGAGAAATCCCGGTTGACGTTCTTCGCAAGTACCGGTACGCCGCGAGTCGCGGCGTTATTCTCGAAGTGCGGTACACCATGACGCCACAATGTCCGCAGGAAGGTCCCGAATAGCCAGCGCGATCGCACCAGGCCGTCCCAGGCCAGACGCAGGCTGGGACGAAGCGGTGACGAAAAGCCTGCTCGCCGATGATTTTCGGGGATGGTTACACGACACTGCGATACCACACATTAGCCTTAAGGAATGTACCCCCCCGCTTCCTGCGCATGCAGCACTCCAAAATTGACCTGTCCGCCAGCATGCCTCTACTGGTTTCATCTATGAAGAGGTTTAGTGCGTCTTCCTGCACAAGTCACATATCCTGTTACCACCAACAAATAACTTGAATGGCTATAAGGGTAATACTAGGTTACTTAAGATATAGGTCAGCTCACACTATGAGTGATTTTTGATATTCAACACATAACAAAAAGGACAATAAAATGACATATCGAATACTTGCGTTGATCATTATATTATTATTTAGTTGTAGCTCAGTATATGCGCAAACTTCTGAAGTTGAGAGCGACCTAGATATTTTGGGTCTTACGCTTGGAATGTCACCCGCGGAGGTCAAAAAGTCGATGGCCGAGCTTGAGTTCTACCTGAAGTATGACGAGCGCCGTAAACTTGAAAACACTGATATAGAATTCACTCACCGTGAAGAATGGGCGGCAGCGAATGATGAAGATAGGAAAATTTCATTTTATTATACTTCATCTCCTGCGGAGTCTCGCGTGATAGGCATAGGCTTTATGTCTGGACGTAATTCCAAGTTAAAGCCGGTTGATCAACTCACGGAACCTTTGTTCGGAAGATATGGTATGCCGCAGTACGGCCCAATTAGTACGGTAGAGGGTAGATTCATTTGGGCTAGAGAATCTAATCCCAAGCAACCACATGGTGAAGCTTATGAGCGTCTTTGCCTAGACAGCTTAAGTAGAGTCGACCCCAAAATAAGTTCGACTCCACCGGAGGCGTCCAAACATTGTCTAGGTGTATATTTGACTGTAACCGTTAAGACAAGAATGGGAAAGTCCGGTTTGCTTGCGAAATCGTATGCTTCCAATCTATGGGATTACGGTGAGGTCCGCGCCAATTTGAAATCATTCAGTCAGTACGCAAGTAGAGAGGCCCGGAAGGCCGAAGAGAAGATGATTAAAAAAGTCGAGGTACCAAAACAGGAAATCTACGATATTGTCTACGAAGGTGAGGTTCAAAATCCCTTGGACAAAGAGATATACCCGGCTATTTTAGCACGGAAACTGGAGGAGCGGCGCCTCACAATTCACGGTCTCGGCTGCTCGTATAGTTTGAAGGAGAGAAAAAGTAGATGGATCGGAATACGCTTAAATGGCCCCTGTCCTTCGTCCGTCAAACTCTTCATCCGTCACCGCAGCGGCGAAGAGGTCCACCTGAGATCTGCCGGGTGGAACGAGAACATGACCGTGGAAGGAGTTCTGAAGTTCAAGGGACGGGCGGATATCCCGTTATACCTTTGTCGGAGTGGAAGTATGATGCGCCACTCGAGCGAATGCCGGCTTTGGTCGATGGAGTATGCTCCACAGGATCTTCTCACGTCCTACGCGGAGAAAAAAGTCAAGAGAGACGCCGAGCGAAGAGAAGCACGGCTGGCAAAGGAGCGTGCCGCTACAGCAGCCTACGCGGCCGAACTGGCCGTCTCCGAGAAACGTCGCGCCGAGAAGCGCGCCACGAAGATGGCGAAGCTCAGAAAGACCATAATGCCTCGGATTCCAGAGACCAGCGAGTGCGATGAGAGTAAGCTTCCTGACCCCACTTGGTCGCCTGATACGCCCCTCGACTACTCGGCTTTCACCTTTGTCTGTCGGAAGCCAACCCACATGGACCCTCCCCGCTGGTACTTGGGGCTCGCCTCGACGGATCTTGGCCACGAATTTCGCTTGACTGATAAACGGACTCGCGCAGGTCAAATAATCGATAACGTCGCGCGCGGTGGATCCATGTATGTCGAGATCAGCGAGATGCTGCAGCTTCTCGGGGATCTCCAGCCAGACAATATCGCGCAGCTGACGCTGTTTGATCCCGCATCTAAGCTGAGCAAACTCGACAACGACTACTACTTTCGAGCCGAGATCCGCCGCGTGCGTCCGGGAGCTGAACCGCCGCCCAAGCTGGTCTACTTGGCGGGCAATCTCATGGGCGACAAGATGCAGATGTTCGCCTCCGCCGACTGGCTGGGCCTTGAGAGGCAGCTCGAAGCGGATGCGGAAGCGGCCCTCGCGCCCCTTCAGTCTCTCTTAGGCAATGCTGGGATGGCGTTAGGCGCTGGCGCTCTATATCAAACTCGGTATGCGCGCTTAATCACCGCCTACGCGATCTTGAGGATGAATATTCATGGGTCGTGTGGCGAAGGGACAGAGCAGGTTGTATGGACCACAACGCATTGGAAGGAATACCGAAACGGCTACGGTCACTACAGGGGCTCCTCGGCGCCGACCAGCACGAGAGAGGCGTTCCCTGTGCCGGTTGGCTTTCGCGCCCCCTTCAAAAAGGTCGATACGATCAAGGTCGATCGTTCCGAACTTAATAGTCTTGAAAAAGTGGTTCGCCACCTGGACTGCGCTAATCCTGCCCGCCGAGTCGTGGAGCAAAACATGTTGAGATTCTATCATCACCGGTACTAAGCATAAGGGCGGGGCCAGTTTACAGGAGCATGATGGGAAGAAATTCCCGCCCCCGAAGGGCAGGAACAGTGTCAGTTGCCTGGCAAGAGGTCTACGGGCGTTTTACGCTGTACTGTAGTGCCGTCATCAAGCTGACCAAGCTTATTGGCCTCCTTGGCCTTTCCCTTAGCTTAGTTCGCCATCAATGTGAGAATCCGCGTCTTGTATGCACATTGCTCGGCATACGCCACGGGTGGCAAATAGTCCAGCGAGCTATGCGGCCTGAAATGGTTGTAGGGGGTTCTCTATTGACCAATTTCGTATTGCGCATCGGTAAGGCTCAAGAACCATGGCATGTGCCTAAGCATTGCCTTGCGCACCATGCACTGCCGTCTATGGCGTGGCCTACCTCAGCAACTCAATCGGCCGAAGTACTGTCAGCGCAATGTCGCAGAGAATCTATCAGTTGGCTAAAGAAAAAACATTGTCTCTGTCAGCGTTACGGCAAGCCAGCCAATAGCTGCTACGGCGCCATGGTAATGTTGGCCTGTATCGAGCATTGAATGTAGGTCGTTTTTTTCAAACAGAACATCGGGTGAACAACTGGCTATGTAACTCTTATTATGTTGACAGCAAACGAGAAGGCAGCGGAAAAGGCTTAGCAATCGCTGAATTTTTCTATCTAATTGAAACCTGCTGGACACAGCTACGTGAGGAAAATTTAACCACATTCGTTTTGCTAGGAAGGATGTTGGGTGGGTAGCAAAAACGCTTGCAATTGATTGAATTGTATAACTAATTGGCGGAGGGGGAGGGATTCGAACCCTCGAAGCCTTTCGACTTACACACTTTCCAGGCGTGCTCCTTCGACCACTCGGACACCCCTCCGCATTTTTGATCTTTCAAAGCGTTTGCCGCTCCTCGAGAACGGCGCAAATGGTAGCGAGCTAAGCCCTCGATTGCAAGCCACTTTTTCGCACTCAAGTCGGATTCGAGCCAATCAGGACTCGGGAAGAACCGCGTAGTCGCCTTCGGCTTCAAGGCATAATGTATCACCAGCATAAAGCCGCTGAATCAAGGCGATGCGCCCTTTACCCTTGGTGTCCAGGCGTTCACGAAGCTGCTCAAGCCCATCAGCGACCTTTGGTACACATTCAAGCCGGTAGTCGGTTGTCACCGGGGCGACAAAGCGCTGACTGGCGGTAGCCACTACCACGTTCTGAACGCGCCCATGTGTGCGCAGCCATAGCGTCGTCCAGCACCAGCCGATCAGGGTTGTCTGGGCTGCCAGGGAGCCACCGAAGCCGGTACCCTTGTCATTGAGATTGGGCGCAAGCTGCAGATGCCAGACAAGCGTGTCGCCCTGCCAGGCCATGTCGGTTATACCAAGATGGGTCACCATGGGAATGGCGTCACCAAGCCAGCGCTGAAAGGTGACCAAATCATCACCCTGCCCTTTTGCAGGCAGCGATAAACGCGGATGCGGCACGCCGATCTCACGAGCCATGTTCAGGTCCAGCGCTCGACGAAATCAGCCGGGTCGCGCTCGGGGATGCGCTTGTCGCGGCCGCCGGGCTGACCAAGATAGAGAAAGGCGACGATCTCGTCATGCTCATCGAGTCCCAGGCCTTCCCGCACCGTCAGGTTGAAGGCGAAGTGGCCGGTGCGCCACATGGCGCCGAGTCCTTGCGCTTGGGCTGCCAGCAGAATGCCATGAGCGGCGCAGCCGGCGGAAAGCACCTGCTCGATGGGCGGCACCTTGGGCAGGTCCGGTACGACCTTGGCGATCACGGCGATAATCATGGGTGCACGCAGGGGCTTCTTGCGCGCACCTTCGAGCTTCTTCTCGGGTATATCCGGCTCTTCACGCCGCTCTGCCTCGGCAAAGAGATCCCCCAGGCGCTCAAGGCCTTCACCGGAAAATTCGATGAAGCGCCAAGGGGTAAGCTGCTTGTGATCCGGCGCCCTCAGCGCAGCCCGGTAAAGCACGTCAAGCTGTTCGCGATCTGGCACTGGGCCTGTCAGTTTGCCCATCGAGTTGCGCTCTTGCAGCAGCGTCATTGCGTCCATGCAGCTCTCCTGATAATGAACGGAATAGTTGGACGAGAACGTTTCTCAGCGTTTAAAAAGAACTCTAACCCAGGCCATCACTGCCGTGCCAGCCGTAATGGCTCCGGCGGACCCTCCCCCGGCGTGGCTCGCCAGGGGCTGATATCCAGCCCACCCCGGCGGACATAGCGCGCAAGTACCAGCAGTTTCTCCGGGCGTACCCGCGCCATAAAGTCGGTGAAAATATGCTCGACGCAGTGCTCGTGAAAATCCTGATGCTGACGATATGAGACCAGATACTTGAGCAGACTTTCACGGTCAATTCTGGGGCCGCGATAGCGGATCAGCACGCTGCCCCAGTCCGGCTGGCCGGTGACCGGGCAGTTGGACTTGAGCAGGTGCGAGTACAGCGCCTCTTCGACTATCTCGTCACTTGCGATCAATAGTTCAGGATTGGGCACGTAGTCCTGAATCTCCACCTCGAGATCGTCGATACACTCCCCGGGCAAACGACGCGGCATCAGCGCCTCATCATCGACGTGCAGCAGCGTGACCTGAACCTCTGCGCCAGCGGCCGAGGATAGATCGCGAACAAGAATCTGGCGTACCGCATTACGGCTGGCAAAGTGGCACTGGTTGAAGCCGTTGAGGTAGAGCTTCCAGGATTTCGACTCGATCAAATTCGGTGAGCTTGCCGGCAGGCGAAAACGCGCCACGGCGACGATTGGCTTGCCCTTCGGATCGAGCCAGGAAAGCTCGAAGGCATGCCATTCATCTTCGCCCTCGAAAGGCAGATTCGCCGCATCGATGCCTAGGGGCGCGCGGTTGGCGGCCCGGGGAATGGCAAACAACAGCGCCGGGTCGTAGCGTTGCGGATACTCGCTCGCGTGTCCTAGTGGTGCATCTTGCAGATTCATGAACGAATCCCCTTGCCACGCTTGAGCATCCACAGGGCGAGCAGGAAGAACCCGACTATGAAGGCGGCAACGGCGACCAGCGCCCCGCCCACGGGAATATCGGAGACGCCGAGAATGCCGTAGCGAAACACATTGACCATATACAGGATCGGGTTGGCCATGGAAACGCCTTGCCAAAACTCCGGTAACATGTCGATGGAGTAGAACACTCCACCCAGATAAGTCAGCGGCGTCAGCACGAAGATCGGCACGATGGAAATGTCATCGAACTTGTTTGCCATCAAGGCGTTGATGAAACCGCCGATGGCAAACACCGCCGAGGTCATGAGTACCACGCTCAAGGTCACCAGGGGATGATGAATCGTCACGTCGGTGAAGAAGGAGGCAACGACGGTGACGATCAGCCCTACACCCAATCCGCGGGCCATGCCACCCAACACGAAGCCGGACAGGATCACCCAATCGGGCATGGGTGAGACCATGAATTCCTCGACGCTGCGCTGGAATTTGTTGGAGAAAAACGACGAGGCGACATTGGAGTAGCTATTGGTGATCACCGACATCATGATCAGCCCCGGCACGATGTAGGCCATGTAGCTGATGCCATCCATCTCGCCGATACGCGAACCGATCAGGTTGCCGAAAATGATGAAATACATGGTCATGGTGATGGACGGCGGCAGCAATGTTTGCGGCCAGATGCGCGTAAAACGGCGAATCTCCTTGAACACCAGAGTCCACAGGGAAACCAGAATCTGACGTGCATTCACGATTGCACCTCCGCCTTTGCCGGTTCCCGGGACTTGGCATTGTCGCCCTCCACCATGGAGACGAACATCTCCTCGAGCCGGTTGGCGCGGTTGCGCATCGAGACCACGTTGATACCTTGAGCGGAGAACTGCTCGAAGGCGTCATTAAGCCGCTGACCTTTCTTGACCGCCAGGGTCAGCTGAGAGCCCTCGGTTTGTTCCACCTCGAAACCATCGATTCGTGGCGGCTTTTCCACCGGTGCAGCCAGATCGAGAATGAAGGTTTCCGTGTCGAGTTCGGTCAGCAGACTGCGCACCGTGGTGTTCTTGACGATCTCGCCATTGTTGATGATGGCAATGTTACGGCACAGACTCTCGGCTTCCTCGAGATAGTGGGTGGTCAGGATGATGGTGGTGTCTTCTTCCTGGTTGATACGCTTCATGTACTCCCACATGCTGCGACGCAGCTCGATGTCCACTCCAGCGGTAGGCTCATCCAAAATCAGCAAACGCGGACGATGAATCAAGGCGCGGGCAATCATCAAACGGCGCTTCATGCCGCCGGAGAGCATACGCGCCGGACCGTTGCGCTTGTCCCACAGGCCCAGATCCTTCAGCAGCTGATTGCAGCGCGGCTTGGCCTCTCGCAGCGGCATGCCGTAGTAGCCCGCTTGGGCATGAATGATGTCCTCGACCTTCTCGAACTGGGAGAAATTGAACTCTTGAGGCACCACGCCCAGGTTGTACTTGGCCTTGGCAAAATCTTTATCGATATCGGTACCGTAGATCGACACCTTGCCGGCAGTTTTCTGCACCAGAGAACATACCACCCCCAAGGTGGTGGATTTACCCGCCCCGTTGGGGCCCAGCAAGGCAAAGAAATCCCCTTGGGGAACATCCAGATCGATGCCTTTCAGGGCAGTGAAACCATTATCGTAGACTTTGGTCAGCCCACGAATAGACAGTGCCGGTTCGGCCATGGGCAATCCTTGTCGCAAATTAGTGAATAATGAGTCTGTTAACATCAGGGCATATTGATGAAATTCAAGTTGGCTTCTGGTTCAGCCACCCCGCCAGCTGGAATTCATCCTGGAGTAAATGCAATTCAGGTTGATGCTGCTTGGCAATTCGCTCCGCGAGCCGGGCCCCTTCTTCCAATAGATGAACTTCTATGCGGCGGCGATCCCCTTGCCCAGGGCGTCGCTCCACTAACCCAGCTTCTTCGCAGCGGTCGATCAGCGCAACGGTACCATGGTGTTTGGCCTGAAGACGCTCCGCCAATTCGCCCACTGTCGCCCATTCTCGGCCTGTAAACCCCCGCAAGTGCAACAGAAGCTGATACTGCAGCGGGGTCAGTCCACTAGCGCGGCACATATCCTCACTCTGCCGCAGGAAACAACGCAGGCGATAGCGAAAATGCGAGAGGCGCTCAAAATCGGTTTTAGCCAGTGATATGCGGGACGTGGATTCTGGCGATTCCATCCTTCTCTCCTTGACACTCAGCTTAAGCCAAACTAGAAATATCATAATATGATATTTAATTTCGATCGAGGTGTATCATGACGCCGATATCTCTAATGCAGCTACCCTTCTCCTCTACCCAGGGCTGGAAAGAGCTTTCCCGGCGCCAACCATCGGTACAATTGCTGGTACTGTGCATTGTGCTGCCGATGTCTCTCATTCCACCCCTCATGCTCTACTACGCTGGCACTCATTATGGTGATGCATTCATGTCAGGATTCGCCGATAAACAGTGGCGCTTCATCACGACCATCTTCTTTCTGGCGGAGCTGTTGACCTTCGCGGTAATGGGCTGGCTAATCTACGAGATCGCCAATACCAGCAAGAACGCTCTTAGCATTCACGATGCCTATATGCTGGCGGCCCTTGCACCTATTCCGATGTGGCTGTCGGCGTTGGCGCTCTGGGTGCCTAGCCTGGCGTTCAATATCATCGTTGCGCTAATCGCACTAGGTGTTTCCTGCAGCCTCGTCTACCACGGATTGAAAGGCCTGGCACGCGAACAAGACGAGATGGAAACCATGTCGGCAGCTTATACGATCATGTCTGCAAGCGTATTGGCCTGGGGATTGCTGATCGCGGTCGCTTGGGCTTATTGAAGCAAAGTGAACCACTCTTTCACCCATCACTTGACCCATATAAGCCATCGTTCTACGCTTGCGAGCATTCCTGGGGGAGTCCAAGCGGACTGAGATTCCGCTGTCAGACGTATGAACATGGCAGCGGTAACCCTTCGAACCTGATCCGGATCATGCCGGCGAAGGGAAGGAAGTGCCTCTCTGTCACGCTTCTACCCCAACGCGATTACGCCTTCATCACGGCGTTCGGCATCCTGCCGGACATTTTCACGTAATGGAGAGAGTAATGCTAACGACTGCTCATGCGCTCTGGTGGCTCATCGCCTTTGCGACACTGTTCGCCCTGCCCGGCATGCTCTACGCCAGGCGCCATCACGAAAGCCTCGAAGACTTCATCATCGCCCGCAACAGTCAGAGTGCCACTGCCACGGTACTGACCCTGATGGCGTCCACCCTGGGCACCTGGATTCTATTCGGCCCGGCCCAGGCCGCTACCTGGGGCGGCTTGGCAGCGATCACCGGCTATGCGCTAGGCTCGCTGGCCCCGCGCTTGGTGATGATTCCGCTAGGCCGACGCCTACGCGAGTTTTCTCCCGAAGGACACTCGCTGACCGAGTTCGTGATGAGTCGCTACGGCCGTCCCATGTACGCTTTCACCCTGCTCATCATGCTGTTTTATCTGTTCATTTCCCTGGCTGCCGGCATCACCGCCATCGCCATGATGGTGGAGCTGGTCGCACCGGTGCCGCTATGGGCCACCAGCGTGATCGTGATGAGCGCTACCCTGCTTTATACCCTCTACGGCGGACTGCGCGCCTCGATCTTCACCGACAAGGTGCAGATGATCGTGATCCTGCCGCTGCTGTTTGTACTCATCGTCTTCGGCTGGCAGGCCGCCGGCGGCATCACACCCACCCTCGAAGGGCTTGCAACCAATGCGCCGCAACTTCTGAACATCGCCGATCTGGGAGGGCTAAAGGCTGGTATCACCTTCTTTCTGGCAGTGCTCTTGACTGGGCTTTTCTATCAGGGCAACTGGCAGCGGGTATATGCCGCGCGGAATAACCGGGCTGTGCGATTGGGCTTCTTTCTTGGTGGGCTCTTGAGCACGCCGATGATCTTCATGATGGGGCTGTTCGGTCTAGCCTTTGTTGGTTTGGGGTTGCCCGGAGACGGCTCCGTAGCCCTGTTCAGCGTACTGCTCGATAACGCGCCAGGCTGGTTCGCCATCGGCCTGATCTTTCTGGGACTTGCTCTGGTGATGAGCAGCGCGGACACCAGCATCAGCGCGGTGTCCAGCATGATCGCCGTGGACGGCGGGCGGCTGATGCCCCGTGCCAGCGACGCTCATCTGATGCGCCTGTCCCGTTGGCTGATGCTGGCAATCGCGGTTCCCGTCATCTTCGTGGCGGCTCAAGGCTACAGCGTGCTCTACTTGTTCCTGCTGGCGGATCTGTTCTGCTGCGCGGCGGCGTTCCCGGTCTTCTTCGGGCTGTTCAATCGCCGCTTCAATGGTCGCGCTGCGGTGCTGGCAACCGCTGGTGGCCTGGTTGCAGGGCTCTTCATGTTCCCCGCGCCAGGCGATGCCCTGAACACCCTGATGGAGTCCTTCCTGCTCGCCACTTTCGTGCCGGTGATCGTGGCCTTGGCCATGCTCGTCCTCCTGCCAGCCAAGGAGCGATTTGATTTCGCGATCTTGAAGTCCGGCGTGCGGCGCTTTGAGGGTTAAGGGCGCTCGAGCCCGAAATGCCCTCGCAGCGTGGTGGTGTCGTACGCTTCCCGGAACAGGCCGCGGCGCTGTAGTTCCGGGATGACATGTTCGACGAAATCCTCGATGCCGGAAGGCAGCGACGGCGGCATCAGGTTGAAACCATCCGCGCCCCCTTCCCCGAACCAGCGTTCCATCTCGTCGGCGATGCTTTCCGGCGTGCCGATCATGGTGCAGTGGCCGCCCCCTGCGGCCAGCCGACCTAAAAGCTCCCGAAGCGTCGGCTGCTCGGTTTCGATGATGCGCAAGATCGTGGAGTAACGCCCCTGAGGGCCGGTGAACTCGGCAAGCGGCGGCAGTTCCGGCACCGGCGCGTCCAGTTCCCAACCGCTGCAGTCCTGTTCGATGAACAGCCCCAATTGGCGCAGTGACGCCGCCACCGGCAGGCACTCATCCAGGGCGCGCTGCTTGGCCTTGGCCTCTTCCATAGTGGAACCCACATAGGTGACGAGACCGGGCAGGATGGGCACCGGAGCACTGCGCCCCGCTGCTTTCACCCGAGCCTTGATGTCCCGGTAGTAGTCCTGGGCGGTGGGTAGATCGTAGGCGACGGCGTAAATGGCTTCTGCATAGCGGGCGGCGAGATCGCGCCCCTGCTCCGAGGCGCCAGCCTGTATCAATACCGGATGTCCCTGGGGCGGACGCGAGAGATTCAGCGGCCCATCGACGAGAAAGTGCTCGCCCTGGTGATGGATCTTGCGCACCTTGCCCGGATCGGCATAGCGTCCTTTGCGGTCGCGCTCGATGGCGTCGTCCGCCCAGCTATCCCAGAGCGCCAGCACCGCCTGCACGAACTCCTCGGCTCGGGCGTAGCGCTCGGCGTGAGAAGGCATGGAAACGTAGTTATGATTGCGCGCCTCAACGTCGAACATCGAGGTCACCACGTTCCAGCCCACGCGGCCGCCGGAAATATGATCCAGCGATCCTACCAGCCGTGCGGCATGAAACGGCGTATAGAAGGTGCTCGAAATGGTACTGATCAGACCAATGTGCTGGGTCGCCCGACTCATGGCAGAAAGTGCCGTCAGCGGTTCGAGATGCCAGTGAAAGCCATCCTCCACGCTGCCGGCACTCATGCCATCGGCGAAGAACACCGCGTCCAGCTTGCCTCGCTCGGCGATCTGGGCGAGGGATTCGTAATAGGCGATATCCGTCAGCCGCTCCGCTGCGGAATCCGGGTGCCGCCAGGCCGCCCGATGATGGCCGCAGCCCATGATGAACAGGTTGATGTGCAGTTTTTCGGTCTCGTCGCGCTTTTTCATCAGCCCTTCACCAGTCCGCCGTCCACGATCAGATTCTGGCCGGTAACGGCTCGCGCCCAGGGCGAGGCGAAGAACAGCGCCGCATCGGCGAACTCTTCTGGCGTGGTGACGCGACGCAGCGGGGTATTTTGCGCGATGAGATCGAACACCGATTCCGGCGTGGCGCTGGAGGCATCCGTGGTACGCAAAAGTCCGCCGGAGATCATGTTCACGGTGATGTTGTCCGGACCCAGATCCTGGGACAACGTGCGGGTCAAGGACAGCAGCGCCGCCTTGCCGGCGGTATAATCGTGATAAGGCACGACCGGGTTCTGAAACAGATTGGTGCCGATATTGAGGATGCGCCCACCGCCCTGTTCCCGCATGCCGGGCAGTGCTGCTTGAACGGTATTCAGCGCACCGCGATTCACGCCTTCGAGCTGCTGGCTCATCTGCGCCCAGCTGAGGCTATCCGCCTGGGGTCTAGCCTCGCCATTGAAGGAGAAACTCGGCAGCGCATTGTTCACCACGGTGGTGATTGGCGCGCCGAAGTGGCTGTGGGCGCTATCGAAAAGCGTCTTGACTGCTTCTGGATCGGTTACATCCGCCTGAACCGCCAGGGCACGCTCAGGGGCTTCACTGGCCAGCGCGTTTGCAGCCTCGCCGCTGTTCAGATAGTTGATCACTACTCGCGCACCCTGGCCAAGAAATGCACGCGACAGATGCGCGCCAAGCCCGCGGGCGCCACCGGTGATCAGAACGATCTGAGTATCGATTGCAGGAGAGAAATTGGACATGAAAAAGGCTCCTCGCGGCAATAAAAGGGTGCCGCCATGGAGCCAGCTGACATCCCTTCGCCAGCATTAACTGGATCAGGTTCAACGGGTATTGTCTCAGCGGCAACGACCGCACCCCGTGTCGAACCCACACCATAGCGCATTGTCACGAACCAGAACAGCCGCGACCTTTCAGGAATGCTCGAGGAAAACCATGACGCTGAAAGGCAACGAAGAACGCGGCAAGTCATGCGTTTGCTGCATAGACGCAAGAAAAGGAAACTGGAGGGATAAAAGTGGCGTCCCATAGGGGGTTCGAACCCCTGTTACCGCCGTGAAAGGGCGGTGTCCTGGACCACTAGACGAATGGGACGTAACGGTAGGAAAGTTGGATATTTGGAGCGGGAAACGAGATTCGAACTCGCGACCCTCGCCTTGGCAAGGCGATGCTCTACCACTGAGCTATTCCCGCATTGACTCCAGCTTTTCAAACACCTGCGAGAAGGAAGTGGCGTCCCATAGGGGGTTCGAACCCCTGTTACCGCCGTGAAAGGGCGGTGTCCTGGACCACTAGACGAATGGGACGCAGTGCCTTGCCTCGTCGAGGTGGCGCGTATATTAATTAGCCCTGTGATGGGTGTCAAGCATCCGCGACTGCAAAAAATGAGAGTGGAAAGTTACCCGCTTCTCGTTGTCTCATGGCATGCAGGCAAACAGGAAATTGGAGCTTCCATGAGCAACAAGATTCAAAAGAGCGATGAGCAGTGGCGTGAACAACTCACCCCGGAGCAGTATCACGTGACTCGCGAGAAAGGCACCGAGCCCCCTTTCAGCGGCGATCATCAGATAGGTGACGAACATGGCATCTATCACTGCGTGTGCTGTGGTGCGGCGCTATTCGAGAACGAGCGCAAGTTCGAAGCGGGCTGCGGCTGGCCGAGTTTCGATCGCCCCTTGGCCGAGGCTGCGGTAGACGAACATTACGACGACTCGCATGCCATGCGCCGCATCGAGGTGGTGTGTTCGCGCTGCGATGCTCACCTGGGTCATGTCTTTCCGGATGGCCCTAAAGAGACTACCGGGCTGCGCTACTGCATCAACTCCGTCTCCCTGGACTTTCATCCTGGCGAATAGCTCCGATGAATAGTTCTGACGAATAGATAGGTAAAATCGGCAATCGAGTTCGGGCGTCAGTCTGCTAGAATGGCGCCCATTTCGCAGGCAGTAGAAGGGTTCGACGATGCTCGGCTGGTACCCAGGACACATGAACAAGGCGCGCCGCCAAATCAAGGAGGCGCTGCCGGAAATCGATGTGGTGCTTGAGGTGCTTGATGCCCGCCTGCCCTACTCCAGCGCCAATCCCATGCTCGCCGAACTCACCGAGCACAAGCCGGTATTGAAGATTCTATCCAGGGCGGATCTGGCCGATCCTGCGCGTACCGAGCAATGGGTCGCTCACTTCGACGCCCAGGAAGCCACTCGCGCCCTGGCGGTCACCACCACCAACGCCCGGGAACTCAAGCGCATTCCCAAACTGTGCCATGAACTGGCCGGCAGGGTGCGTGCGGATCGGGATGTGCGGGTCATGGTCATGGGCATACCCAACGTGGGTAAATCGACCCTGATCAATGGCCTGGCGGGCCGCAAGATCGCCAAGACCGGCAATGAACCCGCGGTCACCAAGCGTCAGCAGAAGATTCGTATAGAAGGCCGCATTGCCCTGACCGATACCCCTGGCGTGCTGTGGCCGAAGATCGAGAATCAGGCCAGCGCCTACCGCCTGGCGGCGAGCGGCGCGATTCGCGACACCGCCATCGACTATCTCGATGTGGCGATGATCACCGCTGCGGAGCTTGCCAAACGCTACCCGGATGAGCTGACTGCGCGCTTCAAGCTCAACGAGTTACCGGTTTACGTTCCTGTTTCACAGACCCGCGACGTCGATGCCGACGGCCCGCTCAACCCTGATCTGCTGGCATTAGCGGGCTTCGATGGACAGGCCATCGTCAAGGAGATCGCCAGCAAGCGCGGCGGGCTGCGTCCCGGCGGCGAAGTCGATCTGCATCGCGGCGCCGAGGTACTACTGCACGAACTGCGCGACGGCAAGCTGGGGCGCCTGACCCTGGAAACCCCTGAAGATATTCCTGCATCCGCGCCGGAAGACATGGTGGCGGAATAGGCTCGCACTCACGGCCTATTGAGGCTTTGGCGGCACCGTCGTATCGCGTATGCTGAGCGTGCCTTGCTCATACGTACACGTCGTCAACGGAACCCTCATGTCCATTCAAGACTCTCTCAGCCCCGCACCTCCTACGCATCCGCCTCTCAGAAAATCCCACAAGCTCGAAAACGTCTGCTACGACATTCGCGGCCCGGTACTCGAACATGCCAAGCAGCTCGAAGATGAGGGTCAGCGCATTCTCAAGCTGAACATCGGCAACCCTGCGCCGTTCGGCTTCGAAGCGCCGGAAGAGATTCTTCAGGATGTGATGCGCAATTTGTCGACGGCACAGGGCTATTGCGATTCCAAGGGCCTCTACTCGGCGCGCAAAGCGATCATGCAGGAGTGCCAGCGCAAGAGTATTCCCGGGGTCACCGTCGAGGATATCTACGTTGGCAACGGTGTCTCGGAGCTGATCGTGATGGCTATGCAGGCCCTGCTCAACGACGGCGACGAAGTCTTGATTCCGGCGCCGGACTACCCGCTCTGGACCGCTGCTGCCAATCTCTCCGGCGGCCGCGCGGTGCATTATCTATGCGATGAGCAGGCGGACTGGGCGCCGGATATTGCCGATATTCGCGACAAAGTCACCAGCCATACTCGCGCCCTGGTATTGATCAACCCCAACAACCCCACCGGTGCCGTCTACCCGCCGGAGGTGGTCAAGGAACTCCTGGCAATCGCCCGGGAGCATCACCTGGTGGTGTTTTCCGATGAGATCTACGACAAGATTCTCTATGACGACGTGGAGCACGTTTCCACCGGCGCACTGGCGGACGAAGATCAGCTGGTGGTTACCCTCAATGGTTTATCGAAGAGCTACCGCTGTGCCGGCTTTCGCTCCGGCTGGATGATCTTCTCGGGCAACGCTGCCAAGCATCAGGCCCAGGACTTCATCCAAGGAGTCAACATGCTGGCTTCCATGCGATTATGTGCAAATGTACCGGCCCAGCACGCCATCCAGACAGCTCTTGGGGGTTATCAGTCCATCAACGATTTGATCCTGCCCGGGGGCCGTCTACGCGCCCAACGGGACATCACCCATGAAAAGCTCAACGCCATTCCCGGGGTGTCCTGTGTCAAGGCCAAAGGGGCGCTATACGCCTTTCCGAGGCTTGATCCCAAGGTGTTTAACATTCAAGACGACGAAAAGCTGGTGCTCGACCTGCTATTGCAGGAGAAAATCCTGCTGGTGCAAGGTACCGCCTTCAACTGGCCGAGCCCGGATCATGTGCGCATCGTCACCCTGCCTTGGGCGGATCAGCTCGAGGATGCGCTGGATCGTTTCGCGCGCTTTCTTTCCCGCTATCGTCAATGAGTTCATCGGCCAATACTTGAAACTCGAACCGGCAGGACGCATCTAAACAGCCTAATAACGAAAAAAATGTCATGTTTTACACGACCTAATTATTGATAAACGAGGGCAACAATCCATGATGCGCATCATTCTGTTTCTGGCCACCAACCTTGCAGTGGTGTTGGTGGCCAGTGTCACCCTGCGCCTGCTTGGCGTAGAGCCCTACCTGAACGCCAACGGACTGAACATGAACAGTCTGCTGATATTCTGTTTTGTATTCGGCATGGCGGGCTCCCTGGTATCGCTCTTCATCTCCAAATGGATGGCCAAGAAGAGCACTGGCACTCAGGTGATTGGTACACCAAGCAATGAGACGGAGAAGTGGCTACTCGATACCGTTGGCGAACTGGCCCAGCAGGCCGGCATCAAGATGCCCGAAGTCGGTATCTTCCCGGCCCAGCAATCCAACGCTTTCGCTACCGGTTGGAACAAGAACGATGCTTTGGTCGCAGTCTCCGCCGGCTTGCTCAACCGTATGCGCCCGGAAGAAACACGGGCCGTTCTGGCTCATGAGATCGGCCACGTCGCCAATGGCGACATGGTGACCCTGGCGCTGATCCAGGGCGTGCTCAATACCTTCGTCATGTTCTTCGCACGGGTCGTTGCACAACTGCTGGATAGCTTCCTGCGCCGAGATGATAGCGGCGGCGGATTGGGTTTCATGGGCTATTTTGCGGTGGTCATCGTTGCCGAGATCGTCTTTGGCCTGATCGCCTCGGTGATCGTTGCCTGGTTCTCACGCTTTCGTGAGTATCGCGCCGACGCCGCCGGTGCCAAGTTTGCCGGCAGCGGCGCGATGATCAACGCCCTCGCCCGGCTCAAGACCGAAAGCGAGATGCCGGATCAAATGCCGGAGACTCTGACCGCCTTTGCCATCACGACCGGCCAGACCCGCAAGATCATGGAGAAGCTGTTCGCCAGCCATCCGCCGCTGGATGAGCGCATTCGTGCGCTGAAGGAGTCCGCTTACCGGGAGTAAGCACACTCTAGCCACTCAGCTCCGGCCTTCGTGCCGGAGTTTTTTTTGTAAAAAATAAAAACACACGGCGCAAAATAACCGAAACACGATCCCGGACATGTGTTCAATGCTGCAATGCCATTCGACCTTTTATGCATCTACTTCTACGGTTACTACTAGAAAGATAAGATAATAAGCAAAAGGAAATTTATAGATGGAAAAGCTTGCTCGGAAACTCCGACTACAGACCGACCCCGTCATTTTCTTCGTCTCGGCAGCGATCATGGTGGTGTTTCTTGTCACCTTGCTTCTGATCCCCGACACCATCGAGCAAGCCTTTGGGGCCGGACGCACTTGGATCGTCACCAACCTCGGTTGGTTTTTCATCTTTGGCGTCACTTCCTGGGTAATTTTTCTACTCTGGGTGGCAATAAGTCGCTATGGCATGATTCGCCTGGGAGGCAACGACGCGAAGCCGGACTACGGCAATATTTCCTGGTTTACCATGCTCTTTGCCGGGGGTATCGGCACCGTCTTGATGTTCTGGGGCGTGGCGGAGCCGATTTCCCACTTCTCCAACCCGCCCCACCCGGACGTAGAACCCTTTACCGTGGCAGCCGCGGACGATGCCATCGGCTTTGCGATCTACCATCTCGGCCTGCACACCTGGGCAATCTTCACCCTGCCAGGACTGGCCTTCGCCTATTTCATCTATCGCTACGATCTACCCATGCGCTATAGCTCGGTGTTCTATCCACTGATCGGCGATCGCATCTACGGGCCGCTAGGAAAAACATTGGACGTCTTTGCCGTTCTCGGCACCCTGTTCGGCGTCGCCGTGTCCGTTGGGCTGGGCACCCAGCAGATCAATGCCGGCTTGAGTGAACTGTTCGACATTCCCAATGCGGTCATGCCCAAGGTCATCATCATTGCCGTCCTGACCACCGTCGCCGTAGGCTCCATCGTTGCAGGGCTGGATTCCGGCGTAAAGCTGCTATCCAACATCAACATCGGCATGGCGGTTGGCCTGATGTTTTTCGTGCTGTTTACCGGGTCCACGGTGTTTCTACTGCGGGCCACCATCGAGACCCTCGGTCTTTATATCTACAACATCGTACCCATGGCCTTCTGGAACGATACCTTGGCCCAGTACACCCACGAGGAAGGCGGCTGGGGCTGGCAAGGCAACTGGACCGTCTTCTACTGGGCCTGGACCGTCACATGGTCGCCCTTCATCGGCATCTTCGTCGCTCGCATCTCCCGGGGTCGCACCATTCGCGAGTTCGTTCTCGGCGTTCTCTTTGCGCCTTCTATCTTCACGCTGATCTGGTTCTCGATCTTCGGCTGGTCGGCCATGGAGATCGACGGCATCGGCGCGGAGGCCCGTGCCGCGCTTGGCGATCAGGCCGGCGCACTCTCCGCAGCGGTGGCGGACAGCGTGCCCCTGGCGATGTTCGCCTTCTTCGAGCATTTCCCCTTCGCCACCATCATCAAAGGGCTCGCGGTGGTCATCGTGGCGATATTCTTTGCCACCTCCTCGGATTCGGCCTCTTTGGTAGTCGACATGCTATGTACCGGCACGCCAGAACCCGGCCCGGTGCATCAACGCCTGTTCTGGGGGATTTCCGAAGGGGTGCTGGCGGCAATGCTGATCGTGCTCGCCGGCGAAACCGGCTTGCTCGCCCTGCAGCAGGTGATCACCGTCATTGGCTTGCCAATCTTCATTCTGGCATTCGTCATGATGATCGCGTTGTACCGCGGTTTGACCAGCGAGCATATCAGTAAGGTAACAGTAGGAGAGCCGCCAAGGACGGAGGATTTGTAGATCGCTAGCGCTCTTACTCCTAGCCCAAGGTACTCGGCAGCCATGCTCGTTTCCGCCTTGGGCTTAATCGTCGCCGTGTTATTGGCGAATGGTCATATTTGGGCGGGTACCGACTCTTTCGCATGCCGGCCCTGCGCCATCAGCACATAAAGGGATGGCACCACGAACAGAGTGAACAGCGTGCCGATTGCCATGCCGCCGACCAGCACCAAGCCGATGGAGTTTCGCGCTGCGGCACCGGCGCCGGTTACCAATACCAGCGGGAAATGGCCGGCAATGGTCGCGACACTGGTCATCAACACCGGCCGCAGCCGGATCATCGCCGCCTCGTGTACGGCGTCGAGCTTACTGGCGCCCTGTTGCTGTAACTTATTGGCGAATTCGACGATGAGGATGCCGTTCTTGGCGATCAATCCGACCAGGGTGACCATACCGACCTGGGCATAGATGTTCATCGTCGTGGTCCAGCCGCTGGTCCAGTATGGCATGTTGGGGTCGGGCATCTTCAGCACGGTAAAGATCAGTGCGCCGAACATCGCCAACGGTACCGAGCCGGCCAGGATCACGAAGGGGTCGCGGAACGAATTGAACTGAACAGCCAGCACCAGAAAGATCATCAGTACAGCGAGAGAGAACGCCGGCAGGAACTTATTGCCTTCGGTGCGTAGCTGGCGCGACTCGCCGGTATAATCGAAGCTGTAGCCCGGTGGCAGAATCTCGCGAGCGGTGTCTTCGAGAAAGCCAAGGGCCTCGTCCAGGGTGCGGGCACTCACACCCGAGAGCTTTACCGCGTTGAGCTGCTGAAAGCGATTGAGCGAGCGGGCCACGACCGAGTGCTCGATATGGGCAAACGTGGACAGCGGCACCATCTGGCCATCCGGGCCAATGACGTGAATATTACGCAGCTGTTCGCTATTGAGGCGATCATTGCGCTGGATCAACGGGATCACCTTATAGCTGCGATCATCCATATTGAAACGGTTGATGAAGTCGCCGCCGGTGGCTACGGCAAGATCGGCGCCGACCTGAGACAGACGCAATTCCAGCGCCGCCACCTTATCGCGGTCAAACACCACTGTCGCCTGAGGCTGATCGAGCTTCATATCGATGTCTGGGGGGAAGAAAAAAAGCCCGCTCTGCATCGCTCTTTCCTGCAGCTCCTGGGCAAGCTCGAATAGGCGCTCCGCGTCGGCGGTGGAGGTGATAAGAAACTCCACCGGAAAGTTACTGCCGCCAGGTAGCGCCGGCGGTGTGGTCATGAACATCTGTAGCCCCGGTATCTTCGACACCTCAGTCTGTACCTCCGGCAGGATCTCGGTCACCGTCCGGGTGCGCTCAGCCCAGGGCTTCACTACCACGCCACTGAAGCCATCCGCGCCAATCGTCGCGCCGATCGAAGGAGGAAACAGCAGCTGAAAGGTCAATGCGGACTCCGGAACGTCAAGCATGACCTGTTCGGCTGCCTTGGCGTAGACCGCGTTCTGGTCGGTGGTCGCGTTGGCGGCCGTATTGATGATGCCGAACAGCACACTCTGGTCTTCGGTGGGCGCCAGCTCCTTAGGGGAAAACATGAACATGGGGATGGTGCACAGACTCACCAGAATCCACACTAGATAGACCGCAGGTCGGGCCCTGAGCGTAGCGCCGAGCGCGTGACCATAGGCCTCGCGCAAGTAATCGAAACGATGATTCAGCCAGCCGGTCAAGCCGCGCTCTTCATCCTTGGCACTGCGTAGCAGCGTCGCGGCCATGGTAGGCGAAAGCGTCAGCGCGACCACGCCGGAAATCGCTACCGCGCCCGCCAAAGTGAAGGCGAACTCGCGGAACAGCGCACCGGTCAAGCCGCCCTGCAGGCCGATAGGGATATACACCGCAACCAACGTGACAGTCATGGCGATGATCGGTGCAATGAGCTCCCGCGCACCGAGCATAGCGGCGTCACGTGGCGTGCGGCCCTCGCGCAGATGCCGCTCGACGTTTTCGACCACCACGATGGCATCGTCGACCACCAGGCCGACCGAGAGCACGATGGCCAGTAACGTCAGCAAGTTGAGGGTGAAGCCGAACAGCTGCATCAGGAAAATGCCGCCGACCAGCGATACCGGGATCGCCATTACTGGTACCAGCACCGAGCGCACCGACCCAAGGAACAGAAAGATCACGGCGATCACGATCAGCAGGGTGTCGGTGAGTGTGCCTGTCACCTCGTCGATGGCGTTACTGACATACTCCGAGGCGTCATAGCCAATGCTCGCCTCCAGACCCGCGGGCATGTCACGTTCAAGCCGGCCCAGCTCGGCACGCATGTCATCGATCACCTCGATGATGTTCGCATTGGGCTGCGGAAAGACACCGGCGAACACCGCAGTCTGTCCGGAGTAGCGCACCAGGGTGTCGTAGTCCTCGGCGCCCAGTTCCACATCGGCGATGTCCTGCAGGCGTACGATGGTGTCGTCTTTCTGGTAGACGACCAGGCGACGAAAATCCTCGACGCTGCGTAGATCAGTGTTTGCCACGAGCTGGGTCTGCACCAGCGCGCCCCTGGTGCTGCCGATGGCGGCAAGATAATTGTTGGCTGCCAGCGCCTCGCGCACCTGGGAGGGGCTGACGTGCAGCGCCGCCATGCGCTCGGGCTTGAGCCAGATGCGCATGGCGAAAGTGCGCGCACCGAATATCTCGATGCGTTGTACCCCGGTGACAGCTGACAGCCGCGGCTGCACCACGCGGGTCAGGTAATCGGTGATCTGCTCCTGGGACAGGATATCGGACGAAAAACTCAGATAGGCCGCGGCAAACTCCGAGTCCGCCGATTGCACACTGATCGTCGGCACCTGAGCCTCCACGGGCAGGTCGTTACGCACCTGATCGACTTTCGACGAAATATCGGCCAACGCCTTGGTCGAATCGTAGTTGAGCTTGAGCCGCGCGGTGATGATCGAGATACCCTGCAGGCTCTTCGACTCGACATAATCGATGCCTTCGGCCGCCGCGATGGCGCGCTCCAGCGGCGTGGTGATGAACCCGCGCACCAGTTCCGCACTGGCGCCAACGTACACTGTCGAGATCTGCACCGAAGCGTTTTCACTCAACGGATACTGGCGCACACTCAGCGAATTCCAGGCATTGAAGCCGGCGATGAGGATGATGAGGTTGACCACTATCGCCAGCACTGGGCGGCGGATGAAGATGTCGGTGAAGTTTTGCATGGCGCTGCGCCTCAGGATTCCGGCGGGCGCGGGTCGAGCTCGGCCTTGGGCGCCAGCGTATTGTCGACGACCACCTTCATACCGCTACGCAGTTTGAACACGCCGCTGGTCACTACGACCTCCCCCGCCTCAAGACCATCGACCACATCGACGAAATCACCGCGCGCTCGTCCCAGTCGGACGAACTGCTGACGCAGCCGTTGTTCACTTTTCCCGAGCTTCTCATCCTGGTGTTTTTCGATCACGAACACCGAGTCGCCGTAAGGTGCGTAAAGCACCGCGGTCTCGACGATCGGCAACACTGTTTGCCTGTCAGGCAGCACCACCTCGACATGAGCGAACATGCCTGGGCGCAGCTTCTCCTCGGGATTAACAACCAGTGCACGCACTCGCACGTTGCGTGTCACGGGGTCGACTTCCGGATTCACCGCAATGACCTCGCCGGAAAAGATGTCCTTCGGTGCCGCATCCGTGGTCACACGCATTGCCATGCCCGGATTCAAACGCAGGACCTGTTGTTGCGGGACCGAAAAGTCGACATAGATCGGGTCGAGTGTCTGCAGTGATACGATCGGATCTCCCTCACGCAGAATCTGGCCGAGATTGATTAGTCGCAGTCCCAGGCGGCCAGCAAACGGAGCGCGCACCGCCTTCTTAGCGGTCAGCGCGCGTATGTTGCCGACCTGGGCAACCGTCTCTTTGAACTGGGCTTTGGCGCGATCGACCGCGTCCTTGGAGGCCAGATCACGCTCGCCCAGTTGGCGTACACGCTCGAAGTCGGCCTTGGCCAACGCGGCAGCTGCCTCGGCCGAGGCGAGTTGAGCATCCTCGCTGGCAGTATCGAGCTTCACCAACATGTTGCCCTTCTCGACGACCGCGCCGGACTCGAAGGCGATCCGTACCACGCGACCACCAACTTCAGCGCTTACCGTCACACCCTGAACGGCCGTCACGGTGGCGGTGGCGGCGATGGTCTGCTCCCAGGCTCCCTTATCAAGGGTCATGGCGGTGACGGTCTCGGGGGGTTGCACCATGTTCCTGGAAGCCTCGCCCATTGTCCCGAACTGACCGAACTTGGTATAGACGATGGCACCGACCACGATAGCCACGCCAATAGCGGCAAAGAACAGCTTTTTCAGCATGAAGGCTTCATCCAAGGACCCCAAGGGCCACTGTCCACCAGCGATGGCCTGCAAAGTAGACGCCGATGCGCGGTGCTTACGGCATCAATGAGCGTTCAAATATCTGGAGTATAGTTCAGCCAAGGCTGTGCCGTGGCTCGAAAAAGCTCGATGACCGACGTGAACCCTCCATAGAATCAGCTCGTCGAAGCGCGTCATGGCAGCATCACGTGTCGCCTTCTTCGGTTATTCGATCCAAGAAAAAAGCCCCGCTCCACCTTGCCGCATCTGTACCGCCCAAAGGAAATCGATCGTCTTGCCATCGGGCACGTCATCGCCCCAGCATCCAAGAATACGGGGGGCGCCCAGATTCAGGAACACATGACCGGCTTTGTTGGCATGAGCAATAAACGCCTGCCGCTTGTCTTCCGGACAGCCAACTACGAGTCCGTCGATGTAAGTCGTTATTCCGCTCTTTTTTCGATGGGTTCCAGGTCGTGGTACCAGAATAGCTCCGCGGTGGAGCCACGTAGGTGCAGGTTCCAGCCTCGTACTCGGTAGACGAATGGCAAGAGACATTTTCGACATCGCGATACTATTTCTCGTGCGGTGAGCGCCACGTACCGAACCGTCGCTCACCGAGGGGATGCGAAATCCGGCACCCGGAAGTGGCGCCGGTACGCGCCGGGGGTCAGGCCTGTAGTGCGCTTGAACAGACGCCTGAAGAAAGCCGGGTCCTCGTAGCCGACTCGCCAGCCGATCTCGTCGATTGGGTCCTGGGCGCGTTCTAACCGCCGTTTGGCCTCTTCGATCCTAAGTCGTTGCACATAGGCGAGCGGTGCCAGGCCGGTAGCGAGGGTGAAGCGGCGCTTGAAGGTGCGTTCGGCTAGGTGTGAGCGCTTGATCATCTCCTCGACGGGGCAGGCGACCGAGAAATGGTCTCTTAGCCAGCGCTGTGCCCTGAGAATCTCGCTGTCGCCGTGATCGTCCCGACCCTCAAAGACGATATAGGGAGCGAGACCGTCCTGGTGCCATTGCAAGGCGAAGAATCGGGCGATGGCCTGGGCCGCCGCCGCGCCGGTGTAACGAGCGATCAGATAAAGAACCAAGTCGTGCCAGGTCATCGAAGCGCCGGAACTGATCAGCTCCTCGCGTCGGCCGGTGATCACCAGCACTCGCTCAGGGTGAATGGGAATGGTGGGATAGGTCGCCGCGAATTCACGGGCATAACCGTAATGGACCGTCGCGTCCCTGCCATTGAAGAGCCCCGTTTCGGCGAGCAGGAACAGGCCCGAGCAGGCAGAGCAGAGTACCGCGCCGTCTCGGTGCATGGCAGACAGCCACTCGACCAGCCGTGGGTAACGACCTCGCTGCCAACCATCTAGCTGCAGCAGGATCGAAGGCACGATGACGATATCGGTCGCCGCGATATCGTCGATAGGCCGCTGGACCTCGATCGGTACCCCACTGGCCAGACCAAGCGGCCCGGTCACTTCGCCGACGATCTCGATGCGAAAGGGCGCAGGTCCATCGGACGCCATCATGTCGAAGGCGTTCATCACGTCGTAGATGCCGCTCAGCGTCGAGACCACCGCATCGGGAATCGCGACGAGGCTGACGCGAAAGGGCCCGGATCTTGGCGTTGCGAGTTCGGGGATCATCGCGGGAAGCCCTCGCATGTGCGAAAAATGGCCGAAATGGCACAAACGAACCGATTGTGAGAAATCTGGCTCTGCCTCTGGACCCTCGCGGTTGCGATCATTTCGTCAGCGACGGGATGGTCCCGCCCGCCAAGGTACAGAGGACACGACATCATGAATGCTCAGGCAATCGATCAGCAGAAACTGGACGCCTTCCTGGCGCGGGCCGTCGGCGATCTCTCTGCTGGCTATGGCGGAGTAATGATCAGTATCGGCCACAAGCTTGGTCTCTACCAGGCGATGGCCGAGGCAGGCCCGGTCGGTGCCCGGGATCTTGCCACACGCACGCATTGTGCCGAGCGCTACGTGCGGGAATGGCTGAATGCCCAGGTCGCCGGCGGTTATGCCAACTACCAGCCGGACGACGATAGCTACGAACTCTCCCCCGAACAGGCGGTGGTGCTGGCCGACGCGGAAAGCCCCGTCTTCATTCCGAACGCCTGGCAGGTGCCGGCCTCCATGTGGTTCGACGAGGACAAGGCGGTCGCGGCCTTCCGCAGCGGCGAGGGCGTCGCCTGGGGCGATCATGATGGGCGGCTCTATTGCGGCGTCGCGGCCTTCTACCGCAATGCCTATCGCGGCAGTCTGGTGCCCGACTGGCTGCCGGCTCTCGAGGGTGTGGTCGATAGACTCGCGGCGGGGAGCCGCGTGGCCGATGTCGGCTGCGGTTACGGCCACTCGTCGGTGCTGATGGCGGAGGCCTTCCCGGCATCGGAGTTTCGTGGCTTCGACGTGCATCAGGCATCGATCATCGCGGCGAAAGGACATGCCAGGCAGGCTGGCGTCGACGATCGCGTCGTCTTCGAAACGGCTAGCGCCACCGACTATCCCGGCGGACCATACGACCTCATTTGCTTCTTCGATTGCCTGCACGACATGGGCGACCCGCTGGCGGCGGCCCGGCATGCCGCCGAATCGCTCGACCCCGATGGCACGGTGATGTTGGTCGAGCCATTCGCCAACGACCGTCTGGAGGACAACGTCTCGCCGGTCGCACGCCTCTACTACGCCGCCTCCACGACGCTTTGCTGCGCGCACTCGATCTCCGAGGGCGGGCGACTGGTGCTGGGTGCCCAGGCGGGAGAAACCCGGCTCGCCGAGGTCTTTCGCCAGGCGGGGTTCACCCGTTTCCGCCGCGCGGCCGAGACGCCGTTCAACCTCATCCTCGAGGCCAGGCGCTGACCCCATAGCCCCGAGCACGATGGTCGGGGCTATGGTCGCTTACATGAAAGAAGATAAATACGATCGAGGTGGTGATCGCCGGCACGGCTCTGGCGCTAGTCTGCAACCTGGTTAGACCGATTCTAGCCAGGCCGGCGGACCGGGGCATTGTCCCAGACGATACGCAGCTTGCCCGGCCAATAGCATAGCAACGTCTTTAGGAATGCCACGATGCTTGCGCCGGTGCCGTGCCCGAGGTCCAGTGAAAATAGCTACAGCCTTCGCTCGAGACGGCATCGATGACTATATGACGCAGCGACTGCCCTCGCTTGCCCTTGATCACCGGCGTCTGCCGCACGGAGGCAAAGGTCTTCAGAGGATGCGAGCAGAGATGAAAGCTCGACTCATCGACTAAGATCAGCGTTTCATTCTGCACCTTAGCGTCTTTTTTTAATTCTGGCCGGAGCTGTTCTCGCCAGTGGTCGATGGCGGCTTCGTCACGCCGGCTATCCTGGTGCTTGGGCACTTGCCAGGACAAGCACCATTGCCTAGATAGATCGCTAGTCGACTAGGTACAGTAGTGAACGTCAGTCAGCCGTACGATGGCATCGACAATACGCTGCGTCGTCCAGCGCTGGTCTTCATAGCCGAAGCCTTTCGGCCCCAAGGCTTCGAGCGCCACCAGCACCTTGGCCATCTTCTCGGGAGGAAGACAAGGTGGCCGACCGGATCGCGGCTGTATCTTGAGCGCTTTTTCACCGCATTCTTAGTCCCGAGCGACCCATTGGCTGACAGCGCCTTGAGTCACCTCTAGACGGTCGGCAGCCTTTTGCTGACTCATGCCGTCCTTGACCCATTTGACGGCAAGTGCACGACGGTAGGTTTAAGCAGAATCCAATAGCATAACGATGACGTGTCGAAGATCAGAGTGTGTGCCCAGTCGACAGGCTAACCATTACGATGTTCTCATATCGTCATTATCAGCAGGTTATCGATGGTCAGACCGTGGCAGCGGCTCAGGTAGCCGTGTTCACCGAATGGGAGTGGCCTTTGAATACTCATGATTCAAAATATTGATTCCGAATACCCTAAGGCCATAAGTTTTTTTACTCAGCATCATGCTCACCAATCCAATGGCTTCATTGCGCGGGAGGTTGTCCTTTTATTCGTTGATGAGCCTTTTTCCAATGCTGTGCTTCTTGCCGAAAGACGAGCGATTGTTTGAGTCATCGCATCACTTTGCCCCTCACTATTGGCGAACCTGATATTCAAAGGTTCGTCCATTGATACCCGTTGGGAAAGCGCTTGGGTAAATCTTACCTCAGCACGCTCAGTTATCTCGCTAGCGACCAAAGCTGTCGGTAGAAATAATGCGAAAACGGTGGTGAGAATAAGCGGCTTGATGCTCATGTCAATAACCTCCTATGTGGAGGAAGGGTAAGGATCACCCTACCTGGCATCTAAATTATGCAGCGCCGCCAAACGGGGCACGAATCGATCCGATTAAAGTCCTGTATCAAAGCAATTGTTAATACTTGTCGTGCAGAACTTGTACCTATCCGTTAGAAAACGCTTCATTAGCTTGAATTCGATTTTGTTGATCCGTCATGGAGGTTTGAATGTGCGAACGCAACCAGCGATCGGCAGGATCATTGTCGTGAAGCGCGTTCCAAATCATCGACAGCTCGAAAGTTGGACTATCGAACGGCAAAGTATTCTCGCGTAGCCGTGCATTGGCGGTTAGGGGGGCGGCCACATAATCCGGCACCGTGGCGATAATATCCGTATCCACCAGTTGGGCACTTAATCCACTGAATTCGGGTAGATTCAGCGTGACATGACGCGTGCGTCCCCATTCGGCCAACCGTTCGTCGACGACGCTATTCATCTCGCCCGCACAGGCCACTAGCGCATGCGGACGCTTGCAATAGTCATCCAAGGACAATACTTGCGGATGGCTAGCGGTGCATAGAACGCACAGCTTGCTGCATCGCAGTCTTTTACGTTTGGCGTTAGGAAGCAATTTGCGAGTACAGCCGACACCGACTGAAATTTCATCGGAGTTCAGTAATGTGGGCAAGTTGAGATAGTTGGTACGATGCATGACCAACGCAATATTAGGAGCCTCGAAACGTAAGCGACGTAGCAGTAGAGGAAACAACGACAACTCGACATCATCCGATAAACCAATGTGAAAAATGGTACCGCTGCGGGTGGGGATGAAATGACTAGTGCTACCCAAGGCGCAGGAAATAGCGTCCAGCGCAGGCTGAAGTTGAGTGAATATCTCCCTTGCGCGTGTTGTGGGTTCCATGTTGCAACCAACACGAATGAACAGCTGATCGCCAAACAAAACGCGGAGGCGCGAGAGTGCCGCACTGATGGCAGGTTGACCCAGAAACAGTTTTTCGGCGGTCCGGGTCACGCTTCGCTCGTGCATCAGAGTTTCGAACACGATCAGAAGATTGAAATCGATACGCCGCAGGTCATTGCGATTCATCGAAGGGTTCTCCAAGGTCGGCGCAACGGGCAATATCAACAAAGGCTCTACAACGCAGCTTTATATTATAAATTTAGCAAACTTTGCCTGGACCGGTACCTATTCGGACGGTGATACAAACCGGGACCGGTTACCTTAAAATGGCATCTATAGCTATGCCACCTTACGAAGCAGCTCCGCGAGGTAGCTGTCCCGGCGCAGAAGGAAGTCGTACAAGTGCTTTGGATACGGCATTGCGCACGGAAGCACGCCTCGAAAGTGCTGACCGATAGGCGTGAACGTGTACGAGTCCGTCGAGTAAGCCGAATCCGCCGGCCGTATCGAAGGTGATGAGGTAGCAAAATACCGGAACCAGGCTGATTTGTTGGCGCTTGCCTGCGGTGTATGCACGTCTTTACCCCTCATGCTAAGGGCGATTCTAAACCGAAGACGATTGGCGTGCCCGGCACGCGGGATGCACCGCCCTGAAATCAAGCCTTAACGGTGACTCAGAAAAAACCCCTTTCTTTTCCGACACCGGTGCTTCCATTGTCGCGCCGACAGTGCTTGGTAAACAGAAGCTATAGGCCATCAAAAAGCAATCTGTAACCCCCCTCCAGCGATATTCTACTCTCTGAAGGGTTTGCCACTGACGACTATACAGCTTCGGTAAATTCATACACGACCATCGAATGGCGGAATGCCGACGTCACGACGATGAATTCCTACAACATCTCTCCGATTTACCACGACATCTCTCCGATTTACCACGCTAGTCACCACGCTCGTTCCCACGCTCAGGGCAAAGAATAACTCTGCGACGTTCAACAGCACTATAAATCTGTTGGTGTTGTTGACACATGCAAACAACAACTAACTCAAGGGAGTTATTAATCATGAAACGCAATTTAATCACGACAGAGATTGCCTCGATTTCTTCTATTATCAAGGCCAGACATCTATTCACAACTGGCGCCATCACGCTCTCAATGCTTGCTACATTGGGCACTGCAGTACTTTGGGACACTGATGCCAATCTGGCCCATGCGCAAACGAATGCAGATCGCTTCGATATCAGCGACGTACTGGTGGAAGAAAGCGAAAGCGGGCAAGTCAGGGCACAAGATGTCGCCCTTGACCCGGCCGGCAATCGCTATGTCCTGGGAAACTTCACCGGCACCGTGCTATTCGGTGAAGGCCGAAGCGCGCAGGAGCTTGAAGGCACAAACGGTGACTTCTTCGTCGCGAAATACGACACGGATGACAACCTGATCTGGGTACAGAAGTTTGATGTGTTCGTCAGCCAAACTCAGCTTTTTACACAACCCACCGGTATCAAATTTGACGACAAGTTTGGCAACATCTTTATCGTCGGCGTTTTTGGAGGTCGCCTGGTGATTGGCTCGCAGAGTCTGGTTTCCGATATCAATGCCAACGGTTTCGTGGCCCAGCTTGATCCAGAAACAGGCGAGGCAAAATGGGCAAATCAGATCGCCAGCGACAGGTTGGTCACCGTAAGCGATCTCAGTACCAACGGCAATCTTGCAGTGACGGGTGCGTTCAACGGCATCGCCGATTTCCAAGGACAGTCTAATTCCGGGAAGTCCCTGCTAGCACTTTCCCCGAACGACTCGGATATGTACACGGCCATCTACGCCTTCGATGGTTCTGTCGACTTCGTTCTCCAAGCTGGCGGCGATGAGGCAGAGGGAACAAGCGTCGACTTTGGACCGGGTACAATTCACGTTGGGGGTGATTTTCTGGGCACGATACAATTTCCGGATCGAACCGGACAACAGCCCACAGAGCTGACCAGCAGCGGAAAAACCGACGGCTTCGTGGTGAGCTACACTACCTCGGGTCAGGAACGGTTTGTGACCCAGTTTGGCGGTACGCAATCGGATAGCGTTCGCCAAGTGGTCAATAAAGGTTTCCACGTCTACGCAGCGGGTAATTTCAGAGACGAGGCCAGTATTGGAGAAACTGCACTTACAAGCCGCGGCGAAACCGACATTTTTATCGCACAGATAAATCGTTTTAACGGACTGGTTCAGACGGTTACTCAAGCAGGCGGTAGGAAAAAGGATTTCATCCATAACCTGGACGCCGATACCAGTAAAAAAGTGGGTGGCGCGATTTTCATTGGCGGTGAATTTTTCAGTCAATCGATGGTTATTGGTAAGGATTCCGCCACCGTTGTTATAAAGGATCCTAACGATAACCCGCTCAAGGATGCCACCTTCCTCGCCGGCTTATCTGTCGACAACGACCAAATTCAGCCGTCGTTCGGCCAGGCGGTGGAGGGAGAGTTCGTGTCACGAAATCTTACGGTGGACGACGGTGGCGAGAACCTGTTCTTCCCCGGTCGATTCAGCACCGCGGTCGCTTTTGGCGAGGGTGCTCGCAAGATCGAATTACCGTCACCTAGCGGTCAATCCGCAATGGCTGTCGCGCACTTCGTCCCGGCAACGGATGAAGGCAGTGAGGCATCCATCTTTCATCTCAGCTCGAGCTCGAGCGGCAATGTCGATGGTATCGATTTCCGAGACGAGGATGTGTTGGCGTTCAGTCCTCAGCGGCAGCGCTGGACAATGCTCATCGACGGCTCGGACATCGGCCTTGGGTCGGTGGATATCGATGCCTTCCACGGCCGCTCGGATGGCACCATGCTGTTGAGCGTCGACAAGCCTGTTTCACTACCTAGGGTCGGCGAGGTTGACGACTCGGACATACTGCTTTTCACGCCGGAGCAATTGGGTAAAGTAACCACTGGCACCCTACGAATGTTTTTGCGCGGGGCCGATGCCGGATTGACCACAAACGGTGAGGATATCGACGCGATTACTTCTGACACTGAGGGTCGGTTGGTGATCAGCACCTTGGGTAAGGCCAACGTGCCAGGCCGTAATGGCGCGCTCTCTGCCCAGGACGAGGATCTATTGGTGCACAATGGCAATGTCTGGGAACTGCTGTTCGACGGATCGGATATCGGTCTTGAGTTGAGTACGGAAGACGTCAAGGGCGCCTCGGTGGACGCCAGCGGTAGTATGGCGTTCACGACCCTAGGGTCATTCAAGATTGATGGCTTAAGCGGTGATGCCGATGACCTCGTCAACTGTGAGCTTACAGGTACCGGCGAAAACACCACGGTGAGTGAGTGCGCTCTCTTGTTCGACAGCGGGGCCAATGGCATGGCGAACGAAGTCGTCGATGCCCTCTCCATCGTCCGGGTGGCAGCCGGCGGTACCGCAGCCACCAAGTAAGTCATCTAGTGTAAGCAATCGACCCAGTTGAGCACGGTTCGCGCCGTGCTCAACGACTTGTCGAAGCAATGTAAAACGAACCTGTCTCTTTTCGGCAATCTTCGTATCAAACCGCACTCTGTTCGTCGGTCAGATGGATCCAACCGATATGATCCGTTTTAGTCGTGGTAAGAAAATAAGCATTTATAAAAAATTATAACGCTAGCTTGTGGAATCGCGCTGCTTAGCCCTACTTCGTAATGAACCCTCTCACCGCTTCGACAAACTGCTGGGCCGCCGGCTCACGACCCAACAGCAGATGACCATCGCTTTCCAAGCTCATGAACTGCGCGTTGGGAATAGAGGCTGCGATCTCGCGGCCCGAGCTGACCGGGATGCGCCCGTCTCGTTGCGAGTGAATGACCAAGGTGGGTACGCGCACATTGGCCAGGCGATGGCGCACGTCAACGTCGCCGAAGGCCGAGAGGAAACGCGCCGCGTTCTCCGGCGAGGTGGTGCGCCGCTGAAATTCATTGAACCATTGCAACTCATCGAAAGTGGCACTGGGCATAAAGGTCGAGGAAAAGATCTGGCGATAGGCCGGGTTGTCCTGCCCCCAACCGCTTTCCGTCAAGGTCAATAAGGCCTCGCGTTCCTTGATGGTCTGAGGCGACGCGTGGATACGCCATCCGGCGGCATAGGCGCCGAACAGGATCAGGTGCGAGACTCGCTCAGGATGGCGCACCGCATACTCGATCGATACCGCGGCGCCTTGGGAGATACCCAATAGCGCAAAGCGCTCAAGGCCGAGATTGTCGATCACCGTCTCGAGATCCGCCACGAAGACCTCAAAGGAAATCTCACCTACGTCCCAATCCGATAAGCCGTTACCGCGTTCATCGTAGCGTAGCAGCAGATGTTCGCTGGCGAGTTCACGAAATAGCGGACTCCAGATTGGTGCATCCCAGTCAAGTTCCAGATGCGTCAACCAGTTCGCAGCCTTGACCAATGGCGTGCCCTTGCCGACACAGGCATAGGCGATACGCACTCCATCCTTGGCAGTGCAGAAGCGAATTTTCTGATGGGCCAGCAGCTGTCGGGCAAGAGGTGCCGCCGATTCCTGAAAGGCGACGCTTGGCGTGGTATTGGATTTCACTGGCCACTGAATTCCGGCGCTGCGAAAGCGTCGATCCAGCTCCCCAGACAAGGCGTCGGCCTCTTGATCGAACCTTAGCTGACGAAGGCGAAACAGGAGTTCGGCGCCCGCTACAGGATTGTATGGATCCGCACTGAGCCATTCCCTGTTCCAGGGTAAGGCGTGATCCGGTGACAAATCCACGTGGGTAGCCAGCCGTTGTGTCATACGGGTTTGAAGACGATCTTTCTCTTGACGCTCAGCAGTCAGCCAGCGCTGAAAGAGTTCCTGGTTCGGCAGATCGATGCCGTCGAGTAGCGGTTGTTGTAAACGCGCCGCCATTTCGATCAGCTCCGCAGCTTGTAGATCAGGTTGTTTAAGCCGAGCTGCCAGACGGTGAATATCGATCTCGATCTGAAGTTCCAGGAAGGTGACGCGTTCTCGATCCGCGACCAATCGTTCGATAGTGGCGTCATTGACCACTAAACGCAGCTTGCACAGCGACCATCTTAACGCACCACGCGGATCGTCCGGCACTTCCCAGAACATCTCACACAGTCGGTCGCGCCGCTGAGGTCGAGCAGTCAGCACAAGATACACCAGTAAGGCACGGGTTTTCTTCGACGCCGGCAAGGGCACGTATTCGCCATCTCGGTTCACCGCCAGTTCGCCCAGGGTTCGAATCGTGAGCTCAGACATCGTTCGTACTCACAGGATGGCCTTATTACCTACAGTCTCGTCGGCTTTTGATCAAAATTCCACGCTGGTTACAACGCTGAGTACAACGATTGGCGCATAAATTCTGTGTTGCGAGCTCGGCACGGGGCCGGACTCAAGAACGAGATACACCATCATGAATCGTCACATGAAAACTCTACCCCAATCCTCCGGCGAATTGTTTCTAACCGATGGCGGTCTGGAGACGGATCTGATCTTTAACCACGGTATCGAAATTCGCGAGTTCGCGGCGCACACCCTGCTTTCCAGCGCAGCGGGCCGCCATGCCCTGGCCGAGTATTTTCGCGGCTTTTTGTCTCTCGCTCGAGAGTGCGGGACCGGCTTCATCCTTGATGCCCCGACCTGGAAGGCCCATAGCCACTGGGCACAGGATCTGGGCGCCACGGAAGCCGAGCTGCGCACGGCGAACCTTGAAGCCGTGAACTTCATCGCTACGCTACGCGACGAATTCGCCGGTAACCAAGGCCCCACCGTGCTCAACGCCGTCATCGGCCCCAAGGGTGACGCCTATGCGCCGGAAACCCTGCTGAGTGCTTCCGAGGCCGAGGAGTATCACGCCCAGCAGCTCCACTGGCTTACGGACAGCGAGGTTGAGATGGTCTCGGCGCTCACCTTCACCCAGGCCGAGGAAGCCACAGGCATCGTTCGGGCGGCGGATAAGGCCGGCCTGCCCATTGTCGTCTCCTTCACCGTGGAGACCGATGGTCGGCTACCCACCGGCCAGCCCCTGGGCGAAGCCATTCAAGAGGTGGACGCAGCGACCCGCCAGGCGGCGGCCTACTTCATGGTCAACTGTGCGCATCCAGAGCATTTTATTGACGCCCTCACTGACGACGAATGGACGCGCCGCATCAAGGGGCTGCGCTGTAACGCCTCGCGCTGCAGCCATGCCGAATTGGACGCCGCCGAGGAGCTCGATGCGGGTAATCCTCTGGAGCTGGCAGCGCAGTATGGCTCGCTGGTCGCAAGAATGCCTTGGGTCAACGTACTCGGTGGCTGCTGCGGCACGGATCTGCGCCATGTCCATGCGATCGCTGCGGCTTTCACCTCCGGCGACGCCATGGCGAGCTGAGTCGATCAATGAACCGGGGCGCCGATAACGCCCCGACAATAGGATACCTATCATGAAAGCAACGACATTCACTCTGACTTCTGCGGCGCTTCTCGCCACCGCGATCAGTACTGCATCCCTCGCTCATGAGGACGCGCGCAAGACGGAACTCTTCAAGCCCGGCGTTGGCTTCGCCGGCGAGCGTACCGAGCCGACAGCTGACTTCGCTGCCCGAGTGCCTCTCTACGAAGGGCTCGGTAAGCGCAGTTACAAGATCACGACTCGCAGTTCACAAGCCCAGGCGTATTTCGATCAAGGCTTGAAGCTCGCCTGGGGCTTCAATCATGCCGAGGCGCGGCGCGCATTCCGGGAGGCTCAGCGGCTCGACCCAAGTTGCGCCATGTGTTTCTGGGGCGAAGCCTTCGTCCTTGGCTCCAATATCAATGACGCCATGCACCCAGAGGCCATTACGCCGGCATTTGAGGCCATCACTCAAGCAATGACACTAAAGAATGCCGCGACGCCCAGGGAACAGGCGCTAATCGAGGCGCTGGCTGTGCGCTATGCCCCAGATCCGGATACGGATCGTGTGACACTGGATCAGTCCTGGGCAGATGCCATCCAGGCGGTCGCCCAGCGCTATCCAAGCGATTCGGATATCCAGGTGCTCTATGCCGATGCACTGATGAATCTGCAACCCTGGGATTATTGGGAAGCGGATGGCACTACCCCCAAGGGCCATGCGGCGGCTATCGTCGCCACTCTGGAGCGTGCGCTCGTCGTCGCGCCGGGTCATCCCGCGGCAGCGCATCTCTATATCCACGCGGTGGAAGCTTCCGCGACCCCGGAACGCGCGGAACCTCACGCGGACACCCTGCGCGGCGCGATGCCGGGAGCCGGTCATCTAACGCACATGCCGGCGCATATCTACAGCCGGGTCGGGCGCTATCAGGATTCGCTGGCGGTCAACCGCGACGCCATCGCCGCGGACGAGCGGATGCTGGAAGCGATGGGCGGTGCCGCCAGTCCGCTCTATCGCTTCGGCTACTACCCGCACAACGTGCACTTTTTGATGGTGGCCGCCCAGCTGTCCGGGGCCAAGGACGATGTTTTGATATCCGCCGAGAAACTCGGCGCCATCACCTCGAACGAGGTATCCGCGGAGTTCGGCTGGGTGCAGGCGATCAAGACAGCGCCCTATTCTGCCCACGCTCAGTTCGCGGAGCCCGAGGCCATCCTGGCGCTGGCTGACCCCGGCAACCGCTTCCCCTTCGTCAAGGGCTATTGGCACTATGCCCGGGGTGTGGCCTTCGCCCGACTGGGCCGTATTGATGATGCGTTAACGGAAGTTTCAGCCTTGAACGCGCTTTACACCAACGCCGACCTGGAAGGGCTCGAGGCTCAATACGTCCCGGCGCGTACCCTGCTCGAGATCGCCAAGCACGTTGTCGAAGCGCGGGTCGAACAATCTCGGCAGAACTACTCGGCTGCCGAGCATCATTTGCAGGAAGCGATTACCCTGGAGGATGCCATCGCCTATATGGAACCGCCCTACTGGTACTACCCGATCCGACAGACCCTGGCTGCGGTACAGCTCCAGGATGGCCGAGTACAGGAGGCGATCATGACTTTCCATCAGGCGCTGGCGAAGCAGCCGAAAAATGGCTGGGCGCTATGGGGGCTAATGCAGGCGCAGCAACAGGCCGGGGATGCCTCGGTCAAGCAGACCGAGCGTGAGTTTGGCCGGGTATGGCTTGGTGACCGCTCCCTGTTGGCCTTGGATCGGCTGTGATGCCTATTTCATGACCGGCCAGCGATATCGCTGGCCGGTCTGGGTAATGAGTGGATGGCTAACAGATTTTAGTTTAGCCCAGCACCTCAATTGGCATCCCTACCTCCAGTTCACCCCCGGTCAGCACCACCAGATTCTGGCCGAACTCGACCTGTCCGGTTAACCCCCGACGATAATCCGCCAGAGTGCGCAGGGGTTCGCGTTTATCGATGAAGGTACCGGTGTCTGGGTCGACGGTAATCATGGCGCAACGGGTACAGGGTTTGCGCACCGCGAGTTCCGTTTCACCGATGCGCAGCAAATGCCATTTGTCTTCAGCAAAGGGTAAGCCGCCAGACATCACCAGATTAGGGCGAAACTGAGCCATGACATGCGCGCCCGAGGCACGCTGATTGAGATCTTCGAGAGACGCTTCACCAATCAGCATCAAGGGGAAGCCATCAGCAAAACTAAGCCGTTTGCCGATGGCCTGGCTATAGCGCGGCGAGCGCTCGCCGAGCCACAAGAAGCGAGCCGGTTCGCCAAGCGCCTGTTCGCACCAGCAGTCCGCCTCCAGCGTGGTGGTCAACGCCCGAAAACTGTCATTCCACACTTGAGTCGTAAAGGGCTCTTTTTCGAACGAGTCGAACTCAAGTGCCAAAGGCTCAAGTGCGGGGTGGTGCAACACCACCCCTGTATCGCTCAGCTCTGCGCGGATGGTCACCAACTGGGGATGAGAACGTGCAGTAAGAAAGACGCCGTCGGGTCTTGCCAGCATGAAGCGTCGATCACCTGCGATCCCCTCTTCGCCTACGACGGCACGATCCAACGACTCACCTGCGGTGGATTTGATCGGATAGCGATAGAGTGCTGACAGGTGCAAGGTATCGGAGGGCATTGGTCAATTCTCTAGTCATGGATGCATCTCTCATGATGACAATACGCTGTCACTTGCCGGCAAGCTTGAGCTTGAAGCCAAAACCTTCAATGGCGTCGCGCAGGTCGCCGCTATTCTTCTTCAACTCCACCCTCAAGGTCGAAAACTCTCGGCGTACCGGATATTCAGCGCGATAGCGGTCAAACGCTTGGGTCAGGCCCAGCCGCTGGCGATAACGATCGAAGCCGAGCATGTCGCGTCGCACGTCGTAGCAGGCTCGCACGCATAGCGACAGCGCCTCCATGGGCGGTGCCGATCCTGACAGTACGATCTTGCGCAGCCAGTTGTCCGGTTTGATCTGACCGAGCTTGCGCCGCGCGGGCAACCCGAAATGCCTCATCATGGCCTGATAGACCAGTTCGGTGCCGCGCATCTTGCCATCCAGGCTATAACCGGCAATATGGGGGGTGGCGATATCCACCAGATCACAAAGCACTTGATCAATGGCAGGCTCGTTTTTCCACACATCGAGCACGGTACTCAGATCCGCTCGTTCCTCGAGACGCTGACGCAATGCCATGGTATCGATGCAGGTGCCCCGCCCGGTATTGATCAGAAGCGTTCCCGGTTTCAGCGCGGCTATGCGCGTCGCGTCCAGCAGATGACGAGTGGGATGCTCCCCTTCGTTGGTCAAGGGCGTGTGCAGGCTGACGATGTCGGCACGCTTGATCACGGTGTCGATATCGAGGAAATCGTCGCGATTTTCCTGCTTCGCCCGAGGGGGATCGCAGATCAGACAGGTGACGTCGAGTTCTTCGAGACGCTGGCGCAAACGATCACCCACATTGCCGGCACCGACGATGCCGACGGTACGCTCCGCCAGCACGAAGTCCTGCTCCTCCGCCAGCATCAACAGGCTGGACAGCACATAGTCCACCACGGATTCGGCATTGCAGCCTGGGGCACTGGCAAAGCCGATCTGTCTTTTCCGAAGATAATCCATATCCACATGATCGGTGCCAATGGTACAGGTACCCACAAAGCGCACGCTGGAGCCTTCCAGCAGCGCGGCATCGACCTGGGTGATGGAACGTACCACCAGAATATCCTGGTCGCGTACGGCATCATTATCGATCTCGCGGCCCGGCATGCGGGTGATCTCACCCAGTTCACCGAAGAACTCCTCCGCTAAGGGCACGTTCTGATCCACTAGTAGGCGCATGGGATAACTTGCTCCTTGTTCGCAGCCTGAAAGGGTCTTTGCAAAATGCCTGCACTCGGCAACACAGCGTTGAAATTGTCCTGGTGCGCCAGCCCGGTCAAAATGCTCATTTACCCCGCGTAAACTGCGCTTTTTGACTCGCAACGTCCATGTTGCTCGCTCTTCGAGCAGCTAGCGCTGTCCAAATCGGCAATCCTGCCGATTTGTCGTCCAATTTCGACTTGTTTTGCCTTCGTTCGCCTGTTTTGTAAACACCCTTTGGGGGCAGTTACAATATTGCCGCCATATTAGGCCGCGCTTTCAAGCGCCACAAGGATAAAGCCGCCTGCCAAGGAGACTCCGTGATCGTCCGCTGGGAAAGTAATCATGACTACGTGCTTGTGCATGTCCACCAGGACATGCTCGGCGACTGGATATTCAGTCGCGCCTGGGGCCAGATCGGCACCCAGTTCGGCGGGCTCAAGCATCAGGTAGCCGGCAGTCACGATCAGGCGATGATGTGGCTCGAAGACGTTGCCAATATCCAAGGGGCACGAGGCTTTCACAAGGTGCTCGAGGCGAGCGACGAAAGTCCCGAGGGCCGCGATGCGGTTCAACAGCTGTCGCTGCTCGACTTCTGATTGCTTGAAAGCGCTAACCCAAGAAACGCCGCCCGTTGACTCTTCGCGCGCCTACAGGTCTCTCGTCCATGGGCTGCGGCGACTCATCGACGAACGCCAGCAGACCCCGAATATCGAGCCAGGCCGCCAGTCGATCCCGCTCGAACCCCCGCTCCAGCTCATCGCCTTGTTCGTCCGCCAGCACCGGTATCCGCGTGCCGTAGCGCTCGATCAGCGCATTGCTATCCGCGATCTCGACCCGCTCGAGAACGATGTTGTCCGTCCCGATACGTGAAAGCTCCGCCTCGAGCTGCTCACATAAATGGCAGCCCAGGGTGGTATAAAGCGTCAGTTGTCTCATGAGGCCTCGCGATGACGCATCAGAAAACAGTGATGCAGATTGGGGCGGCGTTGGAAATCCGGATCGAAGGTCTGAGCCGAAATGTCTTCTACCGCGTAGCGTTCGAGCAGGGCATCATCCAATTTGAAACGCCGCTGGTTGTTGGAGAATATCAGCGTGCCTTCCGACGCCAGGCGGGCCATGGCCAGGTCCAGTAGCCGGCCATGATCGCGCTGGATATCCAGGCTCTCTTCCATCTTCTTGGAGTTGGAGAAGGTCGGCGGATCGAGAAAGATCAGATCGAACTCGCTGCCGGCGGTTTGCAGCCAGTGAAAGCAGTCCTCTCGCACCACCCGGTGGCGGCTGGGATCAATGTTGTTGAGCGCCAGATTGTCCCGGGCCCACTCTAGGTAGGTGTTGGAAAGATCCACGCTCACGCTGTCGCTGGCACCGCCCCCTTTACTCTGCTCTCCAGTACCGATAGCGGCCTGCACCGTAGCGGTGCCGGTATAGCAGAACAGATTGAGAAAGCGCTTGCCGGTGGCCATTTCGGCGATCCGACGCCGCACCGGTCGATGATCGAGAAAAAGCCCCGTATCCAGATAGTCCCGTAGATTGACCCATAGCACCGCATTGCCCTCCCGCACCTGGAAACGCTCGCCGCTGCTGTCGCGCTTCTGGTACTGGGCCTTGCCGGTCTGGCGTTCGCGCTGCTTGAGATAAATATGATCAGACCGCACTCCGAGCACCTCGGGAATCACCCCCAGCGCATCCATCAAACGGCGCTGGGCCTGGGCGGCGTTGACGGATTTCGGCGGTGCGTACTCCTGGACATGTACCCGGTCGCCATACACATCTACCGCCAGAGCATACTCCGGCATGTCCGCATCATAAAGCCGATAGCAGGTCTCGCCGCTCTGCTTGAGCCACTTCTTGAGGCGCTTGCGGTTCTTCTCCAGGCGGTTGGCAAACATCTGCGCGCCTTCCGAGTGCCTAGGTCCGGACTCGGCTTCGAACGCGGACTTGCCATCATTTCGAATGTGAGCCGGATCGGTCTCGATTGACGCCGAGTCGGCAACGGGGATATCGATCATCAGCAGTTTGCAGTCTAGGGCGCCATTCTTGAAGGCGTACTGCTTGCGAGCGCGTAGCCCGGTACGATGGCCAAGCTCCGGGTTGCCGGTGAACAGCGCCAGGACCCAGCCAGGAAACTCACGCCGAACCCTTTCCCCTAAGCTTGCATACAGAGGCACCAACTCCGGCAATTCGCCGATACGCTCGCCATAGGGCGGATTGGTAATCATCAACCCTGGCCCAGCGCAATTCTCCGGTCGGCTCAGTTGGGCCACGGCGCCGCCACGAAAGTCAATCAGCGCGGGAATGCCGGCGCGCATGGCGTTACTCTTGGCGGCGGATAGCGCCTGGGGGCTTTGATCGATGCCGTACAGCGCCGACTTGATTCGCCGTCGCCCAAGGCTTGCCCGGGCTTCGGCTTCGCGCTTGAGCTCTCGCCACAGCGCGTCATCGTGCCCTACCCAGCCATGCAAGCCGAAGCGCTCCCGATTGATATTCGGTGCGATATCCGCCGCCATCATCCCTGCTTCGATGACCAGGGTGCCGGAGCCGCAGAGCGGATCGATGAGCGGCTCGCCACGCTTGGCCCGGGCCGGCCAGTCCGCCCGCACCAGCAGCGCCGCGGCCAGATTCTCCTTGAGGGGCGCATGGCCCGGGTCACGACGATAGCCGCGCTGATGCAGGCTGGTACCCGCCAGATCGATGCCCAGGGTCAGTCGGCCACGATGCAGATGCACGAACAGGCGAAGATCCGGCTGACGCAGCTCTACCTGTGGACGCTCCTGACCGGCTTCGCGTAGCGCATCCACCACCCCATCCTTGACCGTCTGGGCACCGAAACGGGTATGGCGAATGTGCTCGGACTGACCGTGGAAATCCACCGCCAGGGTCGCCCCCGACGCCAGATGCCGGGTCCAGTCGATACACTTCGCTACTTCCTGAAGGGCTTCCGGCCGCACGATGCCTTCCTCTCGTGCAAGGCACAGCACGATGCGATTGGCCAGTCGGGACCATAAACAGGCGCGGTACGCCACCTCGAGGGTGCCCTGAAAATAGATCCCGGCCACGGTGCTTTTGCTTGCCTGCCCGCCCAAACCCGAAATTTCAGCGGCGAGCAACTCCTCATTGCCTTTGGGACAGGTAGCGAAGAAGGTCATCGTGGCATTTTCTTGATGCTCAGACATGGCGTATGAATCCCGGCATGATGCGCTTTGATCCTGTGTTTTCTTGCCAGTAACGGAGGTGTAACAAATTTAGTCTCGACAAGGCTTAGTAAATTAGTCTAAACATTGAGTCTAGTAGCTACTAAAAAACGCATGCGTTTCTTGTCCGGACTCGGGAATGATGCAGGGAATTTTCCCTGTATTCCTGATTAGTTTTTCCTGAGTCCAAATTTCGATCTTTTAGTAGTGAGGTCATCCGATGAAACGACAGAAACGTGATCCCTTCCAGCGTGCGTATGTCCACGGTTACAAGGCTGGCATGGGGGGCCGCTCCCGAGATGATTGTCCCAGCCAAGATATCAATATTCGCGAATACTGGATGAGCGGTTGGCGTGAAGGTCGTGGGGATCAATGGTCGGGAATGACAGGCGTTTCCGGTATCCATAAAAACCCCATGGTGACTTGATTCTGGAACAGCTTTTCCGGTTCATTGCTTAGCGCAAATGTTCAGCGAAAGGATCGGTTAAAGAGCCCCATTAAGGCCCGTGTTTCTATCACGGGCCTTTCTGATTCAAGGTAGTCTACATCGAAAAGCTTGATCTCCTGACGCTATTTCTTGTCCACTTGCAGCGCTCGGACACATTCACCGATCAAGCCGGGCCCCTGATAGATGAACCCGGTATAGAGCTGCACCAGATCCGCCCCTGCCTCGCATTTTGCTTTTGCTTTCTCGCCGCTATCGACACCCCCTACACCGATGATGGGCATATTCGGCAAGTGGTGGCGCAGTTCACGGATCACCCGGTTGGAGGCCTCGAACACTGGCACGCCAGACAGACCGCCCTGCTCTTCTGCATGAGGCAACCCTGCGATCGCTTCGCGAGAGACGGTGGTGTTCGTGGCAATCACCGCATCGATGGCATTGGCGGACAGCGCTTGGGCAACGAGACCTACTTCTTCGGCATCCATGTCCGGAGCGATCTTGACCGCCAGGGGCACCGGTTTGCCTTTTTGCCGATCCAGGCGCGAACACTCCTCTCGCAGCGCGCCTAGCAGTGCATCGAGATGCTCACCAAACTGCAGATTACGCAGCCCCGGTGTATTGGGTGAGGAGATATTGACGGTAATGTAGTGCGCGTGAGGATGTACTTGGGTCAGACAGGCCAGATAGTCATCGACAGCCTTTTCCACCGGGGTGGTCAAATTTTTGCCAATGTTGATGCCGATCACACCCTCGTAACGGCTCTTGCGGATATTGGAGATGAGATGATCGACACCGGCATTGTTGAATCCCATGCGATTGATGATGGCCTGACGCTGGGGCACACGAAACATGCGAGGACGCGGATTCCCCGGCTGAGCCTTGGGGGTCACCGTGCCGACTTCGACGAAGCTGAATCCCAACGCCCCAAGAGCATCGAGATGATCCGCGTTCTTGTCCAGTCCTGCCGCGAGTCCTACCCGATTGGCAAAGCGCAGTCCCATCAGCTCCACAAATTCGTCGCTGTCATGGCGCTGTTGCCGAGCATTCAAGACGCCCGCACGGTATAGAAAATTCAGGCTCTTGAGAGAGAGCTCATGCGCCCTCTCCGGATCGAGGCGAAAGAGCAACGCGCGGGCAAGGCTATACATCAAGGATTCCTGCTACAAGTAGCTGTCACAAATGCCTACTGGTTATCGAGCTGCTGTACTCGCAAGGTGTAGTTGTTGGCTCCGCTGCCAGCCCTTCCGAATTTCTGCCCCTTGACCCATACGGTATAGCGACCTGGCGCCAGCCGTGTCTCGATGTCGAAATCGCCTTCGAACCCTTCTGCCTTGTCGCTGGCGACCACATTGCCATTCGAATCCAGCACCTTGGCTTCAAGACGATAGTCCGTTTCGCTACCCACGAAGGTAGAGCTGGTAACGGAAACGGTACCCGCCTCGGCCACATTGAAGCTGAGCACTTCGCCCTGGGTACGAATATCGATATCCGCCACGAGCTCGTCAAAAGCTTCGGGCTGCTGTGAAGAGCCCTCTAGCTGCGATGAAGAGACTTCCTCATTCCCGGCATTGCCGAGACTGGAACTATCTTGGACAGCGACACCGCCGTTGGCGCTCGCCTGGGGGGGCGGCACGTCAAGTGCACTCTGTTGCTGAGAAGACAAGGACGGTGGCGCCCCGTTTCTCATCACACTTGCCGACCTGGAAGTTCCATCATTGGGCACATTTTGTGGCGTATTTGCAGAGGGGCTCGTTCTGGGGGCCGCGATAGTGGCCACTGCATCATCGTTATTGACGAATCCCGTCGTACGCCCATCTTCTCCGGGCCCAGCGAACTGGATGCTCGAACCGCCATCGATACCGCTGGCATTCGTGTCCAGGCGTTTGCCTTGGGCATCGAGCCCCGCAACCGAAACGGTGTAGCTATTGCCATCTACTGCTTCACTGCCAAATTTGTCCGCGTAGACGCGTAATACGTAATCGCCTGGCTCGAGTTCCTCTATCAGTCGCAATCCGCCATTCTGACCGAGCGCTTTTGCGCTCGCCAGTTCGTTGCCTTGCGCGTCCAGCAGCGTTGCGTCAATGCGATAGTCGTTGGAATCACCGACGAAAGTTTCGCTGGTAAATACGTAGCGCCCTGTCTTATCGACGGTGAAGGCGTGCTCATGAGTGCCACCGAAACCAAAGCTCTGGCTTCGGGCATCCGTGCGCGCGGTAAAGAAACGGCTGATATCGACCTTCGCCGCGGCTTTTTCAGCACGCTGTAGCGCCGGACTGTCCGCTAACGTGGGCAATGTTACACTGGCTAACCCCAGCGCCACGGCGACAGGAAGTGCACGATATTTCATGAAGCCTCTCTACAATGACATTAAGGAAATCGCTGACCTAATTGTGGCACAGCATACCAGAGAACCGTATACGCATCCCTTTAGTAACAAAAGCGTTTCATGCGGTTCACTCGGAAGAAAATGCAGAAAAAAGGCCTCTGCCCGAACCATGCCGAACAGAGGCCTTTCATTGCATCAGCTACTCGCTGATCAAGTTTTTCTATTCACCTATTCACTTCACCTATTCACTCGCCTTCCGGCACCGTTCAGATTTCGCTATTGCTTTCCGAAAGATCGACCAGCTTGCGAATCGCCACGGCAAACAAGGCAAAGCTCGGCTGAGCACCTGTGTTGATTTCATGGATCAGTTTACTCCAGCGCTCGTATAGATCCGCATGGCGCTTGACCCACTCCTTCACACGGGGTTCAGCTTCCTTCGGCGCCTCTTCCAGGTTCAGCACGTTGACCGTGAGCGCCAGCTGCTGACGATCAAGGTCGTCACGGAAGGCTTCCCGGGCCTGGGCCTGCCAGCTGTCGTGTACTTCGAGGGCGTTGACCTGATCCGTCATCCAGGGCAGGTCCAGACGCTGGCCCAGTTCGTAATAGACATCCGCCACCCGCTGAATCTTCTCATCGGTCTGACGCGCCGCGCCGATGATGCCAAGCCCTGCATAGAGTTGATTGGTCGCTGCGACGACATCCGCCAAGGCCTTGGGCACGCCGGCCTTCTCGAGATCATCGCGACGCTTTTTCCAGGCCTTGAGATCGTCTCCACTCAGTCGTTTGCCGATGCTTTCCTGAAGCTGCTTCAGGCGCGGCTCGAAGTACTCGACGTTCTCCTGCACCGACTGACTGGAACGCTGACGCAGGAACCAGCGAGCCATGTGATAGATCAGGCTTCTCAGTTCGAGCATCATGCGGTACTGCACCTGACAATCGACTTTGTTGTCCAGCGCCTCGATCTGGTTCCACAGGCTGCTCAGGTTGAAGCTGTCCCGCGCCATGATATAGGCCCGCGCAATCTCGGCGCGCCCCGCCCCGGTGGTATCGATCAGGCGCCTGACGAAGACGATGCCCATGTGGTTGACCAGATCGTTGGCGATCTGGGTGGCGACGATCTCTCGCTTGAGGCGATGCTCGTATAACTGCTCGCTGAAGCGCTCGACCAGCACGTCCGGGAAAGCTGACTCCATGCAGGTCTGGACATAGGGATCATCCGGCACATTGGATTCGATCAGATCGCCCTTCAAGGTACTCTTGGCATAGGAGATCAACACGGACAGTTCCGGCAGGGTCAAGCCCTCGTCCGCGTTGGAGCGCTCGATGAGCGCTTCGTCCTCCGGCAGGAACTCGAGTTCCCGATCGAGCTGACCGCTGGCCTCGAGTTCGTTGATGAAGCGCCGATAAGGCCCCATGTTCTGCTTGGCGAGAATTACCGACAAGGAGAGCGCCTGAGCCTGACGATAGTTGCTGGAGAGCACCAGCTTGGCGACATCCTCGGTCATATCCGCCAGCAGCTTGTTACGCTGCTTGTCGGTCATGTCGCCCTGCTTGACGATGTCGTCGAGCAGGATCTTGATATTGACCTCCTGGTCCGAGCAGGTCACGCCACCGGCATTGTCGATGAAGTCGGTATTGACCCGCACCCCGCGCCAGGCCGCTTCCATGCGGCCCCGCTGGGTCATGCCCAGGTTGCCACCCTCGCCGATTACTCGGCAGTTGACTTCGCGGCCATCGATTCGCAGACCATCGTTGGCCTTGTCTCCCACGTCCGCGTTCGATTCCTCGCTCGACTTGATATAGGTCCCGATACCGCCGTTCCAGATCAGATCGACCTTGGATTTGAGCATGGCACTGATCAGATCGTTGGGCGAAAGCTTGTCCTGCTTGATGCCGAACACATCCTTCATCTGCTTGGTAATGTCGATCGACTTGGCGCTGCGCTTGAAGACCCCACCGCCTTCCGAAATCAGGGCGCTATCGTAATCTTCCCAGCTTGAGCGCGGCTTTTCGAACAGGCGCTTGCGCTCCTTGAAGGACTTGGCCGCATCCGGAGACGGATCAACGAATATGTTCATATGGTTGAAAGCACCGACCAGACGTATCTTGTCGGAGAGCAGCATGCCATTACCAAACACGTCCCCGGCCATGTCGCCGATACCCACCACGGTGAACTCGTCTTCCTGCGTATTCACACCGAGCTCACGGAAATGACGTTTTACGGATTCCCAGGCGCCCCGGGCCGTAATAGCCATCTTCTTGTGATCGTAACCATTGGCACCACCAGAGGCGAAGGCATCACCCAGCCAATGGCCGTACTCGAAGGAGATCTCGTTGGCGATATCGGAAAACGAGGCCGTGCCCTTGTCCGCCGCCACTACCAGGTACGAGTCCGCTTCATCATGACGCACCACCGCCTCTGGAGGCACGACTTCCCCGCCCTTGAGGTTGTCGGTGACATCCAGCAGGGCACGGATGAAGAGCTGATAGCAGGCAATGCCCTCTTCTTGAACAGCATCACGATCGGCATTCGGCGGCATGCGCTTGCACACGAAACCGCCCTTGGCGCCTACCGGCACAATGACCGCATTCTTGACCTGTTGAGCCTTTACCAGCCCGAGAATCTCGGTACGGAAATCTTCGTGGCGATCCGACCAGCGCAGCCCGCCTCGAGCTACCTTGCCGCCGCGCAGATGCACCCCTTCGACCCGTGGCGAGTAGACGAATATCTCGAAGACCGGCCGCGGCTTGGGCATGTCGGAAATCTGGCTCGGTTCGAGCTTGTAGGCGATGTAGCTCTTGGACTCACCGCCATCAGCGCGCTGGTAATAATTGGTGCGCAGCGTTGCCTGGATCAGCTCGATATAACGGCGCAGCAGTAGATCGTCGTTGAGACTCGCCACCGTATCGAGCAGTTCGTTGAGCCGCTCAAGGCAGGCGTCCGCTTCCTTTTCCCGCTGCTGCTGCTCCGGATCAAAGCGTAGCTCGAACAGGGTGACCAGCTCTCGAGTAATCTCGGGATAGCTTGCCAGGGCATTGGCAATATAGCGCTGGGACAGGCTGAAGCGTATCTGCTTCAGATAGCGGGCATAGCCGCGCAGCATGGCCACTTCGCGCCAGTTCAGGTTGGCGCCGATGATCAGTCGGTTGAAGGAGTCGTTCTCTGCTTCGCCGGTCCAGATGCGCCGGAATGCATCGACGAAGACGTCCCGCATCTCCTGCAAGTTGACGATCTCGCTAGCGTGATGCTCCAGAGCAAAGTCATGAATCCAGAAGGAGCGATCTTCGGCGTGAATACCGTAGGGCCGCTCTTCCATCACTCGCAATCCAAGGTTCTCCATGACCGGCAGCACATCGGACAAGGGAATCGGGTTTTCCTTGTGAAACAGCTTGAGATTGATACCTTCGACGTCCTCTTCCACCAGACGGTAAAGGCTCAGGGAGATGGGGGCCCCCTCTTCGAGTTCGTCGATATGATGCAGATCGTAAACCGCCGTACGCGCTGTGAAGTCATCCTGATAGCTCCCCGGGAAGGCGTCGCGATAGCGGTTGAGCAGCACATTGGCTTGCTCTTCGCCGAAACCCTCGACCAAGGCACTCTGCAGATCGTCCTTCCAGCTGCGCGCTATCGACTCGATCTTCTTCTCGAGTCGCCGTAAATCGTACTCGACTGGCTGCTCATCGTTGAAGCGCAAAATGTATTGAATCCGCGCCAGTACCGATTCGGAAAGGTAGGTGTTGAAGTCGCCGAACTCTGCATCGAGTTCTTCGCACAATAGCTTTTGTATGCGCACCCGAAGAGCCGTGGAAAATACATCCCGAGGCACGAAGACCATACAGGAATAAAAGCGTCCGAAACGATCCTCCCGCACGAACAGACGAACCCGGCGACGCTCGCGAATACTGAGAATGCCAAGGGCGGTATCCGTGAGCTCTTGGGTATCGATCTGGAATAGATCGTCTCTGGGAAAGACCTCGAGGATGTTCATCAACTGCTTGCCGTTGTGGCCACCGGGATTGAACCCGGAGGCCTTCAACACCGTATTGATCTTCTTGCGCAGCATCGGCACGTTGCGCGGTGAATCGTTGTACACCGTGGCCGCATAAAGCCCCATGAAACGGCGCTCACCCACGATATTGCCCTTGTCATCGTAGCGATCGATGATGATGTAATCCGGATAGGCGGGGCGGTGTACCCTGGCATGATGAGCGCTCTTGGCAAAAGAGATCAATTCCGGCGTGTGGACATGTTCGTCCACGATATTCTTTTCACTGCGAAGGTGTTCGCGATAGCGAGGCTGGTCGAGTTTGAAAACACCGAGATCGCTACCCTCGACATGGTGAAGCCCTTTGCTGCTTTTGGCCTTTCTCTTATTGCCATTGACCTCGTATTCGTCATAACCAAGGAACGTGAAGTTATCGTCGATCAGCCATTCGAGAAAGGCGAGGGTTTCCTTGTAATCCGCGGCATCGACCGGCTCGGGACGTGCTTTCTTTAGCTCATCGAGCGCGGTCCGAGCCTGATCGCGCATCGGCTCGAAATCCTCGACGGCGGTACGTACATCCACCAGCACGTCTTCCAGGCTGGTTTCAAGCTCCTCGAGTACCGCTTCATCGGAATGACGATCGACTTCGACGACGATGATCGATTCCCGGTTTTCCGGGGCATTCTTGGCATTGACTGAGGTGGCTCGAACCAGTTGATGATGGTTGTCGCGTTCTACCGCCAACACTGCGTTGTGAATGGCGTGCACCGTGATACCGCGGCGGTTGAGCTCGATTCGCACAGAATCGACCAGGAACGGCATGTCCTCGTGTAGTACGCCGACTACCGTATGGGTGGACTGCCAGCCATGTTTTTCGAAGTCCGGATTGTAGACGCCGACCTTGGGCTGGGAAGGGTCATGTTGTTGAATGAAGTGCCAGATCGACAGTGTCGCGCCGTAGACGTCGTCAAGATGGCGTTCATTTAGATCCTCGAGAGGCGCATTGGCGTAGAAATCCTCGGCGAAAGCAGCGATCGTCTTCACCTTGTCCTGGGGCAAGCGCTTCTTGAGCTGCTCCCTCAGCTGCGCCAGAAATTCTTTCTTGTCATCGATTGCGACGTGTTGCATCAATCACCTCGGCTGCTTCCGGACGCCATTTGCGGCCGGTAAATATTCATCGGCGCAGCTTGGTAGGCTGCGCCTTTACGTGGGTACGAGTTTACTCTAGCTTACCTGGTTGCCCCTATCGACATGCCCGCTTCTTCATGGCGCATGTCGTACGCGCATTACTCTTTGCTGAAGCACCACCAGAAAAGAGAACCGCCAAGGCTTATACACGCCGTTCGAGCAGCACACCGCATTCGCAGTGATCGGTCCATGGAAACTGGTCGAACAGCGCAAAACGCGCGATAGCATGAGTATTATTTAGCTGTTCGAGGTTGTTCAGCAGCGTCTGGGGGTTACAGGAGATATAAACGATGCGGGAATAGTCGCGCAGCTGTTCACAGCTATGTTCATCAAGCCCTGCGCGGGGGGGATCGACCAGCACCGTGGTGAAGGCATACTCTTCAAGTGCCATGGCGCTTACCCGTCGTCCTTTTCTTTCACCCAGCGTCTCGCCACTCTTGTCGTCGAGCTTTTGATTGGCCAGAGCTTGAGCGAACTCCTCGGCGGACATACGCGCCACCACTGCGTTGTCGATCCCGTTGGCTGTCAGGTTGATCTGGGCCGAGGCAACGGCGGTACGGGATATTTCAGTGGCCAGCACTCGGCGAAAGTTCTCCGCCAGGGCCACAGTAAAATTGCCATTGCCACAGTAGAGCTCCACCAGATCCCCTTGCTGACTGCCTCGGGTCACGTCCCTGGCCCAGGTCAGCATCTTGCGGTTGATCTGGGCATTGGGCTGGGTAAAGCTGTTTTCCACCTGCTGATAAACGAACTCACGCTCATCGTCCAACGCAAGTCGCTCCCATACATGATCCCGTTCGAGCACGCGCCGCTGCTTGCGAGCGCGGCCGATGATCATTACATCCAAACGCACCTGCAGTGCTCGCGCCTTTTGCTCCCAGTCATCATCGAGAGCACGATGATAGATCAGGGTAACGAGCGCTTCGCCGGCAAGTGTCGTCAGAAAATCCACCTGGAACAGCTTGTAGCGCAGCGCAGGATCGTCACGCAGCGCCTCGATCAATTGCGGCATCAGCTCGTTGATACGTTGGCTTGCCACCGAGTACTGATCGAGCCGAACGATCTTCTTGCTGCTTGGATCCTCTGCATCAACCTCGAACATGGCATAAAATAGATCGTCACCTTCATGCCACAAGCGAAATTCGCAGCGTTGGCGAAAGTAGCTGGGAGGCGAAGCAAACACCTCCAGCGACGGTGGATCGAGATGGGCAAAGCGGCGAAGGATGATGTCGCGCTTGGCCTCTAGTTGCTGCGAGTAACGTTCGGGTTCGACGACGGGTACGGCCACGCAGTCTCCTCGATAAAGTGATGGATGATAAAGATGTCCGCGTAATGGCTCAATCCAGTGACAATGGCAGCGAGGATGCCCGCAAAGACTGTAAAGAGGCAAAGCCATAGGCTTCGAGCACCTTGGCCAGCGCCGGGTCCGGAGCGCTGCTCCAGGCGAATTCTACGCCCCCTGCAGGCGCGATCCCGGTGATGACCTGTGCCACACGCCGAGCGATAGCGTCACCGGAATCGATCCAGGTGACTGGGCGCGGTGCGCAGGCATTCAGCTCGTCACGCAGTAGCGGGAAATGGGTACAGCCCAGCACCACGGTATCGAGTTCGGCAGCGGTCCAGAAAGGCGTCAGCTCGCGGTTCATTTCACCCCTATCGACCGCCAGCCCCCGAAGCTTGCGCTCGGCCTGAGTGACCAGGGAGTCCGCCGCTACTCGAATGACACGGCAGTGGGCGGCAAAATCCTGTATCAATCTCTCGGTATAAGGACGACGCACTGTGGCCGAGGTTGCCAGCAAACCGAAGGTATCACTGCGGGTCGCCATCGCTGCAGGCTTGATGGCGGGTACCGTGCCGATTACCGGGATACTCAAGCGCATTCGCAGTTCGCGCAGAGCCAGGGTGCTGGCCGTATTGCAGGCGATGACCAAGGCGCTTGCATTACTTGCAGCTACTGCAGCACAGCAGACATCGGCAATACGTGCCACCAGCCAAGCGTCCGGTTTGGTGCCATAGGGCAGCATGGCATTGTCACAAAGATAGGCCAATGCAGCTTCAGGCAAGTGGCGACGTATGGCCACCACGACCGATAGGCCCCCAACACCCGAATCGAAAACAAGGATCGGTCCGCTCATCTGATTCCACGTCCGCGAATGTTTGCGCATTTTAAAAAATCATTACACAAATGTCTGCAAGATCGATGATTCGTCAAATGGCGACACCTTGCATTCAGCCGAATCTGTTCGCGATTTGGCTATTATTAAAACGTCAGAAACGTTAACAATTAATACCATACTGGCAGCATACGCCAGCAGCAATGTAAATTAAAAGCAACTTAAATAAATAAACCTCACTGCAAATGTCGCCTTAAAGATACAGACAGTATTTTACATTAAACAACTTTAATTTCTTAATGTGTCAACAATCCTCTTCAATATTGAACCTCTCGTTACAGCAGCATGGAAAACAAAAGACACTTTACGTCTACTTAAATTGACATGACAATATTTTGCAATAAACAAAAACACTGTTTCTAATTTTAATAAGTTGCCAACAACCACATTAAATATTAATGTCTCGCGGCCGTTTTAAATTGCATTGCCCTCCCGCTACAAAGGATAGATATAGTGGCTACAAAACGAATCCCTAAAACCGATATTACTACAATATGCTTGCACTGGGCGCTGGTTGTAACGCTAGTATTTAGCCTCTTGACTGGCTTCAGAATTGCCGTGGACAAACCCGATGCCACCTTGGCACCATTACTCAGCGGCATACTTCTACAGGGCGACGTGATCCAATGGCACAGCTGGACTGCCCTGGCCCTAGGTGCCGTCATGATTGCCTATATCATCTTCTTAATTAGAGCACGGCTGACCAATCGAGTCTCGGTAAGTGCTGGGCAACAGCATGGATCAACGTCTAACAAACGTCACTCTCGATTAAAGAAAATAAACATACTTATTTATTGGATGGCATTCATTTTGCTCTTCCTGGCAGCAATAACCGGGCTAGTGCTCTATATCGCACCGGGGCTACTCCCTTATTGGCTAATCACGGATACGCATCAATTACTTGCCTGGATCATAATTGCTTATGTTTTTCTGCACGTTATCGCTCAACTGGCACTTGGTGGCGTTCCTCAACTTCTAAAAATCCTGAACCCTACGGCTGCTTACGGTGCGGCGGCAATTAGTGCCATTGCAGTAGCAGGTGCCGCCGCTGCGGGCGTTTATGCACTCGACCGTAATGTCATTGAAGATTTGCCTGTCACCCAGACCCAAACCGCCCCTGTGATCGATGGCAAGGGCAATGATGAGGCCTGGGCCGGCGCTCCAGCAGTCACGATTGCTACTGGCCGAGGTGTCAATAGTCCTGCCGGGGAAGACGTCACCGTGCGCATGGTTCACGACGATGAAACGCTCTATACGTTGTTCGAATGGCCGGATTCGACGCGCAGTCGCAAGCATCTACCGCTGCAGAAAACCGAGCAAGGTTGGCAGGTGCTGCAGTCCCAATACGGTATCAATGATGAAAACGACTATTACGAAGACAAGTTCGGCGTCATGTTTGCCACCTCCTCGGCGATAGCCGGTGCCGGAACTTCGCACCTCGGCCCCAAACCGCTTGCCAACAAACCGGCGCCAGCCAATGGACGTGGCCTGCACTACACCACGGATGACTCCCTGGTCGATGTCTGGCATTGGAAATCCGTGCGTACTGGCGCCGTAGGTCAGATCGACGACAACTACTTCGGCCCCCCTATGGAACCCAATCCGGAAAAGGATCGCTATACCGGCGGCTATACCCAGGACCCCAAGACCGGGGGTGGCTACACCTCGAACTGGGAAAGTTTCGACACCGAATTCGTCACACCCAAACGCTTACCCAAGGACCCTGGCTTGATCGAGGGTCTGCAGAGCGCCTCTCTCGATCCAGAAACGAGCGATGAAGGCCAATTCTGGATGGCCATGGACGACACCATTCCCTACAGCAAGGAAGCGGATACCTATCCGGTGGGTACGATCATGCCCTCGGTGCTACATGACGGCCCTACCCAGGGTGATCGTGGCCAGGTTCACTCCGCGGCCAAGTGGCATGATGGGCGCTGGACCCTGGAGGCCGAGCGCAAACTCGATACCGGCTCGAAATTCGATGCGGCCTTGAGCCAAGACACCCCGCTCTATATGTGGGTTGCCGTATTCGATCACACCCAGACACGCCACAGCCAGCATCTGCATCCCGTGCGCATGATCATGCGGTAACGCGAAGCGAAGGAAAACATAGTGAAACAGATTACAATAGAACAGTGGCCACACCCGGTCGAGGTTTCGAAGGGCACGATACTCGATGCAGCGCTCAAGGCTGGCGTCCCCTATCCTCACGATTGCCGCTCCGGCGAGTGCGGTCAGTGCAAGACGCAGCTAGTGCAGGGCGAAGTCCGCCACGACCCTTGCCTGGCCGATGCATTAAGTAGCGAAGAGCGAAAGAACGGGCTCGTACTCGCCTGTCGCTGCCAACCCAAGACGGATATCGTCGTATGCTGGCAGGCGACGGATGTGCAGCTACCCATCTTTGCCCCTGCCAGCCATCGAGCAACAGTTCACGAGATAGAGCGGGTTTCGCGCTCCGTGGTTCGGCTCTGGTTGACCCCCGACGGCGCCCCGATGAAGTTCATGGCGGGCCAGTACGCACGCCTGCGGATTGGCGACCTGCCGGCACGCTCCTACTCCATGGCTAACCTGCCTGGCACCGACCTACTGGAATTTCATATCGCGCACCTGCCCGAGGGTGTGGTCAGCGATCACATTGCCCAGCACCTGCAACCAGGCGATGCCGTGCACCTGGAAGGCCCCTTCGGCACTGCCTATCTGCGAGATGAGCATGAAGGTCCGCTTCTAGCGGTGGCGGGGGGCACCGGTCTTGCCCCCATTCTGGCGATCCTGCGCAGTGCGTTGTCCAGGCGACCGCAGCAGGTCATTCATCTCTATTACGGGGTCAGAGAGCGTGACGATATCCACGCCGAAGAAGAGCTTGGGTGGCTGGCCGAGGCGTATCCCAACCTGCAAGTGCATATCGTTCTAAGGGGGTTCGCCCAGACGGGAAACCGGCAGATGAACGACTCGTCAACGGGCTCTTATATCCCGGAAACATACCGTCATGGCACCCTGCATCAAGTCTTCGCGGCAGATTTCGACTCCTTGGCCGGCATTCCGCTGTATATCGCCGGTTCACCGGGGCTGGTGGAAGCGGTCAGAGAGATGGGCATCGTCAAAGGCGTCTCACCTGACGACATTCATGCAGACGTCTTTCGTGCCGAACCCGGCACCGTCAGCCGCTCCAAGGGTAATCTGGTCAAGCGCTTCATGAGCCTTTTATCCTAAAAAAGCGTTGAATGGCCCGGGCAGGAATTCGTGTCCAGGGGTTGTCGGCAAACCAAATACTGTTTATTTTTACAGTATCAATTTGCCGACACTTTCCCCTGGAGATTACATGTCCATCTGCCACTTTGCCTCCACGACCTCTAGAGATAGAAGTTCCTTTAGCGTTGGAGAGCGACGCGGTGCCAGTGGCTTTCCCTCCCCAGCGGATGACTACCTAGAAGCGCCGCTGGATCTCAACCAGTACCTGATCCCCCGTCCGGCTTCGACCTTTTTCATGCGGGTATCAGGGAGCACCTTGAACAATGACGGCTTTCATGACGGCGACTTGCTGATCGTTGATCGCTCTCAAAAGGCCATGCCAGGCCAATGGCTGGTGGCCGTCGTCAATGGCGAACTGGCCTTGTACCGGCTGGAAAGCCAAGGCGCGCGCTGGTGGCTGCGCGGCGGCGACTCACGCCAGGCATGCTTACCCCTGGAAGGCAACGATGACTGCCGCCTATGGGGGCTGGTTTGCCATGTCATTCACGACTGTCGCAGACCGGGCTGAGCATGTACGTCCTTATCGATTGCAACAACTTCTTCGTCAGCTGCGAGCGCTTGTTCGATCCCGCCCTGGAAGGTGTTCCGGTGGGGGTATTGTCGAACAACGACGGTTGCGTGATTGCGCGCTCCGAGGAACTCAAGGCGCTTGGCGTCGCCATGGGAATGCCCGCCCACAAGATTCCTGTTGCCCAGCGCCAGAAGCTGGTACTCAAATCATCCAATTATGCACTCTATGGCGATCTTTCGGGACGCGTGCAGCGTGTGCTGGCCCAACGCGTACCCGCCCTGGAACCCTACTCCATCGACGAGTGCTTTCTCGATCTTCGTGGCATGAACGGCGATCTCGAGAAACTGGGATGTGACCTGGTAAGACGGGTGGAACGCGAAGTGGGGCTGCCCGTCTCGCTGGGTATCGCCCCGACTCGCACCCTGGCCAAGCTGGCCAATCATCAGGCCAAACGCATGCCTAGCCGGCCCCAGGTATGCATCTGGCCGGATGCAGCGGACTCGGCGCTGGATCAGCATCTGCGCCAGCTGCCGGTCAAGGAAGTGTGGGGCATCGGCGCGCGGCTTGCGCTGCAACTCAGCGATCTGAAAATCGACACTGCCGCCGATCTGCGCGACGCGCCCGAATCCTGGCTGCGCAAGCGTTTCAGCGTGGTGGTGGCGCGCACGGCGCGGGAGTTAAAGGGAACAGCGTGCATGGAAGCCCAGGATCTGGAGTCTCCGCGCCGCAGCATCCTGTGTTCGCGCTCCTTCGGCCGTCTACTGAACGATCCCGAGCAACTCGGAGAGGCATTGCGTCATCATTGCCAGCGCGCCGGCGAAAAGCTGCGCCGGGACGACATGCTTGCAGGCGCCGTGGGCGTCTTCTTGCGCACCAGCCAGCATAATCCTGGGCCACAACAGCAGCATCCACTATGGACGACATTGCCATTCCCGAGTGCCGACACGGTGCGACTCAATCGTCAGGCCCAACTGCTGCTGCAAAGGCTCTGGCGACCCGGATATGCCTATCAGAAAATGGGCGTCATGCTCGGTGAATTGAGTCCGCGGCGCCATAGTCAGCCGTCTCTGCTCGATGGCTGCGAACCAGGACGTCAGGAAGCCCTGATGCAAGCCTGGGACGCCATTCGTCAGCGCTACGGGCGCGAGGCATTGACCCTAGGCGTACAACAGCGACAGAGCGCATGGCGCATGAACAGCCGCCACCGCTCCGCGTCCTACACTACCCGGTGGGACGAACTACCCAACGTACGCTCAGGCTGATATCGCAAGCTATCTCGTCCTGATTACTGCTATTCCCGGTCGAAGGGAGACGGCGCCTCCTTGAACTCCGCATACAGTTGAGGGTAGGCCTCTTGTAGCTGCAAGAGACTCGACTCCGCACCGTCGGGAAGCATCTTGAGCAGGCGCTGTTGATCCTCATCGGTCAGATGCTCACGGAAGAGTGGAAATAGCTGTTCGCGCTCGGCGCGCAGATAGGTACGATGCGCATCCAGATAGGCCTTGAGATCGTCGGCAAAGCGATCCATGGGCACGACGGCGTCCATCAGGATCATGTCGATGTTATCGGATAGCTGCTTGAGACGTTCGTGCAGCGCCTGATAATCCGTAGCCAGGCGGCCGCTCAGTTCGTCGGCTTCGGGCACCTTGGCCAGCAGATGCTCACTGTAGAGCCGCTCCAGGGGTATGGTGAAGGTATTCATATAGTCGAGAATGTAGTCCACGACTTCCCGCACCAGTTGGAAATCGGGACGCTTACCATGGGCCAGCGTTCTGTGCTTGAGGGCCAGTACATGAAGCAATCGCGCCATGTTGGCATGATCGCGTCGCAACTGAGTCAGCATGGGCATGGCAATACCTCCTTCTGCTGAGGGCTGAGCAGAGTCAAAAAAATGCGATTTGAGATGCGCTTTCTCGACTCGAATGTTTACCCTAGTCGTTACTTGCTCATTACGCTCGCCAAAATTGTCGCCAAGCGTTTATCGTCCGTCCAGTTCAGACGCAATCGATCACTCAGATTACTTCAGCACGAGTCATTTTCATGGATCTGTTCAGTCAACATGCCCAGAGCGACAGCGCTCCCCTGGCCTTTCGCATGCGCCCCCGCAGCCTCGAGGATTACACGGGGCAACAGGCGCTGGTCGGCCCCGACAAACCCTTGCGCCGCATGGCCGAAAGCGGCGTATTGCGCTCGATGATTCTGTGGGGCCCCCCAGGCGTGGGCAAGACCACCCTGGCGGAGATTCTGGCCGAGGCCTCCGGGGCTCAGCTGGAGCACCTCTCTGCCGTCATGGCAGGGGTCAAGGAGATCCGCGCCGCCGTGGAGCGCGCCCGGGCCGCCCAGAGCCAGCAACGCCCCACGGTGTTGTTTCTCGATGAAATTCACCGTCTCAACAAGAGCCAGCAGGACGCCTTGCTGCCACACGTGGAATCCGGCTTGCTGACGCTGATCGGGGCCACCACGGAAAACCCTTCTTTCGAAGTCAACTCTGCCCTGCTGTCCCGGGCTCGGGTCTATGTACTCAAGAAACTCGATGACGACGAACTTCGCCAAGTGCTGCGCCATGCCTTGGACGATGAGGAAAACGGACTTGGCAAGCGCCGCATCCAGGCCGATGAAGAGGTGCTGGCTACCCTTTCCCGGGCCAGCGGTGGCGATGCAAGGCGCGCCCTTGGTCTATTGGAAACCGCTTGCGACTTCACTAAGGTCGAGAACGGCAAAGAGTACCTCACCAACGACGCCCTCGAAGAGGTGATCGGGTATCAGGCCAGCGCTTTCGACAAGCAGGGCGATCACTATTACGATCTGCTCTCGGCAATCCACAAATCGATCCGTTCCTCCCGACCAGATGCGGCACTGCTGTACATGGCGCAGTTCATGCAAGGCGGTGGCGACCCGCTGGATGTGGTGCGACGCTTGACGGCCATCGCTTCCGAGGATGTGGGCAATGCCGAACCTCGCGCCCTGCCCCTGGTCATCGCCGCCTGGGACGCCTATCTGCGCCTGGGGGATTACGAGGGCCAGCGGGCCATCGCCCACGCAGCCATTCATCTGGCGGTCGCCCCTAAGAGCAATGCCATCGAACGCGCCTGGCAGGGAGCCAAGAAATTCGCCAAGGAACATCCAGACCTGGAAGTGCCTGTCTATCTGCGTAATGCGCCGACCAAGTTGATGGCCTCCCTGGGCCATGGCGAGGGCTACCGCTACGCCCACAAGGAACCCGAGGGCTATCCGGCGGGCAGCGCTCACGATTGCTGGCCGGAGGGATTAGCCAAGACCCGCTTCTTCGATCCCAGCGAACACGGCCAGGAAAAGCGTTTCAAGCAGATGCAGGAATACCGCGCGCAACTGGACGAGCAAGCCGACAAGCACTCCTGAACGCTGCAAGGCCCTGCCAGGATTCAAAAGCTCCCGCCAGGACTCAAAAGAAAAGGAATTTTTCATGCCCCTGAAGTACACACCGGCTTTCAGCGTTGCAGCTTCCTTGCTCAGCTTAGCGCTATTGAGCGGGTGCGCTTCGTTACCCGGACTCGAAGAGCGGTCGCCCTCCTCCTTTCTGCCCATCGACGAAGCCCGAGAAACGCGGCTCGGCCAGGCAGCCAGCGAACGTGCTGCCCGGCATCTCGGGGTCAGCGGCCTCTATCTGCTCGACGATCCGCGTGGTGCCTTTGCCGCCCGGGCGCTGCTGGCTCAAGCTGCCGAGCGCACCCTGGACGTGCAATACTACATCTGGGAAAACGACCTGACGGGAACCTTGTTGATACAGGCGCTGCTTGATGCCGCTCGCCGCGGAGTCCGAGTACGCCTTCTGCTGGACGACCTTGGCAACAGCCTGCCGGACAATCTGCTGGCGGCCTTGAGCGAACATCCCAACATTGAAGTGCGCCTGTTCAACCCCTTCAAGTATCGCAAGTTCAAGTACCTGGGGTTTGTCACGGACTTTTCCAGAGTAAACCGGCGCATGCACAACAAGTCCTTCACCGCGGATAACCAGGCCACTATCGTCGGTGGCCGCAATGTCGGCGATGAATATTTTGGTGCCACAGACGGCACGCTATTTTCCGATCTCGATGTGCTGGCCATCGGGCCGGTGGTACAGGAAACATCTGGGGACTTCGATCGCTACTGGGCCAGCGGCTCGGCCTATCCTGTCCGGGGTCTACTTGCTGACGCCGCCCCTGACACGCTGGAGAACCTGTGGGCGCGCACCGCGCATATCAAACAGCAGCCCAAGGCGCAGACCTACCTCAAGGCACTCGAGGAAAACAGTACCGTCACGCAGTTACTCGGCGGCGAGCTCGATCTTGTCTGGGCGCCTACGCATCTATTGAGCGACGACCCCGCCAAAGGGCTTGGCGAGGCGCCGCAGAAGGGCCACTTGATCGATCAGATATCCAGCATCATTGGAGGCAGCGAACGCTCTCTTGATATCGTGTCCGCCTATTTCGTGCCTACCAAGCATGGCACACGATTGCTGACTGGCCTGGCCAACCGAGGCGTGAACCTCAACGTGCTCACCAACTCGCTGTCGGCCACGGATGTGGCGATGGTGCATGCAGGCTACGCCAAATGGCGTAAACAACTGCTCGCGGCAGGAATATCGCTCTTCGAGATGACGTCTGATGAAAAGAACGCTTCTCCCAAGGCCAGCCCCGCGCCCTTGAGCAGCTCCAGCACGAGCCTGCACGCCAAGACCTTCGCCCTGGATGGCGAAACGCTTTTCATCGGATCTTTCAACTTCGATCCCCGTTCGGCGACGCTCAATACCGAACTGGGGTTTCTGATCGAGGACGTAGGCCTCGCCCAGGCCTTGCATCGCACCTTCAACGATAAAATTCCTGCCCGGGCCTATCAGGTCAAGCTCAGCGAGGAGAACGATCTCTACTGGGTCTCCAGAGTAGATGGCCAGAACAAACGCTACGACACCGAGCCCAACACCTCCTGGTGGAAGCGTCAGTCCGTCAAGTTTTTCGCGTTGCTACCCATCGACTGGTTGCTGTGACGGGTTGATCGCTGATTCTCAGCGGGATTCGCGAATCACGTCCACGCCCTCCGGAATCTCGAACTCGAAGGTGGATGGCTCGATCGATTGATTGTGCTGCGGATTCTGAAAGCTGATGGCCGTCTGCTGCCCTGTGCTGTCGTTCATGCGCAGCCCTTTCAACTGCTCGGAATGAAAGACGAGCTTCAGCTGCTCGAACAGGGTATCGGGGCTTTTAGGTATCAGGCTGAAGGTTTCGGTAGCCCCCTGCTGCTGGCGTGCCACCTCATAATCGTCCGCCAACGCATCGGCACTGCCGGACAACAGCAGCGCGGGCGTATGGGTTACCCGGGTATCCAGAGGCTGTACCGTCACTTGCGATAGATCGGGATCGTACAGATAGATCTCTTCACCATCGGATACCACGACCTGCTTGTAGGGCTCATCGACTTCCCAGCGGAACTTGCCTGGGCGTGCCAGCAGCATGGAACCCTCCGCGCTCTGAAGACGAGAGCCGGAACTATCGAGAATCTGCTGCTCGAAACCCGCGGAATAGGTTTCGAGAGGTTCGAGCAAGCTCGTAAGCCGCGAAGCGGCCTGCTCGTCGGCGCTTACGGCCAGCGGCACCATCAGTGCCATTCCCATTGCCGCCAGTCTGCTTGACACCTTCATGCCTGCTCCTTTGTACACTATCTAATTTACGGCTATTGATTGCCGTCTCGCTTTATTGACCGCGAAATCAGACCGATTACTGCCGCGAATCACTGTTTTCTCATTGATTGCACGTTTTCGCTCGCGCCGAAATCATCGAATAAATTGCCGAGCGAGATGAAGCGCAAGGCGCACGAAGCATAAAACACGAGGCATAACCGGGTGTTAGGCGAATTTTTTATGCTTCGTGCAACGAAGTGATTCGCTCGCGCAGGCATTTATTCAATCGCCTACGGGAGGGGGTGCCAATACCTCCCGACTCCCATTGCTTCCCATGGACGAGACCACGCCGGCGGACTCCATCGACTCGACCAGACGCGCGGCACGGTTGTAACCAATCTTGAAGCGACGCTGTACTGCGGAGATCGAGGCGCGACGCGTTTCGGTAACGAACATCACCGCCTCGTCATAAAGAGCGTCCTGCTCTGCGTCGTCGCCATCGCCGCCTTCCGCTTCGAGCCCAGCCAATGCATCCGCATTAACGCCACCGGTCAGGATCTCTTCGATGTATTCCGGCTCGCCGCGGCGCTTCCAGTCCTCGACGATACGGTGAACCTCGTCATCGTCGACAAAGGCACCATGGACGCGAGTCGGCATGCCGGAGCCTGCCGGCAGATAGAGCATGTCGCCATGGCCTAGCAGCGCCTCGGCACCGCCCTGGTCGAGAATCGTACGTGAATCGACCTTGGAAGAGACCTGGAACGCCATACGCGTCGGGACATTGGCCTTGATGAGGCCGGTAACCACATCCACGGAAGGCCGCTGAGTGGCCAGGATAAGATGGATGCCTGCGGCCCGAGCCTTCTGTGCCAGTCGCGCGATCAGCTCCTCCACCTTCTTGCCGACGATCATGAACATGTCGGCAAACTCGTCGATCACCACGACGATGTAGGGCAACTTTTCCAGCACCGGCGGCTGCTCGTGCATCTGCCAGGGCTGGGGCTCCCATAGAGGATCGGCAACCTGAGCGCCGGCCTGCTCCGCTTCATTGAGCTTGGCATTGAAGCCGGCGATATTACGCACCCCCATGGCCGCCATCAGCTTGTAGCGACGCTCCATTTCTGCCACGCACCAGCGCAGGCTGTTGGCCGCCTCTTTCATGTCCGTGACCACCGGCGCCAACAGATGCGGAATGCCGTCGTAGACCGACAACTCCAGCATCTTCGGGTCCACCATGATCATGCGCACCTCGGCCGGGGTCGCCTTCAGCAGCATCGAGATGAGCATGGCGTTCACGCCCACCGACTTCCCCGAACCGGTGGTACCGGCCACCAGCAGATGCGGCATCTTGCCTAGATTGGCCACCACGGGTCCGCCACCGATGTCATGCCCCAGGGCCAGGGTCAGCGCCGAGCTGGGCTGCTGGAAGGCGTCTGAATCCGTGACCTCGCTCAAGCGGATCATCGCTCGATTGGGATTGGGAATTTCGATACCCACCGTGGGCCGACCCGGAATCACCTCCACTACCCGTACGCTCTTGACCATCAGGGAGCGGGCCAGATCCTTGGCCAGATTGCTGATCTTGGAAACCTTAACCCCGGCCGCCGGCTTGATCTCGAAGCGCGTAATGACCGGCCCGGGCCAGGTTTCAACGACTTCGGCCTTGACACCGTACTCCCGTAGTCGCGTTTCCAGCAGCTCTGCCATATCCGCCAACTGCTGGGGGCTGTAGTTCGGCTTTGCCGGATCCGGCGGTGTCAACAGGCGCGTTGGCGGCAAGTCGCCATCCGGCTCATCGGACAGATTGCCCAGACTGGGGCGCTGACTCTGTAGATGCTCTACCGTCCACAGGGTTGGGCCCTGGGGGTCGGCAGCTGCGGCTTGCGCTTGTTCCGCAGTGGCTATCTGTGGGCCTGGGCTTTTCCCTTCATGGGTTTCTTCATGCGTCCGAATGTCTTCCCGAACGCTCATATCACCCTTAACCTGGGAGTCTTCCAGAGCCGTTTCTCGAGTGGCCCCTGCCGTTGCATCGCTCCAGGTCAGGTGAGGCGCATCATCCTCTTCCTCTTTCTCATTCCACTCATTCCAATTGATATCCGGCGGCTCTTGCCGCGCCATGGAATGGGAAGATGAGGCGGATGATGCGAATGCCCGCTGCTCCTGGGCATGGTGATGCGGCGTTTCCTGAGCCGGTTGATCCGATATCGGAGTTTGCAAAGTCGAGGTCGATGACGGCGTAGCTGAAGCGGGCGCCGTAGAACCAGAGGTAGAAAGCTCGGAAGGTTCCGCGGGAACAGGGCGTCTCAAGCTGGCCGGAATTCTCAGCTCATTATCGTTGACGCTAGCGCTGGGGCTGGAAGAATTGGCATCTTGCTGAGTGGGCGCGGCACTGAAGGCCGACTGAATGCTCGCTTCTTGCGCAGTATAGGCAGCGCCCGGCTGTTTGGCCGAAGGAGTCTGCGCAGGCACTTCCCAGGGAATCGTCGTGCTGGTATCTCGCTCCGCTCGTAATGGCATGCCTGGTTCGTCAAACGACGACCCTCGCTGCTGAGTCTGCTGGTCAGCATTGAAGCGAGGCTCTAGCCGCTGGCCGCCAGCCAGCGCCGGCTCTGTCTGCCAGTGATCGAGATGCGGCCGCGACTCTTTGTCCTGCCCCCAAGGCAACCAGCGCTTCCACCAGGGTAGTGCTTCATCCGGGTCGAAGGAGGATTCATCGCCAGCACCCGAAAGCTGGGAGCCCCCTCCCCTGCGATTTTCTTCCTGTCGAGCTTCGCGACGCTCCTGCTGGGCTTCCCGAGTACGCACCAGTTGCTCCCGCGCACCGCCAAACTGGCTGCGCAGCCACCGCAATAGCCGTTGGGCACGCATCCCCAGTTCATCCATGACCGTTAGCCATGACAAGCCACTGAAAAGCGGGAATCCGCATAGGAAAGAGGCTATGGAAAGCAGCGTCGCACCGCGTAGACCGACCAGCGGTACCAGGGCATCACGCAACCCCTCCCCCAGAATGCCGCCAGCGGAGTAAGGAAGTTCGCTATTGGGGCTATAAAAATGCAGCGCTCCCAAACTGGTGGTGGCCAGCAGGAGCAAAACGAACCCCCCAGCCCTGACCGCCAACGCGGTGGCATCCCACTCCAGACGCACCTCCCGACGACGCATCAGCCGCCAGGCGGCAAACCCGAGCATGCCCGGCCACCACAGGGCACTGACTCCGAACAGGGAATATAGGACATCCGACAACCAGGCGCCTATGCGACCCATCCAATTGACGACGTTCTGCTCTGGGCCACTCTGGGACCAGCCGGGATCCTGAGGCGTGTAGCTGAACAGCGCCAGCAACAGAAAAACACAGGCGGCCAGCAACACAATGACGACCCCTTCCCGAGTGGATCCTTGCAGGCGCAAACCGAAACGGCGCGCCTTTTCCTTGGCCTGTGTCGTGGATTGTCGACGACTCACGGGTTTCTTCTTGACACTCAAATGACGCCCCTCTTCAACCTGCACGCTCGTTTTCGCCTTCCCAGGGAAGAACCATCTCTCTAACGCGAAGGGATATTAATTTTTCCAGGCCAATATCATACCGAGCCTGAGCGGTGCAGCACAGGGGGAGAACAGCCCCTAAAACGCCGCTAGTCTCTCGTTAGCCTTCAATAGCGTTGAGATCACCGTTTGCACACGGCAGACTAACGCATCGTTCAACAAAATGAATTTTTCATGCTGCCTTGGCTTATGCCTCATTGTGTGGGTTTTCCAGACCCGCGTCATGCGCTTGACGAACCCAACGGCTTGCTCGCCGCCGGAGGAGAGTTGTCGCCCGAATGGCTGATGACCGCTTATCGCCAGGGCATTTTTCCCTGGTATACCCCGGATCAACCCATCTTGTGGTGGAGCCCCGACCCACGCCTGGTCCTCTTTCCTGGCGAAATCCGTGTTCGCCGCAGCCTGGCCAAACGATTGCGCAATGCGGGTTTTGAAGTCACTTTCGACCGAAATTTCGATGCAGTCATCGATGCCTGCGCGAAGTCTCGAGCCGATGTCGAAGGCACCTGGATCACCTCGAACATGCGGGATGCCTATTGCCGGCTACATCGCCTGGGTCATGCCCACTCCGTCGAGGTCTGGCAGGATCGACGGCTGGCGGGCGGGCTCTATGGCGTTGCCCTGGGGCGCATGTTCTTCGGTGAGTCGATGTTCAGCGCCGAGCGCGACGCCTCCAAGGTCGCCCTGGTGCATCTGGCACATCATCTATCAGCTAACGGGGGCGGTCTGATCGACTGCCAGATGCATACGTCCCACCTGGTCAGTCTAGGCGCACGCGACATCGCTCGAGATGAATTCATCGACTATCTTGAGCAGTATACATGTCAGCCAACAACCGCCTGGAGACAGGCGGCTTCGCCGAAGATCACAGGAGGACACTATCGTGAGCAGTAGCGCTCCGCCTCAGCCCAAGCGGGATCTGCGCTTCTTTCTGACCGTCCCGCATGAATGCAGCTACTTGCCAGAGCGCGAGGCCACCACGCTGTTTCTCGATCCCCAGGAGTCACCGGGCCAGGGAGTATATGATGCACTGGCACTCCTTGGTTTCAGGCGCAGTGGCCGACACTTGTATCGACCTCGTTGCGAAAACTGCAATGCGTGCATCTCGGTACGCATCCCCGTGAAGGATTTCACCCCCAACCGTACTCAGCGTAAATTGATGCATCGCAACGCGGACCTCGACATTCACGAGCGTCCGGCGGTCTTCGATCCGGAGCATTACATGCTCTACGCGCGCTATATTCGTGCTCGCCATGCGGATGGGGACATGTATCCACCGAGCCATGAGCAGTACCGTACCTTCTTAACTCTCGAACACCCCTATGCACGCCTGCTGGAATTCCGGCTTGAGGAAAAGCTATTGGCCGTGGCGGCCATCGACCAGTTGAGCCATGGCATTTCCGCCATATATACGTTCTTTGATCCTGGCAAAATTCACGAGCGACGCTCCCTGGGCACCTTTGCCGTTCTCAGCCAGATCGAACTTGCGCGGTCACGTGGATTGCCTCATGTCTATCTTGGCTACTGGATTCGTGAAGCCTCCAAGATGAACTACAAGCGCGCTTTCCAGCCGCTGGAATTTCTCAACGGACGCCAATGGCGGCGGACCATTCCTGTATAATCAGTGTTTTTTTGCCATGACGCCCGGCATACGGCACAATATCGGGCTGTCTTGATCGACAAAGACGGCATTCTCGTGGGCCGCTTTGAAGATTTACAGCATGAAGACTTTTTATTAACGACTACCTGAGGAAAGGCCTAGATGGCAAGAGAAGACCATATTGAAATGGAAGGTGTCGTGGTCGACACCCTGCCCAACACCATGTTTCGCGTCGAGCTTGAGAATGGCCATGTGGTAACGGCGCATATTTCGGGCAAGATGCGCAAGAACTACATCCGTATCTTGACCGGCGACAAGGTCAAGGTCGAGCTGACACCCTACGATCTCTCCAAGGGGCGTATCGTATATCGCTCTCGCTAGGCTCCGTCTGAAACGTGTCTGCGCTCGATCATGCGGCGTCAAAAATTGGCTCGTGCGCGAGTCCGATCAAGATGCTCGTTTACACCGCGTAAACTCGAGCGCGAGCCCGGTCCGTCTTCGTCAATTTTAGCCTTGCCTGAACTTCGCTCGCCGACTTTTCAGACAAACCCTTGCCCTTGCCTGGCAAGTGGATACTCTCGCTTCTCGACGTCGGCAATCGGCTCATGAACACGCCCGATCGAGATACCTGCCTGTAAAATCATAAAAAAACGCCCTATCGATAACGATAGAGCGCTTCAGTATCACTGTTTTTACATCGCCTTCGTGACCTGTACGGCTATTTCTGTCCGCACAGGCCACTTGGCCGATCATTGCTTTACGGGCAGGTCAGACCAGTTCTGCTTCCGTTTCCAGATGCAGCTCGTCACCGTCTACCGTGACGTGAACCACCCCGCCGTTTTCCGCCAGCTCGCCGAACAGGATCATCTCCGCCAGCGGCTTCTTCAGCTTCTCCTGAAGCACCCGTGCCATGGGACGTGCCCCCATTTCCGGATCATAGCCCTTCTCCGCCAGCCAGGCGCGAGCCTGCTCATCTACATCGAGCTGAACCCGTTTTTCGTCCAGCTGCGCCTGAAGTTCGACCAGGAACTTATCGACCACGTTGCGCACGACGGCTGGGGCCAGAGCATGGAACTGAATGATGCCGTCCAAGCGGTTGCGGAACTCCGGCGTGAAGGTCTTGCGGATGATCTCCATGCCATCGCTGGAGTGGTCCTGGGACTGGAAGCCAATGGAGCGCCGTGAAATCTGCTCCGCTCCGGCATTCGAGGTCATGATCACGATGACGTGACGGAAATCCGCTTCGCGGCCGTTGTTGTCCGTCAAGCGGCCATGATCCATGACTTGCAGCAGCAGGTTGAAGACCTCGGGGTGCGCCTTTTCAATCTCATCGAGCAGCAGCACACAATGCGGTTGCTTGGTGATCGCCTCGGTCAGCAGGCCACCCTGGTCGTAGCCCACATAGCCTGGGGGCGCACCGATCAGGCGTGAAACCGTATGACGCTCCATGTACTCGGACATGTCGAAGCGCACCAGCTCGATGCCCATCAACAGCGCCAGTTGACGCGCCACCTCGGTCTTGCCGACACCGGTCGGACCTGCGAACAGGAAGCTGCCCACCGGCTTGTCCGGCGCCTTGAGGCCCGCGCGAGAGAGTTTGATGGCGGCAGAGAGGCCTTGGATGGCTTCGTCCTGACCGAACACCAGCATCTTGAGATCCCGCTCCAGATTACCCAACAGTTTCCGGTCGGAGCTGGACACGCTCTTCGGCGGAATTCGCGCGATGGATGCCACGATCGCCTCGACCTGTTCCACGTCGATGGTGGGCACCCGCATCTCGATCGGCAATAGCCGCTGATGGGCACCCGCCTCGTCGATCACGTCGATGGCCTTGTCCGGCAGATGGCGATCGTTGATGTAGCGATCCGCCAGGCGCACGGCGCTGTCCAGAGCGGAATCCGTGTACTTGAGCTGGTGATGCTCCTCGAAGCGCCCGCGCAGCCCTTTGAGAATGCGGATGGTGTCCTCGACGGACGGCTCCACCACATCGACCTTCTGGAAGCGCCGCGCCAGCGCCCGATCCTTTTCGAAGATCCCACGGAACTCCTGGAAGGTGGTCGAGCCAATACAGCGCAGCTCACCGGAAGAGAGCAACGGCTTGAGCAGGTTGGAAGCGTCCATTACACCGCCGGAAGCCGCCCCGGCGCCGATCACCGTGTGGATCTCGTCGATGAACAGAATGGAATTGGGCTGCTTCTTGAGTTCCGCCAGCAGGCTCTTCAGGCGTTTCTCGAAGTCGCCGCGATATTTGGTGCCGGCAAGCAAAGCGCCCATGTCCAGGGAGTAGACCACTGCGTCGCTGATGACGTCGGGAACGTCTTCCTCGACGATGCGCTTGGCCAGGCCCTCGGCAATGGCGGTCTTGCCGACACCGGCCTCACCCACCAGCAAGGGGTTGTTCTTGCGCCGACGGGCCAGAATCTGCACCGTACGTTCGAGCTCATGGTCGCGGCCAATCAAAGGATCGATCTTGCCCAGGCGGGCCTGCTCGTTGAGATTAGTCGCATAACCGGTCAGTGGGTGCGTATTGCCTTCGCTCATACCTTCCTCACCCTCCTCGGCATCCTGGGAGGGCGAGGAAGGCTGACCATGCCCCGCCACCTTGGAGATGCCATGCGCGATGTAGTTGACTGCATCCACGCGGGCCACGTTCTGCTGCTTGAGGAAATAGACGGCCTGACTCTCCTGCTCGGAGAAGATCGCCACCAGCACGTTGGCGCCGGTTACTTCACTCTTGCCGGAAGATTGGACATGAAACACCGCGCGCTGGAGAACCCGCTGGAAACCGAGGGTCGGCTGAGTCTCGCGATCCTCCTGACCATCGGGAATCAGCGGCGTGGTAGAGTTGATGAAGTCCTGCAGATCCGAGCGCAACTTGTCCAGGTTGGCTCCGCAGGCACGCAGCACATCCGCCGCGGAGGCGTTATCCAATAAGGCCAGCAGCAGGTGCTCAACGGTCATGAACTCATGACGCTTGGAGCGCGCCACCGTGAAGGCCGTATTAAGGGTTAATTCAAGTTCTTTGCTCAGCATGGCAGTCCCCTTTTCGCCGCGTCGGGCATCGTCGGCACTTTCACAATCGGGCACATCGGGGTATTTGGCAACCCCTGTGACTGGCACGTTGCCAAGTGTCAGTCGGCCCTGTCGATATCACACAGTAATGGGTGTTGGCATTCCCGCGCGTAGTCGTTGACCAGATGACTCTTGGTCTCGGCAATGTCGCGCGTGAAGATGCCGCAGGTCGCCTTGCCCTGGGTATGCACCGCCAGCATGATCTGCACGGCCTTTTCGCTATCCATGTAGAAAAATGTCTGCAATACCTCTACCACGAACTCCATGGGCGTAAAATCGTCGTTATGCAAGATCACCTTGTAGCGTGGTGGCTTGTCCAGCTCAGGATCCGCTGGGCTCACCGATACATGACCTTCCGTATCGTCTTGCGTACCCGGAGGGCGTGTCATCCCTACCCGGGAGGGTATTGCCGCGGAAGTCATCGACAATCTCTCATCACTATTGAACATAAGAGGCTAAATCCATCAATACAAGCCGAAGTGCAATTAACGTCGTTGATTAGACGTGGAGAAGCACTCGGGGTTCACTTGAAAGATGCGTCCGTTAGGCCGACCTTGCAAGGGTAAGAATGAAAAAACCCCCGCACGCAATGCGAACGGGGGCCGCGTTTCAACGTGATTACTACATGTTATCGGCAACTGCCTGGCCAAATTCAGAGCACTTGAGCAAAACGGCCTTTTCCATCACACGATGGAAGTCATAAGTGACCTCGCCCTTGGCGATGGCTTTCTCCATGCCCTTGACCACCAGATCCGCGGCTTCGACCCAGCCCATGTGACGTAGCATCATCTCCGCGGAGAGGATCAACGAGCCGGGATTGACCTTGTCCTGACCCGCATACTTGGGTGCCGTACCGTGAGTCGCCTCGAACATGGCGACCGAATCGGACAGGTTGGCGCCCGGTGCAATACCGATACCGCCGACTTCCGCCGCAAGCGCGTCGGAAAGGTAATCACCATTCAGGTTCAGGGTGGCGATGACGTCGTATTCCGCCGGACGCAGCAGAATCTGCTGCAGCATGGCGTCGGCGATGACGTCCTTGACGACGATTTCCTTACCGGTGTTGGGGTTCTTCAAGGTCATCCAGGGGCCGCCGTCGAGCAGCTCCGCACCGAACTCCTCTTTCGCCAGCTGGTAACCCCAATCCTTGAAGGCACCTTCCGTGAACTTCATGATGTTGCCTTTGTGCACGAAGGTCAGGGATTCCCGATCGTTATCGATGGTGTACTGCAATGCCTGACGCACCAGGCGCTTGGTGCCTTCCTCGGATACTGGCTTGACGCCAATACCGCACTGCTCCGGGAAGCGGATATTGGTGACGCCCATCTCCTCGCGCAGGAACTTGATGACCTTCTCGGCTTCCGCGGAACCCGCCTTCCACTCGATGCCGGCGTAGATATCCTCGGAGTTCTCGCGGAAGATGACCATGTCCACGTCCTTGGGCCCCTTGACCGGACTGGGCACACCCTCGAACCAGCGTACCGGACGCAGGCAGACGTACAGATCGAGCTTCTGGCGCAGCGCCACGTTCAACGACCGAATGCCACCGCCAACCGGAGTGGTCAATGGGCCCTTGATGGAGACCACGTAATCCTTGACCGCTTCCAGAGTTTCTTCGGGAAGCCAGGTATCCGCATCGTAGACCTGAGTCGCCTTTTCACCGGCGTAGACTTCCATCCAGTGAATCTTGCGCTCGCCGTTGTAGGCTTTCTGAACGGCCGCATCGATGGCGATTTTCATGGCCGGCGTGACATCGGCCCCAATACCGTCCCCTTCGATGAACGGAATGACCGGCTCGTTGGGCACGCTCAAGGTATCGTCGGCATTGACGGTGATCTTTTTGCCGCCCTCAGGAACGACAATTTTCTGGAATCCCATTGATGACTCCCTGTGCTGTAATCAGTAGAGCCGGCAGTATAGCATCGCCCCAGGGACCCGGAGTAGGCTTTGCCCTGCTAGATGTCGACAATCTTTAGCCGGAGACCGTCAAGACCAGTGAGCACTCTCTATTTGCTTCACAAACCTTATCGAATGCTTTCCCAGTTCAGCGACGATCAAGGGCGAGCCACGCTTAAGGACGTCATCGATGTGCCGGGAATTTATGCCGCGGGCCGACTCGACCATGACTCCGAAGGGCTGTTGCTGCTCACGGATGACGGCGAGCTGATTCATCGCATCAGCGACCCAAGACACAAGCAGCCCAAGACCTACTGGGTTCAGGTCGAGGGCAAGCCTGATGACAGCGCCATCGACGCCTTGCGCAAGGGAGTAACGTTGAAAGACGGATTGACGCGGCCGGCCCGGGTGGGGCGTTTGATCGATCCCGACGTCGCACCGCGCCAACCGCCGATCCGCCACCGGGCCGACGCAGCGGTAAGCTGGCTGGAAATAATCATCAGCGAAGGGCGCAATCGCCAGGTACGGCGCATGACTGCGCACATCGGCCACCCCACCTTGCGCCTGATCCGCACAGCCGTCGGCCCCTGGCAGCTGACGGGGTTGGCACCGGGCCAATGGCGCAGCGAGACGCTGCATGCGCCGGTAAAGCGACGACATCCCCCTTCCAGGGCAACGAGGAGACGCTCATGAAACGCTGGACACCCCGGGTGGCCGTCGCCTCCGTGATCGAGCGCAGCGGGCGCTACTTGATGGTGGAAGAAGACCGCGGCGGGCCCTTCACCCTGTTCAACCAGCCCGCTGGTCATCTTGAGCAAGGAGAACGCCTGACGGCAGCAGCGGTTCGCGAAACTTGCGAGGAAGCCGCCTGGCAGGTAGCCATCACGGATTACCTGGGGCTTTATATTCATACGACCAAGGAAGGCCTGGTATTTCACAGCCATGGTTTTGTGGGGCTGCCCCTGGCCCGGCTCGACAACCCTCTGGATACGGGTATTCTTGCCGCACATTGGCTGACCCTGGATGAAATCGACGATCTCAATCGCGCGGGGCGTCTGCGCAGTCCGCTGGTCATGCGGCGCCTGTGGGATCTGCGCGGTGGGAAGGTGTATCCACTCGACATCATCCACGAGCGCTGACCCTCGAAGCGCACGACCGGTTTCAGGTATACTTTCGCGCAATCAAATTCTTCACACCTCTCAATGGAGAACCATTAGAGAGCCATTCGAGAGCGACCATGTCTGAAGTCACGGGGTCTGGTAACAGGTTGGGAAAAGTCATCGTCGGCATGTCCGGCGGCGTCGACTCCTCCGTGTCCGCGCTGCTGCTGCTGGAACAGGGCTACCAAGTCGAAGGCCTGTTCATGAAGAACTGGGACGAGGACGACGGCACCGAATACTGCACCGCCAAGGCGGATCTGACGGATGCTCAAGCGGTCTGCGACAAGCTCGGCATCAAGTTGCATACCGCCAACTTCGCCGCAGAGTACTGGGACAATGTCTTCGAGCATTTTCTTGAAGAGTACCGCGCCGGGCGAACGCCAAACCCGGACATCCTGTGCAACCGGGAAATCAAGTTCAAGGTCTTTCTCGAGTACGCCGAAATGCTCGGCGCGGATATGATCGCTACCGGCCACTATGTGCGTCGCGGCGAACGTGATGGCCGCCCGCGACTGCTCAAGGGGCTCGATACCAACAAGGATCAAAGCTATTTCCTGCATGCGGTCCCGGAAGCCGCCATTGCCCGTACACTGTTTCCCGTCGGCGAACTGGAAAAACCCAGGGTACGCGAGCTGGCGGAGCAGCATGGGCTTGCAACGGCGACCAAGAAGGATTCCACGGGTATCTGCTTTATCGGCGAACGCCGCTTTCGGGATTTCCTCCAGCAGTACCTGCCCGCCCAACCCGGGCGCATCCAAACCCCGGAAGGCGACGATATCGGCGAGCATCTTGGATTGATGTACTACACCCTGGGCCAGCGTCAGGGCTTGGGCATCGGCGGCCTGGCCAATTACCCCGACGCCCCCTGGTACGTGGCGGGCAAGGATCTCGAGCGCAACGTGCTGGTGGTAGTGCAGGGTAAGCATCATCCTCTGCTCTACACGAACACGCTGACCACCGAAGCGATGGACTGGATTGCCGGCACGCCCCCGGATAAAAACATGCTGGCGACAGGCGTGTTGAGCTTGAGCGCCAAGACCCGCTACCGCCAGGCGGACGAGCCTTGTCGTCTGCGCCTGCGAGACGATGGCGGTGTCGATGTGGTATTCGATGCCCCCCAATGGGCGGTGACACCCGGCCAGTCGCTGGTGCTCTACGAGGACGATATTTGCCTGGGCGGCGGCGTGATCCGCGGCACAGCTCAACAAGAGGCGCAGGCGGCATGAGCGTAGTTCCCTTTCAAACGGCCCCGGACGATCCCACCACTCGCCAGACCATTGCCCTGGCCGGCGTCTTCCAGGCGGCGACCCTGGTGGATCAACTGGCGCGCACCGGCCAATGCGATGAACGCGCCTGGGAAACGTTGATCAATGCCACGGTGGAGACCGACCCCGAGAGCTTCGAAGCCATCTATGGCGGCCACCACAACAACCTGCGCCAGGGCCTTGTGATACTCAACGCCGTGGCAGGCCGGGAGCGGGGCATCGACCCCAGCGTGCTGCGCTATGGCTTCACCCTATTGATGCTAATGCAGAAGCTGCGCAATCAGCCCGCCATGCTGGATACCCTGGGGGAACGGCTCGTTCGCATTCAGGATCAGGCAGAACATTTCGGAGGCACCCATGAAAACGTCGTCGCAAGCCTGGGGGAGCTTTACCAGAATACCATCTCCACCTTTCGTCAGCGCATCGTTGTGCAAGGCGAGCCCACCCTGTTGCAGCAACGCATGATGCCCGAGCGGGTGCGCGCCCTGCTGCTGTCGGGGATTCGCTTTGCCCTGCTATGGCACCAGCAAGGCGGACGACGCTGGAAACTGCTGCTCCAACGCGGCGCGATGAAGAAATCCCTGGATCGACTGCTTTGATTCGATTCGAAACCTGATCTCCAGACGCCAGCCTTTCGGCGGCGTTCGACCTATCGGAACAACCCCATGCAGCTCTCTTCGCTTACCGCCCTTTCCCCTGTCGATGGCCGCTACGGCAACAAGACCGACACCCTGCGCGAGCACTTCAGCGAGTTTGGTCTGATTCGCGCCCGAGTCATCGTGGAAGTGCGCTGGCTCGAGTGCCTGGCGGCACATGCCGGCATCCAGGAAGTCCCCGCCCTTTCAAGCGGTGCCAAAGCGTTCCTCGATCGAATGATCGACGATTTCTCGATAGACGACGCCCAGCGCATCAAGGATATCGAGCGCACCACCAATCACGACGTCAAGGCGGTGGAATACTTCCTCAAGGAAAAGATCCTCGGACAATCGGAACTGCAGGCGGTGTCCGAATTCATCCATTTCGCCTGTACCAGCGAGGATATCAATAACCTCTCCTACGCTCTCATGCTCAAGGATGGGCTCGGTGATCTGCTGCCGGTCATGCAGGAGGTCGTTACCGCCATCGAACGCCTGGCCCATGAGCACGCCAAACAGCCGATGCTCTCCCGCACCCACGGCCAGACCGCCAGCCCCACCACCTTGGGCAAGGAGATGGCCAACGTCGCCTATCGCCTGGGCCGACAGCTCAAGCAGATCCAGGCTGTGGAAATCATGGGCAAGATCAATGGCGCGGTGGGCAACTACAACGCCCATTTGACCACCTATCCGGAAATCGACTGGCAGGAAAACGCTCGTCAGTTCGTCGAGAGCCTGGGGCTGACCTTCAATCCCTATACCACCCAGATAGAACCCCATGACTACATCGCCGAGCTGTTCGACGCCGTGTGCCGCTTCCACACCATACTGATCGATTTCGAGCGGGACGTCTGGGGCTATATCTCCCTGGGTTATTTCAAGCAGAAAACCGTGGAAGGCGAGATCGGCTCTTCGACCATGCCCCATAAGGTCAACCCCATCGACTTCGAGAACGCCGAAGGCAACCTAGGGCTGGCCAACGCCCTGCTCGGCCACCTGGCTCAGAAGCTTCCGATATCACGCTGGCAGCGAGATCTCACCGACTCCACGGTGCTGCGTAATCTAGGGGTCGGGCTGGCCTATGGCTTGATTGCCTACCACGCCACTCTCAAGGGCATCGGCAAGCTCGAAACCAATCCGGCTCGCCTGAACGATGACCTCGACAACAGCTGGGAAGTCCTTGCGGAGCCAATCCAGACGGTGATGCGCCGCTACGGCATCGAACAGCCCTACGAAAAGCTCAAGGCGCTGACGAGAGGCAAGCGCATCGACCAGGTCGGCTTCGCTGCCTTCATCGATGGGCTGGAACTACCGGATGACGTCAAGAGTGAACTCAAGGCCCTGACACCCGGTACTTACATCGGCAACGCCGTAGAACAGGCCCGCTCCCTATGAACATCGTTGCCCACGAACCCCAAACGCTGCTAGGTGGTCTCAGCGCTGCAGAATTCCTGGCCAAGTACTGGCAGAAGAAACCGCTATTGATCCGCGGCGCCTTTGTGGATTTCGTCTCACCGCTTTCGCCGGACGAGCTGGCCGGCTTGGCCTGCGAGGACGGCATCGAAGCGCGGTTAGTGGAAGAGCACGGCCAGGATGAACAGGGCCGGGATAAGCCCTGGCAGGTCAGCCACGGCCCCTTCGATGAGGCTACCTTTGCCCGCCTGCCGGAACGCGACTGGACGCTGTTGGTTCAGGCCGTCGATCACTATGTGCCGGAGGTCAACGCGCTGCTCGAACACTTTCATTTCCTGCCTCGCTGGCGACTCGACGACATCATGGTCAGCTACGCGCCCCCCGGCGGCAGCGTCGGCCCCCATGTCGATCAATACGACGTATTTCTACTACAAGCCAGCGGCACGCGACACTGGCAGCTTGGTGGCAAGGTCAGCGACGATGTGCCGATCATCCCCGGCATCGATCTACGCATCCTCGAGCACTTCGAGGTTCAGCCCGATCAGGAGTGGCTGCTTGAACCCGGCGACATGCTTTATCTGCCACCGGGCATGGCCCATCACGGCGTCAGTCGATCTACTGACTGCATGACCTTCTCGGTGGGTTTTCGTGCCCTGTCCGCGGACGAATCGATCACCTCCTTTGCCGACTACCTGGGTGAGCAGCTTCCGGCATCGCATCGCTATACCGACCCTAATCTCGCTCCCCCGACCCATCCAGGGGAAATCGACGATGCCGCCATCGCGCGCATGCGCGCCTTGATTCTGAATACCCTGGACGATCCCGCGCAGATGCTCGAGTGGTTCGGGCGCGCCATGACGCAACCCAAGTACACTGATCAACTCGTGCCCAGCGAGTCACCCACGGACATCGCCCAGCTTGTAGCCGAGCTACAGGGAGGCAGCGTGCTCGAACGCACCCTGGGGTCGCGGTTCGCCTATCGCGACCATGGCAACTCAAGGGCTACGCTCTTCGTCGATGGCGATGGACTGGCCTGCGATACCGGGCTCGCCTTTCTGCTGGCCGGTAACCGGCCGATCGATGCCGATACCCTGGATCATCCGGGTAGTGCCGAGATACTCGCTCAGCTGCTCGATCACGGCAGCCTGGGCTGGCCCTATGCGGATGAGAACGAGGATGAGGATGCATGAACATTGAACCCCCTATCAAGATCCATCAAGGCAATTGGACGCACCTGGGCGATCAGGCCAGCGACATTCGCCGACGCGTCTTCATCGAAGAGCAAGCGGTACCTCAGGAAGAAGAATGGGACGGTCGCGACCCGCAGTGCCTGCATTTTCTGGTCTATCGCAACGACCATGCCATTGCCACGGCGCGACTGCTTCCGGATGGCCATATCGGCCGCGTTGCCGTGATCAAGGAAGAGCGCGGCCAGGGCGTCGGTGAGCAGCTAATGCGCAGAATCGTCGCGGCTGCATCGAAACGCGGTGATCGTGAAATTCTGCTGGATGCTCAGCTACACGCCTTGAGCTTTTACCGCAAACTCGGATTCCAAGCATTCGGGAACGAATTTCTCGACGCCGGCATACCGCATCGCAGCATGCGACTGATCTTGAAGGATTAACACTTTCTACCCAGCTGTAGCTCTCATTCATTCCCCCGAAATTTGACTACAAGAGCCGTACCAGCGTCCTCGTTCTGTAGTCAAACTACAACCCCATCTACCCCTAAGTAATAGTTGTTAATGCCCGTTCCTATGGGGGATAGTGATAACCAGGACAGGATTGGAACGTCAGCACGTCAGATAAGTAGTCACTATCGACAGCTCTCTTCGGCTGCCCTGATATCGACTTGTTTCTTGTGTTTTCGTTGCGGCTGATCCGTCGATCGGCAGTAACCAAAAAATTACGTTTTCGCTAGTGCAGCATGAAATCAGGCGTCATCTTGCACCGGTCGATTATCGCAACGTTTCCATATCGAAGTGTTTAGTGTCCCGAATCGCTCGAGTACTTTTCCAACTAATGAAGGATGGTTCCATGTCAGCATTTCAAGACGAGATCAAGGCTATTGCCCAATTGCGAGAAGCCCAGGCTGGCAAATGGGATGGCATCAACCCACAGCATGCCGCTCGTATGCGCTTGCAGAACCGGTTCAAGACCGGACTGGATATCGCCAAATACACCGCGCAGATCATGCGCGACGACATGGCGGCCTACGACGCAGACAGCGCTCAGTACACCCAATCCCTGGGCTGCTGGCATGGATTCATCGGTCAGCAGAAGCTGATTTCAATCAAGAAGCATTTCGGTACCACCAAGCGTCGTTACCTGTACCTGTCCGGCTGGATGGTCGCCGCCCTGCGTTCGGAGTTCGGCCCCCTGCCGGACCAGTCGATGCACGAGAAGACCGCCGTACCGGCTCTGATCGAAGAGCTTTACACCTTCTTGAAGCAGGCCGATGCTTGGGAACTCAATCATCTTTTCCGCAGTCTGGAAGAGGCTCAGCAAGCGGGTGACGATGCCAAGGTCAAGGAAATCGAGCGCAAGATCGACGGTTTCGAAACCCATGTGGTGCCGATCATCGCTGATATCGATGCGGGCTTCGGCAACGAGGAAGCCACCTACCTGCTGGCGAAGAAGATGATCGAGGCCGGCGCCTGCGCCATCCAGCTCGAAAACCAGGTCTCGGATGTCAAGCAGTGCGGCCACCAGGATGGCAAGGTCACTGTGCCCCATGCCGAGTTCCTGGCCAAGATCAACGCCGTACGCTACGCCTTTTTGGAACTGGGCGTCGATGACGGTGTGATCGTGGCGCGTACCGATTCCCTGGGTGCCGGCCTGACCCAGCAGATCGCCGTGACCAACGAACCCGGCGACCTGGGCGATCAGTACAACAGCTTCCTGGATGGTGATGAGATCGCCAGTGCCGACGACATCAACAACGGCGACGTGGTACTCAAGCAGAACGGCAAGCTGATCAAGCCCAAGCGCCTGGCCAGCGGCCTGTACCAGTTCAAGAAAGGCAGCGGTGAAGACCGGGTCGTGCTGGACTGCATCACCAGCCTGCAGCACGGCGCCGATCTTCTGTGGATCGAGACCGAAAAGCCGCATGTCGGGCAGATCGCCAGCATGGTCAACCGCATTCGTGACGCGGTACCCAATGCCAAGCTCGTCTACAACAACAGCCCGTCCTTCAACTGGACCCTGAACTTCCGCCAGCAGGTGTTCGACGCCTGGGAAGAGGAAGGCAAGGATGTTTCAAGCTACGACCGTGCCGGCCTGATGAGCGTCGAATATGACGATACCGAGCTGGGCAAGGAAGCGGATCGTTGGACGCAGAACTTCCAGCGCGACGCCGCTCGCGAAGCGGGTATCTTCCATCACCTGATCACCTTGCCGACCTATCACACCGCCGCCCTGTCCACGGACAACCTGTCCAAGGGCTACTTCGGTGACGAAGGCATGCTGGCTTACGTGGCCGGTGTACAGCGCAAGGAAATCCGCGAAGGCATCGCCACGGTCAAGCATCAGGACATGGCGGGCTCCAACCTGGGTGACGACCATAAGGAGTTCTTCTCCGGCGAGGGCGCACTCAAGGCGGGAGGTAAAGACAACACCATGGGGCAATTCGGGTAAACGCCATCCCGATATGAGCACGACTTGATGTAAGGGGAGGCAAATGCCTCCCCTTTGTCATTATTTAGCTGTTCTTTTTTTACGGCCTATAGCGCTTGGACTGACAGTCTCTTCCAAACGACGACTTCGCCTCGCACCATTGCTTAACTGCGTGGTCTATTAATAAGTAGCAAATCCAGCCTGTTCGCGTTAGACTTTTAACAAAACACTGTTTCTAAACAAACCTGCTTTGGAGATCAATCCATGAAGTTGACTCATTATCTCCCAGTAATCGCGTTGGGACTGTTGACGCTCGGTGGCTGCGCCAATAGCGATCTTTACTCTGGCGATACCTATCGGGGTAGCCAGGCCAAGACCGGCCAATCGGTAACTTACGGCACCATCGAGGCCTTGCGTCCGGTCAATATTCAGGCAGACGGCCCAAATCAGGGCGTACTCGGAGGACTGGGCGGCGCAGTGATGGGCGGCTTGTTGGGCAACCAGATTGGTGGCGGGTCAGGTCGTACAATTGCCACCGCCGCAGGCGCCATCGGTGGCAGTATCGCTGGCAAGAAAGTCGAAGACAGTGCGAACCGCGTCAATGCCGTGGAAATGGAAATACGCCGGGATAGCGGTGGTTCGGTAATCGTAGTGCAAAAAGCCGATCGTAACTGGCAAATAGGTCAACGCGTGCGCTTGATTGGCAGCGGTTCCAACATGAGCGTGGCACCTTATTGAGCCATGACATGACCCGTTGAATCATGATGCGTCGAATAATGAAAAGCCTCGCCCAATCTGGGCGAGGCTTTTCATTTTAAGCGATTGGTGATGAGACAGATGTTGTCCAAGCGCCTGCTCACGACCCAAACAGTCAGTGGGCCTTGGAAAGGCCCCAGCGTACCAGCTTGCTCACGACCCAAACGATGAGCGCCAGCAGTAGCAGCGTCATCAACATCGAAATCGGCTTCACGATGAAGGTGGCGCCCAGCACCGCCAATGCAATCCCCCAGATCCAGCGATCCTCTCGACTGCTCTTGAACGCGGCTGGCATGTTACGCTCGAAGAACTTTCCCAAGCCCCCGTCCCACCCTTTGATTACCAATGTCAGAATGAGGGCGAACGCGATCAACCAAATCAAGGTTACGGTCATGGCATAACTCCTGGCAGGAAAAGGATAAAGGGTACTCAAAAGATGACGGCAGGGTACTCCAGGCCTTCTTGTCCGCGCAATAGCGACCGATGCATTGCCATTTATCGATCGAGGGAATCATTCTTGAATCATTGTCATTTAGAACCCATCACACATGAAAATTATTTGCACCCCCTGACAGGCTGGAAATGGCACGTTACCATTGACGGCACATATCTTGTCGAAAGGTTCTCCTTAACATGCAGATTGCGCAAAACTCAGTTGTCGCATTTCACTACACGCTGACCAACGATACTGGTGAAGTACTAGACAGTTCGGAAGGCCGTGAACCGCTTACCTATCTTCATGGTTCCGGTAACATCATTCCGGGTCTGGAGAAGGAGCTGGAAGGGCATCAGGATGGCGACAAGTTGCAAGTAACCGTTACGCCTGAAGAAGGCTATGGTGAAAATCAGCCCGCACTCGTCCAGGAAGTGCCGCGCGATTCCTTCCAGGGGGTAGAGTCCATCGAGCCGGGTATGCAGTTCCAGGCCCAGACTCAAGGGGGCCCACTGATGGTTACCGTGACCAAGGTGGAAGGCGATACCGTCACCGTCGATGGTAACCATCCCTTGGCAGGCCAGAAGCTGAATTTCGACGTTGAAATTTCTGAAGTACGCGATGCGACCGAAGAAGAAGTCGAACATGGCCATGTGCACGATGGAAGTGAACATCAGCACTGATTTCCTGCTTTACCTTATTTACTTGCAGTGTAGGGCACACAGCCGGTTACAGATCATCGATTGATGATTGGCTGAAGGGGGCGGCTTAGGCCGCCCTTTTTGCGTTTTTTCATTCGCCTCCACTACTTGGGACAGGTAGGTGGTTCCGCCGATGCGGAAAAGCGCAGGCCACTAAACCAGGCGGTAGCATCGCCGCCGGCATTGTCACCGTCGCTCATTAGCGCGACGCCATCCACCTCGTCGAGGCGGCTACCGAACAATCTATTGAAATCCTCGCGCACATCACGCACCTCGGCGATCCATTGCCCTACATCCTGTCTGCCGCTTTGCAGAGCCAAAAGCTGAGCCCGGTCGGTGAAGGCATTGACCCAGTGCGTATCGAGGGGCTGATTATTCGACCAGACGTAGTTCACCGCCTGAACCTGCCAGGGCAAGATCCCGGTCTTGTGGGCCACATAGACCCGGGCCGGATAATCGTCGCCTGCCTTGGTGGTCTCGTCGAGCCCCGGGTAAATATGTCCTACCTTCCAGCACCAGCTTAGATATGGCGTTCTGGTCAGGTCGATTTCCTGCTCAAGATATTTGGCGGACGCCCGGCCATTGGCCTCCGCCTGAAGCACCTGCTGCCCCGCCTGGGTGACCAAGGAGTAGCGAGTTTCACCCTCAAAGGAGCGTGTCGGCCAACCGGCGATATCTGCCGCACTGAATTCCAGCGATTGTGCTTCGGCCGCTGAAGAAATCATCAACATCAGACCGCCCGCCCAGCAACACCCGGCGTAATTCATGGTCATCATGTGTGGTCTTGCCTTGATTCACGTTGGTTGAGTGTACGGTAGCCTCCCCATAGTCGGGTTATCGTCGTAATGATGCAGGCCGCGGCAAAGATGATCGCCAGTAGCGCAAAATGCCGAGGCCAAAGACAAAAGGCGACAAAGGCCAGAATCGTTTCGGTACCTTCGGTCAGCCCGTCGAGATAGAAAAAGGCCTTGTGCGTGAAATGGGGCCGCTCGATAGCATGCTTGGCCGCCATGATCGCAAAAGCCAGAAACGAGCTACCGGTGCCGACGAAGGCAAACAGTAACAGCGTTGCCGCGAGCGCATTGGCTTCAGGGTTCGCCAGCGCAAAGCCCAGCACTACCGCCGCATAAAAGACGAAATCCAGCCCAATATCGAGAAAGCCACCCGCGTCGCTCTTGGACCGAGTGTGTCGCGCCAGAGCGCCATCCAATCCATCCATCAGCCGATTGATCAGGATGACAACCAACGCGGCACCGTAGGCCTGCATGGACAATAACGGCAATGCCAGCAGGCCGATGACGAAGCCTGCCAGAGTCACCTGATTCGGCGTGATGCGCCGCTTGGCCAACGCCATCGCAAGCCGCGTCAGCGGCGGCTGTACCCAGCGCATCGTCCAGCGATCAAGCATGCGCTACTCCACTTCTCTTTTTATCGCCATTCCATTCACGCCTAATGGCTATTTGCGGCCATTGCTGCGACCGCGCCGGCGCCAGACAAAGTAGCGCTCAAGCCAGCCCAGCACCCGCTCCGGCTTGTGGGCATTCTTCCACAAGCCGGCGCTTGCCTTGGCAGCTTCCGAGAAGGTCGGGTAGGGATGAATCGTCCCAAGCAGCTTATTGAGACCGATCCCCTGAGTCATGGCCAGGGTGAATTCAGCCAACAACTCCCCGCCATGATCGCCAACGATACTTGCCCCCAGAATACGATCCTTGCCCGGCACCGTAAGCACTTTGATGAACCCTCCTGTTTCGCCTTCGGCAATGGCGCGATCGAGTTCGGCAAACTCGTAGCGGGTGATTTCGAAGGCAATATTCTGAGCCGTGGCGTCGCGCTCATTGAGCCCGACCCTGGCCACCTCGGGCTGGGTGAAGGTTACCGCCGGCATATTGCGATAATTGACGCGAAAGCGCTTGAGCTCGCCGAACAGTGCATTGACCGTTGCGTGCCAGGCCTGGTGGGCGCTGGCATGGGTCAATTGATAAGGCCCCGCCACGTCGCCACAGGCCCAGATATTGGGATGCAGGCTGCGCAGGGTGTCATCCACATCCAGCGTGCCCCGGGGGGTGGTAGCGATACCCAATCCTTCCAGGCCCAGCCCGGTTACATTGGCTTCTCGGCCAACGGCCACCAGCAGTCGATCGAAGACGAGCCGGTCCATCTTGCCATCGCACTCCATGACCAGCACCTTGCCGTCATCGCCGTGACTTGGCCCTGGTTCGATTGCTGTCGCCCTGGTGCCAAGATGCACCCCGATGCCTTCGCCGCGCATCTGCTGTAACAATACTTCTGCAACATCCGCGTCTTCTCGCGGCAGCAGCTGGTCGGCCTGTTGTACGATGGTGACCCGGCTGCCGAGTCGGGCAAAGGCTTGCCCCAGCTCACAGCCGATGGGCCCGCCCCCCAGCACCGCCAGGCGTCCGGGCAATGACTCGATCTGCCAGAGATTTTCCGAGGTCAGCACCTCGATCGAATCAAGACCGGGTAGTTCAGGCACCTTGGGGCGCGCACCGCTGGCAATGATCACATGCCGAGTGTTCAACACCCGGTCGTCGACCCGCACTTCCCAGGGAGTCTGAAGATGGGCCTCCCCCTTTATCACCTCGACGCCCAAGGACTCATAGCGCTCCGGGCTATCGTGGGGTGCAATCTCGTCTATCGCCCGGTGCACGTGAGTCATGACCTGTTTGAAATCGATCCGCGGCGCCTCGGAGTGAATACCGAAGCGCCCGCCGTCACGTACCGTGTGGGCAATACGGGAGGCGCGGATCAGCGCTTTGGAGGGCACACAGCCGGTATTGAGACAGTCGCCCCCCATGCGATCCCGTTCGATCAAGGCCACCCGGGACTTGACGGCGGCAGCAATGTAGCTTGCTACCAGTCCCGCGGAGCCGGCGCCGATAACCACGATGTCGTAATCGAACCCCTGGGGCTTGCCATAGCGCTGCGCCATGCGGCGGCGCTTGACGAGATCCACGATCCAGCGCGCCAGCAAGGGGAAGATGCCGATCAACACGAAGGAGGCAATCAGCCCTGGTGAGAGAATGCCGCCAAGGCTTTGCAGCTCCCCCAGTTCTCGGCCTGCGTTCACATAGACAAGAGTGCCCGGCAGCATGCCCACCTGACTGACCCAGTAGAATGTCAGGGTACGCATGCGGGTCAAGCCCATCACCAGGTTGATGATGAAGAACGGGAAGATCGGTACCAGACGCAGGGTAAACAGATAGAAAGCGCCTTCCCGCTCGATACCTCGATTGATGCTGGCAAGCTGCCGGGAAAAGCGGCGTTCAAGCGGCTTCTGAGCCAGGAGTCGCGCAATCAGGAAAGCCAGAGTCGCACCGATGGCACTGGCGAAGGAGACGATCAGAAGCCCCCAGCCCAGCCCGAACAGCGCCCCGGCAAGCAATGTCAGCAAGGCCGCGCCGGGTAACGACAGCGCCGCCATGGCCACATAAATGGCAAAGAAGCCACCGGCGACCAGCCACGGATCCGTAGCGAACCAGCCTTGAAAACGCGCCTGCTGGTTCTTGATGTTGTCCAAGGTCAGCGCCTCATTGGCGCCACTGGCAAAGAACAGAACGATTGCCAGGATGATGACGGCGAGAATAATTAGACGCTTTCGGTTCAATTTATAGTCTTCCTAGGATGTTGATTAAGATGGCAGTGATCGAAAGAATATTTATCAAAAGACACCGATTGAATGTGCCGTTGTTATGTCAGGCTTTAATACAGTCGCAGACAGCGATCAAACCTTACGTATCATCGTCAACGCCAAAGAAAAATTGCATCAAGGAACTAGACGCGGCAAAACGTTTCCAATCAGTACCCTACAACACCCATTCCTGGAGAAAAATGTGCGCAAGTTACTGCTTCCTTTGGCGTTGACACTGGCAGCGTCTGCCTTTTCCACCCTTACCCAGGCCGAGAATGCCAAGGCGATCTTCGCCGGTGGCTGTTTCTGGTGCATGGAAGAGGCCTACGATGAAATCGAGGGAGTCAAGGCTACCACGTCGGGCTATATCGGTGGTGAAAAGTCAAACCCTAGCTATCAGCAGGTTTCACGAGGCGAGACCCGGCATACCGAAGCTGTCGAGGTCGAATACGACCCCCAGACCGTGGACTATGCCACCCTGCTGGAAGCCTTCTGGCACAACATTGATCCCTTCGTCGAGAATCGCCAGTTCTGTGATAGCGGCCCCCAGTATCGCAGCGCCATCTTCTATCAGAACGACGAGCAGAAACGGCTGGCCGAGAAAACCAAGGCTGAACTCGAAGAGCGCTTCGATCAAACGATCGCTACCGAGATCGTTCCCGCCAATCAATTTTGGGAAGCGGAGGGCTACCATCAGGATTATTACAAGAAAAACCCGGTGCGCTATCGTTTCTACAAGGCGGGCTGTGGCCGTACCGACCGGCTAAAAGAAGTCTGGGGCGATCAGGCCGGCCTGCCCGGCAACAAGTAGCGGCTTCTGCGGTTCACGTAACGGTGCCTTGGCTATGGCGCAGTGTGGCGCCATAGCCACAGGGTCAGGCTCAATGTTCCCAATAGCACCAGCCAGGAAGCCAGCGCTACTCCTTGCCAGCCGGCCATGGCCCAGAATGGCTCGAGATAGAAACCACCCAGACTCGCCCCCAGGTAATAGAACACGAGATAAAGTGCCGTCGCACTGCCCCGGGAGTGGGTCGCCTGGCGCCCTACCCAGCTCGAGGCCATGGAGTGGCATACAAAGAAGCCGAAGGCGTTGATCACGAGTCCCAGCAGAATGATCGGCAGCGATGCGCTCAGAGTCACCAGAGTGCCGCCCATCAGGATCAGGATACCCAGCATCATGCACATCGGCTGAGGTAGACGCTGGGACAGCCTGCCAGACAGCGCCGACCCGAACGTCCCCCCTAGATAGGTCACGAAGATCATGCCTAGCCACTGCATCGACAGGGAGTAAGGCGCTTCATGCAGGCGAAAGGTGATATAGCTGTATTGATTGATGAAAATGAAGAAATTCAATCCGCCAATCAAATAAGCCGATAGCAGCAGCGGGTTGCGAAGATGATCGGCCAGTGCCTGGAGGGCAATCTTCAAACGAAACGGGCGCGACTCGAAATGACCTGCCCGCGGCAATAGCCACCAGAAGATGGCGACACAGGCCACGCTGAGCAGCCCTACGGCCATGAAGCTTGCGTGCCATCCGCCGTACTCGCCGGCAAAGCCGCCCAGGACACGCCCGCCGATACCCCCCAGGGTATTGGCGCTGATATAAAACCCCACTGCCAGCATCAAGGCGCGGTGATCGAACTCGTCCCCCATCCAGGCAATCGCCACCGCCGGCAGCCCTCCCAGCACCATACCTTGAAGCGCTCGTACGATGAGCAGCAGCGTGAAATCATCGACGAACATCAAGGACAGCGAACAGAGCGCTGTCGCCAGCAAGGTAAAGCGCATGATGCGATCGCGCCCGATGGCATCGGACAGCGGACCGAATATAAGCAGCGAACAGGCAAGCGTCACCAATGCCGCCGACATCACCAGAGAGGCCTCGAGGGTAGATACGCCGAACTCGAGACGCAATTCAGGCAGCAGCGGTTGAACGGCATAGAGATTGACGAAGACGATGAAGGAGCCCAGGCACAAGGCCAGGGTCGCTCGCCACCAATCTCGGCTATAGGCTTCGATCATGGGATTCAATGCAGCGTGCGGCTATCGCCGCTGAGCGTATCGATATGGGTAAGCGCCCAATGGCGCGGCCTGGAACCGGGAAAATCCAGACTTGACCAGGGTCCAGCCAAGGGCGGCGCTCCGCATAACCAGGCAACCAGTCCCTCGCGAAAATCCCGCAGAAAGGTTTCACGCTCTTCGGTTTCGCCCATGAAGAAGGCAAAACCCGCATAGAGCCCTTCCGCATAGGTCTGCCAACTTGCGTAATGCTGTTGAGCCTTGGCCATCGCCTTATCGAGCACCCGTTCCAGGGCCCCTGCATTCAGCCAGCCGACAATGCGCCCGGTGACTGCCAGATCGACGGCCTGGGCCAGATCCCAGGCGGTCATATCGGTGTCGTTACAGCGAGTATCGTTATCGCGCACTCGCTGCAGCCGCAAGAGATGATGACGCTCTTCCTGGGAGCACTCCCCGGATTCGAGGATGGCTATTTCTTCTATCAAGCGGGCCCGGTTCAAGGTGTAAGGGGCGTAGTTGATCTGGTACTCCTGGCGATCCCCGGCCTCGAGCAGGAACGTCAGGAATTCCTGCAGCTCACTCGCGCCATGCAAGCCATAATGGCTGGACAACCATTGGCGGGCCGCCTCGTTTTCCAGCGCACTCTCGCATTGAGGCTTGTTCCATATTCCCGGATTGAGCGGCCCAGTCAACGCCAGGGCGGTAAATTGATGCAGCGTAGGTCGGGGGCCGGGCTCCTGCCAGTACGTACACTGCCAGTCGAGCCAGTGAAAACAGCTTCCAGGGTCGTCCCGATGCCAGCGTATTTCATGCACCAGCGTATCGTCGGACATTTCCGGCAATACGGTTTCCCAGGCAATCCAGGCTTCGAGAAGCTTCTTGGGATTTTCATAAAGATGACACAACACACTGCGCAAGGATTGGGCGAGCGTCCTGGTCTCTCGGCCATCGAAATCACCGCTGTCATCCGCCATCAGTACATAAAACGCATATTTCTCCGCCATGTGAATGGTGGCGGCATGCCGTGAGCAGGATGCCAGTGAATTTCGGGCATACTGAGCCTCCAGGGAGGGCTGTCCAAATACGGTTTTGCTTGGCGGCAGCATGTTGTGTGCTGCGTCTGCGGCCAGCTGATTGAGGTGGTGAGACTGGGCCGGCAGCCAGTAACGCGCCAGCCCCTGTACGCCTTCATCCGCGAACAGTCCCAGGGTCTCGGTGAGATAATGCTGGGCGTCCTGGCGTCGCGACTCGTCTTTCTCATGGGGTATCGCACCGGGGATTCCCTGCCTGTAAAGCAGTTCGGGCTCTCGTACCGATGCCAATGCCAATACCCAGTGCCAGGCATCGCGCCGCCAGTCCAGCATGGCGTTGCGAGAGGCCTCACGCTGCGCATCGCTGATCAGCTCCGAGAGCGGCAAGCGCCAGGGAGATACCGGTGAATGAAGCAACAGAGCCGTCTCTTCATCGAATAGCTTACGAACAGACGGCTGACCTTCGAACAGGGCACGCCCGCGCTGATAGGCTCGCATGAGCGCCGTCCAGTCGCTATAACGCGTGGTCAGCAGATCGATGCCATGCAGCGCAAAATGCTCGGCTTCGCTGCTATCCAGCCACCCCAGAACCCAGCCGGCATAGGCCAGGTCGATCACCCGTAGCCAGTCCCAGGCCGCCCATTCCAATGGCTCCCCCTGGTCGATGAACGCCAGCAATGCTTCACCGTAACGACGTTGATCAACGAGTCCGGCCAACCAGGCCTGACGCTCGGCCCCCTCCTGCTCCAACAGCCTCGCCACGTCGAGATCCCAGCCATAGCGATGGCCCTGGGCCGCCAGCCACAGCAGTGTGCGGATCATGTCCTCACGCCCCCGTACCTGCCATACCTGCTCGAGCCAGGCAGCGGCATCGGGCCAGTCATGCAACTGGTCCGAAGACTCCATCAAAAGCGGCGCGAATAGCGCCCTGGGGAGCCAGACCCTTGCAGCCGGAGTATCCGGCCACAAGGGTTCGTCATTGCGCGTGGCCAGGTGATCACCCAGCAATTGCCAGGTAACGCCCTGCCCTTCATGTTCCAGAGTCGCCAGCACTTCGCTGTACCTGACAAAGGCCTCATCCCCCTGAGCCCAGCCCCGATCGAGACGGGCGTCACGCAATGCTGCCAGCCATTCATCCAGGCTGGCATAACGCGCCTGAAGATCCTTTGCAAGGCGCAATACCCAGGCCTCGGCACGCTCGGCGCTCAACCAGCCGGCTGCCACAGCCAGCGCCAGCAACTCGATGACCGCCAGTTGGCGCTGAGGGTCGGGCTTTTCGGCAGGAAAAGCCTCGAGCAATCGCCATCCGAGTTCGCCGCGCTCGGTAATACCAAAGACGGTCAGTCGCGCCAGCGCTTGGGATTGCTCTACGGCAACCGGATCGGGCTCGAAGGCCCAGCCACACAGCACCAACTGCTGCGACCACCATGCATTCAGTGGGTCTACCAAATTACACCTCAGATGCTTACGCCGCTGACAATGGAAGAAATGACATAGTGTAACGGAAAGCGGCACGACCGCCGATGCCCCTGCACTTGCACTTGCACTTGGTGCATTGTGCATCGACAGTAGAGAAGTGCAGGAACGGCATCATGAAACGCTTGGCGCTGTGTTCAAAATAATACACACTGCGTTTTAGATGATGATCGTTCATCCATCCTCAATGCGCTCGTTGATTTAACCCGGGAGGTTTTACCATGAACAATGCTGAACTCAACGAACTCAAGCAGCGCTACGTAGCCAATGGCGCCGCAAGCCCCGCTCCACACTTCGCCGAGCGTGCCGAAAATGCGGAAATCTGGGATGCGGACGGTAAGCGTTTCATCGATTTCGCCGGCGGTATCGGCGTTCTCAATATCGGCCATCGCCATCCCAAGGTCGTTGAAGCGGTCAAGGCACAGCTCGACAAGGTGATGCACACCTGCCAGACCGTCATGCCCTATGAAGGCTACGTCAAGGTCGCGGAAAAGCTCAGCCAGATCACGCCCGTGCGTGGCCATGCCAAGGTCATGCTGGCCAACTCCGGCGCCGAGGCACTGGAAAATGCCGTCAAGGTGGCTCGCGCCGCCACCGGCAAGACCAATGTGATCTGTTTCGACGGCGGCTATCACGGCCGTACCTTCATGACCATGGCGATGAATGGCAAGGTCAATCCCTATCAAACGGATTTCGGCCCCATGCCGGGTACGGTCTTCCGCGCCCCCTACCCGGTGCCCTATCACGGTGTCAGTGAGGACGAAGCGCTACGCGGACTCAAGATGGCCTTGAGAACCGATGCCAACCCCAAGGATACCGCCGCGATCATCCTGGAACCGGTGCTCGGCGAAGGCGGCTTCTATCCGGCGCCGACGAGCTTTCTGAAGGCGATTCGCGAGATCTGCGACGAACACGGCATGCTGATGATCATCGATGAGGTGCAAAGCGGCTTCGGGCGCACCGGCAAGATGTTCGCCATCGAGCATAGCGGCGTGGAACCGGACATCATGACCATGGCCAAGAGCATGGGTGACGGCATGCCGATCTCTGCCGTCGTGGGTACCGACAAGCACATGGACGCCTCCGGCGCCAACTCCCTGGGCGGCACCTACAGCGGTAGCCCGGTCTCCTGTGCGGCGGTATTGGCAGTATTTGACGTCTTCGAGCAGGAAAACATCCTCGAGAAGAGCCAGGCGCTTGGCGACAAGCTGGCCAAACGCTTCGGCCAATGGCAGCAGGATTTCGACTGTATCGACAACGCGCGCAACATGGGCGCCATGGCGGCCTTCGATGTCGTCTCCGACAAGGCCAACCATACCCCGGATGCGGAGCTGACTGCCGCCCTGTGCAAGAAAGTCCGGGAGAACGGACTGATCCTGCTCTCCTGCGGCATGTACGGCAACACGGTTCGCCTATTGATGCCCGTCACCATCGAGGACAAGGTGCTGGAAGAGGGTCTCGATATCATCGAACAGGCTCTGAAGGAGTTGGTGGGCAGCAAGCAGACCGCCAGCGCCTGATCAACGCCAACGTGAATCGATGAAAAAAAACCCCTGCTACCGTCACCGATAGCAGGGGCTTCTGATTGCTTTTATCAAAGAGTTCTAACAAGAGACGTTTGAACGCGAACCGTTTAGGCCGGCATGTCGTTGGCCTTCGAGTCCCGAGACCACACGCGATGCTCCCCCACGGCCTGGGCAAAGGGTTCGAATACCGACTCTACCCCATCCTCGACGAATATCCCGTCTTCACCGATAGGCACTCCCGCGGCATCGAGTAGCGCTCTGCCTTCCCCGAGGGCGGCAATTGCCTTGAGGTGCTTGTAAGCCTCCTGGACGTAATAGCGTCCCAAACCGGAGCCCGCCAATGCCTGGGCACTGCCTTCGCCACCGGCGACGATGACCGCATCCACGGTCACGGAGGGCAGACCATTGACCATGCCGTCCGGGGTGACGGCCTGGCCGTTGCTGGCCTTGACCGGAGCCATGCTCGGTGCAATGACCATACCTTGAGCCCCCTGCTCGGACAGCTTCACCTTGAGCGCTTCCACCTGTTCGCCATCGACACCATCTGCCACCAGGATGGCGATCTTGCGGTACTTGATATTGCCCGGTAACCGCGCCATCAGGCTCAGCGCCTCGGACGCCTCTTGGGAACTCTTGCCCAGTTCGCCTTCCGGTGCAGTCGGCTCCCCAGGGGCTTCTATTCCGTGGTTCTCGCCGACACGACGTGCCAGTTCCAGATCGATATTGGGCAGAATCTCCTTGATCTGTCGCTCTCGGATGTAGGGTCGCGCCACCTTGGAAAGCTCGAAGGTGTAGGCGGCGATGATGTGCTCCTTCTCCACCTCGGTCTGGCTGTTCCAGAACAGTCGTGCCTGGGAGTAGTGATCGCCGAAGGAGTCGCTGCGCGCCCGCACCTTGTGAGCATCGACCCGTTCGTAATGGCTCTCGTACCCGCCGTTTTCTTCCGCCGCTGGGGTCTGCTTGGGCCAGCCGCCATCGATGGAGTTGGGCTCGTAGGAGGCCTGACCCTTATTGATGGTCTGGCGGTGCGGCGCATCACGCTGATTGTTGTGGAACGGGCACACCGGGCGGTTGATGGGAATCTCGTGGAAGTTCGGCCCGCTCAGGCGCAGCATCTGGGTATCCAGATAAGAGAACAGACGCCCTTGCAGCAGCGGATCGTTGCTGAAATCAATGCCCGGCACCACATGGCCGGGGCTGAAGGCCACCTGCTCGGTCTCGGCGAAGTAGTTGTCCGGGTTGCGGTTGAGCACCATCTTGCCAATCGGCGTGACCGGCACCTGCTCTTCAGGAATCAGCTTGGTGGCGTCGAGAATATCGAAGTCGAAGTTGTGCTCGTCCTGTTCCTCGACGACCTGGATGCCCAGCTCGAATTCAAGGAAATCGCCGTTCTCGATGTCTTCCCACATACCACGACGGTTGAAGTCCGGATCGCGGCCCCAGAGCTTCTGGGCTTCATCCCAAATCAATGAGCAGGTGCCCGCCAGCGGCTTCCAGTGGAACTTGACGAAGCGTGCCTTGCCCTGTCTGTCGATCATGCGGAAGGTATGCACACCAAAGCCTTCCATGTTGCGGTAATGGCGCGGGAAGGCGCGATCCGACATGGTCCACAGCACCATATGGGCGGATTCGGGGAACAGCGAGACGAAGTCCCAGAAGGTATCGTGGGCAGACTGCCCCTGGGGGATCTCGTTGTGGGGTTCGGGCTTCACCGCGTGGACGAAATCGGGGAACTTGGTGGCATCCTGCATGAAGAACACCGGCATGTCGTTGCCGACCAGATCCCAGTTGCCTTCCTCGGTGTAGAACTTGACAGCGAAACCGCGCACGTCACGAACGGTGTCGTTGGAACCACGCCCGCCCTGCACCGTGGAAAAACGGGTAAATACCGGCGTCTTCTTGCCGGCTTTGCTGAACAGCGCCGCCTTGGAGTATTGGGAAGCGCCGTCGTAAGCCTCGAAATAGCCGTGAGCCGCAGCGCCCCGGGCGTGGACAATACGCTCGGGAATGCGCTCATGGTCGAAGTGATTGAGCTTCTCACGGAGAATGAAATCCTCCATCAGAGTCGGCCCACGCTCGCCAGCCTTCAGCGAATTGTGGTTGTCGGCAATGCGTACACCCTGATTGGTGCGCAGGTCATGCCCTTCGGCATCGCTACGAAACTGCTCCAGACTCTCCGATTTGCTGTGCTCGGTGGTCTTGAATTTCGTATCGTGAGGGCCATCGCTATTGGGTTGGGTATAGGGGCTGTTACTGGTGGCCATGCTGGTTTCTCCTCATTCCTGAAACGAAGGGAAGACCGCAATACGGTTATCCTTTCGCAAGCATATTTGACGTCTTCCTTGAAGTACTCGGAAACTCAGCGAGTACGATTTACCTAGGTAAGTGACTACCAATCTTCAATTTAAGCCTATTCATCAGAGTAGGCAAATGGCCTGGGGCATTGCACCGCAGGCCTTGCCGTCGACCTAAGGCTTGCGCACCATGGACACGATCCAGAGCAGCAATACCGCACCCACGATGGCCGTTACCAGCGAACCGATGATACTGTAGGAGGCGATACCCAGCAGGCGAAACACCAAGCCGCCTAGTACCGCGCCAACGATACCGACACCAATATTACCCAGGATGCCGAAACCGCCACCGCGCATGATATTGCCGGCAATCCAGCCTGCCAGTCCGCCGATGATCAACCACAAGATTAAACCCATCATACTTCTCCTTTAAATATCTTCCATGAAAACTGCCTGCCTAGCCTGCCACAAACGGATTCAGCCATACATCGATTAATCAACCGTACATCGATTAGAAAGACGAACCGGGTTGCTGTAGAAACCCCTTTTCCTCAGCGCTGGATTCTCGTCCGAGTATCTCGTTGCGATGCGGATAGCGCCCGAAACGCTCGAGGATTTCCCGATGGCGTCGCTCATGCTTTAGATTGTTTTCCAAACCTGCCTGGTCGAAAAGCCGCAGCGCCTCATCATGAATGCGCAAGGATTCACTGTGCATGTAAGGCATATAGAGAAACGCTCGCTGCACCATCTTGAGATGACGATCGGCCCGGGCGGCGACGGCCTCCTGGGCCAATGTCAGCGCCTGGGGGTCCTGAGCAAACGCCGCTGCACGATTACGATGAATGTTGCGTGAAAACTGATCGAGTACCAGAATCTCTGCCAGACGTCCTTGCGGGGAGCAGCGCCACATCCATAATTCCCCCGCGATGGCAGCCTCGAGCGTCGAGGAAAAGCGTTCGGATACTTGACGATCGAAAGCCTCATCCTTGCTAAACCACTGACGAGAAGCCGTCTCGTCGAACCAGAAGTGCAGTATCGCTTGTGCAGGGGTGTCGGGCATAGGATTGGAACTCCATCAGTTTGCTATGGGCAGTAGCATCAGGTTAGTCGAAGCGCGTCCTGGACCCAACTTTCGTTTCACCACAATCACTCTACTCTGGAGTCACGATGTCTTTCGCCCAATTCATGGCAATGGCCGGTTACCTATTGAACGTCATCGGCATTGTGGTCTGTCTAGTGGGCTTGTCTCTGGCACGACGCCCTTCCCGTCGCACCCTGGGGTATTGCCTTGCGGGTCTAGGATTTCTCATCGCTGCCAGTCCACTTTTCGCGCAGCTGTTTGGATTGATACCGCCACCAATGCCAGCCTCGACCTTGCCACCGGGATGAGGTAAAAAGCCGCATTCGCGCGCCTGCTGCGACCCCGGTATGCTGTAGGCCTGATACCATGTATCAACAAAAACACACAAGGATGTAAAAAATGCACACCCTGACCCTTTTGTCGTTTCTGTTCTTTACCGGGCTGGTCGCCCTCATTACCTGGTTCATTACTCACCGGGACGATCATAGCAGCACCCGCGGCTACTTCCTGGCCGGACGTAGCCTGACCTTCCCGCTGATTGCCGGCTCGCTCTTGATGACCAATCTTTCCACGGAACAGATGGTGGGACTCAACGGCGCAGCATTCACCGACGGCTTGAGCGTCATGGCCTGGGAAGTCGTGGCGGTCATCGCTCTGGTGGCATTGGCGCTGTTCTTTCTGCCTCGTTTTTTGCGTAGCGGCATTGCCACGGTACCTCAGCTGTTGAGGATTCGTTTCGATGGCACGACACAGCTGATCTGCAACATCATTTTCCTGATTGCCTATGCGGTGATCCTGCTGCCGATCATTCTCTACTCCGGCGCCGTTGGGCTGCAGGGCATGCTCGATCTCAAAGGCCTGACAGGAATCGAATCGAGCAGCGTTCTGCTATGGTCAACGGTATGGATCGTCGGCATCATCGGCTCGATCTATGCCCTGTTCGGCGGCTTGCGCACCGTTGCCGTCTCGGACACCCTCAATGGCGTGGGCCTGCTGATCGGCGGCTTCGTGATCGTCTATTTTGGCCTGCAGGCTGTGAGCGATGATGGTGGAATCATGGCAGGCTGGGAAGCGCTCAAGCAGAGCAATCCCGAGAAGCTGAAGTCCATTGGCGCCGAGGATCAGCAGGTGCCCTTCGCCACTCTTTTCACCGGCGTTCTTCTGATCAACCTGTTCTACTGGACCACCAACCAGCAGATCATTCAGCGCACCCTGGCCGCCAAGAATCTTGCGGAAGGTCAGAAAGGCGTACTGCTGACAGGCCTGTTCAAACTTCTGGGGCCGCTATATCTGGTACTGCCCGGCATCATCGCCTATCAACTCTATGCGGGCGATGGCATTCGCGCCGACGAAGCCTACGGCCATCTGGTGTTCAACGTGCTGCCGCCCTATCTGACGGGCTTCTTTGCAGCGGTCATGGTCGGTGCCATTCTTTCCTCCTTCAACTCGGCACTCAACAGTACCACCACACTCTTCAGCCTGGGTTTGTACAAGGAGGTCTTCAACAGGCAGGCCAGCGAAGAACAGATCGTGCGGGTGGGCAAGATTTTTGGTTGGATCATGGCCGTTGCGGCCATGATCATTGCCCCGCTTCTGGCCGGCCAGGAAAGCCTGTTCGGTTATCTTCAGAAAATGAATGCCATGTACTTCATCCCCATTCTTGCGGTGGTGCTGGTCGGGCTCTTGACTAAGCGGGTGCCGGCGATCGCCGCCAAGATCGCCCTTGTCGCTGGCTGTGCGATCATCGGCCTCGTCTATTTCGTGCCGCCCTTCACCGGTCTGCTGGAGGTCGTTCACGACTTCCATTTCGTGGCGCTGGTTTTCCTGGCACTGGTGATCATGATGCTGCTGTTCGGCAAGCTGCGCCCCCGCCAGACGGCCTGGGTCCATGAAGATAGCGGTAAAGTCGATCTCACCCCCTGGAAGGGCGCGGTTCCGGCGGGCATCCTGCTGGTAATCCTGGTGATCGCGATATACGTTGCCTTCGCAGGATGAATGTCGGGGCCAAGACATGCCGTTGACCGTCACTCTATTGTCTCTATGTCAGGCACTGCTGGTCAGCGGCAACATCCTTCTGATCGCAGTGTCACCCCTGATTGGCGCCGAGCTGGCCCCCGGTCCCAACTGGGCTACCGCGCCGGTAGCCATGCAGTGGCTGGGCCTGATGTGCGCCACCATTCCGGCGTCGCTGATAATGGGTCGGCTGGGGCGCAAGCGGGGCTTCATGCTGGGCAACCTGATCGGCCTGGGCGGGGTTCTGGTCGCCGGCCTGGCATTGGTAGGCGAGCAATTCGGCACCTTCATGCTGGGTACCTGGCTGATCGGTATCGGTATCGGATTTGGCATGCTCTATCGCTTTGCCGCGGTGGAAGCCGCAACTCCTGAGCTGAAGGATCGCGCCATCGGACTCGTCATGGGCGGCGGCGTACTGGCAGCCGTGCTTGGCCCCTGGCTCGCCCGCTCCAGCCAAGGTTTGTTCGAGACACCCTTTCTCGGCAGCTTCCTGGGGCTGGGATTACTCTACGTCATAGCATTGATCGTGCTGGCCTTCACCCGGCTACCGCCGCCGCAAACGACCCATGACGACGGCCCCGCCCGACCGCTGTCCGAGATAGTGCGTCAGCCGACATTCATCGTCGCGGCGCTGACCGGTCTGATCGGCTATGGCGTGATGAACCTGGCCATGACCGCAACGCCTCTTGCCATGCATCGGGCCGGCTTTCATTTCGATCACGTGGCCACCACCATTCAATGGCATGTACTGGCCATGTTCGTGCCTGCCTTTTTCACCGGGCGCTTGACGGCGTACTTCGGTGCGCGACCCATGATCGTAGTGGGTTGCCTGTTATTGGCCGCCTGCGGTTTGCTGGCGCAATTATCCGTCACCCTTTACGGCTACTACTCGGCCTTGATGCTGCTTGGCCTCGGCTGGAACCTGACCTTCCTACCCGCCACGGGGCTTCTGACCGTGACCTATCGCACATCGGAAAAGGCGCGCACCCAGGCAACCAATGAATTCTTGGTGTTCACTACCGTTGGATTGACTTCGCTGCTGGCAGGACCGCTGGAGGCCAGCCTCGGCTGGGCCGGTCTCAATGCGGTGTTGTTGCCTCTGGCGCTGATACCCATCGTTGCCCTGCTCTGGCAGCGACTTGCCAATAGCGCCGATAGCCCCCAGATTAAACACTAAATTTTCGATTCGGAACATTAGCGCCATGCGCCAGACCCTGGCCCGCGAATTCAGCAATCTCATCGAACGTGGCTGGGACCGTCAGCTACGCTTGGCAGTCACCGGTTTGTCCCGAGCCGGCAAAACGGCTTTTCTCACCTCCCTGGTCTATCAACTGCGCCACGCCGGGCTGGAAGCCCGCCTGGACTTGTTCCCGGCGGCTCGGGAAGGACGCCTGATGGGCGCTCAGCGCATCGCCCAGAAGGACCTTGGCGTGCCCCGCTTCCCCTACGATAACGCCATGGCCAGCCTCGATGGCACGCCGCCCCGATGGCCGGAGCCGACCCGGGGGATCAGTGAACTGCGCCTGCATATCCGCTATCGCCCTCAGCGCAGCGGCGTACTTGGCGCCTTGGGGAGCAGCAACGCCACCCTGACGCTTGATCTGTTCGATTACCCCGGGGAATGGCTACTCGACCTGCCGCTGCTGGAGCACGACTATCTGAGCTGGAGCCAGCGGCAACAGATGACCTTGACTCCCGAGCGCCGCGCCATGGCAAAGGAGTGGCTGAGCGCCATGGAAACCCTCGACCCGGCCGCGGAGGCGGACGAAGCGGAGCTTGCCACCATTGCGGAACACTATGCGCAGTCCTTGCGCTCGGCCCGGGAAGCCGGTTTCGCCGATTTGCAGCCAGGGCGATTTCTTCTGCCCGGCGATCTCGAGGGCGCTCCGGTATTGCAATTCTTTCCCCTGCTGGATCTGACTCGGGACGACAGAAGACGTCTCGAGGCGCTGCCTCAACAAAGCGTTTACCGCACCCTGGCGCGGCGTTTTGCCTATTATCAGCAGCATGTGGTCAAACCCTTCTACCGGGAGCATTTTCGCCGCTTCGATCGTCAGATCGTGCTAGTGGATGTACTCGGCGCCCTCAACGCAGGGCCGGAACGCTTCGAGGATCTGTCCCGTGCGCTGGCCACGCTGATGCAAAGCTTCGACTACGGCCAGCGCAGCCTGTTCACGCGCATGTTTTCGCCCCGCATCGATCGCCTGGCGATTGCGGCAACCAAGGCGGATCATGTCACCCCGGATCAGCACCCTAATCTGGTTGCCCTGCTCGAAGCATTGCTCGCCGAGCCGATCAAGGATCTGCGCTTCGCCGACGTGCCGGTCAAGGCGCTGTCCCTGGCGTCGATTCGGGCGACCCAGGCCCATGAAGTGGAGCAACAGGGTAAGCGGATTCAAGCACTGCGCGGCGTAACGCTGGAAGGGGAAGAAACGCTGATATTTCCCGGTGAGGTACCCCCTCACCTGCCCCAACATGATTTCTGGGCCCGTCAGGGTTTCGCTTTCCATGGCTTTCGCCCGCTTTCCCGAGATACCCGGGGAGAAGGCTTGCCCCACATTCGCATGGATGCCGCTCTCGACTGGCTCATCGGAGACAAACTGACATGAACGATCCCCGGCCCCAACAGCGCTTCACTCTGGATGAGCCTGGCTCGGCGACCCTACGGGACCCCCGCCCTGCCGAGCACTATGCCGTCGAGCTGAGTTCAACGCCCCTGGAAGACGAATATGTTCCCGAGGATACCGATACGGCGCTGGCCCGCAGCCTTGCACGCCCGCGCAAGCGTCGCTGGGGGTTGCTGGCCCTGTTGACCGGCACTGTGACCCTCGGCGTCGTGGAACTGGGCGAAACGCTTTATACGTCGTCGATGAGCGGCGATCTCTTGAGCGGCGCCTGGAGTCTGCTTGGCATTCTAGCTCTGGGGCTTGGGGGCATGGCGTTGATGCGGGAATTATGGCGGCTACGTCGGCTGCGACGCCACGCGGCACTACGCCGGGATCTGGAAACCCTGGAAGGAAGCCCGGGGCGCGACGGGCGCAAGCTGGCGAATCATCTGCGCGAACAGATGCACATCGACAAGGACGACCCGCACTGGCAAGCCTTTCTGCAGGCCCATGAATCCCATCACGATGCCCGGGAGACACGTCAATTGCTGGCGCATCACCTGCTTGCTCCACGAGACCGTGAGGCACGTCGACTGATCTCTCGCATGGCCAGCGAAACCGCGGTGCTGGTCGCCATCAGCCCATTGACGCTAATCGACATGCTGCTGGTGTCCTGGCGCAATTTGGCAATGCTCGACCGCATTGCCGCGCTCTACGGACTCGAACTCGGCTACGCCAGTCGCCTTCGCTTGTTTCGCAATGTGTTGTCCAACATGGCTTTTGCCGGTGCCAGCGAAATGGCCGCGGATGCCAGCATGGACCTGCTTTCGATGAATGTTGCCGGCAAGCTGTCGACCCGGGCCGGCCAAGGGCTTGGTGTCGGACTTCTGTCAGCAAGGCTTGGCCTGCGCGCTTTGAGAGTGACGCGGCCCTTGCCCTTCGATGAAGGCGAGGCGCCGCGCATGGCGGATTTGCGCAGCGAACTCTGGCATCGACTCAGACGCTTGGAAACCCCGTCCTCCACGGGTAAAAACACACCATCCACATGACCCGCTCTTGATTGGAATCATGTTGATAGGCACTCTGAGGCAGTAGACTGAATCTGTGAGTTACGCATTCTGACGCTGATGGAGGTGTGCATGTTCAAGAAGATTCTAGTTCCCGTGGACGGGTCCGAAGGTGCCAAGAAAGCGCTGGACGTGGCCTGCAAGCTAGCGAAGGTGGATAACGCCTCCCTGCACATCCTTCACATTCCCGAGCGTCTTTCCCGTGAAACCATGCTGGTCTGGGGCATGAGCGCGGTGGCCATGGAAGCCTCTGGGGAGGAACTCGAACATGCCGGGCGCAAATCGCTCGAGGCAGCCAAGCAAGCCGCCGAAGAGCGCGGCATGACGGATGTCCAAGGATCGCTTGGCCAAGGTGACCCTGCTCGAGTCATCATCGAAGAGTCCAAGAACGTCAATGCAGATACGATCGTGATGGGCAGCCGTGGTCTGAGCAACATCACCGGCTTGATTGTCGGTAGCGTTTCGCACCGTGTTGCGCACACGGCGAAATGCAACGTGATCACCGTGCGCTGAGCATAGATAACTTAATAGTTTCTTGATACGTTCTTGATGCTTTCTTGAAGAGAGGGGATCACCCTCTCTTCCCGAGTTGCGCTTTCCCCGAATCCTCCGAGCCCTGGGCGTTGTCTTCTTCCTTCCCAAGAAATCCTTGAATGTAGAATCGCTGCACACAGAGCATGGTCAATACGATCAGAGGCTCCGAAAGCAGTAGCCCCAATAGTCCCGCATAGAAGCTCAGCCACAGCTGCACGATCAACAGCAGCGCGGGGGGGATGCTGACGGCCTGACGTTGCACCAACGGAGTAACGACATTGCTTTCCAGAAACTGGATGACCAGATAGAGGATGAACACGTACAGCATGGTATCCGGGGACTGCGTAAAGGCCACCAGAAGCGCAGGAATGATGGCAAGCACGGGCCCAAGGTAGGGAATGAAAGACAATACCCCCGCCAGTATCCCCAAGGACAAGGCCATTGGCACACTAAGGACCCAAAGGCCGACACCGAACAATAGACCGATAATGGCCATTGAAATGAGCCGACCAAACAGCCACCAGGTCATCTTCTTTTCCACCAGGTTCAGGAACGACTTGAGATTTTCCCGCTTGCCTTTGGGCGCCAGCGCCAACACCCCCTTCCTGTAGAAATCCGGCTCGATGGCCACGAACAGCCCGACCAGTATCACCGCTATGGTGTTGAGCAGCATACTCAGGGTGCTCGAGAACACCGAGGATAAACCGGAGGACCAGCCTGTGAGCACCTTTTCGGGTTCAGGTAGCCGATCGACCTGTTCGGCCAGCTCCTCGGCAAAGGGAAACTGACTCGACCAGTCCTTGAAGGCCTCCAAGGAGTCAGGCAGCAGATCGATCAGTCGTTCGAATTCTCGACTCAGATTCGCGGCAAAATTCATGCTAAAAATTACCGCTGCCCCGATGATAACAAGCAACACCACAAGCAGAGACAACCCCCGAGGCAGGAAAGTGTGCTTGTACAGCCAGTTGGTCGGTAGCGATAGCAGCAAGGTTAGCAGCAACCCCGCAAACACCATCAAAAGCGTGGTGAGACTAAGCCATAGCAGTGTTACAAGCCCCGCCATCAAGGTCACGATACCGACAGCGATCCATACCCGGCGCGTGTAGTCGCTCATATTCGAGCCTTTCAATTCTGACACGATGACACTCCTTGTCTTTTGGCTTTCCCTTGCCTGGTCAATCAATCATAGCCTTTCATGCTCTTTCAAATCGCCCCTGATTGCTAAACTGGATCTAAGCCTGCAATTTCAACAATTGAGGAGCCGGCATTTCGACCCCAACTGTTAGCAACATTCACTGATATCCAGGATCGATTGCTTGAAGAGGTGAACGCTTTGAATTCTTGCCGGCCCTTGATTCGATCAAATTGGCCCGCATGAATGAAGAACGTTGTCTATCGATAGAGAGGTCACAATGAAAACACTGGTCATTGGTGCCAACGGTCAGATCGGCCGTCAATTCTGTGAACTGGCCAAGGCTACCGGCGTACCGGTGAGAGCCATGATTCGCGACAGCAACCAGCAGCGCTGGTTCCAGGAGCGCAGCATCGAGACCGTCATCGCCGATCTCGAGGGCAGTCTTCGCCATGCCTTTTACGGCTGTGATCAGGTGGTGTTCGCTGCGGGCTCCGGGCCGCACACCGGCCCCGACAAGACACTGATGATCGATCTCAATGGCGCGGTGCGCACTGCGGATCTGGCCAGCGAGTTGGGCTTGTCGCGAGTGATTCAGGTCAGCGCAATACGCGCCGAAGAGCCCCTAAAAGCCCCGGACAATATGCGCCCCTACATGGCCGCCAAGAATGCAGCGGATGCTCATCTGCGCGCCGCCCAGATCCCTCATGTAATCCTGAAACCGGGACGGCTGACAGACGAGCAGGCCACCCAACTTGTCGCGACCTCTCTGGAAGAGGCCGGTGACAATCATGTTTCCCGGGCCAATGTCGCCCATGTCCTGCTGCACCTGGTCCAGAATCGGCAGCTGTTCAATCGTGAATTCACGTTGCTTGACGGCGATCGAGCAATCGCCGATGCAATCGTCTGATGGTAATTGCCAAATTCGCCTGCTTTGGGTTTGCTGGGTTGCCGTCTTGCAATGACTGCAGGGTTATAGTTACAGAGGCAGGATTGGCGACGACCGCCCAAATCCGTATAGTGGCGCCCTACTCCCGCCAACCGTAACGACGTCCTCATGCTGCAGAACAACGCGCTGCTGGCGCAGCTCAAGCAACAGATTCGTGAAACCACTCCTCGCGTGGAAGGTGTCATCAAAGGCACCGATCGTGGTTTCGGCTTTTTAGAAACCGATAACGGCGAATCCTATTTCGTGCCGCCCCCTGCCATGAAGCAGGTTCTTCATGGCGATCGCGTCGAAGCGGTCCTCAAGGAGGAAGGCGACAAGAAGTCCGTCGAACCCGAAAAACTGATCGAGACCGGGCTGGATCGTTTTATCGCCCGAGTACAGAAGCGGGATGGTCGCCTGGCGGTAGTTCCGGATCATCCTTCGATCAACAATGTACTCAAGGCGCGCATCAAGCGTAGCCTGGATGAAGACAGCATCGAAGATGGGGACTGGATCGTGGCCCGCCTGGTACGTCATCCCCTCAAACCCGATGACCGTGCCTTCTTCAGTCAAATCGATGAACTGATTGCCAAACACGATGATCCGGCAGTGCCTTGGCGTGTCACTTTGGCACGGCACGCGCTAGAACAATCCTCGCCTCAATCCGATGAGGACTGGGCGCTGGCCGACGAAGGCCTCGAGCGTAAGGATCTGACCGACACGCCCTTCTTCACTATCGACGGTGAAAATACCCGGGACATGGACGATGCACTGTATATCGAATCGCGTTCCAACGGTGGCTGGCGATTGAGCGTGGCGATTGCCGACCCCACCGGCTATGTCGCCGAAGGGCACGCCGTGGACCTGGAAGCGCAGACCCGCGCTTTCACGGTTTATTTACCAGGCCAGAACGTGACGATGCTGCCGGAAGTACTGGCGGACGACCTCTGCTCACTCAAGGAAGGAGAGGAACGCCCCGTGCTGGTCTGCGAGTTGAACATCGCCGCAGACGGCAGTCTGGGCGACTATCGCTTCTTCGCCGCCACCATGCGCTCTCACGCGCGCCTGGTTTACGACAAGGTCTCGGACTGGTTGGAAAACCAGGGAGATTGGGCACCGGAGAAAGCGATTGGTAGTCAGCTTCAGGCTCTGGCAGCCATGACCGAGGCACGTACCGGCTGGCGGACTCAACATGCGTTGGTTTTCAAGGACCGGCCGGATTACGCCTTCGATCTCGATGCCGCCGGCAACGTGCTCGATGTGCGCATCGAAGAGCGGCGCATCGCCAATCGCATGATCGAGGAATCGATGATCGCCGCCAATGCCTGCTGCGCCGATTTGCTGGCCGATAAGGTGGGGCATGGTATCTTCAACGTGCATCGCGCCTTCGAACCTGAAAAAGCCGATGCGGCGCTGGAATTCCTTACCGCTCAGCAGATTGAGGTTGCCCGGGAAGCCTTGCTCGAGCTGCCTCGCTATCGTGAATTAAAGCGCGCTCTGGAAGAGCGCAACGACGCCTGGCTGGATGCGCGCCTGCGTCGATTCCAGGGGTTTACCAGCATGGCAGCCCGCCCTGGGCCTCACTTTGGCCTGGGTCTCGCCTCCTATGCAACCTGGACCTCCCCGATCCGTAAATACGGTGACATGGTCAACCATCGACTCATCAAGCGTGTACTCAAGAACGAGCGGGCACCCGCCGAGGCCAGTGAAGTGCTGACCGAGCAACTCACCGAACGGCGCAAGCTCAATCGTATGGCGGAGCGGGACGTCAAGGACTGGCTCTATGTGCGCTATCTTACCCCAGCAGCAAAGGCACAACAGACCTTCGAGGCGGAGATCATCAATGTCAATCGCGGCGGTATGCGCGTACGGCTTGCCGCCAATGGCGCCACTGCCTTCGTTCCCGCACCATTGATGCATTCCGACCGCGACAAGGTAGCGATCGACGATAAGGAAGGCCGTGTACACATCGAGGGCGAAGAACGCTTCAAATTGGGTGATGATATTCAGGTAATACTCACCGAGGCCCGGGAAGACACTCGTTCCCTGGTAGCACGTCCGGATTTTTGACTTTTTTATAACATTTCTTGTTGCTCTTTCTCTGATGGATATCGAATTTTCGGTATCCATTTTTTATGTTCGCGCCTTCATCGACAAAATTTATCAACGCCGAGCATCCAGAAAAGTCAGCATTTATGTTACATAGTGTGTTTTATTACTATTATTCTGTATTTTGGTATTATTATAAATTAATATTTTTTCATTAGTTTAATAGTTATAAAAAATCATAAAACATGAAAAACAGCTAGTTACAAAAAATTAGTTTTTTAACATTATCTTATGTTAATTTTTTAACAAATTTGCATCACACACACACCGGACGTAGCATCCACAGCAACTCGTCTTCACTCCACGGACTGGGCCTAAGGAACAGGTATAGAAGACAGGTTCGACACGAGCTTTATGCCGTGTCTCGTACCAAGCGCTATTTGGAGGCGCATTAGTACGGAAATGAACCTGGCACAACTACCTGTTTTTTTGTGCCTTCACTCGTCTGTTGGAGATTCCGCATGAGCGGTAGCAAGATCATCAAAGCTGGTACCAAAATCAGCGCACAAGAACTCGAAGAACTCATCAACGAAGCACCGAAAGGCGCCACCATCGAACTCTCGTCGGGCAATTACAGTTTCGACGATGCCATCAATATTACCCGTTCCGATGTCTCCTTGATTGGTGCCGGTTCGGACAAGACTACGCTTACCTTTACTGACAAGGCGCTCCAGAACAACAATGAATACGCCATTCATCTCGACGGATATAACAAGAAAGACATGGGTCGTCTGGAAGGTGATATCGATGAAGGCGATCGCACGTTAAAGATTGATCGCGATCACGATTTCGAAGAAGGCGACACCATTCGCATCTGGCAGGAAAACGACTCGGACTTCTTCAAGGAGATTGGTGACGACTCTTGGCAGAAGACCAAGTACGCCGAACTGCGTACCAGCATGGCCAAGGTCACCGAGGTGAATGGCGATAAAATCACACTGGATCGTGGCGTCAAGTTCGACTTCGACGACAATGACACCCAGATTCAGCGCTTGGACACCGTCGATAACGTTACCCTCGAAGGGTTCAATGTCGAATACGAACTGGGCTCGCCAGACGATGCCAAGTTCTCGAATACTCGTTCTGCCTATGACGACTATCGGGCAATATTCCTCGAAGGCACGGTAAACGCCGAAGTGAAGGATATCGAGGTTCATGATGGGCCTTCCACCGCATTCCGCTTCTCTAAAGCACTGGATCTCGATGTAGACAATATCGAAGCTCATGGCGCCTTCAACAAGGGCGGTGGTGGCAACGGCTATGCCTACGAGCTGCACGAAAGCTACGACGGGGACTTTACCAACCTGTCCGACAGCGGCATGCGCCATAGTGTCATCTTCGCTTCCTGGCGCTCTTCAGTGGACAACGATATCCAGGTCGACTCCACGGACCGCGACATCAACTTCCACGGCGGGCGCGATCATGGCAATACCGTGCATGTCGAGCGTTCGGTACGCGATGCGGATGCGGACAAGATGTCCACCACGCTATGGATCAATTCCGGCGGCGAGAGCTTCGGCGCCATTACCGATGCCGACGCCAATGAAGTGACTTTCGAACATGTCGTAGGCTCGCGTCGCGATGACACCCTTCAGGGGTGTGACGAAGACAACTATCTCGCCGGTGAGCGTGGCAATGACACCATCCATGGTGGCGACGGTGACGACAAGCTGGAAGGCGGTCAAGGTGACGATGAATTGAACGGCGGTGATGGCAATGACACCGCTATTTACTCCGGTGACTACGACGACTACGACATCGACTTCAAGGACGATGGTCGCGTGATCATCGAAGGCGACGATGGTCGCGACGAGCTCAAGAACATGGAGAAGGCGAAATTCGGCGATGGCAAGGAACTGCGCCTGAGCAGCGGTGACGAGGAGGAGGTTTCCGCCGCCGTCTCTGAGCCAGTAAGTCAGGAAAGCAGCGAACCGAGCCGGGAAGCCGACGATCCCGGCTTCGAAATCACCGGCAATATCACCAGTGAATGGTCAACCGGCTACGTCGCCGAAGTCTTCGTCACCAATACCTCCCACAGCGATCTCGTCAACCCGGTAATAAGCTTCGAGCTAGGCGCCGAGTTGCACACGGTATGGAACGGCGAATTCGAGGGTAGCGATGGCCGCTACCGGGTCAATGACGACGACGCGATCACCCTGGCCCCCGGAGAAACCTGGCGTTTCGCCTACAAGGCCTACGGTGACGAAAAAACGCTACCCAAGAGCGCCAGTGTGCAGGGCAGCGAAGAGGAAACCGCAAGCGTCGAGCCCGCCCTTGCACTCAGTGGCCAGATCACCAGCGACTGGTCCAACGGTTACGTCGCGGAGATTTTCGTCGAGAATATCTCAGAGGACGCTATTGTCGTTCCCGAGCTTCAGTTCGATCTCGATGCCAACCTGCACACGGTATGGAACGGCGAGTTCGAAGGCAGCGACGGCCGCTACAGCGTCACCGACGATGACGCGATCACACTAGCCCCTGGCGAGGTATGGCGCTTTGCCTATAAGGCCTACGGTGATGAAGGCGACCTGCTCGAGAACGTCACCGCGCAAGATGCCAACGGCGACAGTCTGGGCGTCGAACTGGTGGGCATGAACACCGCAATGATCGTTGACGCCGCCTGAACCGCGAATCAAGCAAGCGCTCAAACTAAACCAAGAGTTCTACAAAAAGAAAGGGCGCCCGCGGGCGCCCTTTTTTATCGACTGTCAATAATGTCTTTTACCAGCCAGTGACCTGCTTGAGCGCATCGCCGATCTCGGCCAGAGAGCGCACGGTCTTGACGCCAGCCGATTCGAGAGCGGCAAACTTCTCGTCTGCGGTGCCCTTGCCGCCGGCAATGATAGCGCCAGCGTGGCCCATACGCTTGCCGGGGGGTGCGGTGACACCGGCAATATAGGCGACTACCGGCTTGGAGACATGCTCCTTGATATAGTCAGCCGCTTCTTCCTCAGCAGTACCACCGATCTCACCGATCATGACGATCGCTTCGGTCTTGGGATCCTTCTCGAACAGCTCAAGAATATCGATGAAGGTGGAACCCGGGATCGGATCGCCACCAATACCCACGCAGCTGGACTGTCCAAAGCCATGATCGGTGGTCTGCTTGACCGCTTCATAGGTCAAGGTGCCAGAGCGTGACACGATGCCCACACGACCTGGCTTGTGAATATGCCCTGGCATGATGCCGATCTTGGTTTCACCCGGCGTGATCACGCCCGGGCAGTTCGGTCCGATCAGGCGCACGCCCAACTCGTCGCACTTGATCTTGGCTTCGAGCATATCAAGGGTCGGGATACCTTCGGTGATGCATACGATCAGCTTGATGCCGCCATTGGCAGCCTCGAGGATCGAATCCTTGCAGAACGCGGCCGGTACATAGATGACCGACGCTTCGGCGCCGGTCTTCTCGACTGCTTCTCTGACAGTATTGAACACCGGCAGGCCCAGGTGTTCCTGGCCACCCTTGCCCGGGGTCACACCGCCCACCATCTGAGTGCCGTAGTCGATCGCCTGCTCAGAGTGGAAAGTACCTTGGCCACCGGTAAACCCTTGGCAAATGACCTTGGTGTTTTTATCGATCAGGATACTCATTACTTGCCCTCCGCCGCTTTAACCACCTGCTGTGCAGCGTCAGACAGGCTGGTAGCCGCGATGATATTCAAACCACTGGACGCCAGCTTGTCGGCACCCAACTCGGCATTGTTGCCTTCCAGACGAACCACGACCGGCACATTGACGCCGACCTGCTCGACCGCCCCGATGATGCCCTCGGCAATCATGTCGCAGCGCACGATGCCACCGAAAATATTGACCAGAACCGCTTTTACCGACGTGTCCGAGAGGATGATCTTGAAGGCCTCGGCAACGCGCTCCTTGGTAGCACCGCCGCCGACATCGAGAAAGTTCGCCGGCTGGCCGCCATTAAGCTTGATGATGTCCATGGTACCCATGGCCAAACCGGCGCCATTGACCATGCACCCGATGTTGCCGTCGAGCGCGACGTAATTGAGCTCCCACTTCTGGGCATCGGCTTCACGTTCGTCTTCCTGGGAAGGATCGCGCATGGCCTGCAGATCCGGATGACGATAGAGCGCATTGCCGTCGAGACCAATCTTGGCGTCCAGGCAGTGCAGATTGCCCTGCTCGTTAATCACCAATGGGTTGATCTCGAGCAGCGCAAGATCCTTGTCCTGGAACATCTTGGACAGCCCCAGAAATATCTTGGTGAACTGCTTGATCTGATCGCCCTTCAGCCCAAGCGCAAAGGCCAGTTCACGCGCTTGATAGGGTTGTGCGCCTACCAGCGGGTCGATCTCTGCCTTAAGAATCTTTTCGGGCGTTTCTTCGGCAACCTTCTCGATCTCGACACCGCCTTCCGTGGAGGCCATGAAGACTACGCGACGCGTGCCACGATCGACAACGGCACCCAGATACAGCTCGTTGGCAATATCGGTGCAAGTTTCGACCAGGATCTTGGAGACCGGCTGACCTTTTTCATCGGTCTGGAAAGTAACGAGATTCTTGCCCAGCCACTGTTCGGCAAAAGCCTTGGCTTCATCGGCGCTCTTGACCAGCTTGACGCCACCTGCCTTGCCTCGGCCTCCGGCATGGACCTGGGCTTTGACGACCCACATGTCGCCGCCGATCTTCTTGCACGCTTCCGCCGCTTCGCTAGGAGTGTCTACGGCGAAGCCTTTGGATACTGGCAAGCCGTAGTCGGCAAACAGCTGTTTGCCCTGATATTCGTGAAGGTTCATCGTGTCATGCCATTGGTTGCATGTGCTCGAATGACGGCCAGGGGCAAGCACTTTTCAGGCTTGTCTTGACCGTCCCCTTCGCCCGCAAATGCGGACGATATTCAATGAAGGATCAATCCTTTCGAGTATGATCCCTTTTAGTTTTAGGCCTTTTATTTCTTGCGCTTCTTACGATTGGCCATGTGAATCGCATGGCCTTCCACCGCCAGGGCCGCTTCATGCACGACCTCGGAAACGGTGGGATGGGCATAGCATGTCAGCGCCAGATCTTCGGCGCTGGAGCCGAACTCCATGGCGATAACACCCTGGGCGATCAGCTCGCCAGCGTGCTGCCCCACGATATGTACCCCCAGGATACGATCGGTCTCGGCATCGGCGATAACTTTGGCCACCCCTTCTGTCGCATTGTTGGCCATGGCGCGGCCGCTGGCGGCAAAAGGGAAAGAGCCGGTTTTGACTTCGATACCCGCCGTCTTGGCCTCCTGCTCGTTCATACCGACCCAGGCAACTTCCGGCGCGGTGTAGATAACGCAAGGAATGGCATCGTAATTCATCTCGGCTTTATGGCCGGCAACGATATCCGCCACCATGATGCCTTCTTCCGACGCCTTGTGAGCCAGCATCTGGCCACGCACCGAATCGCCGATGGCATAAACGTCCGGCACACTGGTGCGGCAGTGATCGTCTACGAAGATGAAGCCGCGCTCATCGAGCTTGACGCCGGCGTCGTCATCGAGAACACCCTGGGTATAAGGGCGACGACCGACACAAACGATGACTTTGTCGAAGGTCTGCTCCTGTTCACCCTTGTCGTCGGTGTATTGAACGACAACTTCGTTATCCTTGATCTCGGTACCGGTCACGCGAGCGCCGAGCTTGATATCAAGACCCTGCTTGGTCAACAGCTTCTGGGTTTCCTTGGCGATGTCCTTGTCGACCATCGGCAGAAAGGACTCCATGGCTTCAAGCATGGTGACTTCACTGCCCAGACGATTCCATACGCTGCCAAGTTCGAGACCGATGACGCCGGCGCCGATGACCCCAAGACGCTTGGGTGTTTCCTGAAATTCCAACGCGCCGGTAGAACTGACGATCAACTCGTCGGTCAACGGTGCGGGGGGGATTTCCACCGGCACGGATCCGGTAGCGATGATGATGTTGTCAGCGTCGTAAGTCGCTTTTTCACCATCCTGGTGGGTCACTTCGACCTTACCCTTGCTCAGCACCTTGCCGGTGCCTTCCAGCGCGGTAACGCCATTAGCCTGGAACAGGCTGGAGATACCACCGGTCAGGTTGGCGACGACTTTATCCTTACGCGCCATCATTTTCTTGACGTCCATTGAGACGTCACCGGTATCGATACCGATATCCCCAAAATCGTGCTTGGCTTCGACATACTTATGGGAAGCCTCGAGCAATGATTTCGACGGAATGCAGCCAACATTCAGGCAGGTACCGCCATGTACGACCTTGCCTTTCTTGTTGACCCATTTCTCGACACACGCGGTCTTGAGCCCCATCTGGGCTGCGCGAATTGCGGCAACGTAGCCCCCAGGGCCCGCTCCAATGACGATCACATCATATTTATCGGCCATGAACTCTTCCTGTTTGGTCAAATTTGGCTTGGCGGCGCATTACACGTCCAGGATCAGGCGTGCCGGATCTTCGAGCAATTCCTTGATCGCGACCAGAAACTGCACCGCATCCTTGCCGTCGATCTGACGATGATCATAAGACACGGCCAGGTACATCATCGGGCGTATCTCGACCTGACCATTCACCGCCATCGGGCGTTCCTGAATCTTGTGCATACCCAGAATGGCGGTCTGCGGCGGATTGATGATCGGTGTGGACATCAATGAACCGAAGATACCGCCATTGGTGATGGTGAAGGTACCGCCTTGCATCTCCTCGATACCCAGCTTGCCATCTCGAGCACGCTTGCCGAAGTCGACGATGGTTTTTTCCACGTCGGCAATCTTCATGCTATCGGTATCGCGCAGCACGGGAACGACCAGACCGCGGGGAGTAGAAACCGCCACCCCGATATCCTGGTAACCATGATAGACGATGTCGGTGCCGTCGATGGAGGCGTTGACATCCGGGAAACGCTTGAGTGCCTCGCAGGCCGCCTTGACGAAAAATCCCATGAAACCAAGTTTGGTATCATGCGTTTTCTGGAACGTTTCCTTGTACTGGGCACGCAGCTGCATGACCGCGGTCATGTCCACTTCGTTGTACGTGGTCAGCATGGCAGCAGTCTGCTGGGCTTGCACCAGCCGCTTGGCGATGGTCTGGCGCAGACGACTCATGGGCACGCGCTTCTCGGGACGTTCGCCCTCTACATCCGGTGCCGCCTGAGCCGCTGCCTTCGTGGTCGCCTCCGATGAAGCTGAAGTCGACTTGGCATTGGAGGAAGACTTCTTGGCGTTGCCTTCGGAAACCGCCTTTTGCACATCCTCCTTGAGAATGCGCCCGCCTTTGCCGGTGCCTTCGATCTTGTTGGCATCCAGGTCATGCTCGGCAATCATCTTGCGCGCAGCCGGCGCGACTATCTTGTCGCCGACCTTGGCATCATCTTCTTCTTGAGCACTATCATCCTGCTTGTCCTTGCCGCTGGACTCATCCTTCTGCTTGCTTTTACCGCTCTCGGCGGAACCACCTTCGCTACCGCCGCCTTCGGCGAAGATGGCCAGTACCGCTTCAGATTCGACCTGCTCGCCTTCTTCGGCCTTGATTTCCGCGAGGGCGCCATCGGCGGGAGCGACAACTTCCAGCACTACCTTATCGGTTTCGATATCCGCCAGCACTTCATCGCGCTTGACGGATTCACCCACTTTCTTGTGCCAGGTCGATACCGTACCTTCCTGGATCGACTCAGGGAAGGAAGGCGCCTTGACATCGTGCTTCTTGCCTGAGGAAGCGGCTTTCTCGCTCTTTTCGGAAGCCTCCTGTTCGTCGGCTTCGTCGGAATTATCCTCGGACTCGGCATTGGCAGAATCATCCTCTTCCTGCTTGGACGATTCCTCATCTTCCTGCTTGTCGCCACTCTCCTTGCTTTCCTGAGCGTCGCCGATCATGCCCAACACCTGTTCCGATTCACAGGTATCGCCCTCTTCGACCTTGATCTCGGAGAGGGTCCCCGCGTCCTGAGCCACCACCTCGAGAACCACCTTGTCGGTTTCGATCTCGACAATCAGCTCGTCTCGCTCAACGCTGTCACCAGGTTTCTTGTGCCAGGTAGCCACTGTCCCTTCGTTGATGGACTCAGGGAAACTGGGCGCTTTGATCTCAGTAGCCATTTGCTTTCCTTAAAATATTCTTTCGTCCCGGTGAAAGTGCCTCAGGCATTGAAGGCGTCTTCGACCAATTGACGCTGCTGTTCGATATGTACAGACATATAGCCGGCGGCGGGTGCTGCTGAGGCAGGTCGGCCTGCGAACTTCAAGTCTCGACCCAGACCATTGGACAGCATGTCGGCTACCACGCGCAGGTGGTGCTGACTTTGATACCAGGCCCCCTGGTTCAGTGGCTCTTCCTGACACCACACCACTTGTTCCAGATTCGGGTACATCTTGAGCGTTTCGTGAAGCTCGTCCTTGGGGAAAGGATAAAGCTGCTCGACACGAATGACGGCCGTATCATCACGCTCCTTGTCGCTGCGATATGCCGCAAGGTCGTAATATACCTTGCCTGAACACAGCACTGCCCGCGTAACTTTCTGGGCATCGAGCTTGCCCTGGTCTTCCAGCACCATTTCAAAACGGCCGTTGGCGAGTTCTTCAAGACTGGAAACCGCTTCCTTGTGACGCAACAGACTCTTGGGTGACATCACAATCAGAGGCTTGCGCAAGGGTCGAATCACTTGGCGGCGCAGCAAATGGAATATCTGTGCTGGCGTAGTCGGCACACACACCTGCATGTTGTGCTCAGCGCAAAGTTGCAGGAAGCGTTCGAGGCGTGCCGAAGAGTGCTCGGGCCCTTGCCCTTCATAGCCATGGGGCAGCAACAGAGTCAAGCCGCAAAGGCGCGCCCACTTGGATTCACCCGAGGAGATGAACTGATCGATCACCACCTGGGCGCCATTGGCGAAATCGCCAAACTGGGCTTCCCAGATGTTGAGCGCACTAGGCATGGTGGTGGCGTAACCGTACTCGAAGGCCAGTACGGCTTCTTCCGAAAGGAAAGAGTCGTAGATGGAGAACCTTGGCTGCCCTTCGCGGATATGCTGAAGCGGTACGTAGGTCGTTCCATCTTTCTGGTTATGAATCACCGCGTGGCGGTGAGAAAAAGTACCACGTCCGGTATCCTGGCCGGTGAGACGTATCGGGTGCCCTTTATCGAGCAGCGTTGCATAAGCCAGGGTTTCGGCAAAGCCCCAGTTGAGCGCCATGCCTCCGGCATGCATCTTGCGCCGATCTTCATAGATCTTGGCAACCTGGCGTTGGACCTGAATGCCATCCGGAATTTCACACATGCGTGCAGCTAGCTTTTGCATGCGCTTCATGTCGATGCTGGTGTCCGCATCCCCTGTCCACTCATGGCCGATATAAGGCGTCCAGTCGACGAATAGCTCCGTATTGGGCTTCTTCACCAACGCGTCCGCCACGTGATTCCCCGCCTGAAGATCGTCCCGATACTTCTCGGTCATGGCCTTGACGGTCTCTTCATCCACGACGCCTTCCTTGATCAGGCGAGACGCGTAGATTTCCCGGGCACTCTTATGCTTCTTGATCTTGCTGTACATCATAGGTTGAGTGCCAGAGGGTTCATCGGCTTCGTTATGCCCACGCCGGCGGTAGCACACCATGTCAATGACGACATCCTTGTGAAACTGCTGACGATAGTCGACCGCCACCTGGGTGGCATGTAGTACCGCATCCGCATCATCGCCGTTGACGTGAAAGATCGGGGCCTGAACCATCTTGGCAATGTCGGTGCAATACTCTGTGGAACGGGTGTCCTCCGGGTGTGATGTGGTGAAACCAACCTGATTATTGATGACGATGTGCAAGGTGCCGCCAGTACGATAGCCCCGGGTCTGGGACATCTGGAAGGTTTCCATGACGACGCCCTGGCCTGCAAAGGCGGCGTCGCCATGCACATTGATCGGCAACACCTTGTCGCCTTCGAAATCTTCGCGGCGATCCTGGCGTGCCCGAACGGACCCTTCGACGACCGGTGCGGAAATTTCCAGGTGAGACGGGTTGAAGGCCAGCGCAAGATGAACTTCACCGCCTGGCGTCATGACGTTTGAACTGAAGCCCTGGTGGTACTTGACGTCCCCGGAGCCTTTCTCGATGATCTTCTTGCCATCGAACTCCTCTATCAGTTCTGACGGGCTCTTGCCAAGAATGTTGACCAGCAGGTTAAGACGACCTCGGTGAGCCATGCCAATGACGATTTCCTTGGCTCCATACCCGCCGGTACGCTGAATGATTTCATCCATCATCGGGATGAAGTTTTCACCGCCTTCAAGACCAAATCGCTTGGTTCCGGGATACTTGGAGGCCAGATAACTCTCCAGACCTTCCGCCGCGGACAATCGCTCCATGGTGTGCTTACGCACATCATCACTGAACTTCGGCTGAGAACGTACCGATTCGAAACGCTGCTGGAGCCAGCGCTTCTCTTCAGTGTCAACGATATGCATGAACTCGCAGCCGATGCTGCGGCAATAGGTCTGATTCAGCGCATCATAGATTTCCTTCAAAGGCGCCTTGTCTTTGCCTAGAAAGAATGAGCCAGTCTGGAATTCGGTATCCATGTCAGCTTGGGACAGCTGATGGAAGGACAGATCAAGATCGGGTACAGGCGCCGGATTGCGCAAATCCAGAGGATCGATATCCGCTTTTTGATGCCCCCGGAATCGGTAGGCATTGATCAGCTGTAGAACTTTGACCTGCTTTCGATTCTCGCCACCGCCGTCGCTATCGCTGGCGTGGCCGTTGCGACGGCTGCGTGCCAATTGATAGAACTGCTCGCGAATCGGACTTAGGGGTATGTCGTGGGAGGGACTTCCCTCGGGACGTGGCAATTTATCGAAGTAATTGCGCCACTCATCCGGAATCTCATTGGGATCAGTCAGATACTGCTCGTAAAGTGCTTCTACGTAGTGGGCGTTGCCACCGCTCATGTGGGAGGTACGCCACATCAACTCCATTATGCCTTCTTGCATCACTCGATCACCTGCACTGATGAGGCATTGTCGTCGCCCGGTACGAGCACGCATCGGCGACACCCTTGCCCTGCCGTTGAAACCTGGCCTCGACGTTAGTATCACGGCAGTAATGGCTAAAAGCCGGTGCACCCGGGCACCGGCTCTTGGCGCGTAGGCCTGTTCCTTGGCGAGTCATCGCTGAAAAGGAAGCTGTCACCATGATAGCAAGCTACGAGCCACGATTTAAGTGGCATTCTCCATCAGCAGCTCGCGAATCTTGCCTATTGCGCGAGTCGGATTGAGCCCCTTGGGACATACGGCCACGCAATTCATGATGCCACGGCAGCGAAAGACACTGAACGGATCTTCAAGTTCGGCCAATCGCTCTCGTGCGGCGGTATCACGACTATCGGCCAGAAAGCGATATGCTTGAAGCAAACCGGCAGGCCCCACGAACTTGTCCGGATTCCACCAGAACGACGGACAGGAAGTGGAACAGCAGGCGCACAGGATGCACTCATAGAGCCCATCGAGTTTATCGCGCTCTTCCGGTGACTGCAGTCGTTCGATGGCCGGCGGGGTCGTGTCGTTCTGCAGATATGGCTGGATACGCTCGTACTGCTTGTAGAAAATACCCATGTCGACCACCAGATCGCGCACGACCGGCAGGCCAGGCAAAGGACGCAATGTCAGCTTGTTGTCCTTGACCACGGCAGAAAGCGGCGTGATACACGCCAGGCCGTTGGTGCCGTTGATATTCATGCCATCAGAGCCGCACACCCCTTCGCGGCAGCTGCGCCGATAGGCCATGGAGCTGTCCTGCTGCTTGATGAGCTCGAGGACATTGAGAACCATTACGTCACGGCCCTGAGTGTCAACCTGGAACTCTTGCATGTAGGGGGCGGAGTCGGTCTCCGGATTGTAACGATATATGGATACTTGAAGCATGACAGCCTCCCTCAGTAAGTCCGGATTTTAGGCTCGAAGGTATCGACGGTCTTGGGTGTGAAGTTCACATCGCGCTTGCCCAGCTTCTTTTCAGTGGGGAAGTAGACGGAATGCTTCAACCAGTTGACATCGTCGCGATCCGGGTAATCATAGCGCGAGTGCGCGCCGCGGCTTTCTCTACGCTCGAATGCGGAAATAGCGGTAGCCTCGGCGACCTCGAGCAGGTTATCGAGCTCGAGGGCTTCAATACGTGCCGTGTTGAACGTATCGGACTTGTCACCCAGCTGTGCATTCGCGATTCGTTCGCGCAGTTCAGCGAGTTTCTTGACGCCGCTCTGCATGTTTTCCTCTTTGCGGAAAACCCCGAAGTCGTTTTGCATGACTGCCTGCAGATCTGTCTTGAGCGTCGCCACGGCTTCGCCGTCATTCGATTCGTTCCAGCGATTCATGCGAGCCATGGAAGCATCGATATCCGACTGAGAAGCATCCATGTAATCGATGCCTTCATTGAGCGCACCTTCGATGAACATGCCAGCCGCCCGGCCGAACACCACAAGGTCAAGCAGCGAATTGCCGCCCAAACGATTGGCGCCATGTACGGAAACACAGGCAACTTCGCCGCAGGCAAACAGGCCATTGACGATATGATCGTTGCCTTCAGCATCTGGCATGATGGCCTGACCGTGTACATTGGTCGGTATGCCGCCCATCATGTAGTGACAGGTTGGCACAACCGGAATCGGATCCTGAGCCGGGTTCACGTGGGCAAAAGTTCTGGCCAACTCGACGATGCCAGGCAGACGCTTCTGCAGAACCTCTTCGCCCAGGTGATCGAGCTTGAGCATGACATGATCGCCGTTCTCGCCACAGCCACGCCCTTCGAGCATCTCCATGACCATGGAGCGTGCAACGACATCGCGACTGGCAAGATCTTTCGCATTAGGCGCATAACGCTCCATGAAGCGCTCGCCATCCTTGTTGATCAGGTAGCCGCCTTCGCCGCGGCACCCTTCGGTAACCAGGGTCCCCGCGCCATAAATGCCCGTCGGATGGAACTGCCACATCTCCATATCCTGCATGGGGAAGCCGGCGCGTAGCGCCATGCCGATACCATCGCCGGTATTAATTAAGGCATTGGTAGTCGAGGAGAAAATACGGCCTGCGCCACCGGTCGCGAGAACCGTCGCCTTGGACTTCACATGAACGACTTCGCCGGTCTCGATGCACAAGGCAATACAGCCAACCACATCACCCTTCGTATTCTTGACCAGATCGACGGCATACCACTCGTTGAGAAAGACGGTGTCATTCTTCAGGTTGTTCTGATAAAGCGTATGTAGAAGCGCATGGCCTGTACGGTCCGCAGCTGCGCAGGTACGTGCTGCCTGACCGCCTTCGCCAAAATTCTTGGACTGTCCGCCGAAGGGACGCTGGTAGATGCGTCCATTGTCGAAGCGAGAAAACGGCAAGCCCATGTGTTCGAGTTCGAACACCGCCTTAGGACCCTCGGTACACATGTATTCCGCAGCGTCCTGGTCAGCGATATAGTCGCTGCCCTTGACCGTGTCGTACATGTGCCAGCGCCAGTCGTCATTGGGGTCGGCAGAACCGATGGCGCAGGTGATACCCCCCTGAGCCGAGACCGTATGGGAACGAGTTGGGAATACCTTGGAGAGTACGGCGGTCTTCTTGCCGGACTTGGCAAGCTCGAGTGCAGCCCGCAAACCGGAGCCACCCCCACCGATGATAATGGCATCGAAGGATAAATTACGCATAGCGGACATGGATCAGGCTCCCCAGAGGATTTGTATGGCCCATACCAGGAACACGAAGATGGCGACAATCAATACAACTTGTGCACCAAAGCGTATTCTAGTGGGCTTTATATAATCGGTGATGACGGTCCATAGGCCGACCCAGGCATGCGCCGATAGTGCGATGAAAGCCAGTAATGAGAAAATGCGCATCCAGGTCTGAGAAAAGAGCCCATGCCAGGTTATATAATCCAGTTCGGGATGAAGTAGAAAATACCCCACCATGAAAAGCGTATAGAGCGCGAGGATGGCTGCCGACACCTGCTGGATCAGCCAATCAGACAATCCACTACGACTGAAGTTCGTTACGTTGGTTACCATACCCAGACTCCTGCCAGAATCACCAGTACCGCGGCGGCAATGAAGGTAATCTTTGATGTTTGCACACCCCCTTCCAGATCGATGCCGATATCAAAATCCATCAGCAGATGCCGTACACCTGCGACAAAATGAAACGACAACGCCGACAACAACCCCCAGGCAATGAGCTTTGCCAGGAAGTTGTATTCCAGGGCCTCCCGTACTGCCTCGAACCCCTGTGGCGAAGAGAGCGATGCATCGAGTGCCCAGAAGGCAAAAATCAGACCGACAAAGAGAATGACGCCGGTAACACGATGAGTGATGGAAGTCAGGGCAGGAAGAGGAAACTTTATAGTGGAGAGATCGAGGTTTACGGGTCTTTTGCTATTCACGGCTCGTCACACACCCTATTGGCCCACTTGTTTAATCACGGTCGATTAGAGTGGGTAGTGATTTTGAGGAAGGTTTCCAGTAATACGCCAGATGGCGCGACCGATTTTCGATGGCTGGTCAGTCGCGTGATGAAGATTATAAGGGATGGAAGCGAAGTCTGACAAATCGTTACCGGCCTAACACGACCATGGTGTTACTCTGGGTAACGTCGCTACAGGTAGCCGCAAAAAGGTCGTTGAAAGGTATCAGAGCGGCTATCATCGTGTTACCTGGGTTCTATCGACAAGGTCGCAATCGCGATATCGTAACCTTGCAACCACCAACGATGAATTGACAAAACCAACGACACTTTTATAGTGAGAGAGCAATTGCTGCTTCGCAGCAATTCCGAGTTGGTATTTCAAGACTTGTTCGAGCCCCGCCTATTACGCAGGAAAAGGCTAACACCTGACAATGAAGCGACATTTACGGGCGTGACCTGACCAACGCCTGGTAAACACGCACCGAATCGTGAACAGGTTCTTACCAGTAATCGAAACCGCAGGAGACCTAGCATGGCTGATAAAAAAGCGCATTTGACCATTGACGGCGTAGATGAAGCCATTGAATTTCCAATCTACTCAGGCACGCTCGGCCCAGATGTCATCGATGTACGCGAACTGACTGAAATGGGTCATTTCACCTTCGATCCTGGTTTCGTGGCTACCGCAGCCTGTGAGTCTGGCATCACTTACATCGACGGTGCCGAAGGCGTGCTGCTGCATCGCGGCTACCCTATCGACCAGCTGGCACAGAATTCCAATTTCGTCGAGCTGTGCTACTTGCTGCTGTTTGGCGATCTGCCCAACGATGAGCAGTATGCAAAATTCGAAGGCACCATCAGCAAACACACGATGGTGCACGAACAGATCGTCAATTTCTTCAAGGGGTTCCGTCGCGATGCCCACCCGATGGCCATCGTCTGCGGCGTGGTAGGCGGCTTGGCTGCTTTCTATCACGACAATCTGGATATTTCCGACGAAAGACAGCGCCGGGTAAGCGCTATTCGACTGATCGCCAAGATGCCGACCATCGCGGCAATGAGCTACAAGTACAACATCGGCCAGCCTTTCAACTACCCGCGCAACGATCTGAACTATGCCGAGAACTTCCTTTACATGATGTTCAGCAACCCGTGTGAAGAGTTCAAGATCAACCCGGTATATGCCAAAGCCATGGATCGTATTTTCATGTTGCATGCGGACCACGAACAGAACGCCTCTACCTCGACGGTGCGTCTGGCGGGCTCCACCGGCGCCAACCCTTTCGCCTGTATCAGTGCCGGCATTGCTGCCCTCTGGGGCCCTGCACATGGCGGTGCCAACGAAGCAGTGCTCAATATGCTCGACGAGATCGGCGACGAATCCGAAGAGAATATTCAGCGCTTCATCGACAAAGCCAAGGACAAGGACGATTCATTCAAGCTCATGGGCTTTGGCCACCGGGTTTACAAGAATTTCGACCCGCGCGCCAAGGTCATGAAAGAGACCTGCGACGAAGTTCTCGAAGAGCTGGGGCGGGCTGATGATCCCAAGCTAAAAATTGCCAAGCGTCTTGAACAGATCGCTCTGGAAGACGACTACTTCATCGAGCGCAAGCTTTATCCCAACGTCGATTTCTATTCCGGCATCATTCTCAATGCAATTGGCATTCCAACCAACATGTTTACGGTCATATTTGCCGTGGCACGTACCATCGGCTGGATTTCCCACTGGAATGAGATGCTCAGCAACGATTATCGTATCGGTCGTCCGCGCCAGCTTTACACTGGACATACCAAACGCGACTACCCAACCAAGTAATTCTGCTCCGCAGGAGGCCGCCCACAGGGCGGCTTGTCGTTCGATGACAACAGCAAGCTCCGCCTCCCCTGCATACACTCGATCGTTATTTCTCATGGGCTGAAAAGAGCACTTTTAATCGCCTCTTTCGTGCTTCCGTGCTCTTGTACAAGACGTAACATCCATATTCTCTGGCGCTTTTTTAACCCGCGCTACCTTTTCCACACTTTCTGTGGATAAGGCTGTTCACAACCTTTAGAGAACGTCACATAATCGCCATGTTTAGCGGCCTGGCTACAAATTGACTAATTTTTAACCACAAGTAAGTTTTTGATTTTAAAGATATTTATATAAAACCCAACAACCATGAGGCCTTACCGCGCTCTATACACAGGGTGCCGATGGATAAAGCGAAGGCAGGGGAAAAATTTCTTTCTGTCAACCCTGTTCAGAAAAAATAAAGCACTTATTGACTAGATAAATAGTCTTGCAAATACTAGATTAATAATACACATACGCGAAAGCGCCGATCGGGATTCGGGCTGGTGACGCGGATGATGAGAAAGCAGATTAAGGCATATAAAGAGGGTGGCGTCCCATAGGGGGTTCGAACCCCTGTTACCGCCGTGAAAGGGCGGTGTCCTGGACCACTAGACGAATGGGACGTTGCAGTGTGGTGGTGGAGCCTACCGGGATCGAACCGGTGACCTCGACGCTGCCAGCGTCGCGCTCTCCCAGCTGAGCTAAGGCCCCTTTCCAAAAAGCAATTCTATGCTTCAAGAACGGGGCATATGCTACTCATACGCCCCTGATCGGTCAACGATTTTTTATTCATTCGAACTCGCGAAACGCCTTCTCGAATGCCTTGGTCTGCTTCTTGGAAATACCGCCTAGCACCATGATGGCATGGCGAAGTCGTGCTCGCGTCATATCGGATCCCAGAATGGCCATCGCATCCATGACGGAAGTCGAAGTCGTCGACCCCGTAATGGCAATGAAAACAGGCGCTAGGAATGCCTTCATCTTGAGTTCGAAGTAATCGCTTAGCCGTTTTACCTCCGGCAAGAGACTCTCCTTTTCCCAGGGCGATACCCGCTCCAGACGCCAAACCAGGAACTGCAGCAGCTTGAGCAACTCGCCTCGCTCGAGCGGAACATTGGCAAAGCTATCTTCGTCAATAGATGGCATGCCTGAAAAGAAGTGCCCCGCCAACGGTGCGACATCGGACAGTGTTTCGATCCGCGGGCGTACCTGGGGCAGTATCTGGCTGACGTATTCTTCATTGAATGCCCATTCACGCAGCGCAATCAGCAGACTCTGATCGTCCAGATCCTCGCGTATGTAAAGGCCGTTCAACCAGGTCAGTTTTTCCAGATCGAACACCGGCCCACCCAAGGAGACGCGCTGGATATCGAACTGCGCCATCATCTCATCGAGGCTGAACTTCTCGCGTTCGTCAGGCATCGACCAGCCCATGCGCCCCAAATAGTTGGTTAACGCCTGGGGCAGAAACCCCATGCGTCGATAGTAGTTGATCGACGTTGGATTCTTGCGCTTGGAAAGTTTGCTTTTATCCGGGTTACGGAGCAGCGGCAAATGACACAGCACTGGCATCTGCCAGTCAAAATATTCATAGAGCAGTTGATGCTTGGGAGCGGAATTGATCCACTCTTCGCCCCTCAGGACATGAGTGATGCCCATCAGATGATCGTCGATCACATTGGCCAGATGATAGGTGGGCATGCCATCGGACTTGAGCAGAACCTGCGCATCGACCTGGGTCCAGTCGACTTCAATGCTACCGCGCAGCATGTCTTCGATGACACAGACGCCCTTTTCCGGCACATTCATGCGTACTACATAGGGCCAGTTTTCGGATTCACGCCGCTCGACCTCATCTTGCGGCAGCGCCAAATCGCCTGGCTTGAATGCCCCATGCAGCCCTTCGGCCTTGCGGTGCTCACGTAATTCGTTCAGTTCGTCGCTGGTGCGATAACACTTGAAAGCGTGTCCTGCGTCGAGCAATTGCTGGGCGTAGCGCGCATAGACATCGCCGCGCTCGCTCTGGCGATAAGGGCCATGAGGCCCGCCGATATCTGGTCCTTCATCCCACTCAAGCCCCAGCCAGCGCAGCGAATCGAGAATCATCTGCTCGGATTCAGGCGTCGAGCGCTCTCGATCCGTGTCCTCGATGCGCAGAATGAATTGGCCGCCATGCTGACGAGCAAAACACAGATTGAACAAGGCCACATAGGCGGTCCCCACGTGAGGGTCCCCGGTCGGCGATGGGGCGATGCGGGTACGTACGGTAGTCATGGCATCCGTTCCGTTGGCTTGAAGGATGGCCGCATTATACGCACCTGGCGCGTACTCGACAGTCCGACTCAGCGGCTTGGCTTGGCCAATTGACTCAACAGGCCAATGCCTTGGCGACAGTCATCTATATTTCTTTTTATCAGCATCTATTAATCAAGGAGTCGTCATGCTCAGGCAACTACCCGATGATTTCAGCGCTCTCGTACTGGGCGCCTCAGGAGGCATTGGCCATGCAGTACTCAAGGCTTTGCTGGACAGTCGAAAACCAAAGCGCATCATTGCAGTCAGCCGCCACGCGCCGGGACTGGAGGATTCTAGACTGGAATGTCTGGCCCTGGATATCACGACTCAGGAAGGACAAGACACTCTCGCCGCGCATTTGAAAGACGCCCCACTTCATCTAATCTTCAATGCCATCGGGATGCTCCATGACGGCAACGCGGGCATCGCGCCGGAGAAGCGCTTCGAAGATCTAGACTTTGATGCGCTGGCGCGTCTCTTTCACGTCAACGCTGCCACTCCCGTCATGCTATTCAAGACACTCAAAGGCTCGTTGCTGGGCAAGCACCCGATCATCTTTGCCAGTCTTTCCGCCCGAGTGGGCTCCATCGAAGACAATGGCTTGGGAGGCTGGTATGCCTACCGCGCCAGCAAGGCGGCTCACAACATGTTCTTGAAGACGGCCGCCATAGAGCTTAAACGTCTCAATCGGCAAGCCATCGTTCTATGCCTGCATCCAGGAACTACCGATACCGACTTGTCGCAACCTTTTCAGGCCCGGGTACCAGAAGGCAAACTTTTTACCGCGAGCTTTGTCGCCGAACATCTATTGGACGTCATGGACCGTCGTACACCGGATGATAGCGGCAGTTTCTGGGATTGGGCCGGCGAGCCTATTGTCTGGTAAAAAGAGAAACTTTTTGTTTTACTAACTATTAACCTATGTTAATAGAAGCAGTGCTCTTCAAAAGTGATTCAATCCGCGGAAAGTTCTCGAAGTTCCTCATAGAAGCCTGATAATCCTAAACAAACTTCGACTCATTTTCTCTATGCTGGCACGAATGAAATCGTGAGATATCTTGATGGAAGCCTTGGGTGCTCGAATAAAACAATTACGCCAACAGGCCAAGCTCAGCAAAGCGGCTTTGGCACGCAAAGTAGGCGTATCCGATGTGTCGATCTCCTATTGGGAGTCCGGCACCATCCGCCAGGTTGGTCACGAACGTCTTGTAGCCCTGGCTGACGCGCTGGGATGCAGTCTTGAAGACTTACTCAAGACGCCTATTTCTCAACCTCAACCTCAGCCTCAGCCTCAGCCTCAGCGAGTACTCTATATCCAGGTACATCAACCGCCTCCCTGGCTTCAGCAAGCCGCCCCGATCTCCATCCTCGGTGACATTCCCGTGCCCAATCTGGACGATGACTGTCATTTGGTCACGCCGGCCCCTGGTGAAAGATTCGACTTCATCGACACCGGTGATTTGGCCGCAGTGCTGCCGACCAATACGTTTGTGCAAGATGGGTTGTACATACTCGAGCGCTTCGGCAGGTTGATCGTACGCTATCTGTCTCATACCGATAACGGCGATATCGACATCAGCGACGAATCCAAGCATATGGAACAAGCTCCGATGAGCGATCTACCCTATAAATTGCTTGGTCAGATTCGCACTCTATGGCAACTCACCGAAATACATAAGGAGACGTTTTACGATTAGAGAGTGTGATGCGATCGCGTGTCCACGCGACACGGCGATAGGTAGTTGATTCAACCGGTGGTGTAAATAATGACGTACATAAAAGTAGGCCCAGCCATTTCTGGCCGGGCCTTGCAGAGAAACGTACTCTGCTGAACGAAGAGTCCTCTGGTTCCTTGGCATCAAGGGCTTCCTGCCTGGATTGCCTCCTTCCCTTACACTGATCGTCCTGATCACGCACATCCTGTGCTTGCAGCCACTCATTGGCCACTGCTCTTCGCTTGAATACTCCAATCGCCTTGATGATGATCACGGCTCCATGCACAGCAGATATCTAATGATACTGCATACCTTCCTTGGTATTTTTTGATGCAACTTGGAGCGAAACCAGCTTATTGGCTGCTTTCTAGTGCCATGCGTCCTGCAGGCAAATCGAACGACTCCTTGCTCGATGGAGAGCATTATGTCTTATTTGAACTATTTTTTACTTAATCTATATTAATTGATGACCATCGATCGTGTAAGCAAAGAGCGGCATATTGTGTAGGTTATTTCTTACAAAACATGCACAAAAGCTAATATCTCTTAGTGACAAGGCCACTGAATCGCCATACACGGCCATGGTGTATGCATCATACGATCTCGAGCTCTGCATGGCGTGCCCGGAACGCATCCGAAATGCTCGTCGAAGTATAAAGACCGCTCCATGGCTATCTTCACCTCTGCAAGGCTCAGTTACCCGGGAAGGGCATGCGAGGCCAGACTATATATGCGAAACTGCCATCTATCCGATGCCGTCTTTAGCATACCCCTTGAAATGAATCTTCCAGAATTTGACAGAACCTTCTCCGTCGCGCCGATGATGGATCGGACTCTAATGCCGTAGTGGTAGGCTTCGCAGCGCTCAAGTACCAAATATGTGCCAACAGTATCCAGCTGCTGGCATTTTTTTGTCCTTGAAGAAGCTGAGCGGGAATAGTCGCGAGAGTGACGAGAGAAGAAGCATGTATGACTTGCGTGTGCGCGGGCGCGTTGAAGGGGGCTATCAGAATGTTTGGGGGGCTCGGAAAAAGGTAACAAAGGTAATGCTTTCTCAAATATCGTCATATCTTATTGTTTTGTATGTATTTAAAACGGTCGTTCAAAAGGTAACATAAAGGTGATGTAAAGGTGATGCGTTACCTTTTTAAATGGTAATTATCGTATTTTTATAAATCTATATATATCAATATCTTAGGAAAGCATTACCTTTTGCAGTACCAAACGTTACCTTTTTAGGGTAATTTTTTTATCCTTTAATATCATTAACTTAATACCTAAAAACATGGCGCGTTACCTGCATTACCTTTTTCCGAGGACCCCCCTGGCTTATAAACTGCCCTTTGGCCGCTGTGGCTGCTCTCATAGCCATTTAAAACGAAGGATTCCGAAGCAAAAACAGCATCTTATCGCTGTCCGTCAGCCGCTCTGTGTGAGCGCTCTAGCGGGCATTGAGGAAGTGAATAAAAACTGACCTACAAAGCGCGCAGGCGGGGCGGGGTGTCGACGGCGCGCGGTGGGGCGCCAGGGACTTTAGTAGGGGTGGCTGGTAGGACCTGAGCGGCAGGCACAAAAAAGCCGCTCAGATGAGCGGCAAGCCAGGGAGAACTTGGGGGCGTGGTGATCAGCGCGAGGGATCGAGGCCGGCGCCGCCGGGAGCGTCGAGGGAGTAGGGATTGAAGCGGATGATCTCTTCGCCCATCCGCTCGTTGATCTCCATGAAGGTGGCCTGCAGCGGTTCGAGCTCATTGGCGACGAAGACCCGGGCGGCCTTCTCGACATCGCCGAAGCCGCCAGTGTTCTGCGGAATGATGCCCATCAGCTGCGGCGGGATGCGGTGGCCGGCGAGCTGATCGTCCCGGGTGATGTTCTTGATGTTCCAGAACTCGTCCTTGGCCGCCACCTCGGACACCGGGATGATCTGCACCCCGTCCTTCTTTCCCTTCGGCGAATAGAGGAACAGGTTGCGAAAGTTGCCCGGGCCCTTGCTTTCGCGCAGCGCCTGACGCATGGCGTCGATGTCCTTCTGATCGTGGGCCTCGTCGTTGACGTACATGATGAAGCCGGCATGGCTGCCGTTGAGGTAGTAGCGGCGCCGGAACAGCGTCGCGCTCTCGTTGAGCCAGGCCGACTGCAGCGAGCCCAGATAGTCCGGCAGCCCATAGACGGTCTGATCGATATCCGGCTCGAGCAGATGCACCACCCTGCCCTTGGGCAGCTCGGTCTTATCCAGATAGTTGGGCACCCACCAGTAGCGGTTCGCCTGCTTGCCGCCGCGCCGCATGTACTTGGCCGGTAGATGGCGGAACGGCAGGCGCTTGCCGAGTCGCCCTTTCACCTCTTCCAGGTAGCAGTTGCCGAACACCAGATGATCGAGGGCCAAAGCGCTGAACGCCTGGCGGCTAAGCAGTGGATGCGGCTGGAAGGTGCGCAAAAGAATGTTGCGCTTCACCTGCAGCGCGCTGCCATGATGCGCGGTCGACCGATAGGATTGAGCCAGCACGCTGAACGGCACCGGTGGCTCGTACCACTCATCCGGGCTCAACCACACGCCCTCGTAGAACACATCGCGCAGGCTTGTCACCGGCTCGGGATCGCCGAACGAGAACGCCTCGGCTCTCGCCTTGCCAGGCGTTGGTTCCGGCGCGGCTTCGCCCTGCTTACTGTACGCCGGCACTCGAATCCGGGGCTTGTCGGCGATGTTATCGCTCATTCGAAGATCTCCATCATTGATTGACCGGTACCGGAATCATCCGGGCCCTCGATCGGTTCTTTGTGCAGGGCGTGCATCGTGGCCCAGGCGAGATCCGCATGGCCGGTCTGCTTGTTACGCCCCGAGGTATAGGTGAACTGGCGACCGCTGGCGGTGAGTTCCTTCTTGATCGCCATGAAGGACTGGGCCAGATCCGCCCAGCCCGCGTCGAATTCCAGGCGGTTCTTGCGCACGATCTGCTGGGCCTGCATGACCATGGTGGACTTGAGCTCCGGCGTGTAGCGGTAGCGCTCGACCAACGGGAACCACTTGGCCACGTACTCTGCCACGGCGCCGCCGAGCCCGGTGGTATCGATACCGATATGCTCGATGCGATAGCGCTCGCGGAACGACTTGATGAAGTCCGCCTGGGCTTCGTAGTCGTCGCCCTTGAGCCGGTGGCGTTCCAGGATTCGGTGTTTCTCGCCGACGGAGCGGGCCGGGAGAATGACCACCAGACCCGCGCCGTCGCCATCCTCGCCGGTACCGGTGGGGTCGTAGCCGATCCACACGCCACGATCCCCCACCGGTCGCGGGGCAAAGGGTCGGTAGTCGTCCCACACCTCCCAGCTATCGACCATGCAGTTCTGCAGTGCCGACAGCGGGAAGGCGCTCTGGCTGTCGTCGACGAACTGACACATCAGTAGGTTATCGAACTCATCCGGACTGTATTCCAGGCGTAGCTGCTCGATGTCGAACAGGTCACAGCCGCCGGCGATGGCATCCTCCACCGTGACGATCTGCCGCCAGTGCCCATCCGGGCATAGCGCCCCCGCCGCCAGGGCCGCATGGCTGACGTCGAACTCCTTGCGGTCGGCCTTGGTGCGACGCTTGTTGAACAGATCCCCGGTCCAGAACGGATAGGCCTCATGGCCGATGCTAGAGGGCGTGGAAAAATAGGTCTGCCGCCACTTCTTGTGCATGGCCATGCCGCTGGTGACCTTGCGGAATTCCTGGAAGCGGTGGATCCAGAAATACTCGTCCAGGTAGACGTCACCGTGATAGCCCTGGGCGGTCTTCGAGTTGGTGCCCAGAAAGTGCAGCTCCGCGCCGTTGTCCAACACGATCGGGTCGCCCTTGAGATCGACGTCGGTGATCTCCTTGACGAACTGGACGATATAGTTGCGGAAGATATGCGCCTGGGCCTTGGACGCCGAGAGGAAAATCTTGTTACGCCCATGCTCGAAAGCATCGACGATCGCCTCGCGAGCGAAGAAGAACGTTGCGCCGATCTGGCGGCTCTTGAGGATGTTGCGGATGCGGTGCTTCTGGCCGGCGTCATACCACTGCCGTTGGTAGGCGAAGGCCGTTTCCAGGAACGCCGTTTTCAGCGCCGCGATCTGCTCATCGTCCAGGGCATTGCGGCGTGGCTTCTTCTTCGGCCCCGCGTTGCGCGCCTCGATGTTCGGATTGAGGTCCGATTCCTTTCCGCTGCCCTCGTACTTGTGCACTCGGGCAAGCCGTTCGATCTGGCGGCCCAGCAGGTCGATCTCCTTGAAGTCGCGACCTTCCTTTTCCTCCTTGCCGATCAACTGCACCAGGCGCGCTTCGAGCGCCCCTTCCACGCGCTGGGTCGGGCTCGCCTCCGCCCAGCCGTCCCGGGCCTTCCAGGTGTGCACCGTCGCCGGCTTCTCGTCGAGAAATTCGGCGATACGCGCAATTCGCCACCCCTGCCAGTAGAGGTGGCGGGCGGTTACCCGGGGGGAGTCGAGAGTGTCGGGGGGCATCGTCGTCATGTCGCCAGCGTACCCGTGCGCGTGGCTTGCCTAACGCACCGCAAGTTGTAAGCGCTGGATATACAACCGCATTTTGTTGAGCCCCTGCCCCCGGGCGCGGAACCTGACGGCAGCAATCGCCCATGAACCGCCCATGTAACCCGAGGACACTCCATGCCCTGGTTCCGAGTCGCCACCCAAGGCGCTACCACCGACGGTCGAGAAATCTCGCGTGACTGGATCACGCAGATGGCCGGCAACTACGATCCCAAGAAATACGGCGCCCGTGTGTGGATGGAACACATGCGTGGTCTGTTCGCCGATGGCCCCTTCCCTGCGCTGGGTGACGTCAAAGCCGTCAAGGCAGAAGAGGTTGAAGAAGGCAAGATGGCCCTGTTTGCCGATATCGACCCGACCGACCAGCTCAAGGAGATCAATGGAAAACGCCAGAAGGTCTACACCAGCATCGAGGTAAATCCCAATTTTGCCGACACCGGCGAAGCCTACCTCGAAGGTCTTGCGGTTACTGACTCCCCGGCATCGCTGGGCACCGAGATGCTCAAGTTTTCGCGGAGTGCGGGCACTGCCTCACCGCTGGCCCATAAGAAGCAACACCCGGATAACGTCTTCTCGGAAGCGGTCGAGACCGATCTCGACTTCAGCGAGCCAGCTCCGGCAACTGAACAAGGCCCGAGCCTCGCCGATCGCGTCAAGGCGCTGTTCAAGAAGCACGACGCCAAGACCAACCAGGGCTTCGCCGACTTCCGCGCCGAACTCGAAACCACGCTCGAGCTGTTCGTGCAGAAGCACGCCGATCAGGCCGCCAAGATCGACGCCTTGCCCGACGAGAACGACTTCAACGCGCAGCGCACCGCGCACGACGAGTTGAAGGCCCGCTTCGATGAGCTGTACACCAAGCTCGACGACACCCCGGACACCCCCAATCGCCCCACCGCCACCGGCGGCAACGGCGGCACCGAACTCACCGACTGCTAAGGACCGCCGCACATGCGCAACGATACCCGCATCGCCTTCAACCGCCTGAAAGAGCGCATCGCGCAGCTTTCCGGCGTCACCTCCGCCACCGAGAGCTTCGCGGTGGAGCCCAGCGTCCAGCAGACCCTGGAATCCAAGATTCAGGAATCCAGCGAGTTCCTGGGTCGCATCAACATCGTCGGCGTCGACGAACTCAAGGGTGAAAAGCTCGGCCTCGGTGTTACCGGACCCATCGCCGCGCGCACCGACGTCAGCGCCAAGGATCGCCAGCCCCGCGACATCACCGGGCTGGACGCCAACAGCTACGAGTGCGTCTCCACGGAGTTCGACACCTATCTGCCTTGGTCGAAGCTCGACGCCTGGGCCAAGTTCCCGGACTTCCAGACCCGCGTGCGCAACGCCATCATTCGCCAGCAGGCGCTGGATCGCATCATGGTCGGTTTCAATGGTACCGCCGCAGCCGTCGAGACGGATCGCGTCGCCAACCCGCTGCTGCAGGACGTCAACGTCGGCTGGCTGCAGAAGTATCGCAACGACGCCCCGGCCCGGGTGCTCAGCGAGGTGGTCAGCGCCTCAGGCAAGGTCAATGTTGGTTCCAGCGGCGACTACGCCAACCTGGACGCCCTGGTGTTCGACGCGGTCAACGAGATGATCGAGCCCTGGTTCCGGGAGTCCACCGACCTGGTCGCCATCATGGGTCGCAAGCTGCTCGCGGATAAGTATTTCCCGCTGATCAGCCAGCATGCCGATACCCCCACGGAAGCCCGCGCCCTGGACCTTATCGTCAGCCAGAAGCGGGTCGGCGGACTGCAAGCGATCCGCGCCCCCTTCGTACCGGACGGTGCCATCTTCATCACCAGCCTCGAAAACCTCTCGATGTACTACCAGCTCGGCAGCCGTCGTCGCTACATCAAGGACAAGCCGGAGCGCAAGCGTGTCGAGAACTACGAGTCCAGCAACGACACCTACGTGGTCGAGGACTACGGCTTCGGCTGCCTGGTCGAGAACATCACCTTCGTATAAGGAACGCCCATGACGAGCCCCGCCCGTCGCCACTACCAGCGCATCACCGCCGCGAAAGCGGCGGGTGATGCCCAGAGTGGCCAGCCGCAAACCGGCGAACAGTACGAACTGCATGCCGCCGCCCTGTGGGAAGCCCGGCGCACCCTGAAGAACATCAAGTCCGTGGCCGCCAAGATAGACAAGAAGCGCGAACTGCTGCCGGAGTTCGACAGCTACGTTGCCGGCGTGATCGAGGCCGGCAACGGCGCCCAGGACGATGTGCTGATGACCATCATGGTGTGGCGCATCGATACCGGCGACATCGAAGGCGCCCTGGCCATTGCCGAGTACGCCTTGCACAACGGCCTGGACACCCCGGACCGCTACGAGCGCGATACCGCCTCGCTGGTCACCGAGCAGATCGCCGAGGAAGCCCTCAGCGAGATCGAAAGCGACGATGCGCAAGCCTACCGCCTGGCGCCGCTGCTCGAGCACCTGAACACACTGACCGCGGACATGGACATGCACGATCCGATCCGCGCCAAGCTGCACAAGGCCCTGGGCTATGCGCTGCGGGAATCCGGCGCCGGTGAGAGGGCGCTGGATCACCTAAAGCAGGCCCTTTCGCTCAACGAGCGCATCGGGGTCAAGAAGGACATCGAGAAGCTCGAACGCTTCATCAAGCAACAAAACGAGCGCGACCAGGGCTAACCCGGCCTGATCGCATCCACCGAGTCGCACGCCGACGTCAAGGGGGCGCGACGCTAGAGCAGACCCTCTCCCTGCTCGAACCGTCGCCCACCCCCTTCCTTACACCACCGGAGGTCCGTCATGTCACTGGTCGCCTACGGCACCGCCACCGCCACGGATGCCCCGGAGCTTGCCAACAACGGCTTTTGGCCGCCCCTCGATCCAGACGACTTCCGCGAGCAGCACCGACTCGACACCACCGTCACCGCGCCGCGCCTGGTGACGGCGTTGAGCATCGCCATGGCCAGCGTCAACCGGCAACTTAGCGACTTCCAGGCCGAGCAGATGGACGCCCAGCGCGGCACCGCCGATCTCATCCCCATCGAACCCTGGCAGATTCCCGGCCATCACGCCCTGCTGTATGTGCGGGCCGTTTTCGCCGAGGCCCATGCCCAGCTGCTGGAACGCTATCGGGACTATAGCGCGACGGATGTAGGCGACGAGCGGGGCGAGGCCAAGGCGGACGCCGCCGAGGATTACCGCCGGGACGCCCGCTGGGCGGTGGCGGAGATTGTCGGGCGTAACCACACAACCGTGGAACTCATTTGATGCAACGTAGCGTTCGCGCCCATCAATACGACACCGTCGATGCGATCTGCCAGCGGGTGTTCGGGCGCACCGCCGGCATCACCGAGCAGGTCATCGACATGAATCCCGGGCTGGCCGATCTCGGCCCGGTATTGCCCCAGGGCACCCTGGTCACGTTACCCGACGTGGCCACACAACAACCTAGCCGCACGCGAACCGTGCAGCTATGGGATTAACAACGCGCCGACCGAGCGCGAGTACGCAGAGGAAACCATGCACGACACCACAAGCCGACCGTCATGGGGACTAGACGGATGATCGAGGACACAACCGACGTGAAACCCTCTGTATTCGAGCGACACATGCAAACCGCCATTCAGGTCATTCTCGTGCTGCTGGTGGGCTGGGCCGGCATGAAGCTGGTCACCATCGGCGAGAGCAGCGCCGTACTGCGGGAACGGCTGCTGTACCAGGGCGAGCAGATCGAGCGCCTGCGCCGCGACCTGCGCGACTGGAGCAACGTCTACTACACCAAGAGCGACGCGGACCGAGAGATCGGCAGCCTGAAGTCTTCCGTGGAGAGCATCAAATCCTCGGTGTCCGGCCTGCGCGACCGCATCACCGTCATCGAGGGTAAAGCCAATGATTCTTGAATTCGGCGATACCGGCTATCGGGTCGAATCCCTGCAGCGGGATCTGGTGCGTGCCGGCTATACCATTGAAGTGGACGGATGGTTCGGCGACGAGACCGAAGCCGCCGTGCGCCAGGTGCAGTTCGATCACGGCCTGGTGCTGGATGGCCTTGCCGGCCCCAAGACCCGCCAGGCCCTGCAGCAGGGTCGCGCGAATAGTAAACACCTGCGCCAGATCGACCTGGTGCTGGCTGCCGAATACCTCGGCGTCGATGTGGCCACCATCATGGCGGTCAATGAGATCGAGTCCCGTGGCACAGGCTTCCACCCCACCGGCGAGCCGGTCATCCTGTTCGAGCGGCACATCATGCGTCGCCGCCTGATCACTCACGGCATCAATCCAGTGCCCTATCAGCATCAACAGCCCGATATCGTCAACCACAAGCCCGGCGGCTATTTCGGCGGTATTCGTGAGCAAAATCGGCTAGCGAAGGCCTACGAAATCCACGCCCCGGCGGCATTGGAGTCTGCGAGTTGGGGGCTTTTTCAGATCATGGGGTTTCATTGGCAGGATTTGGGTTATGACTCCGCCAGCGCCTTCGTTATCGCCATGGGCCAGGATGAATCGGCCCAACTGGATGCCTTCATACGCTTCATTGAGTTCAACGGGCCCATGCACGCGGCCTTGAAGCGCCTGGACTGGCGAGACTTCGCCCGCCGCTACAACGGCCCGGCCTACGCCCGCAACGACTACGACACTCGACTGGCTGCCGCCTATCGGCGTCACAGCCAGGCCATGGCCGCCTGACAGGAGAAAACAATGGACTGGAAAGGCATTGTAAAAACCGTAGCACCGGCACTTGGCACCGCTTTGGGGGGTCCGCTTGCCGGCGCGGCCATTCGCGAGATGGGGGATCGCTGGCTGGGTAATCCAGATGCCGATCGTGTCCAGGTGGAACAGGCAGTGCTCAATGCCTCACCAGAGCAGCTATCCGAGCTACGCAAGCTCGATGCGGAGTTCAGGGTACGCATGCGCGAACTTGATATCGACCTCGAAAAGCTAGAAGTCGAGGACCGTAAGAGCGCCCGCGATCTATTCTCGGTCAATATCTGGCCGCAAATCCTTCTCTCTTCAGTGTTCGGCGTCGGCTACTTTTGCGTGCTGTATATTTTCATGTCGAAAAACGTGACGGTCGATGACTCTTTGCGCGACGCATTCAACATCATCCTCGGTGTGCTCACTGCAGCCATCAACAGCATTCTGCAGTTCTGGTTCGGCTCTAGTCTTGGATCCAAGGAAAAGACCCGACAAATGAGGGTGAACCGATGAAAAAGCTCACCGCCCTGCGCAACCATCTGCTCGCCAGCGTCCCTGGCCTGGCCAACGACCCGGACCGGCTGCTGACCTTCGTCCAGGACGGCAGCATCCAGTTCCACCGCGGCCAACACCTGTCTCACCAGTACCTGGTGCCCGCCCAGATCGTACTCACCGACTACAGCGGCGAGCTCGATGCGGTGATCATCCCGCTGCTGCAGTGGCTGTCACACTACCAGCCGGATCTCGACCCGGACGAGGCGGTGCGCTTCGAAGCCGAGATCCTCGCCAACGACCGTTGGGATCTCGCCCTGAGCGTCACCCTCACTGAGCGGGTCGTTGCCCTGGTGGACTGCGCTGCCGGCAGCATCAAAAGCGAACATCGCATGCCGGAGTTCCCGATCGACGCCTGCCCTGCCACCGACTGGCAGCTGTACACCCAGGGGCCGAGTGACGCCGATTACACTCTCACCAGCGAATGGCAATCGCCCTGATGGACGATCTCGACGCCCTGGCGGATTGGGTCGCGCCGCTACTCGCCAAGGTGGAGCCCAAGCAGCGCCGGGCCTTGGCCCGCAAGGTCGCCCGCGACCTTCGGCGTAGCCAGCGCGAACGCATCAAAGCCCAGCAGAACCCGGACGGCACCGCCTACGCCCCCCGCAAGCCGCAGCACCGGGCCAAGCAGGGTGCCATTCGGCGCAAAGCGATGTTCTCGAAGATCCGCACCGCCAAATACCTCAAGGCCAAGGGCAGCCTGGAAAGCGCCGAGGTCGGTTTCGTCGGTCGCGTGGCGCATATCGCCCGCATCCACCAGAAAGGCTTGCGGGACAAGGTCGACAAGGACGGCCCTCGCTACAAGTACCCAGAACGTATCCTGATCGGATTCAGCGCCGCCGATCGCGAACTGATACAGGACGCCCTACTCAAGCACCTCACCGAGTTGTAAAACCCCGCCATACAACCCGTTTTACTAGAGCTGCAGCCCCGCGCGGGCAAGCATGGCGGCATGACACCGAACCCCTCGCATAGCGCCGCCGAACTACTGCGCCTCATCCACAACCTGATCCGCCTGGGCACCATCGCCGAGGTGGATCACAAGGCCGTGCGCGTGCGCGTCGCCATCGGCGAGCTGCTAACCGACTGGCTGCCCTGGATCGAGCAGCGCGCCGGCACCACCCGCGACTGGAACCCGCCGACCATCGGCGAGCAGGCCATCGTATTCTCGCCGGGCGGCGATATTGCTGCCGCCGTGGCGCTCTCCGGCATCAACAGCGCCGCTCATCCGGCGCCCTCGAGCAGCCCGGATAAATGGCTGAGGAAATTCCCGGACGGCGCGGTGATCGAATACGATCACGCGGCAAGCCACCTGCAAGCCACCCTCCCGGGGTCTGCTGGTATCAACGCCCAGGGCGCGGTTGAAATTACCACCGCCGCGACCCTAACCGCCACCGCCAGCGGCGGCGCGACGCTCAACGCCAACACCATCATCAACGGCAACCTGACGCTGAACGGTAATTTCAGCCAGCCCAGCGGCCAGACCGCCACCATGGCCGGCGATGTCGCCTTCACCGGCGCTGTCACCAGCAACGGCAAGGACATCAGCGCGAACCACAAGCACAAAGGCGTCCAGTCCGGCTCAAGCAACTCGGGAGGTGTCGTTTAATGCCCGGCATGAACGCCCAAACCGGCCGCCGCATCGACGGCCTCGATCATATCCGCCAGTCCGTGCGCGATATTCTCACCACGCCTATCGGTTCCCGGGTCATGCGCCGCGACTACGGCAGCCTGCTGCCCGATCTCATCGACCAGCCGCTGCACGACGCCACCCTGCTGCAAGCCTATAGCGCCGCCATCATGGCCCTGCTGCGCTGGGAGCCGCGTATCCGCGTGCAGGCCATTCGCAAGAGCGTCAGCACCACCCAGCCCGGCACCGCGACGCTCGAACTCGACGCCATCACCGCCGAGGGTGACGAGATCACGCTGGCAATACCGGTAACAGGAGCCAGCGCATGAGCAACCCCATCGATCTATCACGCTTGCCGGCCCCCACGGTCGTCGAAACGCTGGATTACGAGACCATACTCGACGAACGCAAGGCCGCCCTGGTCGCTCTGTACCCCAGCGACGAGCAGGCTGCCATCGCCGCCTTGCTCGAGCTCGAATCCGAGCCGCTCGCCAAGCTCTGCCAGGAAAACGCCTACCGCGAATTGCACTGGCGGCAGCGCGTCAACGAAGCGGCCAAGGCGGTGATGCTGGCGTTCTCGAAGAACGGCGACCTCGACCAACTCGCCGCGAATTACAACGTTGAGCGTCTCACCATCGACCCCGGCGACCCGGATGCCGTGCCGCCGGTGCCGCCGACTTATGAAAGCAACGACGATCTGCGCCTGCGCGCTCAAAGGGCCTTCGAAGGGCTCAGCGTCGCCGGCCCGCGGGGCGCCTACATATTCCATGCACTGAGCGCCGATGGTCGTGTCGCCGATGCCACCGCCATCAGCCCATCGCCAGCCGCCGCGCTAGTGACGGTGCTTTCGCGGCTGGGCGATGGCACCGCAACGCAAGATCTGCTCGATGTTGTCACGGCCGCGCTATCGGCGGAAGACGTGCGCCCGGTCGGGGACCGGCTCACGGTGCAATCTGCCGCCATCGTCAACTACAGCGTCGATGCCACCCTCTACGTCTACCCCGGTCCCGAGCAAGAGCCGATCCTCGCCGCTGCCGAGGCTGCCCTGGATGCGTATGTGAGCGCCCAGCGACGCATCGGACGCGACATTCGCCTGAGCGCCCTCTATGCCGTATTGCACGTCGAGGGCGTGCAGCGCGTCGAACTCACCGCGCCGCTGGTCGATGTGGTACTCGACGAGACCCAGGCCGCGCATTGCACCGGCACGAGTGTCGTGATCGGAGGCATCGATGAGTAATTCGTTGCTGCCACCCAATGCCACGCCGCTGGAACGTCATGTCGCCGAGGCCCTGGCCGAGATTCAGCGCGTACCGGTGCCGTTGCGTCAATTGTGGAACCCGGACACCTGCCCGGCGCATCTGCTGCCCTACCTTGCTTGGGCATTCAGCGTCGATCGCTGGGACACCACCTGGTCGGAAGCCACCAAGCGCGGCGTCGTGCGCGCCGCGTTCTACGTCCACCAGAAGAAAGGCACGATCTCGGCGCTGCGCCGGGTCGTCGAGCCCTTGGGTTATCTGCTGGAAGTCGATGAATGGTGGGAACAGGTGCCAGAGGGCGAGCCCGGCACCTTTGCCCTGCGCATCGGCGTGCTCGACACCGGCATCACCGACAGCATGTACACCGAGCTCACCCGGCTCGTCGATGATGCCAAGCCGCTCACCCGGCACATCACCGGGCTGGACCTTCTCGGCGAGTCGCGCGGCCCGCTGTATCTCGGCTCGGCCGTCTACGACGGCCACGAAACCACCGTCTACCCGTACACCGCCCCCGACACCCAGAGCAGCGGCCCGCTCTACATCGGCGGCGCGCTCGATGTCATCGACACAACCACCGTTTACCCTCAACCGTAGGAGCGCCCATGGCCCAGTTCTACACACTGCCCACGGCAATCGGCGAAGCGAAGATCGCCAACGCCATCGCCTTGGGCACGAGCATCACCATCACCGACCTCGCCATCGGCGATGGTGGCGGGGTCACGCCGGTGCCCGACAGCGACCGCACTATGCTGGTCAACGAGGTGCGCCGCGCCCCGATAAACACCAGCGTGGTGGACCCGGACAACCCTAACTGGATCGTTGTCGAGCAAGTGTTACCCCCTGACGTCGGTGGCTGGACCATACGCGAGATCGGGCTCTATGACGCCGACGGCGATCTCATCGCCTATGGCAACTACCCCGAGACCTACAAGCCGCAATTATCTGAGGGGTCGGGAAGGACGCAAACGATCCGCTTCGTGATGCAGGTTTCGGACACGGCGACGGTCACCCTTAAAGTGGATCCGTCCGTCGTGCTGGCCACGCGCAAGTATGCCGACGATGGCGTCGCGGCGCACGAGCAAGATCCTCAAGCCCATACCGACGACCAGATCGCGCTTAGCGCCGATATACCGCAGGCCCCGGGAGCTACCAACGTCGGCGCCGCCCTGGCGGCCCTGGGTGATTTTGCAGCTGATGGCTATCAAAACATCGCCGTGTTCGACGCCCCAGGCGTTACTGCGTGGCCTGTGCCTCAAATGCTGAAAGATGGCATCCGCAAGGCGAATGTAACCGTACTTGGTGGAGGTGGTGGTGGGGCGCTGTCTAGCGACGCTCAGTCGTCGTATGGTGGTGCTGGCGCAGGTGGTGCATCCATATCGCTGCTGGATCTCACTGGTGTTAGCACGGTCACAGTGACCGTTGGAGCGGGTGGCGCTGGTGCCGCTAATGCTGGTAATCCTGGCACGAATGGCGGGAGTTCCTCGTTTGGTGCATATTTGTCGGCCTCGGGAGGGGACGGCGTCAGTACCGCATCTCTCGGGTTTGGAGCAGAGGGCGGCATTGGTACAGGCGGTCTTATCAACGTCAACGGGGGAAACGGTTATCCAGCGACATCTACTGTCAACAGCGCCGCGAACTATTGGGGCGGTCAGGGTGGCGATTCGATTTTAGGCGGCGGCGGAAGGGGTGGGTCCAATGCATTTTCTACTCCTGGGACCGGTGCTGGTGGTGGATCAAAATACATCGCGGGCTCTGTGCCAGACGGTGGTGACGGCATTGTAATAGTGAGGTGGTGATATGTGGGCACGAATTCATGATGGCACCGTGGCCGAAATCACGGACAAAGACCCCGAAGGGCGGTTTCATCCGTCCATCGAGTGGGTCGTCTGTCACGCCCAGGTCGTGCCGGGCTGGTCCTTCGATGGCGCAACTTTCGCAGCACCGCCCGCCGCGTCGCTCGGCGACTTGGCTGCCGCCGCCATGGGCCGCATAAACGACGGCTATACCCGGGCCCTGGGGGGCATTCTCGACGAGTACCCCGCCGCCGAAACGCCATCGTTCGATAAACAGGAGCGCGAAGCCCGAGGCTGGCAGGAATGGCATGCTGCTGGCGCCGACCCCGGCACCGAGCCGCCAACGCCCTACCTCGATGCGATGCTCGCCGAGCGTCCCATCGGCAAAGCCGAGCTGGTCGGTCGCATCATCGCCAAGGCCGACGCCTACGTTACGGCGCACGGCAGCGCCACGGGCCGGCGTCACCGGCTCGAAGACGACGTCAAAGCCGCGCAGCTTGCCGAGGACCGCGCCGCGCTGGAAAAAATCGACTGGTAACCGCTGCCCTCACCCTAGCCCGCCGCCCGGCGGGCTTTTCCTGCCTTACAGGTTGTAAACCGACCATCTACAACCCCAATCACTAGAGCCTCGCGCCCGCGCGGGCAAGCATGGCAACACGCAATGCATTGCCAATCGCTCACCCTGCGCAGGAGCCCATCATGGCCCAGGATTACCATCACGGCGTTCGCGTCGTCGAAGTCAACGAAGGCACCCGACCGATACGCACCGTCAGCACCGCCGTGGTCGGTGTGATCTGTACCGCTCCCGAAGCCGCCGCCGGCGTGGCCGCCGCCTTGACTCTAAATTTCGCCGCAGCCTATACCGGCATCACCTACACCGCCGCTTCGGCAGGCACCGACGGTAACGCCATCCGCGTTCGCTATCTCGATCCCGACGACGTCTCCCAGGCGCTGGCGGTCAGCGTCAGCGGCAAGGACATCACCGTCCGCCTTGCCACCGACATCGAGGGCGCCATTACCAGCACCGCCGCCGAGGTGGCTACGGCCATCAACGGCGCGCCGGAAGCCGCGGCCCTGGTCACCGCCACCGAGGACGGTAGTGGTGCGGGCGTGGTCTCCGCCATCGGTTACCAGAACCTGACAGGCGGCCAGGACGAACCCCTGCCGCTGGATACACCGGTGCTGGTCACGGATATCTACGCCGCCATCGCCAATGCCGGCGAAGAGGGAACGCTGGCCCGCTCGCTGGATGCCATCGTCAAGCAGACCAAGACCCTGGTGGTAGCGGTTCGGGTCGCGGAGGGTGTCGACGACGCCGAGACCAAGGCCAACGTCATAGGCGGTGTCGACCCACTCACCGGCAAGAAGACCGGCATGCAGGCGCTGCTGGCCGCCGAGCAGCGCTTCGGCGTCAAGCCGCGCATTCTCGGCGTGCCGGAGCTCGACGACGCGGACGTGACCAGCGAGCTGATCGCCATCGGCCAGAAGCTGCGCGCCTTCGTCTACGCCTCCGCCGGCGACAGCAAGACCAAGGAAGAAGCGGCCATGTACCGCGAGAACTTCGGCGCTCGCGAGGTCATGGTGATCTGGCCGGACTTCACCGGCTTCGACACCGTTACCCAGTCCACCCGCACGCACAGCGCCGTAGCCCGGGCGCTGGGTCTGCGCGCCAAGCTCGACAACGAAATCGGCTGGCACAAGACGCTCTCCAACATCGCGGTCAACGGCGTCAGCGGCATCAGCCAAGACGTGTTCTGGGATTTACAGGATCCGGCCACCGATGCGGGCTATCTCAACAGCCACGAGGTGACCACGCTGATCAATCGCGGCGGCTACCGCTTCTGGGGCTCGCGCACCTGCTCAATCGATCCGCTGTTCGCCTTCGAGAACTACACCCGCACCGCCCAGGTACTCGCCGACACCATCGCCGAGGCGCACCTCTGGGCCGTGGACAAGCCGATGCATCCGAGCCTGGTCAAGGACATCGTCGAAGGCATCAACGCCAAGTTCCGCGAACTGATTCGGCTCGGCTACCTGCTCGGTGGCGAAGCCTGGTTCGACGAAGAGATCAACAGCCCCGAGGTGCTCAAGGCGGGCAAGCTCTACATCGACTACGACTACACCCCGGTGCCGCCGCTGGAGAACCTGATGCTGCAGCAGCGCATCACCGACCGCTACCTGGTCGACTTCGCCGACCGTGTCGCCGCCGCTTAAACAGGAGATAGACCATGGCACTTCCCAAGATTCTGAAAGATTTCAACCTGTTCGGCGACGGCGACAACTGGCAGGGCCAGATTCCGTCCCTCACGCTGCCGGAACTCGCCCGGCGCATGGTCGAGTACGAGGGCGGCGGCATGGAAGGCCCCATCGAAGTCGACCAGGGCGCCCAGCTGCAGGAGTTCGAGTGGACCGCCGGTGGCATGATCGCCGAGATCTTCGACAGCTACGGCTCACCGATCCACGACGCCGCCCTGCTACGCATGACCGGCAGCTACGAAAGCGACGAGACCGGCGAGACGTTCCCGGTGGAGATCGTCGTGCGCGGACGCCACAAGACCATCGCCATGGGCGAAGCATCAAAGGGCGACAACAACACTATCTCGGTCACCACCACCGTCAGTTACTACAAACTGACCGTCGACGGCGAGGATCTTATCGAGCGCGACGTGCCCGGCATGGTGTTCAAGGTGCGCGGCGTAGACCGCTACGCCCAACGCCGCCGGAATCTCGGCGTATAAGCGCCCATCGATCCATCCAGCGCCGGCCAGCAGGCCGGCCCAGCAATACAAGCCATCATCAACCCCCAGGAGAAACCCATGAGCGAGCAGGAACAGAAGCAAGCCCCGGCAGCGTCAAGCGTCACCACCGAAACCGTCGAGCTCGACACACCCATCCAGCGTGGCTCGAAAAGCGTCGCCACCATCACCGTGCGCAAGCCGCTGGCCGGCGCCCTGCGCGGCGTCAGCCTGACGGACGTGCTGCAGATGGACGTATCGGCGCTATGCAAGGTGCTGCCGCGTATCACCGACCCGGCATTGACCGATGCGGAGCTGCGCAACCTGGACCCGGCGGACATGGTGCAGCTGGGCGGCGTGGTGGCGGGTTTTTTGCTACCGAAGCGGGCCAAGGGGGAGAACCCGGATTACCTCGAAGCGTAGACGATGCCATGGCGGACCTTGCCATGGTGTTCCACTGGCGGCCGGAGGACATGGCCGCCATGCCCCTCACCGAGCTGATGGAGTGGCGTGAGCGCGCCAGAATCCGCAGCCAGACCGATCAACCGAAACGCTAAGGACCGACATGGCCCGCGATCTCAAGCTGCAAGTCATCCTCGACGCAGTCGACCGGGTCACCGGTCCGCTCAAGAACATCACCCGCGGCAGCGGCAAGACCGCCGAGGCATTGAAGGCCAGCCGGGAAGAACTCAAGCGACTCAATCAACAGCAGCGCGACGCCAAGACCCGCATGGATCAGGCCGGCGGCGCCACGGATCGCTACGCGGACGAGCAGCGTGCGCTTGCCGCACGGATAAAAGACGTCAACGCCCATATCAAGACCCAGCAGGAGCGGCTTTCCAAGCTCGCCCAGAAGCAGAAGGCGGCCCGGGACGCCAGCCGACGCTATTCTCGCGATCTCAACCGCGCCCAGGCCATGGCCGGCACCGGGGCTGCTGGTCTGGCAACCGGCGGAGCTGCCCTCTATGGCGGTGCCCGGCTGCTCGCCCCCGGAGTGGACTACGGTGCGGCAATGTCCCGCGTGCAGGCCCTGACCCGATTGGACAAGGACGACCCGCGCCTGCAGGCGCTGATGGATCAAGCCCGGGAACTGGGCTCGACCACGTCTTTCAGTGCCACCGAGGCCGCCGGAGCACAGGGCTTTCTGGGTATGGCGGGCTTCGACCCGGAGGCGATACTTGCCGCCATGCCGGACATGCTGGCCCTGGCCAAGGCCAGCAACGCGGAGCTTGGCAGGACGGCGGACATTGCCTCGAATCTACTCTCCGGCTTCGGACTGGCTCCCCAGGAGATGGGACGCTTGGCGGACGTGATCACTGCCACAACCACCCGGGCCAACGTCGATCTGGAAATGCTCGGCGAGTCGATGAAGTACGTCGCGCCCCAGGCCCGAGCCATGGGACTGTCACTTGAGGAAGCCGCCGCCATGGCCGGCTTGCTGGGCAACGTGGGTATTCAGGGCAGTCAGGCGGGTACGACGCTGCGGGCCATGATGACGCGCCTTGCCGCGCCCACCGGCAAGGCCGCCGGAGCGCTCGAGGCGCTGGGGGTCAACGGCAAGGACGCCGAAGGTAACCTGCGCAACGTGCCGAAGATCCTCGCCGACGTGGCCCGGGCCACTGAACGAATGGGTAACGCCGATCGCGCCGAATACCTGAAGAACATCTTCGGCGAGGAACCCGGCGCCGGCATGGCGGAACTGATCGCCCAACAGGGCGCCGCCGGGGTCGAGCAGTTCGTCGAGATCCTCACCAATGCCGCCGGCGAGAATGCCCGGGTGGCCAAGGTGATGGCGGACAACATCCAGGGCGATCTGCTGGGCCTCAACAGCGCCTGGCAGGAGATCGGCATCACCATCACCGACACCAACCAGGGCCCGCTCCGCGAGCTGATCCAGAACGTGACCGAAATCACCCGGGGCGTGGGAAACTGGATGAAGGAGAACCCCGAATTGGCCGGGACGCTGGCCACCGTCGCCGCTGGACTGGCCACCACCGTAGCGGTGGGCGGTGGCCTGCTGGTGTTGCTGGGCTCGATCCTCGGGCCGATTGCCGCAGTGCGCTACGCCCTCACCCTACTGTCGCTGAATCCGGTATCGCTGACCATCATGGGAATCGTTGCCGCCGTGACATTGCTGGCCGCCGGTGCCTACTACGTCTACAAGCACTGGGACGGCATCAGTTCCTGGTTCGGCGAGCGCTGGCAGCAGGTCAAGGACGCCTTCAATGACGGTATTGGGGCTGTCGGCAAGCTGCTGCTCAACTGGTCGCCCCTTGGCCTGCTCTACAAGGGCATCACCGCCGCGCTCGAAGCGCTGGGGGTCGAGATCCCGGACAAGTTCAAGAACCTGGGCAACGCCATCATCGATGGCCTGATCGGTGGCATCGGCGACAAGTTCGGCGAACTCAAGAACAAGATTACCGGCATCGCCGGAAACGTCTCCGGCTGGTTCAAGGACACCCTGGGCATCAAATCGCCCTCTCGCGTTTTCATGAGCCATGGCGCCGACACCTTGGCGGGCTATCAGAAGGGCCTGGCCGCCAATGAAGGTGCCCCGCTGAAACAGATTGGCGCTTTCGGCAAGCGCATGAAGCAAGCCGGCGCGGGCCTGGCGATCGGCGCGGCTAGTCTGCCGGCGGTGGCGGACATCCCGCTGGATACCCGGGCACCGATGTCCGCCGCATCCGGTGGCAACGTGACGTTCACGTTTGGCGATATCAATGTGCACCCCTCCCCCGGCATGGACGAGCAGGCGCTCGCCCGTTACGTGGGCATCGAGGTGCAACGCGCCCTCGCCCAGGCCGAACGCGATGCCGGCGTGCGCCGCCGCTCCGCGCTTTACGATACCGACTGAGGATGCTTGAGATGAAAGTAAAGATAGGCAATCGCAGTTACGACGCTACCGAAAAACCGATAGCGATAATCCTTACCGATCAAGATAAGAAAAACATTCAGAACATGCACAACAACTGCACGATGTACGCGATATTCCCTGATGACTGGGGAAGCAAGGAAGAAATGCAAGCATGGTTAAAAAAGCATAAGGATTAAGGCAATGATGATGGTCTACGGCATGTTCGTGTTTTCGCTTGGCACCGCCGCCTATCAGGAATTCCAACGCCAGACACAATGGCGTCATGCCAGCCAGTCGCGCATCGGCGCCCGACCGGCAAGGCAGTTCCTGGGCGTGGGCGACGACACAATTACCCTCACCGGCACCCTGCTGCCCGAGTTCACCGGCGGGCAATCGAACCTTGATCAACTTCGCCAAATGGCGGACGAAGGGGCGGCCTGGCCGCTGATAGAGGGCACCGGCACCCTGTACGGCGTCTACGTGATCGAATCGCTCAACGAGCGCAAGAGCCGCTATTTCAAGGACGGCGCTGCCCAGCAAATCGAGTTCGACATCACCCTGCAACGCATCGACGACCAGCGCACCGACCTGCTCGGCACGCTGACCAACCAGGCATTGCGCGGTATCACCGGGGCCCTGGCATGAGCTGGCTTACCCAGCAGATGGCCCGCCCGGCACGCACGCCGGACTATCGCATCAGCCTGCAGGGGCAGGTGATCACCCCGCGCTTTCGGGGTCGGGTCGAGAGTCTGCGCCTGACGGATCGACGCGGCCTCGAGGCGGACCAGCTCGACCTGGTACTGACCGACGACGACGCCGCCCTGGCATTGCCGCCGCGCGGCGCGGAACTCACCCTGGCCATCGGCTGGAAAGGCGAGCCGTTGATAGAGCGTGGCGTGTTCATCGTCGACGAGGTGGAGCATTCCGGGGCACCGGACAAGCTCAGCATTCGCGCCCGCAGCGCGGACATGCGCGGCAGTCTGCCGGGCAAGCGCTCCCAGAGCTGGCACAAACTGACCCTCGACGACATCGTCACCACTATCGCCAAACGTCACGACCTCACCCCCAAGATCGGCACTTCCCTGGCCGGGATCCGTGTCGGGCACATCGACCAGACCGACGAGAGCGACATGAATTTCCTCACCCGCCTCGCCGAGCGCTTCGACGCGGTGGCCACGGTCAAGGCCGGTAACCTGCTGTTCATTCACGCCGGCCAGGCCACCACCGCCGGCGGACTGGAAATCACACCCATCCAGTTGCGCCGCCAGGACGGCGACCAGCACCGCTATGTAGTCACGGATCGGGACAGCTACACCGGCGTGATCGCCTACTGGAACGATGTCTCCGGTGCCAAGCGCCAGGAAGTGATCGCCGGCGACGACGACAACCCCAAGCGTCTGCGCCCCACCTATGCAAGCGAGGACGACGCCCTCGCCGCAGCCCAGGCGGAATGGCAGCGCCTGCAGCGCGGTCACGCGGAGTTCACCCTATCGCTGGCCGAAGGCAGGCCGGATCTCTACCCGGAAACGCCCGCCTGGATGATCGGCTTCAAGCCGGAGATCGAGCAGACCCCTTGGCTGCTGGTGGAGATCACCCACGAGCTGAGTGACAGCGCCTACACCGCCAGCCTGCAATTCGAGATCCGCAATACCGACAGGCAAGCGCCCTATTGATAGCCTTTTAACGCAATAGCGTGCGGTAATAGCCCAGCAAGGAAACAAACTAGGGTTATTTTTAGGGTTATCAGGGTTATTTTGTATTGAAATTAACCTGTCGCGGGGTTATTATAACCCCATGTATAAGAGAGGGAGCCAGGAGGTGAAGAGTAGCGATCTGATAAAGGAACTCGAGGCGGATGGATGGTCACTCGATCGCATCAAGGGCAGCCACCATCACTTCAGACATCCACGCAAACCCGGCACCGTGACCGTGCCTCATCCCAAGAAAGATCTGAAAAAGGGTTTGGTAAAAGGCATCAGAAAGCAAGCCGGTCTCAAGTAAGACCGGCAACACCTTGGCTCACTCATACGATAGGAGAGATGACATGTACTATCCCATTGCCATCGAAGTCGGCGACGAGCAATACGCCTATGGCGTGGCGGTGCCCGATCTTCCGGGCTGTTTCTCCGCCGGTGATACCTTCGACGAGGCAATCGCCAATGCGCGGGAGGCCATCGAGGGGCACTTGGAAAGCCTGGCCGAGCACGGCGACCCAATTCCCAGCGCGACATCCATCGAGCAACATCTTGCCGATCCCGACTATGCCGGCTGGGTTTGGGCAGCGGTCGAGATCGATATGACTCCATATCTAGGCAAGAGCCACAAGATCAACGTCACTCTGCCCGATCTGCTGATCAAGCGCATCGACAGCACGGTATCCAAGCAAGGCGATTATCAGAGTCGCTCTGGATTCCTTGCTCGCGCCGCACTCCATGAGTTGGAACGCAGCGCCCGATGACAATAGCGCCCCATCGAGGGCGCTATTCTTGAAAAGCAGTGGGCCGAGGCCCTGTGAGTCGAAAAGATTTTAAAAACAGGACCGGTCAAAACGCATAGCGACGGGCCTGACGTATCACCACCCCGCGAAGATCCGACCAGCGCGCCGGTACCGAGCCGCTCTTGTCCAGCGGCGGAACCAACAGCAGGCTATTGCCGATGCGTACCGTATTGAACAGGCGCGGCTCCCCTTCCACCATGGCCACCGTCAGATCGTTGTGCTGCGGCACCCTGCCTTCATCCACGATAAGCACATCGCCCTCGATCAGCGGTCCGTTGATCCCCGCCTCTTCGCTCACTTCCACCAGGTAGCAGCTTGAGCCGAAACGCGCTGCGTCATAGCCTTCGAGGGCAGGATGCTGGGCGCCGACACAGATCGGCCCGACATAGTTCACACGCATGGTACTTTTCCGTTATTACTGTATGGGAATACAGCTATATTAAAGGATTAGAACCTTGGACAGGAAGTGACTATGACGGCAATTCACCTGTCGCCAACATGGCAGCAAATTCATCCTCATTGAGAATTGTGCATCCCTGTGCTCGGGCCTGAGAGGTCTTGGTGCCACCTGGCTTTGGCCCTGCGCATAAGAACGTTAGGTTCTTGGTCACTGTTTTGCGAACCAATAACCCGGCGTCCTTGGCCTCCGTTTCCAGATTTTCGCGAACATCATTCGAAAAACCGGTAAACAAAATCTCCATGGCTGAGCCGTTACTGAAGGCGGGAGCATCGACCTTATCGAGGACTCCCCCCAAGAGCTCTTCACCTTCGAGAAAATCAACGATCCGGTCACGCCTAAAGGTTCGAACGTCATTTGCGCGCTGGCAGAAGCCTTTTATGTAAGCGCCATCCTCTTGGAAATGGGAAACCTCGCGCTTGGTAATGTTGCCTTCGGCGTCTTCATAAATAAAACAAAGCCGAGCGGCGGGTATAAATTGTGCGGAATTTCTCGGTGTAGCGCTTTGCGAGTATTGAGCTTCGACCTCTCTGGCCTTTCGCTTGGTTCTTCGCACCATGAAGATCAGTACGGCACCTGCAATTACCCAGAAAACTAGCCCTTCCATATACTCCCCCGATAGATATGGTGAGCTAGAATCCAGCTCACGCTATTCGCCCAATACGGATCTGGCAGCGTCCGATGATCTCTACGTCGCTCATATCCTCGGGCCGAATCATCTCGCGCTCGTAGTGCGGGTTATCACTGATCAGCATCAGCGCGCCGCCGGCGACCCGCTGCAGCCTCTTGATGCGCAGTTCCTCTCCGATTCTCAGCAGGAACACTCCGTCAGGCTTGCGCTGCGAACGGTCGATCAACACCTTGTCGCCATCACGGAGAGTCTCCCCCATCGAGTCGCCGCGCACCTTGGCCCCTACCACCTGGGCGGGATCGAGCCCCTCGTGCGTAAGCTGCTCGGTTTCCAGATATACAGTTGACTCGATGTTCTCCGCATCGAACAGGCGCCCCGGGCCGGCGGCCGCCTCGATGTCGTACATCGGCACCGAGGTGTAGCCGGGTCCGTCAGGCCTTCCACTAGGCACTAGTGTACGCAGTGTCGAATCGCTTGCAGGCGCTGAAATGCCCTCGGGAGCATCGCCTTTTCCCAGTATCAACCAGTCCAGGCTGATGTCGTGCTCTAGGGCCAGCTGCACGCATTCCTCGAAAGGCACGCTGCCGCGCTGGCGTTTGCTGGTGATGGTGGTGGAACCCATTCCGAAATACCCCGCCAGCTCTTTATCGCTTCTTACATTCGCTATCAATTTCAAACGAGTTATTACCTCGTCTGCGTTCTGTTTTGAGTTCATATAACAACTCGATATAAGAGAGGATTGCAATTTGCATTGCACATATTCTGTTTTGAGTTCAACATTGTATTGTGCAAGACAATTACTAGGAATATTACTAGATGACTTCATCAGAATCCTCAACAAAACGCATTTCGCGCTCACCGAACGGCTGCAACGCCAAGCCAATTTATTTGAAGTTGCGCCCCGCGGAGCGCGACGAGATAGAGAGTATCGCCGATCAGCTGCGCTACTCCATCGGCGGGACCTCGCGGCTGCTGATACTCATCGGGCTACAAGAGTACCGCCGTTCCGGCGTGGATGCGCTGCAACGGGCCAACGATGAGGACTACCACCGCGAACACGACGATCGCATCTGAGGAGCCGACGATGAGACTCATTTGCCCCCACTGCGGTGACAAGACCCGCATCCGCACCACCAAGACCCTGTCGCCCATCTACCGCGAAGCCTACGTGCAGTGCACGGCGCCGGAGTGCGGTTGGTCCGGCAAGGCCCGGGTGGAGATCGCCGAGACCTTCAACCCGTCTCGCCAACCCAATCCCGATGTTCGCCTCTTTGTGTCGCCAGAGGCCCGCATCGCGCTACTCGCCCAACTGCAAGCCCAGAAAAACTGAAAACCAAAACACCAGAAAAAGCCCGACAACGGGCGAATTAGGTACCAGGAGAGAACATCATGAACACCCACACCCACCTTCTCGACCCCAACAATGCCGCTACCAGCTGGCTAATGCGCAATGCCATGCACCTGCCGCGCGTCGATGCCCTAGAGGGCTGCATCGTACATTTGATGAGCCAAAACGAGCTGAGCGAGCGCGACGCCGAATTGCATGCCATGCAGGCCTATGCCGAGCTCAATTGCCTCAACCAGGTCGCCACCATCGATGCCGAAGCGACCACCTCATACCTGGTCGTGCTGCGTACCGCCGATGGCCGCCCGGTGATGTTCACCGCCGATGACCTGATGAAGATGCTCGATAACGCTCGCCGAAATGGCAACGCGCGCGTAGTGAACAGCGAGTCACGTACGCCTGTCGTCGTTTCCCAGTAACTCGTTCATCTAATCCGGAAGAAGAGGCACAGCATGAATTCATCGCTGCGCGCAGACATTATCGGCCGTCTGGTTCGGGATATGGATGCCATCGAGCGTGGCCCGTACCTTCAGCGGGTCACCTGCCCGGGCTGCGGCAAGCGCGAGGCGTACATCTCGGCGGATCAGCCCTGGATGCTGAAATGCGGTCGCGAGAACAACTGCGGCGACCAGCGCCACGTCAAGGATCTGTTTCCAGATCTGTTCGAAAGTTGGACAGAACGCTACGCCAACCTGCCGCCCCACCCGGACAAGCCGAAAAGCACCACGCCAGTGGCGGACGGCTATCTGGCGGATGGTCGCGGTTTCGAACTCGAGCGCATCAGGGGCTGGTATACCGAAGAGACGTTTTTCAGCCACAAGCACAACGCAGGCTCCACCACGGTGCGCTTTACCCTGCCCGGCGGTGCCTACTGGGAGCGCATCCTCGACAAGCCGGAGCGCTTCGGCAAGCAGAAGGCGAATTTTGTCGGACGCTACAAGGGCGAGTGGTGGCAGCCACCGACCCTGACCGATGCGGATCTCGCCGACAGCGACGAGATATGGATCGTCGAAGGCATCTTCGACGCCATTGCCCTGTTGCATCACGGCATCGCCGCCGTCTCCGCCATGAGTTGCGCGAACTACCCGGACGCGGCGCTCACGCGCCTGTCCGACGCCGCCCACGCTGCCGGCCACGGTCGCCCGATGCTGGTATGGGCATTGGACAGCAACCGGGCCGGACAGAACGGCACCCTCAAGCACGTCGAGCGTGCCCGGGCCGCGGGCTGGGACTGCAAGGCAGCACAGATACCCGGCAAGCAGGACTGGAACGATGCCCACCAGGCCACGGCGCTGACCCATAAGCACCTGGACACCTACCGCTATCACGGTGCCCTGCTGCTGGCCGAATCCCCCACCGCCAAGGCGCTTTTGATATACAAGCGCACCGAGCGTCGGGAGTTCTGGTTCGAGTACAAGCATCAGGTGTGGTGGTTCAAGCTCAGCCAGGAGGCGTTCGAGCGTGCGCTAAAGTCCGCCACCGGCGGCAGCGCCGACCCGGAGGACATGCAGCTGCTGAACGATGAGCAGCGCGACGCCGCCCTGCAGCAGGCCGGTACCGTCAACCGTATCTGCACCTGCCTGCCGGAATTTCTCTACTACCAGGCGAACGCGGTCACGGACGAGAGCTGGTACTACGCCCGGGTGGACTTCCCCAGCGGCAAGGCCTCGATCAAGAACACCTTTTCCGGCGGCCAACTGGCCAGCGCCTCGGAGTTCAAGAAGCGCCTGATGGGCGTGGCCGCCGGCGCACTCTGGACCGGTACCAGCCAGCAGCTGGACGGCCTGCTGCAGGATCAGATCAGCAACATCAAGACCGTCGAAACCATCGACTACATCGGCTACAGCCGGGAGCACAGCGCCTACGTGTTCGGCGATCTGGCGGTGAGCAACGGCAAGCTCTACCCGATCAACAGCGAGGACTACTTCGAGCTCAAGCAACTACAGCTCAAGACCCTGAGCCAGTCCGTGACGCTCAACATCAACGCCAAGCGCGACGAATACCGCCGCGACTGGACGCACAATCTCTACGGCGCCTTCGGTGCCCGGGGCGTGGTGGCCATGGCCTGGTGGCTGGGCTCGCTGTTCGCCGAGCAGATCCGTAAACGTCAGAAGAGCTATCCGTTTCTGGAAGTGATCGGTGAGGCCAGCGCGGGCAAGTCCACGCTGATCGAGTTCTTCTGGAAGCTATGCGGGCGTCAGGACTACGAGGGCTTCGACCCGGCCAAGGCCACCATGCCGGCCCGAGCGCGAAACTTCGCCCAGGTCTCCAACCTGCCGGTGGTTCTGATCGAGTCCGACCGCGAACAGGAAGGCGGCGCCAAGCAGCGCCAGTTCGATTGGGACGAGCTCAAGACCGCGTACAACGGCCGCTCGATTCGCGCCCGGGGCGTGAAGAACTCCGGCAACGACACCTACGAGCCGCCCTTTCGCGGCGCGATCCTGATCAGCCAGAACGCGGCGGTGCAGGCCGGCGAGGCGATCCAGACCCGTATCACGCACCTGCACTTCACCCGGGAGGGCCAGAACCCGCAGACGAAGAAGATGGCGGAAGCCTTGGAGCGGGTTCCCATGGAAGAAGTCAGCGGTTTTCTGCTCGAGGCCACGCTCAAGGAAAAGGCCCTGCTGGAACTGATGGAACAGGCCATCGACGACTACGAAGTGAATCTGATGGACGACGACGACGTGCACAACCTGCGCATCGCCAAGTGCCACGCCCAGCTGCTGGGCCTTCTGGACTGCCTGGGGCCCCAGGGACTGAACCTGTTCAGCGAGCAGATCATCGACCAGGCGGCAGGCCACGTCTGGCACATGGCCCGGGAGCGTCAGCAGGCAATCAACGCGGATCATCCGATGGTGGCGGAGTTCTGGGAGGCCTTCGATTACATCGAGGGGCTGCGCGCCGACTCGACCCTGAACCACTACGGCGAAGGCACCGGCCAGATCGCCGTCAATCTCAAGGACTTCGAACGCATGTGTGGCGAGCACAAGTTGCGAGTGCCGGATATCCGTGAGCTCAAGCGCCACTTGAAGACCAGCAAATCGCGCAAGTTCCTCGACACCAACCGCACCGTGCGCAGCCAAGTCCGTATCGGCAACGGCAGCGTGAAGTGCTGGATATTCCAGGGCGAATGAAGGAGACCACAATGAAACCCCAAACCTACACCATTGGCGAGGCAGCAGTGCTGCTCAACCTGGGCCGCAACACCCTGGCCCGGCTGCTGCGCCACGCCGGCATCCTGGACCGAAAGAACCTTCCCTTGGGCCGCTATCGCAACAACACCCGGCTGGTGGTGGTGGCCACGGGCACCTATCACCACCCCATCCTGGGATGGACCCACTACGGCCGCACGGAGCTCACCGACGCCGGGCTGGACCTCATCGCGGACCTGCTGGGAGCGGATATCGAGCGCCTTCCTATCCACCGATCGATGTCTAGCGAAACGCATTGCGCGTCCATCAGCGGCGACGAAAAACGCAATATGAATCAAAAAGCAGTCAAATATAGCCATTCGATATAAACATCAAACTCATTTTGTATTGCATAGATTCTGTTTTGAGTTCATTATGAGTTTGTGCAAGACAAAAACCAGACCGCGAAGCGGCACAGTAATTAAGAAACTCATACCGAAACACAGGTACGACAGGAGAAACAAATGACACGCGAACGCCTCGTCTCTCACTCAGCGCCGCAAGGCATTCTGCAGGATGCCGGCGAACTGGCGGTGCTGACCGAGAATGCAGAGCCGACTCGCCATCGATACGCCATGGTCATCTCGTTCGAAAGCGATGATCAGCTGCGCGAGGCGCTGGGGCATCGCCGCCTCGATTATCGCGTCGGCATCACCGCCCAGGAGCGCATGCACGAGGAGGATCAGAGTAATGGTTAAGCGCTACGTGATTCGCAATATCTGGGGCGGCGCTGTCATCGCCCGCATCGCCGAGCCCAGCAAGGCCCGCACCGTTCAGACATTCATGAGCGTGATTCAGGGCCGGGACTTGAGCTATGTCGAAGCAGGATTCCGATGGATTCCCTGGTGGTGGCAGGGCTACCGCGTCGTCAGCATTGCCGACCTGACCATGCAGGAGATGCAGAACACGGAGGCGGTTCATGGCTGACAAAGCAGACCTCGCCGGCGAGATCATCGAGAACCGGCTGGAAGGTGCCATCGGCAACATCCGCGTTCCCAACACCGTGGCCACGAACCCGGACTGCGAAGACTGCGGAAACGAGATACCGCAAGCCCGCCGACTGGCAGCCCCCTGGGTCACGACCTGTATCGAGTGCCAGAGAATCAGAGAAAACAAAGCGCGCCAATGGCGCTGATAGAAAGCAACCAGGCATGAAAAAGGCGGCCCGAAGGCCGCCCCCGTAACCAGCCGCTGTAACGGCTGATCACTTACTAGCTAGACACTAGCAGGAGCATTATCAATGAAAATCGCACTTACCTCAATCGCTGCCGCCATCGCACTCGCAACCACTGCGGCCCAGGCGGGAACGAACGAGACCCATATCAAGTGGTTGCAAAACGATACCGAGGTTGACTGGGCAACTCCGGACGTCGATCCCGGTGCCAATGGCTCTACTGCTTTGAATGAAGTTGTCGAGCATGAGTACAACGCGCGGCGGAAAGACCGCGAGACCATGATCGACCGCACTCAATCGAACAAGGGCTTCATCAGCCGTGTGAACGTGAAGTCTGAAGAAGCGCTGGAACAGAACCAGTCCCAGGACCAAAGCCTTGACAGGCTCGACCGCCGCGTCGACTCAGCGCTGAACACCAACAGCGGCCAGGAGCGCCGCATCGATGCCAACACCGAGGCAAACGCTCGCCAGGATGACACTCTCGCCAATCACGACGAGCGCATCGCAGCCAATACCGGCGGCGTCTATGCCAATGCGAAGACCAACACGCAGCAGGATGCGGCCATTGCCGGCAACCGCGAGCGAATCGGCATCACCAATGCCCAGATGCGCGACTTCCAGCGACGCACCAATGCATCGTTTGCGGCCCAGGCGGACGCCATCAACCGCAACAGCGCCGCGATCGGCCAGATGCAAGGCGATATCAGCGAGTTGCGGGGCGACGTCACCGATCTGAAAGCCGGCGTGGCGGCGGCCATCGCTGCCGCCTCTCACCAGTTCAACCTGGGCAGCGGCTCGGGCTTCCAGATGTCCGTCGCCGGTGGCTACTACGAGAGCGAGAACGCCGCCTCTCTAGCCATCGGCGCACCCCTCGGCGAGCGCACCTTCATGAACATCAACGCCTCTCACGATAGTCGCGGCAATGCGGGCTACGGCGCCGGCGTCAACATCCAATTCTAACCAACTAAACATAACGGCCAGGGAAGGCCATATCGCAGGAGAGAACATCATGAGCGGAGTAATGGAAAAAGAGATCTTCCGTCTACGGCGCTTGCTGAAAGACACCCTCGATCAGCGCAACGCACTGGCCAAGTTCGCCCAGGAGGCATTCGACAGCTGCTTCGACGGCCTGGACTGGGACGGCGCGGCCATTCAGGAACACGGTGAAAAGCTCGGCTTGCTGGTTCCCGAAGCCTTCGACCCCAAGGTGCACAACAGCGAACTCGGCGCCATCTGCGAGCCAGGCGACACGGTCTACTTCCAGGTTCGCTGGCTGAAACTCGCCGCGGGGGGCACGCAATGAGCAACGTCAAACAGTTATACCGTTTCGATCCCGTCCGTATCGCCGACGCCATGCTGTCCCAGCAGCACGAGACCGCACCGCTACAGGTAACAAAGCGCCCGGGCAGCTTCGAGCGCATGGCTTCCGATCGTGCCGCCAAGCGGAAGCTGATCGGGATTCGTGCCGTGGACAAGAGTGACATCCTCGACGACGACGGCCCGGCAATATTCACTGCCGATCAGGCCAAGAACCGGATGCTTCGGGCGCGTTTTGCCGGGCGTTGGTACGGCACAGAGGACGACACGATCAAGGTTTACAAGGCGCCGGAGACCCTTTGATGAGTAACAACCACCACACCGTCACCGAGATAATAGAAAAGGTCGATTCCTACAGGGCGCACTGGTCGTTGGCCGGGGGGGCATCGGACGACGGCTCAATGATGGGAATAGCACTGACCAAGAAAGATGAGCTGCGCAATATGGTCACGCATCTTATCGACGATCGAAATGCACTGGCGGCGCATGTCGAGGTCATGCGTGACCTGGCTGAAATCCTGCTCTGCATCTACCAGTGCGACGAGTGCAAGAAAGAAGGCGAGTTCAACCGGGACTGGGTAAAGCAGCGCCTCAATGAAACCCCCGAGGCAAGCCTTGAAAGGCATGATGCGGAAGTCGAAGCCCGCTCACTGGCTGATGCTGGGATCACCCGTCAGATCGCTGACCTTATCGACGAGCGCCGCCACCAGGAAGATGCTCACCAGTTCGATGCGGCGCATGACGACCACTACACGCAAGGCGAACTGGCAGCTGCCGCCGCTTCTTATTCAGCCTATGCAGAAGACCTGCAGCAAGATCGTCCTCTGCTAGATGGGTGGCCACCTGCTTTCTGGCCGTTTGAAGAAGAGTGGTGGAAGCCAAGCCGCAACCCGCGCCGCAACCTGGTCAAGGCCGCTGCATTGATACTGGCGGAGATCGAGCGGATTGATCGGAAGCGGGCAGGAAAGGAAGGTGCCGAATGACCGACCAAACCACCAAAGGCGGGCCGATGGCCCGCCAGGCGGCCATGCTCTGCCAGGATCGCCGCTTCCAGCTCTATCTTGATCGTCGCAAGCGTCACAAGTTCGGCCTGTCACCGGATCAACTACCTGACGGTACTCACGATCAGCAGGACGCCCGGGACTGGCTGTGCCAGGCCTGCGGCATCGAAAGTCGCGCCGAACTAGACCACAACACCGACGCCGCCGGCATGTTTCGCACCATTCGCCACCGCTTCAACCGTTGGAACGCAAGGGAAAAATCATGAACACCTACTTCGGACTACTCGCCGAGTTCAACGGCCGCGCCGAGATCCCGCTCGAGGAGATCGCGCCCCGCTACTTCGGCATCAGCCCCAAGACCGCCGGCGCCCGGGCGATTGCCCAGGCTCTGCCGGTGCCCGCCTATCGGGCGATGGATAGCCAGAAGTCGCCGTGGCTGGTCAGCGCCGTGGATCTGGCCCGCTACCTGGACGAGCGCCGCGAGCAGGCGCGCAGCCAGTGGCAGATGGTGAACGGGTAGGCACCCACAAAAAGAAAAAGGAACGCAGGGAATGAATTTAAACCTATTCGGCCACGAGCTGGTCGTCGATAATTTCGCCGGCGGTGGCGGCGCATCCGAGGGCATCGAACAGGCCCTGGGACGCCCTGTAGATCTCGCCATCAACCACGACGCCGCGGCCATCGCCGTGCACACCGCCAATCACCCGGGCAGCGAGCATGCTGTCGCCGACGTGTGGGACATCGAACCCGAGCAAGCGACGCGGGGCATGCCTGTTGGCCTCGCGTGGTTTTCTCCGGATTGTCGGCACCATTCCAAGGCCAAGGGTGGCCGGCCGGTCAGCAAGAGCGTGCGCGGTCTCGCGTGGGTTGCGGCTCGCTGGGCGGCTAAGGTGAAGCCCAGGGTGATCATCCTTGAGAACGTAGAAGAGTTCCAGGACTGGGGGCCGTTGATCAAGAATACCAAGGGCCAATTGGTACCTGACCCGGCGCGCAAGGGGCAAACCTTCCGTGGTTTCATTAGGGCACTCAACCGACATGGGTACCAGGTTGATTGGCGACTGCTCCGCGCCTGTGACTACGGCACACCCACAATACGCCGACGACTGTTCCTGATCGCCCGTCGTGATGGCCTGCCGATAAGCTGGCCCAAGCCAACACATGCCGACCCCGCTGCGCCTGCCGTAAGGCGAGGAAAGATGCAGGCCTACCACACCGCTGCCGAGTGCATTGATTGGTCGATCCCCTGCCCCTCTATCTTTGATCGCGACCGGCCGCTGGCAGAAAACACACTCAAGCGGATCGCCAAGGGTGTGATGCGGTATGTAGTTGAAAGCGGAGACCCGTTCATTGTGCCGATCGCCAACTACGGCAACGGCACGACGCTGGTCAACGCCATCGACGAGCCTTTGCGCACGGTCACCGCCTGGCCCAAGGGCGGATCGTTCGCGCTGGTCGCGCCGCACATCACCAAGTTCAGAAGCGGTGCCGTCGGCCACCGGATGGACGAGCCGATGCACACCATCACGGCCAACGCCAATGTCACCCGGCCAGGCGTGAACCCGGGAGGGTGCGCTCCGATTGGAGTCGTGTCGGCATTCCTCGCGAAGCATTTCACTGGCGTGGTCGGTGATGACCTGAGAAATCCGGTACCGACGATCACCGCCACCGATCATAACGCTCTGGTCGCAGCCAACCTGGTCAACCTCAAGGGCGCCGATCGTGGTGGACGGGATCTGCGCAAGGCGATGCCCACCGTCTGCGCGGGCGGAACCCACGCCGCGGCGGTATCCGCTTTCCTAGTGAAGTACTACGGGCAAGGAGTTGGCCAGGATTGCGGCGAGCCGCTTCATACAATGCCGACCCGTGACCGCTTCGGGCTGGTCACAGTGACAATCAAGGGCGAGCAGTACGCTATCATCGATATCGGCATGCGCATGCTCCAGCCCCACGAGCTGGCTGCTGCCCAGGGTTTCCCTGATCACTACGTATTCGATCGAGTCGATGGCAAGCCAGTACCTAAGTATCAGCAGGTTCGGCTGATCGGAAACAGTGTCTGCCCGCCGCTGGCCCGTGCCATTGTCGATGCCAACTTTTCCCACGAAAGAAAGTTCATGCCGGCACCGGCAGAGGCCGTTGCATAAAGATTGAAAACCGATACCTACGCGCCCGGAGCCTCTCGCAGCACGAGGTTTTCCGGGCGCAAGTGTGTGTAGCGCTTGAGCACGTCCCAGCTCTCATGCAGCGTGAATTGCTGCACTTCCACTATCTCGTACCCTGCTTCGAATAGCCGCGACGTCGCCTCATGACGTAGATCATGGAACCGCAGATCCTCGATACCACAGGCCGCGCAGGCCGCTTGCCAGCGTGTGCCAATCGATTTTTCATTGTAGGCGAATATCCTTTCCTGACGCTGGGCGCGAGGCTGCCGGCGAATTATATCGAGCCCTTCCCGGGTTAGCTTGAAGCGCTTGTGATTGCCCTCTTTCCGCCGTGGATGCTTGGCATCGCGTACCCAGCAGGTGCTGGCCTTTTCATCCAGGTCTGCCCACACCAGGCGCGTGATTTCGCCCAGGCGTCGGGATGACGCTATCGCAAAGTCCATGATGTCTTCCATGGGGATGACAGCGCTGGGCCGGATCTTCTGCGATCGGCGAAAGTAGGCTCGCACCGCCTCGATCTCGGCTGCCGAGGGTCGACGGTCGCGCTTTTCGGGGCGTGCAATCAATCCCTTGCTGCGCATCAGCAGCTTCGCCGACTCGAATTCGTTGAGGTCCACCGGCATTTTCCAGGCGGCGGACGCCGTGCGCAGGATGATACCCAGCCAAGTAATATCCTGAGCAACCGTTTGCGGCTTGATACCGCTATCGCGGCGCATCACGGCATGCCCGATGATATCCTCGCTGCTCAGTCGGGCTATGTGCACCCGCGCGATCGGGAAGCGCTGCATCTGCTGAATTGTGGCCCTCTTGCTGCGGCCAGCGCCTTGGGCGAACTCATGAATGTATCGCTCAATGGCATCGTTCAGCGTCACATTCCGCCATTTGGCCACAAGAAGACCACCAGGAGCGAGTAGCTCGGTCTCGCGCCGGCGGGCCCACTCTTCGGCCATCGCCTTTTTCGGAAATGTCCTCGACTCTGCATAATCCGGCTGCCCCTTGCGAGCGATGCGGATCTGCACCATGTATGCGAAACTGCCATCCTTTCGACGGCGCTTGCGGATTGTTGCCATACCATCCTCTCCGATGTACCAAATTCATTCGGCGCCATGTACCAAATATGTACCAACCAATCAGGCAAAACGCATCAAAACCACTGTAAATATGGACAGATATGGAAAGCAACGCAAGAGCCTAACCCACTATGAACACTGAGAATAAGCGGGTTTCACCAGATAGGACATTCTCCGTCGCGCCGATGATGGATTGGACGACCCGGGACTATCGCGTCTTCGCCCGTACGCTGACACGCCAGGCCTTGTTGTATACGGAGATGGTCACCACCGGGGCCATTCTGCATGGAAGCCCCAGGGAGCGCTTTCTGGGCCATGACGATGTCGAGCACCCCCTTGCGTTACAGCTTGGCGGCAGCGATGCCGGCGAACTGGCGGAGTGTGCCGCCATTGCACAAGCCTGGGGCTACGACGAGGTCAATCTCAATGTGGGCTGTCCCAGCGACCGGGTTCAGAACAACCTGATCGGCGCCTGCCTCATGGCGCATCCGGACAAGGTAGCCGCTGCCGTCAAAGCAATGACCGCTGCAGTGAATATTCCCGTGACGGTGAAATGCCGTATCGGTATCGATGCCCAAGACGAGGATGCGGATCTCGAGCGCTTCATTAACGAAGTCGCTGGGGCCGGTTGCGACACCTTCATCGTCCACGCTCGCAAGGCCTGGCTTGAAGGGCTGTCTCCCAAGGAGAACCGTGATATTCCGCCGCTGAACTATGCCCGGGTACAACGTCTCAAGGCGGCCCATCCCGAATTGCATATCGGTATCAATGGCGGCTTGAAAACCCTGGCCGACTGTCAATCCCAGCTCGAGCATGTGGATAGTGTCATGGTGGGCCGGGAGGCCTATCAGAACCCCTGGGTACTTGCGGCGGTGGATGACACCTTCTATGGCCAGCCGGGGCCGGTGCGTACCCGACACGAAGCGGCACTGGCATTGCGCCCCTATATTGCAAAGCGCTTGAGCGAAGGGGCGAAACTCAACCATGTGACTCGTCATCTTCTGGGGCTGTTCCAAGGTTGCTCCGGGGGCCGGCGTTTCCGCCGCCATCTGTCCGAGAACGCGCACCGCGAAGGAGTCGGCCTGCAGGTTTTCGACGATGCATTGGGCTTGGTCGACCAACGTGTCAGCGAGAGTTCCGAAAAGAGTAAGAACGGCCGGGTCGTGGCATGACACCGATACGCCAGCAGGCGTATCGGAACATAGCGCTACATCGTCTCGAGGGTCGGTTCATAATCTTGCTGGAAAGACTCTACGGCGTTTTCTGCCTCTTCGATGGCATCGAAGCGGGCCACGTGAAATAACGCTTCCCCTTCATTGACCAACGGCAAATTGCTCATGCCGATGACGATGCCATCGGCATTGGCGATGACTTCCCCCTCGGCGTTGCCAAACGGGTCAGCCACCAGCCCCAGCAGTTGTCCTTTAGCGACCCGCGCCCCGAGCCGCACCCGAGGTCGCAGAATGCCATCTCCAGTCGCCCTCGCCCAACTCGAGCCATTGGCGATCTCCGCGGGTCTTGATATCGCACGTTGCCGACTAGTCGGCAACATGGCTAACGTGCGCATCACCCGCAGAATGCCGCGCACCCCAGGCGCAATCGACCATTCATCGAAACGCAGCGCCTCCCCCGCTTCGTAGGTCAGAACCGGCACGCCGCGGTTCTGGGCATAGGCACGCAAGCTTCCTTCGCGGAGCTCCGCATTGAGGATCACCGGTGCCCCGAAGGCATCCGCCATGCGCGCCGTCTCGCTGCTCGAACCTAGTTGAGCGCGAATCTGAGGCAGGTTGGTGCGATGGATGGCGCCGGTGTGCAGATCGATGATATGAGTGGCCAGATCGACGATCTGCTCCCGAAAGAGTGCCGCCACCCGAGAGCCCAGCGAGCCCGTCTCGATGCCGGGAAAACAACGATTGAGATCACGCCGATCCGGTAGATACCGCGTATGCTGAACGAACCCGAAGACGTTGACGACAGGCACCGCAATCAGGGTGCCACGCAATCGGCGTAGCGCGGATGCGCGCAGCAGACGACGCACGATCTCAACACCATTGATTTCATCCCCGTGGATGGCACTACACACCAGCAGCACCGGGCCGGGCTGACGTCCGTGCACGACCTCCACGGGTATATGCAGTGGCGCATGCGTGTAGAGCTTGGCAATAGGGACATCGATTTGAGCGCGGGTACCGGGGGCCACATGCACACCGGCGAGTTCGAAAGAGCTTCGGGCCATCACGGCTTCCTTGAAGAAAACAGCGTTTTCTTTATACGCCTTGATAGCCTATATGACGACCCTTTATCCTACTTTCTTGCCCAATTCGACCGAAGCCATTAGTTAGTTACTGTCGAATTCCCTCGAACTCGAAGATCAATTCCACCTCATCACCCACCATGCCGTTATCGACGCCGTAGGTCATGCCCCATTCACTGCGAGACAGCGTGGTGCGCGCCGAGAGCCCGAGCGTGTACTGCTTGTGGCCAAAAGGGTATTTTTCCGCCTTGTTGAGCGTGACATCAAGAGTCACTGGATGGGTCTCGCCCAGCAGGGTGAGATCCCCGGTCAGCGACCCTTGGGTATCGCTTTCGGCGTTGAAATCCGTGGCCTCGAAAACGATTGACGGGTACTCCTTGGCATTCAGAAAGTCGTCGCTCAGCACATGTTCATCGCGTTTTTCATGGTTGGTGAAAAGACTTGCAGCCGGTATTTCCACCCGGCCCGAAGAGAGTGCCTGGGTCTGCTCGTCGTAAACGAACTCCCCTTCCCCTTCCAGGAACATGCCCAGCTGCTTCTGATAGCCAAGGTGATCGATCAAAAAGCCGATGGAAAAGTGCTCGGGATCGATGCGATAGGTCTGCGGCTCTGCCTGGGCCGGTAACGCCCCTAGCAGAAGGCCGCCTGCCACGGCCACTATCGATAGAGAACTGCGTAGTGCGGTAATCATTTCGAGTCTCCTCATAAACGGCTATGAACCGCTTGAAAGCGCTCTTTTCTTCTTGGTGGATAGCCAGCGTATATCCACCAAGAACGACACGGACAGCACCAATAGCGACAACGCGGCAAGGCTGGATGCCATGCCGCTCGATACCCATGGGTGTAATCCACATAGTAGCGTCAGTGCCTGCCACACGCAGATGATTTTGCGTCGGCGACTCTCGGGTAGCGCCCGGTTGAGCCAAGGCCAGACTTTCCCGGTCAGAACGAAACCGTATCGCATCAAACCGATCGACAATACCCAGGGCCCTGCCTTGCCAAGCACGACAAGGGCCAGACACAGCACCAGAATGAAGAAGGCATCCAGCTCCATGTCGAAACGGGCCCCGAAAGCGGTCGCGGAGCGCGTCAGCCGCGCGATCCAGCCATCCAGCCCATCGAGGATCAAGGCGCCCAATGCCAGGGTCGTCATGACGACGGCGTGTTGTGCCATGAAATCCGGGAAAAGGATTGCACCCGCCAGAATCGCAACGAGCATGCCCCGCAACAGCGTGACGCGGTTGGCCCAACCCAGCCAGCGGCGCGTGGCAGGCCAGGACTTGAGCACCATTACGACCATGATCAGATAAACCGCACCAGCGCTAAGACGCAGCCCCACCGGTGCAGCCAGCCACAGCAACAGCCCTTCCAGCAACCCCACGAACAGAAGCGATGCGACAAAGCATTCGATCAAGGTCGATGTACTGAAACGACTATCCTGCGGGGCATTCATCACCGGCTGTCGATTACCATGCTGCATGCGGCACCCCTAGGGTCTGTTGACGTTTCATTCACGTTCGCGCTGAATGGCGATTTTGCTATATAACTTTTGTACAATCATTGAACAACAAGTTTATGCGAAGGTCGATACCTGTAGAGCATTGTTCTACTCTACTGCTCTATTAGTGTGTTACGAAGGAAAACGCCATGTCCTCCATTACCGCTCAAGCCTTCTGGACGCTGGCCCCGGGGCATGGTGCCCTGCGCGATGAGAGTCTCTCGCCTCCTGGTCCCGAGGAAGTGTTGGTTCATAGTCGCTACAGTGCGATCAGTCGCGGCACTGAAAGCCTTGTCTTCAATGGACAGGTGCCGGCAAGTGAACGTTCACGCATGCGCGCCCCTTTTCAACAGGGCGACTTCCCTGGCCCGGTCAAATATGGCTATGCCAACGTCGGCATCGTGGAACAGGGCCCGGAACATTTGCTGAACCGCGCCGTCTTTTGTCTGTACCCCCATCAGGATCGCTATGTCGTACCCCAGGACGCAGTGCTGGTACTTCCATCCGGCTTACCCTTCGAGCGCGCGGTGCTCGCTGCCAACATGGAAACCGCCATCAACGGCCTTTGGGATGCAGGCCCACGGGTGGGCGATCGCATCAGCGTCATCGGCGCCGGCGTCGTCGGTGCGCTGATCGCCTACCTATGTGCGCGGATTCCCGGCACTCGAGTGCAGCTGATCGATATCGCACCCCAGCGTCAGACACTCGCGGATGCGCTGGAGGTTCCTTTCTGTCTCCCTCATCAGGCAGAAGGCGACAACGACCTGGTGATCCATGCCAGTGGCTCACCGGATGGGCTTCGCACCGGGCTTGAATTGGCCGGTAAAGAAGCCACCTTGATTGAAATGAGCTGGTTCGGCCAGAAGGAAGTGAGTCTGCCGCTGGGAGAAGCGTTTCACTCCCGCCGCCTGACGCTGCGCGCAAGCCAGGTGGGTACCGTGGCACCGGCACGCAGCGCCCGCTGGGACTATCGGCGCCGCCTGAGCCTAGCTCTCGACCTGCTGCAGGACGCACGCCTGGACGCACTCATCAGCGGGGAAAGCGATTTCAAGGATCTCCCGGAATCGATGCCCCGCTTGTTCGAGCATGCCAACGATGTACTCTGCCATCGTGTGGCTTACCCACAAACGGATAACTTTGCACAAGGAAGATAGTGTCATGTTCAGCTTGACCGTTCGCGATCATTTCATGATCGCTCACAGTTTCAACGGCGAGGTCTTCGGCCCGGCCCAGCGCCAGCACGGCGCTACCTATGTGGTGGACGTCACCTTCAAGCGCCCGAACCTGGATGATGACGACCTGGTCATCGACATCGGTCTAGCCAGCACCACCCTTCACGCCATACTCGATGAGTTCAACCTGCGCAACCTGGATGACATCGAAGAGTTCAAGGGCCGCAATACCACCACGGAGTTCATGGCCAAGGTCGTGTTCGATCGTCTTGCCCGAGCCATTCAGGAAGGCCGCTTGGGGCCTGCCGCCAGCGGACTGAGCAATATGAGCGTGACCCTGCATGAATCGCACATTGCCTGGGCAAGCTACGAGGGAACGCTATGAGTCATCACCTGACGTTCATAGTGGCCGGCGACCCTGAACAGCTGACCGGCGGCTATCTCTATGACGCTCGAATAATTGAAGCGTTGCGTCAGCAGGGGTGGCGCGTCGAGGTCATCGGGCTCGAGGGGCGATTCCCGGAGCCGGATGCAACCGCCGCCGAAGCCATGGAAGAAGCACTGGCCAAACAGCCCGACGGCGCCCGGATCGTCATCGACGGTCTGGCCATGGGCGGCTTGCCCGAGGTGATTGCCAGGCACGCCAAGCGCCTCGAATTGACGGCTTTGATTCACCACCCGCTTGCGGACGAAACCGGACTCGACCCGGCTCAGCGCTCTCGCTTCACGCTAAGCGAGACTCGGGCGTTGACCGCCGTCGACAACGTCATCGCCACCAGCGTGTTTACCGCCCATCGCCTTGCGGATTTCAACGTCGATGCGGAGCGCATCGCCGTCATCGAGCCCGGCGTCGAGCCGGCGCCACTGGCGGAACGCGATGACAGGAGCGCATTGACAGGCCAACACCTGCTATGCGTGGCCACGCTCATTCCGCGCAAGGGGCAGGACGTATTGATCGAGGCCCTGGCCCGTCTCTCTGAATACGACTGGCAGTGCGATCTGATCGGCGCTCTGGATCGCGATCCGGGTTTTGTCGAAAAGCTTACCGACCTCATCCAGAATCACGGCCTCAAGGATCGTATCCGGCTGCTTGGCGAACAGTCATCGGAAGCACTGGGACAGGCCTATCGCAACGCGGATCTCTTCGTTTTGCCCTCTTTTTACGAGGGTTACGGCATGGTGATCAGCGAAGCTCTAGCCCGGGGTTTACCTGTCATCACAACCACCGGGGGCGCCCTGGCGCATACCCTGCCGGAAACCGCGGGGTTGAGCGTGCCGCCCAGGGACACCCAGGCACTGGCCCAGGCACTCAAGCGCTGGCTCGATGAGCCCGAGCTGCGCGAGGGTCTGCGCCAGGGTGCCCGGCAAGCGCGAGAAAATCTCACCGACTGGCAAACCGCCGGCGACGCCTTCGCCAAGGCGCTAATGCGGGGCGGGATCTCATGACCCAACCGGCGCCGGGCAGCATCTTCGATACCGGCTGGCTGCGCCTTCGCGAGAGCGCCGACGCCGCTGCCCGGAGTACGGCATTGCCCGAACGGGCCAGGCGCTACCTAGTCCAGCGGCAACGGGGTGAGCGCTGTCTATCGCTTGTCGATCTAGGCTGTGGTGGCGGCAGCAATCTGCGTTTTCTTGCGCCACGGCTGCCCGGCCCCCAATCCTGGCACTTGATCGATCACGATGCCGGCCTGCTCGATGAGGCCCTCGCCACGGCAACGCATCTTCGCGATGTCAGCGGTGAGCCCATTGCGGTTCAATCGGCGTGCAAGAGTCTTGTGGATGTTGAAGCCGACTGGTTTACGGGGTGCGATCTGGTCTGCGCCTCGGCGCTTTTCGACCTGGTGTCCAGTGACTGGCTGGAACGGCTGGCAGCAGCCTGCGCGGCGTCGAAAACCGCAGTGCTGTTTACCCTGAGCGTGAACGGCGACTGGGGCTTTCTCGACGGTGACGGACAAGCTCAAGACCACCCCAGCGATCGCTGGGTGCGGGATCAGCTCATCGCCCATCAGCAGCGAGACAAGGGCTTTGGCATCGCCCTGGGCAGCCACGCCCCCCAGGCCTTGGTCCAAGCGTTCGCTCAGCGCGGCTATCAGGTAGAAAGCGCTCCGAGTCCTTGGCGGTTGTCTCCCGGCCATGCTGACACCCAGGCACTGGGCCACAGCCTGATCGAAGGCTGGGCCGGCGCTGTCCATGAGCAGTCGCCCAACGAGCAGCAGCGACTGGAACGCTGGCTGATACACCGCCTGTCGCAACTCAATGCTGGCGCATTGGGGCTGGAAGTGGGTCATATGGATTTTTTCGCGTATCCGCCGGCATCAGATTCAACGGGTGATAACCTATGAGATTGCCCCGCGCCCATCTATGGCTTCGCCTGCTGGCAAGCCTGGTGCTGTTGGGTGTACTCGCACTATGGCTGGACACCTCCGCCATCATTGCGGAAATTCGAGGGCTATCGCTCTACTGGGTTCTATTGGGACTGATATTGACCCTGCCCCAGGTAGCAATCTCCGCCTGGCGCTGGCGCCTTACCGCTCGCCTGCTGGATATCCGCCTGCCCTGGCAGGCTGCCTTGGGCGACTACTATCTGGCGACCTTTCTCAACCAGGTACTGCCCGGCGGCGTCATGGGGGATGCCGCCCGCGCCTGGCGTCATGCTCGCGCCAGCGGTCAACGGGCGGCGGCGCTGCGGGCGGTCATCATCGAGCGCACCTCCGGGCAGCTGGTGTTAGCGGCCATGGCTTGCGCCACATTGTTCTCGCCGATCTGGCAGGCGCCGTTGAGTGCATTCTCGCGCGAATCGCTGTGGGGTGCTGGCGTTCTGCTCGGAGGCCTCTTTTTGCTGTTGATGTTTGGACTGCTATTCAAGCGCATCCTCCGACGGCCCCTCTCTTTGTTCAAGCGCGTATTTGCAGGATTTTTTACCGGTTTAGGCCGCGATCTGCATCGCTCCCTGTTGAGCCAGCAGGCATGGCCCCGGCAGCTCTTGGGCTCGGCGCTGGTGGTGTGCAGTTATGTAGCGGTGTTCGTCTGCGCCGCCCAAGCCATTGGCAGCGAGTTACCGCTAACCACGCTATTGGCGCTGATTCCTCTGGTGCTGCTGGCCATGGCCATTCCGCTCTCCGTGGCGGGCTGGGGTCTGCGGGAAAGCGCGGCTGCGTTGGTATGGGTCGGTGCCGGCCTGTCGCCGGCTCAGGGCGTGGCAATATCCGTGGCCTATGGCCTACTGGTGCTGATCTCGAGCCTGCCCGGTGCGCTGTTTCTAATACGCCGTCGTTCGCGGCGGTTCGCTGGCGGTGAGCATCAGATCGAACAGGGTGTCCTCACCGCAGGGAAAGGTTCTGCACCGGGGGCGCAGCGCCTGATCGAGAGTCGCAATGGGTGTCAGGTCGAGACCGGGACGCCCGGAGCCAATCAACAGCGGTGCGATCAGCATATGCAGGCGATGCAGTACGCCGGCTTCGAGAAAGCGCGAGATGGTCACCCCGCCGCCTTCGATCAATACGCGCTCGAGCCCTCGCGCGCTCAGCATGTCGAGCACGCTGCCCGGATCGAATCCCTGTGCGCCCAGGGGCAGCACGATACGCTCCACATGACTACCGAAGACGCCGGCCACAGAAGCGCCCTCACCGATCACATGCAATGTCGGCGCATCACTGGACTGGAAAACATGACAGGCGCTGTCGAGTCGCCCTCGCGGATCGAGCACCACCCGCACCGGATGCCGGCCCGAGACATGGCGCACGTTGAGCTGGGGGTTGTCCGCCTCGACGGTGCCGGCGCCGACCATGACTGCGTCCATCAGGGCGCGCAGGCGGTGCAGGTGAATGCGGCTTTCAAGCCCGTTGATGTAATGAGATGCGCCGGTCACCGTGGCGATTCGACCGTCCAGACTCTGACCCAGCTGAGCGATCGCCAGGGGCTCGGTTCGCGCCACCAATGGCAACAGATTGTCGAACAGGCGACGCCCCTCGTCGATGATGCCCGTATTGCAGGTCCAGTCACCGCCCCTGATGATCTGTACGCCCAGTCGCTCGTCGACAAAAGGCCGAGACAATGACCAGTCATGATCGCGGGCAAGACATGTCAGATGCCAGGCTGCGTCAATGTCGAGGCTGGGAACGCTCATCAAACTGCTCTCGCTTATCATTTGAACGGGGATGAACGACTATGATGCTTAGCCCCATGCGCCAGCACAACCTAGCAATACAAGGAGATGTCATGCATCAGGTTGAACGAGCCATTTTCGATCTTCGTCGCGGGCTCCCGGTAATATTGCGCGACGATGAACAGGATGTTCTTGTCCAGCCCATCGAGAGTCTCGACGACGGTATTCTGGAGCATCTTATCGCAACCGCGGGAGAAGCCCCGGGGCTGGTATTAAGCCGCCATCGTCTGGCACTGCTTGGCAAATCGATCGAGCATGAGACCGCCCGTTTGCCGTTGTCTCCGGCGATGCTTGCAACCGAACGGCTAAACGAACTCGCCTTTAGCGTCGATCCAGAGAGCGTTTCACAGGATATCGTGTCGGCCAGTCGTGCCGATCATGCCGCATTGACCCTGATGCGTCGGGCACTGCTGATACCCGCCGCGCTTACCGCCCGAGTAGCCAAGGCGTCTCGTGAAACCGTCGAGGCATTGATCGGCCAAGGAGAATTGCTCTCAGTAACGGTATCGGATGCCGAGCGCTGTTTCGAAGCGGCCAATGGACTGCTCAAGCGCGTCAGTGAAGCACAGGTTCCGCTGGCAGAAGCCATCGAAAGTCGTTTCATCCTGTTCCGCGAACCAGATGGCCTGCGGGAGCACGTCGCTATCGTCATCGGCGACACCGCCGCCTGGCAGAACGCGGTACCTCTACGTATGCACTCTGCCTGCCTGACTGGCGATCTGTTTGCCAGCCTGCGCTGCGACTGCGGTGAACAGCTACGGAACGCAGTAGCGGATATCGATGACATGGGTGGCGGCGTATTGCTCTACCTGGCCCAGGAAGGACGCGGCATCGGCCTTGCCAACAAGCTGCGCGCCTATGCCATGCAAGATGTGGGGCTCGATACCCTGGACGCGGATCAGCACCTGGGCTTTGGTGAGGACGAACGTCGTTACAGCGTGGCAGTAGATATGCTGGCGGCCCTGGATATTCGCCAGGTACAACTTCTGACCAACAACCCCATCAAGATCGCGGCGTTGACTGCGGGCGGCATCGAAGTTACCGAGCGCCAGGCACTTTACGGAAGCCTGACGGAGCAGAACTACCGCTATCTGAATGCCAAGGCCAAACGTGCCGGCCATATGCTCGATGGGGTGCTGGAAAACTACGAGCGGCTTGGGGGTGAATGAGAGCGAGCCATGTGAAAATCCGCGATGTCCATAACACGGGCCTCCTCGAAAAGCGCGGCCAAATGCGTGGCATAATGCTCGACCAGCCGGGCGCCGAGTTCGGCGTCGGCGAGTCGGGCATTGCCTACTACCCCACCCGGATGCAGATCCTCCGCCAACCAGGCAAAGGCTGCCTCTCCCTCCGGCCCCAGCCGATCTCCCCGAGCCGCCATTGCTTCACCCCGGGAAGGCGGGTGATCGACATGTTCCCGACGCACCTTGTGCGGCGCCAGATGAAGCATCATCGCGGTTTCAAGCGCGCCCCCATGCAACCCATGACGTAGCTCCTCTAAGGGGAGCGCTTCGGACGGTATCGAAAAGCGCATGTAATGCGCCTTGACCACTAGCATGCCCCAGCGCTTACGCAGGTTGAGAGCGGCAATGTCCGCCATCGCCTTGTTGCCGCCGTGGCTGTTGAGCAGCACCAGACGGCGAACGCCGGCACGAGCAATGGAATCGCCGTAGGCTTCGATCACCGCAATGGCGGTTTCCGGAGGCAAGCTCAACGTGCCGGGGTAGCTTGCGTGTTCCTGGCTTGCGCCCACCGCCAGGGCCGGCAATGCAAGTAGAGGAAAAGTACCGGGCAGCTTGCTCATGGCCGCCTGTAGAAGCCCCAGGCCGATATCCAAATCCGTAGAGAGCGGCAAGTGCGCGCCGTGCTGCTCGATGGCCGCCAGGGGCAATACCGCAACGCTATCCTGGCGGAGGGTTCGTTCGAGTTCCGGCGAACTCAGCGCTTGCCATTCGCGAGACCAATCGCGGGAAAGCTTCGTGGGGTCTGGCATGATAACTCCAGTTGATGGGTACTTGTCGGCAGACTTACCTGAATATTAGACAACATGCCCACCATCAGTCTTGTTTATATGAGATTGACCCATCTCAAGGCTGGCAACCTACTTTGTAATAAAGTAAAAACAACGCCTTTGTAGAATGTTTTTTTACCTGTTCTTTTCCAGTCCCATGCCTTGGCAGAATTGCTGCGAAATTCCTGGAGTTCGATCGGATGCTGGAAGTCATTTGTCTTACCTTTGCCCTGGTATTGGGCTTGATTGCCCGCGGTTTCGGCCTACCGCCTTTGATCGGCTTTCTCGGCGCGGGCTTTGCAATCAATTCTCTCGGCGACCTTGTGGCTCTGCCTCCCTCGACGCCAGAGGTACTCCACTACATGGCCCATCTGGGTGTGCTGCTGTTGCTGTTCAGCGTCGGCCTCAAGCTCAAGCTCAAGAGCCTCGTTCAGCCCGAGGTCATCGGCGGGGGGCTGGCGCACTTCGTGGTGACAGTGAGCGTGTTCGCGATGGGGCTTCACTGGATTGCGGATATCGACTGGACCAACGCGCTGATTCTGGCCATCGCTCTGGCCTTTTCCAGTACAGTGCTCGCCGCCAAAAGCCTTGAGGAGCGCCGGGAGCTGCGCTCCTTCCATGGGCGGGTGGCGATAGGCATTCTGGTCATTCAAGACCTGATCGCCCTGGGCGTGCTGGTGTTTTCCATTGGCCAGGCCCCCTCACCCTGGGCCCTTCTACTGCTCGGATTGCCCTTGCTGCGTCCGGTACTCCATCGCCTGATCGATGCCTGCGGTCACGACGAACTGCTGATGATGATGGGTCTGGTGCTGGCACTTGTCATTGGTGGCGCCGGCTTCACGACCCTGGGGCTATCCAGCGAAGTAGGCGCTCTGGTGCTGGGAACGCTGATCTCACAGCACCCCCGCGCTCAGGAAATCGGCAAATCCCTGTGGGCGCTCAAGGAGCTGTTCCTGGTCGGCTTCTTTCTCGAGATCGGCATGTCCGGCTTGCCGGATTGGCAATCCTTCGGTTTTGCTCTTGCCTTCGTCGTCTTGCTGCCGCTGAAAGCAGTGCTATTCTTTTTTCTACTCTTGCTGTTCCGCCTGCGGGCACGTAATGCCTTCGAGGCCTCGGTCAATCTCAGCAGTTACAGCGAATTCGGCCTAATCGTTGCTGCTGCGCTGGTGCCGGATGCGCTGGTAGGGCTTGCCATGGCGGTGGCCCTGTCATTTCTTGTGGTGTCACCCCTGCAGCGCAAGGCGCACACCCTGTTCGGTCAAATCGAACCCTGGCTTACCCGCTTCGAGACCCACAACTGGCATCCGGACGAACAGCCCGCCTCACTGGGGGACGCCCAGGTATTGGTCATCGGTATGGGGCGCACCGGTACCGCGACTTACGATCGCCTGCGCACAGACGCCATCGCCGTGATCGGTCTCGACGCGGATCCCAGCCGCGTCGAGAGCCATACTGCCGAAGGGCGGCATATCGTCTATGCGGATGGAGAGGACATCAGTTTCTGGAACGCGCTCAATCTCGACGGCATCAAGGCGGTGGTTCTGACCCTGCCGGATGCGCAATCCAAGATCTTTGCAACGCAACAATTGCGCAGCCATGGCTTTACGGGGGCCATCGTTGCGCATAGCCTCTATCAGGACGAGGCGCAATCGATCCGTCTTGCTGGGGCCGATCAGACCTATCTGACCATGCACGAGGCAGGCCTGGGCCTTGCAGAACATGTGAGACAGGATGAGAACATTAAACGGCACATCTCCTGATGATATTTCAGGGTCTATCCACCCTCGCCGTGAAGGTGAAGGCCCGTTGCCAGGAGAATGGATTGAGGAGCGCAGATTGAATCCCGAAGCACCGCCAGTTCCACGCTGCGACGAAGAGCATCTACGTCGTGTCGGAGTCGAGATCGAGTTTGCCGCCATTGCGCCATTGAGAGCGGCACAACTGGTGCAGGAGCATTTTGGCGGCAGTCTTGAGCAATTCGATCCGCATCGCTTCAAGATCCTCGACAGTCGCTGGGGCAATTTCACCATCGAGCTCGATTCGAAGTACGTCCATCCGGATCACCAGGTGCTCGAAGAGAATACTCCCGATGATAGCGAGTGGCATCATCTGCGCCGGGAGATTCATCAGCGTTCGCGCCGGCTGCTGGGTGACGCGGTGGCAGGCATCGTGCCTACGGAAATCGTGTGTCCGCCCATTCCTTGGCTTGCGCTCAACGAACTCGACAGCTTGTTCGATGCGCTGCGTCTGGAAGGCGCTCGGGATACCCGAGACAGCCTGCTGTACGGCTTCGGCCTGCATCTCAATCCCGAGGTACCTTCCCTCGAGGCCGATAGTCTACTGGCGCACCTGCGCGCCTACATGATTCTGGCGGCCTGGCTGCGCGAAGAGATCGATATCGACATCACCCGTCAGATACTGCCCCATGCCAATCCCTTCACCAAGGAGTATGCGCTGAAAGTGCTGGATGCCGCCTACGCCCCGGATCTCGACACGTTGATCGAGGACTATCTTACCGCCAACCCGTCACGCAACCGTGAGCTCGACCTGCTGCCATTGTTTGCCTATCTGCGCCCCGACCACCCCAACCCGCTGCTTGCAGGTGAGTTGGTCAGCCCCCGCCCCACCTTTCATTATCGTCTGCCCAATGCGCAGCTATCCCAACCGGACTGGAGCGCGGTGTGCGAATGGAATCGCTGGGTCGAGGTGGAACGCCTGGCGGCGGATACCGAGCTCCTGGCCGAACGCAGCGCAACCTATGTCGACCACTACCGGCGCTCCCACATGCCTCAGTGGCTGGACCGTCTCAAGGAGTGGATGAAGGAGTAGTCATGGTACGCCCAAGGATCGGCATTACCACCTCGGATCATAAAAGCCTGCTAGCCTGGTGGTGCGACTGGCTGGCAGTCTGGCGCGCCGGCGGCAAGCCGGTACGTCTATCTCCCTCGCGCCCCATCCCTGACGATCTCGATGGGCTGGTGATTGGTGGCGGTGATGATATCGGCGCCCATCTTTATGGCGGCGAAGTACAGCTCGATGTGCGGGTCGATCCGCAGCGAGATACCCTGGAGCTATCGCTGTTGAAACGACTGCTGCCCGATGACTGCCCGGTATTGGGAATCTGCCGGGGCGCTCAGATCATCAATGTACATCTGGGCGGCTCACTGGTCAGCGACATCTACACGTCCTACACCCACATCAAGAAGCAGCGCACGGTACTGCCGCGCAAGACTGTCGACATCACCATTGGTAGCCGTCTGCACGACCTGCTCGAGGTCAGCTGGTGTCAGGTGAATAGCCTGCATCATCAAGCCATCAATCGTGCAGGCCGTGGCATCGACATCGTGGCCAAGGATCGAGATGGGCTGGTTCAGGGAATCGAAAGCCGCAATCATCGCTTCTTGATTGGCGTGCAATGGCACCCGGAATTCCTGATCTTCAATCGCCCCCAGCAGCGCTTGATTCGTGGGCTAGTCGACGCGGCCAGCGATCATGCCGAAAGCCGCAGGCCCCTTGGCGAAGAAAGTTGACGCCAAAAACGACGACGCCGACCCAAGGTCGGCGTCGACTATTGCTTGATCGAAAGGATCAATTTTCCAGGCTGGCATCCAGGGTAATTTTGGCATTGAACAGCTTGGAGACTGGGCAGCCCTCTTTTGCCTTGTTGGCCGCTTCGTCGAATTTGGACTGGTCCGCGCCGGGAATTTTCGCCTTGGTCTCGAGATGGATCGCAGAGATGGTAAAGCCACTGTCGTCCTGCTCCAGGGTCACGGTGGCGCTGGTCTTGATGCTTTCCGGTTCGAGATTGTCCTCGCCCAGAATCATCGACAACGCCATGGAGTAGCAGCTAGCATGCGCTGCCCCGATCAGCTCTTCAGGATTGGTGCCAGCCTCTCCCTCAAAACGCGTGTTGAAACCGTAAGGGTTCTGTTTCAAGGCACCGCTTTCGGTGGATACCGTGCCTTTACCCTGTTTCAAGCTACCCTGCCACTCGGCGGATCCTTGCTTCTTGATGCTCATGACGTCTCCTTTCGCGAAATAAAGTGGATGATCAAACAGTCATCCCACTGATTAAACACTGTAGACGATAATGGATCTTTCATCCTTGCAACCTTGGGCAGCGCGTATTTGCTATCTGCCTATTACTCTTTATGGCTCTCGATTTCCAGACTTCAAGGGCTGGGCATCAGCAATCTGAGCGGCAAGGCGCTCATTGCCCATTTCCCGCAACAGCGTGACATTACGCTCAGGGATTCGCTCTGGATGGGCAAAGCCCGCCAGAGCGCGCTCGATGCTTTCTTCCCGCAGCAGATGCAGCATGGGCCAAGGCGAACGGTTGGTGTAATTGGCAGGGTCGCTCTCCTCTACGCCATGAAAGCAGTAATTCGGATGAAAGCTTGCCAGCTGATAAACGCCTTCATAGCCCTGATCCTCGAGTAGCGCTTCCGCCAACCCCAGCAAATCCAGGTAGTCATCGAAATCCTCGGCCCCATCAGTCAGCACCAGCACGGTAGTCTGGATACCCGAATCCTCGTCGAGGCGCCGACACTCCTCGATCAGCGCCAGCAAAGCGGCTTCAAAGGACCGAGCGCTCGTTGCCTCATAGCGGATGCTGCCACGCTCCATCTCGCGCCGGGCAAAAGGGCAGATGTCGTGAGCTACCACAAAGCTCTCGACCCAGGCTTGGGTCTGATCCAGGCAAACAGCGTCATCGGTCATGGGATGTCCCGTAAGGTGTAAATAAATAGGTGCAGGTACGAAGAGGCGATAAGAGCCAAGTGAAAGAACGAGAAAGCAAGTAAAAAAGAGTATAGCGGAGGACGGCATTGAACATTCACTCTTGAGCAATCATGTTCGTTGAAGCCTTCTCTTTTGACTGGAGCCGTTCATGTCTCACCACAATGTTCCTGTTGTCACTCTCGCAGCCGACGGCGGCCAGGCAACCGTCGAACTCCCTGCCATCGGACAAGGCACCTGGTACATGGGTGAAGGGCTGGCAACCTCTGAGGAAGAGGTTCGCGCCCTGCAACAGGGCCTCGAACTCGGCCTGACGCTGATCGACACCGCCGAGATGTATGGCGATGGCGGCGCCGAGAAGGTCGTGGGCCAGGCGCTCAAGGACCGGCGCGATCAGGCGTTTCTGGTCTCCAAGGTCTACCCCTGGAATGCGGGACGCGACAGCGCCATCGCCGCCTGCGAGAAAAGCCTCAAGCGTCTCAAGACCGATCATCTCGATCTGTATCTGCTGCACTGGCCCGGCAGCATTCCGCTGGAAGAAACTCTGGAAGCCTTTGAGCGTTTAAGTGAACAAGGCAAGATCAAGCGCTTTGGCGTCTCAAACTTCGATATCGCCGACATGCAGGCCTTGAACGAGCTGCCCAACGGTCAGCGCTGCGCCGTCAATCAGGTGCTCTATCATCTCGGCTCTCGCGGCATCGAGCACAGTCTGCTGCCCTGGCAGCGCGAGCACGGCATTCCCACCATGGCCTACTGCCCCATCGCTCAGGGCGGAAGCCTGCGCCGCGAACTGCTTGGCAATGCGACCGTCGAGGCCGTTGCCGAGGAGTTGAACGCCAGCACCGCGCAAGTGCTGCTAGCCTGGGCGATTCGCCCGATCGATGGCAAGCGCGATGTCATCGCTATTCCCAAGGCGGTACAGCCGGAGCACGTGGAACAGAACGCCGCCGCGCTGTCACTCACGCTGAGCGACAATGCGCTTGCACGCCTCGACGCGGCCTTCCCTGCGCCCAAGCACAAGACATCCCTTGATATTGTCTAGACGTTGTCCGAAAAGTACCTACGCTCCCAAGACGCACAACTGCAGTTCACTTACCTTATGTAGCCGCTGCTTGAACAAGCGACGTTTTTGCTATGGATGACCGCAACAAAGGGCCATGTAAAAAGTACTATTCAACCAGTATGGATTACACGTCTCATCCAACAAGAATGAGTTTTTAAAAGTGGAGGCAAACTTGTGTCTATTTAGTAGACATACCGTCCCGAACGTGACTATGCTGTGCTTATGATGCACTGCATCAAAAGAGCAATTCTTAATCAATACGGTTGCTTGACAATCTTTTAAGGAGCGTTACATGGCTAACACGAACGTAAATCAGAATGTTGAACAAGCCCAGCAGCAGTTTGCCTCTGTCTTCGCTGGTCCGGCTCGCTCTATCGCCGGTAAAATGCTCGATTACACGCAGAAATTGACCAATGTTCAGCGTGAAGCATTTGACACCTATTCCGAGATTGGATTCCGTCAGATGCGCTCGGCGCTTGATATAAGGAATTCCGAAGACCTGCGCAGCTACATGGAAGAGCAGCAGGATGCCGCCAAGAAAGTCGGTGAGCAGATGAAGTCTGACATGGAAAAAGTCAGCTCCATCAACCAGGAATTCATGCAGCAGAGTCAGGAAGTTACCCAAGATGCCATGCAGCGCGGCCAGGAAGCTGCTCAGCAGAATATGGAGCGTGGTCAGCAGAAATTGCAAGAAGTAGCAAAAGAAGGTGAAAAGGAAGTCGATAAAGCAGCTCAAGATGCCAAGTCTACTTCCAAGAAGTAAAACGCCCCTCGTCGGCTAACGCAGCCAACATATTGGGGTAATTCAAGAGCCGCGACTCATTCCGAGTGGCGGCTTTTTGTATGAGCGTTAAACGTTAAATTAAAAAATCGGCGATAAGAAAACTGTATATAAGGGTTTGTTCAAGCGCAATAAAACACGTGCTCAGCCGTCGATGCCCAGCTCACCCTGGCGTCTTTCGCTCTCAAACGCCTTGCCACGGCGCGAAGCCAGACGGTCCGCCAATCGGGTCGGTTCTGGCAGTTTGGTACGCCCCAGACAGGCAATGGCCCACTCCAGCGCCGTGGCTTGACTCACCCGATGGCCCGTAGACACGATTACGGGCTTGACACCCTCACGGCTGCGCAACATGGCACCGATGATCACCCGGCCAGCGTCGTCCACCAGCGCATCTTCCGGGTCCTCTTTTCGGCGCCGATCGGTCAAGGGCGTCCAGTCACCTCGACCGGCAGGCACCTCGCCATGCTTGCCACAAAGACGCTTCTTTGCCACACCCAGGGTTGGAAGATCGAGCCATAGGCCCAAATGGGAAGCCACACCCAAACGGCGCGGATGGGCAATGCCCTGACCATCGACCATGACCAGATCCGGGCGCTGGCTCAAACGCTTGAAGGCATTCAGCGCGGCGGGAATCTCGCGAAACGACAGCAGGCCAGGAATATAGGGCATGCGGGTAGGCTCGCGATGCACGATCTCTTCGATGGGCTCAAGGCTCGGCCAGTCGAGCAGCACTACCGCGGCCCGGGTCGTTTCACCATCATCCTCGAAACCGATATCCACACCGGCGATGCGCTTGATTTCATCCGCTGGCCCCAGCCGGTCATGCCGCTCGACCCGGGGCGCCAGGGATTTCTGCAACTCGATAGCCGCTTGCGGCTCCAGATTCCATTCGTGTAGTTCAGCCATGTCATTCCTTGCAATGTGGATCGTAAATTCAGCCAGTCTTCAAGGCGCTGCGCAATTGCTCCACCCGATTACGATTCTTGTCAAAATCACTCTTGCCCAACCGCGAGGCACTGCGCACATGACATACCTGCTCATCTTCACTCCAGAAACACTCCAGGTCATCGGTGAACCCCATCATCCTGGAGCGACATTCCGCATGCAGGTAATCCTCACGCCGAGTCACGATTTCGGTACGCTCCCAAGAGGCTAACACCTCGGCTATCCGTTCGATCAAGGCCGCGCCCTTTAAGCGCGACGACTTCAGAGGCGCAATATGATGCTTGTCATCACCTGACTGACTGCATACGCAGTTGGGTGTTTTTGGGCATGCTTTCAAGCGCCCTTGATGCACCCCAAGGTCCGTCGGGCGCCTGCCCGCAAAAAAACCTCCTGACATCGGTTTCTCCTCGCTGTTTTCAGTCGGCTCTAGGTTAGCGCACTGAGCCTCCACGTTTTACACTAGCGCCTCGCTGCAGGAGCATCATGTGAAGTTTTTCCATACCGCCGACTGGCATCTCGGCCAGACCTTTCATGGCCAGGAACGCCATGAGGAACACCGCGCTTTTCTTGACTGGATGCTCGAGACGCTAGCCACTCGACAACCGGATGCACTGCTGATCGCCGGGGATGTCTTCGATGTGGTCAACCCTTCCCTACGCGCCCAAGAGCTGCTTTACGACTTCATCGTTGGTGCTCACGAACGCCTGCCACAGCTCGAGATCGTAATGATTGCCGGCAACCACGATAGCGGCAACCGCATCGAACTGCCGGCCCCCTTGATGCAGCGGCTGAATGCCCATGCCCGCGGCCGGGTGCAATGGCGCGACGACGGCGAGCTGGATAGCGAACGCCTGCTGATTCCGCTGCACGACACTAGCGGAGAAATTCGTGCCTGGTGCCTGGCCCTGCCCTTTCTGCGCCCGGCGGAAGTGACCGGCGGCGATATCGGCGACTATGCAGCGGGCATCGCTCGGGTGCATCGTGAGCTGATCGACGACGCTCGCGAACGCCGTCAACCCGGCCAGGCGTTGGTGGCCATGAGCCATGCCCACCTGCAGGGCGCCAGCGTCTCCGAACACAGCGAGCGCCCCATCGTCATTGGCGGCGAAGAAGCCCTGCCGGCGAGCCTGTTTCCCGAGGACATCGCCTACGTGGCCCTGGGCCACTTGCATCGTCCTCAGCAGGTTGTCGAGGCACGCATTCGCTACAGTGGCACGCCGCTACCCATGGACTTCTCCGAAGCCCACTACCCGCATCAGATCGTCGAGATCACCCTCGAGGGCGAAACACTGAGTGGCATCGAAGCACTGCCGATCCCGCGTTCCGTGGAACTGCGTCGGGTGGGCCCCTTGCCGCTGGAACAGACCTTGAGCGAACTCGACGCCTTGACCGGCGACGACAATCTGCCTCGGGAGCGCTGGCCCTGGCTGGAGGTGCGCGTGGAGCTCGCCGCGCCCTGTCCGGACCTGCGCGCCCGGGTGGAAGCCGCCCTGGACGGCAAGCCGCTGCGACTGCTGCGCATCCATACGCGCTTTCCTGATAGCTTGGGCGATGCTCGGGAATCCCGAGTGACCCTCGACAGCCTCGGCCCGCGTGAACTCTTCGAGCGCACCTGGCACAAGCGCTACGCCAGCGAACCGACACCCCAGATACTCGAGGATTTCGATCATCTACTGCAGACGGTTCACGACGACGAGGAGAACGCATGAAGATCCTCGCCATTCGCCTGGAGAACCTCGCCTCCCTGGCAGGTAAACACGAACTCGACTTCACTTGCGCTCCACTGGCCGAGCAGGGCCTGTTCGCTATTATCGGCCCCACCGGGGCGGGCAAGAGTACCCTGCTCGACGCCCTTTGCCTGGCGCTCTATGGCAGTACCCCACGCCTGCGCGGTGCCCGCCAGGACCAGGCGCGCATCCCCGACCCCGGCGCCACGGATGTCACCAGCTTCGATCCGCGCACCCTGCTGCGCCGTGGTTGCGCCAGTGGCTTCGCCGAGGTCGATTTCCTGGGCCGCGACCAACGCCGCTACCGGGCACGCTGGGCCGTTCGCCGCGCTCGGGAACGTCAGGATGGCCGCCTGCAGGCGGTCGAACAGTCGCTTTTCGATATCGACGACAACCGCCTGCTGACCGCTCAGAAGCGCGAATTCGATGCTCTGCTCCCGGAACGCCTGGGCCTCTCCTTCGAGCAGTTCACCCGCGCGGTACTGCTGGCTCAGAGCGAGTTTTCCGCCTTCCTCAAGGCGGACGACAACGCCCGCAGCGAGTTGCTTGAAAAACTCACCGATACCGGCGAGTACTCAAGAATCTCGATTGCCGCCTATCGTCGCGCCCGACAGGCCCAGCAGGTGGTGGGGGAACTCGAACAACGTCTAGCCGGCGAGCCCCCTGCCGAGGCCGAGGCCCGCGTTCGACTCGAAAGCGAGGCCGCCGAGAGCGAACGCGTGCTGAATGCGACTCAGCTTCAGGCCACGCATTTGCAAGGGGAACGCCGGTGGCTGCAGCAGGATAGGCATCTAGTCCAGGGCATGCAGGATGCTCGTCAACACATGGAGCTGGCACGCCGCGACGACGAGGCCTTATCGGAGCAGCGTGAACAGGAGCGCAAGCTCGAACGGCTCGCCCCGCAGCGCCACCGTTTCCAGCGCCGCGAGACGCTGACGAGACAATCCCGTGAGCAGGAACAGCAGTGCGCCTCCACCCGCCAGGCACTGAGCGAGGCCGAACAACACCATAGCCATGCCGCCGGGGACAAGCGCCAGGCCGATAGCGCTTTGGCCGAGGCCACCCAGGCCCGCCAGGCGACGCTGCCCTTGATCGAGGCGGCCCGGGAACTGGCCGCCGAACGCGACCGCTTCGAGCATCAGCGCCGCGACAAACAGGCCAGCCGTCAGCGAATCGCCGACGCGCTGACGGGGGATCGTCAGCGACACGACACCCTGCAAAGGGGTTACCGCGAACAACACCAGGAGTTCGACGACCTGCAGGCCACGCAACGCCTGCAGTTGGGCGAACACGCCGATGCCTTGACCGCCCGACGCGCCCTGCTCACCGATCAGGAACAGGCCAATCAACGCCGTCAGACCCTGCAGACCCTCGAGCGGCACTGGCGCCAGTGGCATGACAGCCAACAACGCCTCGATGCGCTGCGCCGGCAACAGGATAGCGACACCCAAGGACAGGCACAGGTGCTGGAACAGGGCCAGGCGGCCAAGACCCAACTAGAAGGAGCGGAAAACCAGCAGCGCCAACTACAGGCCAGCATCGACGGACTGCGTGCCGCTCGTAGCGAGAGTGTGGTCTTGCTGCGCCAGCAACTGAGCGACGACCAACCCTGCCCGGTATGCGGCAGCCAGGCCCATCCCTACCGCGATGCGCCGCCACGCGAACCCGGCCAGGCACAGCTCGAGGCTACCGAACGCGAAGAGCGGCGCCAACTCGACGAAGCGGCGAAAGCCGTCGAGGCCGCTCGAGAAAGACACCATGGGTTACAGGGACAATACCGCGCATTGCAGGCGCAACTGACCCAGAGCGCCACCCACATCGCCAAACTGGCCGAGGAAACCGCCGCCCACCGCACCACCCTGCTCGATCAACCCGACAGCCAGGCATTGCTCGAACAGACGGATGCCGCTAGCTGGCTAGGCAACAACCAGGAGCACGCCGAACGGCACTGGCGCGACTCCCGCCAGGCTCTCGAAGCCCTCGACACGACCCAGCAACGCCTCACCCCGCTGCGCGACGCCCTGCAACGCCAGGAAATCGAACTCGGCAAGCTGGCCAGTCGCTGCGAACAGCAGGAACAGAGCCTCGCCACCCTCGACAACGAACTGGCCCCGCTCGCCGAGCAGTGTCAGCGGTTGGCGCGGGAACTGCGCGAAGCCCTGGGCGATCACGCCGCCCCCAACGAATGGCAAACGAGTGTCGACAGCGCCCTGGAGGATGCCCGCAAGCACGCCGAACAGGCCCGGGAGCGCGAACAGCACGCCGCCAGCGAGGTGCAGCGCCAGCGCCAGGCGCTTGAACATCAGCAACAACGACTGGATGCCCTCAAGGAAGAGCATACGCAACTCGACCAGGAACTGAATGTCTGGCGCGAACAGCACCCGCAGTTCGATGACGCCACCCTGGCAACTCTGCTCGCCATCGACGACGCGGACCGCCAGGCCCTGCGCGAGCGCCTGCAAAAAGCCGAGCGCGAGCATCATGCCGCCGAGATCAGCCTGACCGAGCGCCGCCAGATGCTGGCGAATCATCGCTGCGAGCGTTTTGCCGATGTCTCCCCCGAGTCGCTGCTTGGAGAGGATACCGAGGGCCGAATCGCGGCAATGGGCGAACGCCTCGCTGCAGAGGAAGCCAGCCTCGCCGAGCGTCAAACGGCCACCCAGCAGCGCCGTGACGCGGCTCAGCACGCCCTGCGCGACGACGACCGTCGCCGCGAACGCCAGCGCGAAGTGCTCGATGAATTGGAGCATGCACGCCGCGAGCAGCATCGCTGGGGCAGCATCAGCGAACTCATCGGCTCCGCAGATGGCAAGGCATTCCGGCGCATCGCCCAGGCCTATAATCTGGAACAGCTACTCGATCACGCCAATGCCCACCTTGCCTCGCTGTCACGGCGCTACCGCCTGACCCGCGGCGGCAGCGAACTCGGCATTCTGGTGATCGACGGCGACATGGGCGACGAACGCCGCTCCGTGCATTCGCTCTCCGGGGGCGAGACCTTTTTAGTGTCACTGGCACTGGCCTTGGGCCTTGCCTCGATGGCCTCGGGACAGCTACGCATCGAATCGCTATTCATCGACGAAGGCTTCGGCAGCCTCGACCCGCAATCCCTGGCCCTGGCCATGGACGCTCTCGACGGCCTGCAGGCCCAAGGGCGGCGCGTCGGCGTGATCTCCCACGTGCAGGAAATGCACGAACGGATTCCGGTGCAGGTGCGTATCGAACCGCTAGGTAATGGCGCCAGCCGGGCGAGGTTGGTGAGTAATTGATGGCCTGAATAGATAAATCTCCACGTTGGAATTGACCAAGTTGGCTGGTTTCAACGTGGGGATAAACTCAGTAATAGCTTGAGAGTGCCGCTTTCGGCCAAAAGCGGACAGTTAGCAGGTGCCGACCTAACACGCTGCTTTGTAGCGCAGGCGAAGCCTATATCCGGAAGGAAAGTCCAGGCCGAACTGCTTTGCATTGTTAGCGTGGTATCGGCCAACCAGCGTCGTTATCGTAACCAGCATAAGATTGTAGGTCCGTGATAAGAGCTTCGACAAGTTCAATGTCCGTCGGTGGGCGCAGGTACAAGTTGCCCGAAGCCTTTTCCTGTTCAGATTTTCGAAGCGGAGCTTGATATTTAGAAGCCCACTGAACAAATATAGTTAAACGCTCGAGGAGCGGCCTATACTCGTCAGAAATCGGGAACTTCATCCTCTGTGCAATTGCTACTAGGTCATGCTGGCGGCCGTTATCCTGAAAGTGTGAACTTTTCAAGCGCCCTCCTGAGGTATCAGGAGGAAATTTATAAACCAGCGCCCCTTTAAGAGCATTCTCGATCGCAAGGCCCAATAGCAACATAATTCCCTTCATCGAGCCTACTTCCCTGTATGTCTCTGTTTCAGTCTTTGGCAAGCGCATACCATCCATGCTCTGATAGAGAGCTTTGGCTGCCTCGAGCAGCTGCCAAGCTTGCCGGAGCCAATTCTCGGGTGTTGAGACTGCTTCTTCGAACTCAATCAATAGTCGCCTCCAGAGCGCTAACGCCTCAAACACCGGCTTGGTGGAGATGGCGGCTTTTTTGGAACAAAAAAGGTAACAACTTTGCCAAGTCCGTGTGCTTTGACTTGTTATAGGGCTTCACTGATTAAACTTCCTTTTTAGAGACTCAATTATGGGGGCATTACTTACCCCTTCTGGAATTAGAGGGTCATCGTCTGAATGAATGGCCATCACTTCTATATCATTTGGCCCTATCTTCCATGCTTCTAAAACATTAATGTCAAATTTTCGGATTGATTTTTTCTTCGCTAATGAGCTCTCAATAATCCGTTCATTCCTAACTACTGCATAGCTCAAAATATAGCTTTTTCGCTCATCAAATGCGGATAGAAATCCATTAAGGTTTTCGGATGTCGAAGGGGTCATTGTGTTTTTTCTGGCAATCATCTGAACAGTTTTATTCGAGTCAAAAGTGAAGTTTTCACTAATACAAACTCTGTAATGTGCAGGATTTTTTCGGTCAATATTTCTAATAATTGATATTTTTAACCGATCTTCTCTGTCTTCACTACCTATTTCATTTTCTAAATCTGCAAAAATAACTTCTGCTGCTTGTTCATCTTCAAAAAGTAAAGTTAATTCAATATCTCCATTGGGATAAATTGCATATCCAGTCCCACACCATACAGTTCTATCCCACAACCTTATTTTGATAAGATCCTGTACCTTCATATCTTTATGGGACAAGCTTTCACCATCAATCAACCCTTTGGGTGGCTTTCCCTTGCCAGGCTTCAAATTGCTCAATGGTTTGCTCGCCGGTTTAGACTTTGGAAAGCTAGAATCCCATGGCAACGAACGGAGCATGTCGTATTGTTTGTGTTCAGAATCACGCAGAAGCGACTTAATACGACTAACGGCATCATTACCCATTATGTTTTGTAAACCAACAAAGCATGACCCAAATGATACAGAACGCTCTAGAGCCCTGTCTTCGCCAAGCATAGATTCCAGAGTCCTCTCTGGATTTTTGGGCCTAACCATGCGTGAGAATACGTCAATTACAAAATCATGAAGCCATTCTTGAATAATTCTTTGCCCAGAAACATTCAACATATCAGAGGTGAATGATGAACACAGAATATTCATTTTCAGAGCTCCACTTGCATCATCTACTTCATGTGATATCTCAATTTCGTCATCGTCATCGGCTGTAATTTCAATTTCAAGGCGAGACTCATATACAAATACTTGATCAACCATTCCTGTTGATAAAAAACCTTCTATGACAGAAAGTAGTGTTTCCGCTAGTTCCACCAAAGGACTTCTAAACGGAAAAGAAACTCCAATTTCACAACCCATAACATAACTTTTCAAGTGACCATATCTTTCTTCACAATCAATTATTTCTGGAACAGGCGCACCTAAATCTGTATCTCTAACCATTTTTAGATAATCTATATACTCGTTGTCTATATTCAATTCATACTCTTTTTTTACAAGATCTTCATGACCCAGTGAATATAACAACATAGATCTACTAGTGAATAGTTGCGCCTTATCCAAAAGATCGGGTAATCGTTGAATAGAACTTAGCCCATCGATAGGGGTATTGAGTATGCATTGAGACAAATATGCATCGAAAGAAAGGTATTCCGTTTCTGATATGGTTTCTTCTTCAACTTGAGACGAGACAACAGATGCCAGCTCCCACCATGCGAGAGCGTAATTTACGCGGCCTAACTGAAGTTCAACTTTAGCAAGCCGTATATATGCATATACTTGGGCAGATAGAATGTCACCGCTACGCCAAAATTCATCTGTAACTATTGATGCAGCGAGCAATAAATTCGCACGCGATGCCCAAAGCAAACCAACTTTCCTGTAAGCCGCTGAAAGAATATTTAATGCAGCATAAAGGTCTTTCTTGGACTCCTTTTTGTATAGCGCCGCAAGAGATTTACCAATTAACTTTATTGATTGATATGGTTCGTTAGATTCTAGGCGCCTTGCGCCCCTTTTTAGCCAGAGAACAGCTCCCCTAACCTCGCCCTCACGACGTGAAGTGTACTCTGTGATATAGTCAAGTAAATTTTCATAACTTTCTAATTCACCAAAAAAACTATCCAACTCGGTAACCAAATCGGATACTTCATTAAATGAGAAACCTACTAACTTCTCACCTTCTTTCATAATTTCGTGCATTGATGAAAATATGGCTGAAGCTTGGTCTATATTCTTGATGGAATGCAAATTTAGCAATTCAATATAGATCCGAGACATCAGAGAATTACTGGGTCGTTCATCCTTTTTTGCAAGCTTATTCAGTTCGCCTTTTGCCTCTAACAGAAGCGATTCGATATCCAAATCACTTTCACCTTCACTACCTCGATAGTAGCTCGAATAGAGACCAAGAAGCGATACTGTATCTCCCCATTGACCCGATTGCTCAATTCCTTTCGCTATCTGCAAACATAACAATAGCTGCTCGCCAAATATAGCAATGTCTTCAAACCACCAATAGGCAGCCCAAGCATACTGATAATGAGCATTAAATCGATGGAAATTAGTGCCAAATTTTTCAGCCGCTTTAATAGCTCTTAGAAAAAGCCCCTGTGTTTCAATTGAGGGCTTTTCGAGCTCCTTTGACAATACCGCGACCTCTAATAACCAATCCAATTGGTGAGGGAGTACTTTACTAGTGTCTATTTCATTTTTTATTAATTTTTCGAGCTCATTTAGCCTTACATTTCTAGCGTAGTCATTAACTCCGATTTCTATTTCTCGGCGCCAGTCTATATCAATCGACAAGCAATCAATCGCTAATTGTTCGTAGCCATTGGAAAATATTTGATCTAGTATCCAAGAGATATCTAAAATTCTTACATCAATTCCAGTTTCTTTCCTTAACGAGTCTTCCAACTCACTTCGCTGATTAGCTTTTGCATACATATTTGTTACACAAAATGCTTTTTTGTAATCTCGGTCAGTGGCCTTTATTTTTCGAACATCTTTCCTGCACTTAGCTTTCCAATCCTCTTGTGTGCTTACTGCAAAAGCCCATCGTTCGTTGTTGGAATTTTCATCAACTCCAATATACCAAAGAACTTTAGACTGCTCTGATACGGGAAAGGTTTGTGTATCTACCTTTCCATCACCACCAGCTACCGGACCTGTTTGCTCTAGCAGATTTGGGCAAATGACTTTTTCACAGAGTTTTTTAGCGAAATCTTCGAATGCCAACTCCATATTTCTTCTATTAAGCGTAGACAACTGAAATTCCAAAACAGAACGATCTAGTTTACCTACATCCTTTGTTATTGAATCAGAAAAACGCTCTGGTCTTCTAGCTTTTAGAAATGATTTTGGTGAAATACTTGAGGTACTTGCTATCTCTGCTTCCATTTTTCACCCTTTTTACTGTGAATATTTAAAGCCATTCTTTTAAAGGTTTAACGTTTAGTAGGCCTTTAAACCATCAAAAAGCCCTATAACAGCAATTAGACAGACCGCTTCGATATTGCGGAAATCTGACCGCTTCATAATTACGGTTTCCAATTTCCAAAAGCGCTTACTTAAAGATTTATAAACAACAGCTTAGCTGGTCACTTACTGACTGCCATGTAATCATTTGACTTCTGTGATCTGTGCAAAAAATAATACTGTACAAAAATATAGATTCATAGAAGCCTGGCTCATGCCCGGGAGCCGTTTCGGTTACGCGCATCAGATTCCGCGCGGTCTCGAACCTCATTTTCTACGGGGTTCTCTATCCCAGCTCTTCAGCCCTGCTACTGCAGTGGTCACTTCAGCAGCCCCGAGCAAAACATCCCTTTTTGCGATGATCATTCATCATCTATTCCATGTCCAAGGACATCAGTCAGCCCGCTAGTGAGTAGTCTCATAGCCGCCCTCGGTCATCAGTTTGTCCAGCTAGGGATGCATGAAATGCTTTTAACGACGCATGCCTTTATGATCGAGAAAGTGACGCCATCGGCATATCACGAAAACGGGTCGAAAAAGCCCTCTTTTTAGATATGCCTGACTGAATGTCGAAAAACAGGTATTTCATAAATTCCTGAAGGGCTTCAAACGTCTGCGCCCTCATCCGAGCGGTGCCTACTACCTTCATCACGCCTGAGGACTACAGGAAAACTCAGGAATCCTCCTCCGGGCTGGCCAGCATGTTCATGATCAGCCGGATCATGATGTCCTTGTTGGCCGGGTCGGACTCGGCGACCAGCAGCGTCAGAGCCGCCAGCCCTACGTCGTTCACCACCGCTTCGCCGTCAGCGTTAAGCAGGCGATCGTTGCGATAGAGAAAGTCGACGAAGAGGTAGGCCGCGCTGCGCTTGTTGCCGTCGGCGAAGGGATGGTTCTTGATCACGAAGTAGAGCAAATGCGCCGCCTTGGCTTCCACCGAGGGGTAGGCGGGCTCGCCGAAGATTGTCTGGTCCAGGTTGCCCAGTAGCGCTTCCAAGCCCTCGCCGCGTTCCCGGGCGAATAACTCGGAGGCCTCTCCTCGTGTGATCAACTCGGCCTTGAGCGTGGCAAGGGCCACACGGGCCTCATCCAGGCTGGGTAGCCGACCGCCCGGCCGGGCATTGGGCTCGGCCAGCAGTCCCTCGTCATAACGCTGCAGCAGCAAAAAGGTTTGGGCGTAGCGGGTAACGATATCGATGAGGCCACGGCCGCTGGTGGCATCCAGTGCCGGGCTCTGGGCCGTCTGACGTATCAGGGCCATGGCCGCTTCGAGCTCCCGGGCATTGTCCTCGAAGCGCTGGCGATTCAGTGTCCAGCCCTGCGTGAGATGCTCGCGCAGCACTCGGGTGGCCCACTGGCGGAACTGCACCGCACGTCGTGAGTTGACGCGATAACCCACCGAGATGATGGCATCGAGGTTGTAGAGCTCGATTTGTCGGCGTACCTGCCGGGAACCCTCAGATTGAACTGTTGCATTTTTTGCAACCGTTGCCTCCCGCTCTAACTCTCCCTCCTTGTAGATGTTGCGCAAGTGGCGAGAGATCACGGACTTGTCGCGACCGAACACCTCCGATAGCTGCTGTAGGTTTAACCAGACCGTATCCCGCTCGGCGTCCAGCCACACTTCCACCGCTTGATCTGCATCCTGATAGATGACGATAGGCGCCTGGCCCTCGGTGCTCATGCCATTATCTCCTCCACCGCCATCTCGGCGTATAAAATCATGGGCTTAATCTACGCCAAGGCTCTCGAAGGCACCAAACGTTCAGCTAGGCTGCACTCTCCCCCATGGGTATCACGACACGGCCGCCAACATGTGGGATTGAGCAGTATAGCTATCGCCTTGTTGGGGTTACCTGCACGGGATAATATATCCGGATAGCATAAGCCGCGGAGGCGGTATGACCATAGAGGCCCTAGATCAGCTACGCTCCCAGATTCCGACGCTTTCCAAATCAGAGCGCGCCGCACTTGCCCAAGAACTGATCATGAGCCTCGATGGCTTACAAGATGATGCCATCGAACAAGCGTGGGATGACGAGATCATGCGTCGTATTGTCCAAGTTGAGGCCGGCCAAGCTAACTTCCTGACACGCGATGAATTTCGCCAGAAAATGCGGAGCAGGATTGGAACCTAATAGTGCAATCGCTACGGATACTCGAAAGCGCTGCGGAAAAGGCAGCATGGTACGAGCAAGAACGCCCAGGACTCGGAGAGGACTTTTTCGAAGCGTTCGAGGCCGCGTTAAACCTTATTGTTGATCGGCGAAGGCTTTGGCAGCCTCGGCCCGCAATCCTTGGCGCTGGCTCTGGACGACCATGAACCGACGCTCAACCCACCTAAGCCACTTCGAAGTCCAATGGATGAATATCATCCAGGTTGACCGTTTTACGAGCCATCCAAAGATCGTACATGTCCTGCATCGTCAGCCAGCTTTCCGGAGAGCGCCCAAGAACCTTTGCCAGCCGCAAGGACATTTCAGGGCTCATGCCACTATCCCCTTTGAGCAATCGAGACAAGGTGGAGGGCGAAACCCCTAGACTTGAAGCAAGTTGACGAGAACTAATGCCGAAAGGCTCCAGATAAACGTCCCGAATGAACTCGCCAGGATGAGGTGGATTATGCATAGTCATCAGTGGTAATCCTCGTAATCAAGCACATAGGCGTTTCCTTCCCGAAACTCGAACGTCATGCGCCAGTTGCCGTTAACCCAAATTGACCAACGTCCACTGTCTTTTCCTTTCAGGGAATGGAGGCGAAAACCCGGAATATCCATGTCATCTACTGACGTAGCAGTATCGAGAGCCGCGAGTTGCATGCGCAATTTCTTGGCATGGTCAGCCCGTATCCCTGCCGTACTGCCAGTCGAGTAGAACCGTTTCAATCCCTTGTGCCGGAATGATTTAATCATTGGGAGATTTTAGCGTGTTGCGCATCACGCATCAATAGCTACTTTGGCACGCCCACCGAACGCCAACATGTTAGGCTTGGGCAATACCGCATCTGGATAGGGAGCCTCCATGCCATCTGCACAGCAATTGCTCGAAACACTAGTCAGTCATGCCACCGTCTCGCGGGATTCCAACCTCAAGCTGATTCAGTTCATCGAAGCGTATCTCGACGACTACGGCGTGCCCCATACCCGCGTCGAGAATGACGATGGCAGCAAGGCCAATCTGCTGGCGCGTATCGGCCCAGATGTGGCCGGTGGCGTAGTGCTATCGGGGCATACGGACGTGGTGCCAGTGGATGGCCAACCCTGGACGAGCGATCCCTTCACATTGACGGACAGGGATGATGGTCGGCTTTATGGTCGCGGTACCTGCGACATGAAGGGCTTCATCGCCTGTGCTCTCGCCCAGGTGCCGCGCTGGATCGAGCAAAGTCTTGAGCGGCCAATCATCCTGGCCTTCTCCTACGACGAGGAAGTCGGCTGCCTGGGGGCGCCGCGTCTGATCGAACGCCTGATGGCGGACTATCCGCGCCCAGGGGCGGTGATCATCGGCGAACCCACGCTGATGGCGCCTGTAGTCGCGCAAAAGGGCATCACTACCCTGCGCACTACGGTTACCGGCCGCGAGTCGCACTCCAGCCAGGTCAATCAGGGCGTCTCGGCGATCCATGTCGCCGCCCGCCTGGTGACGAAGATCGAGGACATCATGGGGGAGCTATGCGAGGCCGGCCGCGTCGACGATGCCTTCAACGTCGCCCACTCCAGCCTGCACGTGGGCAAGATTCAAGGCGGCACAGCGATCAACATCATGGCCCGGGAGTGTCAGTTCGATTGGGAGATCCGTCATTTACCTCAGGACGGCTTCGACGAAGTGATGGTGAGCTTCGACGAATACGCCAGTCGCCTGGAGCACGAACTCAAGCAGCGTGCGCCCCAGGTCAGCATACGTACCGAGAAGCTGATCGAGACCGTGCCGGCGCTGGCGGATCGCGACAACCGCGAGGCGCTGAGCCTATGCCATGCGTTACTCGGCGAGCGTGGCAATGAAGCCGTGGCCTACGCCACCGAAGGCGGACAGTTCCAGCGCGCCGGGCTATCCACGGTGATTTGCGGCCCCGGCAGCATCAGTCAGGCTCACCAACCGGACGAATACATCGAGGTCGATCAGCTTGAAGCCGGGAGCGACTTCATGCGCCGCCTCGGCGATTACCTGACGGCCGGATGAATCTCACCCGTGTAATGTCTCGGGTTCTTCTAGTCCGAACGTCCGCCCTCGCCTGCTCCTTTTCCAACGCTTTATCGATTGCAGCTCGAGGGTCCGGTGCACCGGCAGCCACTTTACGCCGCTGGCGATGTAGATCCCGAGCGGTACTGCCGAGCATGGCAGCAAGAATGACACCGCCGCCAACAAACGCCAGGGGCGCCGGCACCTCACTAACCCACCACCACACCAGCAGTGTACCGACCAGAGTCTCGAGCAGCATGACCAGACTGACCTCGGCACCGGGTAGATAGCGCGCGCCCGTCTGAATAAGGAAGTAGGCGCCGGGCAGGAATACCACCCCCATCAATAGCAGAGTTACCAGATCCTCTGTCGGTGGCAGCTGCATACCCCCCATCAGGATGGCGGGAATAATCATCACGATGCAGCCTAGCGGCAAAATGACCGTGGTATCCGCACCGCGCCGGGACTGCCCTCGCTGGGCGCTGGCTACAGTGGTGTTGACGGCAATCGCCAAGGGGATCGCTAGGGCCACGACCAGCCCAAGCACACTCCCCTTGCCGATTTCACCGGCGGCCATCAGACTGGCGCCAGCGACACAAAGGCAGATGACTACCCAGGTCTGAACCCGCAGGCGCTGGCTGAAAAAAATCATTCCGATGAGCCCAGCCATCAAGGGCGCCAGATTCTGCATGACCAGCACGTTGCCAGCGGCGGTCAAACGCGCGGCAGCGACGAAGGCCCAAGCGCTGGTGGCAAACGCCAGCGGACACCACAGGGCCGCTTGCCCGCAGGAGCGCACGACTTCCGGTAAACGGCGGCCATAACGTAAATAGGCCACCAGCGACAACACCATGCCCAGCAATAGCGCTCGCCAGAACATGAAGGTTTCCACATCCACCTGGGTGGCCTTGACGAACAAAGCATCCGGTGAAAGCAGCAACACCCCTGCTCCGGTAATCAAATAGCCGCGCAAACGCCACGGCAAAGACCGCCACATAGCTTCTATTACTCCTGATGAGAACCCTGATGAGGGTTATGAAACGACACAGGCCGGAGCGAAACGCCCCGGCCTGTGATTTTTGCTGTTGCTTTTATTGCGGGTGAGGCTTAAGCCTGGGAGCGACGCCGAATCGGCGCATCCCCGTCGCTGCGACGCCGCGGTGCGCGTTCCGGCGCTCCCCGATCCTCAGCGATATCCAGCGGACGACCGGCTACGCGGGCGCGGGCCATCTTGGCCAGAATGCTGGTCGGCAGACTGTTGGGCAGTTCGACGACCGAGAAGGCATTGCGAATATCGATGCGGCCGATACGCGACCCTTCGATGCCGCCTTCGTTGGCCAGTGCGCCAACCAGCTGACCCGGCTTGATGCCGTCCTTGTGACCGACGCCCACTCGATAGCGAATCATGCCCTCGGATGGGCCGCTGTCGCGACGACGGGGCGGCTTGCCATCCCGGGGGGCACGCTCACGATCGTTACGTGCACCCGGCTTGGGTAGACGCCCGATCGGTGCTTCATCGGCGCGAGCCATCGCGGCAAAGGCGCAGGCCAGCTCGACAGGATCATGGCCTTCGGCAACCAGACGCTCGATCACAGCACGCTGCTCTTCGGCACCTGCCGTCAACGTACCTACGACTCTTTCACGGAAGCGCTCGTCGCGGTGGGCGCGTATCGCGGCTTCGTTGGGCAGCTCGGTGTCAGTCAGTGTCTGACCCGTGGCCTGCTCCAGCCAACGCACTTTGCGGGTTTCGCGCGCGCCGGCAAAGGTAATGGCGATGCCGGAGCGACCCGCGCGACCAGTACGACCAATACGGTGGGTATAAGCCTCGCTGTCCTGGGGCAGGTCATAATTGATCACGTGAGTGATACGCGGCACATCGAGACCGCGAGCGGCAACGTCGGTGGCAATCAATACGTCGATCTTGCCACGCTTCAGGCGTGCCACGGTGCGCTCCCGCAGGCTCTGATCCAGATCACCGGACAAGGCCGCAGCGTTGATACCCCGGGCCGTGAGCTGCTCGACCAGGGTGGTGCAGGCAGCGCGGGTGCGTACGAATACGATCGCCGCATCTACCGGCTCGACTTCGAGAATGCGCGACAGCGCTTCGATCTTGGCGCCCCCATCGACGCGCACCATACGCTGTTCGATGCTGGCAGCGGTATCTGCCTTGGACTCGATGGCTACCTTGACCGGATCGACCAGGTAACGATTGACGATGCGTTCGATTTCCGCCGGCAGCGTCGCGGAGAAGAACACGCGTTGGGCATCGGTCGGTGTATCGGAGACCACACGCTTAACGTCGTCGATGAAGCCCATGCGCAGCATTTCATCGGCTTCGTCGAGCACCAGCGATGAAAGGCCGTCGAGCTTCAAGCTGCCGCGATCGAGGTGATCGATCACGCGACCTGGCGTACCCACGATGACCTGAGCGCCACGGCGCAATGCGCTGAGCTGCTCGCGATATTCCTGGCCACCGCACAGGCTGGCGACTTCCAACCCTTTGAGATTCTGGCCGTACTTGGTAAAGGATACCGCCACCTGCTGCGCCAGCTCGCGGGTGGGCGCAAGCACCAGCACTTGAGGCTCGCGACGAGTCAGTTCAATTTTTGACAAGATCGGCAGCGCGAAGGCGGCGGTCTTACCGGTGCCGGTCTGGGCCTGGCCTAGCATGTCACGGCCTTCCAGTAGCGCTGGAATGGTTTGTGCCTGAATCGGCGACGGGGTTTCATAACCCAGGGTTTCAAGAGCAGAAAGCACGGCAGGCAGCAGTGCCAGTTCGCCGAAGCTCGGCGAGGCGACAGAAGTCGAGGTCATTATCACACCTTGGATGGCCGGCAATCGCCGGCGAAAATTGTCGTGGCGCCTTGTCGCTTTCAATTGCACACCGTCTAAACGCTGGCAACGTGACATGGCACCGGGTCGCGCCTGCATCCTGTTCGTTTCATGACTGCCATCGCGCAACGCAATGGAAGACGAACAGCGTGGCGACCGTCTACGCCGCGCCAATTTGGCGAATCTGGCGTTCCATCTACGCACCTGGCGTTTGATCAGCTGCTCACAGTGAGCTTGGCTGCGCGCCTTGCGAGAGAGTCGTCCCTATGCCGTCAGGCAATGTCATTAAGGGCCGAATCAAGGGATGGTGGGGTCAACACATGCGAGGAGGACGCATACTACCATCGTTGTAGTGCTTTGGCTAGCGCTGAATCGAGTTGGTGAACCCATCCTAGCAGCCGCTTGCGTCGATGAACGCCTGCAAGATCAAAAATGAATTCTTCAAGGATGATGTGGTCGTTCAGGATGTAACAAGGATGAATTGTGTAGTAAAAAAGCGCTTATTCTCGGTTAAAAAACAGTTTTATGAATGAGAGGATAACAGCAATCCGATGACTGAGCAGGCTGATGACGAATGGTATTCTTCTGGAACCAACGATCAATTTGCCAGTAAATATTCTCAGTATTAGTAGCTTAGAGCATCATTAACGAGTCTCGGCCACTTGACATGATGGATCAGTTATAGGATCGTACCGTGTAACAAAACGTTACATTGTTTGTAAGTTTGATCACTGTACTCGCGTACAGGGTAGGAACACTAAGGCGCTTGGGTTAAGGTTCCCTTGCCATTTTCTATTCACTTGATATGTTACCGGGCCTATATGCTGCGAATTCTTCATTCACTGCCTCGCACGCACAAATTGATTCTTCTTCCCGTTGCCACAATGGTTACCGTGCTAGGCGTTCATAAAATTATCGCCACTGTCGACAGCGCCGATAAAGGCGACGTGTCGCTCGTTCAGGTTGCGCCATCTACAGACTTCAAAGCTCAAATAAGAAGTGTGTTCTCTTTTGGCACTTCCAACGGCACTACGGATCAAGATCCTACGCGTGGCGCAATCCCACTGGCTAACCTTACATCTCTTGATGTGGTCGACATCAGCAACTTGCTAGGTATTCAAACTGCCAAGGCAAGCTCGCTCGATATCGATCCCAGCATTCAAGGCATGCCGGTCAAACTCACATTGAGTGCTACGGCAATCCATGCTGCCCTGCAATTGCCTCTCGTCGAGCTAGAACCTGGTGGCACATCCTATGCGGATCTCTCTACCGATTCCATCTCCCTCGATGAGGAAGGTGTACAACTCGAAAATGAGCTGGCTGCCAAGGAAAACTTCGTTCCTACCTGGGAAACCTATACCGTGCAGAAGGGTGATACCTTTGCGGTAATGGCAGAGCGCACTCTGGGTATGGGATTCAGTGAAGTTATGGCGCTGCTTGATAAAATGCCGGACAAGAATGTACTTACCCGTTGGCGTGTCGGCAATAGTTTCGATTTCAAGCTCGATGAAACTGGTGAGCTAATGGCGTTGCGTGTAATGAAAAATACACGCAGCGGCTATCTGATCGAACACGATATCAATGCCAATAGCTTCGAAGTCGCCCCCTTCGACAAGACCTCACAAGCGACTGAACGTCTATTCAGCGGTACGCTGAGCGGTAGCTTTGCGAAATCCGCCAGTGCGACTGGTTTGTCCAATGCCGAGATTGCAGAGCTGTCAGCGTTGCTATCGAAAAAGCTGGATTTCCGCAGGAAAGCGCGGCATGGGGATAAGTTCCAGGTGCTGGTCGAAAGTGACATGATTGAAGGGCAGTCTGCAGGTTCGCGTATTCTGGCCGCCCAGTACGAAGGCAAGAAAATGAACCTGACCGTGGTACGTAATACCGCGGACGATCGCTTTTATACGCCGGAAGGTAATAGCCTTGATCCGGCCTTTGATCGCCATCCGTTTAGCGGCGATTATCGGATCAGCTCATCTTTCAACCTGCGTCGCAAACATCCGATCTCCGGTCGCATCAGCCCGCACCGCGGTACGGATTTCGCCATGCGTACCGGCAGTTCCGTAACATCTCCGGCAAACGGCCGTGTCGTAAAAGCCGCCTATCAAAAAGGTGGCGCAGGCAATTATCTCGTGATTCGTCACGACAACGGCTACAAGACACGCTACATGCACCTCTCCAAGCGGCTGGTGCGTGAGGGTGAGCGGGTGAAAATGGGTCAGAAAATTGCCCTTTCAGGTAACACTGGAGGCAGTACCGGCCCACACCTTCACTACGAAGTCATGGTCAACAATCGGCAAGTGGATGCCATGCGCGTCAAGCTACCGGAAAGTCAGAACCTTGCCGGACAAGCACTGGCTGCTTTCAAGCAGGATTCCAAGCAACTGCTGGCCAAGCTCGAAAGCGATAGCAATGCGGCTGTGGTCGCCAGTCGCTCAACCCAGCGCACACGTCTCGACGACGGAAGCTGATCGTCAGATGACAAGCCGTTCCAACACCCCGCTCCTGCGGGGTGTTTTTGTTTTGAGGGGCTGGATACGTCAGCGCTTGGTAATCAACGACACCACTTCCGATATCGTCTTGTGGCATTCGAGTGGGTGGCGTAGCGGTTTATCCAGGAACAACTGATACACATTGCGCCGTCCCACCCGCTCCCGCGCGATGATTTCGGCATTCTCGAGATCACTCACGATACGCTGCACTGCACGCTCGGTAATGCCCACCTGAATGGCGACCTCTCGTAGCGTGCGAGTGGGGTCCTCAACCAGACATATCAGTACATGTGCGTGATTACTGAACATTGTCCAGCCACTTCCCCCGCTCATCTCCATCTCATTCTCCAATGCTGCACACAAAACGTGAAAAACATTACCAGAAAGAATTTCTTATAAGAGATTCATGCAAGACCTCACTGGCGCCCGTTTGATCTTTCAGACTGCTCGATTTCACGATCTATTTTTTGAGGAAGCCCTGACGAGTCAGTATTGAAATCCTAGATTGGAAGGTGCTTATACTAATGAGCTTAACCTGCTTCGGGAACGCCTCTTGTCCTCGCCCCACGCTCAATCCTATGCCTCTACCGGCACTGGCTCCCTGACCGGTTTTTTCAGCGTCTTTCGCTACAGCCGCCGCGCCCTCGGGCTGGTGTGGGATACTTCCCGCGGCCTGACCCTGGGGCTGGCGATCTGTACGCTCGTCGCGGGTGTACTACCGGCGGTGGCGGCCTGGATCGGCAAGCTGATCGTCGATGCGGTGGTGGCGGCCATGGCGCTGCACAGTCAGGTGGATGGCCCACTAGAATTTGCCACGCTCTGGCCGGTGCTGCGCTACGTGGCTCTGGAAGCCCTGGTCATTGCGCTAATCGCCCTCGCCCAACGCGGCCTCTCGGCACAGCAATCCCTGTTGCGGGCGCTGCTCGGGCAGAAAGTCAATGTAATGATCCTCGAGAAGGCCGGCACCCTGTCTCTTGCCCAGTTCGAGGATTCGGAGTTCTATGACAAGCTGACTCGCGCTCGGCGCGAGGCCTCGACCCGACCGCTGGCACTGGTCACCAAGACCTTCGGCCTGCTGCAGAATGCCATCTCGCTGGTCAGCTTCGCGGTATTGCTGGTGCAGTTTTCGCCTTGGGCGCTGCTGATCCTGCTGATCGGCGCCCTGCCGGTGTTCGTCTCCGAGGCCAAGTTCTCCGGCGATGCCTTTCGCCTGTTCCGCTGGCGCTCGCCACAAACCCGCATGCAGATGTACCTGGAGACCGTACTCGCCCGGGAAGACAGCATCAAGGAGGTCAAGCTGTTCGGCCTGGAGCCGCTGTTCCTGAAGCGCTATCGGGACATTTTCGAGGGCCTCTATGCCGAGGATCGCCGCCTGACGATTCGGCGCGACAGCTGGGGGTTTCTGCTCGGCCTGCTGGGTACGCTGGCCTTCTATGGCGCCTATGGCTGGGTGGTGATCGAGACCGTCGGCGGGCGCCTGACCCTGGGGGATATGACTATGTACCTGATGGTATTCAAGCAGGGTCAATCCGCGCTTTCAGCCAGCCTTACCGCGATCAGCGGAATGTACGAGGACAATCTGTACCTGTCCAATCTGTATGAATATCTGGAGCAGCCGGTGGCGCCCTCCACGGGCAGTCTTATCGAGGGTGCGAATCCTGGCGACGGCATTCGTTTCGAGCGCGTCAGCTTTACCTATCCGGGCACTCAGACACCAGTGCTGCAAAATATCGATCTGCATCTGCGCCCCGGCGAGAGCCTGGCGCTGGTGGGGCAAAACGGCTCCGGCAAGACCACGCTGATCAAACTGCTGACGCGGCTCTACGATCCCAGCGAGGGGCGAATCCTGCTTGATGGCAGCGATCTGAAAGCGTGGGACGCGACTACCCTGCGTCAACGAATTGGCGTGATCTTTCAGGATTTCGAACGCTATCAACTACAGGTTGGCGAAAACCTCGGCGTGGGCGATGTTGCCGCCTTCAGCGATACCCAGCGCTGGGAGCGCGCCGCCCGCCAAGGCATGGCGAACGATTTCATCGAACGTATGGATCGCGGCTACCACACCCAGCTTGGGCGCTGGTTCAAGGACGGGCAGGAGCTTTCTGGCGGCCAGTGGCAGAAGATCGCCCTGGCCAGGGCCTACATGCGCGAAGAGGCGGACATTCTGGTGCTGGATGAACCCACCGCCGCCATGGACGCCGCCGCCGAGGCCCAGGTATTCGAACAGTTCCGCCGCCACGCCCGGGAGCGCATGACGCTTTTGATCTCGCATCGTTTTTCCACGGTGCGCGCCGCAGATCAGATCGTGGTCATCGACGATGGCCGCATCATCGAGCACGGCTCTCATGAAACGCTGCTTGCTCAAAAGGGGCGCTATGCGCAACTGTTCAGGATGCAGGCAGCGGGATATCGGTGACAATGGCATCGTTGATTAAAACAGCTAGCCCGCGCATATCAGGCTACCTGAAAGCCACTACACTTAAGCCCTCGAAATACACTTTGAGGAAAAGAAATGTCCACGACTCAAGAATGCCGAGGCAGTTGTCTATGTGGCGCGGTTAATCTGACCGTTACGCTCGCCGACCATAAGGTAGATGCCTGTCATTGCAATATGTGCCGTAAATGGGGCGGCGGCCCGTTTCTTTCTGCTCAGGCAAACGAGCAAGTACGCATCGATGGCGAGGAGAGTGTCACCATTTACTCATCTTCCGACTGGGCGGAACGCGGTTTCTGCCGCCAGTGCGGCACCCACCTCTTCTTCCGCCTAAAGCAAGGTGACCACTACGCCATCCCGGCAGGACTGATCGACAACGGCCAGCTCTGGGTCTTCGAGCAGCAGATATTCATCGACGAAAAACCCGATTTCTATGACTTCGCCAATTCGACCCAGAACATGACCGGTCAGGAAGTATTTGAGGTTTTCGGAACCCCGCCGGAATAACGCCAGACGAATATTTCACTCCTTAGATTCTTCCGCCAGCCCCTTGCCCCGCGCAGTTTGCACGCCCATCATCGACAGGCACTTTTGCACTCTTACTGAAAGGACGCACTCATGACGATTTCCGTAGGCGACAAGATTCCTGACGTCACCATCAAGACCAACGGTGCCAATGGTCCGGAAGATATTTCCACCGGTGAGCTCTTTGCCGGCAAGCGGGTAGTGCTGTTCGCGGTCCCCGGTGCCTTCACACCGGGCTGCTCGAACACCCACATGCCGGGCTTCGTGATCAAGGCGGACGACATCCTCGCCAAGGGCATCGACACCATCGCCTGCATGGCGGTCAATGACGCCTTCGTACTGGACGCTTGGCAGAAGGATCAGAACGCCCAGCAGATCACCATGCTCGCCGATGGCAATGCCGAATTCACCCAGGCGCTGGGCCTGGAACTGGACGCCACCGGCGGCGGCATGGGAATTCGCAGCAAACGCTTCGCACTGATCGCCAACGACGGTGTGGTGGAATATCTCGGCGTAGACAGCAAAGGCGTGCAGGAAAGCAGTGCCGAGACGGTGCTGGAAAAGCTCTGAGGACGCCCATCAACGAGAACCCAGCCGGCCGGCCTAGCCGGCTGGGTTCCTAAATCAATTAAATCGCCATGACTACCACTGTCTTTTTCGCTGTTATTGGTGCAGCACTATTGCATGCGGTATGGAATGCATTGGTCAAAGGCGGCGCCGATGTGCGGGTGAGCATGGGCGCTGTCATTCTTGGCAACGTCCCTCTTGCTTTGGTGATCATGCCTTTCGTGCCGCTGCCCGCGCCGGAAAGCATTCCTTTCCTAGTCGCAGGGCTCGTTCTGCATATGGGTTATCAGCTGTTTCTGCTGCACTCCTACCGGTTAGGCGATCTCACCCAGGTCTACCCTATCGCCCGAGGTTCCGCGCCCCTGATCGTTGCGCTGTTTTCCGTAGTGGTTCTAGGAGTTTATCTGACCCCGATTGAGCTCATGGCGATCGTCGTGATCGGTGCGGGAATCTTGAGTCTCTCGCTGGTTCGTCGTGCAGACGGAATGCGCAATGGCCACGCGGCCCTGCTGGCCTTGATCACGGGTGGATTCATTGCATCCTATTCGATAGTGGATGGCATGGGGGCGCGACACGCCGGCACCTCGCTGGGTTATTACTGCTGGCTGGCGGTTGGCAACGGCATCGTCATGGCACTCTATCTGATGATCACCGCGCCTGGTGCGCTGCGGGACATCACGGGAAAAGGCCGAAAAACCTTTGTGATCGGCGGTAGTGCAGCATTTGTCGCCTATGCGTTGGTGACCTGGGCGTTTACTCAGGCCCCTATCGCGCTGGTCACGGCGTTGCGCGAGACGAGTATCGTGTTTGCACTGTTGATTGGTGTGTTCTTCTTGAAGGAGCGGCTTGACCTGGGCAAGGTCTTCTCAACCATGACAACGCTTACGGGTGTGATATTGCTGCGCTATTTCAAATAGCCGACCATGCAAGCGGGAAAGCATTGGCTCACATGCTTTTATTTACTCGATTTCTTCCCCAAACATGATTCGATGTCCTTCGGGTGTTGCCACTCCAAATTCACGCATTCCCCAGGGTTTATCCGACAGTAATTGAAATATGTCAACGCCACGCGCTTGGTAGGTGCGGTAGAGATCATCTATTCCTTCGCAATTGACATAGGCGAAGTAAGAGTGGTCGTTGGTATCCCGCGCGGGCATTTCATCGGGGCAATGGCCCAGCATCACATGAAAACTCCCGAGACTGGCGAACGACCACCCGTCTACGCGAAACCGGATGGAAAAGCCGAGCCTGTCGATGAAATAAGCCTCAATCTTCTTCAGGTCATTGACCGCCAGAACGTGCTGAGTTGTTTTTATTTCGAACATAAGAGTTCTCTATCCAAGGTCAGGACAAGGCAGCCCTTAAATCGATTTAGGGCTTCGCTTTAACTGCGATCCGGAAATACTGAGGCGTTACCGTACGTTTTATTTGTTTCACCAGTATCTCGTAGACATGCTGATCGGAAGGGACACGTGGGAATTTCTGAGGATCCATCGGGTTCTGGAGCAAAGCACTGATGTTGTTATCCTCGATCACCTCAAGAGAGACCTCTTGTTCAGCGGCGGTAATCAATCTATAACAAAGCGTTTGCTCTGGCAGGATCCTATCGGCAATAACGGTGGAGTCTGTTTCCGGCTCGAAATCAACGGGGGTGCATTCGTCCTGCGCTAGCACTGAATTACTTAGGGTAAGAGAAAGTGCGGGCAGTATCAGTCCATGAAGATAGCGCTTATACATATGTGGTACCAGTCAGATCGATTTCGTTACATTCTATATCGATCCTTATGTCGTTACCCTATCAGCTATGGTGAAAAGCACTTTGCAGCCCACAAAGCTTATAAACAGAAAAATCCATGTCATCACTAACTGACCCAGTTGAATCTTGCCAAGCTCGTCACGCCTATCGACTCTCTTCCTCTTGCGGAGCCGTCGCCCTGGATCGTCTGGCGCTTGTAGATCGAAGAAGTGGATGCGACTGCCCCATAACCAGCTCTGCAACGGGAGGTACTCATGGATAGTGAACACCACCTTCGGCACGCTTTGGTCTCCCTTGATTCTCCGACAGCGGGATGAACTCTCCCTCGTCGCCGGGGATTGGATCGGGACACGGACTCCAGCTCATGGCTACTTCCCCCTGACAGGCAACACATTGTAGGTGCGGCTATCGAGTTAACCGAGTTGCTTCTGTCCCCGGCGTCGGGGTCTCTGACGATGATCATGAGCCTTGCCAAACTCATGCGACCGATCACTTCTTGAAAGCCGTCGAGTGCTGGTGACTAGCCAGCTATCCAAGAACTGTAGCTGACCACACTCGATATAACGGTGCCCCAACGACATTTCTGCCTATTTGACTGGCCATACACCATCACACTCCCTTTCTCGCCAACCCTCGATCCCAATGACGCAACAGGAACAAGGCGATGAAGGCACCCAGCACCGGCACACCGGCGATGAATAGATGGTTCGCCGAGTTGCCCCAGGGATCGAGCAACAGCCGCCAGGAGACGATCACGCTAATAGCGTGCAACCCTAGCGCCGCGCCGTAGGCAATCGTCTTGAAGCGACCGATGAACAGGCAGATCGCCAGCGCGATCTCGACCGCACCAAATAGATAGCCAAGCGACTCCGATACGTTCAGGCCGTAGAAATATCCCCAGATGGCCACCGTATTCTGGGGAACGACGAATTTCTCGACCCCCCATTGCAGCAGAAATACACCGAGGGTGATGCGCAGCACCAACAACGCTCGCGATAACGTTTGCTCGTCTCTCATGAACACCTCCCCCATGACAATTGGATATCAATGGCTATTGGTCGCTCAACACACCACGACCTTTCAGCTCGAGCGTCGGTTCTTCATCCAGCTCGGCTAGCCGCCGCTCAAGGAACCACTGCTCTTGTTGTTGCGGCGCCAGGCACAACGCCCTCTGATAGGCGACCCGCGCCTCCTCCTGTCTCCCTAGCTGACGGCAGAGATCGGCCCGGGCGGCATGCGCCAGATGGTAGTCCTGTAGATCACCGCGCTCGAGAATAATGTCGATGAGCCTCAGGCCGGCCTCGAGGCCGTCGCGCATGGCCACGGCAACGGCGCGATTAAGCTCTACCACCGGCGACGGCTCCATCCGGAACAACACATCATAAAGCCCCACGATCTGCGCCCAATCCGTCTCGGCAGCGCTGGGCGCCTCGGCATGCACTGCGGCAATGGCGGCCTGAAGCGTATAGGGGCCGAAACGATGCGTCGCCAGGGCGCGCTCGACCAGCGCCCCGCCCTCGATGATGCGCTCTTGATTCCATAGCGCGCGATCCTGGTCATTGAGCAGGATTAACTCGCCTGTCGTGGTCGCACGCGCTGCGCGCCGCGATTCGTGCAACAGCATCAACGCCAGCAGTCCCATCGCTTCAGGCTCGGGAAGCAGCGTCATCAACAGCCGTCCCAGACGGATCGCTTCTTCGCTTAGGTCATTGCGTATCGATATATCACTCGAAGGAGTCGAATAGCCCTCGTTGAACACCAGATAGATCACTCGTAGTACGCTATCCATCCGCATTGGCAGCTCATCCCGCGACGGCACCTGATAGGGTATCCGCGCATCTCGGATCTTCGCCTTGGCGCGCACAATGCGCTGAGCCACCGTGGATGGTGTGGTAAGAAAGGCTCGCGCGACCTCCTCGGTAGCTAGGCCGCAGACCTCGCGCAGGGTCAATGCCACCTGTGCAGGGGGTGGCAGCGCCGGATGGCAGCAGGTAAAGATCAACCGTAGGCAATCATCTTCCACGGCCGTGTCTTCGTCGGGCATGAATGCATCGTTCTCGTCTTCGAGTTGCCGGGCGATTTCCGCCTGGGAGGCGTCGAAACACGCACGACGGCGCAAGCTGTCGATGGCCTTGAAGCGACCGGCCGAGACCAGCCAGGCACGAGGGTTGGCAGGCACACCCACGCGCTGCCATTGCTCCACCGCGGCGGCGAAGGCGTCGTGCATTGCCTCCTCGGCGAGTTGGAAATCGCCGAGCAAGCGAATCAGGGTAGCGAGGACGCGACGCGACTCTCCACGATAGACCATGTCCACCGTCTGACGAATCTGCCTGGCCTCATGTTCGTTCATCTCATACCCACCTCAAGAGATGTTCCGAAACAGTCTCGCTCCGACTTCGACGCAACGCCATAATTAGTGCCGTATGCTCATAATTTGACCATGATCTCGAATCCACCCCAGATCATGCGCTTGCCGTCGAAGGGCATCGCCCCAGGCTTCATCATGTCGGTTATTCGTGAATCTTTCATGACCTGCTCGTTGACGTGATCACGCTGCTCACGCGACTCATACAGTATCCAGGAAAGCACCACTATCTCGTCGGATTCGAGCTTGACGCTCTGGGGAAACGAGGTGATCTCGCCAGGCTTCACGTCATCAGCGAGGCACTCGATGAATTCCAAAGCGCCGTACTCTCGCCACACCTTGCCCGCCTCCTCCGCCATCTGCCGATAGGCCTCAAGGTTATGCTTGGGAACGGGGACTACGAAACCATCCACATATTTGCTCATGTTCGCTCTCCTGCAGTATCGACCGAAAACGCCATAATTGCGCGGCTCCAAGCGGAGCGCTTGATCGCTGACACAGGATGGTCGTTTGGCGAAGAGTGAATTCGACAGCCTCAAGAAAAACTATGGCCGTGGTGTCGAATTCGCGGACCGCCATTCGATTAATCAAGAGTACAGAGGTCGCTCCATACAACGACGCCTGGACGCTCAGACCTAACAAAAACGGAAGGAGGTATCGCGATGCACGTTCAACCTTATCTATTCTTCGACGGTCGCTGTGAAGAGGCCCTCGAGTTCTATCGCAACACGCTGGGCGCCGAGATAACGGCACTTATGCATTTCAAGGACAACCCGGATTTCAAGGACGGCTCAGCGCCTACCGAAGGCTGCATGGGCCCGCAGTATTCCGACGACAAAGTGATGCACGCGAGTTTTCACCTCGGCGATACCACCGTAATGGTCGCGGATGGGCAGTGCCGGGGGCAGCCGAACTTTCAGGGTTTCTCGCTGGCAATTACGGTGTCCGAAAAGGACGAGGCCGAGCGGCTGTTCACTGCCCTGGGCGAAGGTGGACAGGTGCAGATGCCTCTGGCGGAGACATTCTTTTCGCCACGCTTTGGCATGGTCGCCGACAAGTTCGGTGTCTCGTGGATGATCGTCGTGGAGATGATGAAGGCCTGACTCTCGTCGTAAAGCGGTAGGCAATCACAGCCCCAACTCTCTGACCGGACGCACCTCGACGCTACCCACTCGGGCTGCAGGTATGTTTTCAGCGATCTGTAGAGCCTCGTTCAGATCCCGCGCATCGACCAGATAAAACCCCGCCAATTGCTCCTTGGTCTCGGCGAAAGGGCCGTCGGTAATGTTGGTCTTACCGCCACGGACCCGTACAGTGGTAGCAGTCCGCACCGGATGCAGTGCCTCCGCGGCGATCATACGACCACTCCTCTGAACGCTTTCGGCATAGGCCAGGCACTCCTCGTCACGCGGACTGTCGGACAGGCTATGCAGCGTGTCTTCGTCGCTATACACCAGGCATAGATATTTCATGGCTGACCCCTGTTCATTGCTAGATGTGTCGTCAAGAGACGTCACGCAGATCCTCGTCATAGCGATCGTGGTGACGCATCCAGCTCATGGTGCCTTGCTCGTTACGGCCCTTGGGCGTCAGGTCGAGGTAATGATGCGCCCCGAGCAAGATGTCCACGCCTCTCGCGTAGGTGGAATAGGTATGAAATACCTCGCCACTCACGTTCTTGAAGAACACACTCAGACCGTGGGTCTCTTCGCCCGAGGCGGTCGAGACCTGGTAGTCGTAGTTGAAGTCGCTGCCGTGGGACGACACCCAAGTGAAATACCAGCCCATGCGCTGCTTGAACGGTAGGAACTCTGCCAAAGGCGCGCGCGACACCGCCAGCACCGTCACGTCATGATGCGCCAAATGCAGGTTAGCACCATCAATATGATCGGCCACGAACGAACAGCCGCTGCAGCCCTCTTTCCATCCAGGGCCGAACATGAAGTGATAAACGATCAACTGGCTACGTCCATCGAACAGTTCGACCAGCGTCCGTTTGCCATCCGGCGTGTCGAACACATAGTTTTTCTCGACCTTGACCCACGGCAGTTCACGCCGCTCAGCACTCACTCGATCATATTGGCGGGTGAGCTCTTTTTCTTTTACCAGTAAGGCCCTGCGTTCCTCTAGCCACTCTTCTCGCGACACCACGCGCGGTAGGTTTTTCTCGATGTTGTCCATGATCACACCTCCCCTCATTGTCTGACTTTGTACTGACTAGTCGCTTGGCAAAAGACGAAATCGACACTAGGGAGCAACAAACTTCCTAGCTTTTTGCCCAGACAGGTGTGCAAGTACACTGGCTTTCATACTATGGCCCCGAACAGCTTTCCCACTCCAGCGGTGAGAGCCATAGCGAGCGCTCCCCAAAAGGTCACGCGAGTGGCGCCGACCAGGATGCTAGCGCCCCCCCGCCCGTGCCGCCAAGCTTCCCAATAAGGCTAGAAACACCAGCGAGCATCCCGCGATGGAGATCATGATGAATGCCGATGGCGCCAACAGTGTCGTCAATAGCGGCAAGGCAGCCCCCACCGCGAAGGCAGCGGCCGATGCCAATGCCGCTTGAAGTGGGCGTGCAGTATGCACCTCCGATAGACCCAACTCGTCGCGAGCGTGCGCCGCCAGCGGGTCATCCCTCATCAACTGCTCGGCGACCTGGTCGGCAAGGGGGGCGTCCAACCCTCGCTCGACGTATATTTCCGCCAGTTCCCGACGTTCGAACTCGGGGTGAGCTTCGATCTCGAGTCGCTCACGGTGCAAGTCCGCCTTCTCCGTGTCGGCTTGCGAGCTGACCGAGACATACTCACCGGCTGCCATCGACATGGCGCCGGCCACCAGCCCCGCCACCCCCGCTATCAGCACGTTTCCCTGCGTGGCTCCCGAAGCGGCGACCCCCATGACCAGACTCGCCGTGGAGACGATGCCATCGTTGGCTCCCAGCACCGCTGCTCGTAGCCAGCCGCTTCTCTTCGAAAAGTGTTTTTCGCTATGAGATCTCGCCACCCCCATGACTCCTCGCTAACCGGTTATCGAGAAGCATCGAACCCTCTCGTTTCGCGTTTCGCCATGCTGTCTTTTCCTTTCATCAGCATGGCCTAGCAACACTAATTCGGGTAAGAATGTTCTGAGCCTGCCTATTGGAGAAACGCTTCCACTTCCGACCTTCTCGACATCGTATCTTTATAACCAAGCTCGAAAATAGCCGAAACATAATCCGGCTCGAACGAAAGGTAGCTTTCGAGCCGGCCAGCGCTTGGCTTCGATTGACGCTTGAACAACAACCATTTCAAGGTCCTAGACATGTGATGCGAGCGTGCTGCTGTTGCAGAGTCGTTCAAGGGGCACGAAGGCGCCAGTATCATGACGTCTATGTGTTTCAGGCTGGAGTGGCGCCTTGCGGTTTCAGACAATTCATTCAATGTCGTGTTGATCCTGCTCAATCGCTCGACATCGGCATCGATGCTGTCGCGAAACACTGTCTCCAGAGCGTATCCGCCAAGATCGCCAAACGTTGGATAATGGCCCGGAAGCAATGTGCATTGATCCTGTTTGGACGGGCGCTCGTGGGTCGCGATTACCATGAGCCGCGAAGCACCGAGATGGATGGCGGGCGCCAGCGGCGATGTCATCCGGAGCATCCCGTCACCGTAATACTGCCCATCGATTTCGATAGCTTCAAACAAGAATGGAAGCGCCGACGACGCAAGTGCATGGTTGAGAGTAAGCGACGTTTTACGGCCTTTCCGCCGTACCCTAGACCACTCGCACCTCTCTGAGTCGCCATCGAAGAACGTCACGGCGCTCCCCGTCGCGTAGCAGGAGGCTGTCAATCCGATGGCCCTGAGCCCTTGGCGTTCTATAGATCGTTGGATGGATTGAAAATCAAAGGCACGAGCGAGCGATTGTCGTAGTGGATCGCTATCCAGTAATGCGTTCGGCAGCCAGTGCTCCATACGCGGGAATACTGAACTTGCCACTAACCCAGATAGAGTTGCTATGTCCCGAATCGGGCCGGTTTTGAAGACTCTATCGGTGCGCAAGCGTTTCCAGAATGCCTCCACAAGCGAGGCTGACCCAGCGAAATCTCCAAAATGCGATGCAAGGCCCACCGCATTCAGCGCACCAACCGAAATACCGGTGATCACGGGAAAAGGGACAGGGCCCGAGCCGCATATTTCTGCCAGCGCTTTGAGCGCGCCAGCCTGGTACGCGCCTCTCGCCCCACCCCCCGTCAGAACCAGACCCTTTGTGCCAGCCACCGCTGCGACAACGCCCATTTCAGACCCCACTCAGCCACCACCAGGGCACCGGCTAAGATGAGCGCTACCCCGCCCCAGCCGACGAGTGATCTTCCTGGTACCAATGGATACGCCTTAACGCAGTACACTGCAATGAAGTGATCCATGACAAGGCAACCTTCAAGTCGCCGATGTCTCGACTCGCTCTACCTGAGTGAATTACACGACTCTACGCCTTTATCGAGCGCCTTCCCCGTTTCTGCCGATAGGTCGCTGCTAGCGCTGGATCTAGGTCGTTCTTGTCGATAAGGCATCAGGTGCTGGCCAACAGATTGGCCGTCGCAATGCTCCACCCCCCAGGCAGCCAGTGCATTGAATAGTGCTAGGCAGGGGCTTCCAGTGCACGTCCAAGAGACTCGAACATCCGTCTGGCTCTCGCCGAGAGCGGCCATTGATCAGTCCGTTTGCTGTGTTTTCAAATAATGGGCGGATAAGCGGATCTGTTATGTATCACACGCTAGAGATACGCCATATGCCAGCCATGAGTTACGGCTACTATCTTGCCACCCACCTCGGAAGATATGCTTTTATCGGGCAAGGAATTCCAGGATATGACGCGTGATCTCTTCAGGTTGTTCATCGATCACCCAGTGTCCAGCATCCTTCACCCAGACCAGCTCAGCGCCCGGAATGGCATCCGCCAACATTGGAGCGTAGACCGGCTTCTGGAAGTTATCCTTATCGCCCCAAAGCACCAGAGTATCGATCTCAATATTCTTGAGATCATCCGCGATAGCCTGAGTATATTCCTTGTTGAGACGACGCATGTTGCGAAAGAATGCTGCCTTGCCTTCGGCGCTGTTCCACGGCTTGATGTAGATCTCTTTCAACTCTTCGGTTATCACCTCAGGGTTGTGCACGCCTTTGGGCATGAAGTCATGCATGATGCCGATGAATTCCTCGACACTGGTAGCTTCTTCAACCCCCGGCTCCAGCAGGCTCTCGAATTCCGGAATTGGCCAGGAATCGAAGCATACGCTGTCGATTAGCACCTGGCGGCGCACTCGCTCGGGATCGTTGACGCTGATCAGCTGACCGATACCACCGCCGATATCGTGTGACACCATGTCGGCGCTCGATATACCTAGCGCGTCCATCAGCTTGACGAAAATGCGTGCCTGAGCATTGATGGATACATCGGCATCCTTTGGCATGTCGGACTCGCCATAGTTGAGCATGTCCGGAGCAATGACACGATAATTTTCAGCAAGCTTGGGCATGATCTTACGCCACATCAGCTTGTTGGTCGGGATACCGTGGATCAGGAGAAGCGGACTCCCTTCGCCCATTTCCTGGTACGCAATACGATGGCCTTCAACCATCACATAACGTGTTTCGACGGTTTCCATCCTGGTTGCTACGTTGCTCATATCGTCCTTGTCCTTTACATGAAAATTGGTTTCCAGCAAGCCACTCTGCAGATTGTGGTCTTAAAGAGTCTTCACCCTATCTATTCTTGATCGATCACTCAACAACAATTTTGAGCAACTGCTCAAAGCTGGGTTTAATACTCTCGTCATCAACCAAAATTTACTCGACCTGCTTTACCTGACCATCAACCTGAATCCTGGTCAGGCACAACTGAAGGATATGGGATTACCATGCAAAGAGCCGGGGAATCTACGGCACACGTCATATTCGACGGACACCGGCCGATGAGGGTGAGCCGATTAGTTGGCCTCTACGAGGAACAACGCACGAAGAGCTGAACGAGAGCTGCAGAAGCCAGACGGCTAAGCGTATTGTCGGCGCGACTGGTCAGCATGATGGGCACCCGCGCACCCAGCACTACCCCTGCCGCATCTGCACCCGCAAGATAGATGAGCTGCTTGGCAATCATGTTGCCCGCTTCGAGATCCGGCGCGACGAGGATGTCCGCGTCCCCCGCCACCGGAGAGCTGAGGCCCTTGGTCTTGACTGCCTCTGGGGAGACCGCATTGTCGAAGGCGAGTGGCCCATCGATAATGCCGCCGCTGATCTGGCCCCGGTCCGCCATCTTGCACAGTGCCGCCGCCTCGACCGTCGAGTTGATCCTGGGCGTTACCGTCTCCACTGCGGAAAGCACCGCCACCTTGGGCAGGTCGATGCCGAGCGCATGGGCAAGATCGATGGCGTTCTGCACGATATCGCGCTTGTCATCGAGGGTCGGATAGATGTTGATCGCCGCATCGGTGATAAATAGCGGCTTGGGGTAATGAGGAACGTCGAACGCATAGATATGACTCAAGCGCCGCTCGGTACGAATACCATGAGTGCCATCAACGACGGCGGCCATCAATTCATCGGTATGCAGCTTGCCCTTCATCAAGGCGTCGACCTTGGCCTGACGGACCAGGCTGACCGCCATCTCCGCAGCAGCGTGACTATGGGGTGTATCGACGATCTCGATCTCGCCAAGATCGAAGCCTGCCTCGACCGCGGTGGCTTCGATCTTGGCACGCGGCCCAACGAGCACCGGAATGATCAGCCCTTGGCTTGCCGCCTCGATTGCGCCGGATAGCGACAGCGCATCACAGGGATGCACGATGGCGGTACGCACCGGCTCAAGATCCCGGGTGGCATCGATGAGCGCCTTGTAGCTGGCACCTGGCTCGTGCAGATAGACCTGTGGCAAGGACATTTTCGGCCGGCGTATCTTTTTGGTAGGCGCGATTACCTCCGCCTCGCCTTGAATCACCGTTTCGCCGGCCTGATTGATGCAGGCACACTCTAGAATCACACGTTTCTTCTCGGGTTCCTTTTCGCGCACGGTAACGCGCACTGTCAATGTGTCGCCAACCCCCACCGGATGACGAAAACTCAGTGACTGATTGAGATAGATAGTACCAGGGCCCGGCAACTCGGTGCCGAGCACGGCAGAGATCAGCGCGCCACCCCACATGCCTTGCCCAATCACCCGGTGAAAACGACCGGATTGCGCGAACTCTTCATCCAGGTGAGCAGGATTCACATCCCCGGACATGATCGCAAAGAGTTCGATGTCTTCGCGTCTGAGGGTGCGTACTAGCTGCGCCGACTGACCGATCTGGAGCTCATCGAAGGTCGTGTTCTCGATATAGTGCATGCTGGCTCCCTGTCGTTTCCACCGTGCCCCTGTCGGTCAGCCCGGTGAATGGCCGTATCCTCAAGGTTACCGCTTTAGACCAGCGTAACAAAAAGAGATAACGTCTTATGTGCCACTGAAGCGCTTCACAAGCCAGGAATACAAGGAGTACGACATGACGACACAACGACCGAACGCCACCCCCACGGTGCAACTGGACAACGACCGCGTGATCGTGACGCGCTGGGACTTTCCACCTGGCGGGGAAACCGGCTGGCATCGCCATGAATACGACTATGTCGTGGTACCTATGTCGGATGGCGTCCTGAACCTCGAAACTCCGGAGGGGCTCAAGGAAGCGATCCTGTCAGCAGGCGTGTCCTACACCCGCTCGGCGGGCACCGAGCACAACGTCATCAATGGAGGAGAAGAGGCATTTGCGTTTGTGGAGATCGAACTGAAAGCGTAGTGAATCACCCATAGTTTCTTAGATACCTTAAGACCTTATACTGAAGGCACTTAAGACAGCGGACTCAATTTATCGAGCGCCACTTCGACACGCTGTTGATCCCGGGCAGACAGCGGGAGAATTGGACGAGGCGGCGCAGTATCTATCAATGAAAGTATATGGGCAGCGGCATAAACGACCCGCAGACTTCCAAGCTCCTTGAAGAGGTGCCAAAGCGGTTGGAAATGGCTATCGATTTTTTGCGTTTCGTTTGTGTCGCCCACCTGCACGGCTCGTACGAGCTTCAATGCAGGCACCGGAAGCAGGCCACCTACAACGCTATACCACGCATCAGCGCCAGAAAGCAGCGCCTGAGCACACCCCCAATCTCCGCTATACCCGATCAGAAAGTCGTCCGGTAGCGCATCTCGAAGATGCCGAAGATCGGCAGAGAAGCCTGACGCCGTCGGCAACGGCATCTTTACTGCCGAGATGTTAGGTATCCTGGCAAGTCGTGCCAGAAGGGAGACGCTAAAGGTAAAATGTGTCGTGCCTGGGTTGTTGTAAATGCATAGCGGGAGGTCGGTTGCTCCGGCAACGGCAAGGTAATGCTGATAGACCTCTTCCTCAGTCAGCGGCGTATAGGAAACGGGTGCCAGCAATAGTGCATCGGCACCTGACCTTGCAGCGTCCCTCGCCAGCACTTCTGCGTCGTCCGTCCGCAATGCGCCTACGCCAACGATCAACGGGATCTTGCCACCGAGACACGCCGCTGCCGCTTCGGTAGCCCGCTGCCGTTCCACTCTTGTCAGGTAGGCATATGTTCCCGTGCTTCCCAAGAGACCAACAGAGTGAACTTCTGCACGCTCGAGTCTCATCAACAAGCGGCAGAGTCCGTCCGTGTCGACATGTCCATTCTTATCAGCGGGCGTGATTGGAAAAGCGGAAAGCCCCTCGAAAAGTGCCATCTTTGGCCTCGTCTATGTTTTTAAGGTTAGCGTCGGCCATCACTAGCGCAAGCCACGAAATGCATCCATTACATGACCGGCCAGCACTTCACTGGCCGAGCCGGTATTGGCGTCATGAATCAACAGCACCTGATACTCGCCAAGCGAAGGTAACCCAGCCTCATTTTTCAGTTCTCGCAACGGCCCACGAACCATACTCTGAGGCAGAGGGGCTATCGCCAGATCCGCCAGCAGTGCTGCCTCCTGACCAGCGCAGTTTTCACTGGTATAGGCAATACGGTATGCCAAGCCGCTACGATCTAGCGCGGTGAGCGCCATGGTGCGCCAGGCACAGCCTTGGTTGGCCAGTGCCAAGGGCAACGGTGAACGCTGCGCCGCGACACCGCCCTCGAGGCAGGCCCAGACCAGCGGCTCGGTATGCACGATCTCGCCGCGCTCGGCGTCCACGCCTTGATTACCGGAGGTCGCCAGCACCAGATCGAGCTCTCCTTCATTCAGCCGTCTCAGCATATCGATACTGCGCCCAACCACTACATCCACCTGCACCGCCGGATGGGAGCGGGCGAATTTCGCCAACACCCCGGGCAAGATGCGCGATCCCACATCGTCGGGTGTGCCGAAACGCACGGCGCCTTCCAGGGAGGGGGCGAGGAATTGGGTGACTGCTTCTTCATTGAGCTTGAGCAGGCGCCGCCCGTAACTCAGCAGCACCTCCCCTTCCGGCGTAAGCCTCACTCGCCGCGCCTCGCGTAGAAACAGGCGCTGCCCTAGCGTTTCTTCCAGTCGCTTGATCTGCATGCTCAAGGCGGAGGGCGTGCGGAAGACTTGTTCGGCAGCGCGAGTAAAGCTGCCGCTCTCGGCAATCACGACGAATGTTCTCAACACCTCCGTATCCAATAACGGCAAGGCACTGTTACGAGTCGGTGCTGCAGTAGGAAGTGTCATACCACTCACCTTTCAGTTTTTCTTAAAGGTAAATGTAGTTCTTTTCGTTTGTTTGAACAATAAGACTGGACCATGCTGATACCCGAGGTCGCGACCCTCATCGATTCCACAACCCCAAACAGGTGGCCAGCGCCGTTGAATGGCCGCTAACCGAAGGTGTCGCCATGTCCAACCTAAAGCAACTCCATTCCGTGCAAAGCGAAGTGAAAACACCACTTCACGAGCCATCGACCCCCAGGCCACCGATGCCGGATTTCTATATGCCCGGCATGCCGCCGATGGTCTTGATCAATGCCTTGGAGAACTGGGTTCGCGCCGTGCTTTGCCGCCGCCGCTTTCGCCAGCGTTTCTTGCACCTGCTCGCTTACGACGATTCCATCCTCGATGACATGGGCCATAACCGAGAAGATATCGAATGGGCATCGCGTCTACCCTTGCGAAAGAATGCCTTCAAGGCGCTGCAACGCCGCCGAGCACAGCGAAATAGCACACCCCCGCGCTGCGTACGCTAATCAACTCAGTAGCAACATGCCCTGCTCGACGTCCGCGCCAATCGCTTGACAGAACGCTTCACAATCACCGCGGGACAATGCTTGGGTAACCTCGCGGTGATGATCGTCGGCAATACTGGAGGCTCCCCAGCGGGTGCAGATATAGCGCATGCTCGGCCCGTATTGCAGCCACAGAATCTCGATCAGCGGCAGAAGCACCTGGGATTGACTGAGCCGGTAGATAAGGAAATGAAACTGGTAGTTGCCGCGCATGTAACGAACAATATCGCTCTGCGCAATGGCGCCATTGATCTGTTCGTCGATGCGTTTCAGCTCGTCGATATCAGCAGCGGTGATATAGGCAAAGGCCTGGCGCGAAACCTCGGTTTCCAGGTTCTTGCGGGCGTACAACACCTCTGCAAAGCGTTCGCGACTCAACTCGGGCACAATGATCTTGCGGCTATCGGAAAACACCAGCGCACCTTCAGTGACTAGCCAGCGCAACGCTTCTCGTGCCGGCATGGCACTGGTGCCGTATTCCGCAGCGATACGCCGAATCGAAATCACCTCTCCCGGGGTGAAGTCTCCTTCGCACATCCGCGTGCGTAGTGCTTGATGCAAGCGCGTCGAGGCGGTATCCGGCGAGAAAGCGTCTCGTCTGCCAGTCGGTTGCGTGACCATGTTGCGCTGTCGGCCTCTCTGTTATTCCTATTTGAGTTAAAGCATATCTCTGCGCGGCTCATGGACGACAATCCTAACTTGTCGCTGTTGTAAGCCTCTGCTAGTGTGATCACACATATGTGATCACAGCACCCAATCATACTATCTGAAACCACGCCGGGAGACGTCATGTCCCAGCCCCGCAGCGCTTCTTACTACACCGCCTCGATCACCGAGGAATCCAATTATCCTCGATTGGAAGGCGATCATCGCGTGGACGTCGCCATCGTCGGTGGCGGTTTCACCGGAGTGGCCACGGCGGTGGAACTTGCCGAACGAGGTTATCGGGTGGCCATCACCGAGGCGCACAAGATCGGCTGGGGCGCCAGCGGACGCAATGGCGGCCAGGTCACCGGCAGCCTGTCCGGGCAGGACGCCATGACCAAGCAGATGCGCAATACCCTGGGCAACGAGGCCGTCGATTTCGTCTGGAACCTGCGTTGGCGTGGTCACCAAATCATCAAGCAGCGCGTCGAGAAGTACGCCATTGCCTGCGATCTCAAGCAGGGCCATTTGCAGGCAGCCTACAAGCCAAGCCACGTGAAAGAGCTGAAGCAGGATTTCGAGGAGTCGCAGCGTCACGCGATCGGTGAATACGTTCACTGGCTGGAAACCAACGAGGTACGCCAGGTCGTCGGCACCGAGCTTTATCACGGCGCCATTCGCAACGACTACAACATGCACCTGCACCCGCTCAATCTGTGCCTGGGCGAGGCTCGCGCCGCAGCGGGCCTGGGCGCACTGATCTTCGAGGACTCGCCGGTAATCGATATTCAGCACGGCGACACCCCGGTCGTGGTCGGCAAGCAGGGCCGTGTCACGGCGAATAGCGTAATTCTCGCGGGTAACGCCTATCATCGGCTCGAACGCAAAAAGCTCAGCGGCAAGCTGTTCCCGGCAGCCTTGGGCATCGTTGCTACAGCGCCACTGGATCAAGACACCGCAATGGCGATCAATCCGGATGATCTAGCCGTCTACGATACCCGCTTCGTGCTCGACTATTATCGCCTCACCGCCGATAAACGCCTGCTGTTCGGTGGCGGGGCCAACTACTCCGGCCGCGATTCCCAGAACATTGCCGGGGAGTTGCGTCCACGCCTGGAGCATACCTTTCCTCAGCTCAAGGACGTCGATATCGATTTCCAATGGCAAGGCATGGCGGGCATCGTCATCAATCGCATTCCGCAGTTGGGCAAGCTCTCCGACAACGTCTACTACGCCCAGGGCTACTCCGGTCACGGCTTCGCCACCTCGCATATCGTCGGTGAGATCATGGCCAATGCGGTCAGCGGTAGCCTCGAGGAGTTCGACACCTTCGCCAAGGTGAAGCATATGCGCATCCCGTTCAACGACCGGCTTGGCAATACCTTGCTGGCCGCCGGCATGTGGTACTACCAGTTGCTCGAAAAACTGCGTTAAGAGGGCGTCTACAAATTACTGCGCTCGACCATGCTGCGTTGAAATCAGTCTCAAAATGCTCACTTACAACACGTAAACTCCGCTTTTTCGACTGCTTCCGCCTTGCCTGATCGTCGCTCGTGACTTTTGTAAACACCCTCGAAGGAATTACTGATCAATCTCAACCCGAATGCACAACAACAAGATGCTCGAGGTGATACACGATGGACATCAACGGCCCCCTGGTGCTACTCCCCACCGCAATCGTTCTGGTACTCGCCCTATGGACACGGCGCGCACTTGAACCACTCGTCTTCGGTGCTTTCGTCGGCACCCTGATGATCGACCCCGGCAACGCCTTGAGCAGCCTCTCCGGGAATTTGCTGGATGTAATGACCGATGAAGACGTCGCCTGGGTCATCATCGTCTGTGGGCTGATGGGCAGCATCATCGCCCTTCTACTCAAGTCCGGCTCCTCCAAGGCCTTCGCCACATCACTGATGCGCTACACCGTCAACAAGCCTCGCGCACTGATGGGATGCTGGTTCATGGGCATCATATTGTTCGTGGACGACTACCTGAACTCCCTGGCCGTCGGCACTTCGATGCGTAAGGTGACCGATCGCTTCAAGACCTCCCGCGAGATGCTGGCCTACGTAATCGATTCCACGGCGGCGCCGATCAGCGTATTGATCCCGATCTCGACCTGGGCGGTATTCTTCGGTGCACTGATCGAAAAAAACGGCATCGCAGAAGATGGTCAGGGCATCTGGACTTACATCCAGGCCATTCCCTACATGTTCTACCCCTGGATTGCCGTCATTCTGGTGCCGCTTTTCATCTACCGCTGGATTCCCGCCTTCGGCCCCATGAAGAAGGCGGAGCAACGCGCCGAGGACACCGGGCAGTGCGTTCCCCCGGGTGCAGAGCACATCGACGCCGAAATCGGCCATCTCGAGGCGGATAGCGATCAGACAAAAGGCACCATCTGGACGTTTCTGCTGCCCATGGCGTCCCTGGCCTTCTTCACCTGGTGGTTCGATCTGGACTTCCTGATGGGCATCTTCGTCACCCTGGCGGGCATGATCGTGGCCTTTATCGCCCTGAAAAAGCTTTCTCCCCGTCAAACCTTCGACAACATCCTGGAAGGTTTCAAGTCGATGATCGATGCCCTGGCGGTGCTGGTGGCGGCGTTCCTGTTCAATGAGGTCAACACCGAACTGGGGCTCGCCGACTACGTCATCAACACCGTTCAGCCGCTGATCAACGCCGAGATGCTGCCCTTCATCATCTTCACCATCATGGGCTTCGTCTCCTTTGCCACCGGTTCCAACTGGGGCGTGTTCGTGATCATCCTGCCAATTGTCAGCGTGCTGGGTCAGAACCTTGGGGCCGACATGATTCTGGTGATCGGCGCCACTCTCTCCGCCAGCACCTTCGGCAGTCATGCCTGTTTCTACTCGGATGCCACGGTACTGACCGCCCAGGCCAGTGGTTGCACGCCTTTCCAGCACGCTTTCACCCAATTACCCTACGCTGCAGTAGCGGGTTGTCTTGCGGCGGCAGGGTATCTAGTGCTGGGATATATGTAATCATCTATTCGCGGTAGACGCTTTATGCAACTGGATACGAATAGCAACCTCTGGACCTCTACTATCCCCGAACGGCCCGAGCCGCGTCCGCGTTTGGAGGCGAACATTCAGGCCGATGTGGCCATCGTCGGCGCTGGTTTCACCGGACTGTGGACCGCCTACTATTTGAAGACGCAGGCACCACATTTATCTATCGTCGTGTTGGAGGCTGGACGCGTCGGCCATGGTGCCTCTGGGCGCAATGGCGGCTGGGTGGTGGGCAATCTGGCCGGTCTGGAGCGCTACGTTAACGAACTGCCGATGGTGCGAAGGCGTGAGTGCTGCCAGGTGGTAGCGGACAACGTCGACGAGATCGGCAAGGTACTGGAACGCGAGGGTATCGCCGCCGATTTCAATAAAGGCGGTGCACTCTATGCGGCGGCCCGCTACCCGGACCAGATCGCCATCCAGAAGGACTACCTGGCGCATTTGCATGAACTTGGCCACGCCGAGACGAATTGCTCCTGGTTGGACGCGGACCAACTCGCCGAGAAGGCGCGTTTTCGCAATGGCTATGGCGGCATCTATCATCGCCAGGTCGCCACGGTGAACCCCGCCAAACTAGTTGATGGTTTGGCCGAGAGAGTTGAGCGCCTAGGCGTGACGATTCACGAAAATAGCCGTGTTACTCGCCTGGGTCAGCATGAAGCGGCCACAGATCAAGGTACCATCGAAGCAACGACCATCGTCTGCGCTACCGAAGGCTATGCCGAAGATTTTCACGACTTCAGGAAACATGTGATCCCGGTGCAGAGCCTGGTGATCGCCACGGAACCGCTGACGGACGACTTGTGGCAGGAGATCGGCATGGCCGAGCGCCCCGCCTTCGCCGATGCCAGCCGGCTGATCAACTACGGTCATCGCAGCGCCGATGGGCGACTCATCTTCGGCGCCCGGGGCAGCTATGCCTTCGGTGGCAAATCCAAGCACGGCATGGCCATGTCCCAGGAAGATATTCATCTGCGCCGCGACCTTTTGGTAGACCTATTTCCCGTTCTAGAGGGCGTAGCAATAAGCCATGGCTGGGGCGGCTCCCTGGGGTTATCGCGTAATTTTCGCCCCCATGGGATTCTCGATCGCGAAAGTGGTATCGCCACCGCCGGCGGCTATGCCGGTGAAGGTGTCGCTGCGGCACACCTGTTCGGCAGAACCCTGGCCGACCTGATTCTCGAGCGTGACTCTCAGCTGGCAAGTATGCCTTGGGCCTTTGCCAACGCTAACCACCGCCATTTGATCAAACGCTGGGAACCGGAACCGCTGCGCTGGCTCGCTGCTCAGGCGATCACCTATAGCTATGCCGGAGAGGAAGTGCTGATGAAGCGCAACAAACCGGCACCACTGATCAAGCCAGTGCTGACGAGAATGAACGACTTTTTCGCGTCGATTATTGAGTGAATAGCTGGCTTAATTGATAAATCTCTGAATAAAAAGGAAAGATCGTGCTGACATTTCACTCGGAAGATACCAAGAAGCGCCGTGCCAAGACCGAACTCGATGGCGGCAGGCTCGTGACGCCTTACGAATGCCCGGAGCGAGTCGATATCGTCATCGATCGTGTGCGAAAGGTTGGTCTGGGCGAGATCCGCGCGCCCGAGGCTTACGGGCTCGACCCGGTACTTGCGGTTCATGATCGCGGCTATATCGCGTTCCTCGAACGTGCCTGGGAAGAATGGGTCGCGGCGGGTCATACCGGCGAACCCCTTCCCTTGGCTTGGCCTACCCGGCGCATGGATAGCGGCAGGATTCCGGACAATATCGAAGGCAAGATCGGCTACTACGCGCTGACCACGGATACATCTCTCTGCCCCAACACCTTTGCCGCCGCCCAGACCAGCAAGGACATTGCCCTCTCGGCGTTGGATTACGTCATCACTACCAGCGAGCCCGCCTTTGGTCTGTGCCGCCCGCCGGGGCATCATGCCGCTATCGACCAATACGGCGGTTACTGTTTCTTCAACAACGCGGCTATCACCGCGCAACACGCCTTGAACGGTGGCATGCGCAAGGTCGCGATCCTGGATGTGGATTTCCATCACGGCAATGGCACCCAGGACATCTTCTACGAACGCGACGATGTGCTATTCCTTTCGCTGCACGGCGATCCGCGCCAGGAATTTCCTTATTTTCTTGGTTTCGACGACGAGATCGGGCGCGGTAAAGGAGAAGGCTTCAACGTCAACTATCCTCTACCCAGCGGCACCGACTACGCCACTTGGGCAAGCGCACTGGATGACGCCATTGCCCGCATGAAAGACTACCAGCCGGAACTGCTGATCGTTTCGCTTGGCGTCGATACGTTCGAGAACGATCCGATCAGCTCATTCAAGCTGAAGAGCGGCGACTATCTCGACTGCGGGCGGCGTTTGAAAGCGTTGGGGCTTCCTACCCTCTTTCTGCTCGAAGGAGGCTATGCGGTGGAAGAGATCGGTATCAATGTCGTGAACGTATTGACCGGCTTCGAAAATGCCCAAACTAGCGGCGATGCAGCGACCTCAATTTAATTGGCCAATAGCTGCCAACGGGTTCCGCTTTTTACTGAACATCTTTGGCTGTGCCATTGGTCTCAAGGTGTTACATGGAAGTCGCGGTAAAGACCCGACATGGAGGATGGGCATTATGCAATTACGTAGTACTCTTTTTATCGGTACGTTGGGTGTTGCGCTGTTCGCTGCGTCTGCGGCTCTAGCTCAGGACTCACAGGATCAGGGCCAGAAGCTGGTCGAGCAGTGCCATCAGAAAGCATTGAAAGCACGTGAGGGCGAGGAACTACGCAACAATCCGATGAGTGAAACCAACGCCTCCGATTACGAATCAGGCGAAGAGTTCCAGCTGAAGATCAACTTCGTGGGTCATGGCAACAGTTTTTACAATGTGACCTGTCAGGTAGACAAGCAAGGCAATGTGACTCACGAAAAGACCGCATAAACCGGTCAACCCAAGAGCTGAACCCACAGCTACGACAAACGGCCTCGATGAGGCCGTTTTCTACTTTTTAAGATTCATTTTCTTGCATTCATGCAACCAGTGGTTAACTTCTCAATAATCTGCTGCCCAGCTCCCCCGCCCCAGTTCAACGACACGCGCCACATCGTCATCCGGCACTGCGGCTGAATCATCGAATTCCAGCGGATCGTAATGGAACACGAAAAGTCGTGAAGCGAACTCGGCAAAAGGGAGTGAAGCTTCGCCGTGGCGCTCAGCGTTACCCTGAGTGGCACAGACAATGCCTTGGCCCCAGTCCTGACCGCTATCATTGTTGGGATTGAAGAAGTAGACCCGCATTTCGTTGTTGGCATCCAGCGCTACCCGCAGCAGGGTAATGGCGTGCCGGCCTACCAGGCGCGCCGCGCTGTCTGTAACAACGATGCCGGCGGGCTGCGGATGAATCAGCGGCATGTTGCCGTTGTAGAAAGGGTGATAGCAGGCGTAGAAATGACGAATGAACCCATCGTAGTCCTCGATCTCCCCGGTGTGTATGTCCGCTATCACACGAAAGCCCTGGCCCACCCACCAGCCGTAGAACTCAGGATTGATCCAGCGATGCAGGTCATCGTCGCGCTCACCGCACAACCGTCCCATTTCCATGTAGAGACGGTCGAGGTGCGGTATCAACACCACGGAAACCGGATCCACGTCCAGAGGCGGTTCCTTGGCAAGGCCAGGCTCTAGATCCCTTGACGAGATGCGCTCCCCCTCGAAACGGCTCAGCACCTCGTCATCCCGAGCCGCCCAGGCCACCAGCTGCAGAAGATAATCTCCGACGTTGTCCGCCCACATGGAAAGACCGATCACCGACTGACAGGTCGGGTTATTGCCCTGCCCGACACCCAAAGGCTGTCCCAACAGACTCAGCACACCGGCGAGCAGGAATACCCTTGGCTCCTGCGTTTCACCAAAGATACGCCGCAGCGTCTCAGCGGTGTCGTTTGATAGCGTAAGGCGGATCTGACGCCAAAGACCGGAAGCGATGGGTGCTGAGAAAAGCGCACCGCGCTCGAGCAACATAGCGAGTCCATAGACTGCTTGACTGGTTTCCGGGAAGACAGCTTCATTGATCAACGTATGCACCAGCTGTCGATAGCATTGCAGCGCATCGTTACCGGTCATGCTCAGTCCCAGCGCCTGTGGTATCAGATCGTCTCGACAATCCTGTAGATGACGCAGAAGCACGGGATGATAAGGCGATACTAGCCCTGTATCATGCATTGCTCGGGCGAACCCGGTGGCTTCTTCCACGAGTGTATTCTCATCCATTGTCGTCAGGCGCTGTTTATAGATATCCAGCCCTGGATCTTCGCGACAACCCGGCGTCGGGCCGAACAGCGCACGTACCAGACGCGCCGCGCCAACCGTTCCCGTAGTCTCGATTGCAGGATCATAAAGACACTTGGCGATCTGACTGATCATCTGCTTGATGCTATCTGTCTGTAGTGGACGCTGAGCCAGCAGACGCTGAATCTCATCAACGAGACTTTCGAGAATGCTCTCGTAGCCCAGGTGTGCAAGCAGATATTGATACAGGGTCTGCACGATCTGACCCAGATTCTCAGGGCGCTCCCGATCGGCCTCGCTCATGGGCCCTGCAAGAAGATCAAGATTCAGCGCCATGACCTGAGTCAGAAAATTGCGCGCCTGCTCCGCAGAAATGCCCGAATGAAAATAGTCGCCCGCAGTCACGGCCAGCAGACGAATCTCGCTGAGCGCTTCGATAGTGGTGATATCCGGCTTTCCTTCCCGTAGGGAACGTACCGCCAAAGCAGGTTGCAAAATAGCAGGACGCGCCCAATCCCTGCCGCTGAACACACCCGCCGCCTCTATCGTCATCACCCGCGCATACAGCGCATCGAGCCCACCCGGAAAAGCTATCACGGTTCTGGCCGAGGACAGCACTTCATCAGTGGGCGCCTTTGAATCGGTTTGCCGGCGCTGCGCCAAACGCTCCAGTGTGGCGTCAAAAACATGAATCGATGAATCCAGCGTTTCATTGGTAGCGTCGAGACTCATAGCGAACTCCCTATCTGCTATAGCGAAAATATGCTTTCGCTGGGTTCACTAGCGCGCGAAAGCATGACCGTGAAGCGTGGCATGCTCGATGACATTCATGCACGTTATTATTGCTCCACACTTGAAAATGGCCTCGGGGATAGATTTACCAGGGCAAATATTTTATTGCTTTTCTTGCCTCGACCAACGACGCCCCTTGTCGCGATCACCAGCAATCGGCGTTATGCTGCGACTTATTGCAACGCACAATTATCGGGCGAGTTACCGCCTATAGGAGAACGATGAGTCAGGTCAAGGCGATCAATTTGGCCCTGCAGGGTGGCGGCGCTCATGGCGCCTTTACCTGGGGGGTACTCGATTATCTATTGGAGAGCCCTCGGGTAAGAATCGAGGGTATCAGCGGCACCAGCGCCGGGGCCATGAATGCCGTCATCGCTGCCGATGGATTGCTGGAAGGCGATGAGGATCATGCTCGCCAGGAGCTCGAAAACTTCTGGTCCGCGGTAAGCAAGGCTGCCGTACTCAGCCCCATTCGACGTACGCCGTTGGATATGTGGATGGGCAACTGGAGCCTGAACTACTCCCCAGGCTATCTTGCCTTCGACCTTTTCAGTCGCGTGATTTCGCCCTATCAGTTCAATCCTCTGGGTATCAATCCGCTGCGGGACATCATTGCCGAGCGGGTAAATTTCGAGCGAGTACGGGCGTGTCAGTATCTCAAGCTCTTCGTCTGCGCCACCAACGTCCGTTCCGGCAAGCAGCAGGTCTTTCGCCGAGAGGAAATGACGCCAGATATGGTGATGGCCTCCGCCTGCCTGCCTTTTTTGTACAAGGCGGTGGAAATCGATGGCGAAGCTTACTGGGACGGAGGCTACATGGGCAATCCGGCGCTGTTCCCGTTGATGGAGGAGTGCGATTCAAGGGATATCGCCATCGTGCAGATCAACCCGATCTATCGTGACAAGATACCGCGCAGCGCAGCGGCAATCCTCAATCGCATGAACGAGATCACCTTCAACGCCTCCTTGATCAAGGAAGTGCGTACCATCGCCATGCTCAAGCGTCAGATCGAGGCCAGCGGCGTCGATATGACCTGCTATCGCGACACGCATTTTCATCGCATCGATGCTGACGACTCCCTGCAACGACTGTCCGTCTCGAGCAAGCTCAATGCGGAGTGGGCATTTCTGACTCATTTGCGAAATCAGGGCCGACGTACCGCTGCCCGTTGGCTCGAGGAGAATTTTTCAGCCCTTGGCGAGCGCTCGACGCTGGATACCGATTCGGTATATATGTAAACGTGGAATGACACTATTGGCATTCCCGTTGTCAAACGTCCATGTTGAAATCTATGTAAAAAGCCACTCAAGGAGCCCATCGATCTTGTAGTCAGGAAAACGACGCCGAAAAGCAAGCGACATCAATGTGATAGTCATTGTGGTTGGCGTCGTTCATCGCCGTTACTTTCAGGAGTGCCTACGCCGATGGTTCGAATCGACAAGAAAGTCACCCGCCTTTACGTACTCGATACCAACGTTCTAATCCACGACCCCGCTGCGCTTTATCATTTCGAAGAACACGATGTGGTCATCCCCATGACCGTGCTGGAGGAGCTCGACAAACTCAAGAATGGCGTGCGCGACATCGCGCGTACCGCCCGCCAGGTCAGTCGCACCCTGTCGGAACTCACCAATGCCGTCTGCTTCGATGAAATCCAGCAAGGCATTCCCCTGGTCAACGCGGTTAGCCAAGGGGGGCGCCTGCGCTTTCTGTGCTATAGCGATCTGCAACCTCTCGATCACCTGGAAGACAACCCTGACAATCGCATTCTGGCGGAGACCTGTCGCCTGCGAGATGAACGTCCGGACGCTTCCGTCATTCTGATCACCAAGGATATCAATCTACGGGTCAAGGCAGCGGCCTTGAACGTACCAGTGGAGGATTATCGTAACGATCGGGTATTCAGTGACAGCGATGTAATGATCGGGGGGGTCAAGGTCTACACCGTGGCCGGCAAGGACGGTGCGGGCCTATGGGAATCCCTCAATGTCGAGGTCAATGTCGAGCGCGTCGATCACCACCTCTTCTACCATCTCAGTGGCGAGATGCCCCCTGATTGGCACATCGGCATGCTGGTTTCGGATAGCGACAACGGTGCAGATTTCGAAGCCATCGTGCGGGATCTCACACCGACGAGTGCCAGGCTGCAGCTGTTGACCAACTACCGCCATCATGGGGGTGTATGGGGAGTGCATGCTCACGACAGCCGCCAGAATTTCACCCTCAACCTGCTGATGGACCCGGAGATCGATCTGGTCACCATTGCGGGCAGCGCCGGCACAGGCAAGACCTTCATGACCCTGGCCGCCGCTTTCCAGCAGAGTCTGGATACCAAACTGTTCGAACGTATCGTGTTCACTCGGGCGCCGATCCCCATGGGAGAAGATATCGGCTTTCTGCCGGGCACCGAAGAGGAGAAGATGTCGCCCTGGATGGGGGCGTTCCACGACAACATGGACAATCTGCTGCGGGACGAAAAGGACGGCACCTCCAGCTGGAGCGAAGGCGCCACGCGTCAATTGATTGGCGCTCGGGTACAGATACGCTCCCCCACCTTCATGCGAGGACGCACCCTCAACGATACCTTTTTGATCATCGACGAGGCCCAGAACTTCACTCCGAAACAGCTCAAGTCATTGATCACTCGGGCCGGGCGCAATACCAAGATCGTCTGCCTGGGGAATGTCGGCCAGATCGACACGCCCTATCTCACTACCAACACCTGTGGCATGGCCGCGGTCGTCGAACGTTTTCGCGACTGGCCCCATGCCGGTCATGTCACCTTGAAGAGCGTGGAGCGCTCCCGCCTAGCGCTGACAGCAGAAGAGTTGTTGTAGCCTATGAGCGGCTCAAGTGAAGCTATTCACGTAAAGAGCCGCTCTATTTGCACCGAGGCCTGGCGCCCGACCGAAGGACCCTTGTCGGCAAGCCAGCGTTCAGCCCTATTTCGGCCGAGATCATGCAAATGATTGATGAAACCATCGGACGCATTGAGCTTGCTGATGCCATTCATATCGGCAAGATCGTCGGCCTCGACGAGATGAAATCGCAGCCGCTCCAGCAGACGTTCGAGGCGCCCTCGAGGCAGCCAGGCACGGGCCGACGAGGCACCGATGTAGTGGCGAGCCTGACAGATAGTGCGCATCTCCCGCAGAAAGCTGGAAGAAAACCCTAGATCCATGCTACGACTGGCAATTCCCTTGGCACTGCGGGGAAGCGCCTCGGGCTCGAGAGAATTCAGCAAGATCAATAGGATATCCTGCGTCTTGCAATTGTAAATCAACGGATAAATCGCAGGATTGGCGGTGTATCCCCCATCCCAGTAGTACTCACCCTCGATCTCTACCGCCTGATGCACACTTGGGAGACAAGCGGAGGCCAGCAGTGCCTTCTCGCTGATTTCCTGGTTGCGGAACAGCTTTACCTTGCCCGTACCAACATGAGTAGCGGCGATGAAAAGCTTGAGCGGACACTCCTGTTGCAGGCGCTCAAAATCAAACTGCTCCTGCAGGATGTCCCGTAGAGGATTGATATCTAGCGGATTGAACTGATACGGCGAGAGCATCTTCGTGAATGCCTGCATCATGTGCATCGATGCGGGCATGGCAGCGTCGCCATTGGGATCGATTCGCTGTAGAAAATTCATATGAAACGGGGCGCTATTAGCAACTGCTTGCCAGAAATCTGCCAAGGATTGCCGGGCACATTCCGCACCGCCGTCCATCCATCCTTGAGCCAGAGCGACAGCATTCATCGCCCCTGCACTGGTACCACTGACGCCCTCGATGCGCCAACCTTCCTCGAGCAAGCGATCCAGCACACCCCAGGTGTAAGCGCCGTGAGCACCGCCGCCCTGCAAGGCAAGATTGACCTCGGGAACGGACGAACCGCTCACCAAACCTGCGAGTTTCTGCCACATTGCGAGACTCCGCGTCGATTGCAACGTATTTGCTCAGGGTAAGCACTGTCACACCGAACAATCTGCTGCAACGCACAATACAGGCATCAAGTGCATACGACCAAAGTCGAATTATGAAAAGAAAGAGACAGCACTACGGCTGAGAAACGAGGAATACGCGATAACATAACGAGTGCGCCACGGCCGTAGATGCAGGCCGTGGCGCAAGACGCGTTTCTAGACGCGATGGATCAGCTTTCCGATTTCTTGTCGGAATCTTTGTCAGAGCCCTTACCTAAGCCCTTATCGAAATCCTTGTTGGTTACCCGCTCGAGCAGGTTTTCCTTTTCACTCTTGGAATCGTTCTCGAGACGCTCTTCGGCTTCTCGATAAAGACACACGTAGGTATTGCAGGAAGCGCAGAACACCTTGTCATCCGGGTTCTTCTCCTGAGAGACGCGCATGAGATGGCTGTCGCAACTGGGACAAGGTTTGTCCATACGAAACTCTTCTGCAAAATCGGACACGGACATGGATAGCCTCCTTTCTTGGCCGGTCGGAATCGGTTATCAGCTTATCTAGTGTTCGGATCAACGCCAAATTAATCAAGTAAATACCGCTTACCTGCTTTTCTACAACACTACTTTCGCAATACCAAACTAAGGTTGTTGGCAGGCATCTCGACAATACGCTCGATACGTAAGCGGTTCTCATGAGCCAAGACTTCTATATCGTTCAGATCCCGAATCCCCCAGCGCGGGTCGCGGCGGCGCAAATCCTCATCGAAGGCCGCATTGCTCTCGGCGGTATGCTGCCCATCGCGCTTGAACGGTCCGTACAAATACAGCACGCCGCCCTCTTCCAGATTTTTCCCAGCCTCTTTGAGCAACGCCTGCGCCGCTTCCCAGGGGGCGATATGAATCATGTTGATACATACCAAGGCGTCAAAATCCTCAAGTGGCCAAGGGCGAAGGGTAACGTCCAGCTGCACCGGCTCAAGCAGGTTGTCGAGAGCCTCTGTCCTGCGCCAGGCGGCAATGGAAGCCAGCGCCTGAGGGTTCGGATCGCTGGGCTGCCACGAAATAGCAGGCAGTTGGCGGGCAAGGTGCAGCGCATGTTCGCCGCTGCCGCTGGCGATCTCCAGCACTTTGCCCCGCTGTGGCAGCACATCGCGCAGCACCGCCAGGATCGCATCGCGATTGCGCGCCACGGCGGGGCTGGAAAGACGTTGATCGGGCACGTTTTGAGACACGAATACAGCACCTTTAGAACATGTTCTCAATGATGGAAGCGATCCGCTACCTGCCTTGCCAACTCTCTGATCCCATCCCAATCTTCTGCATCGATCAATTTCTTGGGAGTGATCCAGGAGCCACCTACACACATGACGTTGGGCAGTGCGAGATAACTCTCGGCGTTATCCATGGTGATGCCACCGGTAGGACAAAAACGTGCCTCGGGAATCGGTGCAGCGAAGGATTTAAGCGCCGCTACCCCGCCGCTGGCCTCCGCCGGGAAGAACTTGAAGCGCCGATAGCCATACTGCCAGCCGGCCATCAGCTCGGAAACGGTGGCGACTCCCGGTAACATCGGCACAGGGCTGCTCACGCCATACCGATAGAGGGTATCCGTCGCCCCGGGGGTAACCACGAAGTCAGCCCCTGCCTGTTCAGCCTGACGATATTGCGCCGGGGTCAGCACGGTGCCTGCACCGACACAGGCGCGAGGCAGTGCCTCGTTCATGCGTTTGAGCGCCTCCAGGGCGCAGTCGGTACGCAGGGTCAATTCGATCACCGCTAGACCACCTTCTACCAGGGCACGGCCCAGGGGTATCGCATCTTCCAGTCGCTCAATCGTCACCACCGGGATGACTTCGGCTCTAAGGCAGATGCTATCGAGCTCCGTGGTGCGGGTCGAAGGTAGTTGCTTTTCGGTACTCATGGTTTACTCCACTAGAAATTCGGCTCAGGGCGCCCAGTAAATAGCAATCGGACAACTCAAGAAAACACGGATGGGCAATTCCCGCACGTCATCGCCTCCCATGGCCCGGGCCAATACCGCCCGCTTGTCGTCGCCGACGATGTGCAGCATATGGCGTCTTGCCCGATGCAGCCAGCCCGCGCTCACGGTAATGCGCGGCTGCGGCACACTGGGAGCGCGCACCGCGACCGTTGCTTCATCGGTACTCAGCGCCAGGCCCAGTTCGCCGCTGTCGGGAAACAGCGAGGCAGTATGGCCATCCCCACCCATGCCCAACACGACAGCACTCGCCGGCCAGGAAAGCCCGGCAAGACGCTCGGCAACTTCTATCGCGCCTTCTTCCGGGGTACCGTGGGCCGTGGTCAGGGGATGAAAATGCGCCTTGGCGGCAGGCCCTTGAAGCAGATGCTCCCGTACCAACCGGGCATTGCTGTCCTGATGCGCCTCACCGACCCAACGCTCGTCGACAAGGGCCACATCGACCCGCTCCCAGGGCAAATCCACCGCGGCAAGCCGGGTAAAGAACGGTACCGGCGTCGAACCACCGGAGACCAGCAGCAACACCCGCTCCTGGTTGGACAGATCGATCGCCAGCGCACTGGCAACGGACTCCGCCAGTTGCATCGCCAGGTGTTCACGCGGCGGTGAGACTTTTTCAGAGGCGGATGCACTCATCAGTAATCCTCGTACCAGGAACGGCCATCCTGAGTGATCATGGCAATCGATGCTACCGGCCCCCAGGAACCCGCGGGATACCGGCGCGGCGGCAACTCGATTTCATCCCAGGCGGCTACCAGACGATCCGCCCAACGCCAGGCGTATTCGACCTCGTCCCGGCGCACGAACAGGTACTGCTGGCCTTTCATGACCTCCAGCAGGAGGCGTTCGTAGGCATCGGGAATACGCGATTTGGGAAAAGCACTATTGAAATCGAGATGCAGGGGCCCCGGACGCAGGCGCATGCCCTTATCGAGCCCGCCATCCTTGGTCAGCACCTGTAGAGCGATGCCCTCTTCCGGCTGTAGACGAATGATCAGCTTGTTGGAAGCCAGGCTGCGCTGATCCGGGTCGAAGATGTAGTGCGCCTGCTGACGAAAATGAATGACGATCTGGGAGAGCTTCTCTGGCATGCGCTTGCCGGTGCGTAGATAGAACGGTACGCCCGCCCAGCGCCAGTTGGCCACTTCGGTGCGCATGGCGACGAAGGTTTCGGTATGGCTATCCGCGTTGGCCCCCTCTTCCTCCAGATAGCCCGGCACGCTGGTACCCTCGATCGAGCCGGCAATGTACTGACCGCGCACCACATCCCGCGGGATCGATTCGCGACTGAACGGTTTGAGCGCCTTGAGCACCTTGACCTTTTCGTCGCGAATGGCATCCGCATCGAGATTGGACGGCGGATCCATGGCAATCAGACACAAGAGCTGCAGCAGATGGTTCTGCACCATGTCCCGCAGCTGGCCGGCCTTGTCGAAATAGCCCCAGCGCCCTTCGATGCCGACTTGTTCGGCAACGGTGATCTCGACGTGGGAAATATGATTCTGATTCCACTGGGTGCCGAACAGCGGATTGGCGAAACGCATCGCGATCAGATTCTGAACGGTTTCCTTACCCAGGTAGTGATCGATGCGATAGATGCGCGATTCGGGAAATACTGCGCCGATGGCATCGTTGATTTCCTGAGAGGACTCGAGATCGTAGCCAATGGGTTTTTCCACTACCACTCGAGTCTCGTCGTCAAGGCTGCCGCTTTTGTGCAGGTTACGACAGATATCGCCGAAGATGCTTGCCGGTACCGCCATATACACCGTCATGGGACGACTATCTTTTTCTTTCGAAGCACTCTCTCGCCACTGTCGAATAGCCTTAAAGCCTTCTACATCCTTGAAGTCGAGCTGTAGATAATCGAGACGTTCGAGAAAGCGCTGAATACACTCCTGCTCCAGTGATTCTGGCTTGACGTAGGTCTTCAGCGTCTTGTGTACCTGTTTGCGGAAGGCGTCCGTATCCATTTCCTGGCGTGCAAGTCCCAGAATGCGCGTACCGCTGGCCAGCAGATTGTCTCGATCCAAGTGATAAAGTGCCGGATACAGCTTACGCAGCGATAGATCGCCCAAGCCACCGAACAAGGCAAGATCGACATCGGATGTGGAGTCTTGAACCATGAATCACCCCTCAAAATTCTGGTTAAATTACCAATAAAGTACGTCACGGATGCTTCATATCGCAAATAGTTTGGTAACTTTGACAAAAATATGCCGATAATTAACGTTTTGATCTTTTTATCAGGATAGTGTCAAGTTAGAGTAACGAGTTCCTCGTCAAACCACTACATCACAGTATGGTAGGAATCATTCCATGGTAAAGAACGCCGCCTGATGTCCAGCCATGATCTTCTGGATCGCATTCGCCAGCGCCTGGAGACGCTGAATCGTTCCGAGCGCAAGGTGGCGGAAGTCATTCTTGCGGATCCACTGACCGCCACAGGGTTGAGCATCGCTACTCTTGCTCAGCGCGCGTTAGTCAGCGAACCCACCGTGAATCGTTTTTGCCGCAGCTTCGAAACCAAGGGCTATCCCGATTTCAAGATAAAACTGGCCCAGAGCCTGGCGGGTGGCACCCCCTATATCAGCCGCAACGTGGAGCCCGAAGACAATGCGGCCAGCTATGCGGACAAGATATTCGGTGCCAGTATCGTGGCCTTGGATGACGCCCGACGTGCTCTCGATCCCCGCAGCATCGAACAGGCCGTGGATTATCTCATCCAAGCCAAGCAGATCAGCTTCTTCGGGCTGGGTGCCTCTGGCCCCGTGGCCCAGGATGCCCAGCACAAGTTCTTTCGCTTCAACTTGCCTGTGATGGCCTACGAAGACGTACTGATGCAGCGCATGGTGGCCGCGGCCAGCCATACCGGCGATGTCATCGTGATCATTTCCTATACCGGACGCACCCGGGAACTGGTGGACATCGCCGAGCTAGGGCGTAACAACGGTGCGGTAGTGCTTGGCATCACCGCGCCGGCATCGCCTCTAGCCGCTCAATGCACTGAAACCCTGGAAGTCGTCACCCCGGAAGATACCGATGTCTACATGCCCATGACCTCCCGCATGATTCATCTGGCCCTGATCGACGTGCTGGCTACCGGCGTGACCTTGCGCCGGGGCGAGGGATTCCTGCCGCATCTCAAGAAGATCAAGGAAAGCCTGCGAGCGACCCGTTACCCCCATGAAACGTGAGCCGGCAACTAGCGCCCGGCTTTACCGACACCCCTGTTCGCCATGCCGCCCTCCCGGTAGCCTATCCCGGTAGAGTCGCGTAGGGTATGCGCGTTGCGCTGACGGCGCCTGAAACCAGGGAACAAGATGCTCGATGAATGACGCCCCGCTTATCCTCGAGGACTGGCGCGCTTGGTACCCGGGGCGCACCCCGGCCCGTGATCCACGTCTATCCGTTGAAGAGCGCCCCGCCGCTTCCCGAGTGGCGCCCATGCTGCGCCGCCGACTCAACAATTCAGGACGTGCCGTCTGTGACATGCTGGCGGAGCTCGACCCAGCGGCGGAGTGTGTGCTTCTTCATGCCTCACGCCACGGCGACTCGGAGCGCACCCTGGAGATGCTCTATGCCCTCAACGAGGATATACCGCTTTCACCGGCTCGCTTTGGCATGGCGGTGCACAATGCGATGATCGGCGTTCACTCCATCGCCAGCGGCAATCGTCGCTCCCTCCAGGCCATCGCCGCCTCGGGCGCCGAAGTCTCGGCGCTATTCAGCGAGGCGCTGGGCTATCTCATGGAGGGAGAGAAACAGGTGGTCGCGGTGTTCAGCGATGCCCCCGTGCCGCCTCGGTTTGCCGACCATACTCAAGGACCCTCGAACGCGACGGCGGTCGCCATGCGTCTCGGAATGAGCGCAGCGGTTTCCGGAGGGCAGTCCCTTACCGCTCACAGTGCCGATGAAGCGACGTGTCATGGGTACCGACCGCTCCAACCCGATGACGTGATCGCTTGGCTACTCGGTGAAACACCGTTAGTTTGCCCGATTCGCCGCAGAGTATGGAAAATGGCATCATAATCTCTGACCAACTAGGTCATACTTCGCTTTGTTGGAGCACTCTCGGTCGCGATGTTGCTCGCGGCTTTGGTCATCTTCATGCCCCAATAATTGCACATGCCCGCAAAGGCCCGGAAAATGAACGCTCATTCGGCCTCTATTTCAACCTTGATGGACAAGGACATCGCCCATGGCGAACGCTCTGGAACTTGAACTCAAACACTTGATCATCGACACCCTGGAACTCGAGGACGTCACTCCGGAAGATATCGGCCGTGATGAACCCTTGTTCGTCGAAGGGCTGGGCCTGGATTCCATCGACGCTCTGGAGCTGGGACTGGCGCTGCAAAAGACCTACGGCATCAAGCTCGAAGCGGATAGCGAAGAGTCCCGTCGGCACTTTGCCAATCTGAAAAGCCTCGCCGCTCTGGTGGAGGAGAGACGCGTCGACTAATGCGAAAGAAGACGTAGCGCATGACCACTCCGATGAACGCCCCACATCGTGCCCACCGCCCTGTCCCTGCCTCGTTGTTGCTCGGGCTGATGCTGCTGGCCTGGCCGCTGCTGGTGTTCTTCCTGCTGCCAAGAAATGGCGGTTTGCTGCTGCTGGCATTGGCAGTGGCCCTGATCAGCTGGCGACTCCCTCAAGGATACAAACGCTGGGGCCTTTTGTTGGCGTTCGTCGTAGTAGCCCTGGCGCTGGCGGGCCACGTGGATATCGGAGTACGCGCCTGGCCAGTGCTGATCAATGCTTCGCTCTTCATTCTATTCGCCTGGAGCCTGCGCCATCCACCGAGTCTGATCGAGCAGCTGGCCCGGCGGCAGGAACCCGACCTTCCACCCAGCGGCGTGCGCTATACTCGTAACGTGACCGTGCTGTGGTGCGGCTTCTTCCTGGTCAACGGCAGCATTGCTCTATGGACCGCGCTCGATGCGGATATAGGGCTTTGGACCCTGTACAACGGCGGCATTGCTTATGGGTTGAGCGGCGCCCTGTTTGCCGGTGAGTGGTGCATTCGCCAGCGTGTGCGCAGCAAGGTAGCCCATGACTGACGTCTCTCTTCTCAGCGCCCCCTGGCGCAATGCACCATCGGATCGACCGATTGGCTGGTACTGTGCAGCGCCGCCATCCCAGGCCGCGGTGCCCTGGTCGATTCTGCATGGCCGTATTGGTGCCTGGCAGGCACTGCTGGATTCTCTAGCGCCGCCAGGTCAGCGTTGGCTCCTGCACTTGCGCGCGCCCCTGGAATTTGCCGCTGCCCTGATCGCCTGCTGGGAGCGCGGCGATAGCGTCATGCTGCCCGCGGATGACCGGCCGGAAACCCTGGCCGGCGTGGATCGTGTGACTGAGGGGCGCCTTGGGGATGCGCCGAGGGGGCACCGTGCCGGCCCTGATGCCGGAACGCCGCGTTGGGGAACACTCGACACGGATGCGCTCGCGCTCTCTTTATACACCTCCGGCTCCAGCGGTGACCCTCAGCGTCTCGATAAATGCTTTGCCCAGCTGGACGCGGAACTTTCCGTGCAGGCACGCCTCTGGCCCTTGAAAGGACGACTGGTGATCAGCCAGGTGAGTCATCAGCATATCTACGGCCTGCTGTTTGCCATCTTGCGGCCGCTTTGCGAACGGGCTCTCATGGCCATGAGCCTGTGCCGCTACCCGGAAACCCTGAGCGACTGGTTGGCGCGTCTAAGCAAGCTGCGTCATTCAACCTCTACAGGCTTATCGTCTGATACACCGAACGTGCCTTCCGGCGTGGTACTCATCACCGCGCCGCCCCCGCTCGAACGTTTACCCGAAGAGCTGGACTGGCGAGCCGCGCCCCAGATGCTGTCGCGCATACACTCCTCCGGCGCGCCGCTGTCCCAAGCCGCCAGTGAACACGCCTTGAGGATCCTGGGAGTACCGGTCAGCGAGATCTATGGCAGCTCCGAGACCGGCGGCATCGCCTGGCGTATTCAACAGCACAATGCATGCTGGACGCCTTTTTCCGGCATCGAGATTCGTGACGATGACCAGGGCACGCTATGGCTGCGCTCACCTTTTCTGGATACTGCGGACTGGCAGCGTCAGGCTGATCGTATTTCTCTCGAGACGTCGGGTTTTCGCCTGCTGGGCCGCGTCGATCGTATTCTCAAGGTGGGGGGCAAGCGCCTGTCCTTGACGAGCATGGATCGCACCCTTGGTACTTACCCCGATGTACTTCAAGCACGCACGATCGCCCTGCCAGAGCGTGACACCCGCCTGGGCGCCATCGTCCAACTGGAGCCGCAGTCGATACCCCAGGATCACACCGCCCGGCGCGCGCTGACAGAAGCTCTGCGTCACCATCTGCTCGAAACGTTCGAGTCGACGGTAATACCGCGCTACTGGCGCTTCGTCGAGGCCTGGCCCTCCAACTCCCAGGGCAAGCTCTCCGGCACCGTTGTAGCGCATCTTTTCCGCGACCTGCAGAGTCGCCGCTTGCCGCGCTGGCTCGGGGTGGAGTTCGAAGGCGATGAGCGCTGCCGTGTGACTCTGGAAGTTCCCGAACGGCTGATCTATGTGCAGGGGCACTTCGATGCAAAGCCGGTGGTGCCAGGCATCGTCATTGTGCAGTGGGCCATCGAACTTGCCCGGGAGCATCTGGGCTTGCAAGGCGAATTTCACCGTCTCGAGCGGATAAAGTTTCCTCGATTGCTGTGCCCTGGCGACCGCGTCGAACTTCTTCTTTTTTTATCCCCGGTTCCGCCCGGGGGCGAACGGAACGTCAAGCTGGTATTCACCTTGAAGGGTCGGCAAGCCACCCATGCCAGCGGCAAGGCCCTCTTTTCAAGCATTGGAGATAGATGATGTCGAGCGTCCCGCCGGCTCGCCCCTGCGTGCTAATTCCCGTTTACAATCACGCCGCAGCGATTACCGCAACCTGCGACGGGGCACGCCATTTGGGAGTTCCATTGTTGCTGGTGGATGATGGCAGTGACATGATCTGCGCCGACGTACTCGACACCCTCGCCCAGGCACAAGACGTTCACCTTGTGCGCCTGCCGAAAAACCGCGGCAAGGGCGCGGCAATCAAAGCCGGGCTTCGCGAGGCGGAACGCCAGGGCTTCACCCATGCCCTTCAGATCGATGCGGACAGTCAGCACGATGCCAGAGATTTCCCGGTATTCCTGGAGGGATTGACCGGCGATCTGCAGGAGCTACGGATCGCCTATCCACGCTTCGATCGAAGTGTGCCCCGGCATCGCTTCTACGCCCGCTACGCCACCCATGCCCTGGTATGGCTCAATACGCTTTCCTTCACCCTGCGTGACACCATGTGCGGGGTCAAGCTGTACCCGGTTGCCGCGGTCAATCGTCTGGTGGCGCGCCACGGCTGTGGCGAGCGCATGCAGTTCGACACAGAACTCCCGGTGCGCTGGCTATGGGCCGGGCTCCCGGTGGCGAATCTACCGGTGCGAGTCCGCTATCCACTGGATGGCGTGTCGCATTTCAATATGTGGCGGGACAATGCGCTACTGGCCGTCATGCATGGGAGACTATTCTGTGGCATGCTGCGACGCCTGCCACGACTGCTTCTCAAACGACAGAGAACACTGAACCACGTCTCATGAGCCACTCTTCCGACGCCTCCCACCACTGGGCACGCATTCAGGAATCCGGCTCCGTGGCCGGCATGCGCCTCATGGTGTGGATTCGCCGTCATCTCGGGCGCCTGCCCTTTCGGGCAATGCTCGGTCCGGTCATCCTCTATTACTATCTTGGTCGAGCACTGCCTCGACGCGCGTCGCGCCGATATCTCGAGCGTATCTGGCCATTGTATGCCGGGTCGCCACCGCGCTGGAAACGGTGGCTCGGTCTCAAGCATTTCATGGCCTTCGGCCAGTCCCTGATGGACAAGGTGGATGCCTGGAGTGGCATACCTGTTGAAGTGTACGTGCCCCAGGAGGATCGCGCATGCCTGGATCAGGCCATTCGCAGTGGCCGGGGTGGCCTGATGCTGGTATCCCATATCGGCAATCTGGAAATCTGCAGCGCCATGAGCGATAACCGGGAGGATTTTCATGTCACCCAGCTCATGCACACCCGCAATTCGCAAAAGTTCAACCAGCTGCTCGATCGTTCTATCCTGAGACGCGGCCCGGAGATCATCGAGGTGACCGAGATCACCCCGGCGACGGCCATGGCCCTGGCGGAGCGCATCAACGCCGGCGGATTCGTGGTAATCGCCGCGGATCGTGTGCCGATCAACGAAGGCGGCCGGGTACGCCATATCGATTTTCTTGGTGCATCGGCGCCGTTTCCCGAAGGCCCCTTCTGGCTGGCGGCGTTGCTACGCTGCCCGATCTATACCATGAGTTGCCTACGGGAAAACCAGGCGCATCGGATCGAGTTCCAGCCCTTCGACGACACCACTCATCTACGACGGGCCGATCGCGAAGCCTGGCGCGAGGATGCCATGCAGCGTTACGTTGCCTGGCTTACGGATCAATGCCGCCGCTACCCGTTGCAGTGGTTCAACTTCTTTCCCTACTGGCAGGTGGATGACCGACATGCTGGCTGATCGCCACCCGACTATGCTGACACTCGATGGCAGCGCCGTTGAACTCGAGTCCGTACTGACCGTCGCTACAGGTCACACTCGCGTTCAGCTTTCGGATTCAACGGAATTTCGCGAACGTATCGCCGCCGGGCCGGCCTTTCTCGATCGCCTGCTTGAAGAGGATGGCGTGGTATATGGGGTCACCACCGGCTACGGCGACGCCTGTACCCGGGCAGTACCCATGGAACAGCACGCGGAATTGCCCCGCCATCTGTATACCTTTCACGGCTGCGGCCTGGGGGAGATTCTCGACATCGAGGCCGCCCGGGCGGTGGTGCTAGTGCGTCTGATATCGCTTTGCCGCGGTGTTTCAGGGGTCAGCCTTAAGCTTCTGGAGCGGCTGGTATGGCTGCTCGAGGAAGATGTGATCCCGGTGATTCCCAGCGAGGGCTCCGTAGGCGCCAGCGGCGACCTGACCCCGCTTTCCTATCTGGCGGCGGTGCTGTGCGGCGAGCGCGAGGTGTTCGATGGCGGTCGGCGGCGCGCCACCGCCGAGGTATTCGCCGAGCGTGGCCTGACGCCCTATCGCTTGCGCCCCAAGGAGGGCCTGGCGCTGATGAACGGTACCGCCGTGATGACGGCCCTGGCCTGCCTGGCACTGGGTCGCGCCGAACGGCTGTCGCGCCTGGCCACCCGCATTACCGCCATGAACAGCTGGGCGCTGGAAGGCAACCCCTACCATTTCGACGCGGATCTGTTTGCCGCCAAGCCCCATACCGGGCAGCAGCGCGTCGCCGCACGTCTGCATCAAGACCTCGCTCAGGACGCTGGACAGGGCGGCGACGCCGAAACACCGCGCAACTCCTCGCGGCTGCAGGATCGCTACTCGATTCGCTGCGCGCCTCATGTCATCGGCGTGCTGGAAGACAGCCTGCCCTGGCTGCGCAGCTTCATCGAAAACGAACTCAATAGCGCCAACGACAACCCGTTGATCGATCCGGTCGCCGGCAAGGTCATGCACGGCGGGCATTTCTATGGCGGCCATATCGCCTTCGCCATGGACTCTCTCAAGACCCTGGTGGCGAACATCGCCGATCTGCTCGATCGGCAGCTCGCGCTGTTGGTCGACACCCGCTACAACCACGGCCTGCCCGCCAATCTGAGCGGCGCCAGCATGGAGCGAGCACCGCTCAATCATGGATATAAAGCCGTGCAGATCGGTGTCTCCGCCTGGACCGCCGAGGCGCTCAAGCTGACCATGCCGGCGAGTGTCTTTTCCCGCTCAACGGAGTGTCACAATCAGGACAAGGTGAGCATGGGCACCATCGCCGCCCGGGATGCGCTGCGAGTGCTCTCCCTGAGCGAGCAGGTGGTCGCTGCCCTGTTGCACGGCGCCTGCCAAGCGCTGGATCTGCGCTGTGCGCTTGGCCCTTGTGCTCAGAATTCTCGTCTGCCGCCGGCCCTGGCGGACTTTCAGCGTCTGTGCCGGGAACGCATTGCCTTCATTGAAGAGGATCGGGCCCTGGAAAGCGATCTGCGCTATCTATGCGCCCACCTGGCCGACCTGGCGGAGGGAATGTATGTGGACTAGTTGGAAGCCGTTGCGTCGAGCACTCGTATTGCTGCTGCTCTTGCCCGGCCCGGCGCTGGCCTTCGAACTGACCGATCTGCAGGGTCGGTTGAATCAGACCGAGGCGCTCAAGGGCCGCTTCGAACAGCAGCGCTATCTCGCGGATCTCGATACCCGGCTGAAAAGCACCGGTCATTTTCTCTATGAGCGGGACACTCGAATGGTCTGGGTGCTGGAAACCCCGGTCGAGGATCGCCTGGTATTTACCGCCGAAAACGCGGTGAACGGCACGGATGAGAATTCTGCCGCAAGCGCCGGCAACGACCGCCAGCGCCAGCAGGTCGGTACGCTACTGCTACAGCTGCTACAAGGGGATTGGCAAGCCCTGCAGGAGCGCTTCACCCTCGATGTGGCCGGCACAAACGAAGCTTGGCAGGTCACGCTCACTCCAAAGGCCAGGGCCCTGCGCCAGCGCTTCACTCGCATCGAGCTCAAGGGCGCCGATTATCTCGACAACGTCGCGCTTTACGCCGCCAACGAGGATGTACTCAAGGTGCGCTTCTTCGATCAGCAGCCTTTCGATCCAGCGGCCGCCGAGGCAGGCGATGGCCCCAACCGCTGAACCGCAGCCGAAAAAGATGGCGTCGCTTTTGCGCTTGTTCGCCTGGCTGTGGGCGCTGGTGTTGCTTGTCTGCATTCTCGGCCTGGGCTGGCTTGTGCGGGATGGCCTGCCGGTAGATACGCGGCTGACCGCCATGCTGCCGGAGGATCACCAATCCCCTCTGATCGAGCAGGCCAACGGCCAGCTCGGGCGCGGCTTCGAGGATCGCTTCGTATTGCTGCTCTCCTCCTCGAATTTGAAGGCCGATACCCGAACGCTCGCCAGCACGTTGAGCGATGCCGACAAAGCCGAGAACCACGGTACACCGCTGCTTGCCGAGATCGACTGGCGGGATACCGATCTGATCGACAGCGATCCGCGCCAAGCGTTGGATCGCTACCGTTATCGTCTTCTGACGCCGGAACTACAGCAAATCATCGATCAGGGTGGCAGTGAATCACTGATCGAGCCGGCTTTGCGCAACCTGTTCTCACCCACAGGACAGCCCGACCCGGTTGCCGATCCTTTCGGCCTTCTGGAGCGCTGGCTCGAGGCCCGGGATGGGAGCCCGGTTCAGGCCCGAGACGGCCTGCTCACCGTCACCCTTCAGGGCAGTACCCATGCCTTGCTGATCGGCGATCTGGCCGGCAGCCCCTACGACATTGGCGCACAGCAGGCCATGACTCGAATCCTCGAGGAGTTCGAGAGGGAACATCCCCAGGCCACTCTACTGCGCTCCGGGTTGATCTTTCACGCCGCCGCCGGCGCCCGCCAGGCCAAGCGGGAAATCACCACCATCGGGCTCGGCGCTTTTATCGGCCTGGTCACGATTTTGCTGCTGGTGTTTCGCTCGCCCCGGGTGTTGGCCCAGATGATGCTGCCCCTGGCCTGTGGCCTGCTGCTTGCCCTACCGGTGACGATAATGCTGTTTGGCCGTTTGCACCTGATGACCCTGGCCTTCGGCGCCAGCCTGATTGGCATCGCCATCGACTACGCCCTGCATCTACAGTGCGATCGCGCCGTGCACGGGCGCAACTTTCGGCTCGGCCGGCTGTTGCCGGGCTTGACCCTGGGACTGGCCTCGAGCCTGCTGGCCTATCTTGCCCAGACCCTCACTCCCATGCCGGGACTGCGCCAGATGGCTACCTTTGCCGCCCTCGGGCTGCTCGGCGCCTGGCTGAGCGTGGTGCTATGGCTACCGTGCATGCGCCTGCCCAGTCCGGCGGCCACCCGACGCCTCGCGGACATGCTGTGGCGCCGAACGACCCCTCGTCGCGGACTCACCCCCAAAATTGCACTGCTCGGGCTGCTGATTTGCGGCGCCCTGATCGGCTGGCAATTGACCAGCGACGACAGCCTGCGCCTACTCAATCCGTCTCCAAAAGCGCTGCTCGACCAGGAGCGCCAGGTGCAGCAAGCCCTTGGCAGCGATACCGGCAATCGCTATCTGCTGGTCACCGCCACCGACGAGGGCGCCCTGCTAAATCGCCTTGCGGCCCTGGGGGGCACGCTCGATGACTGGATCGACGAAGGCGTCCCGTTGAGAATTACAAATCTTGCCGACAGCGTACCGCCGCCCCGGGTGCAGCAAGAGAACCTATCTCGCGTGAAGCGCTTGTACGAACAACCCCTGGACGCATTGGTGCGGCAAGCGGGCCTCGATGCCCGGGTCATTGAGCGTGCCCGAACGCGCCTCGACGACGTGCCGGTTCTCGATGTCGCTACCTGGCTAGCTTCGCCTTTGGGGACCTCCCAACAGCGACTGTGGCTGAGCCAGCCCGAAACCCAGGACAGCACTCTTGTCGCCGCCGCGCTGTTGCTGCAGTTCACTGGAGAAGATGATCAGGCACCCGCGCTGGAACAACGATTGCAGACGCTGGCCGCTGACGATGACGACGTCATCTATGTCAATCGCGTGGCGCGTATTGGCGAGCTGCTCGGTCAGCTGCGAAAGAATATCGTCTGGTGGGTGGCCGCCGCGGTGGCGGCACTGAGCCTATTGCTGACCTGGCGCTATGGGCGCGATACCTGGCGGGTATTGACGCCGCCCCTGGGCGCCCTGTTGGGCACCTTGTCGCTGTTTGCCCTAGCCGGCATTCCGTTGAACGTCTTTAGCCAGCTGGGGCTGCTGCTGGTGTTGGGCATCGGTCTGGATGCAGGCATTTTCAGCGTCGAACACAGCCGCCGCGCCTCGACCTGGCTGGCGATCAGCCTATCGACCTTGACCAGCCTGCTGGCTTTCGGTTTGCTGGCCTTCAGCGCGACCCCGGCGTTGCACTATCTGGGGCTATCCTGTCTGATTGGGCTGGCGATGGTATGGTGCCTGGTACCCTGGGTGCGGCCCAGCCGCGAGCACTCCTGACAAAATTCGGTGGAGAAAACCCATGACACCTGAACACGCTCCTGGCTTCGATACTGATGTCATCGTCATTGGCGCTGGCCCTGCCGGCGCAGCCGCCGCCTCCCAACTGGTAGGCCTGGGCCATGAGGTGCGGGTATTGGAACGCAGTCAATTTCCGCGCTTCTCGATCGGTGAAAGCCTGCTGCCCCAGTGCATGAGCTATCTCGAGACCGCCGGCCTGCTCGAGACCGTGCAGGCCGGCGACTACCAGCTCAAGAATGGCGCCGCCTTTACTCGCGGCGCCAAGACGACCGCCATTGACTTCCGCGAAAAGTTTACCTCGGGCTGGGGCACCACTTACCAGATCGAGCGAGCAGACTTCGATCAACGCCTGATCGGGGCCGCCGCCGAGCGCGGCGCAAAGGTGGACTTCGGCGTTACCGTGACGGATGTTCGGCCCGACGACCAGCGCCCCCAAGTGAGCTACGTCGATGAGAACGGCAAGACGACGACCCTCACCGCCCGCTTTCTGTTGGATGCCAGCGGCTACGGCCGAGTGTTGGCGCGCAAGCTGGGACTCGAGCGGGACCCTCGCCTGGAGCCGCGCATGGCGGTGTTTACCCATGTAGAGGATTATATTGACGATCCGGACTACGATCGCGAGAAAATCCTGATCGGCGTACACCCCGAGGATGCCACCATCTGGTACTGGCTGATTCCCTTTGCCAACGGCCACGCATCAGTAGGCGTCGTCGGTGCCATCGAGACCTTAGCACAGTATGGCGATAGCCCCGAAGCGCGCTGGCACGCCTTGATCGACGCGGAACCCCGCTACCGCCAGCTATTGCGCAACGCCCGACCGGTGCGTGCTTTTAGCGAACTCAAGGGCTATTCCGCGGACGTCACCAGTCTGCACGGGCCCGGCTATGCCCTGCTTGGTAATGCAGGCGAGTTTCTCGATCCGGTCTTTTCCTCCGGGGTGACCATCGCGCTACGCTCCTCCACGATGGCTGCCCCGCTGGTCGACCAACTTTTACGCGGCGAGAGCGTGGACTGGCAAACCCAGTTCGAGACACCGCTGCGCCAGGGAATTGCCACCTTTCGTGCTTTCGTCGATGCCTGGTACGACGGGCGGCTGCAGAGCATCGTCTTCAACGAGACGCAGCCCGATAGTCTCAAGCGCATGATCAGCGCGGTTCTGGCAGGCTATGCCTGGGAACAGGACAACCCTTTCGTTACCGCCGCGGACAAACGCCTGACGACCCTGGCCCAGCTTTGTGGCTACAGCCCGCGCCAAGCCCAATCCAGCCCTGCGTAAAGAGACGTGCATGACGAATCACCTGTTTACTCTATTGCGTCCAGTAATGCTGTTGGCAGCACTTCTGGCGCTGCTGAACGGCTGCTCGCTGCTGCCTTCGACGGCCCCCTCGCCGCGCTTCGCGAGCCTACCTCTGACCGATACGCTCAAGCGCCGCCTGACCTTTACGCCGGAAGAAGAGCCCGACAAGGCGCGCACCCTGATTGGATTGATTCGCCTTGAGGAAAGAGAGCTGCGAGTGGTGTTTCTGACGCCCTACGGTCAGCGTCTGACCACCCTGGTCCACGACGCGGAAGACAGTCGTTTCGAGGAAGGCGACGTGCCCGAGAAAATGGTGAAGGACGCATTCCCCGCCTCCCCGGCGTGGCTGGCATCGCGGCTCGAATGGAGCCTTTGGCCGGTGAATGCGCTTGAAGAGGTCTTCATCGATAGCCCCTGGACGGTGAGCATTACGGGGGGTGTCAGGGAGATTCGACGCCATGGCACCCTCATTGCTCGCATCACACCGGCGATGACGGATGCCTCTCGGGAAGAGACGGTAATACTCGACGACCGTCAGGGGCGCTATCGTCTGCGAATTGAGCCGCTTGAGGAGCCCACTTCATGAGTCGACAGGAAAAACACACCGCCATGCCTTGTCGGCTCTCGGCCCCAGGCGTGGTGTGCAGCCTGGGAGACAGCCTGGACGCCATTGCAGCCGCCCTGTTCACCGGTCAACGCGGCCTCGTGCCAAGCGATGCCTATACTCCCGGGCGCCCATTGCCCCTGGGAAAGGTGACCAGTGCGCTCGTTGATGACACCGACTGGCCCACGGAGCATCGCAGCTACAACAACCGGCTGCTGGCCACGGCCCTGCAGCGCCTAGATACATCGTCGCTGCTTGCCAACTATTCGCCTTCCCGCATCGGTGTCGTCATCGGCACCAGCACCTCCGGCATCGGTGAAACCGAACAGGCCCTGGAAATTTCGGGCCGGGAAGGGCCGCTTCCCGACAATTTTCGCTATGCGCAGCAGGAACTCGGCGCGCCGGCGCAGTTCGTGGCACGACGACTCGGGCTCGAAGGCCCGGCCCACGTACTCTCTACCGCCTGCAGCTCCAGCGCCCGAGCCTTGGCCAGCGCGCGGCGCCTTCTGCGCGCCGGTGAATGCGATGCGGTGATCGCCGGCGGTGCCGACACCCTGTGCCGCTTGACGGTCAACGGCTTTGCCAGTCTGGAAGCGGTCAGCGACGACCCTTGCCTGCCCTTCTCCGTCAATCGCAGCGGCATCAATCTTGGCGAAGCCGCAGCGCTGTTCGTTGTCACTCGTGAACCCGGCGGCGTCCAGCTCGAAGGTGCCGGGGAAAGCGCCGATGCCTATCACATCTCGGCGCCGCGCCCGAATGGCAGTGGTGCACTGGCAGCCATGGGCGCCGCGCTGACCCAGGCCGGTCGTGATATTGGTGAAATTGACTATCTCAACCTGCATGGCACTGGCACCCCTCAGAATGACCTCATGGAGTCCCGGGCGGTAGCCGATCTGTTTGCCACGCCGCCGCCCTGTAGCTCCACCAAGGCGCTTACCGGCCACACGCTGGGGGCTGCCGGGGCCCTGGAAGCGGCCTTTTGCTGGCTTGTCTTGCAGCACGGCAAACTGCCGCTGCACGTCTACGACGGGCATTACGATCCGGCACTCCCCTACTTGCCCCTGGTCGAGGACGTCAGCGCCAGAGCGCCGCGACATGTGATGAGCAACTCCTTCGCCTTTGGCGGAAACAATGCTTCGCTGCTTTTAAGTAAGGCTGAGTGAGACTAAATGCGGCTGAGTGAGAGGAATTGAAATGCATTCGACGACTCGTCCTGGACTGCCCTGTCCCATCGCAGCGTTCGTGCCTCAGAGTCAGGGCATGTGCCAGCTGGATCATATTCTTGCGGTGGATGATTACAGTTTGGTAGCCGACGTGACCCCAAGCGCCGACAACGTATTCGCCACCGATGCGGGCATTCCGGGCTGGACAGGCCTTGAGTGGCTGGCCCAGGCCGTTGCCGCCTGGGCCGGTTGGCATGCCCAAGCCAACCATGAACAGGCACGCAGCGAGTCTCCGAAGATCGGCTTTCTGATCGGCAGCAAGCGTTTCGAGTCATTGCGCGACTATCTTGCAGTCGATCGCACCTATCAGGTAAGCGTTCGTCTCGATTTTCAAGCGGATAATGGCCTTAGTCACTTCCAGGGCGAAATCATGGATGATGACGGCACTCGGCTTGCTCACGGCACGCTTACCGTCTTCCAGCCAACCGCGGGAGAACTGCCCGAACAAGCCATCAACCAGGAGACGCCTTCATGACCGATACGATACTCGTCACCGGCTCGAGTCGCGGTATCGGCCGCGCCACCGCCCTGCGCCTGGCCCAGGACGGCTTCGATATCGTGGTGCATTGTCGTCGTGAGCGCGAAGCCGCCGAGTCGGTGGTCGCAGAGATTCATGCCTTGGGTCGCAAAGCGCGCATACTGTGTTTCGACGTCACGCAACGGGAGGCGGTACGTCAGGCACTCGAAGCGGATATCGATGCCCATGGCGCCTATCATGGCGTGATCTGCAACGCGGGCATCACCGCGGACGGCGCCTTTCCCGCCCTGACCGACGAGGCCTGGGACAGTGTCATTCACACCAACCTGGACGGCTTCTATAACGTGGTGAAACCGCTGATCATGCCGATGATCAGGCGTCGAGCGCCAGGGCGCATCGTGGTGATGTCCTCGGTATCCGGAATCATGGGCAATCGGGGCCAGGTCAACTACAGCGCCGCCAAAGCGGGATTGATCGGTGCGGTCAAGGCCCTCGCCACCGAGCTTGCCAAGCGTCGCATCACCGTCAACTGTGTCGCGCCAGGGCTGATCGATACCGACATGATCCGCGATGATGTGGGTGAAGAAGCCCTCAAGATCATTCCCATGCAGCGCGTTGGAACGGCAGCCGAAGTGGCTGCTGCGGTGAGCTTTCTCTGCTCAACCGACGCCTCCTATATCACGCGCCAGGTGATCGCAGTCAATGGCGGGATGTGCTAAGCCATAGGCAAAGTCTGAGCAATTTGGCACCTAAGCGATCTTGATCCACGTTAATATAAGGGCTTTTCGCAGTATCGATTCTTATCGCGCCGGTTACCCTATCGCCCTTCATACATATCCGTGCAGGAATTCGTTCATGAAATATCTCGCCTCGGGACTATTGTTATTGTGTTCGCTTCACGCCCAGGCCTTTGAACTGGATGAGTGGGGGGAATGGCAGGCCGCCACTCCCGCCTTTCAAAGTCAGATCGAGCAAAGTCGCTGGCTCGAGGAGGCACAAATTCGGGTCCACGCCAGCGGACAGATGTTGTTCACGCCCTACGAGACAATGGCATGGCGTTGGGTTTCCCCGGTGCCACGCCTACTAGTACTCGAAAAAGCCGGACAACTGCTTGATCTAAGCCCACAGGACGACGAGGCTACGGCTACTCCTCCTTTAGAAAAGAGCGACGACAATCTGCCCGGCGAACAGCAGATCGCTACACTTTTGATGCATGCCTTGAGTGGCGATCTTGCCGCTTTGAAGAAGAGCTATCACTTGTTGTTGGAAGGCGATCGCGATGCTTGGGAAATCATTCTATTACCGCAGGATAGAAGCGAGACCGCTCCCAAGAAGCTTACCCTCAAGGGGGGGCGCTTCATCAACGAGCTTACCGCCATTTCCTCGGAAGATAACAAGCTGACGCTGGAACTCTCTGATCATCACCGCCTGGTGAATGCCGAAGGGCCACGATACCTCTTTCAAGCCCTGCAGGAAGAGGCGTTAGCGCAACAAGATAGCGAGCATGGCACCGGGAATGAAAATAAGGATTAAGTTGTAACCCGCGGGGCCGATAGAACAACAAGCGGCCCCTTATCTGATATCGCCTGATATCGATGGTGGGTCTTCTTGAACCAGGCGCATGAATCAGGGGAACTGCGTGCGTATAGCGATCATCCTCATCCTCCTGACCACCCTGGCACTGGGTGCGGCGGGCATCACGGTCAGTGGTCTGCACTGGCCATTGACTCAGGGGGCCTTGATCACGGTCAGCCTCTATGGACTGGTTTTGGTCGCTGGCATGGGGTTGCTGACACTGGTGACGGTGCTCGTGCTTACTCTGAGCTCGCAACAGCGCGCACTGCAGCAGAGTCTTGACGCGCAAATGGATCAGCAACGGGGTCTGGTCCTCGTTCAGCTGACGGAGCGTTTTGTGCATCACGCAGAGGCCCTGCTCGAAAAGGAGAGTCTCGACCCCAACAAGCGCAGTGTGCAGCGCTGCCTGGCGGTCGATGCGCTACGCGGCAACAGTGGCCGCAGCGACCCCAATTATCAGCGCCTAGGCAGGCTGTTCGAATGGCTGGCGGAAGAAGAGGCTGCTCAAGATGATGCCTCCAGTAAGCGCCTGTTCGAACCGCTGCTGCGCCACTATGCGGAAATCGCCGATCAGCTTTGCCGTATCAACGAGACCGACGAAAAACGGCTGGAAGCGTTTTTACGCTACCAGCCGCAAGTCAAGCAGAGTGGCGAAGAGACAGTTTAGGAGTTCTTGATCGCGGCGGTCACGGTAATCTCTACCTTCAACTCTTCCGCCGGCATCTGTGCTACCACGCAGGTACGCGCCGGCGCATGGCCTTCCGGTACCCAGGCATCCCAGATCTCGTTCATGGCGGCAATATCGCTGCCATCTTTCAGATAGATCGTGGCGGAGAGCAGATGCTCACGGTCGGAGCCGATCTCCCCGAGCAATGCATCCAGACGCGACAACATGCTGTTGGTCTGCTCATTGATACTGCCCTGGCGCACATCGGGGCCGGCTACCTGGCCGCACAGATAGGCAACACCATTGTGAATGACGGCGCGACTCATGCGAGTCTGGGTATCGTGACGCTGAAGTGTCATGCAGGTTCCTTTTCTTGACGTGTATGTCCGTTGTCAGCGGACGGTTGAAAACAGAATTAGCGTAACAGTAACAAAGGAATACTCGCCTTGCGCAACATGGCAGTAGTGGTGCTACCCACCAGCAGGTGGCGAATGCGTGAATGCCCGTAGGCGCCCATTACCAGCATGTCGATATCGTTTTCCTGTTTATAGGCCCGCAGAGTTGCCTCGACTTCCCCCGCCAGGATAGCGCCCTGCACCCCAAGGCCGGCGCGTCTCAGCGTATCCAGCGCCCAATCTAGCTGAGCCCGGTAATCCGCCACCCCAGCCCCGACCATCACAATATGGAAACTGAGCCCCTTGAACAGCGGGCTGGCGGCGATCATCTCGATGCCCTTGCGGGTGCTTTTTCCACCGTCGAAGGCAATCATGATGCGCTGCGGATCACGGTACTCTTCCGGCACCATCAGAATCGGCCGATGCAATGCCCGCACCACCCGCTCCAGATTCGAGCCCACATGCTCGCTGGCCAGATGGGCCGATTCGCCCCGCTTGCCCAGTACCAGCAGGCGCGTCTCGCTTTCCAGCTCGCTCAAGGTCTCGACCAGCTCACCGTTGCGCTGGCGTGCCAATGGCTCCTCCACGCCTTGCTTACTGGCCCGCTCCTGCGCGGCATCCAGCATCGAGCGGCCCTGCTCCTGGGCAATGCGTGCGCGGCGTTCATCCAGGGAGGCAAGTTCTTCGAGAAGATGTTCCCGGCTACCCAGGCCAATGTTGCCGGAGAAATTGCCCTCCTCCGGCGGCAGGTGGTTATCCAGCACATGCAGGAACGTCAGCGGCGCTGCAAGACGTTGACTGGCCCAGACGCCATAGTCACACACTGCCGTGGAGTAACCGGAGCCATCGATACAGGCCATTACGTGTTCGCTCATACTGGGCTCCCTTGACGTTTTTCGTTGATCTCTTGCCCCGTTTCTAACCTATCCTGAATCCGTTGAACAGGCCTAATGCCCGCCCATCAGCTGCTCGACGGAATCCGGCTTGTCGTGAACCGCGAAACGGTCGACGATGGTCGCGCTCGCCTCATTGAGGCCCACTACCTCGACCTCGGTCCCTTCCCGGCGAAACTTGAGCACCACCTTGTCCAGGGAGCCCACCGCGGTAATATCCCAGAAGTGGGCCCGAGAGAGATCGATCTTCACTCGCTCAACGCTCTCCTTGAAATCGAAGGCATCGATGAAGCGAACCGATGAGGTGAAGAAGACTTGACCGACCACGGTGTATTCCCGGGTACGTCCATCCACGCTCATTTCACTCCCGATATAAAGCACCTGCCCTACCTTATTGGCAAAGAACAGCGACGCCAGAAGCACCCCGACAAATACGCCAATGGCCAGGTTGTGGGTGGCGACCACCACGATGACGGTGGCCACCATGACGATATTGGTGCTCATTGGATGCTTCTTGAGATCTCGCAACGACTCCCAGCTGAAGGTACCGATGGACACCATGATCATCACCGCCACCAGGGCAGCCATGGGAATCTGGGACACCCAGTCGCTCAGGAACACCACCATCAGCAGCAGCACGACGCCGGCCACCAGGGTAGACAGCCGAGTACGGCCACCGGACTTCACGTTGATCACCGACTGGCCGATCATGGCGCAACCCGCCATACCGCCAAGCAGGCCGGAGCCGATGTTGGCGATCCCCTGGCCCTTGCACTCCCGGTTCTTGTCGCTCGGGGTATCCGTCAGTTCATCGACGATGGTGGCGGTCATCATGGATTCCAGCAGACCGACCACAGTCAGCATCACCGAGTAGGGAAAGATGATCTTCAGCGTCTCGAGGGTCAGCGGCACGTCCGGCCACAGGAATACCGGCAGGGTATCCGGCAGCTCGCCCATGTCACCCACGGTACGAATATCCATGCCACTGATCATGTAAACAGCAGTAAGCACCAGGATGCATACCAGCGGCGATGGCACCGCGCGACCGATCTTCGGCAGCAGCGGGAATAGATAGATGATGCCGAGGCCTGCGGCGGTCATGACATAGACATGCCAGGTGACCCCGGTCAGCTCCGGCAGCTGTGCCATGAAAATCAGGATCGCCAGCGCGTTGACGAAGCCAGTGACTACGGAGCGGGAAACGAATCGCATCAGATCCGCCAGGCGCAGATAGCCCGCGACGATCTGCAGCACGCCGGTGAGCAGCGTGGCCGCCAGCAGATACTCGAGCCCGTGCTCTCTGACCAGGGTCACCATCAATAGCGCCATGGCGCCGGTAGCAGCAGAGATCATACCGGGCCGGCCGCCGACGAAAGCGATGATCACGGCGATACAAAACGACGCATACAGGCCGACCTTGGGATCGACGCCGGCGATGATCGAGAAGGCGATTGCCTCGGGAATCAATGCCAGGGCGACAACGATGCCGGCCAGCAGATCGTTCTTGATATTGGAAAACCAGGCGTGGTGGATGGATCGAATCATTCTCGGTTCCGTTGGGTTGTTCTAGCGCGCAGCCAGCATCGAACGCAGCCTGCAGCAAACGCAAGAAGCGCCGCGCCGCAACGAACAAGGCGGTGAATACACATCGGGAAATGGCAGCCGCGCATTCTATCAGCTAGCCGATGTCACTTCACCCTGCCGGCTTTATGCCGGCCGCCTCGAGCCGACGCTTTTGAATACGGCGATCAATGAGGTTCTTGACCAGCAGGGTGCCAATGATCAGGGCGCCGCCGATAAACGCCAAGTTCGACGGCTGCTCGTGAAGTATCCACCACACCCATAGAGTGCCGGCGACGGTTTCCAGCAAAAATAGCAGGCTGACCTCCGCGGAAGGCAAATACAGCGGCCCACGCTGAACCAGCGTAAAGCCCATGGGAATCAAGATCAGACACAGCAGCACCAGCAAGCTGGCTTGATCCGCACTGGGCAACGCCACGCCTCCGCTGGCAAGCAAAGGCGCCGTTGCCGCCACCATCAACCCCGCCAGGGTCAGCATCGGACTCATGTCGATGCCCGGACGAGTACGACACAGGGTAAAATTGGCCGCCAGGGTAAACGCCGCCAACAAGGCGAAGCCGTTGCCGACCCAGGAACCGGTGCCGGCATCGTCGAACACGATCAAGGAGGTGCCCAGCAGGCACAGGGCAATGGCAATCCAGGTTCGAAGGGGGAGATGCTCCTGCAGGAAAAAACGTGACAGTAGCGCTGCAATCAAGGGGGCGCCGGCCAGGATCATCAATACATTGCCGCCCTTGGTGTATTGATTGCCCAGCACGAAGCCATAATTCGATAGAGTGAAAAGTACGGCAACACCGAGTCCAACCCAGCCGCAGTGCAAGAATGAGGTAACGGTATAACGCCTGTTACGCAGCATCACGATGATCAGGAAACCCAGCGCCGTCAGCAGGCCTCGCCAAAACAGCATCTGGCTATCCGGCAGGTCGATCAGCTTGATCAGCAAGGCATCCGGGGAAATGATCAGCGGGCCTGCCGCCGTCAGCAGCAGGCCCTTTTGTCGAAAGGAGAGATTGGAAAACAAGGCGTCCTCGACGGCAATTCAGGCAGCGTTCAAGCCTGCTCAAATCAGACGTCGAAAACAAGTGAGCGGATCAGATATCTTTAGAATCCGCGTCGCCTCCCGTGCCATGCCCGGGACTAGCAGGTGCCGATCCAGGCGTTGGCTGCGGGCCAGCGCCGCCTTTAACCATCGTCTTGAAAACGTCCATGATATCCAGGGGCAGGGGGAACACGATGGTGGAGGCGTTCTTGTTGCTCATGTCACTCATGGTCTGCAGATAACGCAGCTGCAGGGATGCGGTATTGCCGGACATGACATTGGCCGCCTCGACCAGTTTTTTTGAGGCCTGCAGCTCCCCTTCCGCATGAATGACCTTGGCGCGACGTTCCCGCTCCGCTTCCGCCTGCCGGGCAATGGCGCGAATCATGCTTTCATCAAGATCCACATGCTTGATCTCCACGTTGGCCACTTTGATACCCCACTCCTCGGTCTGGGTGTCGATGATCTCCTGAATGTCGTCGTTGAGCTTGTCCCGCTCCGAGAGCATTTCATCCAGATCGTGCTTGCCCAGCACCGAGCGCAGAGTGGTCTGGGCCAGCTGGCTGGTGGCAACGGTGAAGTTCTCTACCTGAATGATCGCCTTTTCCGGGTCCACGACGCGAAAATAGAGTACCGCATTGACCCGCACGGTGACGTTGTCCCGGGAGATCACATCCTGCTCCGGTACGTCCATGGTGACCACCCGCAAATCCACCACCTCCATCTTCTGAATGATGGGAATGATGATGAACAGGCCCGGCCCCTTGACCGCCTGATAGCGACCCAGGAAGAACACCACGCCGCGCTTGTACTCCGGCAGAATACGAATCGACGCTGCCAACAGCAGCAACACCAACACCACGGGAACGAGATAGGATACCCACATGGAAACATCTCCTCGGATTGCCTCGAGCAGAGGCTGAATGAATTCATTCATGTTGACGATGCATCGGAATCGGGCTCTACACGGTAAGGCGCTACCTCAACGGTCAGGCCATCGATGGACATGACCTGAACACGCTGATCCTTGCGTACTGCCTCACCACTACGGGCGTTCCAGCGTTCGCCGCGCAAGCGGACATGTCCTCGATGATCAAAATCTTCCAACGCGATCGCGGTCATGCCGATCATCTCCTCCTCGCCGCTAAGCGGGGGTCGCTTGCGCAGCCCGACGAAGCGTATCGCTACCCACAGCAACAATCCGGCGGCCACAAAGGCCACACCCGCTATCAAAGGAATCGATACCGCCATGTTTTCGTCATCCATCAAGATTATCGAGCCCACTACGAAAGCGATGATGCCGCCGATACCGAGAATACCGAAACTCGGCATCAGCGCCTCGCCGACGATCAGTCCCAGTCCCAACAGTATCAATGCTAGCCCAGCATAGTTGATCGGCAGCACCTGAAAAGCGAACAGCGCCAGCAGCAGACAAATGGCGCCGATGGTGCCCGGCACCAGGGCACCGGGATTGATCAATTCGAAGATCAGGCCGTAGATGCCGATGATCATCAGGAAATAGGCGATGTTGGGATCGGCGATGATCGACAGAAGCTCGGTGCGCCAATCCGGATCGAAACGCTCGATGGCGAGATCCACGGTTTCTAGCGTCTCTCTGCCGCCGCTCATGACCACCTCGCGGCCATCGATCTGGGTCAGCAGGTCCTCTACGTCAGTCGCCACGACGTCAGCGACGTTCTGCTCCAGCGCCTCTCGCGCGGTGAGATTCACCGCCTCTCGCACCGCCAGCTCGGCCCAGTCCGCGTTACGCCCGTGACGCTCCGCCAAAGTGCGAATATAGGCGACCGCGTCTTCGAGCACCTTGCGTTCCATGGCGGTCTCGCCGCGACGTTTCCCGTCGCCGGCTTCCTGGCTCTGATTCTGGGCCTGTTTTTCATCCTGCTGCCCATCGCCGGAAGACGACTCTTCGGCCTGCTCGTCCTGATCAGACTTATTGGAAGGCTCTGACTGGTCGGGCTCATCCTCTTCCGAACCGGGCATTCCTCCGCCGCCGAGCTGCACCGGCGTGGCTGATCCTAAATGAGTGGAAGGCGCCATGGCGGCAACGTGGCTGGCTAATAATAAATAGGTGCCCGCACTGGCGGCCCGTGCCCCGGAGGGCGCGACATATACCGCTACCGGCACTTCTGATGCGAGCATGGCGCTGATCATGCTCCGCATTGAGGAGGCCAAGCCTCCCGGCGTATCGAGTCTCAGGATCGCCAGGGCGGCATTCTGCTCTTCCGCCCTTTCCAGACCGCGCTGAAAATAGTCGCTGGTTGCAGGGTTGATGCTGCCGTCGATGGTCATCACCAGAGCACTTTGCTGCCCCGCCTGCTCTTCCTGGGCAGCCGCCAGGAAAGCCAGCACCAGGCCGCTGAGTAAACACAGCAGCCATAAGGCACGGTAGCGATTGGACAGGATATGACGAGTGCCTGGCATGGCGTCCCCGCTTGATATCTACTGGCTGTTTTTAAACAGTCAGTGTCGCTGTAGCGCAATTAATTTGGCGTTTGAAGCTTCTTATACAGACCCTGGGAATCCTGTTGGGTTTCATGATTGGCGCCGGGATTCCCCGTGTCGTCGCTGTTTTCGCGTTCTTGAGACTCGTCGCGTGCGCTCTCTTTTCCATTACTTTCACTAGCTTCATTGCCGCCACCACCATCGTCATCTCCGCCATCGATCACCTCGCCCAGGGTCTCGATGGGGGAGGAAACCAGGTTCTGCAACGCCTTGCGAATGGCCTGACCGGCGATATCCCCAAATTCGATGGAGCCGGATTTATCCAGCGGTATGGTAAAGGGAATCTCGAGTTCGATAGTGCCATCATCGTTGCGCAATACGCCGATCAAGGTCTTCACCGGTAAATCCGTGGCGGAGGCGTCGACCTGCTCGCCTAGCCTGATCCGACGTAGCACGAGCTGGTTGTCGGTTTTGAGTTGGCCATCCTCCAGCCGGTAATCGAGATCGAGGCTCACCTCGCCCTGCTCGATTTCATACCCTGCAAACCGACGCAGATAAGGTGCGAAGGTAGCCAGACGCATTCGCTCGAAATGCATCTCGAAATTGCCCTGCCAAGGGTCGCTCAATGGATCGTAGGTGCCTTGGATATTCAGTGGAGAACCATCCGATACCTGGCCCTTCAACGAAAGTTTACCCCCGCCCTGCTGCGAGGAGGAAAGCTCATTCCACTCACCTTGTAGCGCTGAAAAATCGATCTCGAAGGGCTCGGCCAAATGCCGATCGGCAAAGACCATTGCTCCCTTTTCGATAACGAGTTCGTTTAGGGCGTAGCGCATCGACGAAGAAGATTTTTGCTCCGCCTTGCCCTGCCCTGACTTTTCCTGATTCCGCTCATCGGGAGGCGTCCAGGCAGAGAGGTTGGTTCCCATCTGCTCGTTGATGACCACTTTGGACCAGGGTTCCTGAAGGGTGATGCGCTCAGCCTCCAGTCGGGGCTGGTCGAGCTCGAACAAGAAGCTATCGATATCGACATGGGTTGCCCGGGCGATCTGCTGCTCACCGTCGGGTTCTAGCATTACCACATCATGCAGGTCCGCATCACCACTGATGCGCATCCCCGCATCCGTTGCCTCTCCTGTTTGCATTCTTGCCTGGGTGCCCAGCATTCCTTCTTTCGTCCGGGCGCTTACCACGTTGTCCAGATAGCCGGAAAGCGCAGTCAATGGCAGTTTTTCAGCGGTCATGTCCACGTCCATCTGCCAAGGCGAGAACTTCATCCTGCCTTGGGCGCTCAAGTCCGCACCCTGGAGTCGGGACTGGCTCTGCAATGAAAACGGCGCATCGGAGGTATTGTCGTACCCCTCGGCATCCAGACTCACTTGCTCGAAAGAGAGCGTGACCGGTTCATCGGTACGTCGATTGATCCAGTCGAACCGACCGTCGCTGGCGGTAATCCGTTCGATCAGAATCGGGGTGGGCTGTTGATTGTTGTTTTTGTCGCTGCCAGCGAACATCTCGACGAGGTTCCAGTTTCCATCTTCCTGCCAGATGAGCTGCAGGCGAGGTGCCTGAATGCCCAAGCGTTCAAGACGCCAGCCCGGCGACCACAGCGAGCGCCACGCCACGTTCGCCTCAATACGCTCGCCAGAGAGCACCGGCGTTTGCGCCTGACCGGCAACCTGCACATTCTCGAACGTCAACTCCAGGGTAAACGGATTATCGATCGCAACGTTCTCGATGGTGGTCTCGCGCCCGGTGATGGAAGAGAACGTCGACTCCAGGCGTTGCTCGATGTAATACGGCAGCGCCCAGAGCCAGGCGATCAGCAGCAGCCCCACCACCACGATCAAAATCAATGGAATGAGCCACCAGCGCTTGACCGATGACTGGCCACGACGCGATGCCTTTTGATGTATCGAAACCATCGAACCCTCCCTGGGATATGAAGAACGGCCTGTCCTTTACAAAAATGGCATACATTCAATCAAAACCCAGCAGCTCAATACTTTTTCACTAAATAATTAACCCCACTGTCACAAAGATTCACGGCTATACCTGAAAAACGCGGTTGTTGTTTGCGCCATGTTACGAAGATGATCGCAACGACCTGGAATTAAAGGTTCGTTCTACGTCATCGCAGCGGCTCGGACCATGCTAGAACTCAAATGATGAGGCACGCCATGACTCATACAGCCTTCAAAGTGGAGCTAAACAAAAGCCCTGAAGAACAAGACACAAAGACCCATAATCGATGGCACCCGGACATCCCTATGGTCGAGCAGTTCAAGCCCGGCGATGTTTTTCGCGTGGAAACCTATGACTGGACAGGCGGCCAGATAGACAACAACGACTCGGCCAACGATATTCGCGATGTCGACCTGACCAAGGTGCATTACCTCAGTGGTCCTTTTGGCGTGGAGGGTGCCGAACCCGGCGATCTACTGGTCGTCGACATACTCGATGTCGGCGCTTTGCCGGATTCACCCTGGGGCTTCAACGGCGTCTTTGCCAAAGAAAATGGCGGAAGCTTCCTGGTTGAGCATTACCCGAATGCTTTCAAGTCCTGCTGGGATTTTCACGGTATTTTCACCAGTTCACGACATGTCCCCGGGGTACGCTGGCCAGGTATCATCCACCCTGGGCTGATCGGCTGCCTGCCCGATCGCAAACTGCTCGAAGCGGCTAATAAACGCGAAGCGGCATTGATTGCGACCAATCCTGACCGGGTCCCACCCCTGGCTGCGCCTCCCTATGCGGACACCGCCTTAATGGGGCAGATGGAGCCCGGCGCCGCCGGCAAGGCAGCAGCGGAAGCATGGCGTACCGTTCCTCCACGCGAGCATGGCGGTAACTGCGACATCAAGAATCTCTCGCGGGGCTCAAAGATCTATTTTCCGGTCTATGTCAAAGGCGGTGGACTCTCCATGGGTGATATCCACTGGTCTCAGGGCGACGGCGAGATCACCTTCTGCGGCGGTATCGAAATGGCCGGATTCCTCGATATCGGAGTCGATATAATCAAGGATGGCGTCAACAAATACGGGGTGACCAATCCTATTTTTATGCCAAGCCGAATCGATCCGCACTTCTCGGATTACATCGTCTTCGAGGGCATCTCCGTCGATGAGCATAGTGGTGAGCAGTACTATCTCGATGCCCATGTCGCGTATCGCCGTGCCTGCCTTAATGCAATCGAGTATCTGAAAAAGTTTGGCTATACGGGGGAGCAGGTTTACACGCTGCTCAGCACCGCGCCGGTAGAGGGGCACATCGCCGGGATCGTCGATATCCCCAATGCCTGCTGTACCTTGGCCATCCCCACGGGGATCTTCGACTTCGATATTCGTCCGAATGCCAAGGGCCCGGAAAAGCAGGTTTCGGAGGCAAACGTCAGCTTCGCGAGTTGATGCCTGGCGAGCGAACCTTATAACAGACAATAATCGCTGCCCGCCGGGGCATTTGGCCCAGGCCATTGCAACAGGTGTCACCATGCTACTTGGACTCGCCTTGCTTTATGTCGGTGCCGTGCTGTTCCTCAACGGCCTCTGGTTATTGGAAAAAATCGGCGATCAGGAAATCGGCGTCATCAATATCTTTGTCGGCGTCCTCACCTTTCTGGTCGCGTGCTACTCCGCCTTTGGTCCCGATGCAGATGCCGCCACCATCAAGGCAGCTGCCCTGACCCTGCTGTTCAGCTTCACCTACCTATGGGTAGCGCTCAATCGCTACAACGGCGCCGATGGCCGAGGTCTGGGCTGGTTCAGCCTCTTCGTCTCGATCACTGTTTTGCCCATCGCTTTGCAGACCCTCATGGGAGCGCAGTCGGTGTGGGATGTCTGGTTCGGCCTGTGCTGGGCCGCCTGGTCGGTGCTGTGGTTCATGTTCTTTCTGCTGCTGGCAGTGCGTAAGCCCATTGCCAAGGCGACCGGCTACATGACCTCGTTGCAGGGTGTGCTGACAGGGTGGTTGCCGGGATTCTTGTTGCTCAATGGGGTGCTGGGATAGCGCCAGAAACATCCAGGAACAATCTTTGTACTGCCTCCACTATCAAGAAAGGAGCTCTGATCATGCCAAACTACGATTATATATGTCACCAGTGCGGACCTTTCAGCATCAGAAGAGCGATGACCCGGGCGACGGATCCTGCAGACTGCCCCCGGTGTACCCTCAGCGCAGTTCGCGTCATCAGCGCTCCGTTTCTCAATACCATGAACGGCAATAGCCGCAAGGCGTATCAACGCAACGAACTCAGTGCCGACTGCCCGAAGGTGATGTCCCGCGCCGAACTGGATCTGAAGCGTGTCGCCACTCAGCAGCACCCCGATAGCGCGCACCGGCATGGCTGCAAACACGATCACGGCGCACCGATCTCTCCTGAAACCCGACGTCTGACCGGCTCGACGGACTATCAACAATCCAACAAGCGCTGGATGATCGGGCATTGATCGGGTAAGAGTGACCTCTCCTCGAAACGCCGAAGAGAGAAATGATGACCACTCTGAAGGATTTTCCGCTGGCGATTCTTGCCAAGGCACCAGTACCAGGCCAGGTCAAGACTCGACTGATGCCTCGCCTTGGTGCGGAGGGCGCTACCAGGCTGCATCGCCAACTTGTCTGGCAGACCCTGGAAACCGCCGTGGCTGCCACCGAGCCGGCATCAATCACGCTGTGGACAAGCCTTGCTTCCCGGGGCGGCCCGGAACATGCGTTCTTCGATACCTGTGCCGAACATTTCGGTATTCGTCTATGTGCGCAGCCTAACGGTAGCCTTGGCCTACGCATGCAGGCCGCACTGGTTGCCATGCCAGGTCCGGGCCTGGTGATCGGCTGCGACTGTCCGATGCTCGATGCGGCCTTGTTGCAGCAATGCCGGGCCATCTTGGCATCCTCGGAGTGCGTGCTGCTGCCGGCGGAGGACGGCGGGTACGCCCTTATCGGCGCGCACCAGGCCGATTCGCGGCTATTTCAGGATATCGACTGGGGGACCGAGCGCGTGTTGACCCAGACGCTCGAGCGACTACATGAGCTCGGCTGGTCGTATGCGTGTCCGACACGCGTCTGGGATCTGGACAGGCCCGACGATCTCGAACGTCTGCTGAGCCTACCCAATCCGGAGCGCTGGCGTGAGTTTGTTTCCAGCGCAATTGATACACAATAGACAGTTACAGTCACCTCCATGCCTCATGCGGCATGGCCTTGTCTACCCCTGTCTTGCTTATCACTCGTGGCCCAGGCTGGACGCTAGACGTCGCTCCCAATCTGCCAATGATATCGGCAACTGGCCGATGACCTCGACATCGCGATTCTCGAAAATGTCGCGTACGCCGGACTTTTCAAGGCTATCTATCTCACGGTCGCGGTGATTGACCAAGACGTCGAGATAGGGATAGAAGGCGATAATCATGGCACTCACCCAGCGGTTGACGGGCCAAGAGGGCCAAGCGTGATCGAGCTCGAATGATCTGGCCAGCGCCAGAGTCTCGGGGGCATCGCGCCAGGTTTCACCGGTCACCCAGCGATTCGTGGTAAAAAGCCCGATAGGCTCCCCCCAGGCATCCATGGAGATGGCGATCAAATGAGTAGGATCAGCCAAGTAGCCGGGGTGATTGTCCTCCGGTGGGCGCTGAAAGACATGGAAATGACCATGTTCTTCACTACCTCGGTGTGCATGATAGTAGTACTGGCTGCCGGTTTCCTTGTCGTAGACATCGCCCTGGGGGAAGTGATTGAACTCCAGGAACTCACCCTGCCCCTTGAGTAGCTCCCCCACCAAATTGAGACCGACCTTCTTCAATACCCGCTGGCAATCCAGGGCGTCGAGGGCGGCTGTATGCATGAGCTGTACTTCAGCAGTCGCGTAATCCACAAGAGAGGGTTCGCAAATAGCCTCGGTAATAGAGTACGACGGTGACACCGCATTCATGGCATTTCTCCGCTTCTCGATCTCGTTGACATGGCGTCGATATGGCCGACTTCGCATGGCGGCCATATCGACTTGTCATCATGGCTATTCAGGTCCGCTGTAATTACGCTGAACGTTCACCACGTAGGCCGCCAACGCCGCTAGATCCATCGACTCCCAGTCCAAGGGACTCGCCGCCATGGGATTGGCCATGCAGATCTGCACCATCTCGTCGGCATGGACTTCGTTCATGCCATAGAGGTTCATGCCCATGACCACCTGATGCGGGTAGGCCTGCTCGAAGGTAGCTTGATAACCTTGATCGCCGCTATGGCAACTGGCACAAGCAAGGCCATTGCTGCTCAGCTCCGTATCGTTGAACAGTGTCTCGCCGCGCGTCAGCAATTCTTGAGTGTTTTCGCCATCTTCTTTATAACCCGGCGAGTAATCCGCTGGGCGTGTCACCGCGCTAGAATCTTTCTGGCTGCCCGCCGCACAGGGATTGGCCCCGGCGCACGGATTGGCACTTGCGCAGGGATTAGCTCCTGCACAAGGATTCTTTGTTGCACAAGGATTGGCTACGGCACAGGGATTCTTCGTTGCACATGGATTGACTCCAGCGCAAGGATTTTGACTGGCACAGGGGTTCTTGCCCGCACAAGGATTGGCCGCGCATTGTGCCATCACCTGACTTACGCCACCCCCAATGGCCGCCGTCAACAAGGTGCCGGCGAGCGTACCTGCCAGCGCCGTACGACTGGACAGATTCAGACGTTTCTTGAGATTCATGACAGCACTCCCGAATTTGTTGGCTATTGTTATCGCCCCAGATGCGCAGTGGCATCGACTCGATTCGCCTTGCGCATACTGCTTGGTCGAGCAATGTGCAGGAGCATTACATCTCATATTATGTTTCTTGACCGACTGATGACGCTGTCTCGGCAATCACTTAGAGCATGTGAACGCGACTGAGCCCGTAAAGGTCTCTAGGCAGTGGTGCTTCGATATTGCCAGTTCGCGTGTAAGGTCATGGTGTTGAAGACGACCAAGCTCTGAAACTCCCTCTCGCGTTGATGATTGATATGACCCGATCCGACTCGCCTATCGCTTGCGGCATTGATTCACGACTTGCAAATCTGCACCGAGCTTTGCAAGCGGCAGGACTCGACGTCAGTGAACTGGGCCAGATGGCCGATACCGGCCTGGCTCATGAGCATGTCTGGCTGTATCGGCGAAATGGCGCCGATTGGGTCGCACGCGTACCCAAACAGAGTCAGATGCGACTCGCCCCGCAAGCCAATCTCGACTACCAGGCCTGTTGCTTTGCCCGCGCTTCCCAAGGAGGACATACGCCCGCCCTGCACGCAGTGCTTCCCCCCAGCGATGCGCTGCCCCGAGGCGGGCTTGTAGTGTCCGCTATCGATGGCCGTACGGCGCAATTGCCCCGCGACTTACCCGCTATCGCACGGGCTTTGGCCAGTCTGCATCGCTTGTCTTTGCCTCACCCGGCAGCACGCACACCATTACTCGCGCCCCACTCACCCTGGCCGGCGCTGATAGAGGAAATTCGCGATCAGGCAAGTTATCTGGCCCAAGCCGATATCAGTGCGGACACTCATAGCCAGATATTCGAGGAATTCGAGCACCTGGAAGCATGGCTGGCTGAGAGTCAGCCATCATCGACAGCCCTGATCAGCTTCGATGCACATCCGGGTAACTTCCTGATCCAGGACGATGGCCATGCGGTATTGGTCGACCTGGAAAAATGCCGCTACGGTTTGCCGGGGCTCGATCTGGCACATGCCACTCTATACACTTCCACCACCTGGGACATCGCCACTCATGCCGAACTCAGCGTGGAAGAGGTACATGGGTTTTATCGCCATTGGGCAACCGCAATGGGTGACGACGATAGGCATCGCGACCAAGACACCATGCTGCAATGCCGGCGTGCCATGTGGCTCTGGTCAGTGACCTGGTGCGCCAAATGGCGCGTGGAAAATCACCATTCCCACGATGCGACTGCCGGGGGCGAGGACTGGTCGACGGAGTTGAGTGACCCCGCACTGATCGCCCATGTCCGCGACCGAGTCAATCATTATTTGTCACCAAGAATCGTAGCGCGAGTTTGCACGGAGTTGCAGTATCTGCAACGGCTCGATCTGTTCGGTTGACCGCCCGGCGCTTCTTGATTCATGACGCTCTATGCCAATGACAAAAGGAACTTTGCGCATGCTCCAATCACTTGCTTTGCGACTTCTGCCGCTGCTTATCATCCTGCTATTCGGCAGTTCGTCGCTACAGGCTCAGGATCTCGACCTTGATGACTGGGCATCGATCGAGACCAAGGCCAAGGGCCAAACGGTTTACTGGAATGCCTGGGGTGGTGATTCGAATACCAATAACTACATCAATTGGGTGAGTAAACAGATGCAGTCTCGCCATGGTGTCAACGTGGTGCATGTAAAACTTGGCGATACCGCTGAGGCAGTGTCGCGGGTGGTGGCCGAAAAATCCGCCGGCAATCTCGAAGATGGCGCCGTCGATCTGATCTGGATCAACGGTGAGAACTTCGCGGCCATGAAAGAAAACGGCTTGTTGTACGGTCCCTGGGCCGAGAAACTGCCAAACTTTGCGCTGACCGCCCCGAATGCCAATCCCGAAATGCGCAACGATTTCACACTACCGGTGGAAGGCCTCGAAGCTCCCTGGGGCAAGGCGCAGATTACCTTCTACTACGATAGCGACCGGGTCGAATCACCACCCAGAACCATGCAAGCACTGCTGGATTGGACAAAGGACAACCCCGGCCGCTTCACCTATCCGCTGGTTCCCGATTTCTTCGGCAGCACCTTTCTCAAGCAGGCCTTGTTGGGCCTGGTCGAGAATACCGAACCACTTTATGAGCCGGTCAGCGAGGCGGATTTCAAGGCGATCACTGCACCGCTTTGGGAGTATCTCGACGCGCTGCATCCGCATCTATGGCGCGGTGGCAAAAGTTTCCCTAGCAGCGGTAGTGCGCTGCGCCAGTTAATGGGGGATGGTGAGCTCAGCCTGGCGTTCACCTTCAATCCCTTGGAGCCCGCCGCTGCAGTAGCCGATTACCAGTTGCCGCCCACCATCCGTAGCTATGTGCTCGATAACGGCACGCTCGGCAACGTGCATTTCGTGGCCATTCCCTTCAATGCCAGTCACAAGGCCGGTGCACTGGTGCTAGCCAACTTTCTGCTCTCCCCCGAAGCCCAGGCGCACAAACAGGATATCGACGTATGGGGCGACGCCACCGTACTGGCCCTGGACACGTTGGACGAAGCACAACGACAAGCCTTCAAGTCGCTGAACAATAATCGTGCGGCGCTGCCCCTCGACGCTCTGCAACGCACGCTGGCCGAGCCGCATCCAAGCTGGATGGAACGTCTGGAACAAGCGTGGCTCAAGCGGTACGGAGTGCGCTGATGCCGTCTGGGTATGCCTTGGGTATACGTCTGGCGCCCTGGATGGCGATCGCACTGCTGAGCCTGCCGGTAGCCAGCGGCCTGGTGGGCGTCATCGCACCGGCCTTCGGTTGGCTACCCGTACTGGGCGGCGATACCTTGACGTTGACGCATTGGCAGGCGCTCCTGGAGAAGCCGGGCCTGGGTCGCATGGTCCAGCTAAGCTATGTCACCGGGCTTGCCAGCGCCGGACTGTCGCTGGGCATCGTCGTGCTGTTCCTCGGCGCCTTCATGCACACTCGACTGTTCAGCACGATGCGTCGACTGCTATCACCACTACTGGCCGTGCCGCATGCCGCAGCAGCTATCGGTCTGGCGTTTCTGCTTTCCCCTTCGGGGTTGCTCAGCCGCGCCCTTTCCCCCTGGATGACCGGCTGGCAACATCCACCGGACATCCTGTTTCCCGGCGATCCGCATGGCCTGGCGTTGATCACCGGTCTCGTTCTCAAGGAAGTGCCTTTCCTGCTTCTGATGAGCCTCGCCGCGCTGCCCCAATGCCACGCCAGTGAACGCTTGCGCGTGGCGCGCGCCTTGGGCTATGGGCCGCTCTCGGCATTTCTCAAAGCGGTGTTACCAGGGCTCTATCCGCTATTGCGGCTGCCGGTCTACGCGGTAATCGCCTTTGCATCGTCGACCGTCGACGTGGCGCTGATCCTGGGACCGACTACCCCGCCACCACTATCGGTCGCGGTATTGCGCTGGCTCAACGACCCCGATCTGTCGATGCGCTTCATGGCCTCCGCCGGCGCCTTACTGCAATTGGGTGTGACCCTGGCCGCTTTGGCCACTTGGTGGCTAATCGAGTGTTTGTTGCGGCGGCTTACCCACACCTGGCTGGAGAGCGGTCGGCGAAACAGCGGCGACGCAGTGTTCGGGGGGATCGCGCTCAGCGCGATTTCACTCTCGCTACTGTTGATCGTCGGCAGCCTGATCGGACTGGTCCTATGGTCGCTGGCTGCCTATTGGCCCTTCCCTCAGGCATTGCCGCAGCCGCTGACGCTGCGCAACTGGACGGGTGCGGCCGGCAGTCTGGGTGATCCACTGACCCAGGCCGCGATGATCGGCATAATCGCCACCCTATTGTCGTTAGTGTTGGTAGTTGGCGCACTGGAAGCGGAAACATTGCATGAACGCCCGACCCGACCTTGGGCACAGTTTATCCTCTATTTACCTTTACTGGTGCCGCCGGTCGCCTTTCTGTTCGGGCTGGTATTGATGCAGGTTCAAACAGGCGTGCCACCGGGCACGGCAGTGGTAATTCTCGGCCATGCGGTATTCGTGCTGCCTTATGTGTTTCTATCGCTGGCAGAAAGTTATCGCCGGCTGGACCCACGCTGGACGCATCTGGCGCGCTGTCTAGGCGCCAGTCCAGCACAGGTCTTCTGGCGGGTGCGATTACCGATGCTCAGCGTTCCGCTACTGACTGCCGCTGCGGTGGGCTTTGCGGTGAGTATCGGTCAATACCTGCCCACGCTGCTGCTGGGCGCGGGCCGAGTCAGTACTATCACCACCGAAGCGGTCAGTCTCGCCAGCGGCGGTGATCGCCGCCTGACCGCCGTCTACGCTCTGCTGCAACTGGCCTTGCCTGCGTTGGGGTTCGCATTGGCACTCGGCCTGCCTCGGCTGGTGTTTCGTCGTCGTAGCGGACTGTTGATCTCGTCATGAACACTTATCTACATCACTTTGCATCTCTGGGAGCCCTATGCATTCACTGACGCTGGAAGATGTGCATATCACCCTCGAGGGCGCGTCCTTGCTTAGCGTCGATACCTCCATCGCCCCAGGCGAGGTGCTGACGGTGATGGGCCCTTCCGGCGTAGGCAAATCGACACTACTGGCCTATATTGCCGGTTTTCTATCCCCGGCGTTCCATGCTCGCGGCAGAGTGTGCCTAGGCGAGCGCGAACTTACCCGGCTACCCGCCGAAGCACGCCGAGTAGGCCTGCTGTTTCAGGACCCACTGCTGTTTCCCCATCTCAATGTCGGCGGCAATCTGGCCTTCGGCATGACCGCCGAAGGCTCACGCCGAAAGCGCAGGCAGCGCGTCGAGGCGGCACTCGAAGAAATCGGCCTGAATGGATTTGCCAACCGCGATCCCGCTACCCTGTCCGGCGGCCAGCGTTCACGGGTAGCACTGATGCGTGTGCTATTGTCCAAACCATGCGCGATGCTGCTCGACGAACCCTTCTCCAAGCTCGATGCCGCCCTGCGTGATGAAATGCGCCAACTGGTATTTCAACGCGTACGTCAGGAAAACCTGCCTACATTGATGGTTACCCATGACGCCGCCGATGCAGAAGCAGCCGGTGGCCATGTAATCGAACTTGGGAGTTAAGGCATTCCATTATCCATAGCAAAGGAACGGGCGCGAGGTCTACCCTCACGCCCGATATTACAGTAGTTCGTGGTTGAGCCTGTTGACACTCACCAGGACTCTGCGGCACATGGATTCTTCTTGGCCGCGCAAGGGTTGGCAGCACAAGGATTTTTGGTAGCGCAGGGATTGGCCGCACAGGGGTTCTTCGTGGCGCAGGGATTCTTCGTGGCGCACGGGTTCTTGGTAGCACAGGGATTGGCTCCACATGTCTGTTGTGCCGCGCAAGGATTCTTGCTTGCGCAGGGGTTGGCAGCACCGCAGGCCGCCATGGCCTGCAAAGCCGCGCCACTCAACGACACAGTCAGCACAGTGCCGGCTATTCTGGAGGCCAGCTTGCCTGAGCGAGACAGAGAAAAACGCTTCTTGAGTATCATGGGATCACTCCATTGTTGTTCGTCAGTTGAGAGACACTGCTTTCTGCGGTGTCTGGCATTTGGTAGGTCGAAGGAGGAAGGGCTTACAGTTTTATTCATTTTTGAAGTCCATACTCGACAACCGGATGAACGCACCTTCTAAGTCAGCGGGCCTACTCTCACGCCGATTCAATACGCTCGTTCCATTCCAGAATATGTGGGTCGAACCCCGAATCGAGCACTGGTTTAACGATTAGGAAATAAGGCGAGAAATCGAAGTCGCGAGGGGTGAACAACGTGTAGTGGCGCTTCTTCAGCACCTGTTTTTTGCAACCATGGCAACGCAGTTCGTCTTCAGTCCATTCCCAATCAGGAAGAATCGGATAGCGAACCGACTGAAAAGCCTGCGCGATCAGTGTCGAACAGATGGCGCGAGTAGGGTCACCGCTGCCTAGGCCCAACATGCCACGCCGCCAATGCGGCGGAACCGGGGGCAAGGGCAAAAGATAACGTGCCAGATCAATGATGTTGCGCAAGTCATATTGATATCCCACGCGCTGACAAGCGAACCTGACCAGCGCATCGATGTCCTTGTTACTCAAACCAACGGGGCGGCAGATTCGCAGATTCAGGCCTCGATACTCCTCGAAACCGACAACCCGGACGCCTTCGGTCAAATCGGCTTCGACGAAGCGCACAGCCTTATAGCCGGCACCATGCTCTTCCGTTGCCTCTCCGACATACAGCGCTGCATGGGACCAGGAAGATTGGGTGAGGTACTTGATGGCGGTACTGACTCGCGACGTGCCTTCCACCAACAATACGTCACCTGGGCGCAAGCATTTCAACAGGCTGCGTGGCTGATAATTGGGCAATGCAAGATGCTGAGGCCGCGGGCAGGAGAGCCAGCAACTCAACCAGTAACCGATTCGCTGCAATAACGATTGCATGGACACCCCCTCCCCGCGGGATTTCAATACCTATTGTTATTGGCCACCACCTCTCCGACCTGAATCAAAGGGTCGATATTGGTAAAGTTCGAGATATCGTCAAAAATCCTGTCACCCGCTTCCTCGATGGCTTTCTGAAATGTTTCCTGGGATTCGAAGCCGAGATGGGCCACGAGATAATAAGGAGCGTCTTGATCTATGCCTTTGGCAATGCGCAGGTATTTCAAGCCCAAAGGCTCCAGCAAAGAGATGATCAACGATGCATGTTTATCGAAATAGTAAGTATCGTCGAAACGAACTTCATCACTATTGGGATACATCACCAGGATATCCAGCATGACACTTACCTCTAGTGTGGACGTTGAAGGCGCAGGTCATTAACGCTTATATGCGGTTCAACTCGGTGTTCTCGTGTTGTTTGGTCGGTGCAGGGATCGCTACCCTTACATGGCACCCCTCGCCATGCTTCACAGCGCCCGATAACCCTCCACCGGGATCAGTGTCTTGTAAGGTGTGACTCGACCGAGGTGACAAAGCAAAAACAACTGGGTAGCTGTCCATGGCCTCATCACCACAACTCAGTATCATCATCCCGACCCTCAACGAAGAACGAGAAATAGAAAATCAGCTTGCCTCGTTACTTGGGCTGTGGGTGTGCGGTGTCGAAGTTTTGGTCGTCGATGGCGGCAGCCAAGACCGGACCGCCGCCTTGGCATCACCGTTCGTGTCGCGGGTCATCGTATGCGACCCAGGTCGTGCTCGGCAGATGAATGTCGGGGCGCATGCCAGTCAGGGTGATCATCTGCTGTTCCTGCATGCCGATACGCGACTACCGAAGCGTGCGGACCTGTTGATCGCCAAAGCGCTTGCCAGGCGCCCCTGGGGGCGTTTCGATGTGCAGCTGTCCGGACGGCATGCCATGCTTGGGGTGATTGCAAGGGCCATGAACCTGCGCTCATGGCTCACGGGCATAGCGACCGGCGATCAGGCGCTGTTCATGACCCGCGCGGCCTTCACTGCCGCCGGCGGTTTCCCTGAGCAGCCGCTAATGGAAGATGTCGAGATGACCTCTCGCTTGAAACGACTCTCGAGACCAACCTGTGTGCCTCAACGCGTGGCAAGCTCTGGGCGTCGTTGGGAACGCCACGGCCTCTGGTCCACCATGGTATTGATGTGGCGGCTGCGCTATCGCTATTGGCAAGGGGTGGACAGTCGGCGGCTCGTAAAGGCCTATCGCCATGTCCGATAAGAAAACCATTGTGTCGCGGTTAATGCCATTCATTGAGCCATTGAAAACCGCCCGGTATCAGCCTGGCGGAAATTCAAATATTCGTAACGTTGCATGTCCAGACCACGTAAAATCCTTAATACATGAAGGTCTTTAGTTCATATTGATTCAATCTTTCATGCCGCCTGCCAAAGGTCACCGCTTTAATCTCCAAGAGATAGTTGCCAGTACGGCTCCCCGGATAAGCCTTGCATGTTTCATGACTGTTTTCCTTTTCGTCTACCACCATCTGACGGCATACAGCAAAAGCTCTTATTCCCATGGCAGAAGCGAATACCCGCTCGACGAACCGTTATTTCACCTTTGTATCTTTCTTAGTAGCCAGACATATCGCGTCATTACACTCTTACCTCGATAAACAAGACAGCCCGCATGTTTAAAAACCTGTAAGGGTTTATGGAAAAAACACACAAAACAAACGTCAAGAACGGCTTGACCTCCACAAACGGGCGTTCATCATGTCATTAATAAGCCAAATGAGACGCCGCGATGACTGCATCGACGACCGACAAAAAGAACGAGAGAATGCAGCGCTTGGTGGCCGTTCGGCCGAGATTGGTCTCCTTTGCTCGTCTACAGCTTCGTGATCTCGCCCAGGCCGAAGACGCCGTTCAAGAAACACTCGTCGCCGCCATGGAAAAGAACGACAGCTTTCTGGGGCAATCAGGTTATGAAACCTGGGTATTCGGTATTCTCAAATTCAAGATACTCGATAGCCTACGTAGCCAGCGCCGCCAAGGCAACTGGCGCCCCTGGGAAGAAGAACTGGACGACGAGGCCTTTGATCGCCAATTCAAACGTAATGGACGCTGGAAAGAAGCCGCGCGTCCTTCAAGCTGGGGTGACCCGGAGGCCGCCTTCGTCAGCGAACGTTTCTGGCAAGTGTTCGATGCCTGCATGATCGCCCTCCCGGACAACATCGCACGTATCTTTTCTCTGCGGGAACTGATGGGGCTTTCCACCGAAGACATCTGCAAGGAAACCGGTATCAAGGAAAACAACTGCTGGGTCATCCTGCACCGTGCCCGATTACGTCTGCGCGCCTGTATCGAACGAGGCTGGTTATTGGGAGATTCATGATGTTCAAATTGATGATATGTCGAGAGATTACCAAATTGATGTCTCAGCGCCTTGATGTGCCCTTGGGCATCAAGGACAGGTTGTTACTGCAGATGCACATTGGTATGTGTGGCGCTTGCCGGGAGTGCAACAGGCAGTTCGAGTTATTGCACCAGGCTGGTAATGCCTATGAGCCGCTCGCCCACGAGCAAGGCAACACGACAGAAAATCTCTCTTAATCAAATCGCTAACGAAAAAACTCAGTATAGGGAGTCGGCTATGCTGAAATCACGGCGTCGCATCGGGTTGAGCCTCCGGCGCCGCCCGTCGAAACGCCTCGACTTCCCGGGCGCGGGCATCAAGCGCGACCAGTGCCGGATAAGCCGAGAGATCACACTCGTAGCGCCGGGCGTTATAAAGCTGCGGTACCAGGCACAGCTCCAGAAGCCCAGGCCGCTCGCCCAAGGAGAAAGCGCCTTCCAAGGCCGCCGCCTGAGGCTCCAGCGCCGCCAGACCCAGCGCCACCCAGTGCCGATACCAGCCTCGTTTGGTTGCGTCATCGACCTGTAGTTCCTCACTCAAGTACTGAAGCACCCGCGTGTTGTTGAGCGGATGAATGTCGCTTGCAATGTGCTGGGAAAAGCTTCGTATCTGGGCGCGGGCCCCCGGTTCCCAGGGCAGCAAGGCGGGGGCGAGGCGGGTCTCGTCGAGATACTCGACGATCGCCAGGGACTGGGACACCGACGTGCCGTCACCGTCGATGAAAAACGGTACCAGGCCCTGGGGGTTCATCTGCCGGTACTCGGTGCGGTGCTGCTCCCCGCCGTCGCGCACCAGGTGAACGCTGCGATGCTCGACCTCGATGCCCTTGAGGTTCAGGGCGATGCGCACCCGATAGGCGGCACTGGAACGCCAGTAACCATACAGAATAGGTTGCTGATTACGCATACTCTCTCCTCGCGTTGGCTGGCTGTGTCATTCGCCGGGTACGTAACGCTCAATGGCTTGATCGATAGCACCGAACAGCGAGGCACCGTCACGACTGAACATCTCGATGCGCACCCGATCACCGAACTTGAGAAACGGCGTGCGCGCCTCGCCATGCTCGAGCGCTTCGAGCATACGCTTTTCCGCCAGGCAGGCGGAGCCTTTGCTGCGATCGTAGTTGGAGACCGTGCCCGAGCCGATGACGGTGCCGGCGCCCAACGCCCGAGTCTTGGCTGCATGGGCCACCAGAGTGGGGAAATTGAAGGTCATGTCGACGCCGGCATTGGGACGACCGAACAGTTCGCCGTTGATATGGCTGACCATGTCGAGATGCGCCTTGCCGTCGCGCCAGTCGTCGCCCAGCTCATTCGGGGTGATTGCCACCGGCGAAAAGGCGGAGGACGGCTTGGCCTGGTAGAAGCCGAAACCCTTGGCCAGTTCGCCGGGAATCAGATTGCGCAACGACACGTCGTTGACCAGCATCAGCAGCTGGATGTGCTCCTGCGCCTCATCAACAGCGGTTCCCATGGCCACATCGTCGGTGATTACTGCCAGTTCGGCTTCGAGATCGATACCCCAAGCCTCGTCCGCCAGGCGGATCGGCGAGGTCGGCGCCAGGAAGGTATCGGAGCCGCCCTGGTACATCAGCGGATCGTGCCAGAAGCTCTCGGGCATTTCGGCACCGCGCGCCTTGCGCACCAATTCGACATGATTGACGTAGGCGCTGCCATCCGCCCAATGATAGGCCCGCGGTAGCGGGCTGGCGTAGTCCTCCGGTCGAAAATCGAAGGCCTCACTGCACTGGCCATCGTTCAGTGCCCGATAGCGCTCCTCCAGACGCGGGGCCATCTGCGCCCAGTCGTCGAGAGCCGCCTGCAAGGTCGGGGCGATATCGCTTGCCGCCACGGCGCGCTCAAGATCGCGAGAGACCAGCACCAGCTCGCCATCACGCCCCCGGTTCAGGGATGCCAGTTTCATCGAAAACTCCTTGCCAACAAAGAAATTGAAACCATCATTCGACCTTGCCCGGAGCCTGCCAGGAATTCACATAGGCCGCGTTCTCGACGCCTTCTGCAGTCTCGGTGATGCGCAGGCTGCGCCGGGTGTCGATCATCACCGCGACCTCATCGGTAAAGGACGCGGGATCGTCCTGGCTCTTTCTGAGAGCCTTGGGATGGGGGCCGTGGGCGAAGCCGCAAGGGTGGAAGGTGATCATCCCCTGCTCGATGTTGTCTCGAGAAAAGAAGTTACCGCGATGGTAAAACAGCACTTCGTCGTAGTCGTCGTTGTTGTGATAGAACGGCACCTTGAGCGCCCCCGGATCGGATTCAATGGGCCGCGGGCAGAAGGTACAGACGACGAAGCCACGCGCCACGAAGGTGGTATGCGCCGACGGCGGCAGGTGGTAGCGATGGCTCATCACCGGGCGGATATCGCGCCAGTTGAGACGCACCACGGTGTTGTCGCCGTGCCAGCCCACCGCATCCAAGGGATTGAAAGGAAAAGTGACGGTGGAAATCTCGCCCAGGCGTTTGACTCGAACCTGCCAGGTGTTCTCGTCCTGCTGATCGCGAAACGTCTGATCAAGGCGCGGATGATCGAGCACCGCCGGATCGAAGATCGCGTTGGGGCCGAGCATGCCCTTGTCCGGTAGCTGATAGGCACCGTCCACGTTCTCGATCATCAGGATTTCGCATTTTTCTCGAGGCTCAAGCCGCCAGGCGGTACCCCGAGGGATCACCAGATAGTCGCCGTCACGAAACGTGAGATGCCCGTAGTCGCAATAGAGCGAACCCTCGCCGTGATGTATGAACAGCAGCTGATCGCCGTCACTGTTGCGCACCAGATGGCGCATCGGCTCGCCCAGACGCCAGAAACGCAGTTCGATATCGGCGTTCTCGAGTACCAGCGGCGCCTGCCAGGGGCAGGTCGGCGCCGCCTCGATGGCGTTGAGATCGAAGGCGTGGGGGCGCAACGGCCCCTCCCAATCGATCCAGCCGGTAGGGGGATGGGTGTGGTGCATATGGCTGACCGGGCCGAAAAAGCCCTCGCGCCCCAGTTCGCGCTCGAAGGTACCGTCAGGCAGGTCACAGTGGGCCTGACGGGAGTAGGTGCCTTCCCGGATAGGAAAGTTGATCCAGCGGTGGCTCATGTTGGACTCCTCGCGATGGCTGGCAAGATGTCATCGAAACGCTGCCGCGCTTTATTCCTTGAGCACACCGCGGCGAATCTGATCTTCCTCGATGGACTCGAACAATGCCTTGAAATTGCCTTCGCCAAAGCCTTCGTTGCCCTTGCGCTGGATGATCTCGAAGAAGATCGGACCGATGACCGTTTCGGTGAAGATCTGCAGCAATATCCCTTCACGAGGCGCGCCATCCACCAGCAGATTCAATTCGCGCAGATCCTCGAGCCTTTCTTCGTGATTGGGCACTCGCGCGTCGAGCTTTTCGTAGTAGGTATCCGGGGTGGACAGGAACGTGATGCCGTTGCTTTTCAAGCCGCGCACGGTGGCGTAGATATCGTCCGTTGCCATGGCCAGGTGCTGGATGCCCTCGCCGTTGTATTCCCGCAGGAATTCGGCGATCTGGGAGTTGTCGTCGGCGGACTCGTTGATGGGAATGTGCATCTTGCCGCAGGGGGCGGTCATGGCGCGGGAGAACAGGCCGGTCTTCTTGCCAGCGATGTCGAAATAGCGGATTTCGCGAAAGTTGGCGATATCGGTATAAAAATTCGCCCACACATCCATCTGGCCACGATCGACGTTGTGGGTCAGGTGATCGAGCACCATGAGCCCCACGCTATTGGCGTTCTTGTCGATGCCGGCACTTGAGTCGGCCAGGGATTCAAAATCAATATCGTAGATGGTACGCCCCTTGTCATCGACCTTTTGATCGACGAAATAGAGCAGCGAACCGCCAATGCCCTTGATCGCGGGGATGCCCACCTCCCCTTGCCCCACTGGCGTCTCTACCGGCTCCGCGCCCTGGGCCACGGCGTAGTCGAAGGCCTGGCGGGCGTCGGCCACCTTCCAGGCCATGGCGCAGGCGCTGGGTCCGTGCACCTGGGCAAATTCTGCGGCCTGGCTGTTCGGCTCGGCGTTGAGCACGAAGTTGATGCCTTCCTGCTGGAACAGGCTGACCGCCTTGGAACGGTGCTTGCGCGTCTCGATGAATCCCATGCGCAGGAAAAGCTCGCGCAGCGCCTGCAGCCCTTCGGCGGTCGGCGCCGTGTATTCGACGAACTCGAAACCGTCGGTGCCGATGGGATTGTGCTGGGAAACCTGTGGCGTTGGGAAGGCGGAAACATTCATGATTCATCTCCAGGAGTTGTTGTTGGATGCTCTCGCCAGCGTTTCGATAAGCCTCAAGGCGAGCAATGCATTCAGCGTAAGTCGCCTGGCGACGCTTCAAAACGCTTTTTCCGTCCTCCCGGTATGCACATCGGCATACCATCGCCAAACTCGCGGCAATAAATGTTGACAGGGCCGCACGGCGCGCCAAATGGCCCGTTTTTGCGGTGTAAAAGGCTGACAACCTGTAAACCAGATTTTACAGCGGTGTTGTTTTCATTGACCCTCATCGCCGATGCCGTAGCGCTTGAGCTTGTTGGCGATAGTGGTATGCGACACGCCCAGTCGTCGCGCCAGCAGGCGACTCGAAGAGTATTCGGGATAGAGGGAGGCAAGCACGCGCTTTTCCACCTTGCCGAGAATATCGTCAAGTGGGCCGTCGAGATCGATGCCTGAAAACCCCGGCGCCTGAGCGATGGCTGGCAGGCGCAGATCGCGTACCTGAAGCTCGTCGCCTTCGCATAGCGATACCGCCTGGAACAGTACGTTCTCGAGTTGACGGGCATTACCCGGCCAGTGATACGTCGACAACTTCTTGACCACCGCCCCGGAAAGCCTTGGGGATCGACAGCCGATGTGACGAGCGGCACGATCGATGAAGCGTTGGGCAAGCTCCTCGATACCGTCCAGGCAGTCGCGCAATGGTGGAATGCGTACCGAGAGGACGTTGAGGCGATGGTAGAGATCCTGACGAAAAAGACCTTCGGCACACAGCCGCGGCAGATCCTGTTGGGTGGCACACATTACCCGCACGTTCAGATAGGTTTCCTCGTCGCTGCCCACCCGCCGAAAACCGCCGTCCTGAAGAAACCGCAGTAGCTTGACCTGTAGACGCGGGCTCATCTCGCCTACTTCATCGAGGAAGATGGTGCCGCCGGCGGTCAACTCCAGAAGCCCCAGCTTGCCTTCGGGTCGCGCGCCCTCGAAGGCACCCGGTGCGTAGCCGAACAGTTCGGTCTCGGCCATCGACTCCGGTAGCCCCGCACAGCTGAGCGCCATGAACGGCGCCTGTCCGCAGGGGCTCGCCAGATGACAGGCGCGTGCCAACAATTCCTTGCCGGTACCGGTTTCCCCCTCGATCAACAAGGGCGCATCCAGCGGCGCCATGCGCCGCGCTTGTTGCACGACCTCCGCAAGGCGCGGGCTGGCCTGGAAGATCGCCTCGAAGCCATGCATCTCCTGGCGCTGGACCTGATAAATACGCTCGCCGACACGGTCGGCGCGGTGCAGCGTCACTACCGCCCCGGCCAGCGAAGCGACATCGTCCTCGCCGGTATGCAACGGCGCAATGTCGGCCAGATAGCTGGTTTCCTTGAGCGTCAGCCGCAGTCCGTTGACCCGGGCGTTGTTACGCCGCACCAGCTCGGGCAGATCGATATCCTGGAGATACCGATCCAGCGACAGGCCGGGCACTTCGTCCACCCTCACACCGAGCATCTGACCGGCGGCCCGATTAGCAGCCACGATGCGGCCCTGCATGTCGATGGACATGACGGGGTAGGCAAGCGACGACAGCAAGGCATCGAGCTCCAGATGACGCCGCTCGCTGGGCATCAATTCCACGCGTTTGACGCCGAAGACACCCTCGATGGCTTCGAGCTTGGGCCTGAGCGTGACCAATTGGGCATTGAGCAGATGCGGGACGTGCAGATAGACGCTATTGCCCTGGTCGCCGCCGACCTCGCCACGCGCCACGTTGAGACCGTAATCGGCGAAGTGGGCCACGATATCGCGCAGGATGCCGATACGATTCTGACAATGAAACTTGAGGCGCATGGTCGACTCGATCCGATGGGCGAAAACGCTAATGACAATTCAGCGTCACGCTAACCTGACTTGCTGTCAACATAACGTGACACCTGCCTCTAGTCCCATCACGGCAACGAGCGCCTCCCACCCAGGCAAGATCGAACCGGTCTCGTTTGTCATGAAAGGTTTACGCCAGGCTTCGTCATTTTGAATACGAATGGCACTAGAGCAATGCCTCGTGTTGGCGAGAAAACACTACTCTAATAATCAAACCCAATTACAAACACGATGGACGGCCCCTGACATGAACGGTTCAAAGACGAAAAAGCCGACCAAGTATCAGGCTCACCAGCCGGACGAGAACGGCATCATTCACTACAGCGATACCGAAAACGCAACCTGGCAGGCGCTGATGCGTCGCCAAAAGGATCTCATCGAGGGTCGCGCGTGTCAGGAGTACATCGATGGCCTCGAACGCCTGACGCTACCCGAGGATCGAATTCCTCAGCTTGGCGATGTCGACCGCGTGCTGCAGCAAACCACCGGCTGGCAGACCGCACAGGTGCCGGCGCTCATTCCTTTCAACACCTTCTTCGAGCTGCTGGCCAATCGACGCTTTCCGGTGGCGACCTTCATTCGCACGCCTGAGGAGATGGATTATCTGCAGGAGCCGGATATCTTTCACGAGATCTTCGGCCACTGTCCGATGCTGACCAATCCGGCATTTGCCGAATTCACCGCCACTTATGGCAAGCTGGGGCTGGCGGCTAGCAAAGAGGAGCGCATCTATCTGGCGCGCCTTTACTGGATGACCGTCGAGTTCGGGCTAGTGGATACCGCTCAAGGCCGGCGTATCTATGGAGGCGGGATCATTTCCTCGCCCAAGGAGACGCTGCATGTGCTATCGGACGTGCCCGCACATCACCCGTTCGACCCCGTTGACGCCTTGCGCACCCCCTATCGCATCGACATCCTGCAACCGCTTTATTACGTCATCGATGACTTGAGCGCACTGCAGGAACTCGCCGAACAGGACATCATGGCCATGGTGCACGAGGCCATGCAGCATGGACTGTTCGCACCGACCTTCGAACCAAAGCAGGCGGCCAGCGCCTGACTATCCATAAACGCCCTGACAGGAGCCTTTACATGAGCCAACTTTCTCAGCAGTCCTGCGAAACCTGCAGCATCGACGCCCCTCAAGTCTCCCAAGCTCAGCTCGATGATTTCAAGACCGCCATCCCTGACTGGGAAATCGTCGAACGGGACGGCATTGCGCAGCTGGAGCGGGAATTCAAGTTCCGAAACTTCAAGCAGGCACTGGAATTCACCAATCGCGTCGGCGAGATTGCCGAAGACGCCGGCCACCACCCGGCGCTGCTCACCGAATGGGGTAAGGTCACGGTGACCTGGTGGACGCATGCCATCAAGGGACTGCACAAGAACGACTTTATCCTGGCAGCCCGAACTGACGAACTAGCGTCGTAAGCAAGCGTTTCAAGATCCTGCCGCGGTCTCGGCCAAGGACCGGAGAATCTTGGTGATCTTGTTCAGCGGTAGGTCGCACTCCTGTAGTTCGTGACGCTCGGCAAGATAGGCAGGATCGTTCCACTCGATGAGCGTTGCATCGCCCTCTTCACGGATCACCATCTTCTGGGGCAGATCCAGCGCCGTGCTGCCCTGGCACTGCATCAACGGCGTACCCGCCTTGGGATTGCCGAAGATTACCGTGCGTGTGGGCGGCAACTGCATATCCACCTTCTCGGCATTCTGGGTATGGTTGATCACGGTGAACAGCGTCAGGCCCTTGTCTTCCAGCGCATCTTTCAAACGCGATTCCACCTCATCGACCGAATCTTGGGTCGTTACATGCTCGATGCCAGGAAAGGCATGATCGGATTGCGCCATGGCGATGTTTACCGCACCCGCCAAAACCAGAGCCGCCAACGTGGCGGGCAGTTGATTACTCATGCTGTGCTCCTTGGATTGCTGAAGAAGTAACGGAAACCTTCAAGTAATACGATCCACCAGTTCATTGAGATCCGAGACGGTCATATCCGGTTCGCCGCCCCAGGTATCGAAGGGCGCCTCGGCGCTACGGCGTATCCAGGTCACGTGCAGGCCAGCATGCTTGGCGCCGATCAGATCGAAAGGATTGGAGGATATCAACCACACATCCTGAGCTGCCACTTCCAGGCGGTTGTGTAGGTGGGCGTACACCGCCGGATCGGGCTTGAAACGCTTGACCTCCTCGACGCTGACAATGTCCTCGAAATATTCGAGAATCCCCGCCTGCTCTAGCAAACCGTTGACCGCCTCGCGACTGCCATTGGAAAACGCCACGCAGCGCAGTTTCGATGAATCCGCTAAGCGCGCCAAGGCATCCGCCGCATCGGTAAACGCCGGCAGTCGCCCGTAAGTCGCCATCAGCGCATCCTTGTCATTATCGGAAAGCTGGGTTTGCAGGGCGCGGTCGACGAACTCCAGCCCATCTCTGGTGCACTGCGAAAAATCTGCATAGGCGCCCATCAGGCTACGTCGAAAAGCGTACTCGAGCTGCTTATCTCGCCAGCGCTGAGAGAACGTGGGGGTTTGATCGCCGACCAGCTCCTGTAGCTGCTCATTGATCCCTTGGGTATCGATCAGGGTGCCATAGACATCGAACGCCAGAACCGTGGACATCGTTCACTCCTTTGAAATGGAAAATCGTCTATCAAGAGCATAGTGGTTAAGGAGCCGATACGATATGGGGATAACTATACTTGCTGAACCCCTCGCGACGCAGCCAGGCGGGTGATGGCCATGTCCAGCACGCTGACGCCAGGCAGAACGCTAACGACGTCAAGGCAGAGGCGTTTACTGCTTATTCATCCTGAAATTTGTGCACCCATGCTAGAATCGGTGGGTGCGCTTTTTGATACGAGAAACATCCATGAATATGAAACTTGAGCAAGTCATTCTAGAGACGAAAGGGCTTTCAGCTAATGATCGAGCCTTACTCGCTCATTGCCTTATTTCCAGCCTGCAAGGCCGGATATAAACCATTGCGGCAAATGGATAACCTTGCACACTTCGCTCTGCGGATCGTTGAGCGCACCGGTGGCTTTGACGTAGCTAAGCGGAGACAAAGGTATCCGAGTGCCGCGGCTGGTTAAATTGCTATCGTTCACCCTCCATACCATGCCATACCCGAAGAATGATGATGGTACTGGTATGAACCGAATATCGAACGACATATTTACCGAAAACCATATCTCGAACAGAGTCAGGTACCGGAGCCATTTCAACTGGTGTGCCGATTTTGGGGAAGTCTGGAAGTAATTCGATTTTGCCAACCAGTTCGGAGGCAATCCTGGCTGCCGCCGACGAGTTGTGCACCGCAATGAACTCCCTGAGACGCTTCAAATCTTCAATGGCTTCATCCGTATAAACCAGTTTCACTTACCTGATCTCGGCGCACCCTGCTCGTTTTCGGTTCCCCAGCTATTAAGCCAACTGTGAACCTCGCTTGCATCAACAACCTTGCCTTGAGCGGCAGACTCCATTGCCTCCAACGTTTGTTTCCACCGCTCTTGCTCAAGCTGCTGCTTTTCTATGTATTCTGACAATGCCTGGTTGATTACCCAGCCTTTGCTCCGGTGTAGCCTGCTGGCGATTGCTTCCAGGTGCTGTTCAACTTCTGCTTGAAGGCGAACTGTGGTGACACTCATGAGTATTCCCTCGAATTTATCGACTACAATGTATTACACCATAGTTAGCGAGGGTGCGGCAAAAATTTTACGCCCGCATTTGCGGCTGGTTTGGTGACAGCATGAACGGGTGAATATCCAGCGCTTCGGCCACCCCTTTGGCGCTCCGGTGGGCCTGGTGGCTCCATTCCACTGCTTTGACTTTGAACTCAGTGCTGTACTGCTGAGTTTTCTTCCCCATGATCATCTCCGGCATCGGTGTTCTCCTGTTGCGGAGTTATCAATGCGTGTCTACTAGATCGGGGGAAGTCCACCGCGCGCTACAGCGACTTGTTACGTGTTTTAGCAGTGATATTCCCACGCATCATCAATGGGGCAGCTTACGATCCGTTTTTGAATGTCGCTTTTTACATAGTCGACAAACTCCATCATCTCTGTTTCTTCATTAAAACATGCAAGTTGATCCCAGTTTCTTGTGATTTCATTGTTTTCTGACCAAGGTGTGAGTGGACAGCTGTCTGGGTCATCTTGGTACATTTTTTGTAGCGTAAGAAAATGCAGAAATGCTATTTCTAGTTTTTCATCTGTAATACTTTCCGTTAATAGAAGCCGAAACATTTTTCCATTTTTCATAGGAAACGCAAACGACATGTTTCTGGAAAACTCCGATTCAACTGCCTTACCACCAACTGTAAACAATTGCTCGTCTATAGTTTTCTGTTTTCCGAAACATTTCCTGGCCAAGTTCTTTATAACATCCACTGTCGCTTCAGCTGCTTTTTCGCCGAGTTTTCCAAAGTAGGACTTGGCAAATGGGCCTGCGATATAGACGACCACGGCAGTAGGGATTAACCATTCTAGTAATGCTTGAGGATCGGTCGCACGAACTTTCACTAACGAGCAGTTGATCTCATTCTCCGAGCAGATATTTTTAACATCACGAAAATCCGTTTCATCTGCTGCGGTTTCTTTATAAAGGATTTTGAATTCCATTCATTATCTCCGAAAGCATATTACGCGTAACGCTGCCAGCATGCGCGGCTTTGTAGTGAAGGCGAAGCCGCAACGGAAAAGACGTCGCCGTGCCTGGCCTTGTTAACTTACTTCGCTACAGTGTGACCATAGGGAAATAAGATTTTGGACTTTTTATCCGCGTCAAAGTCAAAATTGATTGTTAGCTTGGAGCTTGGTATCAGCATATCTTCAGAAATTCGTCTCTCAAGCGCCGCTTTCCGTAGGGCCTCATAAGGCACTTCACCATCTTCCTCATAGAATCCATAATCCTCATCCTCACGCAGAATGTTTATGCCGCCCAGATGAATACCGATTACCTTACGCTCACCTTCTTGGTTTTCGTTTGTTTCTATGTCAATTGACACACTTCTATCTTTCCCAGGTATAATATGAAAACGATTTGGATAATTTGCCAATATATCTGAGACAAACTTGAAGGATTCATCAAATTCAGAATATTGTTGATATTCAAAAACTTTATTAAATTTCGATGTCTTGAAGTTTTCTCTCAGCTCACCTTTGGAGTTAAAAAATATCTCAAACAACATTCCCTCCAAAACTGAGGCTCTCAACTCGCCATCTACATCCTGAGTTTTATCTCGAAACCCTGAAATGAATTCAGTTGCGCCATTGGCGCTTCCACATGCTGCTTGATAAATATTTCTTCCTAATACAAAAGCTGAATCCACATCAGAAGAGTTAATGTCTGTAGACGTGAGATTTCTTGCCGCTGGATTTTGGGTATACCAATCATGTGATTTTAGGTCAGAAATGACTTCATGCAGGTCTGTATCCGATTTTATGTGAAACAGCTCGTCTGAAATTGACTCTTTTTTGTACTTACCTACAGCGTTAACCAAACTTATATAAAAGAAAAAATCACCAGATAAAGACGTATGCTCCCATGAGGTCTGTCTATTTTTTGTAATTACCGAGAGTGAATTTCTAACTCGTTTAAACATCTCTTCTATGGGAATATCTGGTGAAGATATGTGCTTGAGTAAAGCTTCGGTGTAACAGCCATTCCTTCCTGCTCCATCACCAGCCACCTCGCCTGGCGAGGTGGCAAATGCAATCATAGTACCTTTAGGAGCAAATACAGGTGCCAACCCCCTTTGAGCCGGAGTTCTTTGCCATGCCCGTTCATACGGGTTATTTCGGCATGCATCCAATATAACTATATTAGTTTTATTGTTACTTCTTTCCATTATATCAATGACTTTGTTTAATGGATAAGATGAGTATTTTGCATCCATTTCCGTGTCAAACTCGGTATCGACGGCTGTTATATAATTCTCCCCCTCTATTTGCATCCCATGACCAGCAAAATAAAAAAGACCTATATCATTACTATTTAGATTATCTCTAAACGACTTAACCGAATCATCGATATCTCGTTTCTGTGCATTAGAAAGGTGGATGACAGAAAAGCCAAATTCAGATAGTTTTGCTGAGACATCTTCAGAATCATTTGTGGCATTCTTTAACTCTTGACCCGGATAATCTGAATTCCCAATGACCAATGCAGTCATTTTTCTACTCATATCTGGAATTTCCCTTTTTAGTTAACAGGTATTAGACGGAACGCTCTGATATTGAATGAACGCGTTGGCGTGTTCAACAATGTTATCTAGCACGTCTTTCTTCGCCTAACCCACTGATATCACAAAGTATTGAGAATGGCTCGGCAGCCTATGCAGAATTCGCGCGCTTGCGCGTTTTGCCAGGATCAATAATACTGTATGTATATGGCTATGTTGGCATCTGCTGTTGGTCGAGGCCGATCGCCGCCCGAAGCCACGCCTCCTCAGTTGACTTTGCAGTTTCAAACAACCGCCGCCATGCCAAGTAATTCGGTAAATACGCTGTCCCCAC
>NZ_JACNMQ010000005.1 GCF_020622265.1 Halomonas sp. M20
CAGCTCGCCGCCATTACCCGGGATTCGAAGAAAAGCGGCACCACCGGCGAGGCGGTGGATCTGGCATTGCTGGTGGACGGCTTGCAGTCCGAGCGTGAGCAGGGCATCACCATCGACGTCGCCTACCGCTACTTCTCCACGGACAAGCGCAAGTTCATCATCGCCGACACCCCGGGCCACGAGCAGTACACCCGCAACATGGCCACCGGCGCCTCCACCGCCAGTCTGGCGGTGATCTTGATCGATGCGCGCCACGGCGTGCAGACCCAGACCCGCCGGCACAGCTTTATCGCTGACCTGCTGGGCATCCAGCATCTGGTGATCGCGGTCAACAAGATGGATCTGGTGGATTTCTCCCAGGCGCGTTTCGATGAGATCGTTGCCGACTATCGTGCTTTTGCGGAAAAGCTCACCGTGCGGGATATCCGTTGTGTGCCGATGTCCGCACTACAGGGCGACAATGTGGTGGACAGGAGCCAGCATATCAATTGGTACGCCGGCCCCACGTTGCTTGAACTGCTCGAAAGAATCGAAATCGCTCAGGACAAGAACATCTCGGATCTGCGCCTGCCAGTGCAGTACGTCAATCGGCCCAATCTGGACTTTCGCGGTTATTGCGGTACGTTGGCGGCGGGAACGCTACGGCCGGGGCAGGCAGTCAAGGTGCTACCTTCGGGCAAGACCGCCCGGGTGGAGCGCATCGTCACCTTCGATGGTGATCTGGCGCTAGCATCGCCGGGTCAGGCAATTACCGTCACCTTGAACAACGAGCTCGATATCTCTCGGGGCGACTGGCTAGTAGAGGCGAGTAATGATATAGCGCTGGCGTCCAATATCGAAGCCGACATCGTTTGGCTGCACGACACGCCAATGGCGCTGAACAAGCTCTATGATATCAAGCTGGCCACTCGAGAAGTGGCAGGGCAGGTGAGTGCCATTGACTACCAGATCGACGTCAATACGCTGGAGCATAAACCCGCTGAACAGCTGGAGCTGAACGCCATCGGTCGCTGCCGGGTCGCTCTGACCGCCTCGCTGCCAATAGATGACTACCGCAAATGTCCGGGCACCGGCAGCTTCATTGTCATCGATCGATTGAGCAACGTGACCCTGGGCGCCGGGATGATGCGCGGGGTGTGTGAGTCTGAGCGGAATGCGAATTCAGCTGATGGCGTCGATTGGCAGAACTTCGAACTCGAACTCAACGGTTTGATCCGTAAATACTTCCCGCATTGGGAAGCCAAGGATATTCGCGAACGGTTCAAGCGCTGACTTGGGGGTCGGGTTGGGGGGAGCTGTTGAGCTGTAGCAGCCGGATCAACTCGCTACGCATGCGCGGGTCCGGCCCCAGCATATCGGCCAGGGTGTAGCCATCAAGTACCCCCAAGAAAGCGTCCAAGGCCTCGGCGAGCATTGTCTTGATGCGACAGGCGGGAGTGATGACGCATTGGTTGCGGTCACCGAAGCATTCCACCAACTCTAGATCCTGTTCGGTGTCCCGTACCAGCGCACCAATATTGATATTCTCGGCGCGCTGCTTCAGCAGCAGCCCACCGTGCTTGCCACGAATCGCCTGAAGGTAGCCCTTGCGATTGAGTTCCTGGACAACCTTCATCAGATGGTTGCGGGAAATATTATAGCGCTCGGCGATTTCACTGATGGTGGAGCGCTCCTCGCCCTTGAGCGCCACATAAAGCAGTACGCGTAATGAATAATCGGTATAACGTGTAATGTGCATGTTGGTGTCCTTGCAAACGTAGGCTTCCTTGCCTCTTGGTGAAGGTGCCAAAGCGACCACTAGCGTAGCGAACGGCGTTGGTTATTGATAAATCACAAGACAAATGAACAGACGCATCGTTCCATAGCAGGCTATTAAAAAACACGCCGTAGTTTATAAGATGTATATTTTATGTATGTTAGTTGTCAGTCATGGTGCGCACAAGCGAAAGGCCTATATGAATAATCAACGCAAGTTGCCGGCAAGGGTGCTGTTCTTCCCCGCGGCTGGCCTCTATGCGGCAGTGCTGGTGCCTTTGTCGCTATGGGCCTTGTTCTATCGCCCCTTGTTGCTGCCGGGTATCAACGGTGGGCTCGACCATGCGCGGGAGTTACTGTTCGGCTTTGCTCTGGCCGTGATCGCAGGGTATCTACTGGGTCCTTTGAGCTTGCAGCGTCTGATGACCCTGTTTGGGCTGTGGCTGGGTGCGCGGCTGGGGTATTTACTGGCACCTGAGAGCTTTCTGCCCCCATTGATCGGCTCGCTATTTGCGCTCGGGCTGGCGATGCACATCGTGCCGCGTTTTCATTCCGCCAAGAAATGGCGCAATCGCCTCTTGAGTCCGCTTCTATTATCGATTTGCCTGCTTGCATCGGTCCTGTTCTGGCTGATTCATACGGGCAAGGCACCAGGACTGCAACATGCCCTGGTGTATCAGGCCGTGCTGCTGTTGGCGCTGCTGATGCTGTTCATGGGAGGGCGGGTGATCGCACCGGCGTTAGCGGGGCATTACCAACGCCTGGGCGAGATCCTGAATGCCCGCGTGCAGCCACGTCTCGAAGGATGGCTCATTCTAAGCACGATCCTGGCTATCGTCCTGATGAGCTGGCCGGCTAGCCGTAGTTGGGCAGGGCCTGTGCTGATTCTGGCAGGCGCGCTGGCGTTCGTGCGTTTGCTACGCTGGCGATTGTGGTGGTGCGGGAAGCGGCCGGATCTGCTTTGTCTCGGTGTCGGGTATGGCTGGCTGGCGGTGGGGCTCGTGAGTAACGGTATCGCTCAGTGGCAACAGCAAATGACTTCGAGCTTGATCCATGTCATTACACTGGGGGCCCTTGGGACGCTTACGGGTGTTATCATGATGCGCTCTACCATCCTGCAGGCCGGCGGACGCGATACTGCGGATCTCGCCCGCGAATGGCGGATTCCGGTGTTTACGGTGTTGATCGCAGTGGCGACTCTGTTGCGGCTTGCTGCACCGCACGTCGTATCGCTTCATCTGGCACTACTGTGGAGCGCTTCTCTCGCCTGGTGTCTGGCTTGGTTATTGGCCACATGGTGCTTATGCCGAGCCACCAGCGATGGCTTGAAACGTCAGGCAGCGCGACACCGCGAAGCTCAGTGAGGTTGAGCTTTCGGATAAACTGAAATTCTGGATGTTGTTGTCGTCACTGAAAGGAGATTCTTGTGTCCATTGCCTGTTTTGCCGATTTGCTGGCGGAAGCGCGCCAACAGCCTGAACCACAGCGTCTGCTGTTCGTGTTCGCCCGAGCCGAGTTGCCGGATCACCCCGATGCTCAGCAGCGTGAACGCTTCGAGCAGGGTGAGGGTGGCGTATTGGCGCCGGTGCTGTGCGTCGACAAGACCCTGGATGAGCTGAGTGATATGCAGGCGCTGGTCGAGGAGTCCCAGCGTACCGGTGTCGAGTGGGATATCGTCTTTGCCGCGGCCTTGGCCGGTGACGGCCGCCAGCCGCCCAGCAGCGAGGAAGCGGAACAACCCCTGCAGCGCATGGTGGAGTCGCTGCAGCAGGGCACCATCGACAACTTCCTGGCCTTCGATCGCAAAGGCGATGCGGTCAGCTTTCATTGAGTCTGTGACCCTCGAGTTTTTGGAGACTGCGGAGAGATCGTGAAACCAAATGATTTGACCTTCGACCGAGCTCTGGTTGAAAAGTATGACCGACCGGGCCCGCGCTACACCTCTTACCCCACGGCGCCGCGCTTCAATGCCGCCTTTGCTCTGGACGACTACCGGGATGCGGTGAAGCGCAGCAATGCCGAGGCATCGCCTAAACCACTCTCGGTCTATATTCATATCCCGTTCTGCAAGAGCCTGTGCTACTACTGCGCCTGCAATAAGATCATCACCCACAAGACCGAAAAGGCGGTGGAGTATCTCGACTATCTCAAGGGCGAGATTGCCATGCAGGCCGAGATGTTCGATACGTCCCGCAAGTTGACTCAGCTGCATCTGGGGGGCGGTACGCCGACCTACCTGACCAACGATCAAATGGCGGAGTTGATGAATGCGCTCGATGCAGCGTTTACTCTGGAGCGGGGCGCGCAGCGGGAGTTCTCCTTGGAAGTGGACCCGCGTACCGTATCGCCGCAACAGCTTCGTGAGCTGCATGCATTGGGATTCAATCGCCTGAGCCTGGGCGTGCAGGACTTCGATCCCGACGTTCAGCAGGCCGTCAATCGCACCCAGAGCGAGCAGCAGATACAGGATCTGATCGAGACGGCGCGAGAGGTGGGGTTCGAGTCCATCAGCTTCGATCTGATCTACGGCTTGCCGCTCCAGACCGTCGAGAGCTTCACTACCACCCTGGACAAGGTAGTGAGCATGCGCCCGGATCGGGTGGCGACCTACAGCTATGCCCACCTGCCGGATACTTTTCGGGCCCAGCGCCTGATTCGCCCGGAAGATATGCCGCCCCCGGAGCGCAAGCTGGAGCTGCTGGAACTCACGATCGGCCACCTGCAGGCGGCGGGCTATGTCTACATTGGCATGGATCATTTCGCACTGCCCGATGACGAACTCACCCGCGCCCGAGACAACGGCACCCTGCAGCGTAATTTTCAGGGTTATTCCACCCATGCGGACTGCGACCTGATCGGTCTGGGCGTGTCCGCCATCGCCAAGGTCGGGGATACCTACAGTCAGAATGCCAAGGTGCTATCGGAATACTATGCGGCCCTCGACAAGGGCCAACTGCCCATTCAACGTGGTTACCGGCTCAACGCAGACGACCATCTGCGTCGCGATGTCATTCACCAGCTGATGTGCCATGGACGTGTCGACTTTGCCGAGATAGAGGCCGCCCACGACATTCGCTTTCGGGACTATTTCGCCGATGCCTTAGCGGGACTGGATGAACTGATGGCGGACGATCTGGTGAGCATTAACGGCGATGCCCTGGTGTTGCATCCCCAGGGCCAGCTAATGATGCGCAACGTGGCCATGGCCTTCGATGCCTATATCGTTGCGGATTCAAAAGAGCGGCGCTTTTCGCGCACGGTATGAGGTTACCTGGCTGATGGAGCTAGCGTTGGCTCGGGTGCTGCATGTGCTGGCGGTGGTGCTGTGGATCGGCGGCGTGGCCATGGTGACCACCGTGCTATTGCCTGCGGTCAGGCGCTTCAAGGATCCTTCGGAAGCCGTTGCCTTCTTCGAGCAGATCGAGGGGCGCTTCGCCTGGCAGTCGCGCATTACCACGCTGCTGGCCGGCGTTAGCGGCTTCTACATGCTGCACCTGTTGGGCTGGGAGCGCCTTTTCTCGGCGCACTACTGGTGGATACACGCCATGATCGCGGTGTGGGCGCTGTTCACCCTGATGCTATTCGTGTTCGAACCGCTGTTCCTGCATCGCTGGTTTCATGCGCGGGCCGCCCAAGCGCCGCGTTCCACTTTTCAAGTGATACAGGGGCTTCACTGGGGGCTCTTGACGATCAGCCTGGTGACGGTGGCCGGCGCCGTGGCGGGAAGCCACGGTTGGTTTTGGTGGTAGATTTTAAAAAGCAACCCTCGATGCGATGACCTTAGGCTGCTGTCTTCACCCTTCCTTAATGGTCTTGACTGGCGTTTATCTCGCCCCGCCCTAACTCACCCAGCAACTTCAGGTCGATATCCTCGAAGCGGATGACCTTGCCGCCATGTTCGTCGCTGAAATCCTTGGCCCGGTTCTGTTCGGCGAAGGAGGCGAGGGTGTGGCCCATGGCGCCGGGTTGATCGTGGCCGATCACGTACCAGGCATCCACCGCGCGAACATAGGCACCGTCGGCGGGGGCTTCCCAGGTCGTCTCGCCGATGTCGTGAACGTAGGCATGACTGATCTGGGTCTCGTTCTCCGGCTGCTTAAGGAAGGTGAATAGTTCGAGCGTCGAGCAGAATTTCAGGGCGTCGGGATCGCTCTTCATGAAGGCCTGCCCTTTAGGGCCGGGAAAGTTGGTGATGGTCATGCCGCACACGTGGCAGGCATCGCCGTCGGTGATGGGCACCGGCGCGGCCAGGGCGGTCTTATCCGCTTCTTGGCCGCAGCCCGCCAGGAAAAGAGCAAGCACCAGTGCGAAGGGCAAAGAAGCTGACGCGAGACGACGTGGCATACGGGTATCCTTCTTAGGCTGGTTAGGCTGGCTATACGGAGCGATGACGAAAGCGCAGCAGCGCCAGACTCAGGGGCACCACAATCCACCCCAGCAGGATCAGCATCAGCCAGATGGGTTGGAAAGCGTTTTCTCGAGCGAGTGCGGTCAGGCCGGAATAGGCCTGGGCGGCCTCGATGCCTGCCAGGTTGATCAGACGGAAGCAGTCCGTGGGGTTCAGCAGCAGCAGGTAGGGCAGCCAGTCGCCGCCGTGTTGTGCTCCGACCAATAGCGCCAGCAGGGCCAGATCGAAGACCAGCACGAACAGGAACCAGATAATCAGGGCGAGTCCCGCGGCCCGAGCCTTTTCCGCGACCCAGACGCTGATCAGGTAGGCGAAGGCGATAAACACCCAGCCCAGCAGTACGCTGCTGACGATCAGCAAGCCGATGCTTCTGGCAAGCGCCAGTAGATCGACGTCCGGGGCGCCGAGGGCGATGGCGATGCCGGCGATGCCGAACCCCGAGGCGGTGGCGACGCCAAGAATCAATCCATGCCCCAGGAACTTGCCCAACAGCAGCGTTGATCGGCTCATGGGATAGGTGAGCAGCAGCAGCAGGGTACCGGCTTCCTGTTCACCGACGATGGCATCGTAAGCCAGTAGCAGAGCGATCAATGGGATCAGAAATACTGCCAGGGTCGACAGGCTGACCACGGTGGTGGCCAGGGACGTAAATCCCAGCCCGCCGCTGGCGGCGGCGCCGAAGTAGGCGATGCCCACCGCCATCAGCGCTAGCATCAGGGCGATGGCCAGCACCCAGCGGTTGCGCAGGCCGTCCTGGAACTCTTTGCGGGCGACGGTGAAAATGGCATTCATGACGGGTCTCGCGCAGGTAAAATAGTGGAAAGCGTGGCGGAAAAATGGGTGTAGAGATGTTCAAGGCTGGGCGGCAGCAGCTCGATATCCTCGACGCCGGGAGCGGTGGTCAACTCTCGCAGCACCGTCATCTTGTTCGCGGGATGCACGTGGAACTCCCGGGCGTGGCCGTTGAGGCGCTGCGTCTCCTGGATCGGCAGGTCTCTTGAAGGGGCGCCGGTCCAATTGCCCTTGACGCGAATGGTCAACGGCAGTGCCGCCTGGTGGCGAAGCTCATCGAGGCTGCCCAGAGCCAGGCGACGACCGGCGCCGAGAATCAAGGCGCGGTCGATATAGGGCTCGACCCCGGGCAGCACGTGTGAGGAGAGCAGTACCGTGCAGCCTCGATCGCGCAGGGTCTTGACCGTGGTGTAGAAGTCTCGGGTAGCGGCGGGATCGAGGCCGGTGGTGGGTTCGTCGAGCAGCAACAGTTGCGGTTCGCCGAGCAGTGTCTGGGCCAGCCCCAGGCGCTGGCGCATGCCCTTTGAATACGTCTTGACGCGACGCCGGGAGGCATCCGCCAGGCCGACCTGTCCGAGCAGATCATCAATCTGACCCCGGTCGACGCGCTTGAGCCGGGCGAAGTAGTCAAGCACTTCATAGCCGGTGAGCTGCTCGTAGAAGCCGACGTTCTCGGGCAGGAAGCCTAGGCGCTGGCGTAACTGGTTGGCCGCATTGCCCTGGGGTGTCGCGCCGAAGACGCGGAGCTCACCCTCGCTTGGGGCGATCAGTCCGAGAATCAGCTTCATGGCGGTGGTCTTGCCGGCACCGTTGTGACCCAGCAGCGCCAGCACCTCTCCCTGTCGCACTTCGAGATTGAGGTCATTCAGACTTGTGACATCGCCGTGACGCTTGGTCACGCCGTCGAAGGTGATAATGTTCATATATCCGCCTTATCCAAGGTGGGATCGGCCAGCAGCGGCGCACTGTCCTTGATGCCTTCGGCCTTGAAGACCGGAAACTGGCGCTGCACCCAGCGCAGCGCCAATATCGCCGGGCTATTCATCAGCAGACGCGCAGCGGGATAGCGCCATAGCAGGCGGTCCATAGCGTCGTTGGGCTCGTAGGCAGTATCGCCAATGCCGTCGTTATTCATGTCCCAGCCCATGTAGTCGCTCCAGTAGTTGCCGCTACCGTCTTTCGACCACTCCTGAGAGCGTGTCGCCACGTACTTGACCTGCTGGCGGTTATCGATGAAGGCGTTGCCAAGCACGACATTGTCTTCCGAACCGGCGGTGAGATGGATGCCGATATCGCTTTTTGCAAAGCGGTTATCGAGAAATTCGTTGAACTGGGAGTTGTAGACGAAGATGGCCTTCCCATCGCCGCCCTGGAGCTTGCCTTCGCCCCGGGCGTTCACCGGCTGACGAATGCCCTCGATACGGTTGCCTTCCAGTCGTGAGCCGGTGATGTTGTTCATCAGGATGCCGTAGTTCTCGTCGTTGACGGAACGGTTGTTCAGTACCGTCAGGCGCTTGGACTGCATCAGTGCGTAGCCGGTGCGGGTGTCGAAGGTCAGGTTGCCTTCTAGGTGATTGTCGTAGGCGTACATGTAGTGAATGCCGTAACGCAGGTCATGAAGTTCGTTGCGGTTCAGAAAGCTCTGGCTGCTGTTGTCGATATAGATGCCGTCCCGGGTGCGGGCGATGTCGTTGCCTTCGATCAGAACGTCGCGCACGTTGAACAGGTGAATGCCGTTGCCGCGATCCTGGGAGCGCAGCGCGGTGTCGCCGCGAATGCCGTTGTCGATGACCTTGACGTCCGTGACCGCGTCCAGCCAGATGCCGAAACCCGGCCCCTCGAGGCGGTTGTCGCGGATCACGCTGCCGGTGGCGTTTTCGGTGACGAAAACACCGGCGTCCAGGTCGGTGAGATTCCTGCCCCAGTTGACGATCTCGAGCCCTTCGAGCATTACCTGGGGAGCGTTGATGGTGACCGCATGGTCTTGGCCCTGGCCGTCGATTATCGCCTGGCCAGTGCCGCGAATTTCCATTGGATGGTCGATGGTTATCGACCCGGTATAGCGCCCAGGGGCGAGGATAAGACGATCCCCACTTTCAGTGCGATCGAGCTGAGCCTGCAATGGCTCGTCGGGTGTTGCCTGATACTCCGCCGCTAGGCTTGAGACGGGCAAGCTAAAAAATAGGAGAACCCAAAAAAGATAGCGCATGGAGTTCCTGGGTAGGAGAACAGTAGAAATCAGTCAGGGCAGGCCTTCGCTGCGATATGCCCCGGACCTTATATCAATGAAATCGAAATATCATTTCAAGGCCGGAGCATGCTCCGGCCTGTTTCTTTGAATATGCGTAGAGTAAATCGGCGAGCGGTATCAAGCACAAGGCGCGCGGCGCGCAGGAACCGGAGCATATGGGTTATATGTGAGATTCCGACCGGGCTGGCGCACCAGCGGCGCGCAACACAGTGATTGAGCCGCGCAGCCATTTATCACTCCCTTAGGCTGGTTCGACGAGCATTCGGCCGGTCATCTCCATATGCATCGCATGGCAGAACCAGTTGCAGTAGTACCAATGCACCCCGGGCTTGTCCGCGGTGAAGGTCACGCTCGCGGTCTGCTGCGGCGATATCTCCATGGAGACACCGTGGTTGACCATGCAGAAACCGTGGGTCAGATCCTCGATCTGGTCCAGGTTGGTCACGGTAACGGTCACCTCATCGCCCTGCTTGACCTTGAACTCGGTGAGGTTGAACTGCGGCGCCACCGAAGTCATGTAGACCCGTACCTTGTTGCCATCCCGGATGACCTTGTTGTCCGCCGTCAGCTCGATACCGTCTTTCTCGGCTCGCTCGCGAGTGGCCGCAAAGAAAGGATCGTTACGATCCCACAGCTTGCGTGGATTGACCTGGTCGGCACGCAGCAGGATGCAGTCGTGAGGCTCGGCGTAGGTCGGGCCGTCGTGCACCAGCTTCATCTCCTCGCCGGAAATATCGATCAGTTGATCGTTCTCCGGGCGCAGCGGGCCTACCGGCAGGAAGCGATCCTTGGAGAACTTGGACAGCACCACCAACCACTTGCCATCCGCGTCCCGGGTTTCGGTCAAGCTGGCGTGGTTGTGGCCGGGCTGGTAATGCACGTCGATCTTCTGACGCAGATAGTTGACCTCATCACCGTTGTAGCTCTTGATGGCATCCTCGATATTCCACTTGGCCACCTGGCTGTCGATGAACAGCGTAGTGTAGGCGTTGCCACGACCATCAAAGGTGGTGTGCAGCGGCCCCAGGCCCAGTTCCGGCTCGCCGACCACGGTATCCCGCGGCTCGATCTTGTCGGCAAACAGGTCCGGCAGCTTGTCGATGGCGATGATCGAGCAGGTGGGGGAGAGCTTGCCGTTGGCGATGAAGTACTTGCCGTCCGGCGACGTATTCAGGCCGTGAGGATTCTTGGGAACCGGGATGTAGCGGGTCAGCTTGGAGCCGTGACGACCGTCCACCACCGGCACCTTGGAATCGCCGATGGTCTTGTAATCACCGGCGTCTACCGCCTTCTCGATGGCCTCGACGTCGAATACCACCGCCCAGTCCCGCTCCTCGCGCATGGTGCCAGCCAGGTCGGCGGCCTTTTCCGAGTTGTAGCAGGTTGAAGCCACGAAGCGGCCAGTGTAGTCGGCGTCGGTATTGTCCAGGTTGCCGTCGACGATCACCTGCCAGGCCACGTCCATGCTTTCCGCGTCCAGGGCGTTGAACATGGTGTAGTGGTTCTCGAGATCCGCCATGTTCTGCCCATCGTTGGGATGGGGGATGAAGTACTCGGCATTGGCAAACACGTACTTGGTATGCGGTACCTTCTGCAGACGCAGGCCGTGGATTGCCTGAACGTTGGGAATGGTAGTGATCTTGTCCGTCTTCATGATGTCGAGACGAATCCGCGCCACCCGGGTATTGGCCTTGTCGTTGATGAACAGGTACTTGCCGTCGTAGCGGCCGTCGGTCATCGAAACGTGCGGGTGGTGGGCGTCGCCATTGAGGAATTTCGCCGAGTCGCCGAGTATCTGCTTGGACTCGTTGGTGATGCCCCAGCCCGAGGCGCTGTCGACGTTGAACACCGGAATGCGCATCAACTCGCGCATGGAGGGGACGCCGAGAATGCGCACCTCGCCGGAGTGGCCGCCACTCCAGAAGCCGTAGTATTCGTCGAGTTCGCCCGGAGCGATGGTGGCTTCGCCATTCTCGCTGGCCGCCTGGGCCTTCTGACTCTGCAGCAGCGCCGCAGCGCTACCGAAGCCGCCGGCGATTCCTGCGCCGGCAACACCTGCGATGCCGGTGTTGCGCAAGAAGTGGCGGCGGCCGAGGTTCTTCAGTTCGTTGGTTTTGTCATCACTCATGCTTCATTCCTCGTGGTGGATGGGAATACGTTGCAGCGTGTCGCCCTGTGTGCTGGCGGCTGCAGGGTCGAAGGTTTGTGGGTTGGCGCCCGAGACCCGGGCGGCTTTCTCATAGCGCTTGCGGCGCTTGATCATCGGTGGGCAGCGCTGGTCGTCCCAATACAGCACCTGGCAATCAAGGCAGTAGTGGCATTCGTTGGCATTGATGCGGCCATCGGGGTGAATGGCGCCCACCTCACACTCATGAGCGCAGATCTGGCATGGCGTGCCACAGCTGCCGCGATGGCGCTTGAGCCAATCGAAGATGCGTAGCCGCGAGGGGATCGCCAGCCCGGCGCCGAGTGGGCACACATAGCGGCAGTAGAACTTGTGGTTGAATACCGAGACGAGCACCAGCCCTAGAGCGTAGAGCACGAAGGGCCAATCCCGCTGGAAGCGCAGGGTAATGGCAGTCTTGAAGGGCTCCACCTCGGCGTATTGTTCGGCGGTGCCCAGCGAGTGCAGCGACAGGGCGAACAGCGCCAGCAGAATGATGTACTTGATCGCCCAGAGCCGTTCGTGCAGACCGAAGGGCACTTCGATCTGCTTGACGCCGAGCTTACGCGCCGCCTTGTTGACCAGATCCTGCAGAGCGCCGAAAGGGCACAACCAGCCGCAGTAGACGCCACGGCCCCACAGCAATAGGCTGACCGCAACGAACCCCCACAGGATGAACATCATCGGGTCGATCAGAAACGAGGTCCAGCTGAAGTCTGTCATCAGGGAGTGGGTGAACGTCAGGATGTTGACCACCGAGAGCTGGGCGAGGGCATACCAGCCGATGAATACCAGGGTGTAGACTAGAAAGCCGATGCGCAGTGGTTCGAGGATACGCGGGTAACGTACCAGCACATCCTGGAACAGCATGACCGCGGTCAACACCAGGAGCCCAGCACCGAGTACACCGATCTGAAAGGCCTTGTCGTACCACACCTGCACCCAGATGGGACGTTCCACCACGGGTTCGGGCCGATCGACGTAGGCATCCGGGATGCTGTAGTCGGCGCTGAAACGGGTGAATTCGGTATCCAGCGGGCCTGAGGCGCGGCGCACCAGCAGGTCCAGTTGCCAGGGGCGGCCAGGATCGAAGCTGGCTTCCTCGCGAATGATGAAGATGTCCTTCTCGGTCATGCGGGGCACGCCGTCGAGATCGAAACGGCCCACCCGCTGATGATCCAGATCGTGGAAGGTGATGGTGCGCCCATCCTGACTCAGCTCGATGCGATCGAATATGCCGCCGCGCACATAGCCGGAACCCTTGAAGGAGTAGTCGCCGTTGGCCATCAGGGCGACGGCGTGCTCGCCGGGCTTGAGACTCTCCATCAGCGCATCAAAGCGGGCGTCTCCAAGCATGTTTCGGCCCGCCATGGGGGCATTCAGATAGGTGTAATAGAGATCGATGAAGGTCTTGTCCGCAGGCTCGGGAGTGCCGCGCAGGTAGTCTTCCGCCGCGGTGCCGATGAAGGCTTCATTGACCTGACCGTGGGTCAGGTGCAGGCGGCGGATGGTGCCGTCCCCGGTCAGGGTCTGCCAGTCGGCTTTCTCGAATACACCCGGCTTGACCGTGGCGGCAGGCTGGGCGGAGGGATCCTCGATGATACCCAGGCTGGCAGCGACCTGGCGCGCGGCGCGCATGATGGTGTCGTTGACCACGATCACCGTGACCGTGGCGCCGGAAATGGCGTCGAGATTGGTACCGATCTTGGGGTTGTCGGTGACGCCGAAGCTGGTATGGGCATCGGCAAAGCTCTGGAGCTTCTCTTCCGGAATGCCCACCAACATGATCGGTTCGGCGTGGTCGAGCACCTCGGCCAACATCAGTTGTCCGGCGGGGCCGATACCTATCAGCAGATTGACCGGCTTGCCCGAGTAGGCGGGAATGGGCGCGATATCCACGCTCTCGAAAACGTACCCCAGGGTTTCGCCGCCACTCATGACCGCTTGAACCGGTAGTTCACTTTTCGTTTCTTCAAGGCTGCTGGCCTCGGGAAAACCCTTTTTTACCTGATCAAGTTCGATGGCGGCAGAAGCGGGCAGCGCCAGCAAAGTCAGGCATGACATGAACGCCAGCATGACCAGCATGATAAAAGGGCGAAAAGTAAGAGGCATCCACTTCATGAGTCACGCCTTATCCGGCAGTGCGTTAACCTACCAATAGATGTAAATTCTATGAATCTTTAGCTTCGCAGTTTCATGAGTAACCAATATTGATCTGCGTCAATAGTCGAGGTTTTTTATGGCAGGAAGTACTCCGGCTTCAGAAGAGAGCCGGAGCGATACGCTTTAAGGGGTTTGCTGGCTGTAATAAGCCGCGAGATCGGCGATGTCTTCATCGGACAGCGACTTGGCCATTGGTGTCATCATCATCGACATGCCCCCGCCACGCTGGCCTTCACGGTAAGCCTTGAGTGAGCTCTCCAGATACTGAGCGGATTGCCCTGCAAGGTTGGGATAAATTGGTGCCGTTGCCATGCCGTCTTTACCGTGGCAAGCCACGCAGGTAGTGATCTTCTCGGCGCCGGCTTCGGCATCCCCCGCAGCTTGGGCTGTAACAGCAAATGTTGCACAGCTTGCTAGCAGTGCAGTAGCCAGAATTTTCATAAACTAGACTCCAAAATGCTTCTTATGTTCTTCAAGAAACCCACCATATGAAACACGGCGGGCCGGTCAAGAGGATAATGCCCGTACTCTAGATGCAAGTAAATTGATGGAGGTCATGTTTTTGCATACAAAGATGACTTCTATCAATGTTGATGAAAGGAGATACTGACCTGGCAATTGACCAGGGGACAGGTAAGGCATAACCTTTAAGAAGTATTTTTAATGCATATTAATGGCGCGCTCGGGTCCGTCGCTGAAAAGCCTCGATCAGTTGCGTCGAAAACGAGAAAAAAGGGGGGGATCATATGGCCGATGGACTAACAAGATCGGCGGCACGCAATATCTTCTTTGGCGGGTCGCTGTTTTTCTTCTTGCTGTTCGCTGCGCTGACGGCTCACAGCCACTGGTACATGAAGACGTCATCTACCAACGAGGAGACGCTGACCGCCTCGGTCAAGCATGGCAAGGAGGTGTGGGAGGAGAATAGCTGCATCAACTGCCATAGCCTGATCGGTGAGGGTGCCTATTTCGCGCCGGAACTGGGCAACGTCTGGGACCGCTATGGGGGCCGCGAGAACCCCGAAGCCGCTCGTGCGGGCTTGAAGGCCTGGATGGAGTCGCAGCCGCTCAATGTGCCAGGACGCCGTCAGATGCCGCAATTCAATCTGAGTGACGATGAGCTGGACTCCCTGGTCGATTTCTTCCAGTGGACCGATTCCATCGATACCCAGGACTGGCCGCCTACCAAATCAGGCTGATTGATCGCGCGCATCGAAGGTGCAAGAGAGACAAGGGTTCAAGAACACAGGAGCATCGAACCGATGAAATATGAAACACAGTGGGTGGCCTATCCCTTCTTTGCCGTCGCGATGTTGCTGTTCGCGCTGCAGATCGTGTTTGGGTTGTTGGCTGCCACCGTTTATGTGGTACCGGAATTCTGGGCCGAGTTCATGCCCTTCAATATCATACGCATGAGTCATACCAACCTACTGATCGTCTGGCTGTTGATCGGTTTCATGGGCTGTACCTACTTCCTGATGCCAGAAGAGGCGGAGCGGGAGATTCATAGCCCGATGATCGCCTACATTCAGCTGGGTATTTTCGTTATCGCCGGGGTGGGCGCTTTGGTCAGCTATCAGCTCGGTATCCATGAAGGTCGCGAGTTCCTCGAGCAGCCGTTCTGGGTCAAGGTGCTGATTACCATCTCCTTTCTGATGTTTCTCTACAACACCAGCATGACCTTGCTCAAGGGGCGCAAGACCGCAGTCAACATGATCCTGATGCTGGGCCTGTGGCTGGCGGCAGTATTCTGGCTGTTCGCTTTCTTCAACCCGAGCAATCTGGCCCTGGACAAGCTCTACTGGTGGTGGGTCGTGCACATCTGGGTAGAGGGCGTGTGGGAGCTGATCATGGCCTCGCTGCTGGCCTACCTGCTGATCAAGATGACCGGGGTGGACCGTGAAGTGATCGAGAAGTGGCTCTACGTCATCATCGGTCTGGCGCTGTTCTCCGGCCTGCTGGGGACCGGTCACCACTACTACTGGATCGGTGCGCCTGGCTACTGGCAGCCCATCGGCAGCATCTTCTCCACCCTCGAAGTATTGCCATTCTTCGTCATGGTGATGTTCGCCTTCAGCATGTTCTGGAAGGGTCGGCGCAACCACCCCAACAAGAGTGCCATGCTATGGACTCTGGGCAGCGCTGCCACGGCATTCTTTGGCGCGGGCGTATGGGGCTTCATGCACACGCTGTCCTTCGTCAACTACTATAGCCACGGCACCCAGGTCACTGCCGCCCACGGCCATCTGGCCTTCTACGGCGCCTACGTGATGATGATACTGGCGGTGATCACCTACGCCATGCCGCAGATTCGTCGCGTGCAGCCCTACAATCAGATCATGAACATGTGGAGCTTCTGGATCATGACCTCCGCCATGGCCTTCATGACCTTCACCCTGACCTTTGCCGGTGTGGTGCAGACCCACCTGCAGCGGGTGCTGGGCATGAACTACATGGAAGTCCAGGACCAGCTCGTGCTGTTCTATGTCATGCGTCTGGGTACGGGGGTAGCGGTGGCCATTGCCGCAGTGCTGTTCCTCTATGCCATCTTTGGACGTGTGAAAGAGCAGTTGCCTGCCGGCGGCACCCAAATGACTTCTGGCGCCTACTGAGCCGTAGCTGAATTGCCGCACCACGTAGCAACCCGCGACTTCGACACAAGTTTTCAACGAGGTCGCGGGACATTGATTTTTCCCTGGAGTATCTCTTATGTCCTCCTCATCTGCCCGATCCCACGAGGCTGATAGTGAGCTTCCTTTTTACCAACCGGTCGGTAACGAACGCGAACTGTTCGAACATGCCTATCAGCAGCACTTGCCTTTGCTGCTGAAAGGGCCGACAGGCTGTGGCAAGACCCGCTTCGTTGCTCACATGGCGGCGCGGCTAGGCAAGCCTTTATTTACCGTCTCCTGTCACGATGACTTGACCGCCGCCGACTTGACCGGACGCTATCTACTGCAGGGCGGCGAGACGCGCTGGGTCGATGGCCCCTTGACCCGCGCCGTGCGTGAAGGCGGTATCTGCTATCTCGACGAGGTGGTAGAGGCACGCAAGGACGTCACCGTGGTATTGCACCCGTTGACCGACGATCGACGTTTGCTGCCTCTGGAGCGCACCGGCGAGCTGCTCGAGGCACCGGACGATTTCATGCTGGTGGTGTCCTACAACCCGGGCTATCAGCACATCCTGAAGTCGCTCAAACCCAGTACCCGCCAGCGTTTCGTGGCCCAGACCTTCGGCTTCCCTCCGCCGGCGGTGGAGCGGGATATCGTCGCTCGGGAAAGCGGTCTATCCGCGGACAGATGTAGCGCCCTGGTCAACCTGGCCGCGCGGTTGCGCGACATGAAAGGCCAGGATCTGGAAGAGGGCGTGTCGACGCGTCTACTGGTCTACTGCGCCACCTTGATCGTCGCCGGCATGCCCATCATGCAAGCGGCCCGGGCGACTCTGGTGGAGCCGCTTTCCGATGACGAGGATGTGCAAGAAGGACTACTCGAAGCTATCCGAGCCACCTTTGGTGAGTAACAAGGGCTTGAGCCTATGAGCAAGCTGGATTTTCTTGAAGTGGAAGAGTTCGTCGGGCGCCACTGGCACCGCTGGGCGTCCAATGCCACCAGTTATCCGCATCATCCCGAGGCAGCGGTTCAACTCGAGGATCTGCGCGTCGTGCTGGGGGTGTTTTTCCGTGCCAGCGGCGGAGAGGCAGGCCTTGAAGTGGCAGCCATCGCTGCGCGCAACTCGACCCATCGCCTGAGTTTGCGACAGCGCCTGGGCTTCGATGAGGAAATCCTCGATATCGCTCGGCGCGACGAGGAAAATCTGTTGCTGCCTCCCACTCTCGATCTGTTTGCCGATGCTGCTCTCAATCGCGATCTTTACTTCTGGCTGGCGGCTTTCTTGGCGCTGGCGCGGCGCGTTCCACACCGTGGCGATCCACTGCGCCAGGACATTGCCTGGCTGCGTGACGTCCTGGGGGCGACTCATCGAACCCTGGCCCACTTTCCCGGGCTGCAGGAGCGCCATACGCGGCTCTGCAAGGCGCTGCTGACCGTTCGTCCCAAGCGCCGCCTTCCGGCGACCGAAGCCGCCGTTGAAATGGTCATCCTGCGCCTGCTCGGCGATTCGCAACCGTTGAACGGCGAGGCCGCCGAGCTGGAGGCGGCAATTAACGATCCCGATGCTTCCCTGGATGCCTTTCAAGCACCCCGGGGCTATCGCCCACCGCTTCCCGTACCGCTCTGGGCGCAGGTGGTCGATCTGGGTAACCAGGGCGAAACCCGCCCCCTGGGGGATGACGATGAGCCGGGCGATCAACAGGCGGAAGCGGTTGCTCAAGGCAAGCGCAAGGCGGAGCGCCGGCGCCAGGACCAGAGTGAACGCAAGGATTCGCTGATCTTCAATCGCTTCGAGAAGATGCTGTCCTTTTCCGAGATGATCAATCTCAATCGCATGGTGGACGATGAAGAGGACAAGAACGCCAAGAGCACCGCGGAACAGATGGAGGAGATCACCCTAAGCCCTCACCAGCAGCGGGCGGCGTCTCAGCTCAAGATCGATCTGGACCTGGCGCCGGAGGCCATCAGCGGCGAGCGCCTGCGTGGCAAGCACCTTTACCCCGAGTGGAATCATCGCAAGCAGATCTATCTGCCGGATCACTGCGCGGTGCTGACGGACCTGCAAAGCGAAGAGGGCGAGGACTGGACACCGGACGAAACGACCCGGCGACGCATCCGGCGGGTGCGTCGGGAGTTCGAGGCGTTGCGGCCGCGTCGCGAAACCCTGCGGGGTCAGCTCGATGGCAGCGAGCTGGACATGGATGCGGTGATTCGCGCCCATTGCGATCTGGTTGCCACCGGTGAGACCAACGATCGCCTGTATCTGGCAACCCGGCAGCAGGCCCGGGATCTGGCCGTGTCGATCCTTGTGGATGTGTCGCTGTCCACGGATGCCTGGCTGGAGGATAGGCGAGTGCTGGACGTGGAAAAAGAGGCTCTGCTGGTGCTCGGTCACGGACTGGCGGGCTGCGGCGACGACTACGCAATTCACTGCTTCACTTCCCATCGCCGCCAGAAGGTGTGGGTCAACACTCTCAAGACGTTTGAAGAGTCCATGAACGAGCGAGTCGATCGGCGCATCGCGGCCCTCAAGCCGGGGCGCTACACCCGCATGGGGCCAGCCATCCGGCATATGACGCAAGAGCTTTCCAAACGGCCTAATCGTCATCGTTTGCTGCTGGTGCTCACCGATGGCAAGCCCAACGATACCGACTATTACGAAGGGCGTTATGGCATCGAGGATACCCGCAAGGCGATCCGGGATGCGCGTCAGCAGGAGATCAAGGTATTCGGCGTGACCATCGATCAGGAGGCGCGGCAGTATATTCCGCATCTGTTCGGCCGTGGGGGTTATGCCATCGTGCAAAAGCCTGAGCACCTTTCATTGGCGCTGCCGGGGATATACCGTCAAATCATTGCCAACTGAAGGAAACACCGAATAAATGTCTACGCGTCCCAATCACTGCGTTACGCGGTGCGCGGAATCCTCACATATACCCATATGCTCCGGTTCCTGTGCTCCGGGCGCCTTGCGCTTGACCCGCTCGCCGATTTCTTCAGCGCTTCCTTGAGGAGAAGTTACATGAACACCCGCGCCGTGGTCGCGATACTGATAGGTGGCTTGGTCTTTCTGGCGGTGGTGATTCCGGTGGCCTGGATCATCAATACGAAGGATTGGGGCGTGGCGATGATCTTCCCTGCGCCCTTTATCGTCTATGGCTTGATGGTCCTGGCGCGGCGGCTGGATGATTGGGTGCGCGCCGACCCGAAACGGCGTCGGCAGCCCTGATCGGTTAAAAACGGTTAGCCAAAAACGGCAAGTCAAGAATGGTCAGCCAAGAGCGATCAGCCAAGAGCGATCAGCCAAGAGCGATCAGCCAAGAAGGTTGGCCCGGGCCGCGAGGTAGCCCGACAGAATCAACCCCAGGATCACCAGCGCCAGCCCCAGGAAGGCACCTTTCCAGGCAGGTGACGAGACACGTAGGTTGAGATAGATCATCAACACCTGGTGCGCCTTGAAGCCGGTGCTGATCAAGACCAGCAGCGCCGACCACAGCGGCAATGCCAGCCACTGATCCTCGGCGTCGAGCCGGGAGGAGATCATCGATACCAGCGTCAGCCCCATCAGAATGATCCAGGTAATCGTCAGGCGACGGGTAGTGGGGTGCGTCATCGTCATGGTCATCTCGACAGAGAGCTATCTCAACAAATAAATCAGCGGGTAGAGCAGAATCCAGATCAGATCGACCATGTGCCAGAAGGCCGTGGCGGTCTCCACATTGGCAAGCGTGGTGCGCCAGGTCACCAAGGCAAGCACTCCCAGCCCGAACAGCACGTGGGCGAAATGAAAGCCGGTCAGTAGATAATAGAAGGCGAAGAAGGTGTTGGTGTCCGGGGTCAAGCCGGCGCCGAACTTGTCGATGTATTCGGTGATCTTGATTGCGCAGAACACGCCGCCGAGCACCATGGTCGCCAGCAGCCAATGCCGGCTGTGGCGTATTCGGCCCTGCGCCACCGCATTCACCGCCAGCGCCGCAAACAGCCCGCTGGTCAACAGCACCATGGTATTCAGGCCGCCCATGATGGGGTCGAGCTGTTGTTGAGACGCATCGAAAAGTGGCTGCTCCGCGGCGCGCATCCAGGCGTATAGGCCAAATGCCGCGGCAAACACCAGCATCTCGCTCAGGATCAGTACCCACATCAAGGGGTTGCCGGGCAGGGCGGAGAGTGGCCCCCAGTCGCTATCGGTATCGACGGCGTCGCTCTTGATAGCGTCGTCCGGCAGGGCGTCATTCTGCCCAGGCTGGGCGTGTTGCGATTCAGTCATGGAAACTCACCGAGGCGCCACCGAACGTCAGGCTGCGCGGATTGTCGATGGGGCGGTTGGCCATCAGGCGATGGATGCCTACGCCGCAGCGTGCCACCATCCATATCAAGCACATCATGAAGAATAGATAGCCCAACCCCCAGGCGATGCCCGGCGCGGCATTGATATAGCCCAGCAGATTCCATAACAGCAGTCCAATGCCACCCGCCACGATCCCCAACCAGAAAGTGCGAATCTGAAACCGCAGGTGCGTATCGACCCATTCGGCGCCGCGCCCCAGCTTGAAGTGAGCGATCGCTACGCCGAGCGGTGCCGTGACCACGGCCATGATGCTGCCCAGATACAAGGCATAGATCAAAACAGCAGCGCCGCGGCCCGGTGAGTTGGCTTTGAGGGCGGCGAAGTCGTCTTCGTTTCGTTCGAGATTGGTTGGCATGCGTCATCCCTCTTCAGCGTTCAAGGTGGGGCAGCTTGTTGGGAACGCCATCCCACTCTTCAGCGTCCTCAGGCGGGTCCTGCTTTTCGGTGATAACCGGCCACTGCTCGGCCAGCTCAGCGTTGAGTTCGATAAAATGACGCTGTGAATCGGGTAGCTCGTCCTCGGCGAAGATTGCCTCCGCCGGACATTCCGGCTCACATAGCGCGCAATCGATACACTCATCCGGGTTGATTACCAGGAAATTGGGGCCTTCATAGAAGCAATCGACGGGACAGACTTCCACGCAGTCGGTGTACTTGCATTTGATGCAGTTTTCGGTGACGACGAAGGTCATGTTTCATCTCCCGATTTTTAAGATGCATATATTACACATCTTAAAGGGCGGAACGAATGGCAGCAATCACCACCCAAGCCCGGGCGAAGAAAAGCGGCGTGTTGAACCCTGGGAAGTCAGGTTCACATATGCCTGAAAATTCGAAATAGATTCCATATATTGTGTTTGTTATCATTATGGAGCCCATATGTAGTGTGTATATTTGCCGGTAAGAAATAACACTTTCTTGATGTGAATCATGATCGATAGAGGCCAGGGTGATTAGGATGGCCAGCATTCAAGCACCTTGAGCAATCAGAAAAATGATTGCATTCGATTAGATTTTTACTCAGATTTTGCCGATGGGCCAGCTGTGGCTCCGGTTTTTCTTAATTTCAGAATGTTTGGAGATTTCTCCTCATGAGCACTTCCGCCAAAGCCGTCAAGACATCCAATGAGGTACCGTTGCAGGTACCTTCCCGGGATATCTGGGATTCCAAGTATCGCCTCAAGGATCGTCACCAACGGCCTGTCGACAAGGATGTTCGGGCGACTTACGAGCGCGTGGCCAGCGCCCTGGCTGCGGTCGAAGGCGACAAAGCCCCCGAGTGGCTGGAGAAATTTCGCTGGGCCATGGAAAACGGCGCCATTCCCGCAGGGCGCATTCTCTCCAATGCCGGCGCCGAGGATTACAAGCCTGCGGTCAGCCTGATCAACTGCACCGTATCCCGTACTATCCACGACTCCATGCAGGACATTCTCGGTTCCGTGGTGGATGCGGGCATGACGCTGAAGGCGGGTTGTGGCATCGGCTATGAGTTCTCCACCCTGCGCCACAAGGGCGGCTTCGTGTTCGGTGCCGGGGCCGGCACCAATGGGCCGCTGGCCTTCATGGACGTGCACGACAAGATGTGTTTCACCGTGGCTTCCGCCGGCGGTCGGCGCGGGGCTCAGATGGCGACCTTCGATGTCGGTCACCCGGATGTCAAGGAGTTCATCGAGGCCAAGCGAGAGGCCGGGCGACTGCGTCAGTTCAACCTGAGTCTTCTGATCACCGATGAGTTCATCGAAGCGGTCAAGAACAACGCGGATTGGCCTTTGGCATTTCCGTTGCACCCGGGTGAAAAGGAGGATGTGAAGCAAGATGAGCTGATCTATCGCGACTGGCCGGTGATCGAGCCAGGCTACACCGTCGACGACGAAGGCCGGGTGGCCTGTCGCATCGTCGAAGTAATCAAGGCTCGCGAGCTGTGGGAGTCCATCATGTCCTCCACTTACGACTTCGCCGAACCCGGCTTCATCCTCATCGATCAGGTCAACCGCATGAACAACAACTGGTTCTGCGAGGAGATCCGGGCGACCAACCCTTGCGGCGAACAGCCACTTCCGCCAGAGGGGGCGTGTCTGCTGGGATCGATCAACCTGACCCGGTTCGTGATCGAGCCGTTTGGCGACAATCCGCGCTTCGACTGGGAGCGCTATCGCAAGGTGGTGGCCATTTTTACCCGCATGCTCGATAACGTGGTGGAGATCGCTGGCTTGCCACTGCCCGGTCAGCAGCGCGAGATCGAGGCCAAGCGACGCCATGGCATGGGATTCCTGGGTCTCGGTTCGACGATGACCATGCTCAAGATGTGCTACGGCAGCGATGACTCCCTAGCCTTTACCGATGAGGTAAGCCAGACGCTCGCTCTCGAAGGCTGGAAGGTGGCGCTCGAGCTGGCTCGGGAGAAGGGTATGGCGCCGATCCTGGCCGAAGAGATCGAGATCACCCCGAAGATGATGCGCGAGCGCCCGCAGCTGGCAAAAGACGGCTACGAGATCGGTGACAAGGTGCCTGGGCGTATCCTGCATGCCCGCTACAGTAACTACATGCAGAAGATCGCCGAAGTCGAGCCGGAGCTGGTGGCGGCGCTCGCCGAGCATGGCGCGCGCTTTACCCATCACTCGTCCATTGCGCCCACCGGTACCATCAGCCTGTCGCTGGGTAACAATGCCTCCAACGGCATCGAGCCGTCGTTCTCGCATCGCTACTATCGCAACATCATTCAAGCCGGCAAGAAGACCAAGGAGCAGGTCGAGGTCGTCTCCTTCGAGCTTGCCGCCTATCGGCATTTCGTGGCCGCCGAGGCGGTGGAAAGCGATCTGCCGGATTACTTCATTACCGCGGATTCGGTGACGCCAAAACAGCATGTGGCGGTACAGGCGGCAGCCCAGACCTGGATCGACTCGGCCATTTCCAAGACCGTCAACGTGCCCACGAACTTCCCTTACGAGGCGTTCAAGGATCTTTATCTGGATGCCTACGCAAGCAGGCTCAAGGGCTGCACCACCTTCCGCTTCAATCCCGAGAGCATACAGGGCGTGCTGGTGCGGGAAGAAGACTTGAACAACACCACCTATGTGTTCGAGCTGGAAAACGGCGAGTCCATCGAGCTTTCAGGCAATGAGAAAGTGGTCTACGACGGCGAGGAACACAATGTCGCCAACCTCTACGATGCGTTGAAGGAAGGCAACTATGGCAAGTGGTGACAGCGCCCCAACGTACCGTGGATTCAGCATTATGCCCGTTTATAGAGGAGCCTTGTGATGGCCGTCGAAATCAAATCCAAGATCGTGGGTTACCGCGTCAAGCAGCCCCAAGCCGAATCGAAGGCAGGGTTGCAGACAGGACTGCAGGCAGAGTTGCCGCTAAGCGAAGAGGACCCGTTGACGCTGCGCATTCCATCGCGCCCGGAAGGCACGCTTGAAGCGGTCTCTGAAAAGATCTCCTACGTCGGCGCCGAAGGGCGCAAGAAGGTCTATGTGCTGGTGGCCTTCATGCCGGTGGAAGGGGTGCTCAATGGCAAGCAGGTAGTCATCGAACGCCCGGTGGAGTTCTTCTTCCCCTCGGGCCAGCTTTCCAGCGAGCATCAATGGATCACCGCTACCATGCGAAGCCTGTCCCTGGCGGCCCGGGGCGGTTATGTCACCCAGGCCCTGGCGGATCTGCGCAAGGTGGCCTGGGACAAGGGATTGGTACGCTGCGGCATGAACCGCTGGAACAAGCCCATGTTTCACGACTCCGAGGTGGCGGCGATCGCCTGGTCGCTGCAGCAGATTCTTCACCGGCGTGGGTTTGTCGACGCCGATGGCATCCAGGTGCCGGTGGACGAGCTGGCTCGGGTTCACGCCCAGCGCCTGATGAACGGTCAGCCCTGGCAACCACCGGTAGAGGAGAAGGACGAGGCGCCTGCGGCGACCCAAAGCGGCAGCGGTGCCGGAGCGCCGGTGGTCGGCCACTGTCCGGAATGCCGTGGCGAGTTGATCATGATGGATGGTTGCCCTACCTGTTACGCGGGCTGCGGCTGGTCGAAGTGTGGGTAAACAATGCAACTGAAATAGCCCCTGGGCATCAGTGTGACGTGGCTGGGCTATAAAGTTGGGTCATGAAGTTAGGTCATGAAATTGGGTCATGAAGCTGAGTCACAGGATCAAGCGCAGACACGTCAGAGCGTGTCTGCGGAAAGAGGCTACACTGTAATGAGAAGCTAATCACAAGGAGGTAAACGATGAAAATTGTCAGCGCATCCTTACTCGCGAGCTTGATGTTGCTACCCATGGGGGCGGCAATGGCTAGTGAAGGCGGTGCACCGAGCATGGAAATCGAACTTCAGGAACCAGGTGGCGATATCACCATTGCCACGCTCGTATCGAATGTCGATGGGTTTGTGGTGGCCCACGAGGCAGATGACGAAGGCAAGCCGAATACAAAGGCCATCGGCCACACCCAGATAAAAAAAGGGTCTCAGGAGCGCATCGGGATCGTGTTGGATAGGGACATGGAATCCGGTGAAAAGATCTTCGTCATGTTGCATGAAGATACGGGCAAGGAAGGCGAGTACGAATTCGGCCCGGATAATACCGATGTGGATAAACCCGTCATGGTGGATGGCAAACCCTTCATGAAGTCTTTCCAGGTCAGCTGGACTGGCGATCACTGATTTGTTGAGCAATTCAGTGGCTATCTATTTCGGCAGCATGTTGTTGATAGCCACTGAATAATTTCGGGCTAACGAACCGAGCAAGAAACTAGGATGAACGCCTGGTCAGCAAGCAAACGTTGCGTAATTTGACGCAAATCAATTTTAGTGCAGAAAGGGACTATTCGCAGGCTCATCTGACACCACTTCCACCCTCGCACTGCTAAACTACAGCACAACTTAAGTAGTAGTGCCTCGCCAATCAAAAAATAACCGACTAGCTCAGGCCTTGCGTTAGCAAGCTTAATATTAGCCTAAATTAAAGTTGGCTTGCCCGATAGGATATTGGCATATCGATCTATATGGTGATGATCGTAGGTATCTGATTTATAAATAAATTATAGGTACGGTTCATCCATGCCATCCCAATTGGCCATAAAAATGATGACAGGTGAGTCCCTGCAGACTCGCCAATGATGAGGAGAGAACCATGGGGATGTGGAAACTCAAGCGCCGTGACTTCTTGAAAGGCATGGGACTAACCGGCACCGGCGTGCTGCTCAGCGGTAACGTCTGGGCGCTCAATCGCCTCGAGCCCATCGGCGACAGCCTGAACGAAGAATATCCTTATCGTGGCTGGGAAGATCTGTACCGCAACGAGTGGGACTGGGACAAGATTGGCCACGCCGCTCACTGTATCAACTGCATGGGCAACTGCGGCTGGGACGTCTATGTAAAAGATGGCATCGTGATCCGCGAGGAGCAGATCGCCAAGTACCCTCAGGTCAATTCCAAGGTGCCGGATGCCAACCCGCGGGGTTGCCAGAAGGGTGCCATCCACTCCGCCGCCATGTACGAGGCGGATCGCGTGCACTATCCGCTCAAGCGTGCCGGTGAACGCGGCGAGGGCAAGTGGCAGCGTGTATCCTGGGATCAGGCCACGGAAGAAATCGCCGACAAGATCATCGATATCTTCGAGAAATATGGCCCGGGCAAGCTCAAGACCCACCAGGGTTCCGGCAATCAGTCCATGGTACGCCAATCCGCGGGCAACCGTTTTTCCTGCCTGGTCGGCGGCATTCAGCTCGACGGCTTCACCGTGGTCGGCGACTTGAACACCGGGGCGCACCTGGCCTATGGCAACCCGCTGGAAAGCTTCACCTCGGATGCCTGGTTCGATGCGGATTACATCCTGCTGGGCATGATCAATCCCAATGCCACTCGTATCCCGGATGCTCACTATATCTGGGAAGCGCAGCATAACGGCGCGCGTATCGTTTCCACCGCACCGGACATGAACCCCAGCGCCATTCACACCGACCTGTGGATGCCCATCAAGCACGGCACCGACCCTTACCTTGCCATCTCCATGGTCAATGTGATCATCGAGGAAAAGCTCTACAAGCCCGAGTTCATGAAGGAGCAGACGGATCTTCCGATTCTGGTGCGCAGCGACAACCAGAAGATGCTGCGGGAATCCGATATGGAAGAGGGCGGCTCCGAGGAAATCTTCTACCACTGGGATCTCAACAGCAACAAGCCGGTCAAGGTCAAGGGCTCCATGGGCTCCACGGACAAGACCATCAAGCTCGACGGCGTCGATCCCGCCATCGAGGGTGAGTTCGATTTCGACGGTATTGCAGTTGCCACCGTCTTTGAGTTCGTCAAGAAAGAGGCTGCCAAGTTCCCGCCGGAAGACACCGAGTCCCGCACGGGGCTGAATGCGGACATGGTGCGTCGCGAGGCGCGTCGCATGGCCGAGGCGCGCAAGGCCATCGTCATGCTGGGCTACATCACATCCTTCTATTCCAACTGCCTGTTCACCGGCTGGGGCTATGCGCTGGCGCTGGCATTGACCGGTCACGGCGGCAAGACCGGCGGCCTGGATACCTCCTGGGTGGTGTGGAACCACCCGCGCTGGACGGAGCTTGCCAACTTCGGCGGCAAGAAGCTGCCCCGTTACGAAGCCGGTGGCATCGGCGAATTCAAGCGCGGCAACATGATCAAGGGCGCGCGCAAGCATTTCGACAACGCCAAGCTCAAGGAGGCGGTGGGCTTCGATCTCGATGATATGGAAGAGATGATGCAGGAGTCCATCGATAAGGGCTGGATGCCCTATTACGGCGAGATCAAGGGCATGATCTCAGTGGCGGACAACACCTTCCGGCGCAACAAGTACGTCGACGAGTACCGCCGGGTGCATCTGGAGCAGGCAAGCGAACTCTACGTCAACGTCAACGTGCGTCTGGACTCCACCGCGGAATGGGCGGATTACGTGTTGCCCGCGGCCAGCCACTACGAGGCCTGGGATCTGCGTACTCAAGGGTTCCACCGCTTCTGTAACGTGTTCACTCGCCCGGTAGAGCCGATCTTCGAATCCAAGCCGGATTGGGAAATCATGGCGCTTTTGACCAAGAAGATTCAGGAGCGGGCTATCGCTCGGGGTATTGGCGCTATCGAGGACGGTGACGTGACCCGGGACCTGCATACCATTCATGACGACTTCACCATGAATGGCAAGCTGATGACTGATTATGACGTGACCAAGTGGATGGTGGAAAACTCACCGGAGTACGGTGACATAACCATTGAAGAGGCAGCTGAGAAAGGCTTTATCGTGCTGAACGAAAAGGCCGGCACCAATCAGCCCCTGGTAAAAGACGAGCCCTACAATCCCTTTACCGCTCAGACCGATACCAAGAAGCCCTACGATACCCTGACCGGACGTATCACCTTCTACTGTGATCATCCGTGGTTCATGAAGATGGGGGCTGCGGTACCCACCGGGCGCGGAACCGCCGGACCGGCAGCATCGAACTATCCGTTGGCGTTCTATTCTCCTCACACCCGCTGGGGTATCCACTCCAACTGGCGGTCAAACAAGTTCATGCTGCGCCTGCAGCGAGGTGAACCGAACATCTACATCAATCCTCAGCTGGCGGATGAGAGAAATATCAAGGACGGCGATACCGTGCGGCTGTTCAACGCCAACGGCGAGTTCTTCGCCCAGGCGAAGTTCTACCCGAGTATTCCCGCCAACACGATCATGATGGAGCACGGCTGGGAGCCGCATCAGTACATTCAAAGAAAGCCCATGAACAACTCCATGGCGACCTTCCTGCAGCCGCTCGAAATGGCCGGCGGTTGGGGACATCTAGGCTTCAAGTATGCGATGTGGAACGCCAACCAGTTGGCGCACGAGGGCAGCTACGACATCGAACTGGCCAAACCCGAAGACATCAGCTTCAGCTGATCCTGACCGGCGCGAGAGGAGAAAATCATGGCCGTAAAACGTCAAATCAGCATGGTGCTGGACCTGAACAAATGTATTGGCTGCCAGACCTGCACATCCGCCTGCAAGCTGATGTGGACCAACCGCAGCGGTCGCGAATACATGTACTGGAACAACGTCGAGACCATGCCTGGGGAAGGTTATCCCCGGGGCTACCAGAAGATGGGCGGCGGTTTCGACAAGGACGGGGCGCTGAAGCTCAGCAAGCAACCTACGCTGGAAGATTATGGTATTCCCTGGGAATACAACTATGAAGAAGCCCTGATGACCGGCACCGATCCCTGGCTGCGTCCCAACGTCAAGCCTACTTGGGGGGCCAACTGGGATGAAGATCAGGGCGAGGGGGACTACCCCAACAGCTACTACTTCTACCTGCCGCGTCTGTGCAACCACTGCGCCAACCCGGCCTGTTTGGCGGCCTGTTCGCGTAACGCCATCTACAAGCGCCAGGAAGACGGCATCGTACTGGTGGACCAGGAGCGCTGCCGAGGCTATCGCTACTGCGTCAACGCCTGCCCCTACAAGAAGGTCTACTTCAACGAGGAAATATCGAAGTCTGAGAAGTGCATCTTCTGCTATCCAAGGATCGAAAAGGGCCTGGCCACCGCCTGTGCCCGCCAGTGTGTCGGTCGGATTCGCTGGATCGGCTATCGCGACGACGAGGAAGGCCCGATTCACACTCTGGTGGAAAAGTACAAGGTCGCCTTGCCGCTGCATCCGGAGTGGGGCACCCAGCCCAACGTCTTCTATGTGCCGCCGATGTCTTCTTCGAAGTTCGGCCCCAACGGCGAGGAGTTGGATGAGCCGCGTATACCGCTTGCGTACCTGGAAAGCCTGTTCGGCGAACGGGTCGGCGAGGTGCTGGAGACCATCAAGCGTGAGCGCAAGGCTAAGAACGAAGGCCGGGAGAGCGAGCTGATGGATACGCTGATCGGCTTCAAGCACGCCGAAATGTTCAAGTTGAGCTGAGGGCGACACCATGACGACAGCTCAACGACTGCCTTCGGTGGATTCTCCCGCCCGCGCGGAAGCCAAGAGCACGATCTACCGCTTGGCGGCGGTAGCCTTCGGCCATCCGTTGCCGGAAACCCAGCAGGCCTTCGCCGACGGCAGCTTCAACCAGGCGCTGGATAGCGCCTGGCAGGCGGTCACCGGTCGCCCCTGGCCATGCCAGCCGGCAAGCAGCAGTTTTGCCGAACTGGAATCGGGCTATATCAGCACTTTTCGTCATGGTCAGAAAGGTAAGCCGCAGGTAGCACTGGTGGCAGGAGAGTACGAGGAGCTGCTCAAGGGCCAGACGCGTCCCACCTTCCTGCTGAACGTGCAGGCCTTCTACAAGCATTTTGGCCTGCAGGCCGCCGTGGGGGACGAGGGGCTGACCGAAGAGCCGGATCACCTGAGCGCCATGCTCGAGTTCATGGCGGTATTGACCCATCTGGAGGCTCAGGCGCTTGCGCAGCATAAGGAGGCGAACCCCTATCGTCTCGCGCAACGGGACTTTATCAAGCGGCATCTGGTGCCGCTGCTTGCGGCCATTCAACGAAAGGCCGGCAGCGAAAAAAGGCTGATCCTGGATGCGACCCTGATACGCCTGATCGAGGACCTGCCAGAGTGGGCAAGGAACCAGCTGGTCGAGCTCGAGGCAAGAGTGGGGCCTTATGATGAAAAGGCCAAGGACGCCGCGATCAAGGGCCGCGTTCCCGATCAGAACCTGTGGAATTGAGGAGAGATGATAATGCAGCGCTCAATCAACTACCTGGCCGCGCTCCTGATCGGACTGCCGCTGTCCGGCACCGCCCTGGCGGAGTTCTCGGAGTTTGAAAACCCCAATATTCAGGAGGTAGAGCCCTGGGATACTATCAGGATAGGCCGAGTACCGGATGACATCTATTTGAGGGATATCGATGACCCGGACGACATTATCTGGGATCGAATTCCTGCCTATCGCACTTATCTGAGCGTGGCGCCGCCGGTGCACCCCTCGACGAAGCTGCGCTTCAACGCGGATAGCGGCACGAACTTGTATTTTCAGGTCGCCCGCACCTCGGATTACTTTCTGGTGCGATTGCGCTGGAAGGACACCACCCAAAACATCGGTACTACCATCGACGGCTTTCGCGATGCCGCTGCCATTCAGTTCGCCCTCAATGGCAGCACGGACACCTCTTACATGATGGGCTCGGGGCCGGATAGCCCGGTCAATATCTGGTACTGGCGTTCGGACCATGAGTTTCATGTGGAAGACCTGGCCGCCGGCGGCTATGGCAGTACGACCATGTTGCCGGATCAGCAGCTCAACGGACACGCCGCGTACAACGATGGCCGTGCACCCGTGGATCAGGAATGGCATCTGGTAATGGCGCGAAAAATCGGAGAGGAGGGCGATCACAAGATCGACCTGACCCAGGATCAGATTCCCATCAGCTTCGCCGTATGGCAGGGGGCGGATGGCGGACGAGACGGTAACAAGCACGTCACTCAAGGATGGATTCTGCTGGACAATAGTCTGGAAGGCGGCAAGTCCTTTGACGATGACAAGGCTCAGGCCTCCACTCAAACGTCCAATCAATAGGTGTCGGAATGTCGGTTTCCTACCTCAACGTAGGCAATGACTCAGCGGGCGATAACGAGGAACTCAAGCTCAGCCCGGCGAATTGCGGGCTGGGCCATTCCTGTCAGTTTTGTCCTCATGAGCCCCACTGCAGCCTGGACAAGCCCCATCACGAGAAACTGCTGATCGAAAGTTGCCTTGAGTGCATCGATCAGATCGTGCTGGTAATGGCCAACAAGGGCGGCGTTGGCAAGAGCACCGTGTCTGCCAATCTGGCCACCGGTTTGGCTCAGCGCGGCTATCGGGTTGGCGTGGCGGATGCGGATATCCACGGTCCCAATCAGAGTCGCTTCTTCGGCTTCGCCGGCGAGCACGTGCGTCTGAGCGAGCAGGGCCTGGCGACCAAGGATTTCACTGACGATGCTTTGGAGCATCCGGTCAAGGTCGGCTCGCTGGCCTTTCTGATGGAAAGCGACGATACGCCCATCGTATGGCGAGACGCCTACAAGCATGACTTCATGCATCATCTGGTGGGCTCCTTTGACTGGGGCGAGCTGGATTTCCTGATCGTCGATATGCCCCCGGGCACCGGCAACGAACTGATTACGCTTTCCGACATGCTGGAAGGCGCGAATGTCTCGGCCTTGCTTGCCACCACGCCGCAAGACGTGGCGCTGATGGACAGCTTGAAAGCCGTGCGCTTCTGTCATGAGCGGGGCCTGCCGATGCTGGGCGTGGTGGAAAACATGTCCGGCATCACCTGCCCACACTGCAGCGGTGAGTTTCATCTTTTCCCCCGGGATCATCTGGTGGAAAGCCTTGCCAAGGCCGGTATTGAATCCTTGACCCAGATCCCCTTGGCATTGGAACTTGCCTCGGGCTCGGACCTGGGCACGCCAGTGGTGGTCGCGCATCCTCAGAGCCCCGCCGCCCAGGCATTCACCCCGGTGGTGGAAGCCTGCATCACGAAGGCCCAGTCGGCGTTCTCCCAGGCTGCGGTGCACTCCCTGGGGGATGCGTTTGACAAGAATCTCGAGTCTTCCGATCTGGAAGACGCTCTGGCGGGTTTTCCCGAAGAAGAGCGCGACGCCATGCGCCAGGAACTGGAAGCCATGTTGAGCGCCGAGCAGCAACGTCTCTCCGGTGCCGATGTTTCCGTCGATTCATCCAGTTATGATGACAGCGATAAATAAGGAATTACATGGCCATAACCGGCACTGCAACCAACCCTGAGCGTCGTCGCCTATTTCGTGATCTGCTCGGCGGCGGCGATCCCGAAGCGCCGCATCAGGCGCCCTGGCATCGAGTACCGGAAGTCAGCGCCGGCGATGGCGATGTGCTGTGGTCCGGCTGGGCATCCAGCAATGAAGTGTTCGTGGTGGGTGACGAAGGCATGATCCTGCACTTCGATGGCACTCCCGCGGAAGACGGCAGCCTGTGGCATCACATGGAAACGCCGATACAGTTGCCGCTGCACGCCATCTGGGGCAACGATCGCTTGCGGCTCTACGCGGTGGGCTGGATGGGGTCCATCCTGCATTTCGATGGTGACCAATGGCACCTACAGCGTGGCGGCATCATCGATGAGAAAACCGAGCGCTTCGCTCCCTGCGAGGAAAACACCCCGCTGTTCGCCATCATCGGCGACGAGGCAGGCCGCGCCTGGGCGGTAGGCGACGACGGCATGATCCTGACCCTCGATGGCGATACCTGGCGGCGCGAAGCCAGCGGGACCACGATCAATCTGCGCGGCATTACGCGCACCCCCAATGGCCAGCTCTATGCGGTAGGCGGCGAAGGCACGGTGCTCACTAGCGCCGGCGACGGCCAGTGGCACCAGCTCGAGTGCCCCTTCGGTTCGGGCTTCATGACCGTGCTGGCGCTTGGTGACGATGAATTGCTGCTGGCCGGTGGGCGCTATTTCATCGACCAGAACGGTTTTCGTGGCGAATTGGTACGTTATCAAAAGGGGCGTTTCGAGAACGTTCAAGTCGACAAGCCCATGCCGCGGCTGCGCTCTCTCAAGACCTACAAGGACGGCGTGCTGATCGTTGGTGATCAGGGGCATCTCTACTATCTCAAGGACAGTCTGAAGGGCAGCAGGCTCGACCAGCTGCAAAGCAACAACCGTCACGATCTGATGGATATCGTACCGCTGCCTACCGGGGAAGCCCTGGCGGTGGGTGATTTCGGCACCATCATGACCGCGGCGGCGGACTTTACCCAGGCCCTGGCGCCGGAGGTCGACCCCGATGCCGAACAGGCCATCGACTGGGAACTCATGGACTCCGGTACCCAGCGTCAGCTCTGGGGCCTCTGGGCCAGCCCGGATGGCACGCTCTACGCTTGCGGCGAGAGCGGCACGGTACTGCGTCATGCAAATGAAGGCCAAGGCGACAATGGCGACAACCGCTGGGAAACACTGCCGGCCCCCAGTGAACTCTCGGTGCACTGTGTATGGGATGCCGGGCAGGGCGGCCTGTATGCCGCTGGGCAGATGGGACAGATATTTCGCTTCGACGGCGAGCGGTGGGACAAGCATTACGACCTGCATCTGGATATCACCATTCTGGCCATGTGGGGCACCGGGCCGAACTCGATCTATGCGGTGGGAGACGAAGGGCTGATCCTGCATTGGGACGGCCTGGGTTGGCAGCGCATGATCAGTAGCACCAAGTCCGCGCTCTACAATATCTGGGGTATGGACGACGATCATATCTTGGCAGTGGGCGACTTCGGTTTGATCTTGCGCTGGAATGGCGACAACTGGGCGGAGTTTCACGCCGGTACCGAAAATTTCCTCTACGATGTGTGGGGGGATAGCCTGAGCAACATCTTCATCGTCGGGCTTTCCGGCACCCTGGGGCATTTCGATGGCACGCGCTGGATGCTGACCCCGGCCCGAGCCCGGGACGATCTGCTGGCAATTTCCGGCACGTCTGACGTTGGCCCTTACGTCGTCGGCACCGGCGGCAATATCCTGCGCTATGAAGGCGGAGAGTGGCAGCCGGAGAACGCTGGCACCACCACCGGCCTGCGCGCGGTGCGAGTAACCGGCCAAGGCGATGTCTTCGCCGCCGGCGATAAGGGTACGATTCTCAAAAGAAAACGTTAGGGAAAGCAATGAGTGACGACGCAGTGCTGATCTACGACGGCCAGTGTCCCTTCTGTGCCAACTACGCTCGTCTGGTGCGATTACGGGGAACTGTCGATCGTCTCAAGCTGGTCGATGCCCGGGAAAAGCCCGCCATTATGGAAGAAATCAACCACGCCGGACTGGATATCGACCAGGGCATGGTGCTCAAGCTGAATGGCAACTTGTATCACGGTGACGAAGCGATGCAACGGGTGGCACTGATGAGTAGCCGCTCGGGCGTCTTCAACCGTCTCAATCACTGGATATTTCGCTCGCCTCGGCGCGCGCGCCTGCTCTATCCGCCGCTGCGGGGTATTCGCAATCTCGTGATCAAGGGGCTGGGGCGCAGGCCCATCGATAATCTCGCTCGCAAAGAGAAGGGTGAGGGTTCTTGATGCGCTTGCTACTGCCCAGTCCCGCATCTCGACTCGATCCTGGCCCTCAGTCGCGGCGAAGGCTCATTTGATAGAAATCCAGACAGTAGGTGGTCGATTCTAGCGTGTTCGTTGCTGCTATCCGGATTCTCTGGTGTCGTGTGGGCGTTCACAGAACCCATTTTTGTTAGAAAAGTAACACCTGATGCTATAAATTCCACTTCGGGAGCTGCGAATCGCTTTTGCGTGAACAGCAAATTCGCTGATTACAACGACAAAAGTGGAATCCGCCATGCCCAAGTTCCTTCCTCGATCTGCTGCCGTCTTGCCAGTTGCTGCTGGCATCCTTTCTTTCGTCGCTTCCCCGGTGCAGGCCGAGGGGCCTCTTACGCCGCGTTGGTCTTTCGCCAACCTGTCGATCAATTACCTCGACTGGTCGGATGGTACCGAGGCGCGCACCGCCGATAATGCCGCCAAGGGCGACTTCTTCTACCTTGAACTCGAAGGCGGTATCGGTTTCGATTGGGGAGAGTTCTATGGTTTCTACGATTTCGAGAACCCGCAGAACGATACCAGCGAGGAAGACGGTCGCGACAATCGACGCAGCGCCGCCAAGGTCACCTCGCATATCTATCTGGGCGAGACGCCTTTCTCGCTTTACTTTCACGTCTACGACTTTCGGGACTACGGTTACAACAGCGAGGAGCAGGATCGCATCGTTGGCCTGGGATACCGCCATACCTTCGATAATGGGCTGTGGTTCAAGCCTTTCCTGGGCAAGGCCTGGGTAGAGAGCCAGTCCGGTGGCTACAGTGGCGAGAATGGCTACATGCTCGGCTGGGTGCTGGGCTATGGCTTCGAGGCCTTTGGTGAAAACCTGAGTGTGACCAACTGGCACGAGCAGACCTTCGACCGAGACGACGATTACCTGTCGCGTAACTACGTCAACGGCCCGGCCGGCAGTGTCGGTACCAACGGCGCCGTGGCCCTGTGGTGGCACCCCGTGGAGGCGATCACTACCGGTGTGCAATATCGCTATTCAAATAACAAGTTGGGTACCGCCGACCATTATCAGAACGCCATGATCTACACCCTCAAATACAATTTTCTGTAGAAAAAGGACTTTCCCATGACATTGATCATGAGCCTCGTTGGGATGGCGACCCTGATTCTCATTGCGCTGCTGTTCTCCACCAATAGGCGGGCGATACGCCTGCGTACCGTGGGCGTCGCCTTCGCCATCCAGGCGGGTATCGGCGCCTTCGTGCTCTACGTGCCCTTCGGCCAGGCGGTGCTCAAGGCAGTCTCCGATGCGGTCAGCCAGGTCGTGCTCTACGCCAACGACGGCATCGATTTCCTGTTCGGCGGGTTGGCCAACGTGGAGTCGGTCGGCTTCGTCTTCGCGATCAAGGTGCTGCCGGTGATCATTTTTTTCGCCTCGCTGACCGCCGTACTCTACTACCTGGGCATCATGCAGTGGGTCGTGCGTATTCTCGGGGGCGCGCTGCAGAAGGCGCTTGGCACCTCTCGGGCAGAGTCGCTTTCGGCCACGGCCAATATCTTCGTCGGTCAGACCGAGGCGCCACTGGTGGTGCGCCCCTTTATCGCCGGCATGACGCAATCCCAGCTGTTCGCGGTGATGAGCGGCGGGCTCGCCTCGGTGGCGGGTTCGGTACTGGCGGGCTACGCCGCCCTGGGGATTCCCATGGAATATCTGGTGGCGGCTTCCTTCATGGCCGCACCGGGGGGACTGCTGTTCGCCAAGCTGATCATCCCCGAGACCCGGGAGGTGGGGGACGATGTGAATGAAGCCAATGAGGTGATCGAGGAGCAGGATCAGCCAAGCAACGTGCTCGATGCCGCTGCCGCCGGGGCCTCCTCGGGCCTGCAGCTGGCAGCCAACGTTGGTGCCATGCTATTGGCCTTCATCGGCTTGATTGCGCTGATCAACGGCATCTTGGGCGGCATTGGGGACTGGTTCGGCATGGAGTCGCTGAGTCTCGAGTTGATCCTGGGCTGGCTGTTCGCGCCCCTGGCGTTTCTACTGGGGGTGGGCTGGGATGAGGCTGTGTTCGCGGGCTCCTTCATCGGCCAGAAGCTGGTACTCAACGAATTCGTCGCCTATGTCAACCTGGCACCCTATATCGACGGCGAGACGGTAGTGGCGGCCACGGGCGAGATGATTACCCCGCATACCGTGGCGATTCTGTCGTTTGCCCTGTGCGGCTTCGCCAATCTGTCGTCCATCGCCATTCTGTTGGGTGGGCTTGGCAGCATCGCCCCGAGCCGCCGTCACGATATCGCCCGCCTGGGTCTCAAGGCAGTATTGGCGGGCACGCTCTCCAACCTGATGTCCGCGACGATTGCCGGCTTCTTCATTGCCTTGGCGTAGAAAAGGCGGATGATCGACAGCACTTGATCAATGAGAGGAAAGCATGAGCCATTCTTCCGGTAACGAACTTCGCAACGCGGCCCGCCAAGCCCTGAGCCTGTTGGACCTCACCAGCCTCAACGACGGCGACAACGACGCTACCATCGAGGCGTTGTGCCGCCGTGCCAAGACCCCCGTCGGCACGCCGGCGGCGGTCTGCGTCTATCCCGGCTTCGTGGCGACCGCCAAACGCGCGCTCTCCGCCTATGGCCTAGGCGATAGCGTGAATGTCGCCACCGTTGCCAACTTTCCCAACGGCGATGGCGAGGTCATGGAGGTCGCCCGGGAGGTCAGGGCGGCGGTCGCATCCGGAGCCGACGAAGTAGAGGTGGTCTTTCCTTATCGTGCCTTGATGGCGGGGAACGAGGAGCAAGGCCATGACCTGGTGGATGCCTGCAAGTCGGTCTGCGCCGGTGCCACCCTCAAAGTGATTCTGGAAACCGGCGAGCTGCACGATCCGGCGCTGATCAGGCGTGCCGGCGAGCTGGCCATCGAGGCAGGGGCCGACTTCCTCAAGACCTCCACCGGCAAGGTGCCGGTCAACGCGACCCTCGAATCCGCGGAAATCCTGCTGAGCTTGATTCGCGATACCGCCCCCGAGGTGGGCTTCAAGGCCGCCGGCGGCGTGCGCAGTGCCGAAGAGGCCCAGGCTTATTTGCAACTGGCGACGCGGCTCATGGGCAGCGACTGGCTTACTCCGGCGCGCTTTCGTTTCGGCGCCTCGAGTCTGCTTGATGATCTGCTCGTCACTCTCGGCGTTGCCATCGCCCAGGACGAGGGCGATGGCTATTGATGCTGGCCAGGAGGCGATTCGCTATAAACGCGACGGTCGTGGGCTACCACCGGCGACCGTCGCCGAATTCGGGCTGCTCCGCCACGCGGTAGAAGTCGCCGGCCTTTGCGAAGGGGCTGGCTACTAACGGATGCTTTTGGCCCCAGAAAATCTGGGGAAGGCGTCATTCGCGTAGCGTCAGCTGGTCGAAACGGGGGGCAAGGCGCTTGACGAGTCTCGCCAATTCTTCTGGCAGAGGGGCATCGACGACGGGTTCGGCGTAGGCGGAGGCCAGGCATTGCTCGGTACGGGCCAACTGCAAAGCGTAGCGGCGCACACCACAGTCGGCCAGGCTTAGTGCCAGACGCTCCACGGCCTTGAGATCGAAATCCCGCCAATGGATAGTCGTGCGGCACTCGAGATCGATATTGCTATCCAGCAGCAGCCCCAGGCTCTGGGCGTGGCGCGGCCAGGTGCCGAGCCGCCCGGCAATGTGCTCGAAGTCATCGACGTGGCCTTTGACGTCGAACCCCACCCAGTCGAGCCAAGGCAGCAGCGTCTCGAGGCGTCGCGGATAGACGCCCGCCGTGTGCAGCCCCACTTTGAAGCCCAGCGCCTTGGCATCCTTCATGGCCGCGACAAGGTCCGCGTGTGTAGTGGGTTCGCCGCCGCTGAATACTACGCTATCGAGTAGCCCGCGCCGATTCTCCAGGAATTTGAGTATTTTCTCCCATTCCTCGCGCTTGCCTCGACGCGATGGAAGCATCTGCGGATTGTGGCAGTAGCCGCAGCGCAGCGGACAGCCCTGCAGAAAGACCACACAGGCAAGATGGTCCGGGTGGTCCAGAGTAGTCATCGGCGTCAGGCCCGCAATGGGCAGTCGAATGCCGACCCGCGCGATAGGATCTTGATGCCGGGAGCGGGACTCCCGGCGAACATCGATATTCATGAATTCAGCATCGTCTCGGTGAAGTGACGCCGCTCGCGATGCTCTGACTGCTTGCCGATGTTGAACTGGCTGACTGGGCGATGATAGCCCATGACTCGGGTCCAGATCTCGCAGCGCTGGCGTTGTTCGCTCGGCAGGGTGTCGCGCAGGGTTTGATTGCTCATGGTGATGAATCCTTTGTGCAATGGTAATGATAATAGAGCTTTGTTCACGAACTCGTGGACAGGCTCTCAGGCCGTGGCCTGGGTTTCTGCCAGCAATGCTTCATCGCAGCGCGGGCAGAATTCGTGCTCGCCGGCCAGGTAGCCGTGTACCGGGCAGATCGAGAAAGTTGGGGTGACGGTCAGGTAGGGCAGTCGGAAGCGCGATAGCGCCCGCCACACCAGGGCCTTGCAGGCCGTAGCGCTGGAGAGCTTCTCGCGCATGTACAAATGCAGCACGGTGCCGCCGGTATAGCGGCTCTGCAGCGGGTCCTGATGAATCAACGCCTCGAAAGGATCGTCGGTGTGGCCCACCGGTAGCTGACTGGAGTTGGTGTAGTAGGGCGCTTCTGGCGTACCGGCCTGGAGAATGCTCGGGTAGCGGAGTGCGTCCTCCTTGGCGAAGCGGTAGGTGGTGCCTTCCGCTGGAGTGGCTTCCAGGTTGTAGAGGTGGCCGGTCTGCTTCTGGAACTGCTTCATCCGTTCGCGCACGTGATCCAGCAGTTCCAGTGCCAGGGTGCGCCCTTCCGTATTGGTGATGTCCAGACGGTCCTCGCTGAAATTGCGCACCATCTCGTTGAGGCCGTTGACCCCGAGCGTGGAGAAGTGATTGCGCAGCGTTCCCAGGTAGCGCTTCGAGTAGGGGTAGAGCCCCGCATCCATCCATTGCTGGATGCGCTCGCGCTTGAGTTCCAGGCTGTCGCGCCCGAGTTCCATCAGCCGGTCGAGCTCCGCGTAGAGCCCGGCCCTGTCGCTGGCAAAACGGTGACCGAGCCGGGCGCAGTTGATCGTCACCACCCCCAGGGAGCCGGTCTGCTCGGCGCTGCCGAACAGGCCGTTGCCGCGTTTTAGCAGTTCGCTGAGATCCAGCTGCAGGCGGCAGCACATGGAGCGCACCATGTGCGGTTCCAGGTCCGAATTGAGAAAGTTCTGGAAGTAGGGCAGGCCGTACTTGGCGGTCAAGGCAAACAGCCGCTCGGCGTTGTCGCTGTCCCAGTCGAAGTCCGGGGTGATGTTGTAGGTGGGGATGGGGAAGGTGAACACACGGCCCTGGCGGTCGCCGGTTTCCATCACTTCCAGATAGGCGCGGTTGATCAGGTCCATCTCGGCCTGCAGTTCGCCGTAGGTGAAGGCCTGCTCCTCGCCGCCGATCACCGGTACCTGCTCGCGCAGATCTTCAGGACACACCCAGTCGAAGGTGAGGTTGGTGAAGGGCGTCTGGCTGCCCCAGCGAGACGGCACGTTGAGGTTGTAGATGAATTCCTGGATCGCCTGCTTGACGGCAGCGTAGTTCAGGTTGTCCTTGCGCACATAGGGCGCCAGGTAGGTGTCGAAGGAGCTGAAGGCCTGGGCGCCGGCCCATTCGTTCTGCAAAGTGCCGAGAAAGTTGACCATCTGTCCCAAGGCGCTGGTTAGATGGCGCGGAGGCGTACTTTCCGCGCGATCCGGTACGCCGTTGAAGCCTTCTACCAGCAGGGTACGCAGCGACCAGCCGGCGCAATAACCGGCGAGCATGTCCAGATCGTGGATATGCAGGTCACCCTGGCGGTGAGCTTCGCCGACTGCTTGCGGGTAAACCTCATCCAACCAGTAATTGGCGATCAGCTTGCCGGAGACGTTGAGGATCAGCCCGCCCAGGGAGTAGCCCTGATTGGCGTTAGCGTGCACCCGCCAGTCCGCGCGATTCAGATATTCATCGATGGTGGAAGCGACATCCAGACGAGACTTGCTGCCGATTTTGGTAGCGTGTGCGTTCACAGTTTACCCTATATATGCCGGTTTTTAAGTTTTTTAATACTATATGTTGTGTTAAGAAGCCTAGACGCTCCGGCAGCAAGAAAAGTTGACTCGAGTCAATAAAACGGCTGATAACGATAAAACGACGACGCCCTTTGGGGGGAGTCAATGGATGCGTAAGCAAGGAGCGGATCTGTTGCAACTCTATAAGGAAGGGGTCGGATGATATCTTTGCTATCTACTGAGAATCAGGGAGCGCGGCTTTGTTTTCATACCTCAAGTCCTGAGTGGATCGCTCTACTGGCAACGCGTATCCCGCTTCCGATGCTGTCGTACCACTCAGACGCAGAACTGTTCGTGGAACGTCTGAATCACTGCCATGGCCTGTTCGCTGCTGATGCGGTAGTAGATCTTTTTGCCGTCACAATGTGTCGATATGAGTTCTTCTCGGCTCAGCACCGCGGTTTTTGTAAGCCTCGGCGCGATGTCGCGCGGAGTGGTATTACGCTCTTAGATTGATCCAGGTCAAGTAACTTTGCCGGCGTTGCGCTAACTTGGTTAACAGGAATGGATCATCGTCATCTCGACTATTTTCGGAGGTGTATATGTATCAATCGATTCTGGTACCCATCGACGGCTCTGCCCAGTCCTGTGCAGCGCTCAAACTGGCTGCCAGCCTGACCAAGGCCGATGGAGGGCGCCTATACGCACTCAATATCCAGGAGCCACCTCTTGCGGAGGATGCCATGGGCCGGGCTGCGGGCGCCATAGCCACTAATGCGGAGGCGATCGTGCAGCCGGCGGGACTGGCCATCATTGAACAGGCGTGTCAGCAGGCCGGACTCGACAGCAAGCAGCTGCAACCCATCGTACGAGCGGGTCAGCCGGCGCGGGTCATCTTATCGGAAGTGGAAAGCCTGGGTGTCGATGCCGTGGTAATGGGAAGCCGCGGAAACAGCAATATTAAAAGTCTAGTGGTTGGCAGCGTCTCGCATCGTGTGCTGCATGTCGCGCCCTGCGCTGTTGTCATCGTGCGTTAGTAGCAGCGGATCGAGACACGGAGGTGGCGCCCATGAATGAAGAGCCACTGACATCCTGCGCATTGTTTCATATGAAGGAAAGGTGACAGCTGGCCAGAGCGACTTGGCTTGCTGGCAAGAAGAGGAGTTCTTTATTAAGATAGTAATCAATTACTATCTTTTGGAGCATCTTATGTCACGAACTCGTCATCTGCCCTCTCGAGAACGCAAGGAGTTGACCGTGCGTGCCGTGGTGGAGCTATGCGCAGAGCAGGACCCGGCGCGTATCACCACTGCCTCCATCGCTCAGCGCATGAAGGTGACCCAGGGGGCGCTGTTTCGTCATTTCTCCGGCAAGGATGAGATATGGCAGTCGGTCATGACCTGGATCGCCGAACAGGTCTTGCAACGTCTTGAAAAGGCCGTCGTCGGAACCGAGACGCCGTTGGCAACCCTGGAGGCGATGTTCACGGCACATATCGGTTTCATCACCGATCACCCGGGGGTGCCGCGGCTGATGTTCGGGCAGCTTCAGTACACAGAGCCAACCTCCGCCACACGACTGCTACGTTCCATGCTGGCGAAATATCGCGAACGGCTTGCGGCCATTCTCGAGGAAGGCAGGGCAAGCGGTGAATTGCGTGCCGATCTGGACACCGAAGCGGCGGTCACCCAGTTCATCGGCACGGTGCAGGGCTTGGTGGTGCAGTCGCTGATCGCCGGAGATGTCACGCGCATCACCGAGCAGGCGCCAGGTGCCTTCCTGCTTTATCGACGTGGCATTCAAGCGGGAGAGGCGTCATGAGAATCCGCTGGGGTCGTGGCCTGCTGGTCGCATTGGGCCTTGCGATCGGCATTCTGCTGATCGTGATCTTCGTTATCAATCGTCAGACACCCTCGCGCGGCGAGGCCCCCTTGGATACACCCACAGTGCGTGTCATCGAGGCCGAGCTGATGCCTTTCGCCGTCGAGGCCCGGGGCTACGGCACCGCTCGCCCCGCACGACGCTGGGATGCCATCGCCAATGTGCCGGGGCGCGTCGTCGAGCGTCATCCCGGGCTGGAAAGCGGCACGCTGCTGGCGAAGGATAGCCTGTTGCTGGAGATCGATCCCAGTCGCTATCGGCTTGCCGAGGCTGAAGCCAAGGCCGAACTAGCGAGTCTTGCCGCGGAGAAGGCCCAACTGGAAATGGAGGCCGAAAACACGGGGCGACTGCTTGCCCTGGAGCGTGAGCGCCTGCGTCTGGCGGAACAGGAGCTGTCGCGTATCCGGCGGCTGGCGAATAGCGGTTCGGTATCGCACTCTCGTCTGGATACGGAAGAGCGCGCAGCGCTTTCTCAACGCCAGACCGTGCAGTCGTTGGAAAATGAATTACAGCTGATTCCCTCGCGACGCCAGCGCCTGGAAGCCCAGAGCGAGCAGGCATCCACCAGGCTGGCCCAGGCCCGCCAGGATCTCGACGACACCCGTTTCGTCGCGCCCTACGATCTGCGCTTGGGCGGTGTCGAAGCAGAGCTTCATCAGTACATCAACGCCGGGCAGCGCTTGTTCAGCGCCGACGGCATCGAGGCCGCCGAGGTGGTGGCCCAGGTGCCGATGGACATGCTACGACGCCTGCTCGGTACCCAGATCGTTCGTGATGCGGATGACGAGACTCTGGACATCGCCCAGCGCATGGATCTATCCGTCATCGAAGCCGAGGTGTCCCTGGTGGCCGGGAAGGGCGCACGCTGGCCGGCCCGGGTCGTGCGGATCGCCAACGGTCTGGACCCAGCCACGCGTACCGCTCAGGTCGTGGTGCGAGTCGACGAGCCTTATCGGCATGTGGCGCCGTTGACCCATCCGCCTCTGGTGCGGGACATGTACGTGCAGGTACGGTTGACATCCAGGGCACCGGAACCACTGATGGTGGTACCGGCCTCGGCGGTCCATCAAGGAGAGATATACCGGGTCGACGACGAACGCCGCCTGGTTCGTCAGCCGGTTCGAATCGCCTTCGAGCAGCACGACCTGTCGGTGATCGCTGAGGGGCTCTCCATCGGCGAAACCGTGGTCGTGGATGACCTGATGCCGGCGATAAGCGGCATGACCATCGATCCGCGGCGCGACGATGAATTGACACGTAGTCTTCGCCGCCAGGCGCTGGGGGAGGTAGCGGAATCGCTGAATAAATTGCCGAACGAGATGAAGCGCGAGACGCACGGAGCACAGAAGACGAGACATAACATGGGGTTAGGCGAGTCTTCGAGCACCGCGCAACGAAGCGATTCGTTCGTGCAGGCATTTAGTCAGGGGTTCCCGAAATGATTCGCTGGTTCGCCGGCCACCCTACTGCCGCCAATCTGCTGCTGATCCTGCTGCTGGCAGCGGGATTATTCGCCGTTCCCGGCCTCAAGCGCGAGACTTTCCCCGACTACCTGCCCGGTGAAGTCAGTGTCGAGGTGAAATATCGCGGTGCCACCGCCGCGGACGTCGAGGATCAGGTCTGTCGTCGTCTTCACGATGCTTTGAGCGGCGTGGATTTTCTCGACGAGCTGGTCTGTGTCGCCCAGGACAACCTGGCCAGCGCCACGGCGACCATGGAGGACGACGGCGATATCGGCCGTTTTCTGGATGATATCTCCACCGAGGTCGAGGCCATCACCGATTTTCCCCAGCGCGCCGATCCCCCGGTCGTGCGCGAGCTGCATCGCAGCGATCTGGTGGCGGCGGTGGCGGTGGGCGGCGACATGCCGCTGTCCGATCTGGAGGATTACGCCAAGACCCTGGAGGATAGGCTGCTGCGTCTGCCCGGCGTCGCCAAGGTCGATATTCAGGGGCTCTCCCAGCGCCAATGGCAGATCGAGATTCCCCAGGAAGCGCTGGGCCAGTATGGGCTGTCGGCGAGCGAGCTGGCGGCGATCCTATCCCGCCAGAACATCGACATGCCCTTGGGTATTCTGGAAACCCCGAGCCAGGACATCCAGCTGCGTTTCACCGATCAGCGTCAAGCGCTGCGTGAGCTGCAGGATGTGGTGGTCGTCTCCGGCACCGAGGGTGGCGAGCTGACCCTGGGACAGATCGCTTCGCTGCGGGAGAACGTCGAGCGCGAGGAAGAAAAAGTCTGGTTCGACGGCCAGCGCGCCCTGGTGCTGGAGGTGCACAAGACCCTGCGCGACGACGCCCTGGACGTGATGAATGCCCTGGAGTCGATGGTCGAGAACGAGCGCCAGCGCCTGGACGGCGATGTATCGCTGACCCTGACCCAGGACATGACCACCATCGTGCGCGATCGCCTGCAGATGCTGGTCGAGAACGGCATCCAGGGTTTTGTGCTGGTTGTGCTGATGATGAGCCTGTTCTTCCGGCCACGGCTGGCGCTGTGGGCGGTGCTGGGCCTGCCGGTGGCTTTCCTGGGGGCCTTTGCGGTCATGGGGCTCGCCGGTTTGTCGTTGAACATGATCACCCTGGTGGCGCTGCTGATGGCGATCGGTATCGTCATGGACGATGCCATCGTGATTACCGACAACATCGCCGAGCGTGCGTTGAAAGGCGCCTCGCCTCTGAAAGCCGTGGTCGAGGGAACCCTGGGCGTACTCCCCGGGGTGGTGTCGTCCTTCCTGACCACGGTGGCGGTCTTTCTGCCGCTCTCTTTTCTGGTCGGTGAGCTGGGCGACGTGCTCAAGGTGCTGCCGGTTGTCTTGATTGCCGCTCTGTCGGCGAGTCTGATCGAAGCCTTCTTCATCCTGCCGCATCATCTGAAAGGCAGCCTCCATCGCCTGCAGGCCGAGCCGTCGCGGTTGCGTGCCGGCTTCGATCGCCGCTTCGAGGCGTTCCGGGAGGGCGTCGGGCGTCTGGCCGATGCGGCGATTCGATGGCGCTACGCCTTGTTGGGCAGCGTGCTGATTCTGTTGCTGGGCTCCGGCGGCTATCTTGCCGGCGGCCATATCGGCAGCGAAGCCATGCCGGAAATCGACGGCGACGTACTCGAGGCACGCATCCTGATGCCCCAGGGTACGCCGCTGTCGCGTACCGAAGCGGTGGCTTCCCGCGTGGAGGAGGCCTTGCGCGAGATCGATGCGCGGCTGACGCCAGAGCAGCCGGATGAAACGCCTCTGGTGCGTGCCATCCAGGTACGCTTCAACCACAATCCCAGTGCTCGGGAGACCGGAGCCCATGTGGCGACGTTGATCGTCGATCTACTTGGCGCGGAGCGGCGCAGCCTGAGCCTGAATGAGCTGACTACCGCCTGGCAGAAAGAGATCGGCAATATTCCAGGACTACTTAGTCTGATCATTCAGGAGCCGGGGTTCGGGCCCGCGGGCATCTCTATCGAAGTGCGTCTACAGGGGGAGAGCCTGGATGGGCTGAAGGCGGCTTCTCTGGAGCTCTCCGAGTATCTTGGCGGCTATACGGGCGTCTATAACGTCATCGATGACCTGCGCCCGGGCAAGCCGGAGCGCCGCCTGTCCCTGGCCGAGGGCGCCCACGGGCTTGGACTGACCACCGAAGAAGCCGCCGTGCAGCTGCGGGCCGCCATGCTCGGGCAAATCAGCGATACCCTGCGCATCGGCCAGCGGGACATGGAAATCCTGGTGCGTCACGCCGAACAGGACCGCCGGAGCCTGGATGATCTCCAGGATCTGACCGTGCAGCTCCCTGGAGGAGGCCGGGTGCCCCTTGAAGTCGTCGCGAACATCGAGAAGGCGCGTGGCTGGGCGCGGATCACCCGCGTCGATGGCCAGCGTACCGCTACCGTGACCGCCGACGTGGATGCGGCATCGGCCAATGCCCAGGCAATCGTCGACGACATTCGCCGACACTGGCTGCCGGATTTCCAGACGCGCCATCCTGAGGTGGCGGTCACCTTCGAAGGCCAGGTCGCCCGCTCGGCGGAAACCGGAGGCTCCATTCGTCGCGCGCTGCTGATCGGGCTGATCGGTATCTTCGTGATTCTCTCTTTCCAGTTCAGAAGCTACGTCGAACCGCTGATCGTCATGCTGTCGATCCCGCTGGCCTTTGTCGGCGCGCTATGGGGCCATGTGCTGATGGGCTTCTATCTATCGATGCCCTCGATGATCGGCGTGGCGTCCCTGGCGGGGATCGTGGTCAACAATGCCATCCTGCTGATTCATTTCATCAAGAGCTACCGCGCCTCGGGACAATCCGCCATCGCCGCTGCCGGTCAAGCCAGTCGCGACCGCCTGCGCGCCATCCTGATTTCGGCGAGTACCACCATCGCCGGGCTCTTGCCGCTGCTGGCCGAGACCAGCGCCCAGGCAGCGGCGGTACAACCATTGGTGATCGCGGTGGTGTTCGGTTTGCTGACCTCTACCATACTGGTGCTGATAGTGATTCCGGCACTCTATGTGATCTTCGATGATCTGGGATGGGCGCAAGTTGAGGATTCTACGCCACCAGATGCATTGACCGATGCAAGCAAACCAACGTAACGCGAGGTGTAAGTCATGAACAAGGGACAGGCATGCCGAGCCATTCTGTCGGCTGCTATAGCAGTGAGCCTGACATGGAGTGCAGGTGCCGTCGCCGCGGAACCAGTGGGCCCAAGGCTGACCGAGAAGCTGCGTGGATTGCTGGTAAAGGAGATGGTCGAGATCGAGTCGGCGATGCAGGAGACCTATAGCGCCATCATTCAGGGCAAGCACGACGAGGTGGCGCAGAAGGGCCAAGCCATCCATGACAGTTTCATTCTCGAGCAGTCCCTGACCGAGCAGGATCGTCAGGATCTGATGGCGGCGGTGCCCAAGGAATTTCTGCAGATGGATGAGCGCCTTCACCAGTTGGCAGCGTCGCTGGCCGAAGCGGGGAAGCAGCAGGATTCCCAGGCCCAGGTCGAAACCTTCAACCGCATGACCGAATCCTGCGTGGCCTGCCACAGCCGCTACGTGACGGACCGCTTCGAGGGTCTGGAAGGTCAATCGAACTTGATGAGTTGGTGAGCTGCCGTTCTTGTGGACTAGGCTCAGCGTTTGAGGGTTTTATTTCAGTTGTGGAGGAACCATGGCACGACAAGCGAAGTTGGTGATTTTGGGCGCTGGCACGGCCGGGTTGACTGCCCTGAGTGAAGCGCGGCGCTATACGGATGATGTGCTGCTGATCAATGCCGGTCCTTATGGCACGACCTGCGCACGAGTCGGCTGCATGCCCTCGAAGGCGTTGCTCGAGGTTGCCCATGCCTACGGTCGCCGCGACTGGCTCGAGGAGAGTGGGATACGAGGCGCCGAAACTTTCGAGCCCGATTTGCCCACCATTATGGCGCATGTGCGCAAGCTACGGGATCGTTTTATCGCCGGGCCCATTGAGACGGCCGAATCCTTGGGAGAAAGAAGCATTCACGGCCAGCCGCGCTTTCTCGATCCCACCACCCTCGAAGTCAATGGCGAGCGGATTCAGGCCGAGACCATGATCATTGCCACCGGCACTCGCCCCAATCTACCCGAAGCGTGGCGTGCTTTCGGCGATCGCGTAGTGACCTCGGATGAGGTCTTCGAACTCCAGGCGCCGGGTCGGCGCATCGGCGTGGTGGGGCTCGGACCGATCGGCGTGGAACTGGGCCAGGCCTTCGCTCAACTTGGCTGCGAGGTGCATGCTTTTACCAAGGGGTCGAATGTAGCAGGATTGAGCGATCCGGAGATCAACGCCAGCCTGCTCAAGGTGCTCAAAAGCCAGATGTCCGTCACTACCGGGGCGGATGTAACCCTGCGCCAAAGCGACGATGGCGTGATGATTCAAGGAGAGGAGCAAGAGGTCGTGGTCGATTGGGTGCTGGCCTCCCTTGGGCGGCGGCCCAATGTCGAAGGGCTGGGTCTTGAGAACCTTGGTGTGGAGCTCGACAAGCGAGGCGTTCCCCTTTTCGATGCGTCGACCCTGCAAATCGCCGACCTGCCGGTCTATGTCACCGGCGATGTGAGTGGCCTGCGCCCGCTGCTGCATGAGGCGGCAGACGAAGGGCGCATCGCCGCTTATCATGCCCTGCACCCGGAGGCCGAGTGTCTTCGTCGGCGTACCCCACAAGGCATCGTCTTTACCGAGCCCGGCGCCGGGTATGCGGGGCTGACTCGAGCGGATCTGCCGAAGAGTGGAGTGGTGACCGGCAGCGTCGACTTTACCCAACAGGGCCGAGCGCTGATGGCGGGACGTAACGCGGGAATCCTGCAGCTATACGCTGACGAGAGTGATGGGCGCCTGCTCGGCGCAGAGATGGTGGCCCCGGATGCAGAGCACTTGCTGCATCTTCTTGCGTGGTCGATTCAGCAAGAGTTGACCGTTGATCAACTGCTCGAGATGCCGTTCTATCATCCCACCGTCGAAGAAGGATTGCGCACCGCCTTGCAGGCCGCTCGTCGTGAACTCGGTCAACGGCGCGCGCAGCCCGATCTGCCGCTGTGTCACGAACCGGCGGACTGGGCGTTGGGATAAAGAGCAGTTTTGTCGGGCCTTGATGCGTGAGACGTTGCCAATAGACAGCGTATGCTCTCGATATAAGGCAGTTCTGCCGCTGCCTTCTGGAAACGGTCTTCGATCTCATCCAATCGGTGTGAGTCGATATGCTCTGCCGGAAGCTCCAGCACTACCTGCACGCGGCTGCCAAGATAGTGCAGGGTGGCCCGAGGCAGGCCGTTCGCTTCCGGCAGATCTACCCATGCATCCATCAAGTCCGCCAATATCTGATGTCGCAGCGGCGGGAGAGGTGCCGCTGTATCGCTTGGCTTCTGTGTATCTACATGTACCAGGACTTCGCTGGCCCGACTCGTCTGCTCGATCAAGCGCCTGCGGGCTTCCTCACTAATGCGGTGTCCTTCGGAGACGCTGATGTAGGGTGCCACGAGCAAATGGACATCAATCAGCACCTTGCCCGCCATCAATCGCGTGCGTAGATCGTGATGAGATCGCACTCCTTCCACCGCATCGATGACCGCAGCCAGTTCTTTCAGGGTCTGTGGATCTGCCCCCGTATCCACTAGTTCGCGGGTGGACTGCCAGACGAACTGCCAACCCATGACGCCTACCATGGCAGCCACGATCACTGCGGCCACCGCATCGAGCCAGGTCAATCCGGCCAGGCTGCCAAAAAAGGCGCCGATGACGATCAGTGAAGAAAGCGCATCGGAGCGATGATGCCAGGCATTCGCTTCGATCAGCTTGGAGCCGACACGTCGTCCTACCCGAGCCGTATAGTGATAGAGCGCCTCGTTTGCCAGTACAGAGACGAGCGCCGCAAGTAGTACAACCCAGCTCGGTGTCTGTAGGCGCGTGGGATCTAGTATTCCCAGCACGGCATCGTAAATGAAACTACCGGCGACGATCAGCAGCATGATTCCGATCACTACCGTCGCGGCAGTTTCGAAGCGAGCGTGCCCATAGGGGTGCTCAGCATCCGCCGCTTTGCTGCCGGAATGGCTGGCGAACAGCACTAAGGTGTCGCCGAGCAGATCCGACAATGAATGGACGCCATCGACCACCAGGGCTTGAGAATGGCCAGCGATTCCGGCAATTATTTTGAGGTTCGCGAGCAAAAGATTGACTACAGCCCCCACCAGGGTGACACGGGTTTTAAGCTGGCGCGTATTACGGTCGGTGATGGAAGGCTTTTCCGCAGAGGTCGTATGCATGCCTTGTTGCCTTTTCTAGCGGGGGACAATCCGACTGTGGTTATCCGATGTTGGCGCGAGTACTGCTGAATGTGAAGCCGCCAGCCGAGTCAGTCGATCAGTTGCCATCCGATACGCCTCAAGGCGTACTGCCGATCGTCAACCGCGGCGACGATTTTCGTCGCTCCTCGAAACGGATATCGAGTTGGCGCTCGCCCTTGCCGACGGAGCTGGAACCCGACTCGTGCTGGAGTCCCGGTGTCAGGACGAAAGAATGGCGTCGAGGCGAGACTACTTGAACGACCGGCGCCCTCGAACTTGGACGCCAGCCAAGCTTGCATACATGAACTCCACGTTACTCGACGGTCAAGATCATCTTGATAGCCTTCTCCTTTGCCGCATCGGTGAAGATATCGTAGGCCTTCTCGATGTCGTCGAGCTTGAAGCGGTGGGTCACCAGCTCAGCGGGTTCGACGCCGCCGCTCTCGACGACGCGCATCAGCACCGGAATGGTGTCGGTGTTCACCAAGCCGGTGCGCAGGGTGATGTTTTTGATCCACAGGTCCTGCAGCTGAAGATCGACGCTCTTGCCGTGCACGCCGATGTTGGCGATATGCCCGCCCGGGCGGACGATGCGCTGGCAGACATCGAAGGTCTCGGGGATGCCCACCGCCTCCATGGCCACATCCACGCCTTCGCCGCCGGTCAGCTTGTCGATCGTCTCAAACGGATCACCGGCGATGATATCGGTGGCGCCGAGCTGCTTGGCCATGGCCAGGCGGTTCTCGTCCGGGTCGATCATGATGATCCGCGCCGGAGAGTAGAAGCGTGATGTCATCAGCGCTGCCAGACCGATGGGGCCAGCGCCGACGATGGCCACTGTGTCGCCGAGCTTGACCTCGCCGTTGAGGGCGCCGATCTCGTGGCCGGTGGGCAGGATGTCGCTGAGCATTACCGCTGCGGCGCGGTCCATCTCCTTGGGTAGCGGATAGAGGCTGTTGTCCGCATGCGGGATGCGCACGTACTCGGCTTGAGTGCCGTCGATCAGGTGGCCGAGGATCCAGCCGCCGTCGCGGCAGTGAGCGTAGACGCCGCGCTTGCAGTAGTCGCAGCGGCCACAGGAGGTGACACAAGAAATCAGCACCTCGTCATCGACCTGGATATTGCTCACGCCATCACCGATTTCCTCAACCACTCCCACGCCCTCGTGACCCAGGATGCGGCCATCCTCAACAGCAGGCACATCGCCTTTTAGAATGTGCAGGTCGGTGCCGCAGATAGTGGTATGGGTGATGCGGACCACCGCATCCGTGGGTTTGTCGATAGTTGGGCGAGGCTTGTCCTCCCAACTGCGTTTACCAGGACCGTGAAATACCAATGCCTTCATGACATTTCTCCCATGACGATGACAAAGCTTTCAGTGGCAGTCGATTGCCAAGTACCGCTAGTTCAAGATGACATGGGCCTTTTATAACCTTATTGATTCATATCAAGGCAAGGTTCTATTAGTTAGTTAGATTATAAAGTGAAACTGTACGTTCAGAACCGAGATGAGTGAAGGAATCGCTAATATTTCGAGCTTAAATTTCCTGTAAGGCGCCTGTGCATCAATGCGAGTGCAAGCAAGATAGTTCATCGCGCGAACAAGGGAGATCAGCATGCAAAAGCGGAGTCTGATACTGATAATAGCTGGAGTAATAGCAGCGGGCGCGACGATGGCCGCTGAGGATGAGTTGATGAGTCGCGCCCAGGCGCTGTTCAAACCAATTCCCGAACAGCCGCCGGAGATGGAAGGCAATCCCAGTACACCGGCGAAGGTGGCGCTTGGCAAGATGCTCTTCTTCGAGCCACGACTGTCGAAGAGTAATACCATCAGCTGCAACTCCTGTCATCTGGTGGGGCTCGGGGGCACTGATATGCTGGAAACCTCGGTAGGCCATCGCTGGCAAATGGGTGGTCGCAATTCGCCCACGGTGCTCAACGCGGTATTCAATACCGCCCAGTTCTGGGACGGGCGTGCCGAAGACCTCGCCCAGCAGGCAGGCGGCCCTCTGGTCAATCCGGTGGAAATGGCTACCACTCACGAGAATGCGGTGAACATGCTCAAGGGTATCCCCGGTTATCAACCGTTTTTCGAGGAGGCGTTTCCCGAGGCGGAAGATGCCATCAACATCGATAATATCCAGGATGCGATTGCGCTGTTCGAGGCCACGTTGATCACGCCCAACGCGCCTTTCGATCAATATTTGAAAGGAGATGCCGATGCCTTGAGCGATGAGCAGAAGACTGGGCTTGAGCTGTTCGTCAACAGGGGCTGCGCCTCTTGTCATAGCGGTATCAATCTGGGAGGTGATCAGTATCAGCCCTTCGGCGTAGTGGAAAAACCTGGTGCCAACTTTCTTCCGCCGGAGGATAAGGGGCGCTTTGCAGTCACGGAGTCTGCTTCCGATGAGTACGTCTTTAAAGTGCCGAGCCTGCGCAATATTGCTCTGACGCCGCCGTATTTCCACAGTGGCAAGGCCTGGGATTTGAAACAGGCCGTGGCGATAATGGGGTCAGCGCAACTCGGAGCCGAGTTGAACGATGAAGAAGTGGACTCGATCACCGCGTTCCTGCATAGCCTGACCGGCGAGCAACCCCGAGTGGAATATCCCATCTTGCCACCGAGCACAGCGGACACGCCACGCCCGAACCTGGAGATCGATCGATAACCAATGACGGCGTAGCGCGATACCGGGCCACGTCACTCTCTCACCGCAAGATATCGCCGCTATCTTTCAAGGATAGCGGCGTTTTTTTACATCTACCACAGCATTATTGCTGCAATACATATGTGCCTGGCGCATCCGTTATAGGCGAATAGTCCTGGCCGCCTATTTCCGGAGGCGCGACCTGTTCCTTGGATGAGCGTTCCACCAGCCAGGCCTGCCATACCGGCCACCAGGACCCTTGCTGGGTCGGCATCGTTTGCTGCCAGGTGTCCGGGTCGATATAGCTTTCTCTTTCCTTGCGCGTTTCGACCTGATAGGTGCGGCGCGGATGTCCGGGCTCGCTGACGATGCCGGCGTTATGGCCGCCGCTGGTGAGCAGGAAAGTCACTTCCTCGGCATCGGACAGCAGGTGAATCTTGTAGGCGGAGCGCCAGGGGGCCACATGATCGCTTTGCGTTGCTACTGCGAAAAGCGGCACGTCGATATCGGTGATGGCGATGGGTCGGTCACCGACGATATAGCGTCCGGCCGCCAGATCGTTGTCGAGATAGAGCCTGCGTAGATATTGGGAGTGCATCTGATAGGGCATGCGCGTTAGATCGGCGTTCCAAGCCATCAGCGCGATCATGGGCTGGCGTTCGCCCAGCATGTATTCGCGCACCATCCGCGACCAGACAAGATCGTTGGAGCGCAGCAGCTGGAAGGCGCCGGCCATCTGGTGCCCATCGAGATAGCCCCGCTCATGCATCATGCTTTCAAGGTAATCGACCTGGCTTTCGGTGATGAAAAGCGATAGTTCACCCGCTTCGGTGAAGTCGACCTGGGTGGCAAGGGTACTCATCGAACCCAGGCGGTCGTCACCGTCCCGGGCCATGGTAGCGGCCTGAATCGTCAATAGCGTACCGCCCAGGCAATAGCCCACCGCGTGAATCTTCTGATCGGGGATAATGGCGGATACGACATCCAGCGCCGCTGCAGGACCGAGCCTGCGATAGCTGCCCATGCCCAGGTCGCGATCTTCAGAGGTGGGGTTGCGCCAGGAGATCATGAACACAGTATGGCCCTGATCCACCAGATAGCGCACCAGGGACTTCTCCGCCGTCAGGTCGAGAATGTAATACTTCATGATCCAGGCCGGCACGATCAATACCGGTTCAGCGTAGACTTTCTTGGTGGTCGGGGTGTACTGGATCAGCTCGATCAGGTGGTTGCGATAGACCACCTTGCCTGGTGTGGTCGCGAGATTCTCGCCGACCTTGAATTCTTCCATACCAACCGGCGGACATCCGGTCATCTGTCGTTCCCGGTCCTCCAAGAAATTCTCCCAGCCGCGCAGGAAGTTCATACCGCCCTGCTGTACGGTCGCGTCGATCACCTCCGGGTTTAGCCAGGGAAAGTTGGAGGGCGACCAGCGGTCGAGCACCTGCCGACCGATGAAGGACACTACGTTTTCGGTACTATCCGAGAGTCCGTTGATATTGGTGGTGGCGTTTTCCCACCACGCTTGCTGTAGCAGGAACGACTGATAAATAAAACTGTAGGGCCAGCGGGACCAGGCTTCATCAGAAAAACGGTCGTCCTGCAACGTTGGCTCGATACAGGGCTGTGTATCCAAGAATATGTTGGCTTGACGGATATGACGCAACAGGTATCCAACCTTGAAGCCCACATCTTCGGCCAGTTCCAGCTGCTTGCCCGGCGATATGGCGAGATGGGCGAGCCACTCATAAATGACCGTGGATACACCGGCCGGTGTAATACCGCCGGTGAGGGTGGACATGTTCGCCTTGAGCGATTGGTCCATCATGTGTGGCGCGTAGCGGCTGGAAAGTAGGGAAGATGGCTGACGATCTTGGTTCATGTCGATCAACTCCTCATCGGTAGGCCTCAGGAGCACTGCATCGCTTGAGCGAATGCGTGATTGCTCCATGCTGCCAAATAACCCAGGTTAGGTCGTACTCTGGGATGGTGCGCTGATTTCGAGCCCTGCATTTTTGACCAGCTTTTCGATCGCCGCGTAATGGCGTCGATGCTCGCTCGAATCGAGCGCCGCGTAATTAAGATTCTTCACCTCGCTGGCCAGGGCAGTGAAGTACTCGCGAATGGTCTCCTTGTCGTCGAAGGCATACTTCGAGCTGACCAACGGGTAGATCAACGCCAGATTGCGTCGCTGCCGCTCCGGAGAAGTGCTGCCATCCACGTCGTCGAAGGCGTCCTGCTGCAAGTAGACCAGGTCGAGAAAGCTCGCCTTGTGGTAGGTGAGAAAATCCTCGAGGGTGATGCCTTCGTCGCCGGTGACCAGCATCATCTGGTTGACATCTTCGCCGTCATGCAGAAGCTTGAGCAGCTCGTCGATGCGTGCCGGCCACTCGGCGCCGAGGTGCTTGGCGATGGCGGGCTCGAGTTCGGCCCGGTAGCGGGACCAGGACAGCAGTGGGTCTACCGCGGGATAGAAGCGTTTGTAGGCACGCTCGGAAGACAGGCCAAGAAACGACTTGACCGTGGCAAGGGTCGCCTGGGTCACCGGCTCCTCGAAGTTGCCCCCGGAGGGCGAGACTGTGCCGATCAGGGTGAGGCTGCCGCTGTCCCCGGTATTGTTGCGAATCACTCCGGCGCGTTCGTAGACACTGCGCACCGCCGAGTCCAGATAGGCGGGATAGGCTTCCTCTCCGGGAATCTCTTCCATGCGGCCCGAGGTTTCACGCATCGCCTGGGCCCAGCGCGAGGTGGAATCGGCGATCATTAGCACGTCGAGTCCCATCTGGCGGTAGTATTCGCCCAGGGTGATGCCGGTGTAGATGGAGGCTTCCCGGGCGGCCACCGGCATCGAGGAGGTGTTGCAGATGATCACCGTACGGTCCATTAGCGAGCCGCCGGTGGTGGGGTCGTTGAGCTGCGGGAACTCGGTGATGGTTTCCACGACTTCCCCGGCCCGCTCGCCGCAGGCGACGATGATCACGATATCCACGGTGGAATGACGGGCGATCAGGTTCTGTAACACCGTCTTGCCGGCACCGAAGGGGCCGGGAATGCAGGCGGTACCGCCGGTGGCGATGGGAAAGAAGGTGTCGATCACCCGAATGGTGGTATCCAACGGGCGAGAGGGGTAGAGCCGTTCGCTGGTGTAGCTGTCGAGCAGGCGTTTCGGCAGCGGGGTGCGCACCGGCCAGCGCTGGGCCAAGGTGACCTGGCGCTCGGTACCGGCCTCATTCGCCAGCCGCGCCACCGGCACATCCACGGTAAAGCTGCCCTCCTGAATCCAACTGACTTCCTGCTCTCCATGGGCGTCGAAGGGCACCATGATGCGGTGGGTAAAACGGCCTTCCTGCACGGTGCCCAGGGTATCGCCGGCGCGTAGCTTGGTACCTATGCGCACCTGAGGAGAGAAGGACCATTTGGTGGTCTTGTTCAGCGCCTCCAGATGCAGCCCTCGCGGCAGGAAGAAGCCGGAGCGCAAGGCGATCTGCTCCAAAGGGTTCTGCAGGCCGTCATAGATCTGTCCGAGCAGCCCGGGGCCGAGAGTGACCGAGAGCATCTCGCCGGTCTGCTCCACCGCGTCGCCTATCTTGATGCCGCCGGTATCCTCGAAGACCTGGACATCCGCGCGTTTGCCCTGCACCCGCAGCACCTCGCCCTTGAGGCGCAGTTCGTGGCCTTGTTTACTATTTTCCTCGTCCTGAGCGAGAAGAATGTAGACCACTTCGTTCTTCATCAGCCCCGTCGAGCGCTCGGTGGCCTCGATGACCACGATGTCATCCTGAACGTTGACCACGCGGCAGTCGCGCTTGGCTTCCTGCTTAGTACTCATTTTCAAACTCCCGGCAAGAATGGGCTTTTCCGGCGGCAAGCCTGCGCGAGGGCGCTGTAAACCCGTCCTTGGGCGCTACTTTCGCTATCTGCCCGCCATGGATGGCGGAAATGCCGGAATTGCATGGAGCTTTTTCCGGCCATGGCAAAAGATCCTCGCTACGCCTTGCCGCCGGCGCCCCTTTCATCCACGGATGTTGAAAGAAATTCTCGGCGATGGCTCTCATCATTCCCGTTCTCCCTAAAAAAGCGCGCCGTAGTCGCCGAGCCCCCGCTCGATATCCGCCTGCAGTCGGCGCTCCACCGCCTCGGCGTTGTAGCGCTGCCAAGCGGCAATCAGGCGCCAGCGCAACCAGTAGATGACGACCTCGCGAAAATCGAAACGATCATACTGGCGCGCCCGGGTAAGTTGGCGCCCACACTCTTCCATCAATAGCCGTTCCAGTTCCCGGGGGCGGTCCTGCTCGAGATGCTCCCAAGCCTCACTGAGCCAGGGAAAGACCGCCCCTACGCCGAACAGCGGCGCATGCCAGTGGGCGCTGATATGCGCCAGGCGCGGGCCGAACCCCCAGCGCTCGCCGAACGCCGGCGCAGGTTCACCGGACCGGCGCCGACGCAGGGCCGTTACCAAGGTATGGCGTTCGAGCATCGACACGAGGAGATCATTCACGCCGTGCTCGGCCAACTGCGGTGCCGCTTGCCGATAGCGCTGAAGATAGGCCTCGGTGGAAACGTCCAGGCCCAGATATTGCCAGTCGAGCAGCGTCTCCAGCTTCTGCAGGCTGTCTCGATGGCCCGCGCTCAGTGCCTCGAGACGATGTTCCAGTCGGATCGCCGAGATCGGCAGTGGCTCGCGTCCAAAGGGCATGACGGGCAAGACCGGCAGGCTGGCGAGCAGATCGACATACTGATGACGCGTTGACATGGCGATGAATGACATGGCTATTTGACGATACCCTCGAGCATGGCGCGAAAACGCGGCTGCAGGTGCGCCAGCAGAAGTTCCGCCACCGCCTCGTCGCTGATATCGAGCTCCATTTCCTGCTCGTGCAGGCGCACTCGCAGGCCGCTTGTCTGCTCGCCGATTGAAAAGCGCACGCCCTCTCGCAGTACCTCCCGGGCCTGGGCGACCACGAAGTAGGAGAGGGTGCCTTCCTTGAGTTCTTCCGGGCGGCGTCGCAACTCCTCGAGCCCCAGCACGTCCCGGGGTAGCATCATCTCCACGTCGTTTTCCGCATCCAGGGGCGTGTCGCTGCGGGTGCGGGCGGCGAGTTCGAGAATCAGCCGCTGCAGCAGGTCTTCCTGGGACAGCGTCTGACCCACTAGCCAGCGCAGATGATCGCGAAAGCGATGGGTCAGGGTCGCTTGCATCTCCAGCACCGCGTCTCGAGCGGCCACCCGCAGTGCTTCCCTGGTAGAATCCTCCAGGCGCTTGGCGTCTTCCCCGGCCTGTTCGCGCAGTGCCTTGGCGTCCTCTTCCGCCTGTTCGATCATCCAGGTGGCGCGCTTTTCCGCATCGTCCACGATGCGCCGGGCCTCTTCCCGGCCTTGCTCGACTCCTTCGCCTCGCAGCCGTTCGATCAGTGCCTCGACGCCGGAAGAGGCGCCTTGGGGAGCCGTTTCCGATTGACTCATAGGTTTACCTCCTCGGAATCATTGCGCCGGGATGCTGCCACCGATTACCAGCGCGAAGATAAAGGCGAACACCCCGAAGCCTTCGACGATAGCTGCTGGCGCGATGGATAGCCCGAAAATCTCCGGCTTGCTCTTTGAGCTGTTGATCGCCGAAGCGCAGCAGCTGCCTTGATAGACCGCGCTCAACAGCAGCGCCACCCCGGCCAGAATGCCCACGGAGAACAGCCCCGGGGAGGTTGCGACGGTAACCGGGCGCTGCAGGGTGAACATCACCACGATGCCGTAGATGCTCTGGGAGGAAGGCATTGCCGAGAGCCCAATGAAACGGCCGTGGCCGGACTCGGTCTCGAGCAGGGCACCAATGGCCGCTTGCCCGGCGATGGCGCAGCCGATAATGCTGCCGATGGCTCCCAAGGCCATGGGGCCGTAGAGTCCCGCCCAACCCAGTGCGATGATCAGTTGCTCCATAGCGTGGTCTCCGTTTTCCTGAATGCCTTGAAGGGGTACCCTTCGTCCGAGATGCCCCAGTGATAGAACTCGATGAGGTTGAGCCGTAGCCCGTGCACCACGCCGCTGACCACCGCCAGCACGAAATTCAGGGCGTGACCGATGACTAGGATCAGCGCGTAGAGCAGGATGCCGAGGCCGGGATAGGCCGCTGCCGCATCCGCGGCGAGCTGATTGAAGGTGACTGCTAAAGAGGCGCTGGCGAGTCCAAGAGCGAACAGGCGCAGATAGCTCAGCACGTCACCGAAGGCCCGGGTCACGTCCGTCAGGGCGTAAAGGCCGCCGCCGACGCGCTTGAGCAGATCCAGCGGCTCGTGGATAGGACGGGTGTCCGTGAATGCAAAAACGGCGATAAGCCCCAGGGCAAGAGCGAGTCCACCGCCAGGGATGGCGTAATAAAGCATGACTCCCGCCACCAGGGCGATGATCCAGCCCAGCGGCGCCAGCATGGCGCTACGCCCTCGGTGATTCCAGGCGACGGTGGCGTTGGCGATGATCAGGTGCGCCAGGCCAATGCCGATCGCCAGCTGCATCATCTGCCCGAAATCGTTGACATCGAGAAGCTTCAAGGATGAAAGCCAGCTTTCTGGCGGCGGGTTCCAGCCGAAATAACTGCCGGCCAGCACACCATAGACCAGGGTGAAGCCCACCAAGACGAACCCCAGGGTGCGCACTCGCGTCCCGGCTCGGCTCTGCTTGAGCCGTTTTGAAAAGAACAGCATCGCGCCGAGCAGCAGCAGGGCGTAGCCGGCGTCGGCGAGAATCATGGCGAAGAACACCGCAAAGGAGAAAAATATCACTCGGGACGGGTCCCAGTTGCGATAACCGGGCATCTGATAGAAGCCCACGATCTCCGCGCCGCCGGCGGTTCGCTCATCGTTTTCGAGCAGGGTAGGGGGCTGATCTTCCGGCCCCACCGGCTCAATGAGCAGGGCGAGCCCTTTTTCTTCGGCGAGACGTTGAACGTTCTCAAGGGCCTCTTGGGGTACCCATCCCTGCACGGCGAAGATGGCGTCGTCGTCTCGGGTGAGATGCTGCGCTTGCTTCAGGCTCGCGGCGTCATCCGCCTGGGCCTGATGGCGATGCAGCAGATGAATCCAGCGAGTCAGCGCCTCTCGCTCGGCGACGGTTTCATCCAGGCGCACCACCAGGCGTTGTAGCTCCTCGCGCAACCGCCGGCGCGGCACGCTGCCGGTATGGGTGCGCGGCACCGGAAGGGCATCCGCTGCGGGCTCTTCCTGGCTGATCACCGCAATGTAGCGATTGCGGTTGTCGCGATGCACCTCCTGCCAGGGAAGCGCTACGTCAGCGAGCTGGCGCGCCCGATAGTTGGGCACCTCGTAGAACCACAGGCGCTGCCCGGCGAGGCTTTCCAGGGGCGGAAAGTCGAAATCTCCCCAGGGCTCGAGATCCTTCAGACGCCGCCGGGTGAAATCGATGCTGTCTTCCAGGTCCCGCATCCGGCGTTGATTGTCCAGGGCGCGTTCGACGGTGACTTGATGATCGAAGTCCGGATCGTCCGGCACCTGATGGCGCTTGATCGGGCAGTCGAGCAAATAGGCCAGTGCCTTGCGGGTATCACTCGCGCCTGCGCTGGTGGGCGTATCCTGCTTTTCCGGTCCCAGGTCGATCAAATGCATGGCGTCAAGGCGCTGCAAGTCGCGCAGCGTGGCCTGCTTGCCGCCATGGCTGCCCAGCAGGGTCACTCGGCTCAGTGCCACGATACTCATAAGCGCACTCCCTGGGCCTGCTTGCGTTTGGCAAGTTTGGCCCGCACCACCGCCGAGCGCTCGCCGTCGGCAAGATGGATATGGATACGGCGAATGTTCTCTCGAGTGCGGGGGATCAACACCTTGTCGAACAGGTTGACCCGCTGGGTGACCTGCTTGACCGCGCGCTCCAGACGCCGCAGCCGTTCCCGCTCCACCTGAAGGCGCACCGTCAGCGCCAGGGCGTCTCGCAGCACTTCTTGATAACGGTCCAGCCAGTGGGGCGTGGTCAACTTGGGATAGTTGGCGAGTTCGATGTCGACCTCCTCGAGAAGCGGCAGATGAACGCCGAGCAGGTTGTGCTCGCGCAGATGCACCTGGGTGACCCGAGCTAGATCCTTGAGCTTGAGGGTATCGTCACCGGCCATGGGCAACCGATCACGCACTTTAGCTATCAGGACCTCAAGCTCGGCTTCGCTTTCCTGCAGCGTTTTCCGGGCGTGCAAGCGCTCGGCGATCAGTTGACGACGCTTGAGATCCAGGGACGGCAATAGTCGCTGAAACTGCTGGAGCCTGGACTGTTCCCGGTGCAGGGCGGTCTTGTTAAGTGAGAGTCTTGCCACGTCGTTTCCTCAAAACGATCTGCTGCGCGTTGGCCATACTTCGTTAAATCCGAGCGAAAAATGCTCATTTACCCCAGTAAACTGCGCGTTTTCGCTCGGATTTGCCTTGTCTGGCTCTAGCTCGCTAGATCGTCGGCACGTTCTCTTTTCCGCTGACTGTCTTGCACTATCAGCTTGCAGTACCAGCTTGGATTTCTTCCGCACTATGACGCTTCTTGTTGGGAAAATACTTGTCGATGAGTTGCTGACGCATGACCAGTTCCTTGGGCTCGAAGCATTCCGCCAGGGTCTCCCAGGCCAGATCCAAGGCGCGTTCCAAAGGTAGGGAGACGGATACGTCCATGAAGCGTTTCTCGAACAGATCACCGAAGCGCAATAAGTTCTCGTCGAAGCTGGAGAGTTCGAAGGCCATGGCGCGCTTCTGCTGGGCGTCCCGGGCGCCGGCATACAGTCGAATCATGGTGTTCATCAACGCGCCGTGATCCTCCCGTGTGCTCTTGCCGATCACCCGCTGCTTGAGCCGCGAGAGCGAACCGAAGGGGTCGATCCGGCCGTCGCGTAGATAGAACTGCCCCTCAGTGATGTAGCCGGTGTTGTCCGGCACTGGGTGGGTGATGTCGTCCCCGGGCATGGTGGTGACGGTCAGTACCGTTACTGAACCGGCGCCGTGGAAGTCGCAGGCCTTTTCGTAGCGCCGCGCCAGTTGGGAGTAGAGATCCCCCATGTGGCCGCGATTCGACGGCACTCGCTCCATGCTGATGCCGACTTCCTTCAGGGCGTCGGCAAAGGCGGTCATGTCCGTGAGCAGCACCAGCACTCGCTTGCCTTCCTCCACGGCGAAACGCTCCGCCACCGCCAGGGCCATGTCCGGCACCAGTAGTCGCTCCACTACCGATTCCGAGGCCAGGTTTGCGAACATCACCGTATGGGCGAATACCCCGGCATCGAGGAAGCGCTGACGAAAATAGTGGTAGTCGTCGAAGATCAGGCCCATGCCGCCGAACACCACCACGTCCGCGTCCGCGTGAATGGCGATACGTGCAAGCAAAGCGTTGTAGGGCTCGCCGGCCACGGAGAAGATGGGAATCTTCTGGCTTTCCACCAGGGTGTTGAAGACGTCGATCATCGGCACGTCGGTGCGAATCATGCGACTCGGCATTACCCGGCGCATGGGATTGACCGAAGGCCCGCCAATATCCACCCGACGATCCTCGGTAAGCGCCGGGCCGCGATCCATGGGTTCGCCGAGGCTGTTGAAGGCGCGTCCCAGCACGTTCTGGGAGCAGGTGACCTGCATGGGATGACCGAGAAAGCGAACCGATGCCCGGGTGGTCAGCCCGGCGGTGCCGCCAAAGACCTGCAGCGAGACCACGTCGTCATCGATGCGAATCACCTGGGCAAGCACCGTTTCGCCATTCGCCTTGCGTAGACTGGCAATATCGCGAAAGCGTGCTGGCGTAGACTGATTCCCATCGCCGGTGGGCACCCGCACCCGCACGATGCCGCCGACGATGCTGAGAATGTTGCGATAGTGACTGAGAGGTTGTGACATGCCAGGCCGATAGCTCCGCTCAATGGGGCCTTGTCTCGGCATGACTCAATCAACGCTGCCGAGGACAACGCGAGATTCGTCTAGAGGAGTGCACACTGGTTTGCATGATTTTTACTATTCTTCTAATGAACATGCCTCCAGCTTGCCAAAGAGTCAACCAGAGACGCAGGCACTCATGAGCTGGATCAAGATAGATGCGATGATTTGCCAGAGTATGTGCCCCGCCCTTGAAAACACCGGCGTTGAAGCGGCTTTTGCTGGAATCTGAAATTGACGAGAGTTGGCATTTTTACTGCAAGTCTTGGTTTGCCCTAGGACTGCAAGCGAGGATGACGGCTTCGGATAGCGCCAAGGCCTGAAGGAAATGTACCATTAGCCAAGACGTCGACCCTGCGACCACAGAGGGACTTGCCTGATGATCATTTCCGCTTCCACGGATTACCGGGCGGCAGCCAAACGCCGGCTGCCACCTTTTTTGTTTCACTATCTCGACGGTGGCTCCTACGCCGAACACACGCTCCGGCGCAATGTCGAGGATCTGGCGGATATCGCCCTGCGTCAGCGGGTGCTCAACGACATGTCGGAATTGGATCTGACGACTCGTTTCTTCGATGAGACCCTGTCGATACCCCTGGCCTTGTCGCCAGTAGGCTTGACGGGCATGTACGCCCGTCGGGGCGAGGTGCAGGCGGCCAAGGCCGCGGAGTCGAAGGGTATTCCGTTCACCATGTCTACCGTGTCCGTGTGTCCGATTGAGGAGGTCGCCCCGGCCATCGAGCGTCCCATGTGGTTTCAGCTCTACATCCTCAAGGATCGGGGTTTCATGCGGAATGTGCTGGAGCGGGCCAAGGCCGCCGGAGTGACCACGCTGATATTCACCGTGGATATGCCGGTACCGGGTTCCCGCTATCGCGATGCCCACTCGGGTATGAGCGGCCCCAACGCAGCAGCACGCCGGGTGCTGCAGGCCATGACCCATCCACACTGGGCCTGGAACGTGGGCCTGCGCGGCAAGCCCCATGATTTGGGCAACATATCTACCTATCGCGGCAACCCGACGGGCCTTGCGGATTACATTGGCTGGCTGGGAGAGAACTTCGACCCGTCCATCTCCTGGAAGGAACTCGAGTGGATTCGCGAGTTCTGGGACGGCCCGATGATCATCAAGGGTATTCTCGATCCGGATGACGCCCGAGATGCGGTGTCTTTCGGTGCTGATGGGGTGGTGGTCTCCAATCACGGCGGGCGCCAGCTCGACGGCACACCTTCTACCGCGCGCGCCCTGCCGGCGATTGCGGATGCGGTGAAAGGCCAGCTCAAGATTATCGCCGACTCTGGGGTTCGCACTGGGCTTGACGTGGTGCGCATGCTCGCCCTTGGTGCCGACTGCGTCATGCTGGGGCGCGCCTATATCTATGCCCTGGCGGTAGACGGTGAGGCCGGGGTGTGTAATCTGCTGGATCTGATCGAAAAGGAGATGCGGGTGGCCATGGTGCTGACCGGCGCCCGGACCATCGATGACATCAACGCCGATATGCTGGTGCGGGAACTGAAACAGGCTGCCCGATAACCAGAACTGGAAAAAGAGTGAGAGGTCTCGTTAGTTATCGAACTTGGGTACCTTGATCATGATTATCATCCCTCTGAAGTCAAATGTGGAATTCACTCCCAAGATAGACCACCTTCAAGGATACAAGCGAAGGTCTGATCTGCGCTTGAGTGCTGTAAAACACCTTTCACCAAAAAGCCGTGGGAATCTATTTTTAACTCATGAAAACCTCAGCTCGCTATAACAGCGCTCGGGAGCGATTACAGGCCGGTCAGACACTGGTTCTCGATGGCGGTGTCTCGACGGAACTCGAAAGGCGCGGTATCTCGATGTCCGATGAACTTTGGTCTGGTCGGGCTATTCTCGATCATGAAGACGCGATCATCGATATGCACCGAGCCTATATCGACGCCGGCGCCGATGTCATCACCGCCAACACCTATGCCTCCTCTCGGCTCATGCTGGAACCTGCGGGCCTCGAGGATAGAGTCGAAGAGATCAACCGGCGCTCCATCGAGGCAGCGCTCGAGGCGCGGGAGCGTGCCGGTACCCCGCAGGTGCTTGTCGCCGGAGCCATGTCCCATATGGTGCCTATTGCCAAGGGCAGCTATCGCGCTACCACTCCAAAGCCGCTACCTTCCCAGGTAATGACGGCGGCCTTTCACGAACTGGCGGAGATTCACGCCTCTGCCGGTGCCGATCTGCTGCTGCTCGAGATGATGTCGATACCGTCGCGCATGAGCGCGATGTTCGATGCCCTGAGCGATACGCCGCTGCCGGTCTGGTGTGGCATGTCAGCCGCCCGGGACGAGCAGGGTGGTCTGTATTCCTGGCATGAGCGAACCACACCCTTCAGCGATATCGTCGATCTGGCAGCTCGCCAGCATTTCGACGTGCTGGGCATCATGCATACGAGTGCCGAATTGATCGCCGAAGCGCTCTCCATCATGCGCGAAAGGCACAAAGGCCCGCTCATGGCTTATCCGGATTCCGGCTATCTGGAAATGCCTCATTGGCGTTTCGTGGATACCGTCACGCCGGAGCACTTTGCGGAATTTGCCCGCGAGTGGCAAGAAGAAGGCGCTCAGATTATCGGTGGCTGCTGTGGACTGGGACCAGAGCACATCAAGGCGATTGTGTCTTGATCTACCAACAACCATCGATGCGGTCATCAACTACAAGACTGCGAAGGATCTGAAAGCAGCGCTTAGCGTTGCCTGCCCGCACGGCATTGACGTCTACTTCGATAATGTCGGCGGCACTTAGGCGGCGATGTCACTGATCAACTACCGCGTCCGCATCGTGATATGCGGGCAGAAAGCTCAATACAACGACGCCTCATCTAATAGCGGCGCTGTCGCGCCTCAAATCCTGATCAAGAAGAGTGTCAAGATAAAAGGCTTCGTGGTGTACGACTACCAGGGTAGAAACGACGAAGCCATCGAGCATTTCGGCAAATGGATCAAGGAAGACAAGCAACTGGTCAAGCTTGCCGGCCAAGGCTCGCTCAAAGCCCGATACGATGCGCCCGGTCGGTGAAGAAGATGCCACTGGGCGATTCCGCGGGCAGCGTGGCCAGTTCCTCGAAAGTGTCGGTGTCGTAGACCTTGATGTGATCGCTGTCCCGCGCCGAGATCCAGATATGCTCGCCCCGGGGGGTAAATTCCATGTGCAGAATAGAATCCCCGGCGGCCAGGGTCTTGACCACCTCCTTGCTGCGAGTGTCGATCACCTGGACGACGTCGTTCTTGGGATGAGCGAAGCTGACCCACACCTGGCGCTGGTCCGGGCGGCTCATCACGAACACCGGCTGACCCTGCACCGGGATGCGCTTGTCCAATGTCCAGTCGGTGGTATCCGCTACCAGCACCTCGTGGCGACCCACCGCCGGGAAATAAGCCTGGTCTCCCGCCAAGGCCCAGCCTTCCAGATGCGGCATCTTGTACACCGGCAGGCGTTTCTCGCCGCGCCCATAGTTCGGCAGGATGCGCTCGACGCCTTGCTCCGGGTGCCATAGATCGAGCATGGCCAGGCCGTCCTCGCCAAACAGGCCCGCAATATAGTAGCGCCCATTGGGGCTAATGAGGGCGTCGTAGGGCTTCTCGCCGATATTCTCGAAGCGGGTGATGTCGGGTTGATCGTCAGTCATGTCCAGGGTCCAGATCTCACCGGCGTCGAACAGGCTGAAGACGAAGTCGTTGCCCGGCACGTCCACCAGTCCAACGGTCTTGGAGCGCTCGGTACTGCCCTTAGGCGTCCGGTAGGTGGCGGGAATGTCCGCCACCAGGCCGAGATCGGTGCTTTCGAAGATCTTGACGCCGCCGGGTTCGTAGTTGGCCACGGCCACATAGTCGCCGTCCTGGGAGATGGCGCCGCCGATGCTGTTGCCGGACTGAATGACGCGCTCAATGATCTCCCCGGTGAGTATGTCTACCTTGGTCAAGCCTCCATCGCGTCCGAAGACGAAGGCATAACGCGCATCCCGAGTAAACTTGACCGATGCGTGAGAAAGGTCGCCAAGCCCTTCGATGCGCCTCAGGATCGCGCGCTCGCTGGTATCGACGATCAAAAGACTGCCGGTAGCGCGTTCCACCACCACACCAAGATCGCCGGTACCGCGTAGTTCGGTATCTGGCGTCAGCGTCTGGCAGCCTGCCAGCAAGGCAAGCGCGCTACCGATCAATAACGTCTTGAAATAAAATGGCTCTTTAAAGAAAGAGGGCAAAAACATCGCGGGTTTCCTTGGATCAGCGTGGGGGAGCATCTTTTTTCAACTGTTCGGCAAGCCAGGCTGCGTCTTGTCGAGTCAATAGTTCAGACCAGGGCGGCATCGCGGTACCGGGTATGCCATGCAAGATGATACCGATGAGGGCGGTAACGTCGTAACGCGCCATGCGCTCCGGAAGTAGGGAAGGCCCGAGACCGCCGCGCAGGGTCATGCCATGGCAGGAGCCGCAATCCTGGTAGAGCAGCGTCTCGAGTTCGGCCTGCCGGCTTGGCGCCGGATCCCCCGAAACGGCGGGCGCTACCAGCAAAAGCAATAACGCGATTCCCCAGTGGCGGTAACGCATGCGCAAACCTCGCAGAATACAAAAATGCTTTTAATATGCATGTTTATATCTTTACACCGATTAACCGGATGAATCTTGATTCTGATCAATAACGGCCTGGTTGCCTGCTGTCAGGATTATTCCAGTAAAACTAGGCAAAAAGGTTAGATAAGCAAGAGGCTTCTTATGCTGTGAAGTTGTTTTCCTGATAAGAAGTAAAACATATGCATTTTAAAAAACGGAAGTAGTGTCCAACAGAGTGGTGTTGCTAGCTGGCTTGCTTCTGCAACGAATAACAACGCATGTGACCTGGTGGCAAACGTGGTTCTCAACGAGCATCGAGGGAGACAAAGATGAAACCCAAAAGTGGCTATCTAAAACCACTGGTCGTGGCGGTTGCCATGGCATCTCTGGGCGTTGGCACTTTTGCCATGGCTCAGCAGGACTCAACTGAAACAGCCAAGCAAGAAGCGAAGAAGGAGCATGGCGGTGATGCCGCTGAGCAGACTTACCGGGGTGCCGGCGGATCACCGCTCCAGTCAGGTGATGTCAAGATGATGACCACGCCTGGCGCACCGGATATGGCGCAAGAGGATTTCAACAAGGCGACCGAGATCTATTTCCAGCGCTGTGCCGGTTGTCATGGCGTATTGAGGAAAGGTGCAACCGGCAAGGCGCTCACCACTGATCTTACCCAGGAAAAAGGGTTGGAGTATCTCAAGGCCTTCATTACCTATGGTTCAGCGGCGGGCATGCCCAACTGGGGAACCTCGGGTGACTTGACCGATGATGAAATAGAAATGATGGCCAAGTACATCATGCACGAGCCGCCGGTACCGCCGGAATTCGGCATGGACAAGATGAAAGAGTCCTGGGACGTCATGGTGCCACCGGAGGAGCGACCCACCGAGCAGATGAATGATCTCGAACTCGAGAATCTGTTCTCCGTCACGTTGCGCGATTCCGGCCAGATCGCTCTGATCGATGGCGACAGCAAGGAGATCGTCAAGGTACTGGAAACCGGCTATGCGGTGCACATCTCGCGCATGTCCGCCTCCGGTCGCTATCTGTTCGTCATCGGGCGTGATGCGGTCATCGACATGGTCGATCTGTGGATGGAAGAGCCCACCACGGTAGCCAAGCTGAAAATCGGTCTTGAAGCGCGCTCCGTGGAGACCTCCAAGTTCGAGGGATACGAAGACGAATACGCCATTGCTGGTGCCTACTGGCCACCCCAGTACGTGATCATGGATGGCGAGACCCTGGAGCCGAAAAAGATCGTCAGCACCCGCGGCATGACCGTGGATGAGCAGATCTATCACCCGGAACCCCGGGTAGCGGCTATCGTCGCCTCTCACGAGCACCCGGAGTTCATCGTCAACATCAAGGAGACCGGCAAGATCCAGCTGGTCAACTACGAAGACCTGGACGCGGTGAATATCGTCGAGATCGATACGGCACGCTTCCTGCACGATGGCGGCTGGGACAGCTCCAAGCGCTATTTCCTGACGGCGGCCAACGAGTCCAACAAGATCGTGGTCATCGACTCCAAGGATCGCGAGCTAGAAGCCATCATCGACGTAGGCAAGATCCCTCACCCGGGGCGCGGCGCTAACTTCGAGGATCCAGAGCATGGTCCGGTATGGGCTACCAGCCACTTGGGTGACAACAGCATCTCGTTGATCGGTACCGATCCGGAAGGGCATGGCGACAACGCCTGGAAGGTAGTGCGCACCTTGGAAGGTCAGGGTGGCGGCTCGCTGTTCATCAAGACCCACCCCGAGTCCAGCAACCTCTATGTCGATACCCCGCTGAACCCGGGCGAAGATCTCAGCCAGAGCGTGGCGGTCTACGACATCGACAACCTCGATGCCGGCTATGAGGTGCTGCCGATCGCCGAGTGGGCGGATCTGGGTGAAGGACCCAAGCGCGTGGTGCAGCCGGAGTATAATAAGGCGGGTGACGAGGTGTGGTTCTCGGTCTGGAACGGCATGGAGCAGGAGTCCGCTCTGGTGGTCGTCGATGACAAAACTCGTGAACTCAAGAAGGTCATCAAGGATGACCGACTGGTCACGCCGACTGGCAAGTTCAACGTGTACAACACGCAGCATGATGTTTATTGAGGAATCCCTGAATAAATGGCTGCACTGACGGAGCGCTACGTTGCGCGGTACTCAAAAGCTCGCCTAACGACCAGTTATGTCTCGCTTTTTGCGTTCCGTGCGCCTTGCGCTCCGCACAGTTCGCCGATTTCTACAGCGATTCGCAAATAAGAGGAAGACGGGCCGAAAGGCCCGTCCTACCAACATTAACAGTGAGCTGTGCCGATGCCTCCACTTATCCACCAACTCGATACGCTGGATCGCCGCCTGATCGATGGTTATCAGCGCGGCTTTCTTGTCTGCGAGCGCCCCTATGCCGTCATGGCCGACGACCTAGGCATGACCGAGAGCGAACTGCTCGTGCGTCTGGAGCGCTTGCAGACACTCGGCGTGCTGAGTCGGGTGGGGCCGGTCTTCGAGCATACCAAGGCCGGTGCCAGCCTGTTGGCGGCCGTCGCGGTGCCGAAGAACGAACAAGAGGCATACGCAGAGCTCATCAATCGCGCTCCCGGGGTAAATCACAACTACGCCCGGGAGCATGATTACAATCTATGGTTCGTCATGACTGCCGCCGACGAAGAACAGCTCGGTAGGCGGCTCGATCATCTGGAAGCCGAACTCGATCGACCGATTCTGCGTCTGCCGATGCTTGAGGGTTTTCATATCGACCTGAGTTTCCCCATTCCCTGGCAGGAGCTGGAAAGCGCATGAATCAGGTCGCTGAACTATACATGGACACCGAGGCCGAACAGCGCTTGCGAGCTCTGATCGAGAAAGGACTGCCCCTGACCTCTAGGCCCTGGCAGACTCTGGCCGATCAGTGCGACATGAGCGAAGCCCGCGTCATGGCCACGATCGAGCGCTGGCAGTCGGAAGGGTTGATCAAACGCCTGGGCCTGGTGATCAAGCATCGGCCTCTAGGCATCAAGGCGAACGCCATGGTGGTGTGGGACATCCCGGATGACCAGGTTGCGATGGTGGGTCGTCGTCTTGCCGCAGAGCGTGCGGTAACACTGTGCTATCGCCGCCCACGCCGGTTGCCGGACTGGCCGTTCAACCTGTTCTGCATGATTCACGGCATCGCTCGCCAGCGCGTATTGCTGGAACTCGATGCGCTCACCCAGCGCCAGGGCCTAGAGGCGATACCTCGCCAGGTGTTGTTCAGTACCCATGCCTATCGTCAACGGGGGGCGCGCTATGCCGCTGAGTGACAAGTCCCGAGGGACTGGTGCCGCTGTCGAACTCGATGCGCTCGATCGTCGGATCCTCAATCGATTGCAGGATGGCCTGCCGATCGTCGAAGCGCCTTTCGCGGTGGTGGCCCAGGAGCTCGAGATAGAAGAGCAGATGCTGCTCGAACGTCTGAATGACTTACGTGAAAGTGGGGTGCTTAGCCGTTTCGGCCCCATGTATCACGCCGAGCGATTGGGTGGCGGGCTGACCCTGGCGGCCATGTCCATACCGGAAATCTATTTCAATGCCGTCGCCGAAGAGGTCAATGCCTTTGCCGAGGTCGCCCACAACTATCGTCGCGAGCATCGCCTCAACATGTGGTTCGTGCTGGCAACCGAGACCCCGGAGCGCATCGGTGACGTAATCGCCGCGATCGAGGCTGCTACCGGCTACCCGGTCTACAACATGCCCAAGCAGGAGGAATTTCATGTCCGACTCCACCTGCCGGTCTGAGTCATCTAACGGCGCCGTGTTCGATGAGCAGGATCGCGCCATCGTTCTGGCGACCCAGTCCGGCTTGCCTCTGGTTTCCGATCCCTGGGGGGCGGTAGGCGCGCAAGTGGACATGAGTGCCGAGGAAGTCCGCCGGCGCATGCAGCGCATGCAGGAAACGGGTGTGATTAGACGCATCGCCGCGGTGCCCAACCACTATCGCCTGGGGTATGTAGCCAACGGCATGACCGTGTGGGATATCGAGGATGACGAGATCGATCGGATGGGCCGCGAAGTGGCGCGTCATCCGGGGGTTAGCCACTGCTACCGCCGCCCACGGCACCTGCCTGAATGGCCTTACAACCTGTTCGCCATGCTGCATGGTCGCAGCCGGGAAGAGGTCGAGCGTCAAGCCGATGAGCTTGCGGCGCTATTGGGCCATGCCTGCCGCGACCATCAAATTCTTTATAGTTCGCGTATTCTCAAGAAGACCGGACTGCGCCTGGCCGTGGACAGTCCAGGACGCACTTGACCGAACAAGGAGATCGCCATGTTTCGCGTCACTCGCTACATCAAGACCCTGCTGGAGCCGACGCCGCTAGCACTTGGAACCGGAGGGCCTGCTCGCAAACCGCCGGGGCCGGTGGTGATCTGGAATCTGATTCGTCGCTGCAACCTGACCTGCAAGCATTGCTATACGGTCTCGGCGGACATCGATTTCAAGGGCGAACTCTCCACGGATGAAGTCTTCACGGTGCTCGACAATCTCAAGACCTGTCGCGTGCCGGCGCTGATCCTTTCCGGTGGCGAGCCCTTGATGCGGCCGGATATCTTCGAGATTTCCCGGCGTGCCAAGGAGTTGGGGTTCTATACTGGCCTATCCACCAACGGCACCCTGATTACCGAAGAGAACATCGCCGAGATCGCCGCCGCGGGTTATGACTACGTCGGCATCAGCATCGATGGGCTGGAGGCAACCCACGACGTCTTTCGCCAGCGCCAGGGTGCTTTTCGCGAATCCATGCACGCGGTAGCCTTGTGCAAGGCTCATGGCATAAAGGTCGGACTGCGCACCACCCTGACCCAGCATAACTATGAGGAGCTTCCGCGCATCCTCGAATTGCTGGACGAACACGACGTGGACAAATTTTATCTGTCACACCTCAATTATGGCGGGCGCGGCCATCGTCATCGCAAGCAGGATGCCTGGTATCAAATGACCCGGGACGCCATGACGATGCTGTTCGATCACTGCCTGAGTGAACTCGAGCGTGGCATCGAGCGGGAATACGTCACCGGCAACAATGACGCCGACGGCCCTTTTCTGCTGCAATGGGCGCAGAGCCGCTTTCCGGATCAGGTGGAAACGCTGCGCCAGCGTTTAGAGCAGTGGGGCGGCAACGCCTCCGGCGAGAACATTGCCAACATCGACAATCTCGGCGTGGTGCACCCGGACACCTTCTGGTGGGATCATTCCCTGGGCAATGTGCGCGACACGCCGTTCTCCAGGATCTGGCGCGACACTCAGGACCCGCTGATGCTGGGCATGCGCCAGCACCCGCGGCCGGTCAAGGGGCGCTGCGGTGAATGCCGCTATCTGGCGATCTGTAATGGCAACACCCGGGTGCGGGCCTGGAAAGTCAGCGGCGATCCTTGGGAAGAGGATCCAGGCTGTTACCTGACCAACGAGGAAATCGGCGTGCGCGGCGACGCACGACGCGTGGATGCACCGGCCCACGTCATTCAAGCCGTCGAGCTTTGAGATTCAAAAAAAGAATATGATCAGGGGAGAAAGACCATGACCACGCAAACGCGACGCTTTTGCTATCACCTCACTGAAAGGCCGCTGGCCGAAGGTGAAGTCGCCATCGTCGGTGCAGGGCCGGGGGATCCGGGGCTTTTGACCCTGCGCGCCTTGTCGCTGCTGCAGCAAGCCGAGTGCCTGGTGTTCGATCGGCTGGTGTCCGAGGATATTCTGGCCATGGCCCCGGCGGATGCTGAAACCTACTATGTGGGCAAGGCGTCGCGCTGTCATGCGCTTACCCAGGACGAGACCAACGCCCTGATGGTAGCGCTCGCAGGAAAGGGCAAGCGGGTAGTCCGTTTGAAAGGCGGCGACCCGTTCATCTTCGGGCGTGGCGGCGAAGAAGCAGAATATCTCATCAATCACGGCGTGACGTTTCGGGTGGTGCCGGGTATTACCTCGGCGTCAGGCTGCTCGACCTATGCCGGCTTTCCGCTGACCCATCGCGACTTCGCGCAAAGCGTGACCTTCGTCACCGGCCACTGCAAGGGCGACGATTGCCTGGCACTCAACTGGCAGGCCCTGGCCGCGGCGCATCAAACCGTAGTGTTCTACATGGGCCTGGCCAACGCCGCGCTGATCAGTCGTGAAATGCAGCGCCACGGCCTGCCTGGTAGCCATCCCGTCGCTATAGTGGAGCGGGGCACCACCGCCGAGCAGCGCCAGGTACTGACCACGCTTGAAGAACTCGTGGCGACCATCGAGCGGGAAGACTTCAAGCCGCCGGCACTGATCGTGGTGGGTGAAGTGGTGCGCCTCGCGGATACGTTGGCGGTGGTTCAGCCCCAGGCGGTGCATGCCGAAACGCATGAGGTGCTGGGAGCCGTGGCATGGTAAAGCGAGGTGTGATTCGCCTGCTCTCGTTGAGTGTGTTGCTGTTGTCCTGGCCAGCCCTGGCGGAGCAGGTCGATCCCGAAGCGCTCTACCAGACACATTGCGCCAGCTGTCATGGCATCGACCGGTTGGGGGGCATGGGGCCGGCACTGTTGCCGGGGAATCTATCGCGGCTCAAGCAGGACGAAGCCATCGAGGTGATTCGTGAAGGCCGCCCGGCCACCCAGATGATGGGCTTCGATGACGTGCTGGCCCCGGCTGAAAGCGAAGCCGTGGCGAAGTGGATCTATACGCCGCCGGAGGCGCCGCCGACCTGGACCATGGCGGATATCAAACAAAGCCACGCGGTCATGCATCCGTTCGGCAGCCTGCCGGAGGCGCCGACCTTCGATGCGGACCCGCTGAACCTGTTCCTGGTAGTGGAGACCGGCGATCATCATGTAAGCCTTCTCGACGGCGATACCTTCGAGCGCATCGATCGCTTTCCCAGCCGCTATGCCCTGCACGGGGGGCCCAAGTACACCCCGGACGGGCGCTATGTCTTCTTCGGCTCCCGGGACGGCTGGATCAGCAAGTACGATATCTACAACCAGAAGATGGTCGCGGAGGTACGTGCGGGCATCAACATGCGCAACATCGCGGTTTCCGGGGATGGTCGCTACGTGATGGCCGCCAATTACCTGCCCCATAGTCTGGTACTGTTCGACGCTCACAATCTGGCTCCGATGAAGATCTATCCGGCAAAAGGCGAGAACGGCGACACCTCCCGGGTAAGCGCCGTCTATGCCGCCCCGCCTCGCGGCAGCTTCATCGCCGCCCTGAAGGACATCAAAGAAGTCTGGGAGATCCCCTGGCCGGTACCGACCTCACCGGTGGTTTCCACAGGCCACATGAAGGAACCCATCGAAGCCCAGCGCAGCCATGACACTGCCAATTTCGATGTGCGTCGCATCACCGTGCCGGATTACCTGGACGATTTCTTCTTCGATCCCGAGTATCGCCACGTCATCGGCGCCGCTCGGGGCGGCAAGGGGGCCATGGTGGTCGACCTCGATAGCGGCAATAAGGTCGCCGACCTGCCCTTGGCCGGTATGCCGCATCTGGGCTCCGGCGTCAGCTGGATGCTGGACGGGCGGCGGGTGATGGCGATCCCGCATCTGACCAAGGGCGCGGTGTCGATCATCGACATGAGTGACTGGTCGCTGATCAAGACCCTCGAAACCCAGGGGCCGGGCTTTTTCATGCGCAGCCATGAAAACTCGCCCTATGCCTGGGTGGACGTGTTCTTCGGCCCCAATAGCGACAAGGTGCACGTGATCGACAAGAAGACGCTCGAGATCGTCAAGACACTCACGCCAGCGCCGGGCAAGGTCGCCGCTCACGTCGAGTTCGATCGCTACGGTGAAAAACTGCTGCTCAGCCTCTGGGACCGGGACGGTGCGGTGATCGTCTACGATGCCCAAACCTTGGAAGAGCTTCAGCGCATTCCCATGGACAAGCCCTCGGGCAAGTACAACGTCTGGAACAAGACGCGCTACGAAGAGGGGACGAGTCACTAGTCGTAGCCCTTGTGTCATTCAGTAGCATTGGTAGGAGCCAAGGATAGATACACCTCGGCTCTTATTGGGTATGATAAGATGTATTTAAAAAGCATTTTAAAGTCCCAGTCGAGAACCCACTATGAACGAACGAAGCCTCACACGGCCCGCTCAACTGACCCGCCTCATGCCAGTATGGCGGTTGGCGTTTCGCCCGCTGTTTTTGCTAGGCGCTTCGTTCAGCCTGCTGGCCATGCTTGTGTGGGGCGGCTTCTGGCATGGCGCGATACTACTCGAGCCCGTGGGCGGCATGATCTGGTGGCATCAGCACGAGATGTTGTTCGGTTTCGTGATGGCCATCGTTGCTGGCTTTCTGCTCACCGCAGTACAAAACTGGACCGGCCAGCCAAGTATCAAGGGGTGGCCGCTACTGGGTCTGGTCGCGTTATGGCTGGCGGGGCGCCTGTTGCTGGCTTTCCCGAAAGCGCTGGGAGATCTCGATACACTGGTGATCGCCCTGGTCGATCTGGCGTTTCTGCCGGTGGTGGCCGCAATCATGGCGCGGCTGGTGATGCGCGTGAAGCAGTGGCGCAATCTGATCTTTCTGCCGGTGTTGACATTGCTGTTCGTGGCCAACGCATTGATGCATGCCGGCGTATTGCGCGGCGATGGCGAACTGGTGCGTCAGGGGGCTTATTTGGCGGTGCTTTTGATCGCGCAGCTGATAGTCATCCTCGGCGGGCGGGTCATTCCATTCTTCACCTCCCTGCGCCTGAAGCGCCAGAAGCCCCAGCCGATCCCGGCGCTTGAAAAACTGGCCATCGGCAGTGTCGCGGCGTTGGTCGTGACTCTGCTGCTGGCAGTAGTGGGGCTTGCTCTGCCGGCGATCGTGACTGCCGTCATCGCCTTGCTGGCTGGCGCGGCCAATCTTTGGCGTCTGGCGCGCTGGGAAGGGTGGCGCGCCTTGCATGAGCCATTGCTATGGGGGCTTCATGTCAGCTACGGTTTTATCGCGCTAGGACTCTTGATGCTCGGTCTGGCTTATCTGAACCTGCTGCCCGCTACCCTGGGGATTCATGCCCTGACCGTAGGCGGCATGAGCACCATGATTCTGGCGATGATCTCCCGGGTGTCCCTGGGTCATACCGGACGGCCCATCGAAACGCTACCCGGCATCGGCCTGGCCCTGGGTTTGATGCTCGCCGCCGCACTCTTTCGTGCCTTGATCCCAGCCATCTGGCCTCAGGTCACCCACTGGATGCTGAGTTTGAGTATCTTGCTGTGGTGCCTCGCTTACGCGGTTTTCCTGATGCTTTATACCAAGCCTCTGCTTAGCGCCCGGGTGGATGGCAAGGATGGGTAGGGAGTCATTGATTTTTATTTTCGACAGCACGATTCGAGTTTAATGAATACTACCACTGAGCAAACATCGCCCTTCGCCGCGCCTGAGCTTCTCTCCCCGGCAGGCAACTACCGTAACATGCGCTACGCCTTCGCCTATGGCGCCGATGCGGTCTACGCCGGCCAGCCGCGTTATTCGCTGCGGGTACGCAACAACGATTTCGATCTCGCCAATCTGCGGCTCGGCATCGAGGAGGCCCATGCCCAGGGCAAGGCTTTTTATGTCGCCTCGAACATCGCGCCCCACAACGCCAAGCTCAAGACCTACCTGCGCGACATGGAACCGGTCATCGAGGCCGGCCCCGATGCGCTGATCATGTCCGACCCGGGGCTAATCATGATGGTGCGCGAGCGCTGGCCGGAGCAGACGATTCATCTTTCAGTGCAGTCCAACGTGGTCAATCACGCCGCGGCGCGTTTCTGGCAAGGGCAGGGCATCCGCCGCATCATCCTGTCTCGGGAACTCTCTCTGGAAGAGATCGGCGAGATCCGCCGCGAATGCCCGGACCTGGAGATCGAGACCTTCGTGCACGGCGCGCTGTGCATTGCCTACTCCGGGCGTTGCCTGCTGTCCGGCTATTTCAACCGTCGCGACCCTAATCAAGGCACCTGCACCAACGCCTGTCGCTGGAAATACAACACCATCGCGGCGGAGTCTGATGCGACCGGCGATCTCAAGCCCGCTCAGGCGGCGCTGATCGAGGACGTGACGCGCCCCGGCGAGCTGATGCCCATCGACGAGGATGAGCACGGCACCTACATCATGAACTCCAAGGATCTGCGCGCCGTGCAGCATGTACAAAGGCTGACCGAGATGGGGGTGAGTTCGTTGAAGATCGAAGGGCGCACCAAGTCGCACTATTACGTGGCGCGCACCGCCCAGGTCTACCGCCGCGCCATCGACGACGCCCAGGCAGGGCGGCCCTTCGACATGAGCCTGATGGACGAGCTCGAGAATCTGGCTAACCGTGGCTACACGGAAGGCTTCTATCGCCGCCATGTGCACGACGAATACCAGAACTACGAGCGCGGCCACTCCATCGGCGTGCATCAGCAGTTCGTTGGCGAGGTGGTCGATTACGACGCGGCGCGTGGCTGGCTGGAAATCGACGTCAAGAACCGCTTCGCCTTGGGCGACTTCCTGGAGCTGATGCTGCCCGGTGGCAATCGCCGGTTTATCCTCGAGGCGCTGGAGAACAAGCGCGGCGAGGGGGTCGACACCGCTCCGGGGTCTGGGCATGTAGTGCGCCTGCCCATTCCCGGCGAGGCCATCGAATCCGAGCGGGCCAAGTTCGGGCTTCTGCTGCGAGACCTTCGCTAGATCACTACCGGCATGCGACAACCTGTCGGATGGACGAAGCGGAGGGTGCGTCAGGTAGTATAAAGATATATATAAAAAGCATCATTTAATCGCCTGACAGCAAAAGTTGCTCACGCTGCCCAGTAAAGGAGAAGATCATGGAGGATAAATCACCGGCTGATTGGGACCCCAGGGCTCAGGAGGTTCTCGACGATCAGATCAAGGCCTACGATGGGATGCGTAAGCGTTGTCCCGTTGCCTATAGCGACTATCTCCAGTGGTCGCTTTTCCGCCATGAAGATGTGATGCGGGCACTTACGGATCACGACACCTTCAGCAATGCCGCCTCGCGCCATCTTTCCGTGCCTAATGCCATGGACCCGCCGGAGCACACGCCTTACCGGCACATCGTCGAAAAGTATTTCACGGCAGAACACGTCCGTGAGTTCGAGCCGATGTGCCGGGCCAATACGGCGTCGCTATTCGATGACTTGCCTCAAGATAGTGACGTGGAGGTGATGAACGCGCTCGGCCAGCCCTTCGCCGTGCGCAATCAATGCGCCTTCATGGGCTGGCCCGACAGCCTGCGCGAGCCGCTGCGCCGATGGATCGGCAAGAACCATCAGGCCACGCGGGCCGGGGATCGTCACGCCATGGCCAAGATTGCCCTGGAGTTCGACGGCTATATCAGCGAACAACTCATCGCTCGCCGGGAGGCAGGGGAAGCGGCTCCAGCGGATGCCACGACTCGGCTACTGCAGGAAAAGATAGAAGGTCGGTGGCTGAGCGATGAGGAGATCGTCAGCATCATCCGCAACTGGACCGTGGGTGAATTGGGGACTATCGCCGCGAGCGTCGGCATCCTGACTCACTACCTGGCGAAACATTCCGAATTGCAGGAGGCACTTCGCCAGGGGCGTGAAAATCTCCCCGACGCCATTGACGAGATACTGCGCATTCATGCGCCGCTGATTTCCAATCGTCGCGTGACTACTCAGCCGGTGACGATCGGCGATCGCGAGGTCCCCGCCGGCGAACGAATTTCCCTGATCTGGGCCTCCGCCAACCGAGATGAAGACGTCTTCGGCGATCCGGATGAATTTCAGCCCCAGCGCAACCGCGACAATAACCTGCTGTATGGCGCCGGTTTGCATGTCTGCCCCGGCGAGCCTCTGGCCAGGCTGGAGCTGGAGGTGTTTATGGAAACATTGCTGGCGAAAACCCGACATATCGAAATGGCACCCGATGCGACACCGGAGCGCGCGCAGTTCCCGGCCAGCGGCTTCGCCTCGTTGCCTGTCATGATTCAGCGTGATTGAGAGTGCCCATGAAAGCGAATGTTATCAGGAGGTTGCCATGACATTTCCTGACTTCTTCGAGGATGTGCCCGTTATTCGCTTGCGCGACCCGCTAGCCCAACTGCTAGGTAGCGCGACAGAGGGGATCATGGAGTACCGTTATGCGGATGCCGTGCGTCTGACGGGCCATTCCTGCCCGACCGTGGCGGGCGCCTTCCTGACTGCTCGGGCCGCACTGAATTCGCTCTATCCGGACACACTGCCCGAACGGGGCAGTATCACCGTGCGCATGCCGTCACTGGAAGATGAAGGCACGACCGGTGTGGTCGCCCAGGTGCTGGCGCTACTCACCGGTGCCGCGGCTCAGGGTGGCTTCAAGGGCATCGGCGACCGGTTCGCGCGCAACGGACTGCTCAGTTTTGCCAAGCGGAGCGGTGAGAATAACGGCGCGGTACGCTTCGAACGACTCGACACCGGCGCTTCCGTAGCAGTGGTGGTCGATGCTGGCAAGGTGCCCGCCGACACCTCCCAACGCGAACGCCTGCAAGCCATTCTGCAGAATCGAGAAACCCCCAAACAACAGATCGAGTTCGCGCGTCTCTGGCAGGAGCGTGTACGCCGAATGCTGCTGGAACATGCCGATGACACGACGATGATTCGGGTCGTTACGTTGAATGACACGATCTCCCGAGATGGATAGGAGCCATATCGAGCTATCTGTATAGAGAGAGATCTCATCGAAGCGCTCGGCGTTCCGCTCATCGGCTTGATTTAACGACCGGCTCAAGAAGCTGTGGTGACTTGCCAGGAAGCCGGTCAGCAGATCATGGAGGATGAGCAAGGACCATGGCTACCTCTACTATGCGTTTTTCATGACCATCAGGTGAGACAATGAGTTATCCAGTTGGGCGCACGCTTTCCGAACTCGAACACAACCTTGCAGCCGTGCAGCAACGCATAGTGGCTGCCTGCCGCCGCGTAAACCGTGACCCTAGTGAAGTGCGTCTGCTCCCGGTGAGCAAGACCGTGAACGATGATCGCCTACGGCTAGCCTATCAGGCAGGCTGCCGCGAACTCGGTGAAAACAAGGTGCAGGAGGCGCAGCGCAAGGCTGAGGCCCTGGCGGATCTTTCGGATCTGCGCTGGTCGGTAATCGGCCATCTTCAGACCAACAAGGCCAAGCATGTGGCGCGTTTTGCCAGTGAGTTCCAGGCGCTCGACAGCCTGCGGGTGGCCAGGGCGCTGCAGCGACGTCTCGAAGCCGAGGATCGTACCTTGGAGGTTCTGGTCCAGGTCAACACCTCGAACGAACCCAGCAAGTTCGGATTGGCGCCAGAGGACGTCGAGACCTTCGTTCGAGAGCTGCCGGCATTCACTCGCTTGCAAGTGAATGGCCTGATGACTCTGGCGATCTTTTCGGATGACCCGAGCCGGGTTCGGCCCTGTTTCGTTCGGCTGCGGCAATTGCGTGATCGTCTGCGCGAACGGCTACCGACCGGCATCAGCATGGACACGCTTTCCATGGGCATGTCCGGCGACTTCGAACTAGCGATAGAGGAAGGCGCCACGGTGGTGCGCGTCGGGCAGGCGATCTTTGGCCCACGCCTTTTGCCCGATAGCTACTACTGGCCGGATGCCAATACCGGTCAAGACGGATCTGGATAAGGCGCTCAGAAGCTCAAGGATCCGTGTAGTGAACTTCAACGCGGTTCCCAATCGATCAGCACCCAACTCAGGGAGCGGCACGCTGAATGTCAGGCGTCTTGGACTGGCCGTTCATGTTCTGGCAATCCCATCGCTAGCGGCACGCTGACGATGCCGCCGACCAGGGCAACCCACAGCGGTGCCGTCGGCCCCCACAGGGCTACGACGGGGCCGAGCGCCATGATGCCTAGCGCCGCGAGCCCGTTGGAGAGGCCCAGGGCGAGCCCCGAGCCCAGAGAGCGGTTCTCGGGCAGGATGTCCTGGGCAATGAGTATGCCCAGGGGCAGTGTCGCGAACAGGCTGATGCCGAGAATGCCCAGCACGAGCCACAGCCAGCCTCCGCTGACCAGCAGGAAGGCTGCGAGCATGACGACGGACAGACTCATGGCGGCGACCAGCAGAGGACGCCGTCCAATTCGGTCGGAAAGATGACCGCCGCCCACGTTGCCGATCACCCCGATCACCAGCATCACCGTGATGAAGCTTGCCCCGGTGGTTAGCGAGCCGCCGGCCTGGGTCCACATCAAGGGCACGAAGGTCACGATCGCGAAGATCATCAGCGAGCGCAGTGTCGAGAATGCCACCAGCCGCATCAGTGGTCCCGCGTGCTGGCGCCAGGCGATGGGCGTGGCCGCCGTCGTGCGGGCGGGCAGCTTGGGCGCCCACTGCAAGAGAAACGGCAATGTCAGCAGAGCGGGAATGGCGAGTATCCATAGATAGCTCAACCCCCATTGCACCACCACCCAGCTGGCGATGGCCGGCCAAACGCCGCGACCCACTTCACCACCCACCATGAACACCGACATGGCCATGCCCGGCTTGTCGCCGCCCAGCTTCGGGATGCCGGCCAGCGCCTGGGGATGGAAGAACGAGTTGGATATTCCGATCAGGACCAGCACCGCCAGCAGCGACCAGAAACCGGTGACGAAGCCCACCAGCGCTCCGCCCAGCGACGAGCCGAACAGCCCGCAGGCGATCATGATGCGTCCGCCCACGCGATCCGCCAGGAGCCCGACCAGCGGCTGCAGGGCCTGTCCCATCAACAGGGCGGCCATGATCGTGCCTGCCAGCGCCACCGACAGATTCAGCGATACCAGGATTGCCGGCAGGACGCCCGGCAGGTAATTGGCGGCACCGTCGTTGAGAAAGTGCGCCCAGCTCATGCCGACCAGACGATTGGACTGCGGCCGGGCCTGATCGGCGGTGGTGGCGATGGCCATTCACTGACTCCATGAGAGTATGCGGAAATGGCCCCATGATAGACGATAAAGAGGAAGGCGTAGCTGAGGCTTTCGACAGGTTCCAGGGATCACTCGAAGCGCTTGTCCTGCGATGCACTTGGCGCCGCCGGCGCGCCATAGGTCGGCGTATCGGCGAAGGGCGGCGGCGGATTCCATTGCTGCAACCCGTAGAAGACACCGAAGAGGATGATGACGATCAGCAGCACCCAGATCCAGGTGGGGGTCGGCGCCGGCGTCTCCGCCCGAGAGGGCTCCCAATAGGTCTCGCCGACACCTCCGTAGGAGTTGACCAGAATCGGAATCTTGCCTTCCAGGATATCGTTGTCGCTGAGTCCATTGATGGCGATGCCGGGGCCATTGCGCACCTCGAAGGCGATGTGCCTGACGCCTTTCTGACCGCCGGCATCATAGGCCTCGATGCGCAGGGTATGGGGGCCATCCTCGAGCGCCGTGGTATCCAGTTGGAAGCGCACCGGGGAGCGATGGCTGATGATGGGCTCCTCGTCGTCATCCAGGAAGATATCGGTACGTGTCCGATCGCTCATGGCCTGTCCTCACTCTCATCTTTCAGGATGCGTCGCTTGATATGTCGCTCCTGCCGCTCGCCGGGTTTTAGAAAGCACTTGATGCAGTAGATCGTGACCAGCAGCACGATGAGTCCACCGCCAACCACCAGTAGCTTGTCCTCCAGGCCGACCCGATCGACGAACTCGGCGGCTTGGGCCTGCTGTGTTGCTAGACCGGCTATCATCGGCATGGCGAGAAGTGCACCGCGCATCACTTTCCTCCTGCCTCGCGCCGACCCGCGACATCCTCCGCCGTCACGGTGGGTGCGTCGTTGCCCCAGCTGGTGCGCTCGTGATTGATGATGGCGGCAACCTGATCGTCGTCGAGCTGATCGGCGAAGCCGGGCATAGGCGAGGCGTATTCGGTGCCGTCGATGGTCCTGCCCTGGGCACCGTGCAGGATGGTGTCGATATGCTCGCTGGGGTCCTCCGCCAGCACCACCGCATTCCCCGCCAGGGGCGGGAAGGTGCCCGGCAGGCCCTGGCCGTTGGCCTGGTGGCAGCTGGCGCAATTATTGGCGTAAAGCGTCGCGCCCTTTGCGGAGGCATCGTCACCGGGACCGCTCTTTGTCGAGCCCCCTGCTTGGCTATTCTTGGTTGTCGACGCCTTGGCCATGCTGCCGGCGCCTTCGATGGGTATCTGGCGCAGGGCAAGCAGATAGGCCACCAGCGCCTGACCCTGGGGCGTAGGCACGACCTTGCCGCCCTTGGGCGCATAGGCTTCGGGAACGGTCATCACCGGCGCGTCGCCTTCAACGCCGGTGGCCGGCTCGAAGAGCCAAGGGTAGGCCGGCATGATCGAATCCTTGACCACCGAACGAGGATTGTAGAGGTGCAGGTATTGCCAGGTTTCACTGGACTGCCGAGCGCCAACATTGGAAAGATCCGGACCGGTGCGCGCGCTGCCCAGCACCGCCGGCGAGTAGGGACGCCAGATATCCATGGGGCCGAGCAGCGCATAGTCTGCCGCCGCGGCGGGTCGACCCCAGGGGCTATCCATGGGCAGGGGGCGTACCTGCTGGGTATGGCAGGCCACGCAGCCTTCGGCGATATACACCTCGAGCCCTCGCTGCTCTAAATCCGATAAAGGTTTCGCCTGAGGCAGCGGCGCGGTATTGCTCTGCATCCATTGGGCCGGAAGGATGGCGATGATGAAGGCAAGGCCGATGAAGCCGAAGAAGATCGTGCCCAGTAGCAGCCAGTGGTTGCGATGAAAGTTCATGCCATCGCCTCCTGGGCCTCCAGGGGCCGACGCCGCTCATGAGGGGAGGGGCGCATGCACCAGAGGTTATAGGCGAAGATCAGGTGCGACAGGAACATCAGGCCACCGCCCAGGGCTCGCCACAGCCAGAAGGGCGCCATCATCGTAACGGAGTCGATGAAGGCGTCGCCGGCTATCCAGCTCATGCCCTGCATCGTCCCCCCGACCATCAGGGCGATGGTGTAGATGGCGACTCCGACGAAGGCGAACCAGAAGTGCACGCCGGCCAGGAAATGGGACGGCTCGCGCCCCGTCAGGCGTGGCACGAGACCGTAGATGCCGCCCCAGATCAGGAAGACGACAAAGCCGTACATGGTCAGGTGGGAATGCGCGATGGTGAAGTTGGTGAAATGCCAGACCCGGTTCAGGGAGCGAAATGCCTCGAAGGTGCCCTGCAGCGAGAACAGGAAGTAGGCGATCACCCCGACCAGGATGAAGGGCAGGCTGTAGCTGCGCGCTACGGTACGGAAGCTGCCCTTCATGGTCATCAGGAAGTTGCCGGTACCCGCGGCGAGGGTGACGATCATGCCCACGCTGAAGATGATCGCCACGGTCTGCAGCCACCAAGGGGTCGGCGCGAAGATAAAGTGATGGGCGCCGATCATGCTGTAGAAGACCATCTGGGTCCAGAAAGCCAGCACGCCCAGGGAATAGGAGTAGATCGGCTTGTTGAGCAATTTGGGCAGGAAATAGTAGGTCAACCCCAACACCATGGGCGTGAACCACATGCCCACACCCATATGCATGTAGAAGCCCTGGATTACCGTTTCGCTGATCCCGGTTTGCTGATAGAAGGGCACGTAGGCGATCACCATCAGCGCTACCGTCCACAGAAAGCCGCCCATGATGTACCAGTTGGAGATGTAGATCTCCTCGATGGCGCGGCCGACGATGGTGCGGATCATGTTGTAGGTCACCAATATCACGCCCAAGGCAAAGACGCCCTGCACCGGCCAGATGTACTCGCGATACTCCTGGCCGCCGTTGTTGACGCCGGACATCAACAGCAGGTCGCCCACCAGCACGGCGGCGTTGATCAGGCCCAGGCTGACCCAGGCCAGGGGAAGACTGTGCAGCGGTCGGCGGCTGGTCTTGGGCACTACATAGAGCGCCAAGGCAATCATCGCCAGGGATGCCCAGCCCCAGAAGACGGTGTTGGTGTGGACCGGACGCAGGCGGCCATAGGAGAGCCAGGGGATATGGTCGATGTCTGGAGTGGCGAACTTGAGACCCAGGTAGGCGCCGACCAGGGTTCCTACCAGCAGCCAGAAGGTTGCGCTACCGAGATAGGCATAGATGAGCCGGGTCGCGGCCGTGTCCCGATCTGGAGCGACTTCGACGGCCGCCTTGGCGACCACCGCGGAACGACTTGCTGGTAATAAGGATGCCGGATTTACCACCTGACACCTCACTAAACCGAAAGTAAGAAGTTTTTAAAATGCCTCTTTATGGCTTCGCGCAACCATTATGAGCGAGCGAGAGGCGCTATATCAGGAAGTCGCCATCCGTGGCACCTGTCTTGAACCTCAATCCTCCTTCCAGTAATCATTGGCCGCGGCCACGGTCTGGAAGTGGGTGGCGATTACCTGCGAGACGGCGATCAGGCTGTCCGGATCATGCGCATAGGCACCGCGTAATGCCTTGCGCACGCTGGTATCGGGCTGAGTGGTGCCTACACCCTTCTGGGAAAGCGTTACCGCCAGCGCAAAGCCTTCCTGAGGTGTCTCGGTGATCAGGCTCGGCAGCCAGGAGTCGCTGCTCTTGCTCTGCTTCATTTCCTCTTCGGCCAGCGCCGAGCTCCCCAGGCCCAGGCTGAGAAACATTGCCATTAGAACAGCCGATGGCATCTTGGCTGTTTTCATCGTAGATAGAACAGGGGGCGCTAGTCGGGTCATGGATCTCACTCCTCTTTTATAAAGTATTTTTTATGCATGTTTAAAGATAGCAGTGGCTACCCAGGACGCAAGTTGGTTCACGAACTATCAGTAACTCATGGTCTGGAGTCGCTTCATTGAATTGGCTTAGGGCTTGATATCGTTACGAGTTCGATGCCAAGTGAGCGCCACATCACGAGCATGTTGCAGCTTTCTACAGTACGTCAGCATTCCGCGGGTTTTACGAATACCCGCACGGCGTAGCTTGACGATGATCCGTGCCGGCAATCCCACTAGAATCAATGCGATATCCTCACGATGCATTTCATCAATCAAGGAGCGCAGGGCTACAATAGCGGTGCCATCCATGCTGGGTACGCCGTGCATGTCGATGATGATGATCCGCACCTTGGGATCCACCAGATGCAGTGATGTGAGGGCTTTTTCGGCGGCACCGAAGAACAAGGGGCCATCAATGTTGTAGGCTGCTACCTCGGCAGGAAGCCCGCCAATGGCCGGATGATTATCGGTATCAACCCGATCGGTCTGCGTCAGCAGCGCCATGCGTCGAATGAACAATGCCGCTGCCAGCCCAATCCCTACGGCTACGGCCAGCACCATGTCGAAAAACACCGTCAGTCCGAAGCAGATGACCAGGATGGCCACGTCACCTGGGGGAGCAGAGCGCAAAGTATGCAGGAAGTGCCGGGCTTCGCTCATGTTCCAGGCGATGATGAACAATAGTGCCGCCAACGCGGACATGGGTACCAGGCCTAACAGGTCTGCGAGTGCAACCACCGCGAGTAACACCACCAGCGCATGAATCACGGCCGCGATGGGTGACCGGGCGCCGCTGCGGATGTTCGTCGCGGTGCGTGCAAGGGCAGCGGTGGCGGTAATGCCGCCGAACAAGGGGGCTAGGATGTTGCCGATACCCTGGCCGATCAACTCGGCGTTGGGGTCGTGCTTTGTCCTGGTCTTGGCCAGTCCGTCAGCGACCACCGCGCACAGCAATGACTCGATGGCCCCGAGCATGGCGATCGCAAAGGCCGGGCCCATCAGGGCGCGTATTAGATCGAAGCTCAGTTCGAGAGGCTCCCCATCGGTTCCTGGCAACAGCCAGGGGGCCATGAACGTCGGTGCAATCGGGGGAATACCATTGCCTGTTTCGCCATTGATCTCCCAGGTAAAACGCGACGCCACTGTCTCCACTTCGATCCCCGCGCCGCCGAACCACTGATTGATCACATAGGCGGCCACTGCGCCGAACACCAGGCCTACCAAGGGCGCAGGAACAGGAATTTGCAAGCGTGGCCATAGCAACATGACGGCCAGAGTACACGCACCAATACCCAGTTCGAATGGATTCAGGGAGGGCAACGAAGAAAAAATCGCCATCAAATTCTCGACAAAATGCTCGCCGAGGTCATCAACGCTCAGCCCCAGGAAGTCGGGAATCTGCAGCACCGCGATGACTACCGCGATGCCGGCCGCGAAGCCCAGCACCACCGGATAAGGCACGAATTCGATGAGTCGCCCCATTCGCGCGATACCCATGGCCACCAGGATGACCCCGGCCATCATGGAGGCAATGAGCAACCCACCTAGCCCATACTGCGCAACGATGGGAAACAGGATGGCGACGAAGGCAGCCGTCGGGCCGGAGACGTTGAAGCGTGCTCCGCCGGTCAGCGCAATGAAGATGCCGGCGACAATAGCCGTATAAAGCCCATGCTGAGGAGGTACGCCCGTGGCAATGGCCAATGCCATCGACAACGGTACGGCCAGAATGCCAATAGTCAGCCCTGCCATCGCATCCTTGCGAAGATCGGCGAGCCCGTAACCTTCCCGCCAGGCGGCACGCAAACCGGTAGCGATGCCAGGAAGTTTCAGGGACAAGGGGTTGTATGACATTCACCGAATCCTTGCTATGGACGTTACCCCTTATCCTATCAAGTTACGCTGATATATTGCTCTGTGCTCTCGATTCTGAGATTTCGCCGGGGGGCTCAAGAAGCCTGGCAAAGCGGGCAATAGGTCGCGCGTTCCTCCTCGCTTAACCACAGACCGGTATGGTTGGCGCTGATGCGCTCACGCAGTGCTTGAAACTCTCTATCTTCTTTCGTGTCCGTCAAAGGGACCTCGCCGCTGCTTAGTTCCTGCCAGTCGTCAATAGTCAGCCATTGCGCGAGCTGCGGAAAGATTCGGGTTTCCTCACAGCGCAGGTGAGCGTGATAGAGCTCGCTATAGGCCTGGGCCAGATTCAAGGTATTCAAATCGAGCTCTGGGTCGATATTCCCCTCGGAGATGGCGCGGAAGGTTTCGTAAAGCTCTCTTCCGTAGATGGCCATACGCCGGTGCTGCTCATGGAGAATGGCCAAGCTGGCCTCATTATCCGGATGCGTTCGGCCAAGCGCTCGAACAACCGATCTTCGAAGGGATGATGAAGTCGATCCGGATGGTGGCTCATGTAGTGAAAGATATCGCGTAGCAGTGCGAAATCGGGGGTATCGCCACATTGGGCACCGTGCAACTGGCGCTCGGCAATGCAAAGTAGCCCATCGTAGTGGTGATGATCGTCGTGCAAGCGCTTCAGGATAGCAGTGGACATGATCGCCTCCCGTTCAGGGTGAAGGTGCTCGCTATTGGTAGCGACACCAGGATGGGACGACAATACCTCGGCTATCCATATTCCAGGCCGAGGCAGACCGACTCTCTATGATCGGCAGTGGTTGTCCATTCTCATGCTTTAAGATGTATTTACAATGAATCTTAGCTGTTCCTTCGTTTTTTGCCAGTGCCAAATGCAATAGGGCGTAGACGTTGACGGACTCAAATACCGTGTTTGAGCAACATGATCTTGATATGGCCGATCGCCTTCATCGGGTTGAGTCCCTTGGGGCAGACCCAGGTACAGTTGCCGATCTCACGGCAACGAAAGACGCTGAAGGGGTCTTCCAGGTGCGACAGGCGCTCCACGGTGGCGGTGTCACGGCTATCGATCAGAAAACGATACGCCTGAATGAGACCCGCCGGGCCGATATACTTGTCTGGATTCCACCACCAGGAAGGGCAGGCCGAACTGCAGCAGGCGCACAGGATGCACTCGTAGAGGCCATCGAGTTTCTCCCGGTCGGCGGGGCTCTGTAGCCGCTCGATGGCCGGGGGTGTGTCGTTGTTGATGAGATAAGGGCGGATCTTCTCAAACTGGCGGAAGAACTGGGTCTGATCCACCACCAGGTCGCGGATGATCGGCATTCCCGACAAAGGACGCAGAATCAAGGTATTGCCGCCGTCGAGAGCGTCCGCGACCGATGTGATACAGGCTAGCCCATTCTTGCCGTTGATGTTCATGCCGTCCGAGCCGCACACCCCTTCGCGACAGGATCGTCGATAGGTAATACCGGACTCTTGCTGCTTCAGATGTTCCAGGACATCCAGCACCATGCCCTGACGATATTTGTCCTCGATCTCGATGCTTTCCATGTAGGGTTCAGCATCGATCTCGGGATGATAACGAAACAACTGGATATTGATCATGAGAGCGTCTCCAGAATGCAGGTATCATGCTGTACTGCAGAATTGCTAACCCCCCCGAAAGCACGAATTTGTTGTTAGCAGGTAAATGATCTGCGACATAATGTCGGGTAGACAGTTTCGAGCATGTCCCGGGTATAATAAGAAGCATATAAAAAGCATCATTAAATGCAAGTAACCCTGAGGATTCTCATGTTAACTCACGACCAAGAACAGTTGATCGAAGCCACTGCGCCGCTGGTGGCGGAACATCTGGAAACCATCACCCAGCGTTTCTACCCGCTGATGTTCGAGCGCTATCCCGAGGTGAAGCCGCTGTTTAACCAGGCCCACCAGGCGGATGGTGGACAGCCCCGGGTGTTGGCCGGGGCCGTGCTTGCCTATGTGCAACTGCGCAAGGAGCCGGAGAAGGCCAAGCAGACCCTGGCCACGGTAGTGGAAAAGCACGTCTCGCTGGATATCCAGCCCGATCAATATCCCATCGTCGGCGAATGCCTGCTGGCGGCGGTGGCCGAGGTACTGGGCGAAGCGGTAACGCCGGAAATCGCCGACGCCTGGACGGCGCTCTACAATGAACTGGCGGGACTCCTGATTGAATTGGAGGATCACCGTTATCATGAATTTGCCAAGCGTGAGGGCGGCTGGCGCGGCAAGCGTACCTTCCGCATCGCTGAGAAAACACCGGAAAGCGCGGTCATCACCTCCTTCGTGCTGGCCCCGGAGGATGGCGGTGCGGTAGCGGATTATCAGCCGGGGCAATTCATCGGCGTGCGTCTGACAATCGACGGCGAGCCGGTCTATCGCCATTACAGCCTGTCCGGCTTTCCCAACGGCAAGACCTATCGGCTTTCCATCAAGCGCGAGCTACAGGGCCAGGCGAGCCGCCATTTTCACGACACCTTGCAGGTCGGCGATACCCTGGAATTACTGCCGCCCGCCGGCGAGCTGATACTCGACGAAAGCCAGTCCCCGGTGATGCTGCTCAGCGGCGGCGTAGGCCAGACACCGATGTTACCGCTGGCACGTCGTGCCCTGGAGCAGGGGCGCCAGGTGATCTACATGCATGCCGCTCAGGAGCGTGATCAGCACGCCTTCGCCGACGAACTGAAGTCGCTTGAAGACAACTATCCGCAACAGCTGATCAGCGTCACTCTCTACGAGCGAGGGGCCGAGGACGATAAGCTGGCGCGTATCGGTCGCATCAACCGCGAGTTGATTGCCCGCTACCTGCCCCAAGGCGAGGTGGAGTGTTACTTTGTCGGGCCTCAAGGCTTCATGACCGCCGTGAATCAAGCCCTGGACGCCTTGAATATCGCTCCTGAGCATCGTCATTATGAGCACTTTGGCCCGTCTCGCTCGCTGAACGCTGCTTGATCTTTACGATCATCACTGCTTCTGGCCCGCCTTGGCGGGCCTTTTGGTGTGGGGGCGCAAGGCGGTATGCTATGACCCTACGACTTGCCAGGATGCAGCTAAAACCGAATGAAAACCCCGAAACGCTTACAACCGCTGCTCGATGACGGTTTCATCGACGAAGTGCTCAGACCCTTGATGAGCGGCAAGGAAGCCGCGGTATATGTGGTCAAGGCTCAGGATCAGTTGCGCTGCGCCAAGGTGTATAAGGAAGCCAGCAAGCGCAGCTTTCACAATCAGGCCGAGTATCAGGAAGGGCGCAAGGTGCGTAACAGCCGCCAGGCTCGGGCCATGCAAAAACGCACCCGCTTTGGCCGCCGGGAACAGGAAGAGGCCTGGCAGAACGCCGAAGTCGATGCCCTGTACCGGCTGGCGGCCGCGGATGTGCGCGTACCCAAGCCCCATGGCTTCGTGGATGGCGTGCTGATCATGGACTTGATTCTCGATGGCGACGGTGATGTCGCACCACGGCTCAACGACGTCGAACTCACCGCCGCCGAGGCCCGGGATTATCACCAGGTGATGATGCGGGAAATCGTCAAGATGCTCAGCGCCGGTCTAATCCACGGCGATCTATCGGAATACAACGTGCTGCTGGCCCCGGAAGGTCCGATCATCATCGACCTGCCCCAGGCCGTCGACGCCGCCGCCAACAACAACGCCGAACGCATGCTGACCCGGGACGTGGATAACATGGCGCGCTATTTCGGGAGTTTTGCCCCGGAGCTGCTATCCATCGATTATGCCGGCGAGATCTGGTCCCTGTTCCAATTGGGCAACTTAAGCCCTGAGGCGCCCTTGACCGGTACCTTCAAGCGCAGCGAAAAGAGCGCCGACCTGGCAGGAGTAATGCGAGAAATAGACGCTGCCTTGGAAGAGCAGGCCCGTAGAACAGGTGGCGAGGAGGAGGGAGAGCAAGGCGATTCTGAGGAGCCAGACGATGAGTGGCAAGATCGCTGAGATGGCGTCATGAACCGCCGTTTTCCGTGTTGTCTCATCGCGAGTGCATTGTTGAGCGATATCACCGTGCTTCAGGCCAACGCCGAACAGGAATCTGCTAGGGATTCGAAGATCCCGGCGAAGCAAGCAACACAGTGCAAGCCCAGCGACATGCAAAGGGCATGGCTTGCGCGGGTCAACGACGCCCGCAGCCAGGCCCGCCGCTGCGGCGATAAACGCTTCGAGGCGGTCAAGCCACTGTCCTGGAGCTGCAAACTCGAAGCGGCGGCCAACGCTCACTCGAGCAACATGGCGGAAACCAATTTCTTCAGCCACGTGGACCTGGACGGCGACCGGGTGGGCCAGCGAGTGACAATTGAAGGCTATACCTGGCGGATGGTCGGGGAAAACATTGCGGCGGGTCAGCAGTCCGGCGACGCGGTTCTCGAAGGCTGGCTCGCGAGTGCAGGCCATTGCGCCAATATCATGAACAAAACGTTCACCGAAATGGGCATGAGCAGGCTAGACGCATCGGAGGCGACCTATTCGCCCTACTGGACCCAGGTGTTCGGTCGGCCAAGATAGACAGTACGATTGGTTCACGGATCCAGAATCCTGATTTCACGATTCCAGCGCGCTATGAAAGCATCGCGTCTTTGAGCGTCGACGAACGCCAATAGCGAAGCATCGAGAGGAATGGGATAAAGCCGCTCCCCCACCTGATCGCGGAGACGCTGCGCCGTATAGGGCCCCACCACATCGGCAAGAATGCTGAAAAGCGGTGTGCGACCGGCAAGGATACGTTGACCTTCGGACCCGAGAAGGAAGTTGAGAAACGCCTTGGCCGCTGCCGGATGCGAGGCATCGCGATGGATGAAGGCCATGCGCATCATGACCAAGGCATAATCCTGGGGTACTTGAACGATCAGTTCGGGATGGGTTTGCGCCCAGCGCATCGCGTAGGAGCCCAGCAGGTTGTAGCCTATCCAGTATTTTCCCTCGCTGAGCCCTTCGAGCATATCCTGCGTGCTGTCTTCAAGCTCGACATCGGCGCTGCCCATGGCAGCAACCATATCCCAAAAACGCGGTGAATAGCGTGCATCCTGTTGAAACAGGGTGTAGCCGACGCCGCTGCGGGTGGGGGAGTAGGTAGTGACGCGGCCGTGCAGCCGTTTCTTCTGTGTCATCAGTAGTCTGTATAAGGCGGCGTGCGTAGTGGGCGGCAGCATGTGCCGAGCCAGCTCCAGCCGATAGACGGTGACGATGGGCTCGAAGGTGAAACCGAAGACTTCGTCACGCCACTTGGCCCAGGCTGGCCAATTACGCGCCTGCTTGCTCTCGAGAGGCTGGGCTAGTCCGTCGTTGACCCGGGCCATTTGCCAGGGCATGGCGGAGCTTATGACGACATCCGGCGCCGGCGCTCGCTGTGCCTGTCGATCGACTTCAATAGTCGAACGGTCCCGGTAATCCAGTTCGATATCCGGATGAGCCTGGGTAAAGGCTTCCAGCAAGGGGGCCACGACCTGGCGGTCAAGAGCGGCTTCTATCACCAGACGCGTTTGCGTCTGCGCTAGCACAGTGGAAGGCAGAAGCAGGCCCCAGCAGATGAATAGCGCGTGCCACGCCCGAGAGCGGATCATGTCATTTCTCGTTCAAGTTGGTGAGGGGTAGGTGAGAGGTAAATGGATACCCACGTACAGTCCCGACGTCGATGATCGTTGCACACGCAAACTCCCTTCATGGCGCCTCACGATGGAATCGACGATGGCAAGCCCCAGCCCGGAGCCGAGAGTATCCTGCCTGCCCGCCCGCTCGAAAGGATGATGCAGCCGGTCGAGCATGGCCTCGCTCACGCCTGGGCCGTTATCCTCGATAAATAGCGTCACTTCGTCGATACCACATTCAAGCCCCAGGGTGATTTCACTGCCCTGGGGCGTATGCCGCAAGGCGTTGTCGATGAGATTCCCGATCATTTCTCTGATAGCCCAGGGTTCTGCCTTGATCGTGACCGGTGATGCCGGCAGCGGCGCCAGGCCCAGATCGTGATGCTGGGCGATATCCCGCTCCGCCCATTCCATGACGCAATCGCGCAGGGTCGTCTTGAGATCGAGACGTTCGAGCATTTGTGCCGAGGCATGTCGGAGCCGGGCAAGACTCAACAACTGGTTGGCTAGGCGACTGGTTCTAGCCGCACTCTCGTGAACCCTTTGCAGTGCCTGATACCACTGTTCGGGATTGTCACTTTGCAGGGCGAGTTCGCTGGTGTTTTGCAGACCTGCCAGGGGCGTCTTGAGCTGATGGCTAGCGTCTGCGGTCAAGCGCAACAGGGCGTCGCGACCTTCCCGCTGGCGGGCAAACAGGGAATTGAGAGTTTCCGCCAGGTCATACAGTTCCGCGGGCACCTGAGCGTTTAGTGGGCTTATGTCATCCGCTTCTCGACGACGCAATAGGTGGCGTAGACGACGTATCGGCCGGAGCGCTGTTTTGATGGCCAGCATCATGAGCAGGCTCGCCAGCAGTACCATGAGGAGAAACCGGGTAAGGGAGCGCTCGAAGAGTTGGTTGGCAAGGGCCTGGCGTCCGGATAGGGTGTGACCGACCCATATCTGAACCGGCTCCTGGGACTCCCAGCCGGCGGAGTCGAGTTCTCGCCCGTGCAGGCGAATGGCGACGTCATCATAGGGGATACTCAACCAGACCGGGTGCTGCTTCGCCTCCCGGCGCCAGGTCGGCCGCACGCTACTTTTCAGATTGCCCGTCACTTCCTGGCCCGTCGCATCGATTACCGCGTAAAAGACGCGCTCTTGCTGATTCGTCGCCAGGATCTGGAAGGCGGCGGCGGGTATTTCCACGACTGGCTGGCCGTCCTGCCACTGAATAGCTTCCGCGATGGTCAGCCCAGCGGCCTCCAGCTGACTATCAAAAGCGCGATCCGCTGCCCGGTGAGCGCTGGTGTAGGCTTCGATTAGCAGAAATATCCCCAGGCCACTCACGGTCACCAGCAGCCATAGGGCAAGACGAAATTTGAGCGTGCCATGGATGGTTATCACACGGGTTCTTCTTCAAGACGATAGCCCAGCCCACGCAACGTTCGGATGCGCAGTCCGCTGTCTGCCAGACGCTTTCTCAGTCGGCTGACATACACCTCGAGGGCATTGGGGCCCACTTCACCGAAGCCGAACAGGCGATCGACCAGGATTTCCCGCGGCGCGATCCTTCCTGCATGCAGCAGAAGACTTTCCAGCAGTCCTAGTTCGCGGCGCGGCAAGGCCAGTGCTTGCCCATGCAGCGTGGCAATGCCCGTTGCGGGATCGAAGCAAAGTGGCCCGAATATCAGGCGGTTGTCCGTACGCTGCTGGCTGCGTCGTAGCAGGGCGCGGGTACGAGCCTCTAGCTCCGCCAGGGAGAAGGGTTTAGCAAGATAATCATCTGCGCCCAGATCGAGTCCTTTGACCCGTTCGTCGATCCCATTCCGCGCAGTAAGAATCAGCACCGGTGTAGTGTCATTGCGATCGCGGAGTTCAGCCAGCAGCGCCAGGCCGTTGCCGTCCGGCAGGCCCAGGTCCAGAAGGATCAGATCGAAATGGCTATGGGCAAGCGCCGCCCTGGCCTGAGACAGGAGCGCAAACGTCTCGACGTTGTTTCCCAGCGGACCGAGAGCAGCGGTCAGGGAGTGGGCGATCAAGGGATCATCTTCGACGACGAGAAGGCGCATTGAACCAAAGTCTCATACAGAAAACGCAAGGATGACAGGTTGATGACAGGTTCGACTTATAGCATCGATGCTGTCATGGGTATCGATGACTTTACACAACAAAGAGACAGGAGTTCGCCATGAAATTCAACAAGGCTCTATGCTACTGGCCCGCGCTACTCACTCTGGGAGGAGTACTGCTGACGGGTACCGCTCAGGCGCAATCCGGGGCTACCGAATGTATCGCCCCGGCCAAACCCGGTGGCGGTTACGATCTGACCTGCCGCCTTGCGGCCAACGGCCTGCAGGAAACCGATCTGATCGACAAGCCGATGATGGTCAGCTACATGCCCGGCGGCATCGGCGCCGTGGCCTATAATCACGTCAACGGCGTGCGTAACGACGATCCCAACCTGATCGTCGCCGCCAGTACCGGCGCGGCGGTCAATCTGGCCTTGGGCAAGTTCGGCCAGTACGACGCGGATGAAGTGCGCTGGCTGGGGGCCCTGGGCGCGGACTACGGCGCCATCGTCGTCAAGGCGGACGCGCCCTGGCAGAACCTCGAAGAACTCATGCAGGACCTGCAGACAAAACCCGGTGACATCGTCTTCGGCGCCGGCGGCACCGTGGGTAGCCAGGACTGGATGAAGGCAGCACTGACCGCCAAGGCGGCGGATATTTCTCCCCGGGATCTGCGTTACGTGGCCTTCGAGGGTGGCGGTGAATCCCTGGCGGCACTGCTTGGCAACCACATCCAGGTATTCACCGGCGATCTCTCGGAGCTGAGCTCTCAGCTCGAAAGCGGCAAGGTGCGGGTGCTGGCAGCGCTTTCCGAGGAGCGTCTGGATGGGCCCTACACGGATATTCCTACCGCCGCGGAGCAGGGCTATGACGTGCAGTGGCCGATCTGGCGCGGTTACTACATGGGGCCGGACGTGAGCGACGAGGCGTATCAGGCTTGGGTCGATAAGCTCAAGACGCTCTCCGAGAAGGAGAAGTTCGCCGAACTGCGTGAAGCGCGCGGATTGTTCCCCATGGCGCGTTTCGGGGATGACTTCGATGGCTACGTCAAGGATCAGGTTGCCCAGTTCAAGCAGCTTGCCGAAGAAGTGGGTCTGACCCAATGAGGCTTGCCGCCGACCGTGTCCTGGGAATTGTCTTGATCGGTCTGGCGGCATTTGCCGCCATCTTTGCCTTGAAGCTGCAGATTCCTTTCAGCTACGAGCCCGTCGGTCCCAAGGCGTTTCCGTTGGGGCTTTCGATCCTGTTGGCTGCGTTGTCCCTGGTGCTGGTGCTGCGCCCAGGGCAGAGCGGAAGCTGGCCGAATAAGACGCTTTCGCTCAAGTTGCTGGCGGTGCTCGCGGTACTGCTGATCTATGCGCTGCTGTTTACCCGACTGGGGTTCTTGATCACGACGTGTTTCACCGTGCTGGCTCTGGCCCGGCTGTTCGACGCCCCTTGGCTCAAGGCGCTGCTTGCCGCTGTACTGATGACGGCGGGAAGCTATCTGCTGTTTACCCAAGGGCTCGATATCGTTTTGCCCTGGGGTTACTGGATGCCTGTATTTGGCTAAGAGTTCATCAACAAACGCTTCGTGATGATAGGCGCCGAAGGCTTGCCTTCGGCAAAAGCCTATCCTAGCCGCCAAGTTATGGAAGGAGTTCCTATGTTCGATTTTCTGATTGATGGCTTCGGTGTCGCCCTGACTCCGCTCAATCTAGGGCTGGCGTTTCTCGGCGCCTTGCTGGGAACTCTGTTCGGCGCCTTGCCGGGCATTGGCCCGATCAACGGCATCGCCATTCTCATGCCCTTGGCCTACACCTTGGGATTACCCGCAGAGTCGGCGCTGATCCTGCTAGCCGGGGTTTATACCGGCGCGGAGTACGGCGGGCGCATGTCGAGCATTCTGCTCAACGTGCCTGGCGATGCCGGCGCCGTCATGACCACCCTGGATGGCCATCCGCTGGCCAAGAAGGGCCTGGCCGGTCCGGCTCTGGGGCTGTCCGCGGTCAGCTCTTTCGTCGGCGCGACCATCGCCATCATCGGTCTAACCCTGTTCGCGCCGCTACTGGCGGAAGTGGCGGTCATGTTCGGCCCGGCGGAATTCTTTGCCCTGATGGTGTTCGCCTTCGCCTCCATGTCGGTGATGATGGGAAAAGACCCGATCAAGACCGCCATCGGCGCCGTACTTGGCGTGATGGTCGCCATGGTTGGCGTGGATTCCGGCACCGGCGTGCTGCGTTACACCTTCGGCATGGCGGAGCTTTATGATGGCATCGATTTCGTGGTGATGATCATCGGCCTGTTCGCCATCAGCGAGATACTGTTGATGCTGGAGCATGCCAATCGATCCGATGCGGATGACGGCATGCCGCCGCTTGGGCGTGTAATGGTCAGTGTGAAGGAGCTTCTATCCTGCAAGTGGGCCATGCTGCGCTCGGCGTTGATCGGCTTCATCGTGGGCGTTCTGCCGGGTACCGGCGCCTCTGTGGCGGGGGCTGTCGCCTACACCACGGAAAAGCGCTTGAGCGACAAGGACAATACCTTCGGTACCGGCGATATGCGTGGGCTTGCGGCGCCGGAAGCAGCCAATAATGCCGCTGCAGCCGGCTCATTCGTGCCCATGCTGACCCTCGGAATTCCCGGCTCCGGTACCACCGCGGTGCTGCTGGGCGCCTTGATGCTCTACAACATCACGCCAGGGCCGATGATGTTCACCGAACGCCCGGAAGTAGCCGGGGGCCTGATCGCCTCGCTGTATATCGGCAATATAGTGTTACTGGCGCTCAATCTGCCCCTCGCTGGCGTGTTCGCCAGAGTATTGACCATTCCGCGCTGGGTGCTGGTGCCGGGTATTGCCATTCTGGCCTTCGTCGGGGTCTATCAGTTGCATTCTGACCTGACCGCGATTTACCTGATGCTGATCATCGGCATATTCGGCTATTTGCTGCGCAAGCTCGGCTTCTCGTTGGCACCGGTGATCCTTGGCTATGTGCTGGGCGGGCTGATGGAGGATAATCTGCGTCGGGCGCTGTCGATCAGCGGCGGCGATCTTGGCATCCTGTGGCAGTCGGGTATTTCGCTAGGTTTATGGATCGCCGCGGCGCTGCTGCTGACGCTGCCTTGGCTATTGCCCAAGTTGCTGGCTGGCAAATCGGCGGACAAGGCTTGATCGGCAGTATCACAACATATCTGCTAGCGACAGGGCGATTGCTGCCCACCCTATCCATTGGTGGCCTGGGCGGCGCTCTGGCCTATTGGCTCCACCTGCCGCTGCCCTGGCTGCTGGGCGCGCTGATCGCGACCACGGTATGCAGCCTGGCGGGAGCGCAGCTGCGTTCGCCGGGCGGATCGCGCAAGGCGGTGCTGGTGGTCATCGGTGTCATGCTGGGGTCTGCGTTCACTCCGGACATGAGCGGCGATATTGCTCGCTGGAGTGCAAGCTTTGCCATCATGCTGGCAGCGACTGCGTCGATGATGGCGTTTTCAGTATGGTTTGGCCGTCGTGTGGCCGGGTACTCCATGGAGACGGCGATGTACGCTGGAGTACCTGGCGGCGTCTCAGCGATCACTCTCATGGCAGCGGAAACACAAGCGGATCTGCGTGCCGTGGGCGTGACCCATGCGGTGCGCATCCTGGTGCTACTGGTGGCTATTCCGCCAGTGCTGAACTTGATCGGCCATGTCGATCTCCAGTCTAACAGCAGCGTGGATTTGAGCCAGTGGCGATCCATACCGGCCCTTGATGATGCGGTGCTGCTGACCGTCGCCGGCATGCTGGGGATGTGGCTGGGGCGCTGGCTGCACTTGCCCAACCCCTTGCTGTTCGGGCCGGTGATACTCTCCGGCGCTCTGCATATGACCGGTATTACCGATGCAGCCATGCCGCCTCTGATCGTGGCTTTGGCTCAGATCATCATTGGCGTATCCGTGGGAACGCGCTTTGGCGGTGTTCCGCTGCTTACCATAGGCCATAACCTGTTGATGGCCGTCCTACAGGCGCTTGCGCTGCTGGTGATTGCCCTGGCCGCCGCCTGGGTCGGGCATCTGCTTACCGGGTATTTTCAGGCGGCAGCCTTGCTGGCCTACATGCCCGGGGGCGCCCCGGAGCTGAGCCTGATCGCGCTCTCGCTGAATATCGACCCGGCTTTCGTGACCTCCCATCATCTGCTGCGGCTTATACTGCTGGTGCTACTGCTACCGGTGTTGCTGAATCTATTCCGGCGCTTGCCGTCTTCTTGATACGCCAAGACGTTATTTTGCGTTCGCTAATAGCTTCCGGGACACTTCTACCGACCGTGGCCGAGTGCTTCGACGTAGCGTAGATCTCCTTCATTTCCTCCTTTTGGCTATCCCGCGCAACAAGACAGCTGTTTCACGTCCTTAGTAAAAGTCTGGGCGCAGAGCTTGAGGCCTTCTACCATGGTCAGGTAAGGGAACAGCTCGTCGCCGATCTCTTGCACCGTCATACGTGACCGCAGCGCCATTACGGCGGTCTGAATCAACTCTCCGGCCTCTCCCGCAACCACTTGAACACCCAGCAATCGTCCTGAATCGCGTTCGGCTACTATCTTAATAAAACCTTCGGTGTCGAAATTAACGAGCGCACGCGGTACGTTCTCCAGAGCAAGTACGCGGGATTCCACGTTGAAGCCCAGCTCAAGTGCCTCGGTTTCCGTCAAGCCGACGGAGGCCACCTGAGGGTCGGTAAACATCACGTCTGGCATGGCACTAAGGTCCAGTGTGGCTTCGCCCCCCGTCATGTTAACGGCGGCTCGGCTGCCCCCGGCAGCGGCGACATAGACATACTCTGGCTGATCGGTACAGTCACCGGCGGCATAGATGTCTGGTACCGTGGTCTGCAGATGCTGATCCACCAGGATCGCGCCACGCGCGGTTTCCACCCCGATGTCCTCCAGATTCAAGGCCTCGGTATTCGGTGCCCGTCCGGTTGCCACTAGCAGTTGGTCCGCTCGCAATGTCTCGGTGTTAGTCTCCAGCACAAATTCCTGGCTGAGGTAGTCCACGCGACTTGCCTGAGTCTGTTTGAGTACCTCTACACCCTCGCGGCAAAACGCCGCCTCCACGGCGTCACCAATTTCCGGGTCTTCGCTGGAAAGCATCCGGCTCCGAGCCAGTACTGTGACCCGGCTGCCCAACCGGGCGAACGCCTGGGCCAGCTCCAGGGCGACAACCCCCGCGCCGATGACTATCAGCCGTTCGGGGATAGACTCCAGTGCCAGGGCGCTGGTGGAGGTCAGATATGGTGTGTCAGCCAATCCGAGTACCGGGGGCTCGGCCGGGCGGGCGCCGGTGCCGATAAAAGCGCGATCGAAGCGAATGATCTGTTCGCCACCTTCATTCAGCGTGACCGCTAGCTGATGAGCATCAATGAATCGGGCCGCTCCGTGCAGCACCGTGACGGCGGGGTGGTCGCGCAGAATTCGCTCATACTTGGCATCACGCAGTTCTGCGACACGGCCCTGCTGTTGTGCAAGCAGCGCCGCCCGATCGACCACCGGCGTCTGGGCGCTCACTCCGTCGTCGAAGGGGCTTTCCTTACGCAGATGAGCGATATGCGCAGCGCGAATCAGGATCTTCGAGGGCACACAGCCGATATTCACGCAGGTGCCACCGATGGTGCTGCGCTCGACCAGGGTGACGCGGGCGCCGCGCTCGGCCGCTTTCAGCGCTGCAGCCATGGCTGCGCCACCGCTACCGACCACGGCGATGTGTAAGTTCATTTCATCGCTCATGAGGGGGGGCCTTGAAGGGGGTGAGTCGTTGTTACAGCAGGCGTCGTGTTGTTTCTTGCGCCATAGCGCATAGAGGGTCAGGCCAATGAAAAAGGCCAGAGCAGGAAGTAGCACATAATCGAGATAGCCGGTCAGTGCCACCAGGCCCACGGTGCCAAGCAGAATCACCAGGATCGGCGTGAAGCAGCACAGCGCCACCAGAATGGTGCCGATCACGCTCACGCGCAGCAGGGTCTTCGGATTCTTCATGGTCACTCTCGATCCGTTTCCGAGGATGTCAGGGTTGATGGGTATCCTGCGTTGGCGTCCGTCAATGCCTCCACCGAAGTCCGGTTGTCGTCGAAGGTGACAACGGCCTCACGATCCGAATAGCCCACGTAGACTTGTGAAGCGCCGTCCACCTTGTTGAGTGCGGCTTTGACCGTAATGGGGCACGCCGCGCAAGTCATACCAGGCACCGCCAGGGTGACCGTTTTGGCGGCGGCCCACGCTGGCGTGGCGAGCGTCGCGGAAAGTACAATAAAAACAGCAAGTTTTTTCATGGCGATCTCCTCTCAATAGAACAGGGGCAAGACATAGGGAAACAGCAGCGCGATCAGCACCAGGGCAGCGACAACCCAGAAAATCAGCTTGTACGTCGTGCAAGCCCGCGGCAACACGCAAACCTCTCCGGGCTTGCACTCAGTGATAGGCCGGTAGATTCGACGCCAGGCGAAAAACAAGGCAACGAGCGAAGCGCCGATGAACAACGGACGATAGGGTTCCAGCACCGTGAGGTTACCGATCCAAGCCCCCGAAAATCCCAGAGCAACCAACACGAGGGGGCCGAGGCAGCATGTTGAAGCGAGGGTGGCCGCTATCCCGCCAGTGGCCAGAGCGCCACGACCGTTCTTGGATTTTTGCATGAGGCTTTCCTTCCGAATATTCACCTAATGACTTAACCTTACTTCCGTAGTCAACTACGGAGTCAAGCATCATGAACGGAGCGCTGGAAAACCTGACCATCGGTACCTTCGCCAAAGCGGCCGACGTCAACGTCGAGACGATTCGCTTCTATCAACACAAGGGGTTGTTGCCGACGCCGGAGCGGCCCCCTGGGGGCATCCGCCGCTACGGCAACGCCGCCGTGGCGCGGGTGAAGTTCGTGAAGGCGGCGCAGTGGCTGGGGTTTAGCCTGAACGAGATCGGGCAGCTACTGACGCTGGAGGATGGCACTCATTGCAGCGAGGCGGCGGAACTAGCTACGCAGCGACTGGACGACGTGCGCGCCAGGCTGGCTGACCTGAACCGAATCGAGGACGTCTTGAGTAAGCTGGTCACTGAATGTCATGCGCATCAAGGCAAAGTGTCGTGCCCGCTCATCGCCGCCCTGCATTATGGTTAAGTCATGTCTGGGCATGACGGTATAGCGCTGCTGGTCTCTGACATTCCGTGCATTCATTTTCTGATAATGATCGCTTGTTATTATGTGTCTGCTGAGTAGTGCGGTGCCTGTTGGATGAAGCTTTTACCCCTTACGCGCCACAATCACCGCCCGCCGCGGGGCCGGATGGCCCTCAATGGTGCGCGAAGAGTCCTCTGGATCGAGAAAATCCTTCAATGACTGAAAGGTCATCCAGTCGGTGGAGCGCTGCTCGTCAAGAGTGGTCACGGCCTCGTCCACCACGCGGATATCCGTAAAGCCGCAGCGCTGTAGCCAATGGGAAAGCGCGGCGGAGGAGGGCAGGAAATAGACGTTGGGCATGGCGGCGTAGCGCTCGCCGGGCATGAATACGGTGCTTGCATCGCCTTCCACCACCAGGGTCTCCAGCACCAGTTCGCCGCCGGGGCAAAGCGCACCTTTAAGCTGCAGCAGATGCTCCAGGGGCGAGGGGCGATGGTAGAGAATGCCCATGGAGAATACCGTATCGAAGAATTCGAGCTTTTCAGGCACGTCCTCGATGCCCACCGGCAGAAAATGCGTGCGGTTGTCGTCCGTATCACCGATGAAATGGCGCACCGCCTGAAACTGATAATAAAAGCGCGGCGAAGGATCGATCACCAGCACGAAGGCGGCGCCTTTGCCGGCCATGCGCCAGGCGTGATAGCCGCTGCCGCCGCCCACGTCGAGAATCCTACGTCCTTCCAATGGGCAAAGATGCGGTGCGACTCGCTGCCATTTCCAGTCAGAACGCCACTCCGTGTCGATCTCGATGCCGCCCAGCGAGAAAGGCCCCTTGCGCCAAGGCATCAGTTTACGCAGCAGGTTCTCGCAGCGACGCCGGTCCGCATCGGTCAAGGCGACCTCAACGCTCACCCAGTCCCGGTCGAGATGCACGGTTCGCGCTTCTGGTAATGGTGGCAATTTGGCTACCGCTTTTTCCCAGGCAGGCAGGTCGCCATGGCGCTTGCGATCAAGCCCCCGGGCCAGCTGCTTGGGCAAGCGGGCAAGCCAACTCGTCAAACCCTGTTCGATGAAGGCATGATAAAGCGCGCGCTCGGCAGCATTCAGCTCCGGCATGGGCTCACTCCTTGAATGCAATCATCGAGGCAAAATTCAGATACTGAAACCAGGTGCTCACCCGTGTGAAACTGGCACGAGACAAGCGGGCGCGGTGGGTATCCAGGGTGTCCGGCACCAGTACGTTCTCAAGTGCGGTGCGCTTCTGACTGATTTCCAGATCGCTGTAGCCATTGGCGCGCTTGAAATCGTGATAGCGCTCCACCAGCCAGGCGTTTTCCTGCTCGTCTGCGGCGATGATCTTCTCCGATAGTACCAGTACGCCGCCGGGTTCGAGTGCATTGAACAGCTTGCCGATCACCGCATCGCGATCCGCCGGCGGCAGGAATTGCAGGGTGAAATTGAGCACGATCATCGCCGCGGGCCGGTAATCGAGTTGGCGAATGTCACCTTCGAGAATCTCGATACGATGTTCAGGGCACTCTTCACCCAATGTAGTGCGGGCGCGCTCGACCATGGCCGGTGAGAGATCGACACCGGTGAGAGTGAAGGCCTCCGGCGGTAGGCGTCCTGCCAATGCCAGACCGACGGCACCCAAAGAGCAACCCAGATCGTAGACGTGGCCGCCCTGGCGCAAATGACGCTCGGCGATAATGCCGAGCATGCCGAGGATTTGCCCGTAGCCGGGTACGGAGCGGCGGATCATGTCGGGAAAGCAGGCCACGACCTGTTCATCGAAGGAAAACGATGCAACCCGGTCTAGGGGTGTGGTAAACACCGCGTCACGGTAAGATGCAAAACTCATGGAAAATCGCAATCTATTGAATGATAGGCAGCATGCAGTGCCACTATTTTACGTGGGGTTTGGTAATGTTGCACTCGCGAACATCGTGACCGATGCGATAAAAGACAGCCTTCGACTTTGCTTTCAAGGAGAGATGCTTGATGACTTCAAGAACCCCGATCGATCGTCAAACTGCCTGGCAGGCGCTTAAAGAGCACGCCGACGCCATGCGTGAGACTCATCTCAAGGATTTGTTCAACGAGTCGCAAGGCCGTCACAGTGATTTCTCGCGGCAGGCAGCGGGGTTGATGCTGGATCTTTCCAAGCAGCGCTGGCGCACCGAGACCCTGGATAAGTTGCTGGAGCTAGCCCGTGCCGCCGAAGTGCCCGAGGCAATCAAGCGTTTACTTGCCGGCGAGCGGGTCAATCATTCGGAGGATCGTCCGGCGCTGCACACGGCTCTGCGTCTGCCGGCGGATGCGCGGCTCGAGGTAGAAGGAGAGGATGTAGTTCCCGCGGTGCACAAGACGCTTGATCATATGGAGGCCATGGTCGATAAGTTCCTGTCCGGTCAATGGCGGGGCGCTACCGGCAAGGCGATTACCGACGTGGTCAACCTGGGGGTCGGCGGCTCGGATCTGGGGCCCTTGATGGTCACTCATGCCTTGGCCGATTATCAGCTTCGCGATGTGCATCCTGTGGCGGTGCATTTCGCTTCCACCATGGACGGCTCCCAGCTGGCGGATTATCTGGACCGACTCAGTCCCGAAACCACCCTGTTCGTGCTCTCGTCGAAGTCCTTCACCACTATCGATACGCTCTCCAATGCGCGTACCGCCCGGGATTGGCTGCTGGGGCATCTGGGGCACAACGATAACGACAAGGCGCTGGTGATGCGCCAGCACTTCATCGGCGTCTCCGCCAGTCCTGAAAAGATGTGCGAATGGGGCATCAGCGAAGCCAACCAGCTAGAGTTCTGGGAGTGGGTCGGTGGGCGCTATTCCCTGTGGGGCGCTATCGGTCTGCCCATCGCCCTGACCGTCGGTATGGATAATTTTCGCGCCTTACTGGGCGGTGCCCATGCCATGGATCGCCATTTCGCCAGCGCCGAACTTTCCGATAATTTACCGGTACTGTTGGCCCTGGCGGGTATCTGGAACGTCAACTTCCTGGACATTCGCGCTCATTCGATCCTGCCTTACGACGGTCGCCTGGAGTTTTTCGCAAGCTACCTCGAGCAGCTCGAGATGGAATCCAATGGCAAGTCCGTGACCAACGACGGCGAAAAGGTCCACTACTCCACCTGCCCGGTACTCTGGGGGCAGTTGGGGCCCAACGCTCAGCATGCGTTCTATCAGTTGCTCCACCAGGGCACCCAGGCGGTGGAGTGCGATTTCATCGCGCCGATGCGTCGCTACGACCAGGTCGAGGACGAGGCGACCCGTCAGCATTTGAAGGCCCAGCACCGCCTGACTCTGGCCAACTGCTTCGCCCAGTCACGCCTTTTGATGCTGGGGGACGACGCCATCGACGATGACGGCCCGCGCCCCAGCCACAAGCGTTATCAGGGCAACCAGCCCTCTACTACGTTGCTGCTCGAGCGTCTCACGCCGACTACCCTTGGAGCGCTGGTAGCGCTTTATGAGCACAAGGTGTTCGTGCAGGCGACTATCTGGGACATCAACCCATTCGACCAGTGGGGGGTGGAGTTAGGCAAGAAGATCGCGACTCAGACGGAACAGATACTGGCTTCCCATGAGGGGCTTGAAGCCCTGGATGCCTCCAGCCGAGGCTTGATCGAAGCGGTATGGCGTACGGAAGATACTATTTGATACTGTCTATTCGTACAGGTTTTGCGGTATGCTGAACGGCCAGGAAACGAGGCCTCCGGTGGATGCCGTGCTTTATCTGCACGGCTTCAACAGCGGTAGCGAATCGCCCAAGGCGCAGTTGATGCGGGCTGCCTGCAAACGGATCGTTCATCAGGGAAAGGCGCTTCCCTGCAGTACGCCGCAGCTGCCTCAGCGCCCACAAGCCGCATTCGAAGCCGCTCAGGCGGCGCTGGAAGCGCTGGGTTCGAACACCTTGGTGGTGGGCAGTTCCATGGGCGGTTTTCTGGCCTCTTGCCTGGCGGAGCGTTTCGATCTTGCCGCGGTACTGCTCAATCCGGCGGTGCGACCGGCGCATTTGATCGATGAGCTGCTGGGTACGGAGTTCGTCAACGATTATACCGGAGAGCGTTTCACGGTGGATGCCGCTCATGGCGAAGAGCTGGCAAGGCTTGTGCCGCCAAGGTTGGACCCGGGACGCTATCTGCTGCTGCTGGGAACCGCCGATGAAACCCTGGATTGCCGCGATGCCTTCAAGGCTTATACGGGCTGCCGTACTCTCATCGAGCCCGGTGGCGATCACGGCTTCAGCCGTATTGAGAAACACCTGCCGGCGATACTGGCCCAGGGCGGGCACTGCTTGACACCCTATTCATGAGGCATATATCTGAATCCTGATATCAATATTGAGGCATCCTTGCCGATAACCCTAGTCAACGTCGACAGCACTCTGGATAACGCATGACGCAATACAGCGCGACATCGATTGAAGTTCTCTCCGGACTCGACCCGGTTCGCAAGCGCCCGGGCATGTATACCGATACCACCCGCCCCAATCATCTGGTTCAGGAAGTCGTCGATAATAGCGTCGATGAAGCCCTCGCCGGGTATGCCAGCGAGATTCGCCTGCGCTTGCTCGAGGATGGCGGCATCGAGGTCGCCGACGACGGGCGCGGCATGCCCATCGATATGCATCCGGAGCATGGCGTATCCGGGGTCGAGCTGATCCTGACCAAGCTGCACGCCGGAGGCAAGTTCTCTCAATCGAGCTATCGGTTTTCCGGCGGTCTGCACGGGGTCGGCGTTTCCGTAGTCAATGCGCTGTCCCAGCGCCTAGAAGTAGAGGTTTGCCGGTCAGGTGAGCGACATGCCATTGCTTTCGAAAAGGGTGAAAAGGTCGAGGAGCTTTCGGTCATCGGGAGTTGCCCCAAACGTGCCACCGGTACCCTGGTGCGCTTCTGGCCCGAGGTTGGCTACTTCGACTCGCCCAAGCTCTCGCTGCCACGGCTGAAACATCTCTTGCGGGCCAAGGCGGTGCTGTGCCCGGGGCTCAAGGTGGTGCTCGTCGAGACCGACGGTGCCGAGAATGTCTGGCAGTACGAAGACGGCCTGCGGGATTATCTGGCCCAGGCCACGGATGGATTTGAAGTGCTGCCGGCATCGCCCTTCATCGGCCATTTTGCCGACGAGGAGCAGGCGGTGGACTGGGCGATTCAGTGGCTGCCGGAAGGCGGCGAGCCAGTGCTGGAAAGCTACGTCAACCTGATTCCCACGCCCCTGGGCGGCACTCACGTCAACGGTCTGCGCTCCGGGTTGCTCGAAGCGCTGCGGGAATTCTGCGATTACCGCAGCCTGCTGCCTCGCGGCGTCAAGCTCTCCGCGGAAGATCTCTGGGAGCGGGTCTCCTACGTGCTCTCGGTGAAGATGCTCGATCCGCAGTTCGCTGGGCAGACCAAAGAGCGGCTCTCATCCCGAGTCGTGGCTGGGTTCGTCTCCGGTGTGGTCAAGGACGCCTTCTCGCTATGGCTCAATCATCATGTCGATCAGGCCGAGGCCCTGGCCGAGTTGGTGATCAGCGCAGCCCAGCGGCGCCAGAAAAGTGCCAAGAAGGTGGCGCGCAAGAAGATCACTTCCGGGCCTGCATTACCCGGCAAGCTGGCGGATTGCTCGGGCCAGGACCCTGCAGCAAGCGAGTTGTTTCTGGTCGAGGGCGACTCTGCTGGTGGCAGCGCCAAGCAGGCAAGAGCTCGGGAAACCCAGGCGATCCTGCCGCTGCGGGGCAAGATTCTCAATACCTGGGAAGTCGAGTCTCACGACATCTACGGCTCCCAGGAAGTCCACGACATCGCCGTGGCCATCGGCATCGACCCGGTCAGCGACGATCTATCCAAGTTGCGCTATCACAAGATCTGTATTCTCGCGGATGCGGACTCCGACGGCTTGCATATCGCGACGCTGCTGTGCGCATTGTTCATGCGTCATTTTCCGGCGCTGGTGGATGCGGGTCACGTATTCGTCGCCATGCCGCCGTTGTATCGCATCGATCTGGGCAAGGAGGTCTTCTATGCTCTGGATGAAAGCGAGAAGTCTGCGGTGCTCAAGCAGCTGGAGGGCAAACGCGGCACCCCCAACGTGCAGCGCTTCAAGGGACTCGGCGAGATGAGCCCGCTGCAGCTTCGCGAAACCACCATGGCGGTGGATACTCGGCGGCTGGTGCAACTGACCCGGGAAGAGGGGGACGGCACCGGCGAAATGCTGGATATGCTGCTGGCCAAGAAGCGAGCGTCGGATCGCAAGAACTGGCTCGAAGATTACGGCAATCTGGCCGACATAGAGGTATGAGTGGATGAGCCTTTCTGCGCTCGGCCAGGCGGTGTTAGCCGCTGCGCGCCAAATGCTCATTTACACCAGTAAACTCCGCGTTGTCGCGCAGCGGCTGCCTACCCTGGCCTTCGCTCGAAGCGGCTCTGCGACTAAAAGAATTACCGCCAAGCTGAAAGTAGGCGAGTGCAGCCACTTTCCTAAGGTGAACCAATGACCATAGATGTTCATGTAGAAGAGGGCGACGTCGAGCGTCTCTCGCTTCGCGAATACACCGAGAAGGCGTACCTCGACTACTCGATGTACGTGATTCTCGATCGTGCCTTGCCGCATATCGGCGACGGCATGAAGCCAGTGCAGCGACGCATCATCTACGCCATGCGCGAACTGTCCTTGAACGCTAATGCCAAGTACAAGAAGTCGGCGCGCACCGTGGGCGACGTGCTAGGCAAGTTCCATCCCCACGGGGATAGCGCCTGCTACGAAGCCATGGTGCTGATGGCTCAGTCCTTCAGTTACCGTTATCCGCTGGTGGATGGCCAGGGCAACTGGGGCAGCCCGGACAACCCCAAGTCCTTCGCTGCGATGCGCTACACCGAGGCGCGACTGTCGAAGTTCTCCGAGGTGCTGCTGGCCGAACTAGGCCAGGGCACCGTGGATTGGATGCCCAATTTCGACGGCACCATGAACGAGCCGGCGGTACTGCCGGCGCGGCTGCCCCATGTGCTGCTCAACGGCGCCACCGGCATTGCCGTGGGCATGGCCACGGACATTCCCCCCCACAACGTGAGCGAAGTGGTGGAGGCGACCTGTCATCTGCTGCGCAATCCCGAAGCCAGCGTCGGTGATCTGCTCAAGTACGTGCCGGCGCCGGACTTTCCCACCGAGGCGGAGATCATCTCTTCTCGGGAGGATCTGGCCAAGCTCTATACCGGGGGGCGCGGTTCGGTCAAATTGCGGGCCCGCTACAGCCTGGAAGACGGCAATGTGATCGTCACCGCGGTGCCCTATCAGGTCAGTGGCTCCAAGGTATTGGAGCAGATCGCCGCCCAGATGCAGGCCAAGAAGCTGCCCATGGTCGCCGATCTGCGTGACGAGTCGACACATGAAAATCCCACGCGACTGGTGATCGAGCCGCGCTCCAATCGTATTGATATCGAGGGTCTGATGGCGCACCTGTTCGCCACCACGGATCTCGAGAAGAGCGTTCGCGTCAATCTCAATATCATCGGCCTCGATGGGCGCCCACGGGTGATGCCGCTGGCCGACATGCTTGGGGAGTGGCTGCGTTACCGGCGTGCCACGGTGCGTCGTCGCCTCGAACACCGCCTGGGCAAGGTCGAGGATCGCCTGCACATCCTCGAAGGCTTGCTGGCGGCGTACCTCAATCTTGACGAAGTGATCCGCATCATTCGCGAGGAGGACGAACCCAAGTCCGCGCTGATTGCCGCCTTCGATCTATCGGATCGTCAAGCGGAAGCCATCCTCGAGCTGCGTCTGCGCCATTTGGCCAAGCTCGAGGAGATGAAGATCCGCGGCGAGCAGGATGAGCTCAAGGCGGAGCGTAAGCGTCTCAAGAAACTGCTTGGCGACGACAACGCTCTGACCGATCTCATCGAACAGGAGCTGCGGGAAGCAGGCAAGGAACACGGCGATGCTCGCCGTTCGCCGATCGTCGAGCGTGAAGAAGCCCGGGCGCTGTCCGAGGTCGAATTAATGGGCGCCGACCCCATTACCGTCGTACTCTCGGAAAAAGGTTGGATTCGTAGTGCCAAGGGTCACGAGATCGACCCGGCAGGGCTGGGCTTCAAGGCCGGCGACCGTTTTCAGCTGGCGGCCCGGGGCAAGACCAATCAGCCCCTGGTGTTGCTCGACGACAGCGGCCGCGCCTATACGCTGGCCGCGCACAATCTGCCCAGCGCTCGCAGCCAGGGCGAGCCGATCACTGGCCGCGTCAATCCCGGTGCCGGTGCGCGTATGGTCGGTTTGATGCTGGCACCTCCCGAGAGCCGCTATCTACTGGCCTCGGACGGTGGCTATGGGTTCGTCGTCAAACTCGAGGATCTGACCGGCAAGAACAAGGCTGGCAAGGCGGCTCTGTCGCCGCCCAAAGGCTGTAACGTGCTTTCCCCACAACGGTTGCCGGAGAGTGAGGGAGCGCGTGTTGCGCTGGTTTCCAACGAGGGGCGCATGCTGCTGTTCGGACTCGATCAGCTATCCGAGATGAGCAAGGGAAAGGGCAGCAAGATGATCGATATTCCCGGTGCCCGAGCTGCGCGACGAGAGGAATTCGTGCGTGATCTGGTGGTATTGCCGGAAGGGGCGTCTCTGGTGATTCATGCGGGCAAGCGCAAGCTGACATTGAAGCCGAATGATCTTGTCTATTATGCCGGGGAACGGGGGCGGCGCGGCAGCAAGTTACCGCGAGGCTTCCAGAAAGTCGATCAACTGGCCGTGGAATAAAACGCTCATGACGCAAAAGACGCTGATCCTGACCCTACTGGCACCACGCCTTTCTGCCGATGTTATTACTGAGGTTGATGAACTGATCGCTGATCAGGGCTTGAGCGTCGAACAGCGCGATTGGCTTGCCGGTCGCGCGTTGCCGGAAGGCGGGTTGCCGCCTCACGGCGCCTGTATCGAATTTCGACTGCAGGGCGACAATGTCGATATTGAATCCCTGCGTGAGAAAGCGCTGGCGTTGGCTGCTCTGCTGGGCGTGGATCTCGCGGTTCAGGAGGATTCCATCTGGCGCAATCAGCGTCGTCTGGTCTGCTTCGATATGGATTCAACTTTGATCAAGGCCGAGGTCATTGACGAGCTGGCGCGTCGCAACGGTGTGTTTGAGGAAGTGGCGGCGGTTACCGAGAGAGCCATGCGCGGCGAATTGGATTTTAAGCAGAGTTTTCGTGAACGCATGGCGAAACTCGAGGGGCTCGATGAAGAGGTGCTCCTCGAGATCGCCGATAATCTGCCGCTGATGGATGGAGTGGAGCGCTTGATGAGGCATCTCAAGCGACTAGGTTATTACACCGTCATCCTGTCCGGGGGGTTTAGCTATTTTGCGCGCTATCTTCAGAACAAGCTGGGTTTCGATGAAATTCACGCCAACGAGCTGGTAGTCGTAAATGGGCGAGTGACCGGAGAAGTGCGGGAGCCGATTGTCGATGCCGAGCGCAAGGCGATGTTATTGCAGGATATCGCCGAGCGGGAGGGGCTGAGCCTGGAGCAGACCGTCGCCGTAGGCGATGGGGCCAACGATTTGAAGATGCTTGGGGTTGCCGGGCAGGGCATCGCCTACCGCGCCAAGCCGCTGGTACAGCGTCAGGCCAGACAATCGATTTCGACGCTTGGATTGGATGCTGTGCTGTATCTGCTAGGGCACCGCCAGGACGATCTACAAGACAAGCACATGCCGGGTACTGCAAGACGTGACTAACAGAAATAATGCCATGACGAGCTGCGGATAAAAGTGTATGTCGGTATCTGCAGGACGAAATAGAGAGTGGAAACGATGAATGAAGCGCCTTCTCGGGTAGAGCACGCCGGCGAGATGGAAAAGCTGCTGGACGCGATGAGTCACCCCGGTTCGGTGTTGCTGACCTTCGATGAACAGATGATGACACCGGCCAATGTATTGTTGGCGGATGTGATTGTCGGCGAGCAACTGATCGTCGATGTGACGGCGTCACCGGACGTTGCCGGCGCGTTGTCGGACCAGCACGCCTTTCGCCTGACAGGGCAAGCCCACGGCGCGATGGTGACGACGCCACCCTTGATTGCTGAACCTCTCAACGACGTGCCCGGGCGGCTACGATTCGGCTGCGCATACCCGGATAGGCTCGATGTCTGGCATCGGCGCAATGCCTTTCGTGCCGAGCTGGATGCGAGCATGAAGGTTGCCGTGACTATCGATATTGAAGGGCAGAAAACGCCGCTGGCCGGTAGATTATCGAATCTTTCCTTGGGGGGGTGTCTGCTTGAAATTCCCTTGAGTGATGCAACCAAGTTGCGCTCGGGCCAGATATTGTCTCGTCTCGAAGCAGTCTTCCCTAATGGGGAAAATTTCGCCATCCGTAGCGAAATTCGGCATGTGCATACGGATAGCAACTGGAAGCGTGCGCTCATTGGCTGTGAATTCAGCATGATGACACCGAAATTCGAACGTTTGATCTGGTTTCTGGTCAAGGAGATCGAGCGGGAAAGGGCGCGCAAGTCTGCCTCGTCGATGGATGACTCCTTGAGTCCTTCAACACTTTTTCAGACAGGCTCAAGGCAGACTCAAGCGCCGCCTTCTCGGCGGCCTCGGGCGGAATATGCGACGCCTATGGCTCGCCGTCTTGCCAAGATAGCCGACTATCTCAATGGTCAGATGGTCCAGCTGCAACAGGGTGAGACGATCGACAGCACGCTGTTATCCAGCCACAGCGACAAGCTGTTGAGCCTGCTCGAAGAGAATCGTGAGGCCTTGCTGTTCGCTATCGTTTGCCTGCACCGCGATCCCTTGCCGGTGCAGCATGGCTTGAGCGTCGCGATTCGCCTCGCGGATCTGTCCGGCTCCCGGGATATACCTCGCAAGTTGCTCAAGGCCGTTGTCGCCACGGCCATGGTGCACGGTCTTGGCAAGGTACTATTACCCGATAGTCTTCTCGAAAGCTCGAGCTTCGATCAGCAGCAGCACGAGCAGCTCGCTGCCCATGTGGCGATGATTCGCGAACGCCTGATAAACTGCCGCTGGCTTGAACCTCAGGTCGTTCAAAGCATCATCGGCGAGATCAATGAGCGTCTCGATGGCAGTGGCTACCCACGACAACTCAAGGGCGGTGACCTCTCGACCTTGAGTCGCATGGCCATGGTGGTCGATGCCATCGACGCCATGAGTCGTCCACGCCCGGATCGTCCCGTCTGGTCAATAGAAGAGATCTATCGCCACCTGCTGAACAATGATGCGCTTTACGATAGCGTCTGGGTTCAGCGCTACATTCGCCACTTCGGGTTATATCCCATCGGCAGCCTGGCACGTTTCTCGACTGGAGTGCATGGCTGGATTCAGCGTCTCGATGAGAATGGGGCGCCATCGCAGATCGCCGTAATCAGCCCTACGCCTCAAATATACAAGGGAAGGGACGTTGCATCCTTAGGCGCTATCGAGACCTTGTTGAAAGCGCCGGCCCCGGAGTTGCTGCCGCAGCAATAAGTCAAATAAGCACCCTCTCAGCCCTGTTGCAATAAAGGAAAGAATAAGTAGTAAGAGCCAGCAGTAAAAAAGCATGGGAACTCTCGAGGATGACGTTGAGTCGCATCGAAATGAATAGTCGGCGCAGAGAGCCGTATCGATTGTTTGCCACGAGGATCATGCTGATGAGTAAGCCGAAAGTTAACTCACTCCGTCCCGGGTTCATGCCACCCTTCATTCTCGAACGTATCGCTTCATCTCGAAGCGATACGCAACTTCAGAGCCGTGTTCAGCGAACTCTTGAAATGGATCGTTACTTTCGCGACCAGCGAAAGCCGGATGTCGCCAGTGCAATGGCCATGCCCCTGGGCAGCCCGCAACCCGGCCAAGCAGCCCGCTATATCTACTCTGCCGAGTATCAAGAGGTACTGCCCGGAACCCTGGTGCGAGAAGAAGGCCAGGATGAGACCGGGGATCCTGCCGTCGATGAAGCCTATCGCTGGCTCGGGGTGACCTATCGTTTTTTCTGGGATGCGCTGCAGCGCAACTCCATCGATAACCAGGGTATGCCGCTACTGGGCACGGTGCACTATGGTCGGGATTATGAAAACGCCTTCTGGAATGGCGCCCAGATGGTGTTCGGCGACGGTGACGGCGAGTTCTTCAATCGGTTCACCAAAGCACTGGACGTAGTAGGCCATGAACTGGCCCATGGTGTCATCGAACGAGAAGCGGGGCTTGTCTATACCTATCAATCAGGGGCGCTCAACGAATCCCTTGCGGATGTCTTCGGCAGCCTAACCGAGCAATATCATTTCGAACAAACGGCCGCTGAGGCGGATTGGTTGATCGGCGCGGAGCTGCTGACCGATCGTGTTCAGGGGCGTGCGCTGCGCTCCATGGCGGCGCCGGGCACGGCTTATGACGATCCCGTTCTAGGCAAGGATCCTCAGCCCTCGCACATGAACGATTTCGTCGAGACGGAAGAGGATAACGGTGGCGTACATATCAACTCCGGCATTCCCAATCATGCTTTCTATTTAGCGGCTATGGCTCTGGGAGGGTATGCTTGGGAGACTTGCGGCCTCGTCTGGTATGACACCTTGCTGGATTCGCGCTTGATGCCTGAGAGCGACTTTGTCACCTTCGCTGCATTGATCGTTGAAAACGCCGATCGCCGCTTTGGCTCCGGAAGCCGAGAGTCCACCGTGATACGCGAGGCCTGGCAGGCAGTAGGGGTGATCCCATGAATGAAAAATCGCCAGACGAACTGAAGAAAGCTCAGTTGAAAACGAAGAGTGTCGTTGCCATTCGTCGTGAAGGCGGGGTAGCAGCTTTCCCCGGCTTGATGAAGCCACGCAAGATCCAATGTGCCGATTGCACGGATGAGCAGCGTCGGGAGCTGGAAGACGTGCTGAATCTGGCAGCACGCACCAGTAGCGATACACCCGCCCCCGGCGCCGACCGTCGTGTATTTCATGTTCATGTCGAAGAACCACAACATCAGGATGCGGCAGAACCCGATTTCTGCGTGTGGTCTCTGAGTTTGAATGAAGAAGAGACACCTGAGGCGCTGATTGCGCTATGGAAAAGCGGCATGCCGGCCAATGGCGATCAGTAAACGACGCGGCACTCGTTCGGAAGAGGAGGTTTAATTCGAAATTTTAGCCTAGATTAAGTATACGTCTTCACTAACCTAGACTCATCGAGGTGGTCATGCGCTACAGCCAGGAAATACTGGAAGAATTAAACGTGCTTTGTCTATTCAATCTGTCGACGACCCAGGAGGGCATCAAGGTTCACTCCAGTGCCGAACCCGCCAAGATAGAGGCGGCACAGCGTTTGTACGAGCGCGGTCTGGTGACTCAGGCAGATGGCGGCTATCTCACTGGCCTTGGGCGTGACGCCGCAACGCAGGCCCAGGATCTATTGACCATTTTCAAGACTGCATCCACATCCCCTAGCAATTCTGCTGCAAGCGCTGACTCCAATACTTGATTTGAGTTTCTCGATGTCGGGAATAATAGCAAGCAATCAAGGTTCTTTTGTAGGACTGAAGCTCTTCTGCAAACCAGTCCCTGTGGAATAGTCTGCAGGGACTGGCTGTGTAAGAACTACTACTTAGAAACTTCTATTCGAGGACTATCATTAGCGCGCGTTTCAGTGACGCACGCCAGCGGCAGGTAGGTGTTTCGGGCTTCCGATCATGCCGCCGACAGCTGCTGCGATGGCACCAAGGATCATGGCGATGGAGGCCCACAGAGCCGCCGAGGAAATGGCGGATGCCATAGCGTCACTTGCCTGAATGGCTTTTTGCTTGGCTTGCTTCGCAGCCTCCTGGGCCTGATTAACTGCCTTCTGCGACTGTTGTATCCAGCGATTGGCGATATTTTTAGCTTCCTCGGGGCTTTTATTGGTACGATCCGCGATGACGCTGGCCAAGGCTTCGGGATCTACTTCCTGAGCCGTTTGCTGCAGCGACGAAAACATTTTATCAAGGGATTGATCGATATCGCTGATGGCGTCTCCGGGCGTTTTCGCAATATCCTTTGCGGTCTGCTGAGCGGTCTGCGCTGCCTCTTGGCCTTCTTCACGTAGTTCACCTGGCTGTAGATCCTGGGTATCAGTCTGCTGCAGCATCTGTCGAGCTTCTTGTTTGATACTCTGGAAGCTTGTGTCTTGCTGTTGAAGTGCCTGCTTTGCGGCTTGTTTGGCTTCCGGGGCCAATTCTGAAACACCTTGTGCCGCCAGGGAAAAGCCTTGACCGATCACACTGGTAGTCGCACTAAGCACGTTACCCACTGCCGAACCCATGAGCCAGAAGGTCAATAGCGTCATCAAACCCCAGGTCACGGCACCGTGTATGATACCGTCGATGGTTTGCGGCATGCCCGCTAGGCGTCCTGCCACCCAGCCACCGGCGAACAAAGCGATCAAGCTGCTGATGGCAAGCCATATCCCTGCTCCCATACCAATACCGCTCAACGGGTTTTTCTCTGTGGCTGGATCAACGACGCCTGCACCAAGGGAAAGTCCAAGCATGTTGAGCAATAGTTGAATCACCAGGGCGATGACAACACCCGCTAGAATGGCCCCCCATGAAATGCGTCGCAAAGACGAGGCGTCCTTGTCTGTTCTATTGGATCGATAATCTTCCATGTCGTCGGTTCCTTGTTACAGTTGATTCATACAAGTTCATTGGTCCCACGGCTAAATAGTAGTCGGTATTCGCCTTCACATAAGAGAAAAGTAATCACCTATTAGTCTCAAGGACTGCGTAACGACAACGGCGACTTGCTCTTCTCTCCCGGAACTTCTCGCACTAGCCGTGGCATCAAGAAGCCTGCCAAGCGCTCGCGGAGTGCCTCCACCAAGATAACTGCTTCGTCGTCCGGCGCATCGAAGTGTGCAGCACCGCTCACTGGGTCGAGCACGTGCAGGTAGTAGGGCAGGATGCCAGCCTCGAATAGCCGTTCGGAAAGCGCTGCCAGGGCCTCGACACTGTCGTTCACTCCGCGTAGCAGCACGCTCTGGTTGAGCAGGGTCACGCCGATCGATTGCAGACGAGCGCAGGCTTTGATGACCGCATCGTCGATCTCGTTGGCATGGTTGATGTGCAACACCATGACTTTCTGCAGCCGGGTCGCGCCAAGCCAGTCGAGCAGGGTGCCGTCGATCCGGTCCGGGATCACAACCGGCAGACGAGTATGAATGCGCAACCGTTTGAGATGAGGTATCTCCTCCAGGCGCTTCACCAGCCAGGACAGGCGCTTGTCACTTGAAGCCAGCGGATCGCCGCCGGAGAGGATCGCTTCCTGGATAGACGTATCATTTCTCATGTAATTCAGGGCGTCGTTCCACTGTGCTCTGGACGGCGAATTCTCACCGTAGGGGAAATGACGCCGAAAACAGTAGCGGCAGTTGATGGCGCAAATAGGGCTCGCAATCAACAGAACCCGCCCGGCGTACTTATGAATCAGCCCTGGGTGGGGTGTATGCTCGGCTTCTTCCAGGGGATCGCTGACAAAACCTTGCACGGTGTCGCTTTCAGCGCTCAAGGGCAGTATCTGGCGCAGTAGCGGATCATTCGGGTCACCGGGGCGAATACGTGCAAGGTAAGCGGCGGGAACGCGTACCTCGAACAGCGCATGACCGGCCTCGGCACCCGGCAGCAGCGCTTCGTCCAGCTTCAGGCGCGAAAGAAGAACACGTGGATCGCGCAGCGCGCCACTGAGCTGCGCTTGCCAGCTCGAATCGCCCTTCTCTATGGTCGCGGGAATAACGCGCTGCAAACTGGCCGGGCTTCGGGTTATCATCTGTGCACCAAAATCGAGTTCATTTGCGCGGTACCGAACTAGCCTGCCGCGTCAAGATCATTAGCGAGGAAGCATGGCGAACTATTCTACCAACGAATTCAAGGCCGGTCTGAAGGTGATGCTGGATGGCGACCCCTGTAACATCGTCGAGAACGAATTCGTCAAACCCGGTAAGGGCCAGGCATTCAACCGGGTCAAGCTGCGCAACCTGAATACCGGGCGCGTCTGGGAGCGCACTTTCAAGTCCGGCGAATCCCTGGAAGGCGCCGATGTGCTCGATCTCGAGATGGAATATCTCTACAACGACGGCGATATGTGGTACTTCATGCGTACCGATGGCTCTTTCGAGCAGTATCCGGTCGCCAAGAAGGCGCTAGGCGATACCGAAAAATGGCTCAAGGAGCAGGTCGCTTATACCGTTACCTTGTGGAACGACAATGTCATTAGTGTGACGCCCCCCAACTTCATCGAACTCGAAGTCACCGAGACCGATCCAGGGCTGAAGGGCGATACCGCTCAGGGTGGCTCCAAGCCGGCAACGCTCTCCTCTGGGGCGGTGGTCAAGGTGCCGCTGTTCATCAACCAGGGTGAGGTGTTGAAAGTTGATACGAGGAGCGGTGAATACGTCTCTCGCGCCTAAATCCTTTCTGCGCTAGATCATGCGTCGTTGAATTCTGGCTCAGCATGCTCATTTACTAAAGTAAACTCCGCTGCTTCGCCAAAATTCGCCTTCCCTGATCTTCGCTCGAAGCAGGATTTTCAGCATATTGAAACGCCGAGCTTAGCGCTCGGCGTTTTTTTGCTAGATTGGAACTTCTAATGGATGAAATCAACTGGCAGCCCACCGCCACTATCGAGTCGCTGCGCGAGCGGGCGCGTTGTATCGCCGATATTCGCAATTTCTTCGCCGAGCGCGGTGTATTGGAAGTGGAAACCCCGGTGCTTGGGCATGGCGGTAGCACCGACCTGCATCTCGATTCGCTATCGTTGACCGCCAATACACCGGCAGGTCGTGAACCACTGTGGCTGCAGACCTCCCCGGAGTTCCACATGAAGCGCCTGCTGGCAGCCGGCAGCGGGCCGATCTTCCAGCTGGCGCGCAGCTTTCGCGACGGCGAGATGGGGCGGCGACACAATATCGAGTTCACCATGCTCGAGTGGTATCGACCGGGATTCTCGCTGGAGGATCTTATCGACGAAACCGAGGCGCTGATTCATCTGCTGCTGCCTTACGCGGGGTCCAGACGATTAAGGCGCTATCGAGAGCTGTTTTGCGACCCTCTGGGAGTAGATCCTTTCACCGCGCCGCTGAGTGAACTGCAACGCCTAGCGAGCGAGAAAGGCGCTCTGGATATGATGGGTAGCCCCCGCGACGACTGCCTGGACTTGCTGATGAGCCAGGTCATCGAGCCGACTTTGGGGCAGGGGGTCATCGACGTGGTAATCGACTACCCGGCCAGTCAGGCAGCGCTGGCGCGCAAGCATCGCGATTCCGAGGACGGCACCGAGGTGGCGGCGCGCTTCGAGGTCTATGTGCAAGGCCTGGAACTGGCCAACGGCTATGACGAACTCACGGATGCCGATGAACAGGCCCGGCGTTTCACCGCGGACAACATCGAGCGTGAGAATATGGGCAAACCACTCGTCGATGTCGATGAGCGGCTGGTGGCTGCGTTAAACGCCGGTATGCCGGATGCAAGTGGTGTGGCGTTGGGCGTCGACCGGCTGATTCAATTGGCGTTGGGTAAGCAGCGCGTGGCGGAGGTCATGGCGTTCGCCACGCCGGTCGCCTGAAAAGAACGCTAGCGAGCTGTGAGGCGTCGTGAACTCCTGCGAGTGACCCCCAAGCGATAGATGAACGCCAGGATGAACAGCCCCGTCAGGATCAATACGATCGTCGGCGCAGGGGCGCTGTCGAGAAAGAAGCTCGCATAGGTGCCCGCGAGCATCGAGATCGTGCAAATTATCACGGAAACAACCAGCATGGGGCCAAAGCTGCGCACGACCAGAAACGCGATGGCACCGGGTGTGACGAGCAGCGCCACGGCGAGAATCAGGCCTACGGAACTCAGGGTGGCCACGATGGTCAGCGAAAGGCTCGCCAGCAGGCCGTAATGTAAGAGCTTGGTGTTGAGTCCTACCGCCTGGGCCTGGGCTGGATCGAAGGCGTGCAACAACAGGTCCTTCCACTTCAACAGTAAAAGCCCCGAGACAATGACGGCAATCAGGCCGGAGGTCCAGAGATCCCGGCTGCCGACACCAAGCATGTTACCGAACAGGACATGATCGAGGTGTTCGTTGGTATGGATTGAGGTGTACATGACGATGCCCAGTCCGAACATGCCGGAAAACACCACCCCCATGACCGTGTCCTGTTTGATACGGCTGTTGTGAGACAAGTATCCGGTGGCGAGGGCGCACGCCATGCCGGCGACGAAAGCACCGATGATCAGCGGTAGTCCAAGAATCCAGGCCAGCACGATGCCCGGAAGCGTGGCATGGCTGACCGCGTCGCCCATCAGCGCCCAGCCCTTGAGTACCAGAAAGCAAGACAGCAGGGCCGTGGGCGGCGCGACCAACAGCACGATCCAGAAGGCGTTCTGCATGAAGGGAAACTGAAAGGGCATCAGTAACGCATCGAGGGTCATCGGTGGGTTTCCCTGACGGAGGCCGACTCGGCGTCAAATGACGGCTCCAACGCCTTGGCTGCCTTGCGTCTGGCAGCGAGCAGACCATGCTTCGGTGCGAAGACGAACGCAACGAGGAAGATAAGGGTTTGCAGGATGACGATGATGCCCCCGGTTGCCCCATCGAGGAAATAGCTTGCATAGGCCCCGACGAAGCTGGTCGCGGTGCCGATCAACACTGAAAGCGCAATGAGACGAGGGAAGCGGTCGCACAGCAGATAGGCCGTGGCGCCTGGGGTTACCACCATGGCAATGACGAGAAAGGCGCCAACGGTGATCATTGCCGCCACGATAGCCGCGGAGAGCAGGGCGAAGAAGATCACTCGCAGCATGTCCGGGCGCAGACCGATGGAGCGCGCGTGGTTCTCATCGAAGAACACCACCATCAGATCCTTCCATTTGGCCAGCAGAACCGCCAGGCAGACGAAGCCGATGATGGCGAGCTGTAGGGTATCTTCCGGGGTGATGGCCAGGATATTGCCCATGATGATCGTCTGGATACTGACCGCCATCGGGTCTAGGGAGATCATGAACAGCCCCAACCCAAAGAACGATGTGTAGATGATGCCTATGATGACATCGATCTTGAGCCCCGAGCGTCCGGACAAGAACAGCATCGCCCCTGCCGCGAGACCACCGGCAATGAAGGCGCCGAGTGCAAAGGGCAGACCGAAGATATAGGCGCCTGCGACGCCGGGTACCACGGAATGCGACAGCGCGTCACCGATCAGCGACCAGCCCTTGAGCATGAGATAGGATGAAAGAAAGGCGCAGACCCCGCCAACGAGAGCGGACACCCACATGGCATTGTTCATGTAGCCATAATTGAACGGTTCGAGCAGAGTGTCGATCACGACTTGTCTGCCTTGCTGCTCTCATCGGGAAGAGAGCCTTGTCTGGCCGTGCTGGGTATCGTCTTAATGCTGCTCTTTGGGTCGCGGCTATCGCCGTATTGCACGAAGGGACGCTCGTCGTCGGTGATGATACGCACTTCTCGCGGGTCGTCGTCATCGTGCAGATCGGTGCCGCCGAGAGTGAAGTGACGCAGTACACCGCCAAAGGCAAGCTCGAGGTTCTCTCGGGTAAAGGTGGTTTCCGTGGGGCCAGAGGCCAGTACCGTGCCCTTGACTAGAACGGTGCGGTCACAGAAATCCGATACGGAACCCAGGTTGTGGGTCGATACCAGCATCACCCGGCCCTCGTCGCGTAGCTCCCGCAGCAGTGCCACGATCTGATCTTCCGTTTTCACATCGACGCCGGTGAAGGGTTCGTCAAGCAGGATCACGCGCCCTTCCTGGGCAAGTGCCCGGGCCAGAAAAACCCGCTTGCGCTGCCCTCCGGAAAGCTCGCCGATCTGGCGCTGGCTAAAGTCGCTCATGTTCACGCGCTCGAGAGCTTTATCGACGGCAGCATGATCGGCCCGCCGGGGACGGCGCAGAAAGCCCATGTGGCCGTAGCGGCCCATCATCACCACATCTTCGACGAGTACCGGAAACGCCCAGTCGACCTCCTCGGATTGCGGCACGTAGGCAACGAGATTCTCTCGCAGGGCGTCCTTTACCGTTCGATCGAGTAAGCGGATGTCACCTCTTGCCAAAGGCAAGAACCCCATGATCGCCTTGAACAGCGTCGACTTGCCCGCGCCGTTGACACCCACCAGAGCCGTGATGGTGCCGCGCGGAATCTCGAAGCTAGCGTTATGTAATGCAGTATGTCCATTGCGGTAGGTGACTGTCACATCCTGTGCCAGGATGCCTCCGCTGCTGTCTTCAGACTGAATCTGCGTTTGCTTCGATGCGTGCAAAAACGGGGTCTCCTATCGTAGCTACCTGTTATAACTACCGATTCATGTTTTTCTTCAATCCGTCCGCGACTGTCTGGGATGTGACGCGTAATAGATCGATATAAGTCGGTACCGGGCCACCGGGCTTACTGAGACTGTCCACATAAAGCACACCGCCATAGGCAGCACCGGTTTCCCGCGCCACCTGCTTGGCCGGGGAGGTGTTGACGGTGCTTTCGCAGAACACGACGGGAATATTGTTTTCCACCACGCCGTCGATGACGCTGCGTACCTGCTGAGGTGTGCCGATCTGATCCGCGTTCATCGGCCAGAGATAGAGTTCCTTCATATCAAAATCCCGAGCCAGGTAGCTGAAGGCGCCTTCGCAGGTAACGAGCCAGCGTTTGTCTTCCGGTATCCGAGCGATTTGCCTGCGCAAGGGTTCGATCGTGCTACGAATCTCGTTTTTGTAAGCGTCGGCATTGTCTCTATAGGCCTCCGCATTATCCGGGTCGTACTTTGCAAACGCCGCGGCGATGTTGTCGACGTAGACCATGGCGTTATCGAGACCCATCCAGGCATGCGGATTGGCCTGACCTTCATAGGCGCCTTGGGTAATCGAAATCGATTCAATGCCCTCAGTCAAGGTTACCGAGGGCATGTCGCCAAGATTGGTCAGAAACTGCTCGAACCATAGCTCGAGATTCAGCCCGTTCCATAGGATCAGGTCCGCTCCGTGAGCGCGAACGATATCCTGAGGAGTCGGTTCGTAGCCGTGAATTTCTGCCCCGGGTTTGGTGATCGACACCACTTCCGCGCGATCGCCCGCCACGTTTTGCGCCATTTCAGCCAATACGGTGAAGGTGGTCACCACCTTCAACTTGTCGTCAGCGGCGTTAGCATTTCCAGTCACTGCAATGAAGAGTATTGCTACCGCACATGCTGTCTTCAAGCGTCTGATCGGCATTTAATGAGTCCTTTCTAGCTAGCTGCGGCTGATAAAATCGCCTAGTGTCTTGCCCATGCGCATCGGGCTTTCATCCACACCCAGCCCTTCACGAAAGGCGACCCTGTCGGAGAAGCACAGAATGACCGTGGAACCGAGCTTGAAACGGCCCATCTCCGCACCCTTGGCAAGCTCGATGGGCGTATCGAAGCGGGTCGTCTGAATCTGCTTCGACAAGGGCGTGATCTGACCTGCCCAGACCGTTTCGATGGCTGCAACGATCATGGCGCCTACCAGTACCATGGCCATGGGGCCGCGATCGGTATCGAACATGCAGACCAGGCGCTCGTTGCGGGCAAACAGCCCCGATACCTGATCTGCGGTAGCCAGGTTGACCGAGAAAAGACGCCCCGGCACATAGATCATTTCCCGCAGGGTGCCGGTCACCGGCATGTGTACCCGGTGGTAGTCCTTGGGGGAAAGATAGACCGTGGCAAAACTTCCCTGTTGGAACGGTGCGGCACGCTGATCGTCGCCGCCAAGCAGCGAGGCTACGGAATAGGTCTGGCCCTTTGCCTGAATCAGCGTGCCATTCTCGACGTCCCCGAACTGGGACAGAAAGCCATCCGCGGGAGAGACGATACCATCGCCGATGGGGCGCGCATCGCTTTTAAGCGCTCGGGTAAAGAAGTCGTTGAAGCAGGCGTAGGCGGTAGGGTCAGGTTGTTGTGCCTCCCCCATGTCGACCCCATAAGTGCTGATGAAGCGCTTGATCATCATGTTCTTCAACCACGGAGTGCGGGAGTCCGCCAGTGTGCCCGCCAGGCGCGAGATCAAGTGATGGGGCAGGGGGTATTGAATGAGAGAAAAGAGTTTGTCTTGAGTCACAAGTATCGGTTTCCAGTCTTTGTAGGCTGCTGCTGGCTGCAGCGTTTAGAGCGACATTAGCAAGTACGCTGACATTCAGATGGCGGCGCGTGGCGATCGACAGGGATGTCGATCGAGGCGTGGCAAGAGGGATCTTGTTCCACGCCGACACGCAAGCCGGCATCTGCAATGTCAGGGTTTCGTTCTTGCGCGTCGCGATGAACGTCTGCAGGCAAGCATGTTCCTCAGGATTACTTCTCGATCGGGGTGTCGTCGCGATTGCCCCACTCCTGCCAGGAGCCCGCATAACCGCGAATCTTCTCGAACCCCAGAGCCTTGCCCACCAGCCAGGTGAAGCCACTACGATGATGGCTCTGGCAATGCGTGACGACTTCCATGTCCGGGGTCAATCCTTGGGCCTCTAGGGTCGTCACCAGTTCCGCATAGTCGCGAATGCGCAGGTTACGTTCCGGGTCCATGGCCTCGGTCCACTCCATATTGACCGCGCCGGGAATATGGCCGAGATGCTTGTTCTGACCTTTTTCGCCGCGATACTCCTGAGGCGCACGCGCGTCCCAGATGGCGAATCCTTTATCGCTCAAACGTTCGACCAGCTCATCCCGTTCGATCATGACCCCGGGATTGAGAATTTCCGCTTGATAGTCGCTGGGTTTGGGTTGTGAGGCCTCCGTCGATTCGGGCTGATCATCCGCGCGCCAGGCGTGGATGCCGCCATTGAGATAGGAGTAGCGAGTGTGCCCGATCAGCTCCAGCGTCCAGAGCAGTCGGCCTGCCCAGCCACCGCCTTCGTCGTCGTAGGCCACCACGTGGGTGTCACGGGTCAGCCCCAAAGACGAGAACAGCTCGGAAAGGGCTTCGTCGCCGGGTACATCGTTGGGAACGTCGCCCTGACCCAGCATCAATCGGCGATGATCGAGAAAAATGGCGCCGGGCACATGGCCCGTTTTGTAGCTTTCTGCCTTGAGTGGCACATCGATGATCAACAGCTGGGGGTCGTCCAGATGTTCAGCGAGTTGCTCCGGCTCGACGATCAGCGGTAACAGGTTCGTTTCGGAACGCATGACGCTCACTCCTTGCTCAAGCGGGGATGCTTAGATGATGACATAGCTTTACGTCTCCCGGCGACCAATTAGCGCGACTTGAGGCTCTCGAGAATGCGGCGATAGCTGGCGAAGCGCTGCCGGGAAACGTCGCCACGCTCCACCGCATCGATCAGGGCGCAGCCGGGCTCGTTGCGATGGCGGCAGTCGCGGAAACGACAGTGGCCGAGCAGATCGCGAAATTCGATGAAGCCCTCGGCGACCTGCTGCTCATCGAGGTGCACGAGCCCGAATTCACGAATACCCGGTGAATCGATCAGCTCGCCGCCGCCGGGAAGGGCGTAAAGACGCGCGGTGGTGGTGGTATGGGTACCTTTGCGGGAATCTTCCGAAAGCGCGCCGATACGCAAGGCTTCGTCCGGCAGCAGACGATCGATAAGCGACGATTTGCCCACACCGCTTTGTCCGACGAATACCGAGGTGCGATCCGTGAGCCGTTCATGCAGGGCATCCAGACCATCGTCGCGCTGAGTTGTGGCCCGCACCACCGTATAACCCAAACGTTCGTAATGGGTGAGCAGGGCGCCGAGCTCGCCGCCATCTTCCGGTAGCAGATCAGTCTTGTTGAGTACCAGAACCGGCGTGATGCCGGTAGCCTCGGCGGCCACCAGATAGCGGTCGATGAGATTGGCAAAGGGCGCCGGCTCGACGGCGAAGACGATGAGGATCTGATCGATGTTGGCGGCGACGGGCTTGAGCTGATGATAAGGGTCCGGACGTTCTAGCACGTTGTCCCGGGAATCCCGGGCGACGATGACGCCACTGCCATCCTGGGCCTCGCGCCAGATGACCCGATCCCCGGTAACCAGACTCTCGAGATTGGCCCGCACATGGCAGCGATGCAGGGTGGCATCCGCGGACTGAACGTCCAGAGTGCGGCCGAAATGGGCGATCACCCGTCCGGCCACTTCAGGGCCGTACTCGCCGGCTTCCAGGGACTCGGTCTCCCGCACGGCCTGTTTACTGGCCCGGGCAGTGCGTTCAGCCTGTATCTTCTCGATTCGCCAGCGCTGCTGACGCGATAACTTGCGTTTGCTCATGTAACCTCTGCTGGGCGTACAATGGCTCATTCTAATCGTCGAATCGGGTTCTCGCCTTAACTACTTCCACACGGAGCCACTACATGTTTGAACACGCCATCACCCCGCGCAAGGATCTGCTGGTCTGGATCGATCTGGAAATGACCGGCCTCGATCCCAACAAGGAGCGCATCATCGAGGTGGCGACACTGATTACGGACAACGATCTCAAACTGATCGCGGAAGGACCGGTGATTGCCGTCAAGCAGCCGGATAGCCTGCTTGAGGCCATGGACAGCTGGAATACCAAGACCCACGGCGAGTCCGGGCTGGTGGCGCGAGTCAAGGCCAGCGAAAGCGATACCGCCGACGCGCAGCGCAAGACGCTTGAATTCTTGAAGGCCTACGTCGTGCCCGGCAGCTCACCGGTCTGCGGTAACAGCGTGCATCAGGATCGGCGGTTTCTCGAACGTGAAATGCCGGAATTGCAGGATTTCTTTCACTATCGCAACCTGGATGTCTCCACGGTCAAGGAGCTGGCCAAGCGCTGGAATCCACAGGCATTGAAAGGCTTCGAGAAGCGTAACACCCACAAGGCCCTGGACGACATTCACGAATCCGTGGATGAGTTGGCGCACTATCGCAAGACGTTCTTGCGACTGGAAACCAGCGCAAAAGACGAATAGACAGACATCGGTACGACGTCAGACTGCGGTGATGACCTCTCTGGATTTTTCGTGCTGGCGCTCAAGGGCCCAGCGCACGTGTTCGCGCACCAGATCGGACGGGTAGGCCAGCCGTGCGCGCAGCGCGGCTTCCACTGCTTGGCTCCAGGGCGCATTGCCGAGCCCCACTGCAAGATTGCGCAGCCAGCGCTCATAGCCGATACGCCGAATGGCACTGCCTTCGGTCTTGCTTAAAAATTCCTCTTCGCTCCAGGTGAACAGGCGCACCAGCTCCGCCCGGTCGAGATCGTGACGCGGCGCGAAATCTTCTTCCCGGCTTACCCGGGTAAATCGGGTGAACGGGCAGACCAGCTGGCAGTCGTCGCAGCCGTAGACCCGATTGCCGATGGCCTCGCGAAACTCTTCCGGGATACTGCCGTGAAGCTCGATGGTCAGGTAAGAGATACAGCGCCTTGAATCCACGATCTTGTCATCGACGATGGCGCCGGTGGGGCAAGCGATCCGGCACTGGGAGCACTTACCGCAGTGCTCGCTCTCGAACGGGGCATCGATGGGCAGCGGCAGGTCGGTATAGAGTTCGCCGAGAAAGAACAGCGATCCGGCCTTGGGGTTTAACAGCATGGCATTCTTGCCGAACCAGCCAAGCCCGGCCTTTTGCGCCAGGGCGCGCTCCATGACCGGAGCGGAATCGACGAAGGCGCGATAGCCAAAAGGGCCGACTTCCTCCTCGATGGTCTTGGCCAGGGTGGCCAGGCGCTTGCGCATCAGCTTGTGATAGTCCCGTCCAAGCGCATAGCGCGAGACATAGGCCTTGTTCGGTTGGCCCAGAACGCGGGTGGTTTCCACTTCCGGTGGCAAATAGTCCATGCGTACGCTGATCACTCGCAGCGTTTTCGGCACCAGCTCCTGGGGTCGGGTGCGCTTGGTGCCGTGCTTGGCCATGAAGCCCATTTCACCCTGATGGCCGGCGGCAATCCAGCGCTCGAGGTAGCGTTCGTGGTTCTCGAGATCGGTGTCGGTAATACCGACCTGCTGAAACCCCAGCTCCCGGCCCCAGTGCTTGATACGCTGGGCGAGGGCATGAAAATCAGTATCGAGGGGGGTGTAGTGATAGGCCATGAGCGTATAAAAAGTGGCAAGCGCGAGCGTGGAAAAACGATGGAAGCGAAAGCGAATCAGGCCGATGCGATACGATGCACACTACACTAATACGCATTGTCCGTCAGTCTGTTCAAGTACCGACATGAGTCGGTTTTTACTGAAAAACGCTCGTAAAGGCCGTTACCATCATGGCGTGGAATGGACATATCTCAAAAGGACGCCAACATGTCGCGGCATTACGAACATCCGCTTTACCTTGCGGAGCAGGTACGCGAGATCGATCGACGCACGATCGCAGCCGACAGGGAAAAGGGTCTTGATGGTTTCGATCTGATGCAGCTTGCCGCCAGGGCGGCCTATGATGAGATTCGTCTGCGCTGGCCAGGCGTGCAGCGCCTGTGCGTGCTGTGTGGCGCCGGGAACAATGCCGGAGACGGCTATGTAATGGCGGCATTGGCGGCCCAGGGTGGACTCTCGGTGCAACTGGTTGCCCTTCGTGACCCTCGGGAGCTCAAGGGCGACGCGGCGCGCGCCGCCGAAATGGCCGAGTCAGCCGGTGTCGATGCAGTTCCATGGCAAGAGAATATAGCGCTCGAGGGCGATGTCATCGTCGACGCACTATTGGGCACCGGGGTCGGCGGTGAGGTACGCGAGCCATACACGGCAGCGATCGAAACGATCAACGCAAGCGATCTGCCGGTGCTGGCCATCGATATTCCGTCCGGGCTCGCCGCGGATACCGGTGCGGTGCTGGGCTGCGCGGTAGTCGCGGACGTCACGGTGACCTTCATCGCCGACAAGCTGGGTCTTCATACGGGTCAAGCCGCCAATCATGCGGGCAACGTGGTGTTCCGCCCGCTGGATATCGAGGCACAGATGCATCAGGACCTGCCCCCGGTGGCGGAGTTGCTGAAAATATCAGTGATCGCAAAGGCGCTCCCCCCCCGAAGGCGGGGCAGCCACAAGGGCAATTTCGGTCATGTGCTGGTCATTGGCGGCGCACCCGGATTCGGTGGCGCGGCGCTTCTGGCAAGTGAAGCAGCAGCGCGCCTGGGGGCGGGCAAGATCAGCCTGGCAACGGCGCCGGAGCATGTCGGGGCAAGCCTGATACGCACCCCGGAGATCATGGCCCGGGGTGTGCGTGGCGTAAGCGACGTGAAACCCCTGCTCGAAGACGCTAGCGTGATCGTGATCGGGCCCGGGCTGGGTCAGGGCGCCTGGGGCCAGGGCATGCTGCAAGCTGCCCTGGCCTCAGACAAGCCGTTGGTAGTGGATGCGGACGGTTTGAATCTGCTGGCCACGCACTGGCCCGAGGAAAAACGTGACGACTGGGTGCTGACGCCGCATCCCGGCGAGGCGGCGCGGCTTCTCGATAGCAGTGCAAAGAAAATAGAGGCGGATCGTCTGTCGGCAATCCGGGCGCTGCAACGAAAGCGCGGCGGCACGATCCTGCTCAAGGGCGCCGGCACCCTGGTGGCAGGCCCGGATAGAGTAGCGGTCTGCCCTTATGGCAACCCTGGCATGGCCAGCGGTGGCATGGGGGATGTTCTGTCCGGCATGCTAGGCGCACTCATTGCCCAGGGGCTCGAGATAGAGCAGGCCGCGCAAGTGGGTGTCATCCTGCATGCACTGGCAGCGGATCATGCCGCTTTCGATGCGGGTGAACGTGGCCTGCTGGCAGGCGATCTGGCATCCTATGGACGTTTTCTGGCGAATCCCGGTATGACCGACTGAACAATGAACGCCTCTTATATTCTGCACGACGAAACTGAACAGATCGCCTTTGGCAAGGCATTGGGCCAGGCATTGGAAGGGCGTGGGCAGGTACATCTTCAGGGTGAGCTGGGAGCAGGCAAGACCACTCTGGCTCGGGGGGTATTGCGCGCCTACGGGCATCAAGGAGCGGTCAAGAGTCCGACCTACACCCTGGTGGAGCCGTATCAGCTTGGATCAATTCAGGTAAATCATTTCGATCTGTATCGTCTTGGAGATCCGGAAGAGCTCGAGTTCATCGGCGCTCGAGATCTATTCGAGGATAACAGCCTGAATTTGATCGAATGGCCCGTGCGTGGTCAAGGTTGGCTGCCGGCTGCCGATCTTGTCATTGTATTGTGTGTCATCGATGCTGGGCGCGAGGCTCGATTGACGGCGAACTCGCCCCTCGGTGAAAACGTTCTTGCACGGCTCGATGCGCTCGTTCCGGCGCAGTCGTGTTAGCGCGCTTGTTCTACATGCAAGCTATAGAAAGGACCCGCAACACTTCATGAAATGGTTGAACAAGATTCGTCACCGGTGTTATTCAAGCGCTCGGTCGCGCTCGAAGCGATCGGGCATGCTACTGCTGTCGGCGTTGCTGACGATTTCGCCTTTATCGGCGCTTGCGAGTGATGTGGATAATCTGCGTATCTGGGCGGCTCCGGATCACGCGCGTCTGGTCTTCGATCTGTCCGGCGCGACGAAGGCCAATGTTTTCTCCTTGAACAATCCGAGTCGTCTGGTCATCGACCTTGACGACAGTCAGCTGCAGCTGGATACCTCGCGCCTGGATCTGAGCGGAAGCGCCATCAGCGGCATTCGAACCGGCAAGCGTAATGGCGACGATCTACGAGTGGTACTGGATCTCAGCCGTGAGGTTGATCCCAAGCACTTCACCCTGGCGCCCAATGACACCTATGGTCACCGTCTGGTTGTCGATCTCGAATACCCGGGCGCGAGCGCGATACAAAATCCCATCGATCCTATCGAAGCCAAGATTCGCGAGCAGGAGATTGCAACGGATCGTGCCCTGGCGGAAGCCCAGGCAAGCGGTGATCGCGATGCACAGGCAACGTTGGTAGCGCAGGAAAAGGCGATGCCACATCCCAAGCGGGACATCATCATTGCCGTGGATGCTGGGCACGGTGGCGAAGATCCCGGCGCCATAGGGCCTCGAGGCACTCGCGAGAAAGATATAGTGCTGGCTATCGCTCGCCAACTCGAGAAGATCATTTCCAGTACGCCCGGCTTCAAGGCGGTGATGATTCGCGACGGCGACTACTATGTTGGCTTGCGCCAGCGCACTCTGTTGGCTCGGGACCAGAAAGCGGATTTCTTCGTTTCCGTTCACGCAGATGCGTTCAAGAGCCCGCGCCCCAACGGTAGTTCGGTGTTCGCCCTGTCGCAGAGTGGCGCGACCTCGGAGACCGCCAAATGGCTGGCGGTCAGTGAGAATCGGTCTGACCTGATCGGCGGCGTCGACGGCAATCTGGATCTGACTGACAAGGACAAGGTGCTGCGCGGTGTGCTGCTCGATCTGACCATGACCGCGACCCTCAATGACTCCCTGGCAGTCGGCGGTCAGGTGCTCGATCAGCTGGGCCAGATCAACAATCTGCATAAGCCCCGGGTCGAGCAGGCGGGATTCGCCGTACTCAAGTCGCCGGACATACCCTCACTGCTAATCGAGACGGGATTCATTTCCAATCCCGATGAAGAAGGGCGCCTGCGCAGTTCGAACTACCAGCGCACACTAGCCAAGGCCATTTTTGCCGGCATTAATGCGCATTTCAGGCGTAACCCGCCACCGGCCAGTATGTTGGCTTGGCAGCGGGATCGTCAGCGCGGCGGTGAAACCAACGAGTATCGTATCCAGCCCGGAGACACCCTGTCCGAGATCGCCTCGCAGCATTCGGTGCCGGTGCAGAGTCTAAGACAAGCCAATGAGTTGAACGGCGACGTGATTCGGGTAGGACAGGTGTTGCATATTCCCCGAGGCTGATTCATTTCCCTAATATAGTCAGGGGGGGGTTACAAAACAGGCGAACGAAGACAAGACAAGGCGAAATTGAACGAAAAAGCGCAGTTTACTGGAGTAAATGAGCATTTTAAGGTCAATTTCAACGCCGTATTGCCGAGTGCAGGCATTTTGTAGACCCCCTCTCAGTGAGACGAGATGACCCAGACGCAACGTATCCATGTTCTCAATCCGCGATTGGCCAACCAGATTGCTGCCGGCGAGGTGGTCGAGCGGCCTTCTTCGGTAGTCAAGGAGCTGATCGAGAATGCCATCGATGCCGGCAGTCGACGCATCGAAGTGGAGCTAGAGGCGGGAGGCGCCCGGCTTATACGGATTCGTGACGATGGTGGCGGTATCGGCGAAGAGGATCTGCCGCTGGCGCTTTCCCGTCACGCCACCAGCAAGATCGACTCCCTCGAAGACCTCGAAGGGGTCGCGAGTCTCGGTTTTCGCGGCGAAGCCCTGGCATCGATCAGTTCGGTATCCCGGCTCGAGCTTGTGTCCAACGCCACGGACGATCCCACTGCCGGCTGGCGGGTCGTGGTCGAAGGCCGTGACATGGAGTCCCGGGTCACCCCGGCGCCTCACCCGCGTGGCACATCGGTGGCGGTGCGAGATCTGTTCTTCAATACCCCGGCAAGACGCAAGTTTCTGCGCACCGAGAAGACCGAATTTTCCCATGTGGAGGAGGTGTTCCGGCGTCTGGCACTGTCCCGTTATGACATTGGCTGGACGTTGCGTCACAATCAGAAGACGCTGCATCAGCTGCGTTCTGCCCAGGATGCAGCAGGAAGTGAACGCCGGATCAGTGCGCTACTTGGCAGCAAGTTTCTCGACAATGCGCTTCATCTTGATATTGAGGCCTCGGGCCTTCGGTTATGGGGGTGGGTCGGATTGCCGACGCATTCCAGGGCCCAGGCGGATCAGCAGTATTTTTTCGTCAATGGTCGGGTGGTGCGGGATCGCCTGGTTGCCCATGCCATTCGCCAGGCCTATCGCGATGTGCTGTTCCACGGTCGCCATCCGGTGTTCGTGCTCTATCTGGAGCTCGATCCCATGGTGGTCGATGTCAATGTGCACCCCACCAAGCATGAGGTGCGCTTCCGTGACGGTCGCCTGGTACACGATTTTCTGTTTTCGAGCCTGTATCGCGCGCTTGGTGAGGCGCGGCCCAATGTTCACGCCTCCCCGGAAAATGACAGCGAAAGCGAGCAGGCCTCGGACACGGTGGTCCATCATTCCCATGTATCGTCGTCTCCCGGCTTTTCTCATGCACAGCCAGGCTGGCAACAGCAGATGGCGCTACGAACTGGCCAGGATGACAGGGCTCGGCTAGGCGCCGAGCGGGTTCGAGAGTTCATGGCTGGCTATCAAGCCCTGCATCCGGAGCATGAAGAGCGCCTGTTAACGCCCCAGCCATCCGTCTTGGACGGGCAAGAGACGCATGAAGGCCCCCATCAGGGTCAGGTCAATGCGACAGCGCCAACGCTACCCACCTTACCGCACGACGACCCAACCCAGGCGCCGCCCCTAGGCTATGCCATCGCGCAACTTCATGGCGTCTATATTCTCGCTCAAACCGCCCGAGGGCTGGTGGTCGTGGATATGCATGCCGCCCATGAGCGCATTACCTATGAAAGCATGAAGCAGCAGGTATTCCTGGGTGCCGAGACTCTTGGCGCCGATAGCGATGACGCTGGAAACAAGGGGGCGCTGGATGCTCAGCCTTTACTGGTTCCCGTATCGCTAGCCGTGAGCGCCGCGGAGGTGGAAACCGCAGAGCAGAGCCGTGAAGCGTTCTCGCGTCTGGGGGTCGAACTTGATGTGGCGGGCCCGGAAACCCTGCTTATACGTCAGGTGCCTAGTCTGCTGGCCCAGGCGGATGTAGAACCATTGATCCGCGATATGCTGTCGGATCTCGAGCGCTACGGGCGTTCGGATCGTCTTGAGGCGCATATTAACGAGTTGCTCTCCACCATGGCCTGTCACGGCAGCGTGCGGGCCAATCGTCGTCTGAGCATTGCCGAAATGAACGCGCTGCTCCGCGACATGGAGCGCACCGAGCGTAGCGGCCAGTGCAATCACGGTCGCCCGACCTGGACCGAGATGTCGATGCGGGAGCTGGATAAATTGTTTCTACGCGGGCAGTAAGAGGGTGCCGACATGAACGAGGATCGGCCGCTTGCCATCTTGCTGATGGGGCCTACGGCCTCCGGCAAGACCGATCTGGCCATGGCGCTGCAGAATCGTCTGGGCGCTGAATTGATCAGTGTCGATTCCGCAATGGTCTATCGTGGCCTGGATATTGGCACGGCAAAACCCACGCCTGCGGAACTTGAGCGCGCGCCGCATCGTTTGATCGATATTCGCGATCCTGCCGAACCCTATTCGGCAGCTCAGTTTCGGGAGGATGCGCAAGGAGAGATGCGACGAATCACCGCAGCAGGCAGTATCCCGCTGCTGGTAGGGGGCACCATGCTCTACTACAAGAGCCTACTCGGCGGTTTGGGCAATCTTCCCGCCACCGATCCGGTGATTCGTGCCGAGCTTGAGGAGTGGGCCGCCAGTGCAGGGCTTGGGGCGCTGCATGCCGAACTTGAGAGAGTCGATCCCGAGTCCGCTCGACGCATTCATCCCAACGATCCTCAGCGTTTGATGCGTGCTCTGGAAGTTCAGCGCAGCAGTCAAAAACCGTTGAGTGAGTGGTGGCGTGAGCAACGTGAAGAAACCTTTGCCTGGCAAACGTTGTCCATTGGTCTCGCGCCGGCTCAGCGCAGCGTCCTGCATGAGCGTATTGAACGTCGTTTTACCCTCATGCTTGAAAGAGGGTTCATCGATGAAGTGGCGGCACTCAAGGCGCGCAAGGACCTGCATCTGGGGCTGCCGGCGATGAAAAGCGTAGGCTATCGCCAGGTTTGGCAATACCTGGATAGGGTCTACGATAAAGAGGAGCTGGTTTGCAAAGGGGTTGTCGCCACCCGGCAATTGGCCAAGCGCCAGCTGACCTGGCTTCGCAGTTGGCCTAGGCTTCACTGGGTGGATGCTAATGCAGCGACAGCGTTACAAAACGTTTTGAAGATCGTGCGCCAGAGCGGTACTTAGCGTAAGATACTACTTTCGCAAGGACGGTGTGGTGAGTGATTTTATCGAACCGTGGGGTATCTTGCCCAAGCGAATTAGACGACAACGATATCAACATTATAGAGACAGTTAGGGAGAGCAAAATGTCCAAAGGGCAGTCCCTTCAAGACCCGTATCTGAACATCCTGCGCAAGGAGCGCATCCCGGTATCCATTTTCCTGGTCAACGGGATCAAGCTACAGGGGCAGATCGAATCTTTTGATCAATTCGTTATCTTATTGCGTAACACTGTCAGTCAGATGGTCTATAAGCATGCCATCTCGACGGTAGTGCCCTCGCGTAACGTACGCTTGCCGGCCCAGGACCCAAGTATGGTGGGGCAGGAATAACCGATCGCGAGGCCTTGATTGTTTTTTGAACGACCTGACGCCGGTGAGATGGCGGTACTCGTCCATGTCGACTTTCAGGATGAGCAGGAGCGCGAAGATCCGGGAGAATTCCTGGAGCTTGTGCGTTCCGCCGGCGCCGAACCGGCAACTTTGTTGCAGGGCAGTCGGCGCCGACCTGATCCACGTGCCTTCATAGGCAGCGGTAAAGTGGAGGAGCTACGCGAATTGCTCTCCATTCACGCTGCCGAACTCGTGATCTTCAATCATGCACTGAGTCCGTCTCAGGAGCGTAATCTCGAACGCACGTTGAAGTGCCGAGTGCTGGATCGCACTGGGTTGATACTGGATATATTCGCGCAGCGTGCGCGTACTCACGAGGGTAAGCTGCAAGTAGAACTGGCGCAGCTGGAATACATGTCTACCCGCCTTGTGAGGGGGTGGACCCACCTTGAGCGGCAAAAGGGTGGCATCGGGTTGCGTGGCCCGGGGGAGACCCAGCTCGAGACCGACCGTCGTCTATTGCGAGGTCGGATCAAGTCGATCCATAAGCGGCTCGACAAGGTGCGCAGCCAACGTGAACAGAATCGTCGCGCGCGTTCCCGGGCGGATATTTCCAGTCTTTCGCTGGTGGGCTATACCAACGCGGGAAAATCGACGCTGTTCAATGCCATGACTGACGCTGAGGTGTATGCCGCGGATCAGCTGTTTGCGACTCTCGATCCGACGCTTCGGCGGCTGGAAGTCAAGGATGTCGGGCCAGTGATTCTGGCGGATACGGTAGGCTTCATCAGGCATTTGCCGCACAAGCTGGTCGAAGCTTTTCAGGCAACCTTGCAGGAAGCCAATGAGGCAGCGCTGCTGATCCATGTGATCGATGCTGCCGATCCGGATCGTGAGCTCAATATTACCGAAGTGGAGAACGTTCTCGAGGAGATCGGCGCCTCGGAAGTGCCCTGCCTGCGCGTCATGAACAAGATTGACCTACTGGGTAGTGCACCGCGTATCGAGCGCAACGGTGATGGAATGCCAGAGGTCGTATGGCTGTCGGCACAGAAAGGCCAGGGGCTTGAACTATTGGCTCAAGCGCTATCCGAACGCCTGGCTGAAGATGTCATCGAGGCGCATCTCACCTTGCTACCGGAACAAGGCAAATTGCGGGCTGGCCTGCACGACCTTGACGCAGTGCGCGAAGAGGCCTTTGACGAGCAGGGGCGCATCCTGCTCGATATACGCTTGCCACGGCGCGATTTGATGCAGCTGCTTGCGCGGCTGGGTGAAAACGCCAAGGATTACCTGCCACCGCAGGACAGGGAGTCGATGGGGTGGTCTGAAGAGGCTCAAGAACAGCCCTAGCGGGTATGTATGAGCCTTGAAAACAACACAATCGATGCATATCGCAAACAGTGTTTAGTGGAGACGACGTATGGCTTGGAATGAGCCTGGCGGTGGTGGCAATCAGCACGACCCCTGGAGTGGCGGAGGCCGACGCGGCAGCGGTAACGGCGGCGGTGGCAACGGCGGTGGCAATAATCAGGGCCCGCCGGATCTGGATGAGGCGTTGAAGAAGTTTCAGGACAAGATCAACAAGATGCTAGGTGGTGGCCGAGGCAAGCGCGGTGGCGGTGGTAATGGCGGTACGGGAGGAGGCAAGCGTAACGTGTTTGCCTTGCCCGGGCTGCTGTTGATCGTTGCCCTTGCCATCTGGGCGGCAACCGGCTTTTATCTCGTCGATCAATCGGAGCGTGGCGTCGTGCTGCGCTTCGGTAAATTTCAGGAGATCGTTAATCCTGGGCTGCACTGGAACCCGCCATTGATCGATGATGTTCGCATGGTGAATGTCACGCGGGTGCGCTCGATCACACAGACCAAGTCGATGCTGACTCAGGATGAGAATATCGTCGAAGTCGAGATGTCGGCTCAGTATCGGGTCGCGGATCCGGCTGATTTCGTGCTCAATGTGCGTAATCCGGATATTACCATCGAGAACGCGCTGGATTCCGCCTTGCGCCACGTTGTGGGGGGCACGGAAATGGATCAGATCCTGACCTCCGGTCGTGAGTTGCTTGCGGACACGGTATCCACGCGTCTGCAAACCTATCTCAACAACTACAATATTGGCGTGACGATCCAGACGATCAACGTCGAGTCGACCTCGGCGCCGGATGCAGTGCAGGAAGCCTTTGACGATGTCATCAAGGCGCGAGAGGATCGCCAGCGCAGCATCAACCAGGCAATCGGTTATGCCAATGCCATCATCCCGGTAGCTCAGGGTCAGGCACAGCGCATGATTGAACAGGCTCAGGGGTATCGCGAATCCGTCGTTGCGGACGCCCAGGGTAATTCCAATCGCTTCAATTCCTTGCTATCCGAATACCGCAACGCGCCGCAGATAATGCGCGATCGCATGTACATCGAGACCATGTCCGAAGTGCTCAGCAGTACCAGCAAGGTATTGGTGGATATCAGCGAAAGCAGCCCCTTGATGGTGTTGCCCCTGGACCAGCTACAGAAGAACCAGGGTGGTTCGGCTGAGAGCAACGAAGATACAGCTCGACAATCCGGTGGCCAAGCGGGCATGGACCCACGTCTGCTCGACCGCTTGCGCAATAATAACCAGTCCCAAACAAGCAACAGCATCCGCAGGGAGGGCCGTTAATGATCAACAATCGTTCCCTGCTCATCGTCGCCGGTCTGGCCGTGGTCGCTTGGGTAGGCAGCAACAGTCTGTATATCGTCGATGAAACCGAGCGTGCAGTGAAGCTGCGCTTCGGTGAAATCATTGAAGAGGACATTCAACCGGGATTGCACTTCAAGGTGCCCGTCACCCAGACGATTCGCAATTTCGATGTGCGTATCAAGACATTGGACACAGATACCAGTCGCTATCTGACCCTGGAAAAGAAGGCGGTCATCGTCGATTCCTTCGTCATGTGGCAGATCATCAATCCCACCCGGTACTACGAGGCAACCTCGGGAGACGAACTTTCCGCCGAACGTCTGATTACCCCTCGGGTGGACGAAAGCCTGCGTAACGAGTTCGGTCGTCTCGAGCTCCAGCAAATCATTGCCGAGAAGCGTGATGCCCTGATGTCCGGTCCCACGGAGCAGCTCAACAAGCTGCTGCGGGACGAGCTTGGGGTGGCGATCATCGATATTCGTATCAAGCGTATCGATTTGCCGGATCAGGTAACGCAAGCGGTCTATGAGCGCATGCAGACCGAGCGTAACCGCGAAGCCCGGGAGTATCGTGCTCAAGGTGAGGAGCAGGCCGAGAAAGTGCGCGCCAACGCCGATCGCCGGCAACAGGTATTGCTTGCCGAAGCAAGGGCGCGTGCCGAGACGCTTCGTGGACAAGGAGATGCGGAAGCTGCTGCTATCTATTCCGATGCGTACCAGCAGGATGCGGAATTCTTCCGTTTCTATCGCAGTCTGAACGCGTATCGCGAGAGCTTCGCCAACAAGAGCGACTTGTTCATACTCGACCCCTCCAGCGACTTCTTCCGCTATCTGCAAGGGCCAAAGCCCCAGGGGTCAGGTTCCAGTTCAAGCGGAGAGTAGCCGGCGACATGGCTCTGCGGGGTACACCCGCAGAGCAAACATGGTAAAATCTTTTCTCAACCGGGCGAGGCCCGGTTTTTTTGTGGCCATTCATTTCTGGCAGGATAGAACCGATGACCATCGCTGACCGCTGGCTTCTTCCCGATGGCATGGACGAAGTGCTCCCGCCCCAGGCGACACGCATGGAGCAGCTGCGCCGTGCCTTGCTCGATCTTTATTATCGCTGGGGTTACGATCTGGTGATGCCGCCGCCGGTGGAGTTTCTCGACTCGCTGTTGACCGGCATCGGAACCGATCTTGACTTACAGACATTCAAGCTTACCGACCAGTTGACCGGCCGCATGATGGGGGCGAGCGCTGACGTCACGCCTCAGGTCGCCCGCATGGATGCCCACTCGTTGAGCCGCAAGGGACCAGCGCGCTTGTGCTATTGCAACTCGGTGTTGCGCGCCCAAGCGGATCAGTATCAAGGTGGACGAAGCCCGGTGCAGGTAGGGGTCGAGCTGTTCGGTCATGCCGGGTTGGAAGCCGATCTGGAAATTCTGCACCTGGCGCTGTCGAGCTTAACGACCGCAGGCGCCGAGGAAATCCATCTGGCCCTGGGCCATATCGGCATCTATCGCGACCTGATCTCGGCAGTAGATCTGGACCCCATGAGTCAGCGCGCCTTGTTCGAGGCAATTGAACGCAAATCGCCCGGTGATGTGGCTAAACAGGTCGATAAGCAAATTCAGGACGCACAGCTGGCAACACTGCTCAAGACACTGACGACTCTGCATGGCGGTGCACAGGTGCTGGATGAAGCGCGTGCACTGTTTGCGGGCGCTTCCGATACGATCATGACGGCGCTCGATCAACTGCAGGCGTTATATCAAGGGGTGAAAGATCGCTATCCGGAGGTCACGCTTTATCTGGATCTGGCGGATCTACGCGGATATCAGTATCACACCGGCATGACATTTGCTGCCTACGCGCCTCATTATGGGCAGGCATTGGTCAAGGGTGGACGCTATGATGATACCGGCCAGGTATTCGGGAGGGCTCGCCCCGCGACGGGATTTTCGATGGATCTGAAATTGTTGGCGTCCCTGGCGGAGCATCCGCCGGCAGAAGATGGTATCTGGGCGCCGGTATGTGAGACCGAGCCGGCCAGACAGCGCCTGGTCGAGCAGATCGGACGCTTGCGAGAGGCAGGCGAGCGGATCGTTCAGGCACTTCCCGGGCAGAGTACCGGCCCTGCGGAACATCGCTGCAATCGCCGCCTGGTAGAGACGAAGGATGGTTGGCATGTTTCTTCATTAAACGAATGAAATTATGCTGCCAGTGCGATATTCAAGGTTAGTCGAGTGGTCATTCCAGTAAAAAGACGGATCAGACGATCAAGAGAAGGAAGCAATGGGCAAGAACGTAGTGGTATTGGGCACCCAATGGGGCGATGAAGGCAAAGGCAAGGTCGTCGACCTGCTCACCGAATCGGCGTCGGCGGTAGTACGTTTCCAGGGCGGACATAACGCAGGCCATACGCTTGTCATTGACGGGGAAAAGACCGTACTCCATCTGATTCCCTCGGGAGTGCTGCGTGATGACAAGATTTGCGTAATTGGCAATGGCGTCGTGCTTTCGCCGGAAGCGTTGATCAAGGAGATACGGGAACTCGAGACCAAGGGCGTGCCGGTGCGCCAGCGCCTGCGCCTGTCGCCAGCCTGTCCATTGATTCTTTCCTATCATGTGCATCTCGATCAAGCTCGGGAGAAGGCGCGGGGCGTGGCCAAGATCGGTACCACGGGGCGTGGCATAGGCCCAGCCTATGAGGACAAGGTGGCTCGGCGAGGGCTGCGTCTAGGGGATATGCTGCATCGCGAGCGCTTCGCTTCGAAGCTCGGTGAAGTGCTGGATTATCACAATTTCGTGCTGCAGCATTACCACGGTGAACCACCCGTCGATTTTCAGCAGGTCCTCGACGAGGCCATGAGCATGGCCGAGGAGCTGCGCCCGATGGTATGCGACACGGTCAGTCTGGTGCATGCCATGCGCAAAGCCGGCGACAACATTCTTTTCGAGGGGGCTCAGGGATCGCTGCTCGATATCGATCACGGGACCTATCCCTTCGTCACCAGCTCCAACACCACGGCGGGAGGCACTGCGACCGGGTCTGGCGTGGGGCCCTTGTATCTCGACTATGTGCTGGGTATCACGAAAGCCTATACCACCCGGGTCGGGTCGGGGCCCTTCCCGACGGAGCTGTTCGACGAGTTCGGTCTTCATCTGGCCGAACGTGGCCACGAGTTCGGCGCCACCACCGGGCGGCCACGCCGCTGTGGCTGGTTCGATGCCGTTGCCTTGCGTCACGCGGTACAGATCAATTCCGTGTCGGGTATCTGCTTGACCAAGCTTGATGTGCTTGACGGTCTGGAAACCATCCGGGTATGCACCGGCTATCGCAGCAAGAACGGCGACGAACTCGACACACCGGTGGATTCGGAAGGCTATGAAGCGGTAGAGCCCATCTATCAGGACTTGCCTGGCTGGCACGACTCGACCCTTGGCATCAAGCGACTCGATGATCTGCCCGACAATGCGCGTGCGTATATAAGCTTCTTGGAAGAGCAGACCGGTACGCCGATCGATATCGTCTCGACGGGGCCGGATCGCAACGAAACCATCGTGTTGCGGAACCCATTTCAAGCCAGCTGATCTGCAAGTTGCTGATTTGAAAAATCCATGATGCTCACAAAAAAAGCGCTGACTCAACCAGGTTGAGTCAGCGCTTTCAATTGAGTCGATCCAGCTTCTTTCAACGCCTGCGGCCAATCCGTCGCAGGCGTCATGAGCGTTTAGATCTGCTGGTTTTCTCCTGCCGCTGCCTCAAGCGCCTCTTTATCGGTCAGAAGCTCACGAAGGATCACCAGGGCATTCCCGCTGTCGCCATCGATCACGGTATCCAGCCATACCAGCGCCTGCTCCTGGCTGGCATTCTCTAGTCCATTAGCCCACAGATAGGCTTTGGCGAGAGCGAGCCGCGCCGTGGGATGCCCTTTTTGAGCCGCTTCAAACAGATATTCGGTACCTTTTTCACGGTCCTGGGGCAGGATGTTACCGCGCAGATATTCGCGGCCAAGGGTGGCCATGGAACCCGCGTGCCCCGAATCCGCGGCCTCGACCAGCAGCGTGCGCCCGCGTTCGATATCCTGCTCGACGGCTTGATTGCCGTACAGCAAGGCGCGCCCCAGAGCTTGACGTGCGGTCTGATCGTTGGCGGCAATCGCCTGTTGGAGGTACTTTTCCGCCAGTTCGCCATCTTCTTCAAGGCCTTTGCCCTGCATATAGGCAGCACCCAGTAACTGGGCGGCGTAAGGGTCGCCGCCGTCTGCGGCCTCGACGAGGTACTCTTTGCCCTTGGCGGCATCTTGCTGGACACCGTTCCCGGTCAGATAGGCCTGGCCGAGAACGATGCGCGCCGAAGATTCATAGGGCGCTGCGGATTCCAGCAATGCCAGGCCCCGCTGCGGATCGGCAGGGGCAAGCTCACCCTTGAGCAGTATCTCTCCCAGATCGGCTTTGGCACCTGAGTGACCTTGGGCCATGGCGCGCTCCAGATAGTTGATGCCGCGCTGAGAATTCTGATTCACGCCCTTGCCTTGAAGGTACATGCGCCCCAAGGTTGCGGTGGCTCCGCCGTGACCTTCGTCTGCTGCCTCAGTCAGCCAGCGGCGGGCTTGAGAATAGTTTGCCCCGACGCCGATGCCATTGAGATAGGCACGACCCAGATCCGCCATGGCGGGCACGTCGCCCAGTTCTGCCGCCTTGCGCAACGCATTGATATCGCCCAGCTGACCCTCGGCACGATAATTGCGAGCCAGTGCGTCTTTCGCTGAGGGATGATTGGCATCGCGGGCTTGCTGGAGCCAATATTCTGCACGCTGAAAATCTCGCGGCACCCCGGTGCCCTCTCGATAAGCGCGACCCAGCACGATCATGGCATAGGCGTCGTTTTGCTTGGCGGCCTCCTCAAGCATGCCAACCGCCTCATTGGCGCGTTCACTCTTGATGGTGCCGTCCAGATAGGCTTCGGACAGCTTGGTGGCCGCCGAGGTATCGCCGGCAGCAGCAGCCTTGCGCAGCAGACGTTCGGACTCGACGGTATTGAGCTCCATCGCCTCGCCTTCGAGATAGGCTTCGCCAAGCAGGCGAGTAGCGAATATCTGGCCGCGTTGGGCGGCATCCGAGAGATACTGGATAGCGCGAACGGGGTCCGGAGGCACGCCGTTGCCATTCAGGTAGGCGTTACCCAACAGGGCTGTTGCGTATTCGTTACCGCCCTCATGACCTTTTTGCAGATAGCCGATAGCCCGCGTGGGCTGCGCGGGAACGCTCTCGCCAGTGAGATAGACGTCGCCAAGAATGGTATAGGCCAAGGGATCGCCTTTCTGGGCGGTCTGCTCAAGCAAGCGGATACCCTGTTGCGTGTCGCGTTCAAGCACGTCTCCGGCCAAGTAGGCTTTGCCCAGGAATACCGCAGCATTGGTGGAGCCTTTGTCGACGGCGGCCTTTAACCAGCGTTCCGCTTTGGCGGGGTCCTTTGCGATCGTGCCTTTGCCTAGATAGGCACGCCCTAGCTGGGTCGTGGCTTCCAGGTCGCCTGCTTCAGCGGCGCGCTGCAGTAGTTCCAGGCCTTGCTGACGCTCCTCGGCGGATTTGCTCGCCAGTAATAGTTCGCCGGCTTCTCCCATTGCATCGGGATCACCGGTATCGGCGGCGGCCAGCAACCACTGCCGATGCAGTACCGGCTGGTGGCCAAGCAGACCGTCTTCTGCATATACCCTGGCCAGATTGATCATGGCGCGGGGATCGCCGTTTCGAGCGGGTTCTTCTTGAGCCCTGGCGTAGCGTTCGGCGTATTTTCGAGAAAGCTGCGGGTTCTCTTCCAGCCAGCCACCGGGCGCATATGCCTCGGCCAGGGCTATACTGGCACGAGCCTGGTCGCCCTCTGCGGCTTCTTCGTATAGCTCTTGGGCGCGGGCCGGATCAGCCTCGACGCCTTGACCGGTCTGTAGCATTTCGGCCAGGTCTACCTTGGCGCTGGAGTTGTCACCTTCAGCCTGTTCTACCGCCTGGCGTATCAAGAAGTACGCGAGGGTAGGGTTACGTTCTACCCCGTCACCGTCTCTATAAAGCCGGCCCAGGCGCAAGGAGGCGTTATCCAGAATGTTCGATGGATTACGCAGCGATTCACCATAGAGTCTCGCCGCCTTGCTCGGGTTGCGGGGCACGCCGATGGCATCGTCGTATATGCGACCAAGCTCATAATAGCCCGGCGGGAATCCTTGGGCCTGCATGGAGCGCAAGATGCTTGTGGCTTCGTTGACATTGCCGTTTTCTAACGCCTGGTAGGCAAAGTCGACGTGTTGCCAGTCGAATGAACTCATGTCCGCCGGAGTGCCACCGTCGAACCAGTCGTAATACTGAGGATCGACGCTGGCGCGTACCTCGTCCATATGGCTGCTTCCGCCAGCGGCGCAGCCGCCTAGCAGGGCCAGAGACGCTACCAAAGTAAGTTGCTTTGTAACGTTGCTGTCTAAATAGCTAAATTTCGTAAGTATGGGTTTCACTTTTCGTGCCCTCTTGGAGCGGGTTGTATCGTTGCGAAACAAGCGACTCAGTCTGCATCTGGAAGTATGACCTCGGCTTTTTCCTCTACCGTGTCATCGGCGATTTCCAATCGTTGCGCCTCTGGATCCAGGAAATATAGAGTGATGTAACCACCTGCACTGCGGTTTTCTAACGGCCGATAGGGCCGTATGAATTTTTCGAGTGCAGCATCGTCGTGATGTGACAGATAGATATCTGCCCAGGAAAAATACTGGCCATCTTCCATGAAGCCACGATATTGCTCGTGGGGCGCATAGTCGCCAAGCTTGGTGGGGTCTTCGATGATTGCCATGGCATAGTCGACGGCAGGGTGAATATCGTTGCCATTGACTTCAAGAGAAAAGGTGTCATAGCCCTGGCGAAAGATGATCTGCATGTTGGTAATCAGATACAGCAAGGCATAGTTCTGATAGTGGGTGGCGCGTCGCCCCCGTTCCAGCTCGAGTGGTAATCCACCTTCCGGGGTGAGGTCGTGCAAGGCGGAATAAAGGGCACTGACCCCAAAACGAAATAGCTCATCATCCTCGGTCAATACGCCAATCATCGAGGCATAAACCGCTCGCCGGTAGAAGTGATTGTTGCAGCAGCTGCCGTCGAGGCCTCCGGGGATGCTCGAGTGGTTGTGGGCGAGGCGATTGAGCCACGCATTAATACGGGATTTCTCTTTTTCCATGCCATCGACTTCGGGTCGCACGATCGAGTAGGCCATGGCGGCCGCGAAAAGCATCGATTCGGTGGCGTACCAGGCTTGTCGGTCATCGCTGGAGTAGTGAAAATCGAATAGGGCATCGCTTTTCGCCCAGCGGTCAAGCACTTTGACGAGACAGTTTGAATAGTAGTCGTCACCAGTAGCCATGTAGCTGCCCGCCAGGTCCGAGACCATGCCCTCGAACTGAAACATGGGTTCGGAGGCCAGGCGCCAGGCATCCGGACTGGGATAGAAGCCGGGTAGGCGAATCTCCTCGTCCAGGGTGGGTATGGCCAGCAGCTGACGGCAGCTTTCCCCGTTTCTGAGCTGATCCATCTGATTGATCAGAATGGGGTTATCTGTTGTCTTCAGCAGTGCGCGGCGCCGATTGACGTCGAAATAAGAAGCATCGGTGTCGGTGACCGTATAAGAGGAAAGATCTAGTTTCTGGCGCTCCTTATAGGTCAACGCCTGAGCGGGCGTGCTGACATAGAGGCTAACGGCGCCCAGGAGGGCGCCGCATAGCCATGGCAGAGAAGCTTGTCGCAACGAAGTTAAGGCTGAATACATGAAATGCCCTTGGATGAAAAAACGTGCAATAGCGCGACAAACGAGATTTCTCGGCTATTGGACAACGATCACAGATCAGCTATCTGGCGCGTAAATCTCGAAGGCGCCGAAATCGGCGATTTGATCCCTGGGAGTGCGCCACTCTTTGCCGTTACCACCGAAGAAGGTAGAGAACATCACCCCATCGATTGTCAGGTCACCCGTTCTGCGGTAGACGATGTTCTGCTGTTCCAAAATGGGTTGGCCGTCGATCCACACCCGGGCAATTCCGTTCTCGCGGTCAGGGTCGTTGAGAATGAGTTCCTGCTCGACGGTGACCCAGCGCCCAGTGGGGAAGTACCAGTCACCGCGTCCCACGGAAAGGCCATACTCTTCATCCGAGTTGGCGATATATTCGTAGAGTTCGCCCTGGCCGTTTTCCCGCCACATGAAGCGCATCGAAAAGCCATTGTAGCCCGTGACTTCTTCCCCGCCGCTGGGGGCGTCGCCGCCATACAAGCCTGGCAGCTTGCCGCCCTTGACGAAGTCGAATCCGGGCTCGAAGCGTATCTTGTAGCGAAGACAGGCGCGCTCCACCCCCTGTAGTTCCTTGAGGCTGGCATAAAAGCCCGCGCCGCCTTCGCCCTGGTCGCTGGGAGAGGAGGTGCCCGCGGGGTAGCTGACACGCAGGCTGGATGTATCAAGTCCTGACTCGGCGGGGGAGAGTAGGGTGACATTCTTGTCCAGGCCCCAGTTCTTTTGGGCCTGATAGGTCCGTTCAATGATGCCTTCTATATCTTTCAGGCTCGTTTCAGGGGTTGGTGATGCCTGCAGGGGATAGCGGGACGAGCAGGCCTGCACGGTAGGCACGCTAAGAGCGTCGTCGATATCCTCTGCCATGGCGGGAGAGACTGATGAGACCGCGGCGATCAGTAGACTGGTGCTCGCTATTGCTGCCTTGAAGCTAGCAGGTGAAAAGCGTGACGAGACATGAGGCTTCTTGATTTGCATGACGGCTTCCTTTATTGACCTGCCTGTCGCGAGTGACGCGAACAGGCAAGAGTGGTGTCGCGTGCATGTGATCCTGGTTGCGATACAAAAGTTGCAAGCACTAGACAAAACAAGGCGCACTAGGATGCGATGGCTCCGAAGAAATTCTGTACCTGCTGAATGACGGCGCGACCACCCTGCCAGACCCATTCGACAGGGCCATCGACCAGTGGCGTCTCGGAAAAGCGGACGTCTACCGGAAGCCCCACGGCCTCAGCGGACAGCGGTTCTTCAGGAACCAGCAGCACGCTGGCAACGTTCTGCTGCTGACGTACCCATTCCGGGAAGCCGGCGCGAGGCTGACGTTCCACGTCCAGTGCGACGGAGCGTACCCGGGCCACGATGGGCTCGGAGGCATTGGGTAGGGCAACATAGGCGCGCTGATGAGGCTGGATATCCGCAATATCGCTCATATGTACCAGGGCCTCGACCATGACATCGTCGTCGTCGGTACGAATCAAGGTCATGATACGATCGCTTTCGTTGATATAAGTACCGCCGGCGCTACTCAAGGCCCAGGCGACAACGCAATCGCAGGGGCTGTAGATGCTGTTGGCCGCTAAGCGCGCGTCCAGGGCATCGACCCTTGCATTCTCATAGCCCTTGGCGGTTTCGAACTGTTGGATACGAATCTTGGCGATTTCCGGTGAAACGTTCTCGAAGCTTGGTGGACGCCCATCGACCGGTGTGGTCGAGCGGGCCATGCTGACCTCGTCCACGTTGGGGTCGCCAAAGCTTTCGCGCATATTTTCGATTAGCTGCGCATTGTAGTTATAGGCGGCGCGAGCCAGGATGAGATCGGTTTCGAGACTGCTGTTGCTGACTTTTGCCAGAAGCTCATCGCGCTTGACTCGATCGCCTGCCGAGAGGGAGTGCTCACTCAACTGGCCAGCTCCTGGTGCAAGGATGTCGATGCGCGGTGCGGTCACGGCGGCAAAACTCGGCTCGATCAACATGAAATTGCGATAGACCGTGGCAGCGAGAACGATGAAGAGTACGACGGCGGCGGCAATCAGTGCGGCATAGCGGCGCAGCGGCTTCTTTTCCTTCTCCTGGGTAGCGGTGGAAGCTGCCACGCTTCTCCGCTTGCGCGGCGTTTGCGGATCTTCCTGTTCGATCAGATCTTCCACGGCAGTGTAACGCCCACTCAGGTGGGCGCGTACGATGCGGCGTAGCAGCTCGCGGTGACGCTGATCGATCTGCACGATCTCGAAAGCCGAAATACGGCTGTTACCGCTGCGTTCCTTATGGTTGCGTAATGCCTTGGCTACTACCGGCACGATCAACTCAGCAGAGCCCGCCATCAGCAGCAGTGATACCTTGACGACCTGATCGGGCTCGAATGAGTGATCGCTATGCACGGAGAAGCCGCCCAGAGAGATGTCTTCTCCGGGTAGCGTATGACCATCCTCCAGCTGTACCTGAAAGGGAGCACTAACGCGTACGAACTGGCGTTCGTCGCGACGTTCGTGATTCAACTGCTGAGTCGGTTGGTCATTCGCTTGAGGCCTGGCCTGAGAATCGTTGTCGCGAACGGTCTCGCGTGCTTTTTGCTGGCGAGGTTCACTTCTCGTGCCTTTCTGATGATCGCTGTTGCCCAATGTCGGCTCATTACGGTCCTGATTATCACGAGGACGGTGCTTGTCTGCCATGGATGGAATCTCCTGTAGAATTCTGTTCGACTGCGCCGCACCAGCGTCGCGCCAAGCTGTTGTTGGAAAAAGATCAAGCGTCGCGGTCGATGCGTATTTCCATATTGCGTAATTCGATGGGGCTTTGTTCGATCATCAGCAGGCATTCACCTTGCGAGCCGCATTGCAGCGGATTTGTTTCACTCAAGGTTTGCCCTTCGTCATTCTGCACGCTGGAAGCGATCTCGGGGGCTACCAGTAAGGTGGTCTGCGCCGTGCTGGAAGCGTCACCGGTGATGCTGGCCGCGCGAACGGTGTGCAGTTTGGCTATCTCATCGAATAGCGACGCATCGAGAATGTGCTTTCCTCGAGGCAGGCGAACTTCGCCGCCCTGGAAAGCATCGGCTAGGGCAGGGGCGATCCAGTAGCTGTCGCCTCGATGTGACGCGCTGTCCCGCAGGCCGAGCTCTTTCTCGAAGGTGAACACCGATGTGCTGTCCGGTGGCACCATCACGCCGACTGCCATGATCAGTACTGTCAGCATGCTTCCCATATACAGCGTATGAATCAGATGACCGCCGATACGCTGTCGACGTGCTGCCTTTGGATCGCTTGGCTCACCGGCAGAAATACCTTGACGCGACCAGGACTGGCGATTGAAACGAAAGCTGATGTAGGTCTTGAGCAGCGCGCCTCCGACCTGGTTGTAATAGAGCAGGGGGACCCACAGCATGCTGAAGCGCTTGCGCTGCAGCGCCAGTACCGAGGCAATGATGGTACGCGTGAATATGACCCAGATGATGTAGGCGAAGATGAACGACGGGCGCACGAAAATCGTCACTAGAATGGCCACCGTCGGCCCGATGAGCGTCGTCCACATGGAAAGCCGCTGATCCACCAGGCTCCACCAGGTAAAGAAACCCATGCGCCGCGGCCCCAGGGCAATGGCGCGGCCACTGGTGCGCAGCATGTTGCCGAACCAGCGCTTCATCAGGTCAATGGTGGAGTGAAAGAAGCGATCCTTGTCGGGAAGTTCCTCGAAGCCCGACACGTAGACATCGGGAATGTAGAGCATTTTCCACTGATTCTTGAGCAGCCAGTACCAGGTAGACTTGTCATCACCGGAAAGGAACTTGAATTTGCCAAAGCGCCAGTGATCAACATAGTCGTTTTCGACCAGATCGATGAAGTCGGGGTGCGTGGCCAGCTCGGCACGGAAGGCGCTGTAGCGGCCGGTCAATACCAGCAAACGCCCGGAGAGCGACATGGAGCTCATTACCAGGTGACGCTGTGCATAGCGCAGGTCATACCATTCACGCGTGACGTCGCCACCGTTGACGATGGCCCGGTTGTTGGTAGTGAGTGCGCCAAGCCCTTGATCGAGAAGGAAAAAGGACAGTGAGCGAGAAAGAGTGCCGGGCTCGATCTCAATATCGCCGTCCATGGAGATGAGAAGTGAGTTATGGGAGGGCATGCGGCGTGAGATGGCCCGGAGCACCTCAGCCATGGCAGAGCGCTTGCCATCGCCTTTCTGGAACATGTATCGCACTTCAATGTTGCCAGGCCAGTTGTTTTCGGCCAATACATGGTCGATGACATCGATATCGCTGCGATCCGAGATGGCAGCAAAGATCAGGGTTGGCACGTCATAGTCGACCACGTCCTTGATCAGTGCGTCATAGACCGCGAAGTTGATTTCCGGTGCGATACGAAATGAGGTGCACAGCACATAGAGTGCGTCGGGTTTTTCCGTGGCATTGACGGCGTCCGCCTTCTTGCGCAACTCGGGGAAAACAGCGCGGTTATACCATACGGAGCGTACTGCTTGAACCATCCACCAGGAGTAACGCCAGGCGCCAATGATACCAATTGCCAGAATGAAGCTTTCCGATTCTGTGGAAAATACTTCCGGGGGGAGTTCGGTCAGTATGATGACCAGCGTCGCGATAGCCACCAGAAAAGCGGTAAGTTCGGTTATCCAGCGAGTCTTGGAGTTTCCTTTTTGATAGCCATTCATCTGGCCGTATCCTCAATCGTGAATGCAATTACTGCCTGCATCGTTGCTCCCTGAAATAATGCCCTGAAAACCAGCTGCCCTTACTAAGCACAAGGCCCATCGACCCTGATGGTCAAGATGGGCTTGTGAGCTAGTTTGAACCGAATGGTTCAGTTTTTACTGCGACGCAGCGATTCACCGCGTCCAATTGCATAGTAGAGAAGTCCGGCAGACTTGACTGTCTCGGGGTCGTATAGATTTCTTCCGTCGACCACGATGGGCATGTTGAGCGTCTGCCTGATCTTGTCGAAGTCAGCGGTACGAAATGCTTTCCATTCCGTACAGATGACCAGAGCATCGGCCCCCTCGAGGGTGTCATCACGTTTTTCGGTCAGTTTGAGATCGTCGCGTTCACCGTAGATGCGCGTACACTCTTCAATCGCTTCCGGATCGAAGGCTTGAACCTTGGCTCCCGCCTGCCAAAGCGATTCTATCAGTTCGCGGCTGGGCGCTTCTCGCATGTCATCGGTATTGGGTTTAAAGGCCAAGCCCCATACCGCGATCGTCTTGCCTTTGAGATCGCCGTCGAATGCCTGCATGAGCTTTTCGAAAAGCTTGCTCTTCTGGCGCTTGTTGACCGACTCCACTGCATTGAGCAGTTCGGCGTTGTAACCGACATCGCTGGCGGTGCGAGCAAGTGCCTGAACGTCCTTGGGAAAGCAGGAGCCGCCATAGCCGCAGCCTGGGTAGATAAAGTGATAGCCGATGCGCGGATCGCTACCCATGCCATGGCGCACCTGTTCGATATCTGCGCCCAGATTTTCAGCCAGGTTGGCTACCTCGTTCATGAAGCTGATCTTGGTCGCAAGCATGGCGTTGGCGGCATATTTGGTCAGCTCGGCGCAGCGTACATCCATGAACATCAGTTTTTCATGGTTACGGTTATAGGGCGCGTAGCACTCGCGCATGGCCTTCTTTACTTTTTCGGAGTCCGTGCCGACGATGAAGCGGGCGCCCTTGGAGAAGTCTTCGACTGCCGCGCCTTCCTTGAGAAACTCGGGGTTGGAGCAGACGTCGTAATCGAGTTCGACGCCGCGTTTTTCAAGCACTTTACCGATGGTGGCATTTACCTTGTCTGCGGTACCTACCGGAACGGTGGATTTGTCCACGATGATCTTGTAGTCCTGCATGTGCTCGGCAATCGTCTCGGCAACCTTCAGCACGTATTTCAGATCCGCGCTGCCATCCTCGTCCGGGGGCGTGCCAACGGCGATGAACTGAAGACGACCAAACTGCACGGCCATTTCAGCATCCGTGGTGAACCTCAGACGACCCGCATCCATGTTGGTTCGGATCATTGGTTCCAGGCCGGGCTCGTAAATGGGGACTTCCCCATTGTTGAGTCTGTTGACTTTGGTTTCATCAACATCGACGCATACGATTTCATGGCCTGCATCTGCCAAACAAGCACCTGTTACTAGTCCGACATATCCAGAACCAAAGATGGTGATTTTCATAATCTTTCCAAGATTTATTGAGTGAGCTTATATATAAGCAATTAATTCGCTAACACTGTTCGATATCTATTTACAATAAATCACATCGTAATGTGTAGTTACCGATGCGCAGCATCAGATATTTTAGATAAGCCTTCAGCAATAAATGCCTGGTGAACAGCGCCATTCATGAGCGTACATGATCAATGTGGTGCGCTAGCGTAGAGATATCCTGTCAATACGTCAAATGTAGCATGTCGCAGACAACAGGAATGAAAAGCGTCGCAGATAAGCGTCATTTGATCCATGAACATTTAAAATTAACATTTTATATAATGTTTACTGATATTTGTTATGCCTGCCTGTTTCGATGGATAGCACGTCGAATTTTGGCATTGTTGACACACGGGTCTTCCACTTCTGGTGTATATAGGACTAAAATGGTCCTATTATGTCCTTCGCCGAGGTTCACGCGTGCTGAAGCTATCCAAATTAACCGATTATGCCGCTGTGGTGATGGCTCAGATTGCTCGTCATCCGGAACAGTCTCATGCGGCTACTGAATTGGCTGAAAAGGTCAGGTTGCCACGACCAACGGTGAGCAAGACACTAAAGATGTTGGCTCGCGCTGGATTGCTGACATCACAGCGTGGGGTTCAGGGAGGATACCAGTTGGCGCGCTCTGCTTCTCGGATAAGTGCTAGCGATATCATCGCAGCGATCGAAGGGCCCATAGCGATGACCGAATGCAGCCACGCGGATGGCGAATGCGAGCTCTTCAATAGTTGTGGTGTTGCCAGCAATTGGCAGCGTGTGTCCTTGGCGGTAGGTACGCTGCTTGACAGTGTCACGCTAGCGCACCTGGCACAGTCGAATCCGATCAAGTTGCCCGTTCAGTTACCTATACAGAGTGTGACATTGGCTGAAGCAGTCGAGGTCGAACACCCTTTTGAAGTTGAAAAAGACTACTAGCATAACGCCCACAGGGGAGAAGACATGGCTACCGAGGAAATGGAACAGCTTGTTCGTCGCGAATACACTCAAGGGTTCGTGACCGATATCGAAAGCGATACCGTGCCGCCAGGTTTGGATGAAAGTGTCATTGCTTTCATCTCCCAGAAAAAGGGGGAACCGCAATGGATGCTGGAGTGGCGACTCGAGGCCTATCATCAGTGGCTGAAGATGAAAGAGCCTTCCTGGGCGCACCTGAATTATCCGCCCATCGATTATCAGGCGATCTCCTACTACAGTGCGCCCAAGAAGCCGGAAGATCGGCCCCAAAGCCTGGATGAAGTCGATCCCAAGCTGCTCGAGACTTACGAGAAACTGGGCATTCCGCTACACGAGCGCGCGGCCTTGGCTGGCGTAGCAGTCGATGCGGTGTTCGATTCGGTGTCGGTAACCACTACCTTCAAGGAGAAGCTCGGCGAAGCCGGCGTGATCTTCTGCTCGATCTCCGAGGCGATTCGCGAGTACCCTGAGCTGGTCAAGAAGTACTTGGGTACCGTGGTGCCTCAGGGCGACAATTTTTTCGCCGCACTCAACTCCGCAGTCTTTACCGACGGGTCTTTCGTCTTCGTGCCAGAAGGTGTGACCTGCCCCATGGAGCTGTCGACGTATTTTCGTATCAATGCCGCCAATACCGGCCAGTTCGAGCGCACGCTGATCGTGTGCGAGAAGCAAGCACAGGTTTCTTATCTTGAAGGTTGCACGGCGCCCCAGCGTGACGAGAATCAGCTGCACGCAGCCATCGTCGAACTGGTGGCCCTGGAAGATGCCTATATCAAGTACTCTACAGTACAGAACTGGTATCCCGGCGACGAGGACGGCAAGGGCGGCATCTACAATTTCGTGACCAAGCGTGCTGACTGTCGTGGCGATCGTTCCAAGGTCTCCTGGACCCAGGTCGAGACCGGCTCCGCTATCACCTGGAAATATCCGTCTTGCCTGCTGCGCGGCAAGGACAGTGTGGGCGAATTCTACTCCGTGGCGGTGACGAACGGGCGCCAGCAGGCGGATACCGGCACCAAGATGATCCATATCGGTGAAGGCACCAAGTCGACAATCGTCTCCAAGGGCATTTCCGCCGGCAACAGCGAGCAGTCCTATCGTGGTCTGGTCAAGATCGGCCCGCGGGCCAAGCGGGCGCGCAATTTCACCCAGTGTGATTCGCTGCTGATCGGGGATCGCAGCGGCGCCCATACCTTTCCCTACCAGGAAATCGGCAACAGCACAGCAACGGTCGAGCACGAGGCCACTACCTCGAAGATCGGTGAGGATCAGTTGTTCTACTGCCGCCAGCGCGGTATCTCCGAGGAAGATGCAGTAAACATGATCGTCAATGGCTTCTGCAAGGATGTGTTCCAGGAGTTGCCGATGGAGTTTGCCGTGGAAGCAGAGGCTCTTCTGAACGTTACTCTTGAAGGCGCGGTGGGTTAAAGAAACGGCTGCGCAACGCCTGCACGGCGTTGGCAGCGGGCTCGAGAATGCTCATTTACAGTCGTAAACTCCGCTTCTCTCACCCGCTGCCGCCTTGTTCAGGCGCCGCTCGCGCGTTTCCGCGAGGTAGTCAAGAATTCTATTTTTCGGTAGCCGCTTACTTAGTGCGGCTCGACAGAAAACAGGTATCAACATGCTCGAAGTCAAAGATCTGCACGTCACGGTAGAAGGTAATGAAATCCTCAAGGGCTTGTCGCTGACGGTCAATGCCGGTGAGGTTCATGCCATCATGGGGCCCAACGGCTCCGGCAAGTCCACCTTGTCCGCGGTGATCGCCGGCAAGGAGGACTACGAGGTGACCGCCGGGTCGATCACCTTCGAAGGGCGCGACGTGCTGGAGATGGAGATCGAGGAGCGTGCCCAGGCGGGATTGCTGCTGGGCTTTCAGTATCCGGTGGAAATCCCGGGTGTGAAGAATATTTATCTGCTCAAGGCGGCGCTCAATGCCCAGCGCAAGGCGCGTGGTGAAGAGGAGATTCCGGCACCGGACTTCATGAAGCTGGTCAGGGAGAAGCTGGCTTTCATGAAGATGGACGCGAGCTTCCTGCAGCGTGCCGTCAACGAGGGTTTCTCCGGTGGCGAGAAGAAGCGCAACGAAATCCTGCAGATGTTATTGCTCGAACCCAAGCTGGCTATGCTCGACGAGATCGACTCGGGTCTCGATATCGATGCCATGAAGATCGTCGCCGACGGCGTGAATTCTCTGCGCAGTGAAGAGCGTGCCGTGCTGATGGTCACCCATTATCAGCGTCTACTCGATTATATCACCCCGGACTATGTGCATGTATTGGTGGACGGGCGCATTGCGAAGTCCGGAGACAAGGCTCTGGCGTTGGAACTCGAGTCTCGCGGCTATGAATGGGTGTTGGAGGAGTCCGCAGCATGAGTGCAACTCGTACCTTTCTCAATCGTCTGGAAGAGCGTATCGCTGGTCGTCGTGAGTCCGCCGCCACGCCGGAACCCAGCTGGGTTGCGGCGCGGCGTCAAGCGGGAACGGCTCGTTTCGAGGCGCTGGGCTTTCCTACCAAGCGCGATGAAGCGTGGAAATACACCGACGTGCGTCGCATCAGCGAAGGCGACTTCGCGCTGGCGCAAAATGCTGATTTTTCACCCGCCACGGCAGCAACGCTGGGCTTGCCGCTTGACGCGATCCGCTTGAGCTTTGTCGACGGTGTGTTTTCCGCCAAACTGTCCGACATGGCGGACTTACCTGCAGGGCTCGGCGTCGAGCCTTTGTCCAGTGCGATGAATACCAATCACGAGGCCGTGGGTGGCAGCCTGGGGCGTCTGGCTGGCGTGGAGTTCTCACCCTTTACGGCATTGAATACTGCCTTTGCCGATGAAGGCGCGGTGATTCGCATCGGTTCAGGAGTGGTGGTCGAAAAACCCATCGTCCTTCAGTTTTATTCCCGTGCCAATGCGCAGCCAGTGATGAGCCATCCTAGAGTGTTGATCGAAGCCGGCGCTCGCAGCCAGGCCACGATTATCGAACACTATGTCGGTGAAGCAGAGGCTGCCAATTTTACCAACGTGGTAAGCGAGGTGTTGCTCGAACGAGGAGCGATTCTCTCACATTACATTCTGCAGGAAGGATCTCTACAAGACGCCCACGTTGCCAGTCTGCATATCGATCAGGGCCGCGACAGCCGGTTCACCTCTTTCAACATCAATCTGGGCGGTGCCCTGGTGCGCAACGACCTGGTGGCGGATCTCAATGCCGAAGGCGCGGAGGCCAACTACTTCGGATTGTTCTTCGCGCAAGGCCGCCAGCACGTGGACAACCACACCCTGGTCAACCACAACGCGCCGCATACCTTCTCCAACGAGAACTACAAGGGCATTCTCGGCGATCGGGCGCGGGGCGTGTTCAACGGCAAGGTCATCGTCAAGCGCGATAGTCAGAAGATCGAGGCGCATCAGAGCAACGCCAACCTGCTGCTGTCCGATCGCGCTGAGATCGATACTAAGCCGGAGCTTGAAATCTATGCGGACGACGTCAAGTGCTCTCATGGCGCCACCACGGGCCAGCTCGACGAAGAGGCGGTCTTTGCGCTGCGCACTCGGGGCATCGACGAGCAGACAGCCCGCGGCCTGTTGACCCTGGCCTTTGCCGGCGAGGTCATGGACATGGTCGCGTTGGATACGGTCGCCGAGCGGGTCGAGCGTGCCGTCGCGGGCAAGCTGCCCGAGCGTTTCAATCTGGGTGATCTGGTCGACGTGGCCACCGCGGACCAGGCTTAATCAAGGAGTTCATCATGACCGTAATGAGCGCATTGAGCGAGCCGACGCTAGACGTTATACAGGTGCGCCGTGACTTCCCCATTCTCGAGCGCCAGGTACATGGGAAGCCGCTGATCTACCTGGACAATGCGGCTACCAGCCAGACCCCGCGCCAGGTCATCGAGACGCTGGATCACTACTATCGTCATTACAATGCCAATATTCATCGGGGCCTGCATACCCTGGCGGACGAGGCGACGGCGGCTTTCGAGCAGACTCGGGACAAGGCGCGGGATTTCATCAATGCCGCGGACCGGCGCGAGATCATCTTCACCAGCGGTACTACCGAGGCCATCAATCTGGTGGCCAACAGCTGGGGCCGGGCCAACCTGAAGCCCAAGGACGAGATCCTGATATCCCAGCTGGAGCATCACTCCAATATCGTTCCCTGGCAGCTGCTTGCCGCGCAGCTCGAACTCGTCATTCGGGTGATACCGGTGGATGAGCAGGGGGCACTGGATATGGTTGCCTATCGGGAGCTGTTCAGCGAGCGTACGCGGCTGGTGGCGGTCAATCATGTCTCGAATGCATTCGGCACCATCAACCCGGTGCGTGAGATGGCGACTATCGCGCATCAGCAGGGCGCGTTGATCGTGGTGGACGGCGCTCAGGCGGCCCCTCATGAGCCGGTGGATGTACAGCATATCGATGCGGATTTCTATGCCTTCTCTGGCCATAAGGTCTATGGGCCGACCGGGGTTGGCGTCCTTTATGGCAAGGCGGAGCTGCTCGAAGCCATGCCCCCCTGGCAAGGCGGCGGCGAGATGATCCGCACGGTCTCTTTCGATGCCGGTACCACCTACGCGGATATACCGCACAAGTTCGAAGCGGGTACGCCGTCCATTGCCGAGGTCATCGCCATGGGCCGCGCATTCGATTGGGTCAACGATATCGGCATCGCCATGATCGGTTCCTGGGAACAACACCTGTTGGCCCATGCCACCCGGAAGATGACGGCTATCGAGGGAATGCGTATTCTGGGCACTGCGCCCCATAAGGCCGGCGTCATCTCCTTTGTCGTCGAAGGGGCTCACGCTCAGGACATCGGGCTTCTTATCGATCAGCTTGGGGTGGCGGTGCGTACCGGCAATCACTGCGCGCAGCCGCTATTGCAGCGTTTCGGCGTCGAGGCGACCTGTCGCGCATCCTTTGCTGCCTACAACACCCTCGAGGAAATCGATCTTTTCGTCGAGTCCCTCGAGCGTGTCATCGGCATGGTGCGTTAAACGGAGCGGACATGGAGCAAGAAAGACTTTACAAAGGGCAGCAGCTACCCCTGCAGCGCGATGTCGAGGCAATCTCGATCCCGTTTGGCAAGAGTGTCACAATTGCCGAAGACAGCATCGTTTCCGTGATGCAGGCAAAGGGCAGCACCATCAGCGTTACCCACGAAGGGCGGCTTTTTTTGATCGAGGGCAGGGATTTCGATGCCTTGGGTCTTCCGGCCTTGCCACGGCCCACGCTGTCCCCCGAGGCCAGTGAGGAGGAGATCGAGCAGTTCGTCTGGGATCAGCTGCGTACCTGTTTCGATCCCGAGATTCCGGTCAACATCGTCGACCTGGGGCTCGTTTATGGCTGTCGCATCGAGCACCTTTTGACCGGAGAACGAATCGTGACCGTGCGCATGACCCTCACGGCTCCGGGTTGCGGTATGGGAGATGTCATTGCAGAAGACGCCCGCCGCAAGATTCTCGGCGCTCCGCAAATATCCCGGGTGCATATCGAGACGGTGTTCGACCCTCCCTGGAACCGGGAGATGATGAGCGAGGAGGCGCGGCTGGAACTGGGCATGTTCTAATCATAGAGTTGTGAGTTTTACTTATCACTGTTATCCCAGCCGTTTGAGTAGACTTGGATGAGAAATGCGATGCGGCTGGCAGCAGTGTCGATACTAAAAAAATGTGCGCTTGGATTGACTGCCCTGGTTTTTTTGATTGGCGGCGCAATTCTTGCGGCCAATATCTGGATAGTGGCGCGCACCCAGGATCGCATCGAGAGCGATCTTTTCCTGTGCTCCGCCGAGCCGGTTGGCCTCGTCTTCGGCACGTCCTACTGGGCCCGGGGCGGTGGTCGCAACCCTTATTATACGGCGCGAATCGACGCTGCCTCACGCCTGCTGCGCTTGCAGCGCATACAGCATCTGCTGCTCTCCGGTGACAATCGTACCCGCTTCTATAACGAGCCGGTGACCATGTGGCGGGATCTGCGTTCGGCGAACGTGCGTAACGCGGATATGACCCTGGACTATGCCGGGTTCAGTACCTTTGACAGCCTGGTCAGGGCCCAGAAGATCTTCGACGTGGATCGGGTATTGCTCATCACTCAGGATTGGCACTTGCCGCGAGCCTTGTTCATCGCCGACGCCTTGGGGTTGAACGCCAAGGGCTGCGCAATTCCGACCTATCCTACCGCCGGCACTTGGCGTCTGAGAATTCGGGAGTGGCTTGCACGGGCCGGCACCTTGGGCGATCTTTACCTGTGGGATCGCCAACCCTACTTTCTGGGGCCGCGGGAGCCGCTGCAGGTAACTCCTTTTTAATGCCTTTACCTAGCCGTGGGTAGAATGCACCCCGTCACTCTCGGTAGGGCAGGAAAGGGAGAGTAGAGCAGTTGTTCCACTGCGCCTGGCTGTTGCTTTGCAAGCTGCGCCGCTGCCTGGGTTATCACCGGGTCGTTGAACAACAGCGCGGCCGCCATCATGGTACCAAGAGCGGTCCCAGGCTCGAAACCATCGAGCTCCTGGTAGGGCCAGGGTTCATCTTGTAGCACGTGCTCGGCAACAAAGTTGAAGCCGCGGCGCAGTTCGCGCTCGACATTTGCGTCCTGCCATTGTGGCAGGCCAAGCCTGTGGGCATAGTCGACCAGTCGAGCATAGGCTTCGAGGTTGAAATTGCTGTAGTGCCAAGGGCGCGTACGTTCAAGTTCTCTCGGCTGACGCCCTTGGGCATCGAACTGTTCGGCGATGCGCTGCTGGGTAATATTGAGCTGTTTTCGTGCCAGCTCGGGTTGATCGGTGAAAAGTGCAAAGGCAACCACCTGAGCGTCGTACCAGGTGCCGTGGTTGTTATCTGCCTGCTCCTCTTCGCGGCCGTTGCCGCTTTCAAGCAGCCAGTCGAGAAGATCGGCGTACCAACCCTTGATCGATGTGTACTCGTCTTGACTCAAGGCGGGGGTGTCGCGGAGGAGTTCCACGCTGTTGGCAACGTCGATGAGCAGTCGGCTGTCGATGATGCCGATATCGCGGCCATCGACTCGCCCCGGAATGGCTTGTGCGTAGGCCATGTTCGGCGCCATGCGGGTGGCTGGCGTGACAAACCAGTTGATCATCTGCCGGGCGGCCTTATTGGCGTAGTCGATATTGTCGGAAAAATAGTAGGCAAGGGCCAGCTGGCGTACGTCCTTGGCAAAGCTGATCATGCGCTGCTTGTCCGTGGCGTTGGTCTTAGTCGCCATATTGTATTCACCATCCCGCTGGACATAGGGCAGACCGTTGTCGGTTTCGGGATTGGGCCACCAGTAAGGGGCAAAGCTGAAATAGTCGTGGCGATTGCCGCTAGCGGGTAGCTGCGTCTTGTCCACGACAGAATAGAGCGAGCGATCCAGCGCTTCGTCGGCATGTTCCAGAAGTGCGATATAGGCTTTATCGGGCAGTGTATCGTCACGTTGGCCAAGCAGGCACTTGCTATAGGAGAGAACGCCTTGGCGATAGCCGAACGTGCCCTCAGCTGGACTCGCTAGCCCAGGCGTTGCGGTCAACAACGTCAAACACAGTAACGCTGTTTTTCGCATGACATTGTTCCTGGAAGAGAAAGCCACCCCATATCTTCTGAAAACCTGAAAAAAGAGCGGGATGGCTCAGCGCCGTCGACGCGGTTTAGGTTTGTCTTTCTGCAAACGATACAGCTCGCGTATCAGTGCGCGGCAACCCTTCCAGCAACGCTCGATGATAGGCTCGATAGGATCCGGAAGCGGGTGGGTATGCAGCGTGGCCAAGGCCTGCATCAGCACGCGCTCTTGCTCCAGCAACTCGTTGACCAGTACCTGGCCGTCGTCGCTGACAAAACTCTTGAGACGACTCCATAGCCACAGATAATCGTCACGTTCGACATCCGCATCTCGGGGAAGTAGGTTGAGATGCTGCTTGGCCAGGGCTTGCAGTTCGCGCATCGCCTTGTCGCGCTCTTCGTAATGCGGCTTCAGCGCATCGCGCAGCGAAGGGCGTAGACGTTCGAGATTGTCTTGAAAATAATCGAGACTATCTGCCAGCGCTTCCAATACACTATCCATCGCCACCTGGCGATTATCGAGAAACATGAGCTATCACCTCCTGCGGTGATGCAGATTGTGCGATGGGAAACAGTGTTTTACTAGCCTTTGTATGAAGAATTTTTTTGTTTGCACGTTTATATCTTTTGGCTCCCTTCAATCTCTCCAACGATGACCTACCCTTTGGGCTTCGAAGGCTTCTTGCGTGGCGTGGCAGCATGTTTTTCCATATGCTCGATAATCAATCCGGCGATGTCCTTGCCGGTGGAGGTTTCGATACCTTGAAGCCCCGGGGAGGAGTTGACCTCCATGATCACCGGGCCATGATTCGAGCGCAGTAGATCAACACCTGCCACTTGCAGACCCATGGCCTTGGCAGCTCGAATCGCCGTCGAGCGCTCTTCCGGGGTAATGCGAATCACGGTGGCGCTCCCGCCGCGATGCAGGTTGGAGCGAAACTCGCCTTCGGCTGCCTGGCGTTTCATTGCCGCTACCACCTTGTCGCCAACGACCAGGCAGCGGATATCGGCCCCTTTGGCCTCCTTGATGTACTCCTGAATCATGATGTTGGCCTTCATGCCCATGAAGGCTTGAACCACCGATTCAGCGGCCTGATTGGTTTCTGCCAGTACCACACCAATACCCTGTGTACCTTCAAGCAGCTTGATGACCAGGGGGGCACCCCGAACCATGGTGATCAGATCAGGAATATCGTCAGGTGAGTGGGCAAACCCTGTGATCGGCAATCCCAGCCCCTTGCGAGAGAGTAACTGCAGAGAGCGCAGCTTGTCTCTGGAGCGCGTGATCGACACATTGTCGTTGAGTACGTAAGTGCCCATCATTTCAAATTGACGCAGTACCGCACAGCCATAAAAGGTGACTGAAGCACCGATGCGCGGAATGACCGCATCGAAGGGCTCCAGCTGCGCTCCCTTGTAATGAATCGAGGGGCGATGGGAAGCGATGTTCATGTAGCAGCGCAAGGTATCCACTACTCGAGCACTATGACCACGGCTTTCCGCAGCCTCGATCAAGCGGCGCGTAGAGTACAGGTTGCGGTTACGCGATAGCAGGGCGATATGCATGTAATTCTCCAAGCCGACAAGAAAGAGCATCAAGGAAGTGCCAAACAAATCGATGGGCGCTTCCTCAGGGTTCACCGTGCAGGAATGCCGCTCCCGGAGCAACCAATAGACGGCGCATCGCACGACGTCCCAGCAGCATGGGGTGGCGCATCTCGCGGCGGTCGACCAGAGTCAGTTCCACTGGGTAGTCCAGCTCACCCAGCAGCATATGAGTTCTCACTACATAACGCCACTGAGAATGACCGTTGGAACTGGTGATTCTTCGTCGGTCATGCAAGTGCATCTTGACAGGGTGCGCAGGGCTATCCGGCCCGCCACCTCGTGTAACGAAGCTGACCCACATATGGCCATTGTCTTCGAAACTGTCGATGTCTTCGGCATGCAGCGCGGAGGTACGCGCGCCAGTATCGATCTTGCAGCACAAGGCCAGGCCCAGTTCGGGAAGTTCCACCATCTCTCGACGGCCAACGACGGCCTTGGCTTGATAGGGTAATGCTTTCATAATTCAGTTTCTTCCAGAACTAAGTTCGCTCAACCGCTGCCGAGTCCGTGTTTCTGGGGCGGCCTGACGCAAACTGATCAGCAAAGGCAGGCGCAAGCGCGGAATCACGGCCAGACTGCGAATCAGGGCGGCAAAGTCGGCGTGTTCATTTTCGGCCAGTCGTTCGATGAAGCGTGGCAGACGCTGCGCATCCTCGAGTTGTGGCCATCCCCGTGCGGCGATGGCGGCAAACAGGTCCGGGCCGCAGGCTGCCTGATCCTCGAGCAATTCATCGTACCAGGCACCCACGATGTCTCGATCGCCTTGGCCAACGGCGCGGACACAGTCACAGAAAGTCTCGATATCGCCTTCCTGAGCGGCGCGTTCGCCCCGGGCAATCAATGCTTGCGTCAATACCGTCGATAAAGACCTGTGCTCCAGACAGTGGCATAGCGGGCGTAACACTTCCAGGGGCAAGGCGTCGAGCTGTGCGGCTAACTCATCACCTTGCTGGGCATCGTGGCGCACGACGAAATCCGCAAGCCCCTGCAGCCCCAGTGCTTGCCATTGTACTTCAGCTAGCTGGCCTGTCAGATAGGCTTCGGCAAACTCAAAATATTCGCTTGCCTCTCGGTTCAGATCGTCGCTTACGTAGGCATGCAACAGGGCGCGTTGGGTCATGTGGGGGGTAAACGTCAACGGATTGTCTTGCATCAGATTGTTGACGTGCTCGGCGGAGTCATCGCTTTGCCGTGACGCGGTGCGCCCGATCGTCTCCAGCAATCGCTGGAGAAACGCGTCCCGAGGTGCGGGATCCAGTAGCCCCTGTTCGTCCAGGGGTAAGGACAAGAACCAGATCAGTGGATCGTCGTTATTGCCAACTTGAAAGACACAGGCCAGCTGAGCGCGATCCAGCCAAGGCCAGGGCCAGGCAAGTTCGCCTGCCTCGAAAGCTTCCAGAGTAGAGGCAGGGCAGGGCGTCACTTGCCGGCCCAGGGCATAAAAGCGAGAAGGTGCTCCAATGCGCCCAAAGAAATCACCGAGAGAATGTATCGGTTGCATGGCATCCTCCATGGTCAGGGACGCACTGTAGCTCGACAAGCATTTATTGACCAGTCGTTGGTTGATCAAAAAATAAGCGTTTTTTACAAGTCGTTATGATGCGGGAGCAAACGAAAGTACTTCAGGGGTTATCCACAGGATGATGCACGGTTTGTGTGAATGACTGAACAAAGGCCAGGCACGATCTGGAAAATTGAAAGACTCTATTGGTCATCGGCACTGCTTTTCTTTAGGCTATGTAACCAAAAGGAATACTCAAACGGTTTCCTTATTCGATTTCAAGCAAGTGGAGATAACCATGCGTAATATGCTGCGAACCGCGCTGCTCTGTGCCTCGCTTGGCGTAACGGGGCAAGCCATTGCTCAAGATGACGACGAGACGCTCAAGGTCGGCATGTCCGGGGGGTACTTTCCGTTCACCTTCGTCGAGCAGGATACCCTCAAGGGCTTTGAAGTGGACGTTATGGATGCGGTGGCCGAGCGGCTGGGGATCGATGTCGAGTACGTCACCGCCAACTTCTCGGGGCTGTTCGGCATGCTCGGGTCAGGGCGTATCGATACCATTGCCAATCAAATTACCATTACCGAGGAGCGGCAGCAGAAATACGTGTTTACCCAACCCTATGTCTACGATGGCGCGCAAGTCGTGGTGAGGCGCGGTAACGACGATATCGCAGGGGTCGAGGATTTGCGTGACAAGACCGTGGCGGTCAACCTGGGCTCGAACTACGAACAGCTGCTGCGGGAATTGCCCTATTCCGATGAGATCGATATTCGCACCTACGATAGCAACATCGAACAGGATACTGCGCTGGGTAGGGTCGACGCCTTCGTCATGGACCGGGTCAGCGCCAGCCAGGTGATCAAGGAAAAACCGCTGCCACTTGAACTGGCGGGCGAGCCTTTCTCGGAGATACGCAATGCACTGCCGTTCCGAGACGACGAAGAAGGCCGCAAGATGCGTGATCGCGTCGATCAGGCGCTGAACGCGCTCAAGGAAGACGGCACCCTCGGCAAGATATCCCAGGAGTGGTTCGGCAGTGATATCACCCAGCCATGAGCCTCTTGCCAGGCTCCATTACCTCTTGATCGGCCATGTCTTTTGCAAAAATCAAGGATCGACAATTAGATGAATGCCCTGGACATCGACTACATGCTGGGCCTGATGCCGATCCTGCTCAGCTATTTGCCTTTGACCTTGGAAATGGCTGCTGCGGGGATGGTGCTGGCGCTGATTCTTGCGTGTTTAATGGCGGTGGTGAGGGTGTTGAAGATCCCCGGTCTCAATGCCTTCACGCTGCTTTTCATCTCATTCTTCCGGGGTACACCGCTACTGGTGCAGCTGTTCCTGTTCTATTACGGGCTGCCCCAGTTGATGAGCGCGCTGACGCAAATCAACGGTGTTACCGCCACTATCATGGGGTTGACGCTGCATTTTTCCGCCTATATGGCAGAGTCGATTCGCGCCGCCATCGTCGGCATCGATCGTAGCCAGACCGATGCAGCCTTGTCCATTGGCATGACCCGCGGGCAAACGATGCGTCGTGTCGTACTGCCTCAAGCGACACGGGTAGCGGTGCCGACGCTGATGAACTACTTCATCGACATGATCAAGGCGACTTCTCTGGCATTTACTCTGGGCGTTACCGAGTTGATGGGGGCCACGCAAAAGGAGGCGGCGGGCAGCTTTCTCTATTTCGAGGCTTTCATCAGTGTGGCGCTGATCTATTGGGGGGTCGTCGAGCTGCTGGCCTGGCTGCAGCGCAGTCTTGAAACCCGACTCAACAAGGCCTACCAACGATGATTGCGCTACAAGGTCTTATCAAGCGTTTCGGCGATGAGACGATTCTCGACGGGGTCGATCTGTCTATCGAACAGGGCGAGATCATCGTCGTGATCGGGCCTTCGGGAACCGGCAAGTCGACCTTACTGCGCTGCATGAATTTCCTGGAGCAGCCCGACGGCGGCCGGATTCAGATAGGCGATCTGAGTGTCGATGTGACCCGGGCGAGCAGGAAAGAGATTCTCGCACTGCGTCGGCGAACCGCCTTCGTGTTTCAGAACTACGCGCTATTCGCCAACAAGACGGCCCTCGACAATGTTGCCGAGGGGTTGATCGTCGTCAATGGCTGGAAGAAACCCCTGGCCCGGGAGCGGGCGGGGGAACTTCTCGAACGGGTCGGGTTGTCAGACAAGGCAAACGCCTATCCTGCCTCGCTCTCCGGTGGTCAGCAGCAGCGCGTCGGCATCGCCCGGGCGATGGCAGCCCAGGCAGAAGTGATTCTGTTCGATGAGCCGACCTCATCCCTGGACCCGGAATGGGTCGAAGAGGTGCTTGGGGTAATGAAGCAGCTGGCCAGGGAGCGCCAGACCATGCTGGTAGTCACTCATGAGATGAGCTTTGCTCGAGACGTGGCGGATCGCGTCATCTTCATGAGCGATGGTCATATCGTCGAACAGGGGCCGCCGTCGCAGCTCTTCTCGACGCCTCAGGACGAGCGTACCAAGAGCTTTCTGCGCAAGGTATTGGCAACCCAGGCACCTTGGTAAGCGTTCTTGCACAAAAGGGGAGCGCATCTGGCCAGTGCTTTCTACGCAAGGGATAATGGGTGCACATTTTTGATCCGGAGTCGCCATGACGCCGCATACCGAACTTGCTCAAGCACTCGAGCGCCTTGAAGCGACGCTGAGTAGCGTCGATCTATGGAGGACGCCTCAGCCCGAGACGGCGGCCTTCGAGAGCCAGGAGCCTTTCTGCGTGGACACCATGGAACTGCCTCAGTGGCTACGCTATGTCTTCATTCCCCGATTGCAAGCGCTGGTGGACGCCAAGGCAACGTTACCTGCCAGTTGTGAGGTGGCGCCTGCCGTCGAGGTCTATCTGCAGCAAACCAGGCCCAGCACCCGGGCGCTGGTGGTCAAGGCAGTTGCGGATATTGACCGCATCGTGACAGAGGCTTGAGTGCCTTGCTGGGGTGTTCCTATCTATCCTGTGCCGAACTGACAGGCAAAAAAAACGCCGGGCACGAAGCCCGACGCTCAAAAAAAAGAAAACTCTTACTTAGAAGCTGAATGTTACGCCAGCGCCTATGGCAACGGGATCGTAGTCGAAATCATCGCTTACGCGGCCAGTTGCAGTGTCTTGCGAATAATCGACCTTGATGTCGGTGTAGTTGACGAAACCGTTGACTGCCAGGTAATCGGTAATTATCAGATCGACCCCTAGCTCGGCCTTGGGTGCCCAGGTGTTGTCGAGGCTAAGCCCATCGCTTTCGTCAGAGAAGCGTGTGTAGTTGGCACCGAGGCCAGCATAAGGTTGAATACGGGCGTCCATACCACCGAGCGGATAAAACTGAGCCATCAGATCGATGGGCTGGCTACTGAAGCTGTCACCGCTGTCGATATCGTGCTCGAACTCACCGCTGCTACCCAAGGTTACGCCCAGCTTATCCATGACCATGACACCGACGCTGCCACCGTAAGTCTTGTCGGTATCGATCCGGCCACTATCCGGGTCTTCCTTGATTACGTTGCCTCGGACCAGGATGTCACCTGTTTCATAAGCCATGGCTGCCTGAGAAGCACCGAACAAGGCGCCAACCAAGATTGCGCTAGAAACCAATTTAGTCCTGAACATGAAAATCTCCTTGAGCTCTTCGCGTCTCACAAGACGCGAGTGCGTTGATACAACTGCCAATAAAAACGCTGTTTCATTACGTGTTACAAGTATAGGAAACACTGTTCGTCTTGTCATGTAGATTTTTGTTATCAAACTATTAAAGTTGTTTAATTGGACTCATTAGCACTTTTTCCTTATTGCCTGGAATACAAGCTCTGTCGTTCACTAGTACATAAATAGCTGAATATTGTGGCGAAAGGAGCCGCTTCAATGATTAGGGCAAAACACAGGTATGGTCGCCGGAGCCCTTATGGCAGCCAGGGTAAATTACTATCGTTATTGACAGCGTCATTCATGGCGCTATGGCTACTGATCAATCCCGCGATCATCAGCGGCTTGAGCCTGGGCTGGCGTCTTCCAATATGGTTGCTGGGCGTTTGGGCGGTCGGGGCAGGCTTCTTTCATGGCATGGGGCTGGTGCGAAGAGGTTGGATGCAGAGTCTGCTGGGTGCTCCCCAGTGCTGGGTACTGCTGTTATTTTTTTATGTAATCGTATTGATAAGAAGCTAGTAAAAGTCGACAAGACGATGTCATAAAAAAGCGGGGCCAGAAACCTGGCCCCGCTTTTCGTGCGCCGCTACCTTTCGGTTCAAGTGGCTTTTACGCTATCGAACTCCGCCGTGATCTCGGTACTCGGTTCTCCCGTGACCATGCTGACGACGACAATGGCAATGTAGGCAAGGATCACGCCGGGCACGATTTCGTAGAGATCGAAGATTCCCCCGGAGACCATGCTCCACAACACCACGGTCACACCTCCGACGATGATCCCCGCAAGGGCGCCCCAGCGGTTCATGCGCCGCCAGAACAGCGCCATGATCAGTGCCGGGCCAAAAGCGGCACCGAAACCGGCCCAGGCGTAGGAGACTAGCCCGAGCACCGTGGAGTCCGGGTTGAGCGCCAGAATGTAAGCAATGACGGCGATGCCGATGACCGCAAAACGTCCCACCCAGACCAGTTCCTTGGAAGAGGCATCCTTACGGAAGATCGCCTTGTAGAAGTCGTCGGTCAGCGCCGAAGAGGAGACCAGCAGCTGGGAATCCACGGTGGACATGACCGCTGCAAGAATGGCTGCCAGCAGTATCCCCGCAACGAGGGGGTGGAAGATGACATTGACCATGACCATGAAGACGGTCTCGCTGTCAGCCAGATCCCGAGGCACATAGGCCAACCCCAGCAAGCCGACACCCACGGCACAGGCCAGACCGATAGCGGACCAGATCACCGCGATACGACGCGAGACAGGAACATCCTTGTCGCTACGAATGGCCGCAAAACGCGCGAGGATGTGTGGTTGTCCGAAATAACCAAGACCCCAGGCCAGGGAGCTTATGATCGCGATAAACGATAGCGTTTCCCCGGTGGAGGCGTCCTTGAACCAGGAAAGTAGCTGCGGGCTGTCCGCGGTAATACGGCTGGCCGCTTCTGAAAAGCCGCCCATATCCACCAGAGCGATCACCGGAACCACCACCAACGCCGCCACCATCATCAAGCCTTGAATGAGGTCGGTCCAGGAGACCGCGAGAAACCCCCCGAAAAAGGTATAAGAGACGATGGCGATCGTGCCTACGGTGACGGCGATACGGTAATCGAGGCTGAACACCGTCTCGAACAGCTTGCCGCCGGCCACCAGCCCGGAGCTTGTGTAGAACAGAAAGAACAGCAGGATGAAGATGGCTGAAATGACCCGCAGCAAATGCGAGTTATCGCGAAAACGCTGGGCAAAGAACTCAGGCAGCGTCAGTGAATCGCTGGCCACGAAGCTGTAGATGCGCAGCCGCCTGGCCACGATCAGCCAGTTGAGCCAGGTGCCCACCAATAGGCCGATGGCGATCCAGCTTGCGGAAAGCCCGCTGATATAAGCGGCACCGGGCAGGCCCAGCAGCAGCCAGCCGGACATGTCCGAGGCACCGGCGGAAATCGCTGTCGTCCAGGGGCCCAGCGAACGCCCGCCCAGAATATAGTCCGAGAGGTCGTTCGTGCGCTTCCAGGCGATCAACCCGATTGCCAGCATCAGCAGCAGGTAAAGGGCGAAGGTTATGACGATGGACATACTATTTTCGATCATGGGTTTTTCCTAGCCGTTGTTATTTATTCTCGATTTTGCATCAGGGTGTTCGTCATCTCTACTCTCGGGCTTCATTCATCGCCCAGGGCAAGCAGCGAGGCATTTCCTCCCAGTGCGGCGGTATTGTTGGTACGGGTCTTTTCCGTAGCGAAGCTCAATAGATAGTGTGGGCCGCCGGCCTTGGGGCCGGTACCGGAAAATCCTTGGCCGCCAAAAGGCTGCACACCGACCACGGCACCAATGATGTTGCGATTGATGTACACGTTGCCCGCACGCACCTTGTCCGCAACTGTCTTGGCGAAGGAGTCGTTACGGCTATGCACGCCAAAGGTAAGGCCATAGCCCTTGGCATTGATGGTTTCGATGACCTTGTCGATATCCGCGGACTTGTAGCGGGCAATATGCAATATCGGCCCGAACTGCTCGCTCTCCATCTCCTCGATACCGGATACGGTAAAGGCGGTCGGTGCGATGAACCTGCCCTGGTCGATATGATCGCCGGTCAACGGTGTTTCTGCCAACAGCCGATTTTCGCCCTTGAGCTTGTCGATATAGGCTTGCAGCCCTTCGCGTGCCTCGTCGTCGATCACCGGCCCCACATCGGTGCCCAGGTTGCGCGGATCACCAATACTAAGTTCCGCCATGGCACCCTTGAGAATCTCGATGACCCGGTCCGCCACGTCTTCCTGCAGATAGAGAATACGCAGCGCCGAGCAGCGCTGTCCGGCACTCTGGAACGAGGAGCGAACGACATCCACGACCACCTGTTCCGGCAGGGCCGTGGAGTCGACGATCATGGCGTTGAGCCCCCCGGTCTCCGCGACCAGCGCCGGCAAGGGGGCGTTTTCTCTTGCTGCCAGGGCGCGATTGATGAGATTCGCGGTGGCGGTGGACCCGGTGAAAGCGACACCGGTAATACGTGGATCCGAGGAGAGCACGCTGCCGACCGTGGGGCCATCGCCGGGTAGTAGCTGAACCACGTCCCGAGGCATGCCGGCCTCGTGCAGCAACTCGACCACGCGATGGGCGATCAGGGAAGTCTGTTCCGCAGGCTTGGCCAGGACGCTGTTGCCGGATACCGCCGCGGCCACCATCTGGCCGCAGAAGATCGCCACCGGAAAGTTCCAGGGGCTGATGCAGGCGAAAACGCCCTTGCCGCTCATGGAGAGCTCGTTGACCTCACCGGTAGGGCCGGGGAGCAGCGTGATCTCTCCGAACAACTCTTGGGCACGAGTGGCGTAGTAGCGGCAGAAATCGACCGCTTCGCGAATCTCATCAACCCCATCCGTCAAGAGTTTGCCGCCTTCGCGGCAGCACAGGGTCATCAGTTCCGGGGTGTGAGCCTCCAGGGAATCGGCAAAGCGCTCGATGATCTGCGCCCGCTCCTCGACGGGCGTATCCCGCCAGCGCGGGAAAGCGCTCCAGGCGACATCGATTGCCTTGCGCGCCTGTTCTTCGCTGGTCCACTGCACGCTGCCCACCTGACGGGATGTATCAAACGGGCATTTGACCTCGTGACGCTGTGCCTTGTCATCGGCCACGTCGATACCCAGCAGCGGCTTAACCTCGTAGGTCTTGTCCATGAACTCGGCCATGGCGTCCATCAAGGGCTGATACTGGCTTCGGATGTTCAGGTTGATGCCCTTGGAATTGCGTCGCTTGGTGCCGTAAAGATCCGGGGGCAGCGGGATCTGCGGATTGTAGTAGGTGTCGTACTGCCTGAGAGTCTCAACCGGGTGCACGCATAGCGACTCCACTGGCACCTTGGGGTCTACCAGCTGATGCACGAAGGAGGAGTTGGCGCCGTTCTCCAGCAGACGGCGCACCAGATAGGGCAGCAGATCCTTGTGGGCGCCGACTGGCGCGTAGATGCGGCAGTAAGTGCCCGAAGGTGCGCGCTTGAGCGCAGCTTCGTACAAGGCTTCGCCCATGCCATGCAGGCGCTGGAATTCGAACGGCCGGGTGGATTCGGTGGCGAGTTCCAGGATGGTGCTGATGGTATGAGCGTTATGGGTGGCGAACTGCGGGAAGATGCGCCCGCGCGTGTTTTCCGAAAGCAGGAAATGCACGCAGCCCAGATAGGCGACATCGGTATTGGCCTTGCGGGTGAACACCGGGTAGCCATCCACGCCCACCATCTGGGTCTCCTTGACCTCGGTGTCCCAATAGGCGCCCTTGACCAGTCGCATGGGAATCACGTCACCCTGGATATCCGCCAGGCGATTGATGTAGTGCAGCACCGGCAGGGCGCGCTTGGCATAGGCCTGAACGACGATGCCGAAATGCCCCCAACCCTTGCAGGCCTCGCTTTCGTAGACGGCACGGAAGACCTCGAGAGAGAGCTCCAGACGATCCACCTCTTCCGCGTCGATGGTGAGCTCCACCTGGCGCTCCCGGGCCATGACCACGAGTTCCTTGACTACGCCCACCAGCTCGTCGAGTACCTGTTCACGACGGCCGAATTCGTAGCGTGGGTGCAGCGCCGACAGCTTGATCGAGACCGAAGGGTCTGGTGTCTTGTCGTCGAGTTTCTGGCTGGTGGCGCCGACCTGCTTGATGGCGTGGGCGTAAGCGTCGAAGTAGCGCCGGGCGTCATCTTGGGTTCGTGCGGCTTCACCCAACATATCGTAAGAGTAAGTATAGCCCTTGTCGAAAAGTGGTTGAGAGCGCTTCAACGCTTCGTCGATGGTGCGGCCCAGCACGAACTGACGCCCCATGATCTTCATCGCCTGATACATGGCTTTCCGGATGACCGGCTCGCCCATGCGGTTGGTCATGCGATTGATGAAATTGGCGGGCTTGCCTTCCCTGGGCTTGTCCATCTGCAGCACCCGGCCGGTCATCAAGAGCCCCCAGGTCGAGGCGTTGACGAACCAGGAGTCACTCTGGCCCAGGTGGGATTTCCAGTCCGCCGGCCCCAAGCGATCGTCGATCAGCGCATCCGCGGTGGCCTTGTCGGGAATGCGCAGCATGGCTTCCGCCAGGCACATCAGCATCAGGCCTTCATGAGTATCGAGGCTATATTGCTGCAGCAGTTCATCGATGGAGTCCACCGCCGTATCCATGCCGCGCACTTCCCGCACCAGTTCCGCGGTTTTCTTGGCGATCCGCGTGAAGTCGTCCTCGTCGGCCTGAAGAAAGTCGACGAATTCCGCGACGAACTGCTCCTCATCGACGATGTAATGGTCGCTGACATACTCGAGCAGTGCATCCGGGTCCTGTTGCCAGGTGGCAGTATCCAGCATGGTCTTGGCAGTAAGCATGAAATGGCCTCTCATCGTGGTTCCCGACCCGAATCCCTTGTCGTCGTTTGTAAAATGGACGACAGACGCTGCCATGAATGGCGTGAGGGTACCGTTCAGGGGCGCATGGATCGCGCGAGTTGTTGAATCTAGGGTGGACGATAGCCCTCCGTCTTGCCAATTCCCCGGTTACATTTGCATAAATCGAGGAAAAAATATGGCAATGGAGAAAAACTTATACGTTGGTCTAACAATTGCTAAACGTGAGCCACTGCGCCTGCGTGTCGAATAGGGGTCGCCTGGCGCAGTTGATTCGGTGTCTTGTCAAAAGCGCGGCGAACCGAATGGGATAGCGCGCTTTGACTGGAAAAGCCGGTGCGGGCGGCTACCTCGCTCAACGGCAGCCGAGAGAAGGTCAGGAGCTCACGCGCGGTCGCTAAGCGCTGGCGCAGTACGTACTGATAGGGTGAAAGGCCTGTCTGCCGGCGAAAGCAGTCACTGAAGTGTGCCTGGCTCAAGCAGACAAGACTCGCCAGGTCGGCAACGCTCAGACGCTGCGCCAGGTGCGACTGGATGTAGCGGTCGATGACGGCAAGGTCGAGCCGCGCTGCTTTGATGAAAGCCGAGGAAGTGGCAAGACGTGCATGCAGACAGCCCAAGAAGGTGGTCGCCAGCAGCTCGCTTGGTGCGCTGTGGGGTTGCTCCATCTCCATCGTCAGAAAGCGCAGATAGGCCTGCAGTGATTCGTCTAGCGTGAAAAAGCGTGGTGCGTCGAACAGCTGTACCAGGGCGCGATGATCGCCGGAGAGAGTCGGAACATCCGTGGAAAGATCAAAAATCAGTTGGCGGTTGGTACCGAGGCCAGTGTAGTAGTGAGTGTGGTTGGCGGGCACGATGCACCCGGACAGGGGGGCAATTCGTCCTTTCAAGCCTTCGATCTCGAATCTGGCATGACCTTCAAGACCAATCACGATCTGATGGTAGCTGTGGGCGTGATGCTTGATGGCGTTATCGAGGGGGATCAAGCGAATGGCATTGGTCATGGATAGCCTCGTAACGTCGAATAGGCGGAATGGGAAATGACTGTCTGCGTGATTAAAACGACTGCTTGCCCTGCTCCTGAAGCACACGCGAGGCCAGTTCATCACGCAGAATGGTCAACTCCCCGCGACCGCTGCGAGATAACAGACACCCCCCTTGCGCGGCCTGCCAGGGGCGACCATGATCATCCATGATGTCTTGTGCGCTGCGTCGGACGGATTCCAGAGATTCGTCATGACGAATGGGATAGCCCACCAATGCATGCCACTCGGCCTCCGATGCCTGATGATTCAACACCCGGTCGAAGAGCCCGAGCAAATGTTCTGGCTCGGTGCGGTAGCGCGGCGTACTCATGCCCATGAGCAAGGCCATGCTGGCACCGATCACCAGCAGACACACTGCAAAGGCAACAAGATAAACGAGCATGGCGGTCAACCCGGCCTGTTCGAATCGTACGGCGATGCGGCTCTCGAGTGGCAAACCGAGGCCGAAGGGGGATGGCTCATGGGAACTTGCATTGCATTATCCTTGTCGCTATATCATTGTCGGAAACGATTTATTGTTGCCTCACTCAAACACCCTGCAAGACAGGAGTCGAGCGCAATTCACTGCAACGAGGAGCACCAATGCTTGACGACGCGATCGAAATTCGTGAATTGAAGGATTCAGATGATGATGCGGCGGTACGCTATGAAGTATATGACAGCGATACCGGCACTTCGTTGGGAGTATACGATAATTATGAGGATGCCCAGTACGAAGTGGAAAGCATGAAAAGTTCCAATCGTGCTGACTGGGACGACGCCAAAGAGGCCGATCCGGGTACAGATTAGACACTAGACAGCTTTACCAGATATCACATGACCAATAGTCGCATGGAGCGGGCAAAGGGATTCGAACCCTCGACCCTCAGCTTGGGAAGCTGATGCTCTACCAACTGAGCTATACCCGCCTTGAGACGCATGATAGTGAATCAGCAAGTATTCCTGCAAGGGTCGCGAAATCCATGAAATCGACACGGCCGCGGAAAACTTTAATCTCCTGAGGAGAATTTTCCACATCTCGCGGTCATAAAGAGCAGCGCAACATTCCTGCAATATTGGATATTGCGTCTTACTTACTGTAATCGATCCTTTTCCGCCGCGTCATCGACGCGGCGGTCTTTTTTGTGCGTGGTACATCACCTAGGTCTGCTTACAGGCCACCGCGCATCGAAGCAATGGCGTTCAGGATATCCCGGCGCGTGACGATTCCCAGCAAACGATGTTCATCCACTACCGGATAGATCTTGGGTTTGTTGCCGAGCATCTCCTGAGCCAAGTCGACGATGCTCTTGTCCGGCGAAACCGTGAGCACTTCCTCGCGCATCAACTCTCTTACCAGGGCAGGCTGGCCACCGTGGTAGGCGCTGTCGAGCAGCTTGCCTAGAATATCTTGTCCGGAAATGAAGCCGATCAGGCGATCGTGATCGTCCACGACGGGAGCGCCGGGCAAGCGATGAAGCGTAAGGCCGCTGACCAGAGTGGCCACGGAAGTCGAACCGGATACCCGAAAGCAGTCCCGGGACATGATCTCGCCGACAGTGGTGGGGGCTCTCTTGCTCATGAAGCATTCCTTCTGTCAGTAGTGTGTACGCCATACGTCGCGAATACATCGGGTTCATGATGAGGCGCCTCGCTGCTCGCTAGCGCGTCGAAGGTATCAATCTCCCGGGCCATGCTCCATGCAGCGCTCAGCGATCGCCGAACCCAGCTGCAGATTGGCGTTCAGGTCGCGCAGTGCCGTCCGTAGCCCCTCTTCGATGACCGGATGATAAAAAGGCATTTCGAGCATCTGGGCCACGGTCATGCGTTGCTGCAATGCCCAGGACATCAGATGGGCAAGATGCTCCACTCTGGGACCGAAGGCCTCCGCACCAAGAAACCGTCCGCAAGCATGTTCGCCATAGACGCGCAGCAGCCCACTGTTGACTCGCATCGTGCGAGCGCGCCCTTGATCCTCGAAACAGACTTCGCCGGATGCCCATGCCTTGTCGTCGTAATGCGCTTTCAATCCAGCATAGCCCAATCCTACGATAGCGATTTGTGGATCGCAGAAGACGATGGAAAGCGGCGCTCGCCGAGATCCCTTCCGGGTCTCGGGAAACCGGCCGGCGTTGTTACCGGCGATATGACCTTCATCCGAGGCCTCATGCAGCACCGGCAACTCATTGTTGGTGTCGCCGGCGATGAAGATATGGCTCTGGCTGCCGTCCGTATTCCGGCATTGCAGGCGATGTTCGTCGAACAGAGGCACGCCATGATCGTTGAGCGTCAAACCGGCGTTCTCGAGCCCCAGATGCTCGATATTGGGGCTACGCCCCGTTGCTGCCAGTAAATAATCGAAGTGTTCGGTAAGTCGTTCACGGCTGTTGCGTTCAATGAAGGTGATGGCAACGCTGTCGCCGTGAAGTTCGATAGTCTCGGTGGTGGCATCCGGATCAAGGTAGAACTCCTGGTTGAAGGCGTCGTCTGCATAGTCGCGCACCCGCTCGTCGCTCACTGGCCCCAAGCCGCCACCGATGCCGAATACACGCACTCGCACTCCAAGGCGGTGCAGCGCTTGAGCCAGTTCGAGTCCAATGACGCCCGGACCAAAGACCGCGACCGACTCGGGCAAGGTTTCCCATTCGAAAACGTCATCGTTGATGACCAGGCGATCGCCGGCGGCTTGAAAAGCATCGGGATATGTCGCACTGGAGCCGGTGGCGATCACGATGCGCTTGGCGGTAACACGCGTATGATCATCGACTTTCAGGATATGAGGCGACTCGAAGCAGACCCGCCCGGTCAGCTTGTTGTCATGCTCGATGTTCTCGACAGAACGCAATACGCCATCGACGAAGCGGTCTCGCTCCTGGCGTACCCGCTCAAGCACCTTGCGGCCATCGATGCGAAGCTCGCCTTCGGGATGGACGCCAAAAGGCGCGGCATTGCGTACATCCTGGGCGGTATTGGCAGCCGCGATCAAAAGTTTCGAAGGCATGCAGCCGACCCGGGCGCAGGTGGTGCCATGAGGGCCCTGTTCGATGAGAAGTACCGAATCGGTATGCTTTCTGGCAGCGCTATAGGCGCCCAAGCCCGCTGTTCCGGCGCCAATGACGGCAATGTCGACATCGCGTTCCTGCATGACCATGTTCTCCCATCCATTTACCCGTTCTGGAGTCGAATCGTCCTCTTCGAGCGACGTGAAGCGCCTATGGCTGCGCTCTTCATACCGCGTAATCAATGCCATGTGATTTCATGTCATAGCATGCTTTCCGTGGCCATACGCTGAACCTTCACGGTACACGATTATCCAAACGCTAATAGTTATAGACGAATCTTGCCAGTCGCAATATCGCCATGCATCTCTGGGGCGTCAGAAACGCGCTTGCCACGCTTCAGGTCATGGTAATTTTTTATCTCAGGAGTCCAGTATGAATGCACGGGATTACATGGCCAAAAAAGGGATTGACCTAGACAAGGAGGATGCCAAACCTCAAACCCTCGAAGAGCTGGCCTGGGCGCGAGCGCGGGAGGCTGGTAGCCACCCGCCCCGTAGCGGAACGCCCTTTGATTGGGAAGATTGGGAGCGCTATCATGATCAGTTGGCAGAGGGCTCGGGGCAGCTCACGCAAAAGATCCATTCGCGCGCGTCCCGGCAGGAGAATGACGACTAGAAAACACTCACGTATGATGGATGCGGTCAGTCGCCAATTTCATTGGCAAACAATCGACAACAAGGAGGTTTTACATGGATATCGTTCGCATCATTCTCGCCATTCTGCTGCCCCCGGTAGGCGTGTTTCTACAGGTAGGCCTGGGGTTGCACTTCTGGATCAATATCCTGCTGACGATTCTTGGCTATATTCCCGGGATCATTCACGCCATCTGGATCATTGCCCGGCGCTGAGTGCAGGTGATGTTCCATTGGTACGATGCCGATGGAATGTGTGAAGCAAGAATGACAACGGAAGGCCTTTCGGGGCCTTCCGTTTTTCATTTCTCAGGTGACATTGCGTTGACTCAACTGCTGATCGCCTGAATACCTGCCTTGGCCACTTGGGCATCCTGGTCGGGTTTGACACCGGAAACACCCGCAGCCCCCGCGACCTGGCCGTTCACCAGCACCGGGACGCCGCCGGTCAGCATGCCCTGCATTACCGGCGCCGTTACAAACGCGGTGCGGCCGTTATTGATCATCTCTTCGATGATGTGAGTTTCTCGCCGTGACAGCGCGGCGGTTCGTGCTTTCTCGCTGGCAACATAGGCGGACACCGGCGGACAGCCATCGAGACGACGCAAACCCAACAGATGGCCGCCATCGTCTACCACGGCGACCGTGATTGCCCAACCATTGGTTTCGGCTTCCCGCTGAGCGGCATCGAGGATGGCGTTGGTATCCTGGAGAGTCAGTACTGGTTTTTGTTGCATGTTGTTATTCCTTTTATTGAAGACTCGTGAAAAGACTCAAGTCGATACCAGCGCCTCGTCGACGATCTCGATCCAGTGCCGAACCCGGGTTCGACCGGCGCCGTCCAAGTGAGTCTGACAGCCGATGTTGGCGGTCACGATCGTTTCAGGGTTGGCGGCTTCCAGGGCGTCGAGCTTGTTGTCCCGTAGCTGTTTTGCCAGTTCCGGCTGGGTGACCGAGTAGGTGCCTGCAGAGCCACAGCAAAGATGAGCGTCTCGCACGGGCGTCAGGCTGAAACCGAGGCGGGTGAGTACGCTTTCCGTCACGCCACCCAGGCGCTGCGCATGCTGCAGGGTACAAGGGCAGTGAAAGGCCAGCTTGCGTGATCCATCGATCTTCAGTGCCTCGAGATTCTCATCGCGCAGAATCTCGACCAGATCCTTGGTCAGGCCACTGATGCGTCTGGCCTTCTCCGTGTAGTCCGGGTCGTCTGCGAGCATCTCGCCATACTCTTTGATGAACGCGCCGCAGCCGCTGGCAGTTTGTACGATGGCTTCACAGCCGGCTTCCACATGGGGCCACCAGGCATCGATGTTGTGGCGCATGCGTTGCCGCCCGGCCTGATGGGCGCTGAGGTGATAATCAATGGCGCCACAGCAGCCGGCGTCTGGTGCGGGAGTCAGCCCGATACCCAGCTTGTCGAGCACTCGGGCTGTTGCGGCATTGGTATTGGGAGAGAGCCCCGGCTGAACGCAGCCCTCGAGAATGAGCATTTGCCGGGCATGCTGCTTTCCTTCTGGCCGCTTGCCGGGGTCCGCGGGTTTGGCCGGCATCTTGTCCTTGAAAACACCAGGCACCAAGGGGCGAAAGACCTGCCCTAGCTTGAGTAGCGAAGCAAACCGTCTGGGATCGACCAAGGCGTGGCGCAAGCCATAGCGCAAGGCGCGCTCCTTGGGCGTGCGTCCCACGCGACGGTCGACCTCTGCATGGCCAATATCGAACAACTTGTGATACTCGACCCCGGAGGGGCAGGTGGTTTCGCAGTTGCGACAGAGCAGGCAGCGATCCAGATGAAGCTGGGTTTCCTTGGTTATCTGGTCGTCATCCTCGGGGCTTTCCAGCAGCTCTTTCATCAGATAGATGCGCCCGCGGGGGCCGTCACGTTCGTCCCCAAGCAGTTGATAGGTGGGGCAGGTGGCATTGCAGAAGCCACAATGCACACAGGTGCGCAGCACGCGATCCGCTTCGCGGATATGCGATTTCTGCAGCTCTGCTTCAGTGAAGTTGGTCTGCATGCTTAAAACTCCGGGTAAAGCCGGCCGGGATTGAAAATACCGTTGGGATCGAGCTGAGTCTTGAGCCGTCGATGGTAGTGGGCAACGATCTCAGCGAGCGGCGTAAATGGCTCAGTGCGGCCGAAGGTGAAACAGGTGGCATGACCGCCGGCCTGAGTTAAGGTCTCGCGCAACGTATTGGCCTCGACGTCACTGCGCAGCCAGCGCTGGGCGCCGGCCCAGTCATAGAGTACGTCACCCGCAAGCGCCAGCGGCGGGGTGTTATTGGGCAGCGATAGACGCCACAGCGGACGCGGATCGGTGTCGTCGAAGAAAGCCAGACGCTGTTCGCGCAGATTTTCCCAGAAGCGGCTGTCGAGATCGTCTCCACCCAGTCGCTCTCGCGTCGCGGCCACGGAACTCCTGCCGCCTTCCAGACGCAGATGCAGCGCATTCTCATGATAGGCCGCGGCGGTGATCGGCAGCGGTTGGCGGCCCCACTGTGTAAAACGCTCCAACGCATCATCCAGGGGTAATTCGAGACGCAGGCTGTGAAGCGCGCTGGGCTTGGGCAATACCTTGAGCGAGACCTCGGTGATGACGCCAAGGGTGCCCTGGGCACCGACCATCAGCCGCGATAGATCGTAGCCGGCGACATTCTTCATCACCTCACCGCCGAAGCGTAGATGCTTGCCTTCATGGGTAATGAGTCGGGTGCCCAGCACGAAATCGCGTACGGCACCTGCCCAGGGGCGACGCGGACCGGACAAGCCAGTAGCGATCATGCCACCGACGGTGGCGGCAGGACCGAAGTGAGGCGGTTCGCACCCGAGCTGTTGATGCTCCGCATCCAGCGCCGCCTCGAGCTCCGCCAGCGGCGTACCGGCGCGCACTGAAACCACCAGTTCCACCGGGTCATAATGGGTAATGCCGCGATGCTCGGTAAGCGATAATGCGTCGCCCTCGACCCGGCAACCATAAAATTCCTTGGTGCCGCCGCCTTCTATTCTTAGTGGTGTCTTGTCGATATTGGCTTGACTGACACGCTCGCAGAGCGCCTCGGCGCTATTCTGGCCCGTCGCCTGCTGAGGTTCCGCATGTGCGTGACATTGATCTTGCTCATGCTGTTGCATTGCTTAGTTCCTTGGCAATTTCTGTGAAAAGGCAGCGAGCGCAGCCACTTTTCACCTAGAAGCGGGGCAACTCGGGATGCGGCAACTCCCCATTATGCACATGCATGGCGCCGAATTCGGCACAGCGGTGCAGCGTCGGAATGTTCTTGCCTGGATTGAGCAAGCCCGCACTGTCGAAGGCTGCCTTTACCGCATGAAAGGTGGTGATCTCGTCGGGCTGGAACTGGGTGCACATCTGGTTGATCTTCTCGCGCCCCACGCCATGTTCACCGGTGATGCTGCCGCCCACCTCGACACACAGATCGAGAATCTTGCCGCCGATGGTCTCGGCCTTTTCCAGCTCTCCGGGTTCGTTGGCATCAAACAGGATCAGCGGATGGGTGTTGCCGTCGCCGGCATGAAAGACATTGGCGACCCGCAGGCCGTACTCTTCCGACAAAGCGGCGATCCCCTTGAGCACCTTGGGCAGTTCCCGGCGGGGGATGGTGCCGTCCATACAGTAGTAGTCCGGCGACATGCGCCCGACCGCCGGGAATGCGTTCTTGCGTCCGGCCCAGAACAGGGCACGTTCGGCTTCGTCCCGGGCCTGTTGAATATCGCTAGCGCCGGCCTCTTCGAGTACCTTTCGCACTGTGGCGCAGTCGTCGTCGACGTCCGCTTCCACGCCGTCAAGCTCGCACAGCAGTATCGCCTCGGCCTCTACCGGATAGCCTGCTTTGACGAAGTCTTCCGCAGCCTGAATCGCCAACTTGTCCATCATCTCAAGGCCCCCGGGGATGATGCCCGCGGCAATGATGTCGCCGACGGCCTTGCCGGCTTTTTCGACGTCGTCGAAGCTGGCCATCAATACCTTGGCGCTCTCGGGCTTGGGCAGCAGCTTCACGCTGATCTCGGTAATCACGCCGAGCATGCCTTCGGAGCCGTTGAACAGGGCGAGCAGGTCGAAGCCGGGGGCATCGAAGGCTTCCGAGCCCAGGGTCATGCGTTCGCCTTCGATGGTGACGACCTCGACTCTGAGCACGTTGTGCACCGTCAAGCCGTATTTCAAACAGTGTACGCCGCCGGCGTTCTCGGCTACGTTGCCGCCGATCGAACAAGCAATTTGGGAAGAAGGGTCCGGGGCGTAGTAAAGCCCGTAAGGGGCTGCCGCTTCGGAAATAGCCAGGTTGCGAACCCCGGGCTGGACGCGGGCGATGCGCGCGTTCGGATCAACGTCGAGAATGCGTGAAAACCGTGACATGACCAGCAACACGCCTTTTTCCAGTGGCAAAGCGCCTCCGGAAAGACCGGTACCGGCGCCCCGAGTGACCACCGGCACGCCCAGCTCGAAACAGGTGCGCATCAGTGTCTCGATCTGCTCGAGGGTGTGGGGCATGGCGACCAGCATCGGCAGTACGCGATAGGCGGAGAGACCATCGCATTCGAAAGGGCGCAGATCTTCTTCCCGATGCAGCAAGGTCATGTCGGGCAAGGCGTGTTGCAAGTGTTGGAGTGCGTTCGCCTTGTCCGAGGCGGGCAACACACCATCTATCCGTTCGTCGTAGAGAATGTTCATGATCGCCTCGGTTTCTTGTCGCAAGGTGTCCTTCAATCTGAGCGTTACTGAAGGCACTGTCCAGTACCTAGGGCATTGACCGGCCCAGCCATTGGTCTAATTTGTGGAAATGCCTTCCAAAAGCATGAAGCGAACGGACATCCGATGCGTCAATTCCCGGGCCTGGAAAAACGTTTGAATGGATGCCTAGGCAAGGGAAAGTAAGCGGCAGCGTCTCACGCCTAGTATGATGTCTGCCGCTATCCTGATCCGTGACGTGAAGGTTTCCTGTGACGCTACTCAAACGGTTGAACATCGACAGCTACGTATTGATGCTGCTCGCCACGGTGTTCCTCGCTTCGCTGCTGCCGGTGCGCGGCGAGGCCGCCGAGGCATTCTCCCTGGCGACCAAACTGGCCATTGCGCTGTTGTTCTTCTTGCACGGCGCCAAGCTGTCGCCGCGCACGGTGCTCAAGGGGATGATCCACTGGCGCCTGCATTTGGTGGTATTCGCCAGCACCTTTGTGCTGTTTCCGATACTAGGGCTACTCCTTGGTCTGTTGGCGCCCACCTTGCTACCGCCAGCCCTGGCCATGGGCATTCTGTTTCTGTGCGTGCTACCTTCGACGATACAGTCATCCATTGCCTTTACCTCCATTGCCGGGGGCAATGTGCCAGCGGCGATCTGCTCGGCCTCTGCATCGAACATTCTCGGCATGTTCATTACCCCGTTGCTCGTAGGGCTGTTGATGAGTGCCCAGGCCGGGGGCGTCTCTTTCGATGCCTTGGGCGCCATCCTGCTGCAGCTGTTGGCGCCGTTTCTACTCGGCCAGGTGGTACAGCGCTGGTTGGGGACATGGATGGTGCGGCATAAACGAATGGTCGGACTGGTGGATCGCAGCGCGATCCTGATGGTGGTGTACATGGCGTTTAGCGAGGCGATAGTCGCTGGACTTTGGGAGCAGCTATCGCTTCAGGCATTGGCTGTCATGGTGGTCGTCGACTGCGTGTTGCTGGCAGCCGTATTGATCATTACGACCCAGGCAAGCCGCCGGTTGGGATTTTCGCAAGAAGACGAAATCACCATCGTCTTCTGCGGCTCCAAGAAAAGCCTGAGCAGCGGGATACCCATGGGCCATGTGCTGTTTTCCGCCCAGCAGGTGGGGAGTATCATTCTGCCGCTGATGCTGTTTCATCAGATACAGCTATTCGTATGTGCCATATTGGCCCGTCGTTACGCGCGTATGCGAAACGGCGCTGTCGAGCCATTCTCTTCCTGAAGAAAAAGCCACGCCAGCTGCGCACCGGCGTGACTTTGCATCGCAAGGCTAGCCATCAGCCATTCAACAAACTATCGGCAACCCCTATGCCGTAGAAGGCGATCAGTCCGATGATGCCGGTAAAGAGCACATAGTAGATGGTGGGCAGGATGGTCTTGCGCAACGTCGTGCCCTCACGACCAAGCAGGCCGACCGTGGCCGAGGCGGCTACCACGTTGTGAATGGCGATCATGTTGCCTGCGGCGGCGCCGACGGCTTGTAGAGCGACCATCATGGCGGTGGAGAGCCCCAGCTGTTCGGCAACGTTGAACTGGAAGTCCGCCAGCATCAGATTGGACACGGTGTTGGAACCGGCAATGAAAGCACCAAGTGCCCCCACGGCGGGCGCGAAGAGCGGGTAGATACCGCCGACGCCATCCGCGACTGCCTGGGCCATGGCCACGGGCATGGAGACCAGATCCGCCTGATTGATCCCGGAGTTGATCAAGATACGCACCATCGGAATGGTGAAGATCAGCACGAAACCGGCGCCCAGGATGGTCTTGGTGGATTCATTCAAGGCCGCGCCAAGCTGGCCGCCGCGCATGCGGTGCAGAAGGGCGGTGATCAGTACCACGATCACCAGAATGCCGCCGGGGAGGTAAAGCGGTTGGATGCTGCCGGAGATACCGGCCTCGCCCAGGATGTCGTTCCAGCTCAAGGCCAGGGATTTCAATGCGTTCGTGATCGGATCGACGGTGCGAGAAATCACCAGCAGTACCGCCAGCAGCACATAGGGCACCCAGCCCATGAAGGTAGAGATTGGCGTGCGCCCCGCAATCTGGTCGACCTTGATTTCCAACTTGCCGATCCATTCATCCGGCCAGGAGGTGGATTCCGGAAAATCCCAGGTCGTCTTGGGCAGCAGGAAACCCTTGCGCGCTGCCGGCACGACGATGGCCAGGCCCACCATGGCACCGATCATGGAAGGAAACTCCGGTCCCAGCAGCACCCCGGCCAGGGCGTAGGGCACCACGAAGCTGACACCGGCGAAAAGAGCGAAAGGCGCAATGTCCAAACCCTCCTTCCAAGAACGATTGGCACCGAAGAAGCGCACCATGATGATCACCATGATCAATGGCATGAATACGCCGACGATAGCGTGAGTGATCGCCACCTCGGAGGTGATCAGACGGAAGTAGCTCTCCCAGCTGGCGCCATTGGCGACGAGCTGCTCGGTGATGCCGGCTTTATCGACGCCGCCGGTAACCCCGACCACGATGGGCGTGCCTACCGCGCCGAAGGAGACCGGCGTGGATTGGATCATCATACCCACCACCACGGCGGCAAGTGCCGGAAAGCCGAGTGCCACCATCAGCGGGGCGGCGACCGCCGCCGGGGTGCCGAATCCCGAGGCCCCCTCGATGAAACAGCCGAACAGCCAGGCGACGATCAAGGCTTGCACGCGACGATCCGGGCTGACACCCGAAAAGCCATTGCGAATGGCGGCGATGCCGCCGGAATGCTTGAGCGTATTGAGCAGCAAGATGGCGCCGAAGATGATCCACAGGATCGCCACGGTCAGCATCAGTCCTTGAAAGGTCGATGCCAGTACCCGAGTAAAGGTCATGTCCCAGGCCAATAGCGCAATCAGGGCCGTGACCAGAAAGACGATGGGCATGGCGATTTTTGCCGCCATGCGAAATCCGATCAGCAAAATGCCCGCCAACAGCAGGGGAGTGAAAGCCAGCAGGGCCAGCAGCGTTTGATTCATGGGGTTAGCCTCGCTTGTTTTTGTTCATGCGTTGCGTCGGATAGCGTCGTTATCGACTGTCGCATTAGGGGATACACCGCTGAACAATAAACGCCAGTTTTGTTTTTTACCATTGTGCGGACATTTACAAGAGCGCTAAGGCCCAGTCGTCTTATTTTTTTATCTGGTTGATTCGTAAAGCATAAATTCTATTGTCGGCATCCACACCTCAGGAGTGGCCAGAGTGTCATGGGGGAATCATTAGACCAATAGACAAGTCAGGAAGTGTTCGTAATGGGGGATTGGCGCTCATGCTGGCAGAGTGTTAGCGTCGACCGATTAGCCACCTTAGAGGACATTGCATGACCCGTTTACTTTACGATCTGTGCGGTATCGATGATGAATTGCGTTTTTCCCCTTACTGCTGGCGTGTGAAATACGCGCTGGCTCACAAGGGGCTGGCCTACGAGACGAGGCCTTGGCATTTCACGGAAAAAGAGGCGCTCGAGTTCTCCGAGCAGGGCAAGGTGCCGGTGCTGGTCGATGGTGAAACGACGGTTGTCGATAGCTACGCTATCTTTCGCCATCTCGATCGCAGCTATCCGGACAAGCCGTTGCTGGGCGCTGAATCGGATGAAGGAAAAGCCGAAGCCCGGGCGCGGTTTTTCAAGTTCTACAGCGAGCGCTCCCTGGCCCCAGGCATCCTGCGTATCGTCGTGATGGATCTGTTCAATGCGGTACACCCGAATGATCGCGACTACTTTCGTCAAAGTCGAGAGAAGGCGTTAGGTTGTACGCTGGAAGAGATGCATGACCCCAGTACAGGATTGAACATGCTGGATCAGGCGCTTGGGCCGCTGCGTGGCCGCCTGGAAGAAGCCGATTTCCTGGATGGCGAGGCACCGGCCGGCGCGGATTATCTAGTCTTCGGTCATTTCATGTGGGCACGCAACGTCTCGAGGGTCGAGCTTGTCTCTAGCACTGATCCGGTGCATGGCTGGGTTGAACGGATGCTTGATCTGCACGATGGGTTGGGACGCAAGGCCTTACGCCGCGTCGATATTCAAGAGACCTGACTCAACAGGCCTGGCCGGGGCCTTGGCCATCTGACTTGCTTGGCGTTCGAAGGAGTGCGCCATGCGCTCGATGAGGCCCTCGACCAGCAAGCGCTGCTTGGAAGAGATCGCAGTGCTGTCCGCCACGCGCTCACGCAACGTGTGGGCGGCATCGATGAAGTTCCGGGGAACCTGGCCGACCGAGCTTTGCGCATAGCCATCGGCGAAGAGCTCGAGCAAATGGCGATAAGCCGTTTGTACCTTGGTGTCGTCGACATCGTCCAGGCGCCGGCGCAAGCGCAGGCAGGCGCGTCCCATGTCGAGTCCGGAAAGGCCTAGGGCGAGCAAGTGGCGCTGATCCTCAGGCAGCATCTCGTCGTGGCGTGCCAATTTCAGCAGGCGATCCGCCATGCGGTCGCTGAACCAGATATCCGTCTGCTGCGGAGGCCGCCGCGCCACCCGATCCAGATCCTGGGTCGTGGAGCTGGTCAAACGGCGTCGGATGAGCTTCTCGCTGAAGGCAGGAATGAGGCGAAAACCCATGACCATGGCGCAGACGCCAATCACCACCGCGAGCCCACGATTGAGAAAGTTATCGATAGCGAAGTTCATGTCGTTGCCGGGCATGGTCAGCAGGATGTTGGCAACGGTAAAGGGCAGGCTATAGCCGATGGTGGCCGGATGACCTGCGCCAAGGAGGCCAATAAACAAGGGTACTCCCATCAACATGGCCAGCATGGGAAAGCCATTGGCTTGGGATAGCAGCACATGGCCGAACAGAAAGGCGCTGGGTATCGCTACCAGCATCCCCTTGAGCAGCACCGTGCCAACCTTGGCGGGGTTAGGGTAGCTTGCAAAAATACCCGAAAAAAGCGTTGCCAGAAGTAGCGCGGTAGTGCCACTGGTCCAGGCGGTCATGAGCCAGAATACTGCCACGAAGCTGAATACCACCCCGGCACGCAGTCCATTGAGGCCGGCGACCAGATGATCCCGATGCCAGGAAAGCGAAGGGCTGCGCAAGCGGTGAGCCTCGGGATGGTCGATGGTGGCCCGGGCCTCGAGCATGATGGACGCATGCCCCAGGATCTCCCGCAGCCCGAGCAGTACTCGTAGCGACAGCGTGGAAAGCGCTTCGGTTTCGAGTTCGTAGGTAACATGGCGCTGCTGCTGCAGGCGTTCACGCGCAGCCGCCGGGTCGTCTATGGCCTTTGCCTCTAGAAAGATCACCGAGGTTTCCTGAGCCAGATGTCGGACATCATCGTTCAGCCGAGAGCGCGGATCGAGCAACAACTGATCGAGGGCTTCCGTAGTGGCCAGCAGACGCATGGTACGCCGGGTCAGCAGATGAGCACCCCGGATCCGCCCCGGGCCTGAAGGGTCTTCATAGCGTGCGGCCTGGCTATCCGTTTCCAGGGTCATCAATGCTTCGAGGCTTGCGGTCAACGTTGCCAGCATCTCACGGCTGCTATGGCCCTCGAGACGTCGCGCGGAGTAAGTAAAGGCATGTTTTAAAGTTTCGTCCGCCTGCCTGGCCAGGTGATGGCGTACGTGAGTTGGCCACAGTAGGGCGCTGATGAGAGTGGCACACAGCGCGCCGAGCCCTATTTCCAAAATGCGTGCCACGGCGACATCGAATACGCTGGACGCGCCGCTATGGGAAATGACCACCACCAGCATTGCCGTAACCGCCCCCATGACGAAGCCGTAGGCAAAGTTGTTGCGTGTGAGCGAGGCGCTGTAGATGCACGTCATGACCCAGAAGGTCAGCATCATCAGCGCTGGCACCCGGGCCTGGGTGAATAGGGACATGATCAGAATGCCGACCAGAGCGCCGATGATGGTGCCCCCCAGTTGGCATAGGCCTTTTTCGATCACCATGCCGCTCATGGGACGTATCTGTAGAAAGGCAGCGGAGATCATCGCCCAGTGAGGACGCTCCAGATCCATCCACAGTGCGATGTAAAGCGCCAGGAACATGGCGATCACACCCTTGAGGGCGAATTTTACCGCCGTGGAGGAGGGCGTCAGAAAGGCTTGCAGAAAGGGTGACATGAAGGACGCTCTATTCCTGCGGGGAATCGGGGTCGCCGATAATGCGAATCGAGGCACTCATGCCGGCGCTCAGCAGCACATCCTCGGGAACATCGTCGAGAGTGATGCGTACCGGGATACGCTGAGCCAAGCGCACCCAGTTGAAGGTCGGTTTGACCTGGGGCAACAGCTGCGCATCGAGTTGCTGATTGTCATCGGCAATACCGCGCGCGATCCCCGAAACATGACCTTTCAGTCGGGTATCGCCGCTCATCAGCAGCACATGGGCGGTATCGCCCAGATGGATTCGCGTCAACTTGGTCTCTTCGAAATACCCGATGACATAGAAGGAATCGGCCTTGACCAGCGCCATGACCGGCTCGCCCCGCGAGACATAATCGCCTTGTGCGAGCTGCAGGTTGAGGATGTAGCCCGTGGCTGGCGCTTCCACGGTGGTACGTTCCAGATCCAGACGCGCAGCCTGAAGTTGCGCCTGGGCCTTTGCCAGTTCCGCCTGTGCCAGGCGCGTATTGATACGCGATACCTCGCGATCCTCCTTGCTGATCGCCTGACTGCTCAGGCGATTACGGCGATTCTCTTCATGACGCTTCAACTCGAGCTGCGCCTTGCGGTTGGCGACCTCTGCTTCGGCCTCGTTCACCTCTGCTTCGTAGCGCGCCGTATTCAGCGTGAGCAGTACCTCGCCTTTCTCGACCTGCTGTGCGTCCTTGACGGCGAGCTCTTCGATCCAGCCACTGACATCCGGGGAAATGGTAACCACATCCGCGGCCACACGACCATCCCGCGTCCAGGGGGTATAGAGGTAGTAATGCCATAGCCAGGCGCCTGCCGCGATAGCAAGCAGAACCACCGCCAGGGTAATCAAAAGGCGTATTGAAGTGCGCATGAAGCAAGGTCACCAGGTCAAAGAAAACAGAAAGGCGATTACAGCCGTGACGATTACGAACAGGGCCAGATCGAACCAGGCCTCGAACCAGAGAATCCGGGGCCCCAGCCAGCGGTGCAGGAAAGTGCGCAGCACGGCGGCAAAGAAGACACCGAGAAGTGCATACAGAAGCAAGGGGCTGAAATAGATACCTCCCAGCGCTATTTCTCTCAATCCCATAGTGTGTCTCTGGAGCGGTAGTGTGTCAGGGCGCGTTGGCCAGCGCCGTCTCGCTCATTGAACCGACGCTGCACTTACTTGGACTAGGCGAGCCATTCTACGCCATTCTGATCGATAGCGAGAGAACGATAATCATGAAGAAGGGAGCGTTTAGTAAAAAGCTCGAACTCGTTGTTGCACTGCAGCAATGTCTTTGTTATTGTGCATAGCAGCAAAGGGCGAGGCCCTTACATACGTCACTCAATGGAGGTGCCACATGGCCAACACGAATACTGATCGCATGAACAAGCAAGCCAACCAAATGAACCAGCAGTTTCAGTCTCTGTTCTTTGGTCCGATGCGTTCCTATGCATCATTGACCGTAGAATACGCCGAGCGCGTTCTCAATACTCAATATGAGTTTGCCAAGGCCTATTCCAACGCCAGCTTCAGCCAGGCGCGTTCAATGCTCAACATCAAGAACTCCGACGATCTGCGTTCTTTCGTCGACAGCCAGCAGAAGGTCGCTCAGGAAATGGGCGAGCGTCTAAAGGACGATACCCAGAAAGTTGTTGCGATGAACCAGGAATTCGCTGAGAAGAGCCAGCAGCTGGTTCAGGAAAACGTGAAGTCTGTCAATGAGACTGCACAGCAGAACGTTCAGAAAGCGACCAAGTAAGATGTCGTGATTCCGTGTTCGACACGGGATATTAGCGGGCCGCCGGTGATGAACCGGCGGCCCGTTTTCGTTGTCTACCCATGCCTTGCCAGAGACAGCACGATTAGCGCTGGACTAAAACCGGCAAGTGACACTACAGAATAGATATCCTGAAACCGGGAGTTGTCGTATGTCCGAATCCAATGGAGTCGATACAGGATCGTTGCCGAAAGACAAGAAGGAGAGAAAAGAGCAAGCGGATGAAGCGCGTAAAATAGTCGATCGGGATACATCGATGCGAGACGATGAATCGGCCAAGAGCGATCCTGCCATTCACGGCTCAGGATTGCCGCCGATGTCGAGTGGCAGTGCCGACGGTGTCAGCAATGGTCCTGCGACACCCGATTACAACACCAACGTAGCCAAGGATGCGCCGACGGCGCCTAATGTCACGAATAAGAATTCTCAGAAAGAGAATATCGACAAGAAATCTGATGTTGAAGATTCATCGCGACGCCAAGGCTGAAAAGAATCTAGGCTTCGTCAGAGCCCATCGGGCGACCGTTTTAAAGAACGGGCTCGACGAAGCCTGCCAAAGCGGATGTTGATGATCGCCAGACCCAGGATCACCATGATCCCGCCCGCCAGCTTGTTGATGCCCAAGGGGTCGCCCAGTAGCCACATTCCCAGCAGTACCGCGAATACCGGCATCAGCAGCGTCAAGGGCACGACGCGGCTGACCGGATGTTTCTGCAGCAGGCGATACCATAGCGTATAAGCGACGATCGAGGACATGATGGCGGTGTAAAGCACCGCACCCCAGCCAGCCCAGCCGGCGCGCGACAAGGCGGCGAGTTGATCGTTCTCGAATATCCATGATCCCAATGCCACCTGTGGAATTGCGAACAGCGCGATCCAGCCGGCCAAGGTGAAGGGAGCTATAGGCGGGGCGACCTTGATGAGCATATTGGATACCGCCCAGAAGAAGGCGCTGGCGAGTAACAGCGCCGTAGGTAATGGCGCTGGCAGTGATGGGCCGCCTGCCAGTACTATGATCCCTGCAAATGACAATACCAGCCCCAGCCAGCGGCGCAGGTCAAGGCGCTCCTTGAGAAAGGCGGCGGCCAGTAGCGTGGCGAAGGGGGTGCCCATTTGCACCAGCAGGGCACCGGTGCCGGCTTCTGCCTGCCCCATTCCGATAAAGAGCAGTGGGAAGTGCAGGCCGCCGAAGGTCACCGACAGCAATAGCAGCCACGGCAATTGGTTTCGATCGATACGCGCGAAAGGTACGACCAGCACTGCCACCAGCATGAAACGCAACGTCATCAACAATAGGGGTGGCATATCCGCCACGCCCACCTTGATGACGATAATATTGAGTGCCCAGATGGCAATGACCACCAGGCCGAGCAGCAGGTCGCGAAGGGGCACGAAGCGTCCTTGATTGAAGAGTAGGGCGGGCGCCAGTATAGGGGCCTCGAGAAGAGTTTTCGAATAAACATCGCTTGGCAAGGTGGCATGGGAAGATGAACAGGCAATCGAATTTTTTTATCTGCGTGGTGATAGTGCTCTTCACAATGTGCCTTGTGAGCCCGGCCTGGTCTTTGGAACGGGATAGCATCGTCATTGAAGGCAAGAATGAAACGTACCGTCTTGTGGCCGAAATCGCCCGCACACCTCAGGAGCGTTCTTTTGGCTTGATGGAGCGGGATCGTCTGGCAGAAGAGGCCGGCATGCTGTTCGTCTATACCCAGCGCCAGCCAGCCAGCAGCGGTTTCTGGATGTATCGTACTCGCATCCCGTTGGATATTGCCTTTCTCGGGAATGATGGCGAGATTCGCGCCATTCGATCCATGCCGCCCTGCGAAAGCGAGCAAGTGGCAAGATGCCCTTCCTATCCTGCAGGGGTGCCGTTTCATGCGGCGCTGGAAGTCAATGCGGGCTATTTCGACGCTCGAGGCATCAAGGTTGGTGATCGTTTGACGCTTCCCTGATAATACGCTTCCACTTCTAAGCGTGCTTTTTCTACAATGCAGGCTCCATCGATAATAAGACATCCGGGCCGAACACCGGCCTAATGCAAGGAAACCGCCCATGTTGACACGCCGCTTGCTATCTCTTTCCGCCACTGCTCTGGGTGCCGGGCTTCTGTGCTTTTCTTTGAGTGCCCAGGCGCGGGAATATTCCGTCTCTACCGTACTCTCTGCGGACTTCCCCTGGGGGCAGGCCGCGGAAAAATGGGCGGAACTGGTCGAGGAGCGTTCCGATGGCGATATCACGCTACGCGTCTATCCCAATTCCCAGCTGGTCAATGGCGATCAGACCCGGGAGTTCTCGGCGATGCGCCAGGGGCTGATCGACATGGCAGTGGGTTCGACCATCAATTGGTCGCCTCAGGTGCCGGAGCTCAACCTGTTCTCGCTGCCGTTTCTGATGCCGGATACTGGTTCGGTGGATGCGATCACCGGCGGCGAGGCTGGTGAAATGGTCTTCAATACCATCGAATCCCGTGGCGTAATGCCCTTGGCCTGGGGCGAGAACGGCTTTCGCGAACTCTCCAATTCAAAACAGCCGATTGTGTCGCCGGAAGATCTCGACGGTTTGAAGATCCGTGTGGTTGGCTCGCCGTTGTTCCAGGACACCTTCACTGCGCTAGGGGCCAATCCAACGCAGATGAGCTGGGCGGATGCCAAGCCGGCCCTGACTACCGGCGCCGTGGATGGCCAGGAAAACCCGCTGTCGGTATTCGATGTGGCGCGAATCGATCAGGTGGGGCAGAAATATCTGACTCTATGGCACTACATGAACGATCCGCTGATCTTTGCCGTCAATCAGCGAATCTGGCAGCAATTCCCCGAAGAAGATCGCGAACTTCTGCGCCAGGCAGCCATTGATGCCGGGCAGTGGGAGATCGAGATGTCCCGCGAGCAAAAAAACGAGCGCCTGGCGGCGATCAAGGAGCGCGGGGTCGAGGTCAGCGAACTCACTGAGGATCAGCGTCAAGCCTTCATCGAGGCCACTCAAAGCGTGTATGAGGAGTGGACGCCACAGATCGGTGAAGAGTTGGTCGCGACAGCGCGCGAAGCGGTGGAAAAGCGCTGAAACACTGCCTGCCATTTCAATGGTAACTGGCCGGCCTCGAGACGAGGCCGGTCTTGTGTCAAAGGATCAGTCATGAAATCCCAACCGGATGCTCGACTCGAGCGAATCCTGGCGACTCTGGCGCTGGTGATAATTGCCATGATCAGCCTAGGCAATGTGGTGGTGCGCTATGTGACCAATGTGTCTTTCGCCTTCACCGAGGAAATCTCGGTGTTTCTGCTGGTGGTGCTGACTTTTGCCGGGGCGGCGGTGGCCCTGCGGCGCAATCGTCATGTGCGCATCAGCTTGCTGGAGCGCGCCTTGCCTGAAGCGCCACGCCGAGCGCTGATCGTTTTCCAGGGGCTGGCAGGGGCCACGGTACTGGGCCTGATCCTGTGGTTCGGCGCCAAACTGACCCTAGAAGAGTACCAGTGGCAGACTCAATCGCCGGGGCTTGGCGTATCGCAGTGGTGGTATCTGATCTGGTTGCCAGTGTTGGCAGCGTTGATGTTGTTGCGCCAGGCACAACAGACCCTGGATCGCCTGCGTGGAACGCTTGATGATGAGCCCTGATCTTTGGATGGTCCTGAGTTTCCTGGGGCTTCTGATCGCCGGCGTGCCGGTGGCGCTCTCCTTAGGATTGGCAGGCGCGATAGGGATCGTCACCGGCTTATCGCCGATGATGCTCGCCACCCTTGGCACCAATACCTACAATAGCATCGCCAAGTATCCGCTGATCGCAATTCCACTGTTCATCCTCACCGGACTGATCTTTGAGCGGGCTGGGGTGGCAGCACGGCTGGTGCGTTTCGCCCAGGCGCTGATTGGCCCGCGCCACGGGGGCTTGGCCCTGGTAGCGGTATTGGTATGCATGATCATGGGGGGCATGAGCGGCTCCGGGCCCGCGGATGCCGCTGCCGTTGCCATGGTGATGCTGCCCAGCATGACACGCGCGGGCTATCCCAAACCATTTTCCGCCACGTTGATTGCAGCGTCGGCTTCCACGGCAATCCTCATACCGCCTTCCGTGGCGCTTATCCTTTACTCTATCGTTGTGCCGGGGGTCGATCTGCGTGCCTTGTTCGCCGCGGGTCTGTTTCCGGGCATTCTAGCTGGCGTGTCGTTGTTGGTGCCGGTTTTCTACCTGTCACGCCGCCATGGCTGGGAAACCCCTACAGAGGTAGAGCGTCCGCCTCTAGGGCAAAGTTTTCGCCAGGCATTGCCGGCGCTGTTCGCGCCGGTGATCATTCTAGGCGGCCTGCGTAGTGGCCTGTTCACACCGACGGAAGCGGCAGTGGTGGCGGTGGCCTACGGGGTGCTAGTGGGGTTGTTCATCACCCGGGAACTCGACTGGCGCGAGCTGTGGCAACTGTTTGGTGAGGCGGCAACGATCTCTGGTGTGGTGATGCTGATCATCGCCCTGGCGGGCATTTTTGCCTGGGCAGGTACCATGCTGGGCACCTTCCGGCATATGGCGGAGTGGTTGATTGCGCTGTCGGATAACGGCGCGGTACTGCTGATATTGATCATGCTGGCAGTACTGCTGGCGGGCATGCTGCTGGATGCCATCTCCATCTATTTGATCCTGATGCCGATCCTGGTGCCGGTCATGCAGCACTTCGAGTGGAATCCGGTCTGGTTCGGCATTCTATTGGCGATGAATATCGCCATCGGCCAGTTTACACCGCCGGTGGCGGTCAATCTGATGGTGACCACCGAGGTGGCGAAGATCCGTCTCGAGCAGACCCTGGGCTGGGCGCTAGTCTTCGTCGTGGCCATGGGCGGGGCGCTGCTGATGGTGGCGCTGTTTCCGGAGATTGCTCTGTGGTTGCCACGGGTACTGGGCTATTCCGTTTAACCGGCGCAACTAGTTAGCGCTGTGCGAGCCAATACTGATGGGCGGCACGATGCAGCTGCGCATGGCGATTTGCCAGGGCGACAAGATCGCGATCGTAGCCGCCGCCAATGACGGCGGCAATCGGAATGTCCGCCTTGCGACACAGACGAATCACATAGGCGTCCCGACGCGCCAACCCTCCATCACTTAGTGACAGATGGCCGAGCCGGTCATCCGCGTGCACATCGACGCCGGCATCGAAGATCACAAGATCCGGCATTACACGCTCTAGCAGCTTGGGGAGATGGGCGGCAAGAGTGGCGAGATAGTCATCGTCACCGGTGCCCCGAGGCAAGGGAATATCGAGATCGCTTTGCTGCTTGCGGGCAGGAAAGTTATCGGCACCGTGCATGGAAAAGGTGAAGACCCGTTTATCGTCGCGAAAGATCAGTGCAGTGCCATCGCCTTGATGCACGTCCAGGTCGACGATGAGAATGCGCCTTGCCCAGCGCTTGGCCAGCGCGTAAGCCGCTGCCACGGCGAGATCGTTGAGTAGGCAATAGCCACTGGCGGCATCCGCATGGGCGTGATGTGTTCCGCCGGCGGTATTGCAGGCTAGGCCATATTCCAGCGCGGCTTCGATTGTAAGCAAGGTGCCACCAACTTCCAGTCGCGTGCGTTCCACCAGTTCCTCTGACCAGCGAAAGCCGCTGCGTCGCTGGTCGGCGTGGTCGAGCTTGCCGTTTAGAAAAGTCTGCAGATAATCACGGGTATGTACGCGACGCAGATCGCTTTCTGAGACCGTATCGGGAATCAGCCAGCGTGCTTCTTGTCCGGCGATTTCCTTGTCCAGCTGTTTTTTCAGCTCGCGAAACTTGGCCATGGGGAAAGGGTGGCTGGCCGGTAGGTCGATGGTATAGCCGGGATGATGGATCAAGGGTAGCGACATGGGTTTCGATCGATCGACTTTGCCGTTCTAATCACCTAATTCGAAAGTGTTAATTAGGGCTGAAACAATGGCCCAATGCAAGTTTAACGTACCTTAAACGCTAATCCTGAGCTAACCTTTTGAAGGATTTTGCTCCTAAGAGGGTTGACGTGCATAACACAAGTTTAGCAATGTCTTTTGCACCGCGTCGGTAGAGCCGGTATGTTTACAAAGCGATACTCGATGCTGAATGAATGATCGACTCGCATGAGAATCAGGGTACGCAAGTCCGGTTATGGTCGGCATCAATAGTGAAAACATGTTCGTCGTGCAGGCATACACGCTTCTTGGCAATTGTTTTCAAGGCAATAAGATATGGCACTATTGACGAAGGCGGATACGTATCGGCCATTGCGGACAACGCTTCACCACAATGTTTTACAATAATGCAAATTTATGAGGTATCTTGCATGAAACGTCATTTCTTCTCTGCAGCATTGACTTCAGGTGCGCTACTCAGTGCAGCCATGTTCTCTGCGCCAGCGATGGCCCAAGAGCAGAAGTTTATTACCATCGGCACCGGTGGACAAACCGGGGTCTACTATGTGGTGGGCCAATCGGTCTGCCGTATGGTAAATCGCGTCAAGGAAGCCAACATCAAATGTAATGCTCCATCCACCGGCGGGTCGGTTGCCAACGTCAACGGCCTGAAGTCCGGTGAGTTGGACATGGGAGTCGTGCAGTCGGATGTGGCCTATCGCGCCTACAACGGTGAAGACAACTTCGATCAGCCCTTCGAAGAGTTGCGTTCGGTCTTTGCCATGCACGGTGAGCCGCTGACGATTCTGGCCCGGGCGGATGCGGGTATCGAGTCGTTTGACGATCTCAAGGGCAAGCGAGTCAACGTTGGCAACCCAGGCTCCGGACAGCGCGCTACAATGGAAGTGCTGATGGATGCCAAGGGCTGGTCCATGGACGATTACTCATTGGCCTCTGAGCTGACTGCTGCTGAAATGGCCTCCGCACTGGCGGACAACAATATCGACGCCATGGCCTATGTGGTAGGTCATCCCAATGGTTCTATTCAGGAAGCCACCACCACGGTGGAGTCCAATCTCGTGCCGATCACCGGAGAGGAAGTCGACAAACTTGTCGAGGAGTATCCGTACTACACCAAGTCGACCATTTCTGGCGGCTTGTACAAGGGTAACGATGAGGATACCGAAACCTTCGGTGTGGCGGCGACTCTTCTGACGGATGCCAACACGAATGCGGATGTGGTCTATACCACCGTCAAGGCCGTTTTCGACAATTTCGATCGCTTCAAGCGTCTGCATCCCGCTTTCTCTACCCTTGAACCTGAGCAGATGGTCAGCGAAGGGTTGACAGCACCGCTTCATGAAGGCGCCGAGCGTTATTACAAGGAGCGTGGCTGGATCGAGTGATAGTGATGATGACATCGACCATGGCAATCGGTCGTTGACATATCAGGGATGCGCGGGTGCCAATCGGCCTCGCGCATCTTTTGGTCTAGGGGATGTTGCAGGAGAGCTCTTACAATGTTCTTGTGCCGCCATCGATAAGTAGGGAAACAATATGGCTGAAGATAAACAGCAGACATCGTCTTCGTCGAAGGATCTGGATGACCTGCTTTCCACCGATACAGGATCCCGCTCACTCAGCGGCATGCCCAATAAGCTCTTCCTGGGTCTTGCGACAGCCTGGTCACTATTCCAGTTGTGGATAGCGTCGCCGGTCCCTTACATGGTGGGGTTTGGCGTCTTCAGCGCTACCGAAACGCGTTCTATCCATTTGACCTTCGCGCTGTTTCTGGCCTATATGGCCTACCCGGCGCTCAAGCGCTCGCCTCGGGACCGAGTGCCCCTTCTAGACTGGGTTTTGGGCATTGCGGCGGCGTTTGCCGCAGCCTATATCTATATCTTCTACGATCAGCTGTCGCAGCGCCCCGGGGCGCCAATATTGCAGGATGTCATCGTGGGGCTGATGGGGTTGGTGCTGCTGCTCGAAGGCACCCGGCGAGCGCTCGGCCCTCCCTTGATGATCGTGGCACTGGTATTTCTGATCTATTCTCTTGCCGGCCCCTACATGCCGGCCATGCTGGCCCATCAAGGGGTGAGTCTGTATGGCCTGGTCAATCACCAGTGGCTGACGACCCAAGGGGTCTTCGGTATCGCCTTGGGAGTATCGACCAGCTTCGTCTTCCTGTTCGTGCTGTTTGGCGCCTTGCTCGAAAAGGCCGGCGCGGGCAATTATTTCATCAAGGTGGCATTTTCCCTGCTTGGGCACTACCGCGGTGGGCCCGCCAAGGCCGCGGTGGTAGCCTCGGGCATGACAGGGCTGATCTCAGGTTCCTCGATTGCCAATACGGTGACCACCGGAACTTTCACCATTCCCATGATGAAGCGTGTCGGATTTTCCGCCGAAAAGGCCGGCGCAGTGGAAGTGGCGTCTTCCGTCAACGGCCAGATCATGCCGCCGGTCATGGGGGCTGCCGCCTTTCTGATGGTGGAGTACGTCGGCATTTCCTATGTCGAGGTCATCAAGCACGCCTTCCTGCCTGCCCTGATTTCCTATATCGCCTTGATCTATATCGTCCATCTCGAAGCGCTCAAGGCGGGTATGCAGGGGCTTGAAAGCAGCAACCCAGCTAAACCCTGGTTGCGCAAGATCATTGGTTTTCTAACAGGCCTATTGCTGTTGATGGCCTTGTCCTTTGCGGTTTACTACGGCCTGGGCTGGTTGAAACCCGTGCTGGGGGATGCCACCCCCTGGGTCGCGGCCGTCGTTCTGGCCGTTGTTTATGTGCTACTGCTGAAGCTGGGCGCGCAATATCCAGAGCTTCACGTAGACGATCCCAACGATGATATTACCGAGCTGCCGCAGACCAAACCCACAGTCATGGTCGGGTTGCACTACATACTGCCGGTCATCGTGCTGGTTTGGTGTCTGATGGTGGAGCGGCTATCGCCGGGGCTTTCTGCTTTCTGGGCTACGGTGCTAATGATTTTCATCATGATCACCCAGCGCCCGATTAATGCGCTCTTTCGCGGCCAAAGCGATATGGCGGCGGACGTCAAGCGCGGCTTTGTCGATCTGTGGGACGGGTTGATTGCCGGCGCGCGCAACATGATCGGGATAGGTATTGCCACTGCGGCGGCGGGTATCATCGTTGGCGCGGTGTCCCAGACCGGGGTAGGACTGGTATTGGCGGATCTGGTCGAAACCCTGTCCATGGGCAATCTGCTGCTGATCCTGTTGCTCACCGCCGTGCTCAGCCTGATTCTCGGCATGGGATTGCCGACCACCGCCAACTACATCGTGGTGTCGGCGCTGCTTGCGCCGGTCGTGGTCTCGCTCGGTCAGCAGAATGGTCTGATCGTGCCGCTGATCGCCGTGCATCTGTTCGTGTTCTATTTCGGCATCATGGCTGATGTCACCCCGCCAGTAGGGCTTGCCTCCTTTGCTGCCGCGGCGGTCTCGGGAGGAGACCCGATCCGAACCGGCTTCCAGGCGTTTTATTATAGCCTTCGCACTGCAGCACTCCCGTTCCTGTTCATCTTCAACACCGAGCTGCTGCTGATCGACGTGAGCCCTTTGCAGGGTGTGGTGATATTCATTGTCGCAACCTTTGCGATGCTGATCTTTGCCGCGGCGACCCAAGGCTACATGCTGACTCGCAACCGCTGGTACGAGAGCTTGCTGCTGCTGCTGGTCGCTTTCACGCTATTCCGCCCCGGTTTCTGGATGGACATGATCCACGACCCCTATCGCGATGTACCGCCGAGCCAGTTCGAGCAGGCCCTGGGCGATGTGGACAAGAACAGCAACCTGCGGGTACGTATCGATGGTCTCGATGCCTATGGCAATCCCACCAGCTTCGTGGTGCTGGTGCCGGTGCCAGAAGGGGATACAGGTGCCACACGTATGGAAAACCTCGGGCTTCAGCTGATGCAGGAGGATGATCGTACGCTGGTAGACATGACCACCTTCGGCAGCCAAGCGGAGGAGCTGGGCTTTGAATTCGACCAGGAAATTGTATCCGTCAGGGCGCCGGTAGAGCGCTGGGACAAGGAGTGGATGTGGATTCCGGGACTTGCGGTATTTGCGCTGGTTGTACTGCTGCAGCGACGTCGGCGTCGCACACAGAAGGCCACCGCCTGAGAGGAGGAGACGACCATGCACAAGAAGATCGTATTGCCCATTGATCTCGACGCCGCCGAGTCCTGGGAAAGAGCCTTGCCGGAAGCGTTGGCGCTATGCAGGGTTTTCGGTGCCGAACTCTTCGTCGTTACCGTCTTGCCGGATTATCGCATGCCTTTAGTGGGGAGTTACTTCCCTGCGGACTTCCATAAAAAGGCGCACAAGTTACTTGCCGAGACCCAGCAAACATTCGTGGAAAAGCATGTTCCTAGCGAGATCAAGACGCATTGCATGGTCGTTGATGGTTCTCCTTACGAAGGCATCATCAAGTCGGTCAAGGCAGTAGGCGCCGATTTGGTTGTCATGGCGTCCCATAACAAACGTCGATTTGCGGATTATCTGCTGGGACCCAATGCCGAGCACGTCATGCGACACGCCGGCGTGTCGGTATTGATCGTTCGCTGATTGTCATCAGGGCGATAACGCCCGGTAGCTTGACTACCGGGCGTTTTTTTGTGCCTTGCAACGGAGCCATTCGTTCAAGCAGCGAAGCCTTGTAGGCATTCATGCAGTGATCAGCAAGGTCGACTATAGTAAAAACAGGCATGCTGGCGACCGGCGTACTATTGCTCCAACCCTCTGCAACACCCCTGATGTGCCGCTCCCATCATTCCTAACAAGCCATCCGCAAGTTAGAGATTCCGGCTAGGCGGATGTGACCGGCAATGAGCAGTCAGTATCAAGGGGTAGCGCTATGATGGTGGATACCAACAAGAATATTTCGACGCCTCGAGGGTCCCAGTTGACCATTCATCGCGTTTCTCTCGATCATCCGCGACGATGGTTGATGGCTGGAATAGACGACTTTCGTCATGCACCTGTCACCAGCTTGCTCTATGGGTTATTTTGGGCTGTGGTGAGTCTGATAATTACCTTGGAAGCCTATCTGCTAGGGCTATGGCACTGGCTACCCGTCTTGCTGGGCGGCTTCATGTTTGTTGGTCCGCTAGTGGCAGTGGGCTGCTACGGTATCAGTCGTCGTCTTGGACAAGGGAAACAAGCCACGTTGGGCGACGCCTTGAAGGCCTGGACCTCTCATACTAGTCAACTGGCCATGATTGGGTTAATGCTGCTGTTGTTCTTCATCGCCTGGTTCAACCTATCGATGATGCTGTTTGCATTGTTCTTTGGTTTATCGGCACCTAATCCCGAGGCGCTGCTCATCGCCTTTTTCACCACTGCTGAAGGCTATGGGATGATGCTGACGGGCACGGTGCTGGGTGGCAGCCTTGCCTTTGGCGCCTTCGCGATCAGTGTGGTCGCCATTCCCACGCTCATGGATCGCGATCTGACCTTTATGGAAGGCATCGAAGCCAGCGTGAAAAGTGTTACGAACAACTTCCGAGTCATGCTGCTATGGGCCGTCATCCTGACGGGCTGCACGATCCTGGGATTCGTCACTTTTTACTTAGGGCTCGCCGTGATTCTGCCAGTATTGGGTTACGCCAGCTGGCATGCTTACGAAGATCTGGTAGGAGTAGAGAACGCCGATAAGAGACTTTGAGTAATAACGAGTTTTCAGCAAACGGTCGCCAGACTTATTTTCTGGTGACCGTTTGCAACTGTGTCTTGGACCAAGCGGTCACGGCCGAAGAGTAGTGCCGCCACGCCTTCAATCATGAAGATACATCAGAAACTTAACATTCGAATGTTGTTAATCTAATTCTTAAGTATGGTTAGTTCGTAATAAAAAGACGGTAATTACTTAAGTTAATGTTTTTTTGCACAAATTGGATTATTAAGAGCTTGTGAGTCGTAGTCGTACAAGGAGGTTGCTCTATGGGCAACACGGCGTTGCGTAGCATTTCGCAAGAGATGGTTCCTGCCGACGTGGATATGGATGATCCACTTGCGAAGGACCAGCAGAAAATCACACTACCTGCCGTTATCGAAAAGGCGGCCAGAGCAAGAACCCCTTCCAGGCGTATCGACAAGGAAGGCAAGAACGAATATGACGTTTTATACGTCACGCCTGAAATAGCCGATCTAGTCAAGGTGGGAGGACTGGGCGACGTCTCATCGGCGCTGCCTCGCGCGCTTCGCTTGCGTCACGACGTGCGCGTTCTGCTGCCGGCTTACCGCGAAGTCATTCAGTCGAAGCGCAGGATCGAAGTGGTGGGGCACCTCCCGGCACTAGCCGACATCCCCGCCTGCGACATAGGCCAGATTACCTATCCTGATGGACTGATTATCTATGTGTTGCTATGCCCCGAGCTGTACGAGCGAGAGGGCAATCCCTATTGCGACGATTCTGGAGTCGGGTGGGAAGACAACGATATACGCTTCGCACGCCTGAGTCTGGCCGCCGCTGAAATCGCCGCGGGCAACGCAGGACTCAACTGGTGTCCTCAGCTTCTGCATCTCAATGATTGGACCTGTGGGCTGACCGCAGGCTATCTGAAGTGGTGGGGGGAAGCCACGCCCTGCATATTCACCATCCACAATCTTGCCTATCAAGGCGTGTTCGACGCTTCTCGCTGCAAGGTGCTCGGCGTGCCGGAAGAAGCGATGACCATTGAAGGGGTGGAGTATCACGGCCAGTTGTCCTACATGAAAGCCGGGATTGCCTACTCCGGTCGAGTGACCACGGTGAGCGCCACCTATGCCAGGGAAATTACTACGCCGGAGTTTGGCTGCGGGCTCGAAGGGTTGCTGAGCACCAAGGCCGAGCAGGGGCGCCTCATCGGTATACCCAATGGTATCGATGAAAGCTGGAACCCGCGTACCGATGCCCATCTGGCGCGGGCTTTCGCCAAGAACGATTGGCGCGGCAAGCGTGCCAATGCTGACTATGTGCGCCAGCTGTTCGGTCTGGCAGTATGCACTGGCCCCTTGTTTGCCGTGGTCTCGCGTCTGGTGCATCAAAAGGGTATCGACCTGACCATTGGTGTGGCGGAGTCCATCATTCGCCGAGGCGGGCAGATCGTGTTCATCGGGCGTGGCGAGCGTGGGACCGAGCGGGCGTTGTGCACTCTGGCAGACCGATTCCCCGGGGCGATCGGTGTCAATATCGGTTTCGACGAAGGCGAAGCACGCTGCATCTACGCCGGTAGCGACTTCCTGTTGATGCCATCGCGTTTCGAGCCCTGCGGGCTCAGTCAGATGTACGCCCAACGCTTCGGCTCGCTACCCATTGCCCATCGTACCGGCGGGCTGGTGGATACCATCGAGGATGGAGTGACCGGTTTTTTGTTCGACGAAGTGACATTTGCAAGCTACATGCAAGCCATCGACCGCGCGTTCAGGGTCTTTCGTGCGACGGATCTATTCTACGCCATGCGTCGTGCTGCAATGGCGGGGCGTTACCACTGGTGCCAATCCATCGAGCCCTACAACCAGTTGTACAGCACGACCCTCGACGAAATGGAGTTTTCCCATGGGCAAGCTGGCAATTGACGTGATGCTGCAAATGGACGAGAAATCGTCCACGCCCAATCGAAGAACCACCTCGAGTCTGCCGGAGCTTCTTCCACCCCTGGCGCCGGCTGATCGTTGGTACGACGGGCAATGGCTATTACGGCGGAGCCGTCAGAACTTCACCTCGGCGCCTCTTTCCGTCTACCGCTTCAGTCCAGCGGGTTGGCGTCTGGACGGGATAGGCAGACCTTTGTCCTGGATGGCGCTGATCGATCGTCTTTTGCCCTATGTGTCGGATCTTGGCTTCACCCATATCGCATTGACCGGAGTGAATGTAAGGCAAGTCGATGACGAAGCATTTGCCACTTTCATTCTCGCCTGCCATGAAAGCGATATCGGCGTGATACTGGACTGGGAGGTTGCCCCGCAATCGGAACGTGCAGCCGATGAAGACACCCAGGCCTTTGACGATCTGCTCCGCCAGTTGCTCGGGTGGGTAGAGCACTACCATATCGACGGACTCCATCTGAAAGAGCGTGAAGAACGGGTCGATGACGGTCTCATCGAGTTCTTGATACAGGGCATCGCGAAACGCCGCCACGACGTTCTCATGTTGATTGATCGGCCGGTAGATATGCCGGTTCATCTGTTGACTCGAGTGCTGATATGCCACACGCGCTGGTCACGTAATACCTTGAATTATTTACGCGTGCCTGCGGAGTGGCGAGGTAGGGAGCACCACCTGCTGCATGAAAACACGGGCACAGCCTTTGACATGCATTTTATTTTGCCGCTGCCGGACGAGTCATCGGAAGGTGAGCCGCAGGGCTGGCTCGAGCACATGCCGGGAGACCCCTGGCAGAAGTTCGCCAATCTGCGTGCTGCCATGAGTTACATGTGGGCGCACCCCGGCAAGAAGCTTTTGGGCATGGGCAGCGAGTTTGCGCAGGGGCATGCATGGCAGTCTGGTAAATCCCTCGATTGGGAATTGCTGGACCAAACCTTCCATGCGGGCATGCTGCGTCTGGTGGCGGATCTCAATCGCCTGTATGGCAACGAGTCGGCGCTTCACGAATGCGACATCGAATCCAGTAGCTTCACCTGGGTGATAGGGGATGACGTCACCAATAGTGTCATCGCTTTCTTGCGCTATGGCAGTGAGGGTACCGCGCCGTTGCTGGTCGTCATCAATTTTACCCCCAGCGTCCTTGAGAATTATCGCATCGGTGTGCCGACCCTGGGCGCCTGGCACGAGGTGCTTAACAGCGACAGCGTATTTTACGGCGGTTCGAACGTGGGCAATGCCAATGGCGTCGAGGCCCTGCTGGAGCCGAGTCATGGTTTCCCGGTATCCGTATCATTGACGCTACCGCCCCTAGGGGCGTTGTTCTTGAGACAAGGAGATTGGCCAGCATGAGTATGGACGAAACACCTGCTGCCAGCTTCCGATTCGATCCCCGCTTCGGCGCCCAGTTACAGACCGATGGCAGAACACGCTTCACGCTATGGGCGCCTACCGCAGAGCAGGTGTGGCTCGAGATAGAGGGGGGCGACAGCCAGTCAATGCAGCCTATGCAAGACGGCCATCATCAGCTGATCGTTCAATGCGCGGCAGGGGCGCGTTATCGCTACCGAGTGTTCAGCGACGAACACGCTCAAGGACTTGCGATCCCCGATCCTGCTTCTCGCGCCCAGCTCGATGATATCGACGGGCCCAGCCTGGTAATCGATCCTGATCGTTACACCTGGCAACATCCTCAATGGCAAGGTCGTCCCTGGCACGAGAGCGTCATCTACGAGCTTCATGTCGGAACGCTTGGCGGTTTTGAGGGAGTGCGTCAGCGTCTGGCGTATCTTGCTTCTCTGGGCATCACCGCCATCGAGCTGATGCCGGTAGCGGAGTTTCCCGGCGGGCGCAACTGGGGCTACGACGGCGTACTGCCCTACGCAGTGGAAGCCTCCTATGGCGATCCGGACGATCTGAAAGCGCTGATCGACGAGGCGCACGGTCATGGACTGATGGTGTATCTCGATGTCGTCTACAACCATTTCGGGCCGGATGGCAACTATCTGGCCGCCTACGCAGGCACCTTCTTTCGTGAAGACCTGCCCACCCCCTGGGGTGCCGCCATCGATTTTCGCCAGCCCCAGGTGCGCCGCTACTTCATTGATAATGCCTTGATGTGGCTATTGGAGTATCGCTTCGATGGACTTCGCTTCGATGCGGTGCATGCCATTGGTGAGCAGGATTTTCTTACGGAGATGGCCCGGGAGATTCGTGCGCGGGTCGAGCCCGGGCGTCACGTACATCTGATGCTCGAGAACGAGAGCAATCAGGCCAGTCTGCTCGATCCGACACTTTTCGATGCCCAGTGGAATGACGACTGGCACAATGTCATGCATGTACTGCTCACCGGCGAGTATGAAGGCTATTACAGCGACTTTACCGAAGGCGCTACCGAGCGCCTGGCGCGCTGCCTGGGCGAAGGCTTCATCTATCAAGGTGAGACGACTCGCGGCGGCCATGCGCGAGGCGAGTCCAGCGCGCATCTGCCCCCCAGTGCCTTCGTGATCTTTCTGCAGAACCACGATCAGATCGGCAATCGCGCCCTGGGCGAGCGGCTTGGGTTGTTGACCGAGCCGCAGGCTTTGGTCGCGGCAACGGTGCCCCTGTTGCTGTCGCCGATGATCCCGCTGCTGTTCATGGGGGAAGAGTGGGGCTCGACGCAGCCTTTTTGCTTCTTCACTTCTCATCATGGCGAACTGGCCGAGGCGGTACGTAAAGGTCGGCGTAACGAATTCGCGGCTTTCAGCGCCTTCAGCGATGCAGCCACGCGAGAAGCGATCCCGGACCCCAACGATCGTCAGACCTTCGTCGATTCCATTCCGGACTTCGACTACCGGGAAACGCCGTCTCATGCCATGTGGTTGACACGTTATCGAAAACTGCTGGCGCTGCGTCAGCGTGAGATCGTACCTCGCTTGCCCGGCGCTGTCGCCGAAACCGTCGAGGTGCTGGCAGAAAAGGCATGGCTTGCCCGGTGGCGCCTGAATGATCGCAGTCAACTCGTCATCGCATTGAATTTGCGCGATGACAGAGTCACTGTGACAGGGCTTTCCGGCATAACAGGGCTTCTCTACGAGACTCAGGAAGGGACCGCAGCAAGCGCAGAGGAAGGATGGCTCGAAAGATATAGCGCCGTTGCCTGGTTGCACACCGATACGCAAGGATGATGGGTATGAACGATGCGGCCTTGAGAGAACTTGCCGACGCCGTCGGGTTGATCGAGCAATGGGAAGATAGCGAAGGCAACCTATGCCATCTTGACGACGAGACGCGCCATACACTGCTCAAGGCGCTGGGCTTTGATGTCGACAATGAAGTCGCGCTGCGTGCCAGCACCGAACGCCTGCAGCGGCTATATCATCCTGCCGGCCCGGATGAGCTGCCGCCGCTGATCAGCGTGGATTGTGATACTCCCATCGAGCTGCCCTGTCCGCTCGCATCGGGTACGACATTCACGGTGATACTGGAAACCGGTGAAAAGCGAGAAGGGCAAGCCGATCATGAAGGCCGCTTACCCGCCATCGAGAGTCCGGGTTACCATCGCCTGCAGCTGGGCGAGACAACGCTGACTCTGGCCGTGGCACCCCGGCGCTGCTTTGGCGTGGCGGATGCTTGCGGCAACATCGACGGCGAGACTCAATCGGAACCGCACCTGTGGGGGCTGGCGGTGCAGGTGTATTCCCTGCGTCGTACGGGTGCTGGCGGCATCGGCGATACCCTGGCATTGGCAGCGCTCGGACGCGCCGCCGCCGAACGCCAGGCGGATGCCTTGGTCATCAGTCCCATGCATGCCATGTTCAGCGCGGATACTCAGCGCTATAGCCCTTATTCTCCCTCCAGCCGCCTGTTGTTCAACGTCCTGTATGCATCGCCGAGGATCGTACTGAGCAAGGAACTGGTGGAAGAGGCCATCGATCGGTGCGGACTGCAGGAAGAGCTCGCTCGTCTCGAGGCGGCAGAGCTCATCGATTGGCCTGGGGCGGCTCAAGCCAAGTTGACTTGGTTGCGCGAGCTTTTCGTTCTGTTCCAGAAGCGCAGCGATCAGGATGATGAAACCGATGTGCTGAAGCGCAAATTCAATGCCTTCCGGGCCGCCGGTGGTGAACTCCTCGAGGATCACTGTCGTTTCGAAGCCCTGCAAATGGCGCGTTCTGAAGGCAACTGGCGTGACTGGCCCGAAGCGCTACGCGATCCGCGCAGTCATGATGTTGCGCGATTCGCCCAGGACAATGCCCAGGAAGTGACTTTCCATGCCTTCCTGCAATGGCTGGTCGCGGAAGGGTTGGAGTATGCCCAGGACAATATGCGCGATGCTGGCATGGCCCTTGGGCTAATCGCCGATCTGGCGGTCGGGGCGGATGGTGCCGGCAGCCAGACCTGGAGCCGCCAGGAAGAAATGCTCGAAGGCGTCTCCATCGGTGCGCCGCCGGACTCGTTCAACGTGCACGGTCAGGATTGGGGCCTGGCGTCCTTCTCGCCCCACGGCCTGGTGCGCTCCGGTTTTCGCAGTTTCATCGATATGCTGCGCACCGCGTTTCGTCATGCTGGCGGGCTGCGTATCGATCATATTCTGGGTCTGCTGCGACTGTGGCTGGTGCCTCATGGCGCCTCTGCCAAGCAGGGCGGCTACATCCGCTTTCCATTGAACGACATGCTGCGGCTGGTCGCCTTGGAATCCTGGCGTCATCGCGCCATCGTTATCGGGGAGGACCTGGGTACCGTGGCGCCGGGCTTTCGCGACCAGCTCGCGGCGCGCGGCATCCTGGGCATGCGCGTGCTCTGGTTCGAGCAGGATACCCAGGGGGATTTCATCGCTCCAGATGAGTGGACTGACAAGGCCGCGGCAATGTCCTCGACCCACGATCTGCCCACCGTGGCGGGGTGGTGGTCGGGTTACGACATCGATCTGCGAGATCGTTTCGGCCTGCTTGGCGAGAAGCAGGACGCTACCTTGGAGCACCGTCAGCGGGACCGGGAGCGAGTTAGCCTGGCACGAGCGCTGGGTGTAAGCGACGCCACCGCCAACTCCGCCAGGCTGGCCGCCGACGATATTCCCCTTGCAAGGATACTGGATGCCAGCGCCGCCTACCTTGGCCATACCCCATCGCCCTTGGTGGTGCTTCCCATGGAAGATGCGCTGGGTCTTGAACGCCAGCCCAATCTACCGGGCACCGTGGATGAACATCCCAACTGGCGTCGACGCTGGGCCGAACCGGCGGGAGAACTGCTCGCCGGGGCTTCGATACGCAAGCGCCTGAGTGGACTCGATACGGCGCGTCACGCTGCCCATAAAAACTCGACTTCCAGGAAAGAGGCGCTGGAACAAGCATCCCCGACACAATTGCCGAACGAACGCACCGATAGCACAGCAAGAAATGCGACGAGGAGGTCATCTTTGATTAACAGTATTCGCGCCACCGTGCGACTACAGTTTCACTCCAAATTCACCCTGGACGACGCGCTGCCCTGGATCGACTACTATGCGGATCTAGGCATCAGTCATGTCTATGCCTCGCCGCTGCTCGCCTCGCGTAGCGGATCGACCCACGGCTACGACGGTATCGATCCGACCCGCCTCGACCCGGAACTGGGTGGCGAAGAAGCACTCGAGCGTCTGGTCACCAAGCTGCGCGAACGGGATATGGGGCTGATACTCGATATCGTACCCAATCATGTGGCGGTGGGCGGCTCCGAAAATCTGTGGTGGCAGGATGTATTGACTCAGGGTCAACGCAGCCCCTACGCCAACTACTTCGATATCGACTGGCACTCGCCGGACCCGTTACTCAGCGGTAAGGTGCTGCTACCGTTTCTCGGCGGCCCCTATGGCGAAGTACTGCATTCCGGGGAACTGAAACTGAGTTACGAGGCGTCAACCGCAGGCTTCTACGTCGCCTATCATGAGCATCATTTCCCCATCGATCCATTGCACTATGGCGCCATCCTGCGTCATGCCAACGAGGACACTTTGCAGTCTCTGGCGAGGCGCTTCGATGAGGCACAGAGTAGTGCTGATTCTCAACACGTTCTGATCGAGGCGCGGGAGCGTCTTGCTCATGCCAATGAAAAAGCGGATGTTCAGACCGCGTTACAGGAGGCCTTGGCTTGCTTCGATACGACCGATCGACAGGGCGCGGCTGCACTGCACGAACTGCTCGAAAAACAGCACTATCGTCTGGCCTTCTGGCGTACCGCCTCGGATGAGATCAACTGGCGGCGCTTTTTCGATATTACCGAGCTGGGCGGGCTCCGTGTCGAAGTGCCGGAGGTCTTCGATGCAACCCACAGTGTGATCCTGCGCCTGGTGGAACGAGGCTGGGTCGACGGCCTGCGGGTCGATCATGTGGATGGTCTGGCGGATCCCGGGGGTTATTGCCGCAAGTTGCGCCAATGCCTGGAGAGTCTGGCACAGCATCGCCCGGATAATGTGCCGCGCTATGTTGCGCTTTACGTCGAGAAAATTCTGGCTGAGGGGGAAGCCCTGCATACCGATTGGGGGGTGGACGGCACCACCGGTTATGAATTCATGAACGAAGTATCCGGACTGCAGCATGATCCGGCAGGCGCGGCGCCATTGCGCGCGCTATGGCGGGAAACAAGCGGTCGTGGCAGCGATTTTCTTGTCGAGGTGCGCAAGGCCCGGGCGGAAATGCTCGAAAGCGCCTTGTCCAGTGAATTTCACGCCTGCGCTCGGGCGCTGCTGGCCCTGGCACGACACGATACTGCTACCCGGGACATCACTCTCGGCGCCATCGAACGAGTGCTCAAGGCGCTGGTGGTGCATTTCCCTGTCTATCGCACTTATGCGGATGCGAAAGGGCGCCCCGAGGCCGACCGGACGCATTTCGAGCAAGCCAAGGTCGAGGCGCGCGGTGACGTGAATCCACCGGAGCGCGATCTGCTCGATCAGCTCGATCGCTGGCTGGGAGAAGAAGCGCCCGACGAGTGTCAGGATGAAGAGGCGCGTGCACTACGGCTGCGTGCCATGCAGCGCTTTCAGCAGCTGACCTCGCCGGTGGCTGCCAAGGCGGTGGAAGATACTGCCGGCTATCGTTCCACGGTGTTGATTTCGCGTAACGACGTGGGCTTCGATCCACAGCATTTCAGCCATACTCCGGCTTATTTTCATGAGGCATGTCGCTGGCGCGCGGAGCAGTTTCCTCTATCCCTTGTCACTACGGCCACCCATGATCACAAACGCGGAGAGGACGTGCGGGCACGATTGGCGGTACTCAGTGAACTGCCTGGGGTGTTTGCAGAGCAGATGCGCCGCTGGCACGAGAATGCGTCCTCCATGCGAGAAGAGCAGAGCGCGGGGAGTGCGCCTTCACCGGGAGATGAGCTGATTCTTTACCAGATGCTGCTGGGCGCCTGGGCGCCCAACCAGGATCGTGAAGACGATGAGGCCATGCGCGGCTTTGCTGAGCGTATCGCCCAGTGGCAAGAGAAAGCGCTGCGTGAGGCCAAACTGCGCAGTCACTGGCTATGGCCTGACAGCGACTATGAGGCAGCCTGTCGGAATTTCCTGTTTGGCCTGATCGAAGACTCCGCCTTGCGCAATGAGTTGAGCGATGCGGCGCGAGCCCTTGATCTGCCCGGCGCGGTCAATGGCCTGGTACAGGTGGTATTGCGCCTGACCGTGCCCGGCGTGCCGGATCTCTATCAAGGCACGGAATTTTGGGACTATAGCCTGGTGGATCCGGACAATCGCCGCAGTGTCCACTATCAGGCACGTCAAACGGCACTCGCGGAAAGTCATTTGCCTCAGGAGGCATTGACGCACTGGCGTGATGGGCGGGTCAAGCAAGCGGTCATTGCTCGATTGCTTGCATTGCGCCAGGGGGCTCCGACGCTTTTTGCCCAGGGCGACTACACAGCCATTACGGTAGAGGGTGGCCGAAAGGAGCATGTGGTGGCATTCAGCCGCGAGCATGGGGAGCAGGCGCTGCTGGTGGTCGTGCCCCGGCTGCCCGCGACCCTGCTCGGTTCCGCCTCTTTGCCATTGATACCTCACGAAGAGTGGAGCAATACGCGGCTGCAGATACCGGAATCACTGCAAGGCCAATGGCGCGACGTGCTGACCGGTAATACCGTGGAATTGACTCAAGAGACGATAATGATCAGTGAATTGCTGGCACATTTTACTGCCGGTGTTTTTGTCAGCGTTAGTGCAGGGGGAGTGAAAGATGACGGATGACGAACCGCGTGTACGCCAGTTGGCCTATCGTATCTGGGAATCCGAAGGGCGCCCCGACGGCCAGCAGCAGCGCCATTGGGATATGGCACTCAAGATCGTGAGGGCGGAACAGGACGCCGGTCATGAAACGTATCTGGAAGAGGAAGGGGAGGTTCAAGAAGAGGAGCCCATTCTGGACGACGAGCTGCCGCTTGAAGACGATGAGCGAGGCATCGAGGAGAATCGTCTACCGCTTGAAGATCCGGCTGCCGACTCCATGATCGACCCGGAGGGCGACCCAACCCTGGAGGAGGTGCCTTATCGGGATGATACGGTCATTACCCAGGATGTTCCGGTACAAGACCGGGCCGAGCCCACGGAGGAACCGCTCGAAAGCACCGTCGAGGTGAATGCTTCCGCTGCAGAGTCGGAGGTCGAGTTCAAGCGCGTACCCAAGACGAGTAAGTGTACTGCGAGCAAGAGCGCTGCGAGCAAGCAATCCGCGAACAAGAAGGCTTCAAGCAAGGAGTCTGAGAAGAAAGCAGCCAAACCCGCTGCAAAGAAGACGACGACAGCCAAGACGACAGCGACAAGGAAAACCGCGACCCGGGCACGCAAGCCCTGAGCTTCTATCGATCGAACCCTTTATTGGCGCGGTGCTTTTGCGCTTTGCAAATATCGCTTGGCATATCACCTCAAGGATGAACCATGGATACTGAGAATACCGACCAGGGCAATGAAACGAATGCTACCAGCGTCGAGGCACCTGGGGTGAGAGATCGCTCCCAGGTAAGCGAGGGCAAATCGTTTCCGCTGGGCGCTTCCTGGGACGGGCTGGGAGTAAATTTTTCCTTGTTCTCTGCTCATGCTACCCGTGTCGAGCTGTGTCTGTTCGACGCCAGCGGCGAGCATGAAATCGAGCGTATCGAACTGCCGGAATATACTGACGAGATATGGCACGGCTATCTACCGGATGCGCGTCCCGGGCAGCTCTACGGCTATCGGGTACATGGCCCCTACGCTCCGGAAGAAGGGCACCGATTCAATGCCAACAAGTTGCTGCTTGATCCCTATGCCAAGCAGATCGTCGGGGAAATAAAATGGGACGAGGCGCTGTTCGGCTACACCATCGGCCATGAAGATGGCGATCTGAGTTTCGACGAACGGGACAGTGCGCCTTTCATGCCGCGCTGTCGTGTCGTCGATCCGGCCTTTACCTGGGGGCGGGCGCAGCCGGTGCACGTGCCCTGGGATCGCACCGTTCTTTACGAGACCCACGCTCGCGGCTACACCATGCGCCATCCAGCAGTGCCGGAACCGCTGCGGGGCACTTTCGCGGGTTTGATGGTCAGTGAAGTAGTGGACTATATCCGTTCCCTCGGTGTCTCCTCCGTGGAATTGTTGCCTATCCACGCGTTCGTCGACGATCAGCACTTGCAGGAGAAAGGGCTACACAACTACTGGGGCTACAACACCCTGGGATTCTTTGCACCGCATTCGCCTTATATGGCCGGTGACAATATCAATGAGTTCAAGGAGATGGTGGCGCGATTCCATGCGGCGGATCTCGAGGTCATTCTCGATGTGGTCTACAACCACACCGCCGAGGGCAACGAGCTGGGGCCGACCCTGTCTCTCAAGGGTATCGACAACGCCTCTTACTATCGACTGCTGCCGGATCAAACACGCTACTACATAGACGATACCGGTACCGGTAATACACTCAACATGAGTCATCCGCGAGTGTTGCAGATGGTGACGGACTCTCTGCGCTACTGGGCCACCGAGATGCGGGTCGACGGGTTTCGTTTCGACTTGGCCACCATCCTGGGGCGCGAACCCCATGGCTTCGATGAAGGCGGTGGTTTTCTCGACTCCACTCGCCAGGATCCGATACTCAGCCAGGTCAAGTTGATCGCCGAACCCTGGGATTGCGGACCCGGTGGCTATCAGGTCGGCAAATTTCCCCCGGGCTGGTCGGAGTGGAACGATCGTTTCCGAGATACCGTACGCTCCTACTGGAAAGGCGACGAAGGCGCCTTGCCAGAGCTTGCCGCGCGCCTGACCGCGTCCGCGGACATATTCGATCATCGCGGGCGCCGCCCCTTTGCCTCGGTCAACTTCGTTACTGCCCACGACGGTTTCACGCTGTATGACCTGGTCGCCTACAACGACAAGCACAACGATGCCAACGGCGAGGATAACAACGACGGTCACGACGACAATCGTTCCTGGAATTTCGGTGAAGAAGGCCCGACGGAAAATCCCGAGATTCGCGATCTACGCCTGCGCCAGATCCGCAACTTCCTCGCCACTACTCTGTTTGCCCAGGGTACGCCCATGCTCTTGGCCGGGGATGAACTGCTGCGCACTCAGCAAGGCAACAACAATGCCTATTGTCAGGACAACGAAGTCAGCTGGCTGGACTGGAATCTGGGCGCAGATGCCCACGCCATGATCGAGTATCTACGCCGACTGATCGAATTGCGCGAACGCTATCCGATCCTGCGTCGCGGACGTTTCTTGAGCGGCGAGTACAGCGAAGAGATGGGCCTTAAAGAGGTAACCTGGCTTACCCCGCAAGCCGATGAGATGAGTGTCGAGCGATGGGAAGACCCTCAAGCGCGCAGTCTAGGGCTCTTGCTCGATGGTCGCGCGCGTCCCTCGGGGATTCGTCGAGCGGGGGTCGATGTCACCTTGTTGTTGCTGTTCAATGCCAATCATGAAGAAGAAAGCTTCGTCCTGCCGGAGGTGCCGGACAGCGGCAGCTGGATCTGCCGCCTGGATACCCAGCAAGGTCTTGACGTGGATAACCGGCATTACGGCGTAGGCGACAATTATACGGTGGCGGCACACTCTCTGGTAATGCTCGAGCTGGTGCGCGCAACCCAATCACCGCCCGTGCTTTAGGCCGATGTCACTCAAGATCGATGCCTGATCGTTCATTTGCGCGAAAAGACATAAGGAGCATGTCGCGATGAGTCTTTCATCTCGTTCTCGGATGTCGAAAGACGCCGCCGCCAACCAGAACGTCGAATCGGATGACGTTGAAATAGATGGCGCTGAAACAAGAGGCTCCAATGTGCTGGCGGCGGCAAGATCAGCCCGTATCGCCATCGAGTCGGTGACGCCGAGTCTCACCGGTGGCCGCTTCGCACCCAAGGCCGTGGTAAACGACGTTGTGTCTGTATCGGCGGTCATCTTTGCGGACGGTCACGACGTGCTGGCAGCGCGGATTAGCTGGACTGACCCCCAAGGGCTTACCCAGCAGGCGCCCCTGCATCTGGTACGCCCTCTGGGAAAGGATGTCTGGGAGGGCCAGTTCGTCCCGACTCAGGTAGGGCGTCATCATTTCATCATCGAGGCCTGGTGGGATCTGTATGGCACTTACCGGGATGAACTGGCCAAGAAGCATCAGGCCGGCGTTCCTGTCGAGCTCGAACTCGAGGAAGGGTGCCGTTTGGTGGCCAAGGCCGCGCAGCGAAGCGAGGGCGAGCTGGGCGAAAACCTTTCTGCGGTATTGGCGCGCTTTGAGCAGAGCGAGCAGAACAGTCAGCGGGTGGAAGTGCTGCTTGGCGCCGATACCGCAAACCTGATGGCAGCGGCGGATACGCAAGCGCACCTGAGCGTGAGCGATGCCGTCTACCCCTTGGACGTGGATCGCAGGGCGGCGAATTTCGCCAGCTGGTATGAGCTCTTCCCGCGCTCGGAAACGACGGGTTCCAGACGTCATGGCACCTTTGCCGATGTGCAGAAACGTCTGCCCATGATCCGCGACATGGGCTTCGATGTGCTCTATTTTCCGCCCATTCATCCCATCGGGCGGGCTCATCGCAAGGGGCCCAACAATACTCTGGAAGCGGGCCCCGATGATCCGGGCAGCCCCTATGCCATCGGTAGCCCGGAAGGCGGCCACGAGGCCATTCACTCGGAGCTTGGCAGCCGCGAGGATTTTCGAGAGCTGGTGCAGGCAGCGGCTCGCCATGGCCTTGAGATTGCGCTGGATTTCGCCATTCAGTGTTCCCCGGATCACCCCTGGCTTGCAGAGCACCCGGGTTGGTTTTCCTGGCGGCCGGACGGCTCGATTCGCTATGCGGAGAATCCGCCGAAGAAGTATCAGGACATCGTCAATGTCGATTTCTACGCCGAAGATGCAGTGCCGGATCTATGGCTGACGCTACGCGACATCGTGCAGCTGTGGGTCGATGAAGGCGTGCGCATCTTTCGGGTCGACAACCCCCACACCAAGCCCTTGCCTTTCTGGGAGTGGCTGATCGCGGATATCAGAAGTCGCGATCCCGGCGTGCTGTTTCTCGCCGAGGCCTTCACCAGGCCGCCGATGATGGCGCGGCTGGGCAAGGTAGGCTTCACCCAGAGCTATACCTATTTCACCTGGCGCCATACCAAGGCCGAGCTGACCCAGTACTTCACCGAATTGAACGAGTCGCCGCTGCGGGAGTGCTACCGGCCCAACTTCTTCGTCAATACACCGGATATCAACCCCTATTTTCTACAGTCCAGCGGTCGGCCCGGGTTCTTGATTCGGGCGGCTCTTGCCACCATGGGCTCCGGGCTCTGGGGCATGTATTCCGGCTTCGAGCTGTGCGAAGGTGCCCCGGTGCCGGGCAAGGAGGAGTATCTCGATTCCGAGAAGTACGAGATACGCCCACGGGACTATACCGCACCAGGCAACATCATCTACGAGATCGCTCAGCTCAATCGCATTCGCCGGGAAAACTCGGCGCTGCAGACCCACCTGGGAATAGCGTTTTATCCAGTGGCCAATGAGCGGCTGCTGTATTTCGGCAAGCGCGACGACGCGCAAGACAACTTCGTGCTGGTCGCGGTCAACCTCGATCCCTTTGAAGTTCAAGAGGGCAGCTTCGAACTGCCTCTATGGGAGCTGGATCTGCCGGATGATGCGGCACTCCAGGTCGAGGATCTGATGACCGGCCAGCGCTTCACCTGGCAAGGAAAACACCAGTGGATGCGGCTTGATCCGGCGCATCTGCCCTTTGCCATCTGGCGCATTCAGCCACTGGGTTAGACGCTGCAGCGGTCGCAAGAACCGCTCGCATGGAACAGAACAGGCAGGGAGACACAGCACATGATGGATGCTAGCAGCGAAACCCACAGCGTCGAGACGTTTGATTTTCTGGACGACCCGCTATGGTACAAGGACGCGGTCATCTACCAGGTACACGTCAAGTCGTTTTTCGATGCCAACGACGACGGTATCGGCGACTTTCAGGGGTTGATCGACAAGCTCGACTATATCGTCAGCCTCGGCGTCAATACGATCTGGATTCTGCCGTTCTACCCGTCCCCCCGGCGGGACGACGGCTACGACATTGCCGAATACTGCAACGTCAGCCCGGATTACGGCACCCTGGAAGACGCCCAGCGCTTCATCGACGAGGCCCATAAGCGCGGCCTCCGAGTCATCACCGAACTGGTCATCAACCACACCTCGGATCAGCATGAGTGGTTCCAGCGGGCCCGTAACGCGCCGCCGGGCTCACCAGAGCGGGATTTCTATGTCTGGTCGGACACGGATCAGGCCTATCAGGGCACCCGCATCATCTTTCTCGATACGGAAACCTCCAACTGGACCTGGGACCCGGTGGCGGGCGCTTATTTTTGGCACCGCTTCTACTCCCATCAGCCGGATCTCAACTTCGACAACCCCAAGGTGCTCGAGGAAGTGCTCAGGGTCATGGGCTACTGGCTGGACATGGGGATCGACGGCCTGCGCCTGGATGCCATTCCCTATCTGGTGGAGCGGGAAGGCACCAACAACGAGAACCTGCCGGAAACCCACGTGGTGCTCAAGAAAATCAGGCAAGCCCTGGACGAGCGCTATCCGGACCGCATGCTGCTGGCGGAAGCCAATCAATGGCCGGAGGATACCCGGCCCTATTTTGGCGGTAATGAGAGCGGCGAAGGCGACGAGTGCCACATGGCCTTTCACTTCCCGCTGATGCCGCGCATGTACATGGCGCTCGCCCAGGAAGACCGCTTTCCCATCACGGATATACTGCGCCAGACCCCTGAGATTCCGCCCAACTGTCAATGGGCGATTTTCCTGCGTAACCACGATGAGCTAACCCTGGAAATGGTCACGGACAAGGAGCGGGACTATCTCTGGAACCATTACGCCGCGGATCGGCGCGCTCGAATCAATATGGGCATTCGTCGCCGTCTGGCGCCGCTGATGGAGCGGGATCGTCGACGTGTCGAACTGCTCAACAGCCTCTTGCTGTCCATGCCGGGTACGCCGGTGCTCTATTATGGCGACGAGATCGGCATGGGAGACAATATCTATCTTGGCGACCGCGACGGCGTGCGCACGCCCATGCAGTGGTCCATGGATCGCAGCGGCGGTTTTTCCCGGGCGGATCCGGCAAGTCTCGTACTGCCGCCGATCATGGACCCGCTGTATGGCTTTCAGTCCATCAATGTAGAAGCCCAATCCCGGGATCCGCATTCGCTTTTGAACAGCATGCGCCGCCTGTTGGCGGTGCGCAGCAAGCACCGTGCCTTCAGCCGTGGCAGCATGCGTACACTGCATCCCGCCAACCGTCATGTGCTGGCCTACCTGCGGGAGATGACCCTGGACGATGGCACGACGGAAGTGCTTTTGTGTGTGGCCAACCTGGCCCGCTCCGCCCAGGCGGTGGAGCTGGACATGAGCGCCTTTGCCGGTCAGGTGCCGGTGGAAATGGTGGGTGGCAGCGCCTTCCCGCCGATAGGCAAATTGCCTTACTTGCTGACGCTGCCGCCCTACGGGTTCTACTGGTTCTATCTGGCCCCGGAAACCGCCATGCCCGAATGGCACGTGCCGACACCGGAGCCGATGCCTGATTACGCCACCCTGATCGTCAAACGCAAGCTCGAGGAGATCCTTGAGGGCTCGCCACGGAAACTGCTTGAAAACGAAATACTGCCCAGTTACCTGCCCAAGCGGCGCTGGTTCGCCGCCAAGCAGCAGCGCATCGAACAGGTGACGCTGTTGTACGCCACGCCTCTCACGAACTCGGGGCGTGTCGGGCTACTCAGTGAAATCGAAGTACGCCATGCTCAAGGGGTGGAGCGCTATCAGTTGCCTTTCGCGTTTCTCGGCGAAGAGGAGCAGGAGCGGGTGCTTCCCAGACAGCTGGCCATGGCTCGAGTGCGTCGCGCCAACCAGGTCGGTCTGCTGACGGATGCGATCACTCGGGACAAGTTTGCCTTGGCGGTAGTAGATGCGTTGCGCAACGCTGCCACCTTACCAAGCACTGCCGGCGAGATACGCTTTTTGCCCACTTCTCTCATGAACGAACTCGAGTTGCCGGAGCAGCCCGAGGTGGTGCAGCAAGGGGTAGAGCAGTCCAACAGTTCGATCATCGTCAACTACCAGGTCGTGCTCAAGGTACTGCGTCGTGTCGAAAGCGGTCAGCACCCGGAAGCGGAAATGGGCCGCTATCTGAGCGAACAAGGCTTTGCCAACATGGCTCCGCTGTACGGTGAAGTAGCACGCATCGAAGAAGAGGGTTCTCAAACCTTGATGCTGTTGCAAGGCTATATCAACAATCAAGGGGACGCCTGGTCCTGGACGCGCACGACGCTTGAGCGCGCCCTACGGGACGCGGAGGAGGAAACACAAACCCAGGCCATGGAAGAGAGCTTTGGCGCCAGAAGCGAACTCGAGGCCTTTGCGGAGATCTTGGGTCAGCGCTTGGGTGAACTGCATCAGGCTCTAGCTGCCTCTACTCAAAATGTGGATTTCAGTCCCGAAATCGCAGATGAGGGGCAGGTAGCAGATTGGGCCCGACGCATTCATCAACAAGTCGAAAGCGCCCTCGAGCTGTTGTCGCATCATAGAAGCGAGGCTGCAGAAGCCGAGCAGCGCATGATCGACAGGATTCTTGAAGGCCGTGACCAGCTGTTGGGCGCCATTGCGCCGCTGGCCCAGCAGGCCAAGGGAAGTCTGCTGATTCGCAACCACGGTGATCTGCACCTGGGGCAGGTGCTGGTGGCCAACGGGGACGCCTTTATCATCGATTTCGAGGGCGAGCCCGCGCGAACCCTGGAGGAGCGTCGTGCCAAGGATAGCCCGTACAAGGACGTGGCGGGCATGCTGCGCTCATTCGATTACGCCGGTGTGAAGCTCGAGGAAGGGCAAATCGGTCTCGAGGGGGAAAGTGGCAGTAGTGATTCCCGCGCGCTTTCACAGCAGATTCTGGGCGAATGCCGGCGCCTGTTCCTTGAGGGTTATGATCACGCCACCCAGGATTTGCCGCACCGCCTGCAGGATGACGCCAAGGCCAAGGCAGCGCTGGATCTGTTCCTGCTTGAAAAAACGGTCTACGAGCTTGCCTACGAGGCCGCCAATCGTCCGGCCTGGTTGAGCGTGCCCTTGCGGGGCCTGATGACTATCGCCGATCAATGGATGGGGGGAGCGAATGAGTAATCAACGCGTCGAATATGCCAAACATACAAGAGACGATGGGCTGAAGCTGGCCGCGGATGACGCGGAAGCATTGACCCGAGGCTCTCACGCGGACCCTTTTGCAGTGCTAGGCCTGCAAGAAGGGTCGGACGGCCCATTGTTGCGGGTCTATCTGCCCGGTGCCTTGGGGGTGGATGTGCTGGATCGGGATAGCGGTGAGTTTCGCTGTTGCATGACGCCGGTGCAGATTCCGGGTCTGTTTGCAGCGAAATTGCCTCATGCCGCTCCCTACAAGCTGCGTATCCGATGGCCCCAGGGCGGCGAACAGGAAACGGAAGACCCCTACGCCTTTGGCCTATTGCTAGGCGAGATGGACCTGTACCTGATCGGCGAAGGCAATCATCGCAACCTGGGTCACTGCCTAGGCGCGCAGCCCATGACCATCGACGGTGTAGAAGGGGTGCGTTTTGCGGTATGGGCACCGAACGCACACCGGGTGTCCGTGGTGGGAGAGTTCAATAGCTGGGACGGTCGGCGTCACCCGATGCGCCTTCGCCACCCCGCGGGGGTGTGGGAGCTTTTCCTGCCGCGTTTGGGGCCCGGCGAGGCTTACAAGTACGAGATGATCGATGCCCATGGCGCTTTGACGCTCAAGGCCGACCCGGTGGCCCTGGCGACCCGAATGCCGCCGGATACCGCCTCGGTGGTGGCGGATACCACGCCGTTTACCTGGCAGGACGACGACTGGATCGAAAAGCGCGGCGAGCATCAGGCCCTGAACAGGCCAATGGCCATCTACGAGGTGCACGCAGCGTCCTGGCGCAAACACGGCGGGGATGACGGCGAACTGTACAGCTGGCGTGATCTCGCCGAGCATCTGATCCCCTACGTCAAGGAGATGGGCTTTACCCATCTCGAACTTCTGCCGATCATGGAGCACCCCTTCGGCGGCTCCTGGGGCTATCAGCCCCTGGGCCAGTTTGCCCCGAGCGGGCGCTTCGGCAGCCCTCAGGATTTCGCCTATTTCGTCGACGCCTGTCACGCCGCCGAAATTGGCGTGATTCTCGACTGGGTGCCGGCGCATTTTCCCACGGACCCCCATGGCCTGGCGCGCTTCGACGGCACGGCGCTGTATGAGTACGAGCACCACTTCGAGGGTTTTCACCCGGATTGGAACACCTACATCTTCAATCTGGGCCGGCGCGAAGTGCATGGCTTCATGCTGGCCTCGGCTCTTCACTGGGTGAAGCACTTTCATGTGGACGCCCTGCGGGTGGATGCGGTGGCCTCGATGCTGTATCGGGACTATTCCCGCAATGACGGCGAGTGGATTCCCAATCGCCACGGTGGCCGGGAGAATCTGGAGGCGATCGATTTCCTGCGTCATCTCAACGACGTCATCGCCGAGGAAGTGCCTGGTGCAGCGGTCATCGCCGAGGAATCCACCGCCTGGCCTGGAGTGACCGAGCCTACAGCAGAAGGCGGATTGGGCTTTGCCTACAAGTGGAACATGGGCTGGATGCACGACACCTTGAGCTACATGGCCAATGATCCGCTCTATCGCAGTTACGCCCATAACGAGATGACCTTTCCGCTGGTCTATGCCTTCTCCGAGCGCTATGTGCTGCCTATTTCTCACGATGAGGTAGTACACGGCAAGGGCTCGCTGATCAACAAGATGCCCGGCGATGAATGGCAGCGCTTCGCCAATCTGCGGGCCTACCTTGCCATTATGTGGACCCAGCCCGGCAAGAAGCTTCTGTTCATGGGCTGCGAGTTCGCCCAGTGGCGGGAGTGGAGTCATGACCGGGAGCTCGACTGGTCGCTGCTCGGCGAACCGCGTCACGAAGGCATTCAACGCCTGGTGCGCGACCTCAACCGGCTGTATGCGGATCTGCCGGCGCTGCACGAGCGGGACACGGAACCCTCCGGCTTTACCTGGGTCGTGGGTGACGATGCCAGCAACAGCGTCTTTGCCTGGCTGCGCTTCAGCGCTGACGGTGAGCCGCTATTGGTGGTCGCCAATATGACACCGGTGGCTCACGACGATTACCGTCTTGGAGTGCCCTTGCCCGGACGCTGGGAGGAGTCCTTCAACAGCGATGCGGAGCACTATGGCGGCTCGAACCAGGGCAATCTGGGAGAACTCACCACGCGAGACGAATCCCTGCACGGCCAGTCCGCGAGTCTTGCCTTGAGTCTGCCGCCCTTGAGCGTGCTGATGTTGCGTCCAACGCGTGAGAAGACGGTTGCCTGAAGTGGGGGTGAAGCGTCGAGAGGTTGGATACGGGACATCAGAGCAAGGTGCTCAGTCCCGTTTGGGATGAAAGCACACCGTGACGCCGTTGACGCCCAGCTCGTTGATTTCTGACGGGCGGCCCTGTTCATCCAGGCGCACGTGGCCGATACCCGAGCCGTTCCACAGGCGCTCGCCGGCCTTGGCCCGATCCGGGATGAAGGGGCGTACTTGCATGCGCCGACGCTTAGTGAACCAGTTGAGCGGTGACCAGGGGGCGTAAAGCCAGCGGTTGATGCGATCGAACCAGTCCAGCAGCGTATCGGGAAAACCATTCTTGATCCCGCTGCTGGTGATCTGCCAGATATGCGGTTTCTCATCGCGATGACGGATGCGCACGTCGTAGACGAAGGAGTAGTGCACGTCGCCGGATAGGATGACGTAATTGCGTGGCGTGCGGGTGTGGCGAAAGACGTTGAGCATGACCTGGGCCGCGCCACGATGCGCCATCCAGTTTTCCGCATCCACCAGCAAGGGCTTGCCGGCCCAAGTGAACAGGCGTTGAACGCCTTCGATCAGCTTGACCCCGAACATCGGCGAAGGCGAGACGATGATGATCGAGGGCTCATCCAGCAATTCCTGCTGCAGCTCCGTCAACGCCTCCCAGTCCATCAGTCCCGAGGGGCGATGTCGCTTGCGCTCGCTGCGCCAGCGCCGGGTGCGAATGTCCAGGGCCACAAGCTTGGGCGGCCCGGTCAGACAGAATCCCCAGCCTTCGAAGCGCATAAGTTCGGTGATCAAGTCATCCTGTTGTTTGTTCGGCAGATAACCCTCTGCGCCGCATGCTTCGAGAAACTGCTGCAACTGATCGAGAGGAGCTTTCAATCGTTCCGGGGCGTTGCCCCAGCCTTGGCAAAGCAAATAGGCGATGAGTGCATTGCCGACAATGCGGCGTGAAAACGGGTGTCCGTAGACGGTCTCCTCCCAGGCGGCAGTCAGATTCCAATCGTCGGTGACATCGTGATCGTCGAAGATCATCAACGTCGGTACCTGGGCCAACAACCGCGCTGCCGCCGGTAGTTCGGCGGCAAAGGCATCGATCACCTCACGTTCTGCGGCGAATCGCTCGCGATGCTCGTCGTTCAGTGATGGCTCGCCACGTTGAATCAGCCCCCAGGGCACTGGCGACCATACCAGCAGGTACATGGCCAGGACTTCACTCAGAGTGATCAGATGGTTGGCGGCGCTGTCCGTGGTGAAGACTGGCTTGCGCACCCCGCCAAAAAAACGCTCTCGAAGGGCCTCTGCGGACTCGAACTGGGGCAACAGGCGCTCCCGGTGGTAATAGGTATCCTCTGCGGCATAAAGTGCCTCGCTATCGTCTACCACCGCGCCTTCAAGGCGCTCGCCCCAAAGCCCAAGACGCTCGATCAGCTCATGAATGGCGGTGAGCATGGGTCCGGCAACGTCGTCGGCGTAGATCTGGTCGCCGGTCAGCAGCAGCAGCGCAGGGCGTTCCTGGGCGTCATCGTGACGCTCAGACAGCCAGGCATCCCCGCGCGCCAAGCCATCACCGGAGCCGTAGTGGGGCTTGCGACAGGAGCCATGAAGAATGCCGTCCAGACGCGATTTGATCACGAAGCCCGGATGCGATTCATCGCCATATAAAAGATGCGGCGCCCACTCGGCGATGCCGATATCGCCACCGTCGGATTGAGCGATCCGCAGGTCGTAGCCGGTCACAACGTCCTGGGGTAGCGGTGTATCCAGGGCGACGTCGATCAAGTGGACATAGGCGTGCCGGCCTATCGGTACGCATCGGCATAGCGTCTTGTCGAGCGCGATGGAACGGGGCTCGAGATGATCCGGGTGGAGTACGAGGCGCAGTGTCAGAGGACGCGTTGCCGCCAGCCATAGCACTAGGCGTCGGGTCTCGACACGACGAAGGATGGGGCCTGCCAGAACATCGGGAAGTGGATTGGAAACGCTATCGTCCATGAAGGATGGTCAGCACCTTACCGGAAAATAATCAGCATACCCGTTGTTACAGGTCGTTGACCATGCGGCGAGCAGTACCAGAACGGAGAGCGTTAGTTATGTTTCTCCAGGCATTCATGTACCTCCGCATCGGTGGTCTGGCCGAAATCGATATACCACTGCCCCACTGCATGAAAGTGATCCGGCGTGGCCACGCAGACGACCTCGTCCACTTCCCCGGCGAGCTGCTCCAGGGTTTCCTGAGGCGCCACTGGCACCGCCAGTACCAGGCGCTTGGCGCCCAGGCGACGCACTGCCTGAATTGCCGCGCGCATGCTGGCGCCGGTGGCGATACCGTCGTCCACCAGAATGATCTGACGTCCCTCCAGATCGGGGTAGGGCCGCTCACCGCGATAGCTCGCCTCGCGTCGATTGAGTTCGCGTCGTTCCTTGTCGATCACCGCCTGCAGGCGCTGTTCATCGATACTCAACCGCTTGACTAGTGCCTCATCAAGCACCGTCACATCGCCGCTAGCGATGGCGCCCATGGCAAACTCCTCATGACCCGGCACACCCAGCTTGCGCACCACCATGACATCGAGAGGTGCCTTCAATTCCCGGGCGACTTCTGCAGCCACCGGTACACCGCCACGAGGTAGCCCCAATACGAGTGTCTCACTACCGGCATAGGCAAAGAGTCGCTTGGCGAGGGCTCGCCCTGCCGCGAGGCGATTGGCAAAGGGAAGTTCCGACATTCAAACCTCCTGAAACATGCTTGAACACCCACTACTGCCCAGTGTCGGCATTAATGGAGGTTTTTGCCAGCACGCTCAGGATTCGCACATCAGGTCAACGAGTGGCGCTACCGCGTATCGAACGCCACACTGCGTATCAACGCCACGATCGGCATGTTTTCCTTTATCCTCAGTTCATCGAAGGATTTGCGCGTCAGTCGAGCTCTCAATACCTGTTCGCCGATGCGCAGACGTAGTTCGATAGAGGTCTTGTTGCCGGCTACCAGGCCTATCTGCTCTATCTTGGTGTTTAGCTGGTTGCGGTAACTGACCTGTTCGGGTTTCGACAGGGCCAGGGCCACGTCGCGCACCGGGATGCGCAGGCGCAGCGTGGTGCCAGGGGGATTGTCGACGAGGGGAATGTTGAGGCGTTGTCCATCCTCCAGGCGCAGCAGGCTCAGGGCGTAGTGATGATCGTGCTCGGCGATGGTGGCGGTAATGACTGAGGCGGCATCGAACCCTCCCAGGTATTCGGTGAGATCGAAGCGCATCAGCAACTCCTCTAGGCGGCCATGGGCGAGCAGGCGACCCTGGTCGAGCAGCACCAGATGGTCGGCAATGGCGATCAGTTCGTCCGGGTCATGGCTGACATAGACGATGGGGATGTCGATATCCCGGGCCAGGCGGGCGATGTAATGCAACAGTTCCTGCTTGCGCGGGCCGTCGAGGCCGGTCAAGGGCTCGTCCATCAACAGCAGGCGCGGCTCGGTAAGCAAGGCCCGGCCGATGGCGACACGCCTGGCCTCGCCACCGGAGAGGGTGGCGGGAAAACGGTTCAGCAAGGGTTTGATGCCTAGCAAGGAAACGATCGCGTCGAAGCGCGGACGTGCACTCGGGCGCATTCCGTAGGTGAGGTTGCCGCGCACCCGGTAGTGGGGAAAGAGTCGCGCTTCCTGAAACACCACACCCAGGCGCCGTCGGTGGGGGGGGGCGAATACGCCTTTCTGAGTGTCGACGAGGGTTTGCTCACCGATGCGAATGACGCCGCTATCGGGAACATCGAGCCCGGCGATCAAGCGCAGCAGGCTGGTCTTGCCGCTGCCCGAGGCGCCGAACAGGGCGGTAACGCCACGTGCTGGTATCGTAAGCGATGCCTTGAGCGAGAAATCTCCCAGGCGCTTGTCCACTGCGACACGGAGCCCGGGCTCGTCGTGGGGTTCGTCAATCATCGCGCTCCCGTAGCCGCTTCTTGGCTTTGTGCGCCAGCCATTCCGATATCAGCAAGGAGAGCATGGCGATCAGGATGGCGATGGCGCACAGGCGTGCCGCCGCCGCTTCTTTGCCCGGACTCTGGATCAGCGTATAGAGCGCCAGCGGCAGGGTGCGTGTTTCGCCGGGAATGTTCGAGGCGAAGGTGATGGTAGCGCCGAATTCGGACAGCGCCCGGGCGAAGGCCAGTACCGTGCCGGTCAGGAGCCCGGGAAACGCCAGTGGTAGGGTAATGGTGAAGAACACCCGCCAACGACTGGCGCCCAGGGTGCTGGCCGCCGCCTCGAGTTTCATATCCACCGCTTCCAGGGAAAGCCGCACGGCGCGTACCAGCAGCGGGAAAGCCATGATGCCGCCAGCAATGGCCGCGCCTTGCCAAGTGAAGGGGAGAGTGATGCCGAACCATTGATCCAGCCATTGTCCCATAAAACCCTGGCGGCCCAGCGAGACAAGTAAAAGATAGCCGACCACTACGGGGGGCAGCACCAGGGGCAGGTGCAGCAGGCCATCAAGCAGCGCCTTGCCACGAAACTCAAAGCGTGCCATGAACCAGGCCAGTGCCACGCCGGGCACCAAGATCCAGCCTACGGCGGTACCTGCGATCCGAAGACTGAGCAGGATGGCTTCCCATTCGGCATTGGAGAGCATGGTAATGCTTCCTGACTAGCGGCTGACAGCAGCAGCGGGAAAGAAACCGACCTCGGAGAAGATCGCCAAAGCCTCGTCGCCATGTAACCACTGACGGAAGTCCCGGGCGGCACCGCTGGCTGGTGGGTTGACCAGAGCCAGCGGATAGAGGATTGGGTCATGACTATCGCTGGGAAACAACCCAAGTTGACGAACCCGGTTGCTGGCCTGGGCATCGGTCTGATAGACGATGCCCAAGGGGACTTCTCCGCGCTCCACCAGCGCCAGGGCGGCGCGTACATTATCAGCCCGGGCTAGTCGTGGTTGCAGCGTTTTCCACTCATCCAAGGACTGCAGTGCTTGTTTGGCATAGATACCCGCGGGCACATGGTCCGGGTCACCGACCGACAAACGTTCCCGGCCGCTTAATGATGAACTCAGCGTTTCTCCATCCACCGGAGTGAAAGAAGCGTGTTCACGCCCGCTGGGAGCGATCAGCGCCAGGCGGTTCTGCACTATGTCGGCGCGTTCGTCCAGCTCGATGCCCTGGCCCGCAAGCCAGTTCATCCATTCACTGCTTGCGGAAAAAAACAGGTCGGCGGCCGCGCCGCTGGCGATCTGGCGTGCAGCGGTGGAAGAGGATGCATAGACCGGCACGATATCCACCTCATTTTGGGACTCGTATCGTGCGATGGCCTTGTTCAAGGCGTCGGTCAACGAAGCGGCGGCAAAAATCCTGACGCTCGGCTTTTCCATATCCGAATTGGACTGGGCAATAGAAGCAACACACAACAAGGTGAATATCATAAAGCCGCGAAAGAAGGCGTTGTATCCCGACTGTCGACCCCGTCCGACATATGGCCTGCTCATGACTGTTCCCGCGTTGATTTTATGACGATGGCGCAAGCACTATAAGCCGTATCCTCACGGGTCGCCAAACCGCCGCTTTCTTCTTCGAGCGCCGACCTGTACCTTGGTTACCTATTGATTACGTAACGATGGGAATGAACACGACCATGCCAATGCAACAATTAGTGCCTTCTTACCGAAATCTCTGGCGCTCGATACTGCTTCTATTCATCGTGCTCGTGTTGACGGGCTGCGGTGTGAACAACATTCCACGTCTGGACGAAAAGGTGAAGTCAGCCTGGTCTCAGGTCGAGAATCAGTATCAGCGTCGGGCGGATCTGGTACCCAACCTGGTAGAGACGGTCAAGGGATTTGCCAATCAAGAGCGAGAAACCCTCACAGCGGTGATCGAGGCACGCTCCAAGGCGACCTCCATTCAGGTCGACGCGGATACGCTGGATGACCCTCAGAAGATGCAGCAATTCCAACAGGCTCAAGGACAGCTGACCAGCGCACTGAGCCGCTTGATGGCGGTCTCCGAGCGCTATCCAGAGTTGCGCTCCAATCAGAATTTCCTGGCGCTGCAGTCTCAGTTGGAAGGCACCGAAAACCGTATTTCGGTAGCACGGCGCGATTTCATTGCCGCCGTCGAGCATTACAACACTGAGATTCGTACCTTCCCGGGCCGTATATGGCATAGCATTCTCTACAGCGATATGCCAGTACGCGAGAACTTCGAGGCGACTGCCGAGAACGCGGAACAGGCGCCACAGGTGGAATTCTGATGGCGATCAATCTGCGCACGCCGGTACTGCTGCTACTGTTTTTATTCTTGCCAGTCTGGACGTTGAGCGCTCAGGCCCAGCAACCTGAATTCCCTGAGCTGACAGGTCGGGTGGTCGACAAGGCAGAATTGCTGGATCCACAAACTGAAGCTCAGCTGACCGAGATGCTCGAGGCGCATGAGCAGCAATCCACGGAGCAGGTCGTGGTGGTCACCGTAGCGAGCCTGCAAGGCTATGACATTGCGGACTACGGTTATCAGCTGGGTCGCCACTGGGGTATCGGCCAGCAGGGCGAAGATAACGGCGCCCTGCTGATCGTCGCGCCGGAGGAGCGCAAGCTGCGCATCGAGGTCGGCTACGGCATGGAAGGACGGCTGACCGATGCCCAGTCCTCGGTCATCATCAACCAGGTCATCACTCCGGCCTTCAAGCAGGGCGATTATGCCAAGGGTATTACCCAGGGGGCGGCGGCGATGATTCAGGTGCTGGGCGGCGACCCCCTGGCGGAGCCGAAAAGACAGGCTTCCGGGAGTAGCGACAGGGAGGCGGGACCTGCTTCAATCTGGTTCTTCGTCATGTTCGTCATCGTCATGCTAATTTCGCGCGGCGGCGGTGGAGGCGGTCGCGGACGGCGTAGAGGTCGCGGTGGCTTGCTGGCCGGCGCGCTGCTTGGTTCCGCCCTGGGGCGTGGTGGCTCTGGCGGTGGTTTCGGGGGGGGCGGCTTCGGCGGCGGAGGTGGTGGTTTTGGGGGCGGTGGTGCCTCCGGTGGCTGGTAACCGGACGCCTGTGCTCCCGGCGCCTTGTGCTTTACACCGTTCGGCAATTTATTTAGCAACTCCCTGAATTCGAGAGAACACGACGTCATGGCTTTATTGAGTGAAGACGAACAGCGCCAGGTGGCAGACGCGATCAACCGCATCGAGCGTGAGACCGATGCCGAGCTGGTCACCGTGCTTGCCCCCCAGGCGGACGACTACGCCTATATCCCTCTATTGTGGGCGGGGATTCTGGCGCTGGTAGTACCCGGCGCCATCAACTATTTCCCCGGCTGGCTGAGCGCAGCGGAATTGCTGCTGGTTCAGTGGGGCACGTTCATCCTGCTGGGGCTGCTGTTCAGGATGCCCAAGATTACCACTCGGCTCATTCCGCGTTCGGTACGCCACTGGCGGGCATCCAATCTGGCTCGGCGCCAGTTCCTGGAACAGAACCTGCATCACACCAGCGGCGAAACGGGGATGCTCATCTTCGTCTCGGAAGCTGAGCGCTACGTGGAAATCCTGGTGGATCGGGGCATCTCGAATCGTCTGAAGGACGAAACCTGGCAATCCATAGTGGCCACGTTCACCCAACAGGTGAAAGAGGGGCAGACGCTGCAAGGCTTCCTGACCTGCATCGAGTCCTGTGGCGAGCATCTCAAGCGCGAGGTGCCGGCGACCCATGAGCGCAATGAACTGCCCAACCGTCTGGTGATTCTGGAATAAATGCACGACCAAAGAACGCCGTTTTTCGCTTCTGGATTGTAAAGTGGAAAAAAGGAAATTCCGCTACGCTTTAGAACATGCTCGGCATGACGCATGGACAAAGCGACCTTGATCAAGCGCCATCATCGTTGCTGAGCTCTTACAATTCCAACGACAGGAGTCTAGCCATGATCTATTCCAATCCCGGCACCAGCGATTCACTGGTGAGTTTCGACAAGCGCTACGGCAACTACATTGGCGGCGCGTTCGTCGATCCCGTCAAGGGTCAGTATTTCGATAACGTCACGCCGGTCACCGGCGAGGTGTTCTGTGAGGTGGCGCGCTCCACTGCCGAAGATATCGACAAGGCCGTGCAAGCCGCGCACAAGGCCGCACCAGCCTGGGGCAAGACCTCCGCCGCCGAACGCAGCAACATTCTGCTCAAGATAGCCGATCGCATCGAACAGAACCTGGAGATGCTGGCCGTTGCCGAGACCTGGGACAACGGCAAGGCGGTGCGCGAGGCGCTGAACGCGGATCTGCCCTTGGCGGTGGATCACTTTCGCTACTTTGCCGGCTGTATCCGTGCCCAGGAAGGTACCGCGGCGGACATCGATGAAAACACTGTGGCCTATCACTTCCACGAGCCGCTGGGCGTGGTGGGGCAGATCATCCCTTGGAATTTCCCCATCCTGATGGCGACCTGGAAGCTCGCGCCGGCCTTGGCGGCAGGCAACTGCGTGGTACTCAAACCCGCAGAACAGACGCCGGTGTCAATTCTCAAGGTGGTGGAGTTGATCGGCGACCTGCTACCAGCGGGCGTGCTCAACGTCGTCAATGGCTACGGCGAGGAGGCCGGACAGGCGTTGGCCACCCACAAGGGCATCGCCAAGATCGCCTTCACCGGCTCCACCCCGGTGGGTTCGCATATCTTGAAGTGCGCCGCGGAAAATATCATTCCCTCTACCGTGGAACTGGGCGGCAAGTCGCCCAACGTCTACTTCGCCGACATCATGAACGCCGAGCCGGAGTTCATTGACAAGGCGGTGGAGGGGCTGGTGTTGGCGTTTTTGAATCAGGGCGAGGTCTGTACCTGCCCGTCCCGGGCGCTTGTGCAAGAGGGCATGTACGACGCCTTCATGGCCAAGGTCATGGAGCGCACCCAAGCCATCAAGCGCGGCAATCCGCTGGATACTGATGTTCAGGTGGGCGCTCAGGTCTCCGAGGAGCAGTTCGACAAGATCATGGGCTACATGGATGTGGCCCGGGAAGAGGGGGCCGAGATACTGACCGGCGGTGACAAGGAGCGCCTCGATTCGGAACTCTCCCGGGGCTATTACATTCAGCCGACCCTGATCAAGGGCAACAACAAGATGCGCGTCTTCCAAGAGGAGATCTTCGGCCCGGTGGTTTCCGTGACCACCTTCAAGGACGAGGCGGAGGCCCTGGCGATCGCCAACGATACCGAGTTCGGTCTCGGCGCCGGCGTCTGGACCCGGGACATGAACGTTGCCTTCCGCATGGGGCGCGGCATCCAGGCCGGGCGTGTGTGGACCAACTGCTATCACCAGTATCCGGCCCATGCGGCGTTTGGTGGCTACAAGAAATCCGGCATCGGCCGCGAGACCCACAAGATGGCCCTCGAGCACTATCAGCAGACCAAGAATCTGCTGGTCAGCTACGATATCAACCCGATGGGCTTCTTCTGATAAGCGTGTAATTTGTTTTGGGCTAATCAACGAACAAGGGCGCGACATTGTCGCGCCCTTGTTCGTTGGCTGACGTGAAATCCTTAGAAGCTTTGCCAGTCGTCTTCCTGGGTAACGGGCCTGGTGCGAGGAGTAGTCTTGGCAATCGGCTTGGGGTTGATCGGCCTGGCATCAGTCCCCGAGAACGCACGCGGGTTCGGCTTGGATGAGACGCTTTCCTCTAGCTTGAAGATCGCCATTGCATGGATGAGTTGCTGAGCACGGCTGCTCAAGTGGTTGGCGGCGCTGGCGCTGTCTGCTACCAAGGAGGCGGTTTGCTGGGTGGTTTGATCCATCTGCGTGACCGCTTCGCTGACCTGTTGCACGCCGTCGCTCTGTTCGGCGCTGGCGCTGCTGATTTCGCCCATGATCTGGGTAACTCGCTTGATCGATGCCACGATCTCATCGGTGGTACGACCGGCTTCAGCGACCAGCTTAGAACCTTCCTCGACGCGTTTGAGATTGCCGGTGATCAGGGTATTGATCTGCTTGGAGGCATCCGCGCTACGCTGGGCAAGCAGGCGTACTTCACTTGCCACCACGGCAAAGCCCCTGCCATGCTCGCCGGCGCGGGCGGCTTCTACCGAGGCGTTGAGCGCCAGGATATTGGTCTGGAAGGCGATCGAATCGATCATGCCGATGATGTCGACGATCTCTTTTGAGCGCTCGTTGAGATCGTTCATGGTGTCGACGACCTGACCCACGACTTCACCCCCGCGCACGGCGACCTGAGAGGCATTATTAGCCTGTTCGCTGGCCTGACGAGCGTTGTCGGCATTTTGATGTACGGTGCTGCCGAGCTGCTCCATGGAAGACGCTGTCTCCGCTAGTGAGCCGGCCTGCTGTTCGGTACGTGAAGCCAGTTCGTTATTGCTCTTGGCGATCTGCTCGCTGCTGGCTGCTACCGACTGCGCCGAATCGCGCACATTCGAGACGGTGGACTGTAGCTGCTTTGCCATCATCACGAGGCTTGCCATGATGCTGTGCCGGTCACCCTGGCGCAGTCGAGCTTTTGCCGCCAGCTCGCCACGACCGATGGCCTCCGCAAAGCCCTTGACCTGCCGAGGCTCGGCGCCGAGGGTGCGCAGCAGCCAGCCCGTCAACATGAAGGCCACCACCAGGCCGATGGCAACCGCTGCGCCGCACAGCACCAACATCAACGTCTGGAAGCCGCTTGCCATGTCGCGAGCCGCCGCCGTTTCGACCTGGTTCATTGCTTCCTGAAGGTCGATGAACACGTTAATGACATTCAACCAGTGGGCGAAAAGGGGGCCGACCTCGCTTAGAAGAAGCGTCTGCGCCCCTTGGATATCTCCCGCCATGCGTTGCTGGATGAGGGTTTGCACCAAGGGTGTGGCACGGTTCTCGACCTCTTGAATAGCCGCTAGCGCACTGCGATCCTTGGCGCTGATATCGCTGCGCTCGTTGAACATCCTCTGCATGCTCGTCGCTGCTGCCTGATAGTCAGCCTCGAGTTTGGCGATCAGTGTCAGCAAGGCATCGAGAGAGGCGCGATCCTCTACCAGGGTGATATCACGCAGGGCGATGGCGCGGTCATGCACGCTGCCGCGAAAATCGATGGCGTGCCGCTGCTTTACGCTGTTTACGTCGTTGATGGTCGTCAGTCCTTGATCGATGGCCCTGACCTGAAAGATTCCGATGCCGGTCAGTACGATCATGAGGATGAGAACGGTGGAAAAGCCCGTCATCAAGCGAGTCTTGAGTTTCATGTCTTTTAAAGCCGAGGAAATTCCGTTCACCATCGTGTCTCCGCATTCGCTGAGTAAGTAATGTCTGCAAGCAGCGGCAGGCATTCGCGGTTACTCTTATCGGCGTATGGCACAAGAGGTGTAACGTTTTTTTATTGTGTTTGAGTATGCACGCAATAGGTGTGCGCTATGGGGGATATTCTAAGTGCCTAGATTGGGCTCACGAACTTGTTGAATGATTATTTGCTAATATTTTTAGGTTTCAAGTAACAGGGCATTCAACACATGAATAGACGCCACTAAGGAGTGCTGTTTGCAAGATACGATCGAGCCCTGATGTGCTGAAATGAAAAAGCTAAATACATAAAGACGTCGGCAAGAATTAGGGTGGTCATCTCGGTGGGATCAGTGGTGTCTCCACGTAAAAACTGAGAAATCCCATACGTTAGTGGCAGAAATTGGTCAAGAACGCTTGAGCAGTGAACCGCATATCGGGACAATGCACTGCACGAGCCGCATTCGAAGCGTTTTTGAACCAGATATTGACACTCCGATTACATTAATGTTTTTATGTAACCAAATTGTTACAATTCGACAGAACGAAATGATGCCGCAGCGGCAGTACTCACCACCAACATAAAAAGCGCAAGGGAAAATTCATGGCATTCATCTCCTTTTCCGTCCTCTCGCGCGGTCTCGGCACCGTCATCGCTTTCGCGGTTTTCAGCACGACGCTTCTCATGCCATCACAGGCCGAGGCGGCCAACCCGCGTTACGCCTCCATCGTTCTGGATGTGGAAAGTGGCGAAGTGCTGTCCGCCTCCAACGCGGATGCGCCACGCTATCCCGCTTCTCTTACCAAGATGATGACGCTTTATCTCCTGTTCGAAGCGATAGAAGACAACACCTTGACGCTGGACGATACCTTCATGGTCTCTTCTCATGCTGCGGCACAGCCGCCTTCCAAGCTATGGGTGCGTCCCGGTGACAAGATCAGTATCAAGGAAATAATTCCTGCACTGGTCGTGCGTTCTGCCAACGATGTGGCCGTGGTGGTTGCGGAGGGGCTGGCAGGCAGTGAGCGCGCCTTTGCCGGACAGATGACCGACAAGGCGCATGCGCTGGGCATGACCGGAACTATCTTTCGTAATGCTTCGGGCTTGCCGGACGATCTGCAGGTCACCACGGCAAAGGATATGGCCAAGCTCTCCTTGAGCCTGATGCAGGATTTTCCGCAGTATTATGACTACTTCTCCCAGACCCGTTTTGTCTACAACGGCAAGACTCATACCGGGCACAACAATCTGTTGGACAGCTACGCAGGGGCGGATGGATTGAAGACAGGCTACATTCGCGCCTCCGGATTCAACGTCGCCACGTCGGCGGTACGCGATGAGCGGCGCATCCTTACGGTGGTCATGGGCGGTTTTACTGCCAAGTCACGCGACATTCATACGGCGGATCTGCTCGATCGCGGTTTCGTGCGCGCCGGTCTATTGAACCGTCATGATTGGATCGCCAGCGCCGATGTGTTCGACAGCGCCAATGCGATAACACGGCCTGAGACCCGTACAAGTACTGCGAGAAAGCTGGCGGTGGCGAACACTGTCAATGCGCCTGCTAGGACGTCTGTCGCCAACGGCGCAGGCACCGAGACCGAAAAACAAGCCGTGGACGATCCCATTCAGCGTATGATCGCCAAGGCCGATGGCAACTCTCTACGCCCGATGGATGCCTGGGCGGTACAGGTTGGTGCATTTCGCGACCCGAACGGCGCCAAGACGTTGGCGAACAAGGCCGTTAGCCAGCTCGATGCCTCCTTGAACAACTCTCGAGTTGCGGTAACGCCATCCGCTCAAGAGCAGGGTGTATTTCGTGCTCAGCTTGTCGACATGGAAGAAGGCCAGGCTCGGCGCTCCTGCGCGCAACTCATTCAACAGGGGATGGAGTGCATGGTAGTACGGGCTGATGTGGACGGCTAAGGGGAAACACTGAATAAATGGCTGCGCGCTTCAAGCACTGCGTTACGCGGTGCTGGTGCGCCAGCCCGGTCGGAATCCTCACATATACCCATATGCTGCGGTTCCTGTGCTCCGGGCGCCTTGTTCTTGATACTGCTCGCCGATTTGCTCAGCGCTTCCCTAAGTAAACACTCGCGCCGGGCTCGTCATGAAGTACGCCAATTCGTGAAGCATAGTCAATCCACGTCCTTGTCGGTAACGGCAAGGACGTGTCTCGTGCATGCCACAAGGAGAGAAGCCTCATGTACCGCCTGCTGGAAAAAAGCCGCCAATCGAGCCACCACCCCTTTACCTTTCTTACCTGGCTGGGGCGTTACGAGTTCTCGATCCTTCTTAGCGCCGTGGTACTGTTCGCGGGTATATGGGGGTTCATCGAACTCGCGGACACGGTCATGGAAGGCGAGACGCGTTCTCTCGACGAGCGAATCCTGCTGGCCTTTCGCACCCCAGGCGATCTTACCGATCCACTCGGGCCGGGCTGGATAGAGGAACTTGGGCGTGACTTCACAGCCCTTGGTGGTGTCGGGGTGCTGGTCTTCATCACCTTGATCACCTTCGGCTATCTGCTTCTATCCCGCTACTATCGGGCGTCGATGTTTCTGCTGGCATCCGTTGGCGGGGGGCTATTGGCGAGCACACTGCTCAAGCTGCTCTTCGATCGGCCGCGACCGGATCTGGTATCTCACGGTTCCATCGTCTATACGGCCAGCTTTCCCAGCGGGCACTCGATGATGGCCGCGGTAACCTACCTGACGTTGGCTGCCTTGCTCATCCGCATCCAACCCCGGTGGCGTCTAAAGGCCTATTTACTGCTGGCGGCTTTGCTGGTGACCGTACTGGTAGGCATCAGTCGCGTTTACATGGGCGTGCACTGGCCGACGGATGTGCTGGCGGGCTGGACTGCCGGGGCGGTGTGGGCGTCATTGTGTTGGCTGGTTGCACGCTGGCTGCAGCAGCGTGGCGCTGTCGAAACGAGCGTTCAGGGTGACGAGGAGTGACCCCGGGGTGCCTGCAGGATCGGGGTCATTCTTCGGGCTGATACTTGTAGCCGACGCCATAGACCGAGCGAATGATCTCGCGCTCCGGCCAGGCGTCGGCAATCTTGCGGCGCAATTTCTTGATGTGACTGTCGACGGTGCGCTCGGAGACGATGCGATGATCGCGATACATATGATCCATCAGCTGTTCCCGGGAGAAGATGCGCCCCGGGGCACTCATCATCACCTTGAGTAGCTGAAATTCGACGGCGGTCAGTTCGATGTCCTTCCCATCCGCCAGAGCGCGCCAGCCCTCTTCATCCAGTACCAGCTGATTGAGGGCATCGTCCCCAACTGAATCCCGGCTATGAGCCCGTCGTAGCACCGCCTTGACTCGAGCAACCACTTCTCGAGGGCTGAAGGGCTTGCAGATATAGTCGTCGGCTCCCAGCTCCAGGCCTAGCAGACGATCGACCTCTTCCACCCGGGCAGTAAGCATTATGATCGGCAACTGGGGCCATTGATCATGAATGTGATGACATAAAGTCAACCCATCCGTGCCCGGCAACATGAGGTCGAGAAGTATCAGGGAGGGTAGAGCGCTGGCGGGACGATCCTGAAGCCAAGGAATGACATCGTCGCCATTCTCGAGCCGATGGGTGGTATAACCACTGGCGGTCAGATAATCGGCGATCAATTGGGCAATCTTGATCTCATCCTCGATGATCAGAATGGATTCGTTCATATTTTTTTCCCGTATTTAGTCGACGACAGTGCCATCGGCTCTGGTTTGATCGGCATGGGGCCGACTATCGCGCGCTCGGCCAAGGGTAGCGATAGCGTCCAGCGCACCCCGCCCAAGGGTGAATGTGCTGCCTCCCAGTGGCCATTATGAGCCTTCACCAAGGCTGCAGCGATGGAAAGGCCTAATCCAGTTCCACCCCGTTGCCTGCTACGTGACCCATCCACGCGGTAAAGACGTTCGGTCAAACGCGGTAACTCCGCTGGATCGACGCCCGGGGCGCTATCCTCCCAGATCACCCGAGCCTGATTGTCCACCAATGAAAGACTAACCTTCAAGCGTCCCGGTGCGTCGGTATAGGCGCGGGTGTTAGTCAACAAATTGTTCCATAGCTGACGCAGACGCTGGGGGTCGCCGGATACGAAGGCTGGGCCGGCTATGTCGATTTCCAGAGCGATTCCGGCACTCTTGAGCCAGCCTCGCGCTTCTTCCAGTCGTTCCCTGAGAGCGCTGGCAAGATCGATGATGACCAGCTGCACGTCAAGCGCACCGGCATCGCTTTGTGCCAGCAGCCGAAGATCGCGAATCAACCACTCGAGCTGATTCACCTCCTGAGACAGCGAGTGCAGGCTGTCTTCATTCAAGGGACGAATGCCATCCTGCAAGGCTTCGATTTCGCCTCTAAGTACCGCCAGGGGGGTGCGCAATTCATGCGCGATATCCGCCACCCAGCGTTGCCGAGCGGCACGATTGGCTTCCAGTGTCACTGCCAGGCCGTTGAAATCCCGGGCCAGACGTGAGAGTTCGTCATGGCCACGCTCGCTCAAGCGCATGCTGTAATCGCCTCCGCGAAGGCGCCTGGTAGCCAGGGTCATGCCGCGCATGCGTCGCCCCAGCCACCAGCCAAGACCGCCTGCCAACAACAACGACGCTAGCACGAGAGAGGCGATGATGGCGGCCAGATTGCGCTGCTGGCGAGACAGGAACAAGCGATCCATATCCGCCATCATCTGATAGGGCGCGCGATAGCCTAGAGTGCCCACGTGCTTCCCTTCATAGGTGATATGCAACCAGTTGAGCACCACCGGGTCGTCCTTGTCGCCTCGGGGCGACAGGCCGATCACGGGTAGATTGCCTGCATCATGCAAGACAAAATCCCGGGCATCGCCCAAGGCACCCTCCACGCTCTGAGGGGGCTCGCTATGACCGGGCCAAAGCAATTGCTGCACCAGGTCTTCCCAGGCCTGGGCATCATCTCGCAGCCACTGCCAGCTTCCGTGCCGGAACCACTGCTCACCGAGGGTGTTGGCCAGTATCTTGGCCCGGTTGATCTGGGTATTTTCCAGATAGTCGATAAAGCCCTTGTCTAGGCTTCGGGAAACACCCAGGAATGCGAATCCTGAAATCGCCACATTGACGATCAGAATGATGGCAAACAGCTTGACGCCCAAACGAGTAATGACTGGGCGATGAGACCCCATCAGGTTACCTCCAAAATAGAATGGCTAAGCGTATCACTGCCAGTCATTGGGCAGGGTGGCCAATTGTGCAAGCAAGACGCAAGCAGCTCCTGTCCAGACGAAATATCGAAAGTGAGATGCAGGATAGCGGTCAATGGATCACAAGTTGATCTTGATCAAAATAACCTGATAGCACGCTCAAGAGCGTGGTCAATGCGTCGATATAGAGAATAGATCATGTGAATTGTGTGTACGACGCAACAAAATTTACCTTTCTCAATGACCCTTCCCGACCCTGAGGCTACTAATGAACCAATTGCTGCACCGAATACCCATGAGCAGGAAGTTCCTGCTCGTACTGGCGTTGCCGTTGCTGGCCATGGCGTATTTCGCTATTACCGGTATCGTCGAGCGCCAGCAGACGACCAGCACCATGAGTCAGTTGCAGTCACTGACGGCTCTGGCTCAGAAAGCCAGTAATCTGGTGCATGAATTACAGCAAGAGCGGGGTATGACCGCAGGCTTTTTAGGTAGTGATGGGCAAGAATTTCGCAAGGAACTGGGCCCCAAGCGCCAGGACGCTAACGCTCAGGAACAAGCCTTTCGTAACTATCTGCTGAGTCTGGAGGAGAGTGTGCTTGATGATGCGCTGAATGCCAGAATCGATAAAATACAAACGCTATTGAAGAATACGGCAACGATACGTCAACAGGTCGACTCCCTATCGATTCCTACTGCTAAAGCGATCGGCCATTACACCACGATCAATAACGAGCTGATTGGCCTCGTGAGTGGCTTGAGTCATGCAACCCGTCAAGCCAGCGTCGCGCGACGCCTCGTTGCCTACAACAGCTTTCTGGAAGTCAAGGAGCGGGCCGGGATCGAGCGCGCCTTGCTAGCCAATGCGTTTAGTAAAGATGTGTTTAGCCCTGTTCTTTATCAACAACTCCTCACTGTCCTAGGAGAAGAAGGTGCCTTCCTGAAAAGCTTTCATGCTCTGGCCGGCGACGATGTCCAAGCGCGTTACGATGAACTGCTTTCGGGCCCCGTGGTCGAGCGGGTTTCCAATTTACGAAAGCTGGCAATTGAGCGTGGCCTACAGGGTGGTTTTGGCGTCGATCCGCAGCAGTGGTTTGAGTGGCAGACGGACAAGATCGAACTTCTCAAGGATGTCGAAGATGTGATGGGCGAGGAGATACTGACCGCCACTGCCACCCTGTATCAGCAGGCGCGTAATGCACTAGTGCAATACGTTCTGGTCGCAGCGCTGGCCACAGGGTTGGCGATTTTCCTGGCATTTGCCATCGTGCGCAGCATCGTCGCACCTCTCAAGCGCGCCTTGCAGGATATTCTCAGTCGTGGTGGTGACCTGACCCAGCGCCTCAATGTGCCGGGTAGCGATGAACTGTCGCAGCTCTACCGGGCCTTTAACGAATCCACCGCTACGACCGAACAATTGGTGGCCAACGTCAAGCAGGGTGCGATGTCCGTCAAGGTTGCCAGTGGCGAAATCGCCATGGGGAATCAGGATCTGGCCCAGCGCACCGAGGAGCAATCCGCCTCCCTGGTAGAAACAGCCGCCAGCATGGAACAGATTACCGCCACGGTGCATCAGACCGCGGACAATGCGCGCCAGGCGCAAGCCATGTCTCATGAAGTGACCGGGCAAGCCAATGAGGCCAGCAACGTCGCCGGTCAGGCGCGTCAGGCGATGACGCAGATTCATGAATCGAATAAGCAAGTCACGTCTATCATCAAGGCGATCGACGCTATCGCGTTCCAGACCAACTTGCTGGCATTGAATGCTTCCGTGGAAGCGGCACGCGCAGGGGAACATGGACGCGGCTTCGCGGTAGTCGCCTCCGAGGTGCGTAACCTGGCCAGCCGTAGTGCGGAAGAAGCCAACCAGATTCGTCAACTGATCGAGAACAACGTCAACAACATTAACGAAGGCGAGGCGCTGGTCACCAATAGCAGTAATATCCTGGAAACCATCGCTGGGCAGATGAAGAAGATGGCCGATCTTGTCAGTGACATCACTTCCGCGAGTACCGAGCAATCTTCCGGTATCGAGCAGATCAACCAGGCCATGTCGCAGCTCGAGGAAGTCACTCAGCAGAACGCCGCCCTAGTGGAAGAGATGGCGGCGGCGAGCAAGTCGCTGGACGAACAGTCCGAGGAAATGGCCGGTGTCATCGATCAGTTCAAGGTCAGTACCGATGCGGCCCAGGCAGTGGCGCAGCACGCCCGAAAGTTGCCCGCACCGGCGGGTCGAGAAACCAGCGAAGCTTACTGACACACCCTTATAACGAAAGAAGAAACAGGATCAGCGGCGGCGACAACAACGACAAGATGAAGCCGCTGACCACTGCGATGGGCACACAGGCAATACCGCCATGCTGCTGGATGACCGGCAGGGTGAAATCCATGGAGGTGGCGCCGCCATAGCCGATCGCCAGCGGCGCGGCACGATGAATGACCAGCGGTATCAACAGGAAGGCCAGCAGCTCCCGGGCCAGATCGTTGAAGAATGCCGCACCTCCCAGAACCGGCCCCAGCTGATCGCCGATCAGAATGCCAGACAAGGAATACCAGCCAAACCCGGCGGCCATCGCCAAACCTTCATTCCAACGCAAATCAAGAAGCGGTGCGGCCAGCAATCCGGCTACAAGGGAGCTCCCCGCCACCGTGACAGCGATTGCCAGGCCATGACGATTGAGCAGGATCTGCCTCAGGCTCATGCCGGAATTGCGTAGCTGACAGCCAATCAGTGCCAGCAAACCATAAAGTACCCATTCCGCCAGCTGTTCCGACAACGCGGCCACGGACGTCCAGCCCAGGCTGCCGAGTACAATCCCCGCCACAACCCCTAACGCCACCACTCCAGCTAATGCAAGCGAGCCCGCCATGGCGGCCAACTTGCTGGTCGGGGCATCCTTGACCACCGGGGACGTGCCTGCACGCAGGCGGCTACGCCGAGATAGCCACCCTAAAGCCGCTAGATTGATAGGCGTGATGATGGCAAACAGTAGAAGTGCCTGGCCACCCATCCGGGTCAGCTGTTCACCTAGATTCTCGAGCCCGGTCAGGCTGATGCCCATTAGCCCTAGAATGACATAAACGGAAAGGTTGACTCCGCGATTGATGAGTGCAAGAACGCGCTCATCATTCACTGGTACCAGGTAACCCAGAATCAGGGGCAGTAGAATCAGCAACAGACCAGCCAGCATCGAAATTTTCCAACGGCGAACAGGGCGACCTACTGTAGCGGTTAGTGTAGCGAGGCGTAAGTGAGTTTCGCTGATATCCCATCAGGAATGCTGATTACAGCCTAGGAATTTCCAAGCGTTAGACGGCTCAGGGTGAGATGGCTCTTGCGTTCGCCTTCGCTCTGATATTCGAAGCTCAACATGAGTCCCGGAACTCCGGTATGAAAACCAAAGATCAGATGGCGATCAGGCTTGTCAGGATCCCAGGCATCGACGGTAATACGAGGAAAAGTTCCCGCAGGCACGGTTACCTGATCGCTCCCGGCAACACGGTATTTCAGCATCGTCTCTTCGCCCTTATGGTTCAAAAAGCGAAGGCTGCAGGGAGCGACCTGATTGTGGGTGCAGCGCGCAGTCGTGGCGTCACGAGAAAGGATGAACAGCGCCGTCTGTCGGTCCGGTAGATCGCTCAATTCGCTGGCATCAAGCTCATAGCGGTCACCGAAGCCTAGAAAGCGGTAGCCGCTGGAATAGGATTGGGCATCGACAGTATCTCCTTCAAGGCGAAAGCGGCTGTGCTCATCCCCTCTGGCCGTGGCAATGGAAGCGCTCATCTCGCTCTGCCATGAGACTCCTTGATCCGATAAGCGATGATGAATGCGCGTATCGGGCCATCCCTTGATGACAAGCGAATAGGTGGCCTCGAAAGGCGAGAGCACCACATGGGCCTGCGCCGTCTGAACCAGCCCTGTCTGAATAATCGCTGTCAGCAGGATGAGGAGTGCGCGTGCTTTATGCGTGGTCAATTTCAACATTTTCTCCTCGGCTTCAGTATGCATTGCCATCACGCTAGGACGTGCAGGAACTGACAAACGTTCCCTGTGCACAAGGAGCTTCGGCCCACTACGCTAGATTGACAAACCACCACTAATTGTCTGTCGTCACGGAAGCAGGAGATTGCTCATGTCCAAGATACTACTGATCGCTGGTGACTTCGTCGAAGATTACGAGATCATGGTGCCGTTTCAGGCCCTGCTAGCCATGGGGCATGAGGTGCATGCCGTTTGTCCCGAGAAGCGTGAGGGCGACAGCATCAAGACCGCCATTCACGACTTCGAGGGCGATCAGACCTATACCGAGAAGCCCGGCCATCACTTCACCCTCAACGCGACCTTCAGTGAAGCGGACCCTGCCGACTATGACGCCTTGGTTGTGCCGGGCGGTCGGGCCCCGGAATATCTGCGGCTGAACGAACGGGTGCTAGAGCTGGTGCGTCACTTCATGGAATGCGACAAGCCGGTGGCGGTAATCTGTCATGGTGCCCAGTTGTTGGCTGCGGCGGTGTCACTTGAAGGCTTGCGGGTGTCCGCCTATCCCGCCTGTGCGCCGGAGGTCACCTTGGCCGGCGGCGACTTTGCGGATATCGAGGTAGATCAGGCCATTACCTGCGGCAAGCTGGTCAGTGCACCGGCTTGGCCGGCGCACCCTGAATGGCTCAGGCAGTTCAATGAGCTGCTAAGCTAGGAAGACGAAGAGTAGAGAAAAGGCAGCAAAAACAAAACTATTGTCTACTTCGTGGTCGATGCGAACTCGAGGTAATGGGGGAAGCAACAAAGTATATGGGCTAGGGCTAGTAGTATCTTTTCGTCGGCAGCAGGAGAATAGAACGTCATGCGGTCACGTCGCGATTTTCTCACTACCTCTCTCTGGATGGGCGCCGGTCTGGCACTCGGCACTTCTTTTTCGACGCTCGCTTCCAATGGCCAAAGCGATGCTGATGCGTTGCCACCTCCGGAAGCGTTACGTACCCGCGCGATTCCGGGTACCGACGAACAGCTTCCGGTTATCGGCGCCGGCACTTCCGGCAGTTTCGTGGCAAACATCGGCTCGGACAAGTACCTGCGTCTTAAAGAAGCCATGACGATCTTCTTCGCGAGTGGCGCCAAGGTGTTCGATACATCACCGAACTACGGTGGCGCGGATCGGATACTTGGCGCCTTGCTGGAGGAGGGTGGTTGGCGCGATCAATGTTTCCTGGCGACCAAGATCGCCGCAAACAGCCGCGAGGCGGCGCAGCGACAATGGGTAGGCTCTTTGGAAGCCCTGCGCACCGATCACGTTGAACTGTTGCAAGTCCATAATCTACGGGATTGGCAAACGCAGCTTGCCTATGCCCATGAGCTCAAGGAGGAGGGTAAAACGCGCTATGTGGGCATAACGCATTACACGCCGTATGGCCTGGATGAAATGGCGCACATCCTGCGCCAGGAACCGCTGGATTTCATTCAGATCAACTATTCCATCAGTTCACCCCAGGCGGCACGGGAAGTGCTTCCCTTGGCTCAGGATAAGGGAGTGGCAGTCTTGATCAACCGCGCTTTCGATGACGGCGATCTCTTTTCCAAAGTAGAGGACAAGCCCCTACCCGGCTGGGCCGGGGAAGTCGGCGCTGAGAGCTGGGCGCAGCTGTTTCTCAAATTTGCCATCAGCCATCCGGCGACAACCACGGTGATTCCGGCTACCAGCAAGCCCACCCACCAGCGGGACAATCTCCGGGCCGGTTATGGCCCCCTGTTGAATGAGGAGCAGCAACGCGAATTGATCGCCCTGGAACTCTGAGTGCATGAGTTTCCTCACTCGCCTGCTCAATTTGCGTCCGCGAGAAGCTCCGCCGGTGTTGGCCGGTCTGGCGCTGTTCTTTCTATTGTTCACCGGCTATTTCATGCTCCGGCCGGTACGCGAAACCATGGGCGTGGCGGGGGGCGTGGACAACCTGCAATGGTTGTTCACCGGCACCTTCGTGTCCACGTTATTGGTACTGCCACTTTTTGGCTGGCTGGCATCTCGGGTGGCCCGGCGACGCATTCTGCCTTACGCCTACGGTTTCTTCATCGCCAACCTGCTGCTGTTCGCAGCGTTGTTCTTGGGTCAGCCGGAGAATCCCTGGCTGGCGCGCACCTTCTATATCTGGCTATCCGTGTTCAATCTGGTGGCGATTTCCCTGGCCTGGAGCGTACTCGCGGATGTCTTTTCCACGGCCCAGGCCAAGCGCCTGTTTGGCATGATGGCCGGGGGCGCAAGCCTGGGTGGTCTAGTGGGGCCCAGCGCGGGAATCTTGCTGGTTGCGCCCCTCCAGCATAGCGGTCTGCTGGCATTGGCTGCGCTGTTGCTGGCGGGCAGTATCGGTGCCGCTATATGGCTCTACCGCTGGCGTGACAGAAACCCGCTGGCCCAGCACGAACGGCCCGCGGAGGAAGAGCGCCATGTCAGCTTGGGGGGCAACCCCTTCGATGGTGCCGTGGAAGTGGCGCGCACCCCTTTCTTGATGGGTATTGCCCTGTTCGTGGTCCTGTTGGCGAGCGTCAGCACCTTTCTCTATTTCGAGCAGGCCGAGCTGGTGGCGGAGCGCTTCCCGGACCCCGTCCAGCAGACTCAGGTATTCGGTCTGATCGATATGGTGGTACAGGCCCTGGCGATTTTCACACAAGTCTTTCTTACCGGTCGTATCGCCCAGCGTCTGGGCATCGGCGTGCTGTTGGTGGCGGTGCCGCTGGTAATTGCTGTCGGTTTCGTTTGGTTGGCCCTGGCGCCTACCTTCGCGATATTCGTGGTGATCATGGTGGCACGCCGGTTCGGCGAGTACGCCCTGGTGCGTCCGGGTCGGGAAATGCTCTACACGGTGGTGTCGCCGCAACAGAAATTCAAAGCCAAGAACTTTATCGATACCGTCGTCTATCGTGGCGGCGACGCCATCAGCGGTTGGCTCAAGCGCGCTCTGGATCTGCTTGCCGAATTGCCGGGGCTTGCCATGTTCATCGGCGCCGGCATTGCCCTGACCTGGGCCGGTACCGGCTTTGCGCTGGGGCGCGCCCAGCAGCGACGGGAAGCGGAGAACGTCATGGCGGAGGCGAAGGCAGAGAAGGGCGCACTGACGTAGTTGTTTGTCACCGACAATGGCTGCGCAGCCATTTGTGCAGATAGTACATCTTGTCGGTGCCGCTCAGTGGCCGCTCCATCCATTTGGGGCGCGCTGCCAGCATGGTCAGGGCCCCGCTGAAGGTCATTGCAAAAAGCCAAAAGCTTTTCTCGAATATTTCACGACTATTTGCCTTATTACGATGAACCGAGAAGTTGGCCCGGGCCAGCATGAGCCAGCCCGAAGCCAATTCGATCAAGTATTAGTGACGGCGATCTCCATCCTCACGCTGCTCCATGCGCTTTTGATGCTCGGCGTTCCTTTCGACGCGCTCAGCCTGCATCTTGGCCCAGATGTCACGCTGCTCGTCATCGAGCACTTCATAGATGGCGGCATAGTGATCGGCGCGGGCCTGGACACGCTGGCGCGCGGAGTCGGCGGCCTGACTAGCGGCGTTTTCGACCTTGGCCTTGTAGTCACTGCTGGATGGGTCGCCGCTGAACAGTTGCGTGCGGTCCCGATCTTTCATCTGCTGGCGTTGTTCGTGGCGATCCTCGCGTTGCTTGGCGAAAATATCACGCAGGGAATCGCGCTGATCCTCGCTCAGATTCAAACGCTCGGCCATATGCTCGAAGCGGTGCTGACGCTCCTTGCCGTGAGGAGCGTGCTGCATGCCGTGATGCTCGCCCTTATGGAAGCGCTTGCCTTGACTGCCATCATCACCGGGTCCGGCTAGTGCCAGCGTGCTCATGCTCAGGGAGGCGGCAATCGCCAGGGGCAGGACAAGTTTGCTTCGGCTCATGTTTTTCATGGTTTTACTCCTGGGTTTCTATAGTGGCTTTCAAGTAGGGCGCTCATCATGTTGATCGCCTTGGGACGAATGCAGATTACCGGCTGGGGTGTCAGATGATGTCAGAGTCATGTAAAGATCGGGTAAAGGCTGAAAACAGCGCAGGAGAGGCGCGATACAATCACTTTCGTTCATGGCGTGTCGTTAACTGATACCCAGCGATTGCGAGGTTTGTGAATGCAGAATCGGGTTCTACTGGTCGAAGACGATGACGAATTGCGCAGCCTGTTGGCACGTTATCTCGTCAGCCAGGGGCTTGACGTACGGGAAGCGGCCAATGGCAGCGATGGACTGTCTCTTGCCCAGGACGATTTCGTCGATCTGGTGGTGCTGGACATCATGCTGCCGGATATCAACGGACTGGAGGTTCTGCGCCGCTTGCGCGGCAAGACGCGCCTGCCAGTGATCCTGCTGACGGCGCGTGGTGAGGAAACCGATCGTATCGTCGGTTTCGAGGTCGGCGCCGACGACTATATTCCCAAGCCCTGCAATCCGCGGGAACTGGTTGCTCGCATTCACGCCACCTTGCGCCGTGTCGCCTGGGATCGAGGGGCCGACACCACCAGTTCCCGTACCATTGGCGATCTGCGTATCGAGCCGGATCAACGCCGGGTCTTTCAGAACGAACAGCCGGTCGACCTGACCGCCACTGAATATGAAATCCTGCAGGTACTGCTCAGTAAGATCGGTTCCGTCGTGCGCAAGACCGACCTGATGCAATGGGCATTGGGACGACGGCTGGCCCCTCACGACCGGACGCTGGACATGCACGTCAGTAACCTTCGGCGCAAGCTTGATAGCGGCAAGCTCAATGGTGAAGAGACGTCGCGCATCGAAACGGTCCGTGGCTTGGGTTACAGCTACCGGAGTCCAGTGTGAAGCACAGGCTGACTTGGCCCTTGTTCTGGCGCATCTTTCTTCTGATCTGGATCGCCATGGCGGTTGCCGTTCTTGCCAGCAACATGGCGATACGCGAACTGGCTCGGCGGGAGCGGGTTCAGCTCGAACAACGCGAAGATTTAGCCCGTCTCGCTCGGCAGGCAGCGGAACTTGAGGCGGCGCGTGGACACCGCGCGGCCAGGCGACTCTTGCGGCAGGCGGGGGAGAGATGGCAGCTTTTTCTCATTCTCGATGAGGGTGAAAATGCGTATGGCGACGGCCCGGTGGAAGGGCGCATGCGCATGCGCCATGAGCGAAACCCGCAACGCCCGGCGGTGATCGAAACGCCGCAAGGTTATCGCCTGTTGGCCTGGCCGCGCTCGGGCGGTGCTGGGTGGCTTGACCCGCGAATGTTTCGCTCGTTCGAGCTGGGCACCACTTTTCTTGTGATCACGCTCGCCTGCTGGTGGATTGCGCGTCGTATCACCCGTCCCTTACGTCAGGTGGAGGTCACCGCTCGGGCCATTGCCCAAGGTAATACGTCGCTGCGCGTGATCGAATCCGTCGCCGATCGGCGCGACGAGATCGGTGCGCTGGCGCGAGCCTTCAACGCCATGACGGATCGTCTGTGTACATTGCTGGAACGCCAGCAACAGCTCTTGCGTGACATATCCCATGATCTGCGTACTCCGTTGATGCGGCAGCGCGTGGCGATCGAACTGGCCGCGGATATGGGGCAGGACAAGGACTTGATGGCGACGATCCTGCGCCAGAATGAACGGCTGGAGGCAATGACCGCGCAGATTCTCACGCTGTACCGCGTAAGCGAAAAAGGGGAGGGAATCGACCGACGACCCCTGCGTTTTGTCGACGTGTTGGGCGAGGTGTTGCAGGGCGTGGCGGGTTACGCCACGCAACGGGGCATAGATTGCCAGTTGAGCGTAAAGGAGAGTGCAAGCGAGGCGGTGATTCTCGGCAACGACGACTTGATTCATCGAGCCCTGGATAACGTGCTGCAGAATGCGTTGGATCATACGCCACCAGGGGGCCAGATCCATATCCTGGTGGCCTTGGAAGAGCAGCGGCTTGTTTGTAAAATTCGGGATGAAGGGCCCGGGGTGCCGCCAGAAGACCTGGCCAAACTGTTCGAACCCTTCTTCCGTTCGGATCAGGCCCGAGGTGGTAAAGGTTGGGGGCTGGGGCTCGCCATCACTCGAGACATACTGCATGCCCATGGCGGCAGCGTCGAGGCCGAGAACAGCGCGTCCGGCGGGCTGATGGTCAGGCTCGTTTGGCCGTCATCTTCTAGAAACGCTAAGGCTTGATCCGGTAACCGGTCTTGAATATCCAGGCCACCACGCCAAGGCATAGCCCTAGGAATAGAAGGATCATGGCCAGGCTCGCGCCCAGGCTGACGTCGCTGATGCCGTAGAAGCTCCAGCGAAAGCCGCTGACCAGATAGACTACCGGATTAAAGAGGGTGATGGTCTGCCAGATTGGCGGCAGCATGTTGACCGAGTAGAAGCTACCACCGAGGAAGGTCAAGGGTGTGATGATCAATAGCGGCACGAGTTGCAGCTTCTCGAAGGTATCCGCCCAGATACCGATGATGAAGCCGAGCAGGCTGAAGGTCAGCGCGGTCAGCACCAGAAACAGCAGCATCCAGAAGGGGTGCTCGATGCGCAGTGGCACGAACAGGCTCGCCGTGGCCAGGATGATCAACCCCAGGATAATGGTCTTGGTGGCCGCCGCGCCCACATAGCCGAGCACGATTTCGAAGTAGGAGATCGGGGCGGATAGCAGCTCGTAGATCGTGCCGGAGAACTTGGGGAAAAAGATCGAGAATGATGCGTTGGACACACTCTGGGTCAGCAGCATCAGCATGATCAGCCCGGGCACGATGAAGGCGCCGTAGCTGACGCCTTCCACCTCGGTAATACGCGAACCGATGGCGGCGCCGAACACCACGAAGTAGAGCGAGGTCGAAATGACCGGCGATACCACGCTCTGCAGCAGGGTACGCTTGGCTCGGGCCATTTCGAAACGATAGATGGCGGCAACGGCTTGAAGGTTCATGGGCGCTCCCTTACCAGGCTGACGAAGATTTCTTCCAGGGTGCTTTGATGGGTACGTAGATCCTTGAAGTTGATACCCGCTGCGTTGAGTTCGCCGAGCAAGCCCGGAATGCCGGTACGATCCTCTTGGGAATCGTAGGTATAGATCAGCTCATGACCGTCTGAGGCAAGTTCCAGGTCGTGGCCGTTTAGATTGCCTGGAATGGTCTCCAGGGGTTCCTGTAATTGCAGCGTCAGCTGCTTGCGCCCCAGCTGCTGCATAAGGGCTGCTTTCTCTTCGACCAGGATGATTTCGCCATTGCTGATCACGCCAATGCGATCCGCCATTTCCTCGGCTTCCTCGATGTAGTGGGTGGTCAGGATGATGGTCACGCCGCTTTCACGCAGCTTGCGCACCACCTCCCACATATCCCGGCGCAGCTCCACGTCCACGCCGGCGGTGGGTTCATCGAGAAACAGGATTTGTGGCTCATGGGACAGCGCCTTGGCGATCAATACCCGGCGCTTCATGCCGCCGGACAGGGTGATTAGCTTGTTGTTGCGCTTATCCCACAGGGCCAGATCCTTGAGTACCTTTTCGATATGTTCAGGGCTTGCCGCCTTGCCGAACAGGCCGCGGCTGAAACTCACCGTGTTCCATACGGTTTCAAATGCATCCGTGGTCAGCTCCTGGGGTACAAGACCGATTTGGGAGCGCGCCTTGCGATACTCCTTGACGATATCGAAGCCGTTGGCCAGCACCGTGCCTTCGCTCGGGTTGACCAGCCCGCAGATGATGCTGATCAGGGTCGTCTTGCCGGCGCCGTTGGGGCCGAGCAGGGCGAATATCTCGCCCCGATGAATCTCGAGATCGATCTGCTTGAGTGCCTTGAAGCCCGAGGCGTAAGTCTTGGAAAGATGCGAGACGGAAATGACCGATGACATGCAGTGTCCTTGTCGAAAAGAGATAGGAACGCCCAAGGCATGATCGCACAGGTTCAACTGGAGGAACGAAGCGATGCTTCTTTCGTTGCCGTCGGCTCCGGCGCGTCGTTCAGAAAACCACCGGATTGGCGGCGCCACAGCCGTGCATAAAGACCATTTTCGCGCAGCAGCTCGTCATGAGCGCCAGCTTCGACGACTCGGCCGTGTTCCATCACCACCAGACGATCGAGCATGGCAATGGTGGAAAGCCGATGAGCGATGGCGATGACGGTCTTGCCTTGCATCAGGGTATAGAGTTGTTCCTGGATCGCGGCCTCGACTTCCGAATCCAGTGCCGAAGTGGCCTCATCGAGAATCAGGATGGGTGCATCCTTGAGCAGTGTGCGGGCAATGGCGATGCGCTGGCGCTGGCCGCCGGAGAGCTTCACACCGCGCTCACCAACATGTGCATCATAACCGGTACGCCCTTGAGGATCGGAAAGCGAACCGATGAACTCATGGGCATGAGCGCGACGAGCCGCATTGATGATGTCCGCCTCCGTCGCATCCGGGCGGCCGTAGCTGATGTTGTCCCGCACCGAGCGGTGCAGCAACGAGGTATCCTGGGTCACCATGCCGATATGTCGACGCAGCGATTCCTGGGTTACCTGGCTGATGTCCTGATCATCGATCAGGATACGCCCACTCTCGAGTTCGTAAAAACGCAGCAGTAGATTGACCAGCGTCGATTTGCCCGCGCCGGAATGGCCGATGAGTCCAATCTTTTCCCCGGGCTTGATGGTCAGCGACAGATTCTCGATGACCCGCTGGGACTGTCGATCCCTCAGCGTCTCGCCATAATGAAAATCAACCTGCTCAAAGCGTATTTCGCTGTGAGTCGTGGTAAGCGGTGCGGCCCCCGGAACATCTGCAATGGCGACGGGCTGTGAGAGGGTGTTGATACCGTCCTGCACGGTGCCGATGTTTTCGAACAGGTTGGCAATTTCCCATAGTATCCAGTCCGACATCCCGCGCAGACGCATCACGAGTCCGATGGCCAGAGCAATTGCACCCAGAGAGATCAGCTCCTGGTGCCAAGTGACGATAGCAATCGCGCCGACGGCGACCAGCAGCAACGAGTTGAGCGTCTGCAATACCACGGTAAGCTGGGTCACCAGGCGCATCTGGCGATGAACCGTGCCCATGAATCCTTGCATGGCGCCTTGAGCGTAGACCTGCTCCCGGCGGGTATGGGCGAACAGCTTGATGGTCTGAATATTGGTGTAGCTGTCCACGACGCGACCCGTCATCTCCGCCCGGGCATCCGCCTGCGCCATGGACACCTTGCGTAGGCGGGGTACGAAATAGGCCATGATGGCGATATAGCCCGCCAGCCAGAGAATCAATGGCAGGGTCAGCCAAAGAACGCTGCTGCCCATCAGCCACAGCGCGCCGAGAAAATAGACGATGATGTAGACGAATACATCCATCAGCTTCATCACCGTCTCACGCACTGCCAGGGCAGTCTGCATGATCTTCTGGGAAACCCGGCCGGCGAATTCATCCTGGAAGAAGGGCAGGCTTTGATCCAGCACGTAGCGATGGGCCAACCAGCGCACCAGCATGGGATAGTTGCCGAAGATCCCCTGATGGGTTATCAGGGAACTGGCCAGTACCAGCAGTGGAAAGACCACCAGAATCAGCGCTGCCATGCCGGCGAGCTGCCAGCCGTAGTCCGCATAGAAATTTTCTCGGGAGGCGTTGCTCAACCAATCCACCAGATCGCCCATGTAGGCAAAGAACATCACTTCCACGCTCGAAACCGCCGCCGTCAGCAACGACATCAGGATCAAGAGCGGCAGTACCGGCCGGGAGTAGTGATAAAGAAATGCCAGTAACCCCTTGGGCGGTGTCTCGGGCTGTGACTGGGGATAGGGATCTACCAGCTTTTCGAAGAAACGAAACATGGCAACCTGTAGCGGCGTGATGAAACGAAAAGAGCGCCATGGCGAAGCTGCCATGGCGTGGGGATGATACTACGTAAGCGCTGAATGGTTTTGTGCGCGACTCAATGACTGACCGTGATTGGGCTACTCGAGTTCGACGTTGCCATCGAAATCGATCTTGAGATTAAGATCGCCGATCTCAAGGGTCATGCGAGCAGGCAGGGTCTCGTCGCCTTTCAAGCGTCCTTCCTCGATGGCCTTGCCCACCGCCTGCTCGATCTCCCGCTGGGAGCCGACACCAACTTTCTTCAGGAACTTGCGAATGCTTATGTTGAAGGTTTCTTCGTTCATGACGACATCCTTGACGATACTGGCTTAGGTGACCGTTATAGCCTAACCCTGGACGCAGCACTTGTCTCGCAAACCCTCAAGATGCACGTTCTGAAAACGCCAGCCGCAGGCCCAGTGCCACCAGCACGGAGCCCAGTACCCGATCGAGCCACTTGCCCAGTCTCGGACTATTGCGAAAGAAGCTGGTAGTGCGCGCTGCCAGCAATACGATCGAACACTCGATGATCACGGCAACGATATTGACCGCAAGCCCCAGCAGAATGAGCTGCAATGCTACCGGCCCCGAGTCGGCGCGAACGAATTGCGGCAGAAAGGCCATGAAGAAGATCGCGACCTTGGGGTTCAGTACATCGATCATGACGCCTTGCTTATAGGCACTCCAGGCGCTGACCTGCTTTTTGTCCGCCCCTGCGGCATCGAAGCTGGTCCCGCTGGAACGCAGTGCTTGAACGCCAAGATAGAGCAAATAGGCGGCACCGATATATTTCACGATCGTGAAGGCCACGGCAGAGGTCATCAGGATTGCCGAGATGCCTGCGGCGGCGGCCACCACATGCACGAAGGCTCCCGAACACACACCTAATGACGAGGCAATGCCGATCCGGCGACCGTTGGCAATGGTGCGCGACAGAATGTAGATCAGATCCGGCCCCGGCGAGATATTGAGTACGACCGCCGCGCCGAGAAATAAAGACCAGTAGGTCAAATCGATCATGGAATACCTTCTCAGTGTCTTCGTTTTTCGCGCAATGACGAATAAAGTCCAACAAAGAACACTACTCTTGATCGGCGACAATAACGAGGCGTGCAGACGATGGCACAGACAAAGAGCGTCAACTTTATCGACGAAAGCGAAGCGGCGGAATTGCTCCCTGATTTGCCCGAGCCCTTTGCGGTTCTATTCGAGCGCGGTGATGTGTCCGTCGAGTTGTTTTCTCCACGAGGTGTCGATACGCAAACACCTCATGCTCAGGACGAGCTCTATATCATTTCCTCGGGCCACGGTACGTTCTGCCTTGAAGATAAGTTCTTCGATTTCGAGCAGGGCGATTTCTTTTTCGTACCCGCCGGGGCCGAGCACCGCTTCACCGAGTTTTCCGACGATTTCAGAACCTGGGTGGTCTTCTTTGGGCCCCAGCGAGACTAATTTTACACCACCAGATAACCGATCTTCTGTGCGGTTCGCTCGATGACGCTGGTGAGTGCCACGTCCTGCAGTTGACGGTGAAAGAGAGGGCGCGACGCAATGGCTGATGTTCCCCGTTCGAACAGGGCGATGGCGGGTCGACCGGGGTGCATCGAGGACGTGTAGAGAATGCCGTTCGTGTCAGGGTAGGCGTCGTAGAGCCGTTGTGCCCAGCGTCGAGCCAAGGCCCGATCGCAACCTCCGATGGTAGAGGCGTGGAGCTTGGTCGCGAAAGCGCCGCTCAGGTCCAGAAGGGTCACGTCGGCTTCCAGGGCGAAGCAGCACAGCACCGGTGCTCGGGATCGGGTATCGATGACTCGCGCTGTCTGAAAGACTTCCGCGAGACAGGTGGGAATGGCCTCTGCACCGGTCGCCAGGTACATAATGCCCCGTGACTGCTCATAGGGCTCACCGTCGCCATCGGGTAAGTGGTGATCGAAGCGCGAGGCGGTAGGACCAAAATAGCGAAAGCTGTCCCAGTTGGTGGGATACTCGCCCCCGGCGAAGAAGAGTCGATACACTTGCTCGCCCTTTTCCAGGGTGAGTATCACCGGGGGAAGGGCGCGCAATTCCTCTAGCGATAACGGCTCGTCAGTCTTTGCCATTTACAGCTCTCGGGCCATCCGTATCACCGGGTCGGCAGGATGCCCGGCTAGCAACCAATCGCGGGGGCTGAGTATGGCGCCCAGCAGGTTCGATTCGAGATCCGCGTGTGGTGTGAGAAAGAAGCGCTCCACGGCGAGAGGATGAGCGCTGACACTGAGGGCGCTCAATACCGGCTCAAGATTGGGCAGGGTGGCCGATTCGCCGAACTGCCAGCGAGGATAAACACGCCGATTGGCGGAGGTCAGCGCATAGAGCGAGCCTTCGTCGGTGCGTTGTCGAACGCGGCTGGTCGTGACCCCCAGCAATGTAGCGACCTCGCTTTGGCGATAAGCACGCTTGACCAGTTGGGCATATTGCGTGACTGCTGAGCGCAGATTGTACTGCGATGCCATGCGATTCGACTCACCAACTCCCTCGGCGCCTCCTGCCATGAGAAGGCGTTCCTCATTTACTGACAAGGCATTGGCCGGGCTGGCCTGCTCATATACCGGGTGTTCACGAAGAAACTCGACCGCACTCGCCGCCAGGCTCTCGATATCGGGAATGCCTGCCTTTTCCAGCACGTGCATATCGTCACGGGAGATCATGGTATTTACCTTGCAACTTGCTTTATCTTAAAAAAATAGAAACCGTTAGTAATGTCATTGTAACTCTGTTTGTGGCATTTCACCATTCAGTTTTTTGAGTCGCTATGGTGAAGAATTATTTCCCAAGAGTCGCGTGCTCCTGGCGCTGACTGATTGCGTCACGAACTCCATCAGTGCGCGAATCCGAGCGACTCGGCGCAGGTCCGGGTGAGTCAGCAACCATAGGTCGGTGGCCAAAACGGGAATCGGTTCGCCGACTCGGGTCAATCGCTTATCGTCATCACAGAGATAGCAGGGCAACACCGCGCGACCGATGCCGTCGCGAACGGCTGCCAGCATCCCCAGTAGCGTATCGACCCGATAGTGGCAATGCTCATCGTGCCCCTGCTCGACCATCCAGGATTCCAGTGCCCGATACGCCATGCGCTCATCCGGGCCCACCCAATCCTCGGCATTGGAGTCTTGAATATTAGTCGTATAAACCGCTTGGGCAATGGTCCCGACTCTACGTCCAACTAGGCTCTCAGGGGGAGCAAGCGAGGGGCGAATGGCGATATCTGCCTCACGCTTGGTCAAGCTGAAGAGCTGATTGGAAACCGCGACTTCCAACTCTATCTCGGGATAAGACCGTCGAAACTCTGCGAATATCGGTGATAGCAGCCCTAGCAGAAGTGTGTCCGTTGTCGTGATGCGCACCGTGCCCGACGGGCGCAGGTCCTGGCCTGCAACACGACGCTCGACAGCCAGTACTTCGGCCTCGACGCGTTGGGCCGCCGCCGCTATGTCGTCACCCGCAGGTGTCGGGATATATCCGCTGCGCGCCCGTTCGAATAGCTGAGTACCCATTCGGCGTTCGATATCCGCAAGGCGGCGAAAGACCGTAGCATGACTGACGACCAGTCGGCGTGCTGCGCCTGAGAGAGTGCCTTCCTGGGCGACTGCCAGGACGATTCTTAGATCGTCCCATTGAAGGTTCTTTTCATTCATGCAAAGTCGGTTTTCATGAATAGGGAATTTTCGTTCTTTTTTGCAAAGGTCATAGTGTCGTTACTCTGCATCGAACTCACAAGAGAAACCGGCCATGCATGCACTAATTGTTCACTGTCATCCCGAACCCCGCTCCTTTAACGCTGCGCTCAAGGAGGTGGCGAGAGAAATCTTGCAACGGCTCGGCTATAAGGTGGAGGTATCCGACCTTTATGCCGAGGGCTTCGACCCCGCGGAAGGCCCGACGCATTATATGGAACGCACGAACACGGAGGTTTTTACGGCCCTGACCGAGCAACGCCATGCCAGCGAGCTTGGGAGCTTGCCTGCCGATGTGTGCCGCGAAATCGAACGGCTGGCGCGGGCGGATCTGGTGGTGTTCCAGTTTCCCCTGTGGTGGCATGCCCAACCGGCCATGCTCAAGGGGTGGATGGATCGCGTATTCGTTTATGGTGGGCTATATACCGGAACGTACCGCTATGATCGCGGACATTTTCGTGGCAAGCGTGCCATCTGTTGCGTGACCACCGGTGGGCCCGAGGCCACGTTTGCTCACAATGGGCGCGGTGGCGATATCGACCTGCTCCTATGGCCTATGCATTATTCCCTCTATTATATGGGCTATGACGTGCTGCCGCCGTTCCTGGCTCATGGCATCCAGGGCGGCGGCCCGGTCTACCAGGCTCAGGACAGCTTCAAGGCGCAGCTCGAGACCTACAAGGCGGGTTGGGCTCGGCGATTGGAAACGCTCGAAGAGAGCACCCCGATCCCATTCACCGGCTGGAACGACTGGGATGAACGCGGCGTCCTCAAGCCAGGGATGGAGGGCTATGATTATTTCATTCGCGCCCATCCTTGAAACCGTCAATTGCTGATCACTCCCGACGCCGCTTGATCTGATCCCGCAGTGAGGTTGGGATCTGATGAATGATGAGTTGATCCTGGGACTCGTCGTACTCGACCTGAGAACCGAGGAGATGGCTCTCGAAGCTGACCGAGAGGCCGTTGGCGCGGCCGGTCAGGCGGCGGAACTGATGCAAGGTGCGTTTGTCCGGGGGAATCTCGGCGGCGAGGCCATAATCCTGGTTGCGAATATAGTCGTAGAAGGCCTTGGGCTTCTGGTCGTCGACCAGCTCGGAAAGCTCGTCCAGGGTGATCGGCTGACCCGTGCGTGCCTGGTTGTTGGCGTAGTCGATCAGGGTGTCGGTCTTTTCTCGGGCCTGTTCCTCAGCGAAGTCTTCGCTTTCGACATAGTCGCTGAACGCCTTGAGCAGGGTACGGGTTTCGCCGGGCGCATCGACGCCTTCCTCGCAGCCGATGAAGTCGCGAAAGTAGTCGGCGATGCGCTTGCCACCCTTGCCCTTGATGAAGGAGATGTATTGCCTCGACGGTTCGGCACCACGCCAGTCGGTCAGGTCGATGCGCGCGGCCAAGTGCAACTGGCCGAGATCCAGCTGGCGGGCCGGGGTCAGTTCCAGCGCGTCGGTGACGCCCACGCCCTCGCTATGATGCAGTAGGGCGATGGCGAGATAATCGCTTTCGGCGTGGGTATAGTGGGCGAACAGCACATGACCGCCCACGGAAAGGTTGTTGCCTTCCATCAGCGTCTTCAAGTGCTCCGCGGCCTGACGGGTGAAGGCGACAAAATCCTCCTCGCCTTCCAGGTACTGGCCCAGCCAATTGCTGAACGGGTAGGTGAGGCGATCCGCGTTGAAAAAGCCCCAAGCCTTTTGTTTGGCGTTGTAGCTGTCGTTCAGCTCGTCCAGCAGCGTTTCCATGGCCGACGAGTTGGCCAGGGCGCTGTCCCTGGCGTGCAGGGTCGCGGGTTGGCCGTCGGGCTGTTTATCGATGAGATGAACGATGCTGCGCTGTATGGGCATAAATAGTCGCCAGGAATAATGAATCAGTAACCGGCGTGAGGATCGACGGTTTCCAGAGAGTCGCCATTTTCCATGGCTTTGATCAATTCGGCTACCTGATCGGCGGCATCTCGCACCGGTGTTGGCCCGGCCATGTGCGGCGTGATACGAACCCGTGGATGCGACCAGAGCGGGTTTGAGGCAGGCAGCGGTTCCTCATCGAAGGCATCGAGCAAAGCACCACGCAATCGCCCTGAGGATCGGTCCTGCCCCAGCGCATCGAGCAGCGCCTGCTCGTCGATCAGTGCACCGCGACCGGGGTTGATCAGGCTGGCACCTTCAGGCAGTTGTGACAGCGTCTCGGCATTGATGATGCCACGGGTGCTGGGTGTATTCGGGAGCAGGGTGACCAGGGTTTGTACCTTGCCCAGCAGCTGTGAAAGTCCGTCATCCCCATGATGACAGCTCACGCCTTCAAGTGATTTGGGCGAGCGACTCCAGCCGTGGACCGGGAAGCCATCCGCGGCCAGGGCCTGGGCCACATGAGCGCCGATCGCGCCAAGCCCTAGTACGCCCACAGGCCAGTCCGCCTTATCGATCAAAGGGAATTCATGCCAGCGGGCGTTGGTCTGCTGGGCGAAATAGCGATCGAAATCCCGCTGAAAATAGAGCACCCCGAAACGCACGTAATCCGCTATCAGCGGCCCCATGCCCGCATCGCGGAGTTTGACGATGGGCACATTCTTCGGCAGGGCGGGGTTGCTCAGCAGGGCATCGACGCCGGCACCAAGATTGATGATGCCCTTCAACTGCGTCTGTTTTTCGAGCAGTGTGGAGGGGGGCTTCCAGGCAGCCAGATAGTCCGCTGGCGTATCGCTGTCGCCTTCGCTGGTGACGATTTCGGCGTTTGGCAGGCGTTTGGTGAGTGCCGTGCGCCAGATGTTAGCGTCATTGATATGAACCAATACTCGCATTCTATTTCCTTATTTGTGCTCTTGCATTAAAGGATACGCTAGGCTCGAAGCCGAGCATCTTGCAAGCGATCAATAGTAAATGCGATCAATTGAATGACGCCGGAAAAACGTAAGTATTTTTCAGTCGGAGCCTAGGGTCTGTTGACGTTTCATCACGAACCGCGTTGCTGCATCAAAAAGTGCCAGTCAAGGCGCGGAACGCAGGGAAGGGTTATTCCCTTTTCAAGTTTCGCAACGCAGGATGGCGCTTTTTGATGCGCAACCCGAAGGGCTGGGTCAGTTTTTATCCGCTGCGGCGTTAGTCGTCGTTCATTTGGAATAACCAAATTTCTCTCCTCCTGTCTTGCCCCGAATAAAAACTGGCGCCAGCGCGGCCGTGAACGAAATGTCAACAGACCCTAGTATCAGCTTGGAAACATTGATACATAGTGGGGCGGGTTCAAGTAACTGACGTTAGTGAGTTCACGTTGGCCAAGGCAAGAATGCTTTACGACAAAGGGGCGGTTTTCCATGAGTAAGTGGATGGCCGGTTTTGCAATTTCCTGGTGGAACGAGGCCGATGAGTCAGGTTGACCTGCCATTCACGCGTGAAGAGTATGCTCAGCGTCTGCTGAAGGTGCGTACAGCGATGGCCACTCGTGGCATCGATGTGCTGATCGTCAGCGATCCTTCCAATATGGCATGGCTGACCGGCTATGATGGCTGGTCGTTCTATGTGCACCAGTGTGTATTACTAGGCCTGGAAGGAGAACCGGTCTGGTACGGTCGCCGTCAGGACAGCAACGGTGCCCTGCGTACTTGCTGGATTGATCCCGAGAACATTACCTATTATCCGGATTACTATGTGCAGAATCCGGACATGCATCCCATGGATTACCTGGCCCAGTCGATCATGCCGGATCGCGGCTGGCATCTCGGGGTAATCGGTATGGAAATGGATAATTACTACTTTTCCGCCAAGGCGTATCAGAGTCTGATCAGCGAACTGCCCCACGCCCGTTTTCAGGACGCCAATGCCCTGGTCAACTGGTGCCGCGCCATCAAGTCCCCCCAGGAAATCGAGTACATGCGGGTGGCGGCCAGAATCGTGGAGTGCATGCATTCGCGTATTTTGGAAATGATCGAGCCCGGGCTTGCCAAGAGCAAGCTGGTATCGGAGATCTATCGGGTAGGTATTGAAGGTTGGACGGCACCGGATGGCAAGGTACACGGTGGTGACTACCCGGCCATCGTGCCGCTTTTACCCACCGGCGCCGATGCCGCCGCACCGCACTTGACCTGGGACGACACGCCGTTCCGCGAAGGTGAGGGCACCTTTTTCGAGATTGCTGGCTGCTTCAAGCGTTACCATGCGCCCCTGTCGCGGACCGTCTTCCTCGGCAAGCCCCCGCAAGAGTTCGTGCGTGGTGAATCTGCGCTGCTCGAGGGTATCGAGAACGGCCTGGCAGTGGCCAAGCCGGGTAATCGCTGTGCGGATATTGCCATGGCGCTGGGCATGGCCATGGACAAGTACGGCTTCGACCGGGGTGGGGCACGGTGCGGCTATCCCATCGGCATCAGCTACCCGCCGGACTGGGGCGAGCGCACCATGAGCCTGCGTCCTTCAGACGAAACGATACTCGAGCCCGGCATGACCTTTCATTTTATGCCCGGCATGTGGATGGACGATTGGGGGCTCGAAATTACCGAGAGCATTCTGATCACCGAACGCGGCGCGGAGCCATTGGCGAATTTTCCGCGCCAGCTGTTCGTCAAGTAACACCTGTTCGTCAAATAACAAGGAGATGTCATGAGCAAGCGGCCCAGCCCGATTTCCGCCACCGTCGATTTCGAAGCCGATGGTGTGCAGCACGGCTTTCTCAAGTTGCCGATCTCCAACGATGAGTCCGCCTGGGGGGCGGTGATGATCCCCGTCACCGTGGTCAAGAATGGTGAAGGGCCCAGCGCCTTGCTCACCGGTGGCAATCATGGCGATGAGTACGAGGGCATTACCGCGCTGATGAAACTGGCCAACACCCTGAAGGCTGAGGACGTGCGGGGGCGGGTGATCATTGTGCCGATGATGAACATGCCGGCAGCCCAGGCAGGGCGACGCACCTCGCCGATGGACGGTGGCAACCTCAATCGCAGCTTTCCCGGGAATCCGGATGGCAGTGTCACCGAGAAGATTGCCGATTATTTTACTCGCACCCTGGTGCCAATGGTGGATGTAGTGCTGGATTTGCACTCCGGCGGTCGTACCCTGGATATCGTGCCCTTTGCTGCCGCTCATCGGCTTGATGATAAGGAACAGCAACGCCGTGCCATGGAAGGTGCCAAGGCCTTCGGTGCGCCTACTGCGATGCTGATGTTCGAACTCGATGCGGCCAAGCTATTCGACACGGCGGTGGAAAGCCAAGGCAAGATCTTCATCGCCACGGAGCTTGGCGGCGGCGGTACCACTACGCCGGAAAGTCTGGCGATCACCGAGCGCGGCGTGCGCAATTCTCTGATTCATTACGGTTTGATCGAGGGCGAGCTTGCGCTACCGGAAAAGCCCCAGGCCTACCTGGATATGCCGGATGCCGCCTGCTACGTGCAGAGTGAGCACACTGGTCTGCTGGAATTGACCCTGGCCATTGGCGATGCGGTACAAAAAGGTGAGGTAATCGCCCGAGTTTATGACATGACCCGCACCGGCGCCGAGCCGGTGGAGTATCGTGCCGCACGGGATGGCGTGTTGATCGCACGCCGCTTCCCGTCTCAGGTCAACATGGGGGATACCATCGCGGTGATTGGTGTTGTAGTCGACTCCCTGGATTGATTGATGAAACTCGACCGTTACGACATCAAGATTCTCGAGATTCTGGCCAAGGACGGCCGGATTACCAAGTCGCGCCTGGCCGAGGCGATCAATCTCTCGGTCAGCCCTTGTTGGGAGCGGGTCAAGCGGTTGGAGAAAGCGGGTATTATTGAAGGCTACAGCGCGCGCATCAACGCTCGGGTGCTACTCAAGCGCGCCCCGGTATGGATGCAGATCGAGCTCAAACAGCACAATGCCGAAAGCTTTCTGCGCTTCGAGAATGCTATCCATGCAACACCGGAAGTCACCGAATGCGTAGCGGTCGGAGGCGGCGTCGATTATCTGGTCAAGGTCGAGGCGTCCTCCATCGACGCCTATCAACGTTTGATCGATGACTGGTTGACGTCCGATCTTGGCATCGAGCGCTACTTTACTTATATCGTCACCAAGACGGTCAAGGCGTCGATGCCGCCAATCCGGATCGAACAGGGATAAGTACGCCTTTTTCACCAGGCGCAAGGCTTGGGTTTTGTCTGGAAAGTCAGCTGGCACGTGTAACTTTCGGGCGAAGCCTAGCGTTCCAGTCGCTGCAGTCGGGCCCGCAGCTGCTCCAGCTCCTCGAGCAGATCCAGCGCCAGCGCCGCGCCCGCCATATTGACTCCCAGATCCTGCCTGAGCCGCTGTACACAGCGAATTCGACGCACGCTGATGCCATAAAAGCGCCAGCCGGACGGGTCACGCCCCATCGGTTCGATGACGCCTTCATCGACCAGATCGACGATCTGGTCCGCGGGCAGCTGACAGGTGCGGCACAGTTGGGCAAGGGTCAATTCGATGTCCTCTTCCAGCACCTCTGAGGACAACGCAGGTAGATTCTGTTTAGTCATGATCATACCCCCAGGTTGGCACGCGGGTTGAACGTGAAGGACTTCTCGAATTCACGGTAGGCTTGTCGGGCAGCGTCATCTTCTGCAGGCGGCAAGACGATCTTCAATAGTACGTAAAGATCTCCCGGTGTCTTGCTAGGCAAGCCGCGTCCTTTCAGGCGCAGCTTGCGTCCTGTTGCAGAACCCGCAGGGATTTTTAGATCCACGGACCCATCAGGCAGGGGCGCCTTGACCGTTGCACCCAGTGCTGCCTCCCAGGGCGCTATAGGCAGATCCAGAAATACATCCCTGCCTTCCACCTGGTAGTAAGGATGGGGGAGAAATTCGACCTCGAGATACAGATCGCCGGACTCGCCCTGACCCAGCCCCGCCTGGCCTTGGCCGGCAAGACGAATATGCTGGCCGGGGCGCACGCCCTTAGGGATCTTGACGTTGAGGGTGCGCTCCCGTGAATGCAACCGGCCATCGCTATCCGGCTGCGATTGGGTCAGCGTGAGTGTACGAGTGGCGCCCTGATAAGCGTCCTGTAGATCGATGAGCACTCTGGCATGGCTATCCTGACCGCGCATATGAAACTCACGTTGTGAGTGAGGCCGATAGCCACCCCCGACATTGCCCCGCCCGAACAAACTCTCGAAAAAGTCGCTGAATTGATCCGTGTTCGTATCGGTGAACCCACCGCCATGAAAAGCAAAATCCTCGTTCCAGTCCGGTGGTGGCTGGAAATCCTGACCGCCTTGCCAGTCCGCCCCGAGCTGATCATAGGCGGCGCGTTTCTCCGGGTCCTTGAGGACCTCGTAGGCCTCACCCATTTCCTTGAACTTTGCCTCGGCGTCCGGCTCCTTGTTGATGTCCGGATGATACTTGCGCGCCAGCTTGCGATAGGCGCGCTTGATCTCGTCCTGGGTCGCATCCCGGTCGACGCCCATGAGCTGGTAGTAATCCTTGAACTCCATCTCCACTCGATCCTTTCGTGCTGCCCTTAAGGCATCCAAGCGTGTTTTGTCAGAACTGTCCAGTGCCAATAGCCACAGAAAATTCTGTAACTCTTGCAAGCAACTGCAAAAGAACTTCGTGCCCGTACCCTCCGGGACAAAAATTATCCATTCGGGATAAGTATTAGTATGAGGTCGTGTTCAGGCAGACCGCTGCCTGCTTTTCGTTTCAAGGAGGCACCCATGAACCTTAATGATCCGCGCCTGCTGCGCCAGTATGCTTATATCGATGGCAAATGGACTCATGGCGATGGCGGCCGTGAGATGGCAGTGATCGATCCGGCGACCGGCGAGACCCTGGGGCATATTCCCCTGCTCGAGCCGGAACAGATTCATGGTGCGGTGGAAGCCGCCGACGCTGCTTTTGTGCAGTGGCGGGCATTGCGGGTAGATGAGCGTTGCGAGCGGTTGCTTGCCTGGTATGACCTGTTGCAGGCCAATCGCGAGGATCTGGCCATCATCATGACCCACGAGCAGGGCAAGCCGTTGCCGGATGCCCGGGGCGAGGTCGAATACGGTGCCAGCTTTGTGCGCTGGTTCGCTGAAGAAGGTAAACGTACCTTCGGGCAGACTATTCCCAGCCATATCCCCAACGCCGCATTGGGCACCCTCAAGGAGCCAGTGGGCGTCGCGGCGTTGATCACACCCTGGAACTTCCCGCTGGCGATGATCACCCGCAAGGCCGCTGCTGCCATGGCGGCGGGCTGCCCGGTGATCGTCAAACCTGCAGGCGAGACGCCGTTCAGTGCTCTGGCATTGGCGGAACTGGCCGAACGCGCCGGCATTCCCGCCGGGGTGTTCAACGTCGTACTTGGTGAGGCGGCGGAAGTTTCCGAGGTACTGTGCAAGGAGCCGCGGGTCAAGGCGTTGTCCTTCACCGGTTCGACGCCGGTAGGACGGTTGCTGCTGGAGCAGTGTGCCAGCACCGTCAAGCGGGTGTCGCTGGAGTTGGGTGGCAATGCGCCGTTCATCGTCGGGCCGGACGTCGATCCCAAGGAGGCCGCGCTTGCCGCCGTGGCGGCCAAGTTCCAGACCGCAGGGCAAGACTGTCTTGCAGCCAATCGCATCCTGGTCCACGAAGACGTCCACGATGAGTTCGTCGAATACTTCGCCGAGCGCATGAAGGCGCTCAAGGTCGGCAATGGCCTGGTCAGTGAAATCGATCTTGGCCCGTTGATTCATCAGCGCGCCGTCGAGAAAGCCGCCAGTATCGTCGACGATGCGATCTCCAAGGGCGCGACCCTGATTCACGGCGACCAGTCCATGGCGCCGGGGGAGAACTTCTTCATGCCGACGCTACTGACCAACGTGACCGCCGACATGCAAGTCTGGCGGGAGGAGAACTTTGCGCCGGTAGCCGGTATCACCAAGTTCACTAGCGACGATGAAGCCATCGAGATGGCAAATGACACGGAATATGGGTTGTCGGCTTATATATATACCCATGATATTCGTCGCATCTGGAAGATGCTGCGTGCCCTGCAAAACGGCATGGTCTCGGTCAATAGCGTCAAGATGACCGGTCCGCCGATTCCCTTTGGTGGGGTGAAGCAGTCCGGACTGGGGCGCGAGGGGGGCACGGCAGGCATCGAGGAGTATCTCGACACGAAATATTATTGTCTTGGCGGTCTCGGCTCTGTGTCTGGGAGTTAAGCATGCTGCGCTTGGTCATACGGCGTTAAAAATCGGCTTTAAATGCTCATTTACAACAGTAAACTCCGCTTTTTCGCCGATTTTTGCCTTGTCTGACCGTCGCTCGCAGTGCTCTCTACGTCAACGGATATCGTTTTAAACATAACTAATTAAGTAAAAATAGTCAGGAGAATTTAATGAGTACCCATCAGGAGCTGATCGACCGCGACCGCAAGGTGACGTTCCACGCCTCCACTCATCTGCGTGACTATGCCCATGGCGATGCGCCGGGTCGGGTGATTACCGGCGGAAAGGGCATCAACATTGTGGACAAGGACGGCCGCGAGATGATCGACGGCTTCGCCGGGCTTTATTGCGTGAATATCGGCTACGGCCGCACCGAAGTGGCCGAGGCGATCTACAAGCAAGCGCTTGAACTGTCCTATTATCACACCTACGTCGGCCATTCGAGCGAACCGCTGATCGAGCTCTCCGAGAAGATCATCAAGCTCGCTGGAATGGGCATGTCCAAGGTCTACTACGGCATGTCCGGCAGTGATGCCAACGAGACCCAGCTCAAGATCGTGCGCTACTACAACAACGTGCTGGGTCGTCCGCAGAAGAAGAAGGTCATCTCACGTAGCCGGGGTTATCACGGTTCCGGGATCGCCTCCGGTTCACTGACGGGCCTGCCGACCTTCCACAATCATTTCGATCTGCCCATCGAGACCATTCGTCATACCGAGGCGCCGTACTATTACCGGCGCAGCGATGCTCAGGCGAATATGAGCGAGCGCGAGTTCGCCAAGGATTGTGCCGCCAAGCTTGAGGAGATGATCCTTGCCGAAGGCCCGGATACCGTTGCCGCCTTCATCGGCGAGCCGGTGCTGGGTACAGGTGGCATTGTGCCGCCGCCGGAAGGCTACTGGAACGAAATTCAACAGGTTCTCGATAAATATGACGTGCTGCTGATCGCCGATGAAGTGGTCACCGGCTTCGGACGCATCGGCACCGGCTTCGGTTCGCATTTCTACGGCATGAAGCCTGACCTGATCACCGTGGCCAAGGGCCTGACCAGTGCCTATCAGCCGCTGTCCGGCGTGATCGTCGGCGACAAGGTGTGGCAGGTGCTCGAGCAGGGTACCGGAGAATACGGTCCCATCGGTCATGGCTGGACATACTCGGGGCATCCGCTGGGTGTCGCCGCGGGGCTTGAAAACCTTGCCATCATCGAGCGTGAAGGCTTGACTCAGAATGCCGCCGAGACTGGCGCTTATCTGCAGCAGCAGTTGCAGAAAACCTTCGCCGAGCATCCGCTGGTGGGCAACGTGCGCGGCGTTGGGCTGCTCGCGGCGCTGGAGTTCTCGCCCAACAAGGCCGCCCGCGAGCATTTTGCGCCGGCGCTCAAGGTCGGCCCGCGCGTCAGTGCTGCGGCCATGGATGAAAACCTGATCGCGCGAGCCATGCCCCATGGCGACATCCTCGGTTTCGCCCCGCCGTTGGTGGTCACCCGTGGCGAGGTGGATGAGATCGTCGCTCGTGCCAAGCGCGCAGTGGACAAGGTCACCGATGAGCTGACCCGTTCCGGTGACCTGAAATAAGCGACGCTTTTTCAGCACTCAAACGCCAGGCTCTCGAAAGCCAGACCCTCGAAAGGGTCTGGCTTTTTTTCATTGGGAGAATCCAAGGGAAAGACACAATTCATTTGCGGCGCTACTATGCCAGAAACATAAAATAGATAAGGAGCACCCCGTGCCTGATCCCGGACATCATTCCGTCACCTTGGAGTCGATCTACCAGGCCCGTGCCCGAATTGCCGGGCAGGTAGTACGCACGCCATTGCTTCGCTCCGCGGAGCTGTCCCGTCGGTTCGATGCCGAGATATTCCTCAAGCTGGAAAACAACCAGCCGACCGGGGCTTTCAAGCTGCGCGGGGCGACCAACATGATCGCTGCCTTGATTGAAAAGAATGGCAGAGATTCACTTGCCCGCGGGGTTGTCACGGCCTCTACCGGCAACCACGGCCGTGCGGTGGCATTCGCCGCGGCTCGCCTCGGCGTACCGGCGGTGATCTGCCTCTCGGAGCGGGTGCCGGACAACAAGGTGCGTGCCATCGAAGCACTGGGGGCCGAGGTGAGGCGTATTGGTCAAAGTCAGGATGACGCCTTCGAGGAAGTCGCGCGTCTGGTCGAAGAGCAGGGCATGACGCTGATACCACCCTTCGATAATCCCTTGATTGCCAGCGGGCAGGGCACCATCGGCCTGGAACTGTTGGAAGATCAGCCCCATCTCGACCGGGTGATCGTCGGGCTTTCGGGAGGCGGCCTGCTGGGTGGCATCGGGGCAGCGCTCAAGGCGATCCGTCCCGATACCTGGGTGACCGGTGTGAGCTTATCCCAGGGGGCCGCGATGTGGGAAAGCCTGGAGGCGGGGCGCCCGGTCGAGGTTGAGGAGAGCGTCAGCCTGGCGGATTCACTCAACGGCGGTATTGGCCTGAACAACCGCTATACCTTCGATCTGGTATCCGAGGTGATGGACAATCATTATCAGGTATCCGAGCCGGCCATCGCCCGGGCCATGATCGACATGCTGGAGCATGAAAAAATGCTGGTGGAAGGCGCTGCCGCCATCGGCCTGGCCGCCATCGAGGAGCATGGCATGAATGTACAGGGGCAGAAGGTAGCATTGATCGTATCGGGTAACGGTGTATCCCTGGAAACCTTCGATCGCGCGCGTACTTTGGCCGGAACTGCTTGATTTGCATGCCCTCGGCGGAGGCGGATTCCGTCGGGGCATGTCAATTTTTTTGAACGAAAATAAACAAATGTAGAAAAAGAGTGATCATCATCAACTTTCATAGCATTTCAGATTGTTAGTATCTTGGGCAAGATAGCGTCTCCCTTCCTCCTTGCGTAAGAAGAATGTACCCATGATTCGTCGTTTGCTTGTGCCTCCCCGCTTTCGTTCTCTTCCTTGGTTGTTGTCGTTACTCACCCTGTGGCTCGTTTCTCCCGCTGCGCTGGCAGTCAGCGGTGAGCTGGATATGACCAGTTCGACGGTGGGCATGATCGCCCTGGTGGTTTTCGTCTTGGCTTACGCCCTGGTGATGCTTGAAGAAAAGCTTCATATGCGCAAGTCCAAACCGGTGCTGGTGGCGGCAGGGATCATTTGGGCGCTGATCGGTTGGGTATACGTGCAGGCGGGCATGCCCCATGCCGCGGAAGAGGCGTTCGGCGAGACCTTTCTGGAATTCGCCGAGCTGATGTTGTTTTTGCTGGTGGCGATGACCTACATCAACGCCATGGACGAGCGGCGCACATTCGATGCCTTGCGCGCCTGGATGGTGGACCGGGGGTTCAGCTATCGCAGCCTGTTCTGGTTGACCGGCGTTCTAGCCTTCGTCATTTCTCCGATAGCGGACAACCTGACCACGGCGCTTTTGATGTGCACCGTCGTGATCAAGGTCGCCGAAGGCGATCGGGCCTTCATCAACCTGTGCTGTGTCAATATTGTGGTCGCTGCCAACGCCGGCGGTGCCTTCAGTCCCTTTGGCGACATCACTACCCTGATGGTGTGGCAAGCCGGCCTGATCGAGTTCTACGAATTTTTCGAGCTGCTGCTGCCCTCGCTGGTCAACTTCCTGGTGCCGGCAGTGATCATGAGTTTCTTCGTGAAGAAGCGTCGGCCACAAGCGCAGGATGACGATGTCGACCTCAAGCGTGGCTGGAAGCGCATCATCGCCCTGTTTCTGCTGACCATCGCCTCCGCAGTGGCCTGTCATACGCTTCTGGGGCTGCCGCCGGTACTGGGCATGATGACCGGGCTCGGCTATCTGCAGTTCTTCGGCTACTACCTGCGCCAGAGCCTGCCGCGTTCCCTGGAACGCAAGCGGGAGCGTTATTCGCGGCGGGGCGATCAACGCAAGTTAGCGCGCTTGGGTAGCGTCGTGCCTTTCGATGTATTCAATCGAGTCGCCCACGCGGAGTGGGATACGCTGCTGTTTTTCTATGGCGTGGTCATGTGTGTGGGTGGGCTGGGGTTTCTCGGCTATCTGTCGATGCTCTCGGAGCTGCTCTACGTTCAATGGGACGCTACCTGGGCCAATATCATCCTCGGCGTGGTCTCGGCGGTGGTCGATAACATCCCGGTGATGTTCGCGGTACTTACCATGCAGCCGGATATGTCTCATGGTCATTGGTTGCTCATTACCTTGACTGCCGGTGTCGGTGGCAGCCTGCTTTCCATTGGTTCCGCCGCAGGCGTGGCATTGATGGGCCACGCCCGGGGCTCCTATACCTTCATGGGGCACTTGAAGTGGGCGCCGGCCATTTTCCTGGGCTATGTTGCCAGCATCCTGGTACATCTATGGCTGAATGCGGGGAGTTTTGCGATCAGCGGTTGATTGGTCACAATGGGCAGACACGACATGATCAGGAGTCTTCCTTGTGCAGCTTTTCAATCGCGACGTTATCAGTCAGGCGGTTCAACTCGACCATTCAGCGCTCGAAGCGATAGAAAACGGCTTTCGGGCGCTGGGCCGAGGCGAGGTGATCCAGCCGCCCATCCTCTCGATGAACATCGAAGAATCCAATGGCGAGGTGGATGTGAAGACCGCACATATTCGCGGTTTCGAGCGCTTCGCCATCAAGGTCAGCCCCGGTTTCTTCGACAATCCCAAGCTCGGCTTGCCAAGTTTGAATGGCCTGATGATGGTGTTCTCCGCCAAGACCGGGCTGGTCGATGCGGTGCTCTTCGACGAAGGCTATCTCACCGCCATTCGTACCGCACTGGCCGGGGCGATTGCGGCCAAGCATCTGTCGCGGGAGAACAGCCGCCGAGTAGCGGTTCTTGGCGCCGGCGAACAGGCCGAGCTGCAGGTGAAAGCGCTGCAATTGGTGCGCGATATCGACAGCCTCGACGTCTGGGCGCGCAAACGCGACTCCGCCGAAGCCTACGTCGAACGTATGCGTACTCTAGGCCTCACGGTCAACGTGCACGACACCGCCAAGGCCGCCTGCGCCCATGCGGATATCATCGTGACCACAACCCCCGCACGAACTCCCATTCTCACCGCCCAGGATGTACCGGAAGGCGCCCACGTCACCGCCATGGGCTCAGATAGCCCCGAGAAGCGCGAACTGGATGAATCGCTGATGACCCGCGCCGATGCCTTCGTCTGCGATACCCGCGCTCAAAGTGAAGCAAATGGCGAACTCAAGGCGTTTTCCCGGCCTGCTCGCCAAGGTTCGGACGATTCAAGCGGATCGAACAGCTTCGGCGCTGATGGAAAGCCGCCGTTCAAGGTCTACGAGTTGGGAAGGATCATCGCTGAAGGCCAGCGCCTGCGCCTCTCGGATGCCAGCATCACGGTGTGCGACCTGACCGGGACCGGTGTACAGGATACGGCGATTGCCAACTTCGCGCTGGCGCGTTTGATGGAGTAAACAGGGTGCAAATTCATAAAAGTGGAAAATAGCGGCTTGCTGCATTGCGCGGCAAGCGCACCTCATGCAATAGAGCAGCTTGGACTCTGACGCGGTGGGGATCACTATCATGCACAGGCAGATGGGGGGCGGTAGCGTGCCCGGCATCGACGCCCGGATATTCGTTACCCGAGGGGACTGCGCACGCCGGCAAAACCCTTGCCCAGCACATGCGTATAGATCTGGGTGGTTTCTACGCTCTTGTGTCCAAGTAACTCCTGAACCGTGCGGATATCCGTGCCCTGGCTCAGCAGCTGGGTGGCGAAGCTGTGTCGCAGGGTGTGGCAGGAGCCGGGGCGTAGCAGCGAAGCAGCTCGCATAGCGTGTTTGACGGCCTTTTGTACCGCCGATGGGTGGATATGGTGAAGTACCACCTTGCCATCCATGTCGCAGCACGGGCGCGAGGCAGAGAAGAGCCACTGCCAGGCCAGAGAGGTTCCCGCATTAGGATACTTGCGATCCAGCGCGTGAGGAAGCGTCACCGGCACACGGCCATGAGCGAGCCGGTAGTCAAGTTGGTGCTGGACAGAAGAAATCTGCCGCTGCAAAAATGAGATACAGCTGGCCGGGAGCAAGGTAGTGCGGTCCTTATCGCCTTTGCCCGCTCTCACCGTAATAACCTGGAGTTCGAAGTCGATATCTCGGACTCGCAGACGACACGTTTCAAGGAGTCGCAACCCCGAGCCGTACATTAGCGCACTCATCAAATACATGGGGCCTGATAGATGGCATAGTACGCGCGTCACTTCCTCGTGGGAAAGCACCACCGGTAGCCGGCGTGGGCGTTTGGCGCGCGAAAACTCACCGATATCTCCCAAGGGCTGTTCGAGAATTTGGCGGTAGAGGAAAACGAGGGCGTTCAGGGCCTGATTTTGTGTGGCCGCCGCCACACGGCGCTCCACTGCAAGATGTTCCAAGAAAGCCTTTACCTCGGGAGCTCCCATGGTGGCGGGATGCCGCATGCCGTGGAATCGGATGAAGAAGCGTATCCAGTAACAGTAGGTTTTCTCGGTTCTCGGGCTGTAGCGCTTAACTCCCATGGTGGCCTTTACCCGCTCCATCAGCTTCGGCGGTCTGCTGTGCGTATCCATATGGTGCCCCATGACTAATGTATATACATGGCTATGTTGGCATCTGCTGTTGGCGTCCTATAAAAATACTGTATAAACTACTGTATATCCAGTTTTCTCTGGAGTCCGCCATGAAGCATGCAGATCTTAAAGATCTTGAGCAGACACTGGCCTG
>NZ_JACNMQ010000006.1 GCF_020622265.1 Halomonas sp. M20
GGGAGGCGGAACAATCCTGCTCAAGGGTCAAACGTCTCTTGACGAGTCGCTTGCCTCGATCTAGATGACTGGCATCCGATCGCTCACAAGCGCCCACATGAATTACCTGATCAATTGTTAAAGAGCGGTGCTGGTGCCTCTCGGGTGACCCCTCGTCGGCAGCAGCGGATGCGTACTTTACGGATCCAGATCGGGCCTGACAAGCCCCTTGGATGAAAAAAGTTACGCGGCTTTCTTTTTGCTCTTGCTGTGACGAGCCTTGCGCATGGCCGCCATGATCGGGCCGGAGGCGACATAACAACCAAACAGCGCCAGCAGCATGACAGAAGGCTCAATGGAAATAACGACGAAGCCGAACACGATGGCCAACAAGGCCACGAAAGGCACCGGGCCTTTGACGTCGACATCCTTGAAGCTGTAATAGCGAATATTGCTGACCATCAATACACCGGCAGCTGCCACCACCAAGGTCATGAATACCTTGAAGCCGAACGCGGTAGCATCGAAATTGTGAAACACCCAGACACAGCCTGCCACGAGGGCTGCAGCAGAAGGACTGGGCAGACCAATGAACCAGCGCTTATCGACGGAACCAATCTGCACATTGAAGCGAGCCAGGCGCAGCGCAGCGCAGGCAACATAAACGAAGGCAGCAATCCAACCGATCTTGCCAATGTCCTGCAATATCCAGGCAAATGCCACGACAGCCGGTGCCACGCCAAACGAAAGCATGTCCGCCAGACTATCGTATTGTGCCCCGAACTCGCTTTGCGTATTGGTCAAACGTGCTACGCGTCCATCCAGGCCGTCGAGAACCATCGAAACGAACACCGCGATGGCTGCCGCTGCAAAGTCGCCGTTGATCGAGGCCACGACAGCAAAAAAACCGGAAAACAGCGCCGACGTGGTGAAAAGGTTAGGCAGCAGATAAATACTGCGCCGAGGTGCTTTCTTGTTGTCCTCGGCAGTATCCCCCGAAGCATTCGCTTCTTGATTAGCCTCGGAGTGCTCCGGACTGGTTGCCATTGATGAGAAAGATTCTTCCTGATTCGAATGCTGAGTCATAATTCTCGTTCCGTTGCCATGGGGCATGAGTCGTCATTCTACATCCTGGCATCTAAAACGGTAGGCGTACAACGAGACCAATTGCTTGGTCGTCAACGACGAAAGGCACGGTCACCCGTGCCTTTCCTACCTATTGAGTATCCACTCAGGTGTTTATTCGACCACTCAGTTCTTGCTCTTGTCGACCAACTGATTGGCCGCGATCCAAGGCATCATGGAGCGTAGCTTGGCACCCACCTGCTCGACGGGATGCTCGGCATTGAGGCGACGACGTGCATGCATGGACGGATAGTTGGTACCGCCTTCCTGAATGAACATCTTGGCATATTCGCCGGACTGAATACGCTTGAGAGCGTTGCGCATTGCGGCACGGGACTCATCGTTGATGATTTCCGGCCCGGTCACGTACTCCCCGTATTCGGCGTTGTTGGAAATAGAATAATTCATGTTGGCGATGCCGCCTTCATACATCAGGTCGACGATCAGCTTGAGTTCGTGCAAGCACTCGAAGTAGGCCATCTCTGGCGCGTAGCCTGCTTCGGTAAGCGTTTCGAAGCCTGCCTTGACCAGTTCCACCGTGCCACCGCAGAGCACCGCCTGTTCGCCGAAGAGATCCGTCTCGGTCTCATCCTTGAAGGTGGTCTCGATGATACCGGTACGTCCACCGCCGATGGCGGCCGCATAGGAAAGCGCAATTTCCTTGGCCTGACCGGAAGCGTCCTGCTGGATGGCGATCAGATCAGGAATACCGCCGCCACGAGCAAACTCCGAGCGCACGGTGTGGCCCGGCGCCTTCGGCGCGATCATGATCACATCGAGATCTTCCCGGGGCACGACCTGGTTGTAGTGAATATTGAAGCCGTGAGCGAACGCCAGGGTCGCACCTTGCTTGAGATTCGGCTCGATATCGCCCTCATAGATGGCTTTCTGGTTCTCGTCCGGCGCCAGCACCATGACCACATCCGCGTCCTTGCTGGCCTCCGCCACGGACGCGACCTTGAGACCCGCTGCTTCGGCCTTGGCTGCGGAGGAAGAGCCCGAACGCAGCGCCACGGTCACCTCTACCCCAGACTCCTTGAGATTGTTGGCATGAGCATGACCCTGAGAGCCGTAGCCGACAATGGCGACTTTTTTGGCCTGAATCAGAGAAAGGTCACAATCCTTGTCGTAATAAACGTGCATGAGAAGCTCCGAGATAAGAATGAATGGAATCCTGTCGGCCTTCGTGGCCAGTTGGCATCGATCCATGCTGTCGATTAGCCATTGTGGCAATCAAGATACGACAGGCAGAGCGTTGCGTAAAACGCTATATTTGCAACATTGCAATTCACAGGATGAAATACTCTCCTTGGACCTTCGACTTTTGAAACATTTCTTGGCGCTTGCGGAAACATGCCACTTCGGCCGCGCAAGCGACAGCTGCCATGTCAGCCCTTCGACGCTAAGCCGTTCGATTCAACAGCTGGAAAGCCGTTTGGGTGTCCTGCTTTTTGCACGGGACAATCGCAGCGTTCACCTGACACGAGAAGGCTGCCTCTTCCAGCAATACGCGCGGGATGCTCTGGAGCAGTGGGATCTGATTCGGCACACCATGATGAGCGAGTCCGGCGAACTGTCCGGAGAAATCAGCATCTACTGCTCGGTGACTGCCAGCTACAGCTTTCTTTACGAATTGCTGAGCGAATTCCGCCTGCGCTACCCGCGCATCGAGCTCAAACTGCATACCGGCGATCCAGCGGAGGCCATTCAGCGAGTGCTCGGCGGAGACGAGGACATGGCGATCACCGCGCGCCCAGAGACACTACCGCGCCAAATTGCCTTCAAACCCATTGCTACGTCGCCGCTGGTCTTCATTGCTCCCGAAGACCCAACGGACTGGATGCCGGCCGATCTCTTTTCGCCGCAAAAGAATGAATGGGCGCGGGTGCCCATGATCCTTTCCGAAACAGGGCTGGCCCGGGAGCGCAGCGACGCCTGGTTTGCCGCACTGGGAATCAAACCCCACATCTACGCCCAGGTAGGCGGAAATGAAGCCATCGTCAGCATGGTCGGTCTGGGTTTCGGCATCGGCGTGGTGCCCAAGATCGTGTTCGACAACAGTCCATTGGCCGATCGGGTACGCCTGCTCGACATACAGCCCGCCCTGACCCCCTACGATGTCGGCTTATGCGTTACGGAGAAGAAACTCAAGAACCCTCTGATCCATGCGCTGTGGGATCAGGTACGTTGATCAAGCGACAACGTGGGCAGGCACAGACAAGAAAAAGCCGCCCCGAGGGGCGGCTTGGCCATTGCCAGTAGACGCTCACAGACTGAGCATCTTGTCGCCGCGGGCGATGCCCGACACACCGGTACGGGCTACTTCCAGAATCCCAATCGGCGCCATGGCCTGGACGAAGGCGTCCAGTTTGCCGGCGTCGCCGGCGATCTGAACAGTGTAGACACCCGGTGCAACGTCAACTACCTGAGCCCGGAAGATATCCGCCGTGCGCTTGACCTCATCGCGCTGCGCGCCTAGAGCCTTGACCTTGACCAGCATCAGCTCCCGCTCGATATGGTTGCCTTCGGTCAGATCCACCAGCTTGACCACATCGATGAGCTTGTTGAGCTGCTTGGTGATCTGCTCGACGATTCGGTCATCCCCTATCGTGGTCACGGTCAAGCGCGACAGGGTTTCATCTTCCGTCGGCGCCACGTTGAGGGATTCGATATTGAAGTTGCGCTGGGAAAAGAGTCCCACTACTCGCGAGAGCGCGCCGGGTTCGTTTTCCAGCAGGATCGAAATGATATGACGCATCAGGTCCGCTCCGTCTTCGAAAGCAGCATGTCACGCATGGAACCAAGAGGCACATGCATCGGATAGACGTGTTCGCGCGGGTCGACATAGATGTCCAGGAACACCAACTCGTCCTTGTCCGCAAAGGCCCGCTCCAGCGCTGGTTCGAGCTCCTCAGAGGTTTCTACCCGAAGAGCGGTGAAACCGTAAGCCTCGATCAACTTCTGGAAATCCGGCAACGACTCCATGTAGGAGTGGGCGTGGCGAGACTTGTAATTCAAATCCTGCCACTGACGCACCATGCCCAATGAGCCGTTGTTGAGATTGACGATCTTGACGCCGATACCGTACTGCTTACAGGTCGACAGCTCCTGCATCATCATCTGGAAGCTGCCCTCGCCGGTCACGCAGACCACATCATCCTTGGGATAGCTTTGCTTGACCCCCATGGCGGCGGGAAACCCGAACCCCATGGTGCCAAGTCCACCGGAGGTGATGAAACGGTTGGGCTTGTCGAACTTGTAATACTGTCCGGCAAACATCTGGTGCTGACCGACATCCGTGGTGACGTACGCCTCGCCTCGGGTCAGGCGGCAAATCGCCTCGATCACCTGCTGCGGCTTGAGCGGCTCACCCGGCTCCGCAGCATCATACAGCTTGCCCTTGCGCTCATCGCGCCAGCCATCGATCTTCTGCCACCATTCGATCAGCGCTTCGGGATTGCTCGGTTCGCGACCCTGCACGATGCTGATCATTTCGTTGATGACACTGACCGCAGGGCCCACGATGGGCACATCGGCGCGCACGGTCTTGGAGATCGAGCTGGGGTCGATGTCCACGTGCACGATCTTGGCCGTCGGGCAGAACTTCGAGGTGCTGTTGGTCACCCGGTCATCGAAACGTGCGCCGATTGCGATGATCAGATCCGCATGGTGCATGGCCATGTTGGCTTCATAGGAGCCATGCATTCCCAGCCAGCCCAAGGACTGGCGATCGCTTTGCGGGTAGGCGCCAATTCCCATCAGGGTGGTCGTGATCGGATAGCCCAGACGACGTACCAGATCCGTCAACGGCTCACAGGCCCGACCTGTCACAATGCCGCCGCCGGTATAGAACACCGGACGCCGCGCCTTGAGCATCAGCTCCACGGCCTTCTTGATCTGGCCCGAATGCCCACGGGTGACCGGACTATAAGAGCGCAGTTTGACTTTCTGCGGATAGACATACTCGTAGCGCTCGGTCGGCGCGGTCATATCCTTGGGAATGTCCACCACCACCGGGCCTGGGCGGCCTGAAGCCGCCAGATAGTAAGCCTTCTTGAGCACCATCGGAATCTCGGCGGGATGACGAATCGCGAAGCTGTGCTTCACGATCGGCCGAGTCACGCCGATGATGTCGGTCTCCTGGAAAGCATCCTCGCCGATCAGGTGACTCGCGACCTGACCGCACAGCACCACCATAGGAATCGAGTCCATGTAGGCGGTAGCGATACCGGTCACGGCATTGGTTGCACCGGGCCCGGAGGTGACCAGTACCGTGCCGGGCTTGCCCGAGGCGCGCGCATAGCCATCGGCAGCGTGGGTCGCGGCCTGTTCGTGACGAACGAGGATGTGCTTGACGTCATCCTGGCGAAACAGCGCATCATAAATGTGAAGCGCGGCTCCTCCGGGATAACCATAAATGTATTCGACGCCCTCATCTTTTAGGAAGCGGGCGATCATATCGGCGCCGGAAAGCAATTCCACAGTTGTTTCTCCCCTGGAGGTCTCGAGTGTCATTTCGCCTTCGGAATGAATGACGAAAATCGAGTGCAGCAATACGCCGCTGCCGGCCATGCCGGCACCTGATGCCAAACCCTGGCGTTTTACGGCCCCGATAGGGCCTGAACTTCATATCGCGACGGATCGCCGCGGCGGGGTTGGGCCAGGCTGAACGGTTGGTCCATACCTGGAAATCCTTGCAAGGCGGGTAGAGGTCTCACACCTACCCTTCACGCAGCGCTCGAGGATCGCCCGATATTGCCGCGCCTACAATCAGGAATCGTCAAGATTCCATTAGCAGCCCAAAACTGTCAACCGATGGAACATGCTGCGACGCAAAAATCATGCCCGATCGTACCAATCCAACGTTTTCCAGCAAAAAGCCCGCCAAATAGGCGGGCCAAGGAGGAGAGAGCATTCAAGCCGGACTTATTTATCAAATTTCAAATGGCCATCCTCGGTACTCACGCGGATGGTATCACCGGGAGCAAAACGACCGGCCAGCAGATCCTGAGCCAGCGGGTTTTCGATGCGGCTCTGGATGGCGCGCTTGAGCGGACGCGCACCGAACACTGGATCGAAGCCCACCACCGCCAATTGGGCCATGGCATCGTCGCTGACCTCGAGCATGAGACCGTGCTCTGCCAGTCGAGTGCGCAACCGGTCGAGCTGGATACTGGCAATGGCCTGGATCTGCTCCTGCCCCAGTGCATGAAAGACCACCACTTCATCGATGCGGTTGATCAGCTCAGGGCGGAAATGATTGCCCACCACCTCCATGACGGCGTCACGCATTACCGCGTAATCCGTATCCTCGCCCCCCATGCGCTGAATGATGTCGGAGCCCATGTTGGAGGTCATGACGATCACCGTGTTGCGGAAATCCACGGTACGGCCCTGACCGTCGGTGAGGCGGCCGTCTTCCAGTACCTGCAACAGGATGTTAAAGACATCCGGATGCGCCTTCTCGACTTCATCCAGCAACAGCACTGAATAAGGCTTGCGACGCACCGCCTCAGTGAGATAGCCACCCTCTTCGTAGCCCACATAGCCAGGGGGCGCACCGATCAGCCGGGCCACGGAGTGCTTCTCCATGAACTCGGACATGTCGATGCGCACCATCGCCTCCTCGGTATCGAAGAGGAAGTTGGCCAAGGATTTACACAGTTCGGTCTTGCCCACCCCGGTCGGGCCGAGGAATAGGAACGAACCGTTGGGTCGGTTGGGGTCGGCAAGCCCGGCCCGAGAACGGCGCACCGCGTTGGCTACCGCATTGACCGCTTCATCCTGACCGATCACCCGTTCATGCAGCGCGTCTTCCATGCGCAGCAATTTATCGCGCTCGCCTTCGAGCATCTTGGATACCGGAATGCCGGTCCAGCGAGAGACCACCTCGGCGATCTCCTCCTCGGTGACGTTGGAGCGCAGCAGCTGGTGCTTGGTCACGTCCGCCGTCTCGCCCTCGCCGGATTCGGCGATCTTCTTCTCGAGTTCGGGGATCACGCCGTACTGCAATTCCGACATTCGCCCCAAGTCGCCCTGGCGCCGAGCCGCCTCGAGATCAAGCCGGGCCTGTTCGAGATCCGCCTTGAACTGGGCCGCTCCCTGGATGCTTGCCTTCTCGGCTTTCCACACCTCCTCGAGATCCGCGTACTCGCGCTCGAGCTCACTGATGTGTGTTTCAAGATCCTCCAGGCGACGACGGGAGGCCTCATCGGTCTCCTTCTTGAGTGCTTCGCGCTCCATCTTGAGCTGAATGAGCCGGCGATCGAGGCGATCCATCTCCTCGGGCTTGGAATCGAGCTCCATGCGAATGCGGGAGGCGGCTTCATCGATCAGGTCGATGGCCTTGTCCGGCAGCTGACGATCCGTGATGTAGCGGGTCGACAGCTTGGCCGCGGCAATGATAGCGGAATCCGTGATATCGACCCCGTGATGCACCTCGTAACGCTCCTTGAGCCCGCGCAGGATGGCCACGGTGTCCTCTTCACTGGGCTCATCCACCAGCACCCGCTGAAAGCGCCGCTCAAGCGCCGCATCCTTCTCGATGTACTTGCGGTATTCGTCCAGGGTCGTGGCACCCACGCAGTGCAATTCACCCCGAGCCAGGGCGGGCTTCAACATGTTGCCCGCATCCATGGAGCCTTCCGCCTTGCCGGCGCCAACCATGGTATGTATCTCATCGATGAACAGAATCACCCGGCCCTCTTCCTGGGCCAGTTCCTTGAGTACCGCCTTCAGGCGCTCTTCGAATTCACCGCGAAACTTCGCCCCGGCCAACAGCGCCCCCATGTCCAGGGACAGCACTCGCTTGTCCTTGAGCCCTTCCGGCACCTCACCGTTGATGATGCGGCTTGCCAGACCCTCGGCAATGGCGGTCTTGCCCACGCCGGGTTCGCCAATCAGTACCGGGTTGTTCTTGGTACGCCGCTGCAGCACCTGAATCGTGCGGCGTATTTCATCGTCCCGTCCGATCACCGGGTCGAGCTTGCCTTCTGCCGCCCGGGCGGTGAGATCCAGGGTGTATTTTTCCAGCGCCTCGCGATTCTCCTCGGCGTTGGCATCGTCGACCTTGGCGCCGCCGCGCAGGCTGTCGATGGCGGCCGCCACCGCCTTCTTGGTCAAACCGGTCTGGGTCAGCACCCGAGTGATGGCGTGATTCATCTCCAGCGCCGCAAGCACCACCAGCTCGCTGGCGATGTATTGATCGCCGCGCTTTTGCGCTTCGCGGTCGGCGAGATTGAACAGGCGAGCCAGGTCCTGGCTCATGTTGACGTTGCCATCGAACTGCCCCACCACGGGCAGATTATCCAGGTAGTCGCTCAGGCCGCTGCGCAGCTTGGCTATGTCGCCGCCGCTTTTCTGGATCAGGCCCTTGATGCCGCTATCCTGGGCATCGAGCAGTGCGGCCATCAGATGGCCCGGGTCGAGTTGATTGTGGCCCTGGCCCACGGCCAGCGACTGGGCTTCTGCCAAGGCGCTCTGCAACTTGCTGGTCATTCGGTCGATTCGCATCGAACTCCTCCATTAGGGGTCGAGCGCGGTTGGACGCGCCCTGCAACCTTTATTCACGTTGACATGTTAATGGAGGTATGTTGGGAAGGTTTCAAGTCAGGGGAAGAAGGAAGCTTGGCCTGTTTCAACTAGATTATTTCAACCAGATCATGCTCGCCATGCGTCCGGTGACTCCATCATCGCGACGGTGCGAGTAGAAACGCGGCTCGCAGGCAGTGCAAAAATGACCGCCGCTGATATGTGAAACACCCAGGCGCTCCAGCCGCAGCCGCGCCAGCCGATAGAGGTCGCCCATGTAATGTCCGAGGCGATAGGGGCTGGGCTCGAACGCGCTGGCCGCCTCAGGTTGAATTGCAACGAACGTGTCGAAGACCTCTTTGCCCACTTCGAACTGTGCGTTCGAGATGGCGGGCCCGAGCCAGACCAGCACATCCTCGGGCGCACACCCCAATGCCGCCACGCTAGCTTCGAGAACGCCATTGGCAAGCCCCCGCCAGCCTGCATGGGCGAGCCCGACCCGGCTACCCTGGCGATCGCAGAAAAACACCGGCAGGCAATCCGCGGTAAGGATCACGCAGACATAGCGTGTGTCGAAGGCAACAGCGGCATCCCCCCGGGGCGGTTTATCGACGTACTCCTGCTCATAATCCTGTAGAACATCGATACCATGCACCTGTTCAAGCCATAGAAGCGGTCGCGCGTCATCGACCTGCGCCGCCAGCAAGCTACGGCAATGGGCCACCGTGGCCAGCTCGTCCCCCACGTGAAGCGCCGGATTGAAGGAGGCATAAGCACCCTGGCTCGGCCCGGTTTCCCGGGTAGTGATGAAGGCACCGACGGTGCTCGGCGCCGGCCAGTCCGGCAGCAGTAAGGTCGGCTGCTCGCTCATCTCATCTCCTCGCTGTCGGTTCGCAGATAATCCAGCAGCATCAATAGGTCATCCGGCAACTGGGCACGAAATGCCATCGACTTGCCGTTACGCGGGTGAATGAAGGCCAGCTTGCGGGCATGCAACGCCTGGCGGGGAAATTCCCGCAGAATCTCCTTGAGGGTATCCGAAGCGCCGGCGGGCAGCTTGAAGCGGCCGCTGTAAAGCGCATCTCCAATCAGGGGAAAGCGCTTGTAGGCCATATGCACCCGAATCTGGTGAGTACGACCGGTTTCCAGTTTGCAGCGCACATGGGTATGACCGCGAAAGCGTTCCGCCACCCGATAATGCGTGACGGCTGGCTTGCCAGAAGCGGTAACCGCCTGGCGCTTGCGATCCTTGGGATGACGCCCAATCGGTGCATCCACCGTACCGCCGGCGGTCATTACTCCAATGACCACTGCATCGTACTCCCTGGAAACGCTGCGCGCCTGGAGCTGTTCGACCAGCGAGGTCTGCGCCTGCAGTGTCTTGGCGACGACCATCAGGCCGCTGGTGTCCTTGTCGAGACGATGCACGATGCCTGCCCGAGGAATCGCGCCCAAGGCCGGACAGTGATGCAGCACCGCATTGAGCAGAGTGCCGTCCGGATTGCCTGCCGCAGGATGCACCACCAGCCCTGGCGACTTGTTGATGACCAGCACATCCTCGTCCTCGAAGACGATATCCAGCGCAATGGCCTGGGCTACCCATCGCGTCTCCTCCTCGAGCACTGCCTGTAACGACAGTTGCTCGCCGCCATAGACCTTGTCCTTGGGCTTGGCTTGCGCCCCGTCCATGACTAGCTCCCCCTGCTTGATCCAGCTCTTGAGCCGTTCACGGGAAAAATCAGGGAAAAGCTCAGCGGCAGCCTGATCGAGCCGCATGCCGACCATGGTCTCGGGAATACGTTCATCGCGCTGGATGGTCTCTGGCATAGCGTTGTTGTGGCCTGTGACGTTTCGCCCCTGCGGGGCTTTGCTTTATAGTGAGCCGAATTCGGCCGATTCTAGCATGGCCACCATAGATTGCCCGATACGAGGATGACGATGCGCGCGACTCCCCTAGCTGCCCTGTTGCTTTCCGCCGCTCTGCTGACTGGCTGCGCCAGCAACGAGGCCGCCCCGGATTTGCAGGAGCAGGAGCTCTACCAGAAAGCTCAGACATCACTGGATGCAGGACGCTACAACAGTGCCGTGACTCAGCTCGAAGCCCTCGATACGCGTTTTCCCTTCGGCAGCTACGCAGAACAAGCCCAGCTCGAGCTGATCTACGCCTATTACAAGGTGGATAACTGGGAAGCCGCCCGAGCCGCCGCCAGCCGCTTCATTCGCTTGCACCCGGATCACCCCCAGGTGGACTATGCCTACTACCTGCGTGGTCTGGCCGCCTACCAAGCGGGACGCTTCAGCCTCGAAAGTCTGAGCATGATCGATATTTCCAAGCGCGATCTCGGCGCGTCCCGAGATGCCTATGTGGATTTCGGCGAGCTGGTGCGGCGCTATCCGGACAGCGCCTACGCCCCGGATGCGCGGCAACGCATCATCTATCTGCGTAACGTGATCGCACGCAACGAACTGCAGGTGGCCGACTTCTATCTACGCAAGGGCGCTTATGTTGCCGCCATCGAACGCGGTCGCTGGGTCATCGAGCACTATCCGCAATCCACTGCTACCCGTGACGCTCTGGCAGTCATGGTGGAAGGTTATCTGGGCATGGACATGCGCGACCGCGCTCGGGAAGTGCTGGCGACCCTGATAGAGAACGATCCCGACAACCCGAGTCTGGACGGGCGTACTTTCGAGCCGGCACACGTCGATGCCGAACCGCTCAGCCTAGCAGGTTGATATCCGGCCAGCGTCTTTAGCAATGCTTTGAACCAAGAACCCCTGCCGATTGGCAGGGGTTCTTGGCTGGGCCGCAATTCAGGCATTATTCACTCACCCGGCTGCCAGCCATTGACGACCGGATAACGCCGGTCCCGCCCAAAGCCTCGTGAGGTCACCCGCACTCCGAGAGAGGCTTGGCGACGCTTATACTCACTGCGATCGACCAGCTTCACTACTCGGTAGACGTCTTCCTCGGCAAATCCTGCCTCGATGATGGCCTCGGCGCTCATGTCTCTTTCGATATAGCGTTCGAGAATCCCATCGAGATCATCGTAGCCCGGGAGAGAATCGCTATCCTGCTGATCCGGCGCCAGCTCCGCCGAAGGCGGACGTGTAATGACCCTCTCGGGAATCACCAGCCCTTGGGTATTGCGCCATTTGGCCAGACGATAGACCCCGGTCTTGTAGACATCCTTCAGGGCGTTGTAACCGCCTACCATGTCGCCGTAGAGCGTGGCATACCCTACCGCCATCTCGCTCTTGTTACCGGTGGTCAGCACCATCAGGCCTTTCTTGTTGGAAATGGCCATGAGCAGCACACCACGACAGCGCGACTGCAGATTTTCCTCGGTGGTGTCACGCTCACAACCTTCAAAACTCTCCGCCAAGGTCTCGGTGAAGGCCTCGACCATCGGAGCTATCGGCATTACGTCATACTGCACTCCGAGCAGACGCGCTTGCTCCGCCGCGTCATCTCGGGAGATATCCGCGGTGTAGTGATACGGCATCATTACCGCTTGCACACGCTCCGGCCCCAAGGCATCCACGGCAATGGCCAGCGACAGGGCGGAATCGATGCCGCCGGAAAGCCCGAGCACCACCCCTTGAAAACCGCTTTTATTGACGTAATCCCGCAGCCCCGTGACCAGGGCGCAATAGAGGTTATCCTCATCGTCACCCAGGGGCTCGCACTCGCCCGCCTCGGGCTCCCAGCGCTCCTCATGCTTGACGAAGCGCACCGGCATCAATCCGACCTGCCAATGCGGGGCTCGCACCCGAAGATCGCCTTCGGCGCTCACTGCCAGCGAGCCGCCATCGAATACCAGATCGTCCTGCCCGCCGATCTGATTGACGTAAACCAAAGGGCGCTGGACGGTCTTGGCCCAGTCGGCAAATAGCGCTAGACGCTCTTCGGGTTTGTTCTGATGAAAAGGCGAGGCGTTCAGAGTCACCAGAATATCGGCGCCGGCGTCGCAGGCCTTGCGCACCGGTTTGCCTTCCCACAGATCCTCGCAAATCAGGATGCCCAGCCGCGCGCCCCGGTGTTCGATCACCAGGGGCTGGCGACCCGACTTGAAATAGCGTTGTTCATCGAAGACCAGATAGTTGGGCAGCGCCTGTTTGGCATATTCGCCAATCCATTCGCCGTTGTAGAGCACACCGGCCAGATTGAAATACCCCTTCTTGCGGCGTCCGGGATAACCGACGATCACCATGACGTTGCGGACCATCTTCTTGGCCATGCGTGCACGTGCTTCTTCCAGTCGAGCCTCCATGGAAGCACGTAGCATCAGATCCTCGGGCGGGTAGCCGGTAAGAAATAGCTCTGGCAGTACCACCACATCCGCTTTGTGCTCGATGCTCGCTTCGCGCACCGTCTCGATGGCAAGCTCAGTGTTGCCAGGGATGTCACCCACCAGAGGATCCAGTTGGGCCATGACCAGCGTCAGGTCTTGCATGGCGATTCACTTCCTTGAATTGGCTGAAACAGACAAGGGCTTTACACTGTCACCCTTAATACACATTGTCCCGCAAGGACTGCGCTGAGGCAAAGCGCCTACCGGTCACCAAGGGAGTCAGAGGATGAATCTTTTGATCATACGCCTGATCATTTTTGTCGTGCTGTTCTGGGCGGGCCTCAAGCTGTATCGCATGTACCGGGAATGGCAGCTGGAACGTGATACCGATCAGTCGCGACGCCTCGACGATGGCCAGATGGTACGTTGTAGCTATTGCCGAGTGCATCTGCCCGAGAACGATGCCGTGCGTCAGGGCGATCAATGGTTCTGCAGCCCAGAGCATCGCGACAAGTTTCTGGAACGGAAGCCGCCTCCCCAGGAATGATCACACCCACCTGGAGACGCAACCAAGGCTCAACTTACCAGCAAGTGTCTCGAGTGCTCTTGCCCTTCCCGTCTTGAGCGGTACGAATACCAAGGTGGTTCAGCGCTATCCGCTGACATTGCTCATCGCTGGCCTGAGCTCCCCGCGGTGTTGCCGTCAGGGTATAGCTCGTTGCAGTGGCGTTCATCGAAAACACATAGAATCCCTCTTCGCCCAAAGCATCGCCCAGGCCCAACCCTGAATCCGTGTCACTGCAATCACTCTTGCCATCAAGCCTGGACGCGTATTCGCCGCAGCGCGACATGAAGCGCTCCTGGGATTGCGCCAGGCTCAACAACCCGGTGGTAGCGTCGCCGCGCCTAGAACGTTCGGCATAGGACTGATAGCTCGGATAGGCGACGGATGCCAGGATACCGACGATCGCCACCACGATCATCAGCTCGAGCAGGGTAAAACCTTGGTTTCGATGCTGTGTATTCATTGCGCTACCTTCTGATCGAGGCGTTGTAGGCTAATCAGCGTCTGGGGCGCGCCTTGAGAAACGTAGCGCACCCGATCCCCCACACGCAGATCGCCAATCCGCATCGACTTGCCATCACGGCGATACAGCTTGGAATCGAGGGGTACATTGAATAGCGAATCCGAGATCAGTACCTGGCCACCAAGATCGACCTCCTGCACGATGCCTTCTCGCTCCCAGGTCTGATTCAAGAACGACTGGGCGCTTGCGGATGCCGTCACCGAACCCAACCCACCCGCCGTTAGAATCACCAAGAGTCCTTTGAGCTGCTTCATTTTCTTCTCCTCAACGCAACTGATACCAGGCACTGCGCCGCCGAGCATTGCTGCCGCTATCTGACGGCCGAGGTGGGCGTCCATCTTCTTCCAGTTTCACCTCAGTAATACTTTCGGCCCCGCCTTCGCTTGTCAGCATGTTATCTTCGTGGAACGCTGGCGCCGTAGGTTCACCGCTGAGCTTGATGGACAACACCAGGCTGTCATTCACATCATCGGCTCCATCGACCGTGCCATCCTGGTTGTAATCGAAAATCTGCTGAATGGCGTTCGACCCCGAACGCAGCGGCGCAATGCCATCGCGCAAACTGACTGCGCTTTGCCAACCGCTGCCACCCGCGGTACAGATACCCCCTGCCCCCGGCACGGTAGTGTTGAACAGCACCAGATCGCCGCGTATCGCCGGCGTCACGATCAACCGTTCACCGGCTTCGGCAAAGGGTAGATACCATCCATATCGACTCGCATCATTTTTACTGGAGTAGTCCACGCGATTACCGGTCACGGTACGAGCATCGTTGACGCCGGAAAGCGCGGTAAAACTCTGTTTCTCGAGGTCGGCGTGATAACGACGCTCTCCATCGCCCATGTGCAGCACGCTGTAGAAGGCTTGGGGCTTATCGTCTTTATCCTGCAAACCGAGTAGCTGGCCGGTACCCCAATAGACATTGAGATTGGGTGCATCCACGGTGCTGTCGAGAACACCGTTACGCGCCACCGCCACCCGGGTGGTGATCGGTTGGCGTTGCTCAAGGGCACAGTTTGGCGATTGTGCACTCAGCGGCGTGGCACAGGACTGGAACAGACGATTCACGTCGTCGCTGCCGCTCGCTGTCAGGTCGAAATCACGCAGATCGAAGGACCAGACGTTTCCGTGAAGATCGCCGGCATAAACCCAATCAACAACACTGTCGGCGTCGAGATCCGCCACTTCAGGGCTCGACAGACCGTTGCAGTCGCTGCCGGCAGCGATACAGGTTCCAGCATTGTTGTGACCGACGCCGGTATCCAATAGCGCGTATCGAGAAGGGTCAGCAAGATCGACGATGAATAGCTTGGCCTTGCCATCGCTGTCCGCGTTATAGCCGTTGCCGAAAATTGCGTACCAGTTGCCATCATCGAGCTTGGCCACCTGTACATCGCTGAAGCTGTAGCCGAGATCCCGGTGCGAGAACTCCCACTTGATGACATTTTCGGGCTTATCGAACCGGTCAGGATCCGTGACATCCAGCAGGTATACCGACTTGCCCCCAGCGCCAAGCCCACCTAGCAACAAGGTGTGCCAGCTCGCGTGCTCTTCTCCCGGGAGCTTGACATAAGCGTCTCGCGCCACCGGCGAGGCATTGACATAGTAGCGATGCACATAGTCCTTGCGAGCCAACTGGTGCACGCCACTGCCGGGTTCAGTACTGAATACACCGTGGGGCATGAAGGCGAAGACCTCTTCCCCACTGATCATGTCGATGGCATGCAGCATGCCATCGTTGGCGCCCACATAGACCATGGCATCCCGGTCCTTGTAGGCAGTGCGAAAGGCCGAGTGCTTCGCACTGGCGACATCGTCATCGTAGTACCGCGTCGGCGCGCCCACGATAACGGGAGACGAGTGAACGATATCCCCTAGATACTTGCCGTTGCGGGCACGAAACTTGGTGCCTTCAGCCAGGGGGTCGCCTCTCAAGTAGTCGATCAGCGTCTGGATCTCATCGTTTGTAGCTGGCGAGCCATCATCGAAGAAAGCCGTCAGATCAAGAAGTTGGGTTTGGCTAAACTTCCCGATCTGGTCGGCCTTGAATTCAAAGGCTTGATCGGCGGGATTTGCGGAGGGATCGATCGTCCAGATATTGCGATTTACATGACGCTCCTTCTGGTCTGCCAATTGCTGGGAAAGTGACCACAAGGGGTCGACACTGAGTTTTCCCTGGTCATCGAACTTGCGCGCAGTGACATCGCCCTTCCAGATTGCCGGGTCGTAGATCGTCTGGATCAAGGTGGCGTCGGCTCCTACCGAGGTACGGCTGACCGCAAGGCCGCCGGTACTTGCTGAGCGCGCCGCGATATCCCGCGCGACGTTGTTCAATGCATCGATCAATGCCTTCGGATCGGCCGCATTGAGGAACTTGCCGCGAGAATTCCAGGCGGCATGACGCAGATCGTCGATTGTGGTAAGGCTATCTCTTTCCGGCCAGGGCCAATCGAAGGGTGCATCAGGATTCTCGGGATCGTTCTCGACAGTGCCATTGACCCCGAAACCCACGGTATAGGTCACGAGATGTTGCGCCTGGTTCTCATCCACCCCCGGCACGATAGGCACCAGGTCTTCAAGGTGGGGAGAGAGATCGGTCTGATAATACTTCATGGCCACATCGGCCAGGGTATTCGAATAGTTGTCATGATCGCTCGGGCGTACCCAGGCACCGCCCTGCCTATCGGTATTGCCCACCCACGGGGAAAAACCGTTCCAATAACCATCGGTCATCAGCACGGCGTAGTTCTGTTGGCACATGCCGCCTTCATCGGCACTCAGAATGGGGGAATTATTACCTTTGAAGTATTCTCCTGCTCTTCTCAACGCCCAGCGTAGTGGCGTACCGCCTTCAGTCTCGGCCAGCAAGATACTGTCGACAAGGCTCTGGCGATGACTGTCTTTTAAAATATCGTCTATATCCTGCTCGTTACGCTGATGAATAGTGCGCAAACCGACCCTTGCATTGCTTTCGGCAACGATGCCCGAAAAAGCCGTTTTGGCGACCTTCATGCGGTCCCGATAATAGTGGAACCAATTGGCATAATTGGTCTTTTGCAAGCCACTCATATCACTTACATTGACTTTATAATTATCATCCAACTTAAATTTTTCTTTTCTGGTAACATAACCGCACTCTCCAACATCATATACACCATCGCCATCATCATTCCAGCGAAGATAATAGAGCCTTTCAAGGCCTTCAGCGGTTTTGTCAGCATGACCCGGCCAAGGTTCATAGCTGACGTCAGGGTCATAAGCGAGGACATTGAAGCCGCGGCATGTGGCAATATCGGCATGGGTCTCAAAGCCATACCTATTGAAGTTATTTATTTCCCATCTCTGTTTTCCGCGACTAAATATTTTCGTGCTCTGCAAATATGATGACGTTGGTTGTAGACCAAGGCTCTCCACACCTTTATTCAAGGTATCCTCCCAATCCATGCTTCCCGAATCATCAAGAATCAGAAGAATATTGGGCTGTACACCGGTAGCCTCGATGACCGGGGATTGGGCAATCAATCCAGGAGCAGCCAGGCAAGTAGGTGCCCAAAGACACAAGGCGACACTCAACCTAAAGCGCATACCGGTTACTCCTTGTAATAAGAAGGGTCAAGCGACATTTCACTTTGAACCACCGCCCAGGAAGATCCACTGGCCCCGGCACTGCCCAGCGCGCTGACGCGAAAGGCCTCTTTTAATGGGTTATCAAAAGCGTTCTCAGCATTGGCCTGATTTACCGGCGCATCGCCAGAGCTACTCATTGGCATTTCGTCTAGCTTACCCAGGTATTCGATTACATAAACGCCTATGGCGATGCCCTTTTCTTTGATCTCAATGCCATTTACCATCATGGCGTCTCGATCGGCAGCATCGAAGGGGGCTAGGTCATCAGTATTATTCAACAACCCTTTTATCCCCGTGTCTTTATCGAAGCTGCTTTCTACTTGCCAGGTGCCGTCCTTGAGATTATCCAATAGCGTTTTTTCGGCGATCACCAACGTACTTTCGGCGTTGTTGTATGCCTGTTCGTAATGGCGACTATTGAGACTCATTTTGGCCTGTAGCTGAGAGTCCTCGGCGCCGATGACGGCCAGCAGGCCGACCGCCGCCAGCATCACCAATACCACAAGCAGGGCAGCGCCTTGTTGTGCCCTAGGCTGTGTGCCGCGCGATCGCATCAACCTTCTCCCGCCAACTGCAGGTTGCGTGGTGTAAAAGTCAGATTGAAGGTACGCTCGAGGCGCCCTTGATTGGGGCCGCCAGATACCGCACCGGGTTGACTCTGCAGCGTCAGGGCGAGTTCGATACGGCGCACCTTTTGCCAATCGTCGCCTGTCATTGAATTTGCTGCCTTGTTGGGCGTATCCACTTTTCCGTCACCGTCAGTGTCCAGACTAAACGTGATAACAAAGCCGGTAACACCGGAGACAATTTCTTCAGCTGCGAAATCTGCCCCGACTCTATCCAGATAAAGGGAACGAATCTCTTCGTTGCCACCTTGATCGTTCAAACGTAGCGTCCAGACCTTTACGGGGTATACGTAGCTAACGGGGGATGAACCACTATTATAAAGCCTACTTAAACTGCTATCGGGATAAATACTCCCGCCCACAATTTTATCTATAATAAAGACTTCACTATTTAGACAGTCACTGAGCGAGGCCACTTTTTCTACTAAATTTCCAGCCTCATTCAAGAATATTTTTTCGTATCCGCTTTTTAAGCTTAGCGAATTATCCTCATCCGATATGCTTTCAAGGGGAGCCCGGCCTGCTTCCTTATCGGCAAAGACGAAGGTCATTTCCCAGTAGGAAAGACCGCGATGAGTACGCTCTTTACCACCCATGGGGAACTCAATACTATAAGGTGGGTTTTTTAAATCGGGATCTATATAGAGATTGTTACTGGCACAGCCTGCATAGCCAATATTGCGCATCATCGGTTGCAGACGATAGGACGCATAGCGCGCGGACTCCTGCAGAAATGACAGGGCCTCCTGAGTCGAAACACTCGCCCGTGAGGTCATGAACATCTGCATCGCCAATGCGCTGATCAAAAGCCCCAGCACCAGGGAGATCATCAACTCGACCAGGCCGGATCCTGTCTGGCGGCTTTTCATAACGCCACCTTGAAGCTGAATATTTGATCAACGGTGGCATCACCGCCCTTGCGTTCTTTTTCTGCAAGAGGATCCTGCCAGGTCAACCTGATTTCAACGTTTTTGACGCCATCTCCTGTATCGACATCGATGCGGCCAACACCCGAGGTGAGAGGTGAGTCGTCAATTGCCTTCGTCCAATCGGTAATATCCTGCGACACCAGCTGCGAAGGGCTGCATCCCTGTGTGCAACCACCTGATGACGCCTCGTCGGTAGATTTACCATCATAGGTTTCCAACGCACTCAGATTGGCGCGTATCCGCTCGGCCATATCCACTGCTAAAAGCTGTGCCATCGTATTGTTATAACTTGAACGCTGATGCTGCATGGTATTGATTTGCAGCATCCCCAGGCCCAATAGCGACACGCTGAGCAGCAACAAGGCGACCAGCACCTCGATCAGTCCTATCCCCTGTTGTTTTGACAAACGTTGTCCTGGTGCGCTCGCCCGAAGCGGTCGTCGCTGATTCATGTGCAGTCCGCCTCCGTACCATCACGAACTCGAACGCGTCCTGAGGGTGCCAGCAATACTTCGCGCACGTAACCGTTGCCGCAGAAAGTCCAGGTATTATTACTGCCTCGGGCGGTTCCACGTTGGGAAAAGAATACTCGAGAACGGGAGCTCAGGATGAGCGATGATACGGTGGCATCTTTTACCCAAATGCGGGCGTCAGCAGGAACGGCACTTCCATTGCCACGATAGACGACCCAGCCATGCTGCCAGTCATCGTCTTCGCTACAATCAGAGGGGTTCGATTCGGTTGCGGTGATGGCATAAGGACATACGCTAACATCGTCGCCTTGAGAAACCGCTTCGCTACGGGCCATGGCCAACGAACGAGTAAGCGCCCGAACGTCGTTGTCGACCTGCTGGCGCGCCATGAAACTCTGCCATGTGGGCACGGCGAAAGACGCCACGACCGCCATCACCCCTAGAGTGGCCATCAATTCGATGAGTGTGAAGCCACGTTGCTGGCGCACAGGCTTTCCCTATAAGCGGTTACATTTCTGTATCATTGTGTCGTGATAATACCTGCCCCCTCTGTTTTCAAAGCATAAAAAAGTCGGGCAAAAGCCCGACTTTTCGACTGGTATAAAATATTTTACTCATCCGCTGGCGATTACTTTCTCTCTTAATTCCTTGGGCATCGAGAAGACGATGGTCTCTTCACGCCCTTCGAGTTCTTTCGGCACCGCGGCTCCCAGCTCGCGCAGGCGTTCGATTACTCCGTTGACCAGCACTTCCGGAGCACTGGCGCCGGCGGTAATACCGATGGTATCGACACCTTTCAACCAAGACTCCTCGATCAAGCTGGCATCGTCGATCAGCTTGGCACTGGAGCCCATGCGCTCCGCCAGTTCCCTCAGCCGATTGGAATTCGAGCTGTTGACACTGCCCACCACCAATACCAGATCGCTTTCCGCTGCTAGCTGACGCACCGCGTCCTGGCGATTCTGGGTGGCATAACAGATGTCGTCCTTGCGCGGGCCATCGATAGCGGGGAATTTTTCTCGCAGCGCATCGATGACCCGAGCGGTATCGTCCATGGAGAGCGTCGTCTGGGTGACGAAGGAGAGCGTCTCGGGATTGTTGACCTCTAGCGCGGCCACATCGGTCTCGTCTTCGACCAGGTAAATGGCGCCGCCATGGGAACTGTCGTAGCGGCCCATGGTGCCCTCCACCTCGGGGTGGCCGGCATGACCGATGAGAATGCACTCCTGGCCGCGCTTGGCGTAGCGCAGCACTTCCATATGTACCTTGGTCACCAGGGGGCAGGTAGCATCGAAGACCTTGAGCCCGCGACGTTCGGCTTCCTGCTGCACGGCCTTCGAGACACCGTGGGCGGAGAAGATGACCGTGGCATCGTCGGGCACTTCATCGAGTTCCTCGACGAAAACCGCCCCGCGCTCGCGCAATGTATCCACCACGAAGCGGTTGTGAACGACCTCGTGACGTACATAGATCGGTGCGCCCAGCACATCCAGGGCGCGATTGACGATTTCGATGGCACGGTCGACGCCGGCGCAAAAGCCCCGGGGATTGGCCAGCTTGATCTGCATGATGAGCCTCGCTTGATACGTTGTGTATCGTGGCGGTGTCAGTAAATAGTGATATTAATGCGTCGTCGCGGGCCTTACTTCAATCACCTCGACCTCGAAGGTCAGAGTACGCCCGGCCAGGGGGTGATTGAAGTCCACGGCTACCTGCTTGTCGTCTATCTCGGCGATCACGCCGGGCACTTCTCCCCCCGCCGCATCGGCAAAGGACATCACCAACCCCTCTTCGAGCTCGGTATTCTCGAAACTCTCCCTAGGAATACGCTGCACGTTCTGGGGATTGTGCTGGCCGAAGGCGTGCTCCGGAGAAATGGTATAGCTACCGGTTTCACCATCGGTCAGCCCTGTCAGTGGCGCCTCGAAACCCGGCGGCAGATTACCATCGCCGACCTGGAACGTCGCCGGCTGTTTGTCCCGGGTGGAGTCGACCACGGTGCCATCCTCCAGCTTGAGGGTAAAGTGCAGCGTTACCTCCATCCCCTCGTTGATACGGTATTCGCTCATCTTGAATATCCTCTGCAGAAGTCAGTGATGGCTTTTGTGTCTACGTTCACTACGCCCATCACGCAATGCCTGAAGAATCAAACCGATGGCCCCTAGAGTGATGGCCGTATCCGCAATATTGAAAGCGGGAAAGTAGGTGTTCTGCCAATGAAAGGAGAGAAAATCCACCACATAGCCATGCATGAGGCGATCGTAAAGATTACCAAGGGCGCCACCAATCACCAATGCCAGAGAGGCGGCCGTCAGCGTCTCGTAAGCCTTGAGTCGCGTCAACCAGACGGTCAGTCCGATCGCTGCGCCAATGGCGATTAGCGCAAACAACCAACGCTGCCAGCCACCATGGGTCGCCAGGAAACTGAAGGCGGCACCGGTATTGTGCAACAGCGTGAGGTTGAATATCGGCAGCACTTCCACGGGCTGAGCATAGACGAGCATGCTCGTGGCCAGGGCTTTCGATCCCAGATCTAGCGCCACCACCAGCACCGACAACCACAGCCAGCGTAACGGCCGAGTCATTGGCGTGTCAGTGGCTGGGACTCTCTCGCCACTCTCGCTGTTCTCGCCGCTTTCTACCTGCTGACTCTTCGTTCCGACTCTCTTTGTCTCGGCTTTAGGCATAGTGGCGTTCTTCTCCCGGCCCGCCCGGCAGATTGCTGATGCAGCGTCCGCACAGGTCGGAATGCCCGGTGTGCTGCCCGACATCAGGGCGATGATGCCAGCAGCGCTCGCATTTGGCGTGAGGGCTTGCGATGACCGCCACCTTGAGATCGTCGCGCTCGGTGGCCTCGACGCCCTCCGTATCAGTAGCATCAAGAGAGGCCAGATGCACCTCGCTGGTCATCAGCACGAAACGCAGCTCATCTCCCAAGCGGCCCAATGTCTCGCGCAATGTATCGCTGACGTAGAGCGTGACCTCAGCAGCCAGGCCACTCTTGATCACCTTGGCGTTGCGAGCGTCCTCGAGGCACTTATTGACCGCCTGCTTGACCTCCAGCACCTGCTCCCAGAACGCCCGGTCGAACGCAGCGCCGTCATCCAGGGTCTGCAATTCGCCATAGAAGGTTTCCAGCAGTACGCTGTCCTTGCGCTCGCCGGGGATATGCTCGTAGATCTCCTCCGCGGTGAAGGAGAGGATCGGCGCGACCCAGCGCGCCAGGGCCTCGACCACCCGATAGAGTGCGGTCTGGCAGCTGCGCCGTGCCAATGAATCCGCCTGAGTGGTGTACTGGCGATCCTTGATGATGTCCAGGTAGAAGCCGCCAAGCTCCCGGGCGCAGAAGGTGTGCACCTGCTGATAGACATCGAGGAAACGATACTCGGTATAGGCGGTTTCGATGCGCGCCTGCAGCTGAGCGGCGCGGTCCACCACCCACTGATCCAGCGCGATCATGTCATCAAAAGGCACCACATCGCGCTCGGCATCGAAGCCATTGAGATTGGCCAGCAGGAAGCGCGAGGTGTTGCGGATGCGCCGATAGACATCGGCAGTACGCTTCAATATCTCATCGGAAACCGCCATCTCGCCGGAGTAGTCCGTGGAGGCGACCCACAGGCGCAGAATGTCCGCGCCCAGCTTATCCATGACCTCCTGAGGGGCGACTACATTGCCCACGGACTTGGACATCTTGCGGCCCTGGGCATCCACGGTGAAGCCATGGGTCAGCAAGCCCCTGTAGGGCGCATGACCGTCAATGGCGCAGCCGGTCAAAAGCGACGAATGGAACCAGCCGCGATGCTGATCGGAACCTTCCAGATAGAGGTCCGCCACCGGGCCATCGCGCCTCTCCGGATGATCGAACACCGCCGCATGGGAGCCGCGCAGCACATGCCAATGCGTGGTGCCGGAGTCGAACCAGACGTCCAGGGTGTCGCTGATCTTTTCGTAATCCGCTGCTTCGTCGCCCAGCAGTTCGCTGGCGTCGAGCCGGAACCAGGCTTCGATGCCCTCGGCGTCGATGCGCTTGGCCACTTCTTCCATCAGCTCCAGGGTGCGCGGATGAAGCTCTCCGCTGACCCGATGCAGGAAGAACGGGATCGGCACGCCCCAGTTGCGCTGACGCGAGATGCACCAGTCCGGGCGATTGGCGATCATCGAATGCAGGCGCGCCTTGCCCCAGCCCGGTACGAACTGGGTCGTCTCGATGCCCTCCAGCGCGCGTTCACGCAGGGTCTTGCCATCCGCGCCTTGAATATCCATGCCCACGAACCACTGGGCAGTCGCCCGGTAGATCACCGGCGACTTATGACGCCAGCAGTGCATGTAGCTATGGGTGATCTTCTCGTGGGCCAGCAGTGCGCCGACCTCTTCCAGCTTGGCGACGATCTGCGCATTGGCCTTCCAGATCATCTGGCCGCCGAAGAACTTGAGATCCTCGGCGTAGACGCCATTGCCCATCACCGGGCTCTTGATCTCCTCGAACTCCATGCCGTAGGCGCGACAGGTGATGAAGTCGTCCACCCCGTAAGCCGGGGCAGAATGCACGATGCCGGTACCGGCATCCGTCTCGACGTAATCCGCCAGATAGACCGGTGCCAGACGATCATAGAACGGATGGCGAAAGTTCAGGTTCTCGAGATGAGTGCCCGACGTGGTCGCCACGATCTCGCCCTGGAGGCCGAAGCGTTCGAGGCAGCTCTCGACCAGATCCTCCGCCAGCAGAAGCAAGCGCTCGCCGGTATCTACCAGGGCATAGCTGAACTCGGGATGCACGTTGAGCGCCTGGTTGGCGGGAATGGTCCAAGGCGTGGTAGTCCAGATCGCCACGGCCGCCGGTTTGGCAAACGCTTCGAGACCGAAGGCGGTCGCCAACGCGGCAGGATCGTCGGCGACGAAGGCGACATCGATGGCATCGGATTTCTTGTCGGCGTACTCGACTTCGGCTTCCGCCAGGGCCGAGCCGCAATCGAAACACCAGTTGACCGGCTTCAGACCCTTGAATACATAGCCCTGCTTGACCATTTCCGCCAGGGCGCGGACCTCTTCAGCCTCATTGACATGATCCATGGTGCGATAGGGCCGCTGCCAGTCACCGATGATGCCCAGGCGTATGAAATCCTCGCGCTGGGTATCGATCTGCTCCGCGGCATAACGACGACTCAGTGCACGAGTCTCTTCCGGCGGTAAATGCTTGCCATGCAGCTTCTCGATCTGATGCTCGATAGGCAGGCCGTGGCAATCCCAGCCGGGCACATAGGGCGCATCGTAACCGGCAATTCCCTTGGCCTTGACGATGATGTCCTTGAGGATCTTGTTGACCGCATGGCCGATATGAATGCTGCCATTGGCATAGGGAGGCCCGTCGTGCAGCACGAAGGTCTCGCGTTCCTTTCCTGCATCACGCAGGCGCTGATAGAGATCGATCTCCTGCCAGCGCTGGAGTCGCGCCGGTTCGCGCTTGGGCAGATTGCCGCGCATGGGAAAGTCGGTTTCAGGCAGATTCAGTGTAGGCTTATAGTCGCTCATGAGGTTCCATCGTTGTCGCGCCTGGCGGCTCCAGGGTTGGCATGCCCGGGGGCCGACGCCAAGGGCGCCGATGCCAGATAAGGGGTTAAATCACTATCGTCTCGATTGTGCATTTGGCCTGGCCAGGCATGGAAAAACTCCCGCGCCTGAACCTGATCGGCCTGAATCCGATGCTTTAGCTCATCCAGCCCATCGAAACGCTGCTCGCCGCGCAAACGCGCGCAGGGCAGCACTTCGATGACCTGGCCATAAAGATCGCCACTGAAGTCGAACAGATTGACTTCTAGAACCGGACGCGGCGTTCCCACGGTGGGCCGCCAGCCGATATTGGCGACTCCGGCGAATTCACGGCCATCGTCCAGCCGCGTGATGACCGCATAGACACCACGCAATGCCATGGGCCCGGATAACAACGGCACATTGGCGGTGGGCACGCCGATGGTACGGCCCAGCTTCTGATCGGGAACGACTCGCCCCGTATAAGAATAAGGCCGGCCGAGCATGCGCGCTGCCTGCGAGAAATTGCCGCTGGCCAGCATTGTACGCACTCGGGAACTCGAGACCCGCTCCCCGTCGAGGGCAAAGGTGCGCGTATTCTCGACACCGAAGCCACACTCCTCACCCACTTGAGTCAACAGGGCAAAATCACCGGACCGATCACAGCCAAAGCGAAAGTCATCCCCCACCACCAGATGACGCACGTCAAGACCATCGATCAATATCCGATCGATGAACTGTCGCCCCGTCATGCTCCGCAGCGCATCGTTGAAGGGCAGGCAGACGATTCGTTCGGCACCGTGGGCCGCCAGTAGCCGAGCCTTGTCACGTAGCCGCGACAGCCGCGGCGGCGCTTGATCACCGGCGAAGAACTCCCGGGGCTGAGGTTCGAACACCATCACCGTCACCGGCAGCTCCAGATCCGCCGCGCGACCGCGCAACTGATCGAGAATCGCCTGATGGCCGAGGTGCACACCGTCGAAATTACCGATGGTGGCAACACTGCCACGATGATGCTCGCGCAGATTGTGTAAACCGCGAATCAATTCCATGCAGCATTCACGCATCGGTTAAAGAATCAATTATAACGAAGGCGGCAAGCCTTGACAGCCACGGCATTTGATACTTGCCCACTCCGTCAGCCATTCAAACGAAAATGCCGCAACCGAATACCGCAGAGGGCAAGCCAGCCAAAATACAACGCAATACTACCTGCCACCAGCGCGCCGAGCGTCAAGACCCGCTGCCCCACTTCCCAGCTCAGCCATGCCTGCCATGGAGGGGAGAACCACCAAAGCCCCAGGGCAAGCAACGTACACCCGCCCCCCAACTGCCACGCATAGCGCCCCCAGCCGGGCTGGAAGATCAATACTCCCTGGCGGTGCAGTCCGCGTGCCAGCAGGCCGGCATTGAGAAACGCGGACAGCGCCGTCGCCAGCGCCAGACCGGCATGGGCCAAGGGCACAATGAAGATCAGATTCAACCCCATGTTGGCGATCATGGCGATGATGCCGATCTTGACCGGTGTCGCGGTATCTTGGCGGGCAAAATAACCCGGTGCCCATATCTTGATCAGCATGAAGGCGATCAGGCCCAGCGCATAGGCACGCAGACTCATTGCAGCCATGGCGATATCATGCTCGGTCATGGCGCCATAGTGAAACAGGCTGATCAACAGAGGCTCCGCCAGCACCGCCAGGGCCAGCGCCGCCGGCAAGCCGATCAGCAATACCGCCCGCAGCGCCCAGTCGAGCATCTTGGCAAAATGCTCGCGAGACTGCTCCGCGTGACGCTTGGAGAGCGCCGGCAGAATCACCGTGCCGATGGCAATACCGAATACCCCAAGCGGCAGCTCCACCAGACGGTCCGAATAGTACAGCCAGGAAACGCTGCCCGCCGCGAGAAGCGAGGCGAGTACGGTATCGAGCAATAGATTGATCTGCGATACTGAGACGCCGAACAAGGCCGGGGTCATCAGCTTGAGTATGCGTCTTACTCCCTCATGTCGAAAACGCGGCCAGGGTCTTGGCATCAATCCCAGCCGCGCAAGAAACGGCACCTGAAAGGCCAGCTGGGCGGCACCGGCTATCAACACCCCCCAGGCCAGCGCCAATGACGGTGTTTCCATCAGCGGCGTCAACCACAGGGCGGCCCCAATCAAGGAAAGATTCAATAGCACCGGCGTAAATGCCGGTACGGCGAAGCGGCTCCAGGTATTGAGCACGCTTCCCGAGAAAGCGGTGAGCGAGATCAACAGCAGATACGGAAAGGTCAGCTGCAGCATTTCAGCGGTCAACGCGAGCTTTTCCGGGTCGCGAGCAAAGCCCGGAGCAAACAGCCAGGCAAGCCAGGGCGCCAGCAACATGGCGGCGGCGGTGATCAGTGCCAGCACGACCGCCAGGCTGCCCGAGACCGCATCGAGCAGCTCCCGCACCTCTTCCCGGGAGCGACGAGTCGCGTACTCCGACAACACCGGCACGAAGGCCTGGTTGAAAGCGCCCTCGGCGAACAGGCGGCGCAAAAAGTTGGGAATCTTGAAAGCGACGAAGAAGGCATCCGCCCCACTGCCGGCCCCCAATAGAGCGGCAATGACCACATCCCGCACCAGACCCAGCACCCGGGAGAGCATGGTCATCGCACTTACGATCACCCCGGAGCGCAGCAATCCTGCACCAGGGGCTATCTGCGCGCCGGGCTGCTTGCCGGGGGCCGGGTCGCCCTGGGCACCGTCACCTGCGGCGGGCGCATCCAACTGAGCGTCGCTGGCTGTCGTTGGCCTGGCCCCGGGCTGGACCTCTTTGTCTGACGGGTTACTCACGGTAGCGCTTCTTCCCCAATCGAAAGTCATGCACAAAAAAACCGGCCGAAGCCGGTTTTCTGAGCGCTAGCGCCTCTTTTTTCCTCCATACAGCGCAGGAAGTAAATGAGGCACTCGGCGAGCGTCCGGCTTAGGCAGCCAGCGCTTTAATTCGCTTGTTGAGACGGCTCTTAAGACGAGCAGCCTTCTTCTTGGAAAGCGTATCCTTGTCGGCCATACGGTCGATGACCGGCTGCGCCGTACGGAACTCTTCCATGGCCTTGCCATGATCGCCGCCTTGAATTGCCTTGATCACGCGCTTGATGTAAGTGCGGACCGTGGAGCGCTGACTGGCTTTATGCTGACGACGCTCTTCAGCCTGACGGGCGCGCTTGCGCGCTTGCTTGCTATTCGCCACCGTAATCTCCTTGGAGAACCATAAAATGCGGTGTAAGTATTTGATTCGACCTGATGATCGAATATGTCCATAGCGGCTTGATCGAGCCACACGACATGCCACGAAAAGCGTTATGCGCGGGCCATGCCTGAAAGGATGCGAATCCTACCATACCGCCCCATGTCTTACCACCGGCTGCCGAAGGTTTCAAAGCGACAGCTAAAGAATTACCAGATTGTCGCGGTGAATCAATTCCGGCGCTTCCATATAACCCAATAACCCTTCGATGCGATGGCTTGGTTGACCCAATATTCGAGCCGCTTCATCACTTCCATAATTGACTAGCCCTTTGGCGACCTGCTCGCCTTGCTCATCAAGACACACCACCATATCACCGCGAACGAAGCGCCCGGATAACGCCTTGACGCCGACCGGCAACAGGCTCGAGCCGCGTTCGCGCAGAACATTCGTGGCCCCGGCATCCAGGGTCAGGCTACCGCGCACCTGTAGCCGACCGGCCAGCCAGCGCTTACGCGCCGCCAGCGGGGCATGTTCGGGATGCAACAGCGTGCCCAAGGACTCCCCTTCGGCCAGTCGGATCAGCACATCCGGCTGACGCCCGCTGGCAATGGCCGTGACCGCCCCGGAACGCGCCGCCAACTGCGCAGCGCGCACCTTGGTGGTCATGCCGCCACGCCCGAGCGCGCCACCGCTACCGGCCATCGCGATCAGGCGCGGATCATCGGCACGCCCTTCGCCTATCAACTGTGCGTCCGGCTGAAGGCGCGGGTCCGCGTCGAACAAGCCTTCCTGATCCGTCAGAATGATCAACGCCTCGGCTTCAAGCAAATTGGCTACCAGCGCCCCTAGCGTGTCGTTGTCCCCGAAGCGAATCTCGTCGGTGACAACGGTATCGTTTTCATTGATCACCGGTATCACCCGCAGTGACACCAGAGTACTCAGCGCAGAACGGGCATTCAGATAGCGCTTGCGATTGGAGAGATCGTCATGGGTCAGCAGGATTTGCGCACTGTGCAGGCCATGGCGCGCGAAATGGCCCTCGTAGCATTGCGATAGACCCGTCTGCCCTACTGCCGCCGCCGCTTGCAGCTCGCGCACCGTCGAAGGGCGCGCACGCCAACCCAGGCGCACCATGCCGGCGGCTACCGCTCCGGAGGAGACCAGCACTACCTCGATACCTCGCGCATGCAGCGCGGCGATCTGGTCGACCCAACCGCCGATGGCGGGCTCATCCAGGCCACGCCCATCGTTGGTCAGTAGGGCACTTCCGATCTTCACTACCACTCGCCGCGCCTTGACTAGCGCCTCGCGGCCCGATGCCCACTCATTGTTCATCTCACCGCCATCTCCAATACGATTCGAGCTCGATCGGTGATATCAAATCGTATCGAGCGCCGTAGCTTTGAGACATCGATCAAGGTACGTATTCGACTTCGACATCATACTCATCATCATCGAAGTCATCGTCGTCGTCATCCTCAACCGCGGATTTGCGCTTGCGACTCAGCTTCGCCTCGGCGCGGGCCACCGCTTCGGCCTCCATGCGACGACGCATGGCCTGCTCGCGCTCGGCGGCCTCTTCGTCTTCGGTCTCCAGGCGGCGCTGCTCGGTCAACCAGCGATAAGCCGCCTGCACGAGCGCGTCGGTGCCTTCACCGCTGATGGCCGAGATGCGAAACAGAGGGCCATCCCAATCGAGGCGAGAAATGATTTCGTCGACTCGTGCATCTCGCTCGTCCTCCGGCAGCAGGTCGAGCTTGTTGAGCACCAGCCAGCGCGGCCGCTCCGCAAGGGTAGCGGAAAACTGCTCCAGCTCATGGGTAATGGCCTGGGCAGACTCCACTGGGTCAGACTCATCAAAAGGCGCCACGTCCACCACATGCAGCAGCAGCCGCGTCCGGGTCAGATGCTTGAGAAAACGCAGCCCCAGGCCGGCACCATCGGACGCTCCTTCGATCAGCCCGGGCACGTCCGCCATGACGAAGTGTTCATGCATGCCCAGTTTGACCACACCAAGATTGGGCACCAAGGTGGTAAAGGGATAGTTGGCCACCTTGGGTTTGGCCGCTGAAACGGAGCGGATCAGCGTCGACTTGCCTGCATTGGGCATGCCCAGCAAGCCGACATCCGCCATCACCTTCATTTCAAGGCGCAGATTGCGTCGCTCGCCCTCGGTGCCTGGCGTGGTTCGCCGTGGCGCGCGATTGGTCGACGACTTGAAGTGAATGTTGCCCAGCCCCCGGCGACCGCCCTGGGCGACCAGCACCACCTGACCGATCTCGGTCACATCGGCGATCACTTCGAGGGTATCCTCATCGATCACCGTGGTGCCTACCGGCACCTTGACGTGAAGATCTTCTCCGGCCTTGCCGCTCATCTGGCGGCCCTGCCCCGGCTGGCCGTTACGCGCCTTGTAAAACCGCTGATACTTGAAATCGATCAGTGTATTAAGGGCATCGTCGCCAATTAGATGGACACTGCCGCCATGGCCGCCATCACCCCCGTCGGGACCGCCCTTGGGTACGTATTTCTCGCGGCGGAAACTCAGGCAACCGCTACCGCCATTGCCGGCTTCCACGATGATCGAGGCTTCGTCGACGAACTGCATGGGTCATTCTCCCGACGGTATTTCCGTCCTGATACGAAAAGGCCCCGCTATCGCGGGGCCTTTCCAGTGCAACGTTCGCATTGTCTCAGGCGGAGACGACACTCACGAACTTGCGGTTTTTCGGCCCTTTGGTCTCGAACTTGATCACGCCTTCGTTCAGTGCGAACAGAGTGTGATCCTTGCCGATACCAACGCCTGTGCCGGCATGAAACCGGGTGCCACGCTGACGTACGATGATGTTACCGGGAACGGCGGCTTGTCCACCAAACAACTTGACACCAAGGCGTTTGGATTCTGAATCGCGGCCGTTACGGGTACTACCAGCTGCCTTCTTGTGAGCCATTGCAAATACCTCGCTCGTTGAGGGTCATACCGCTTACGCGGAAATCCCGGTGATCTTGACTTCAGTAAACCACTGACGATGGCCTTGACGGCGCATGGAGTGCTTACGACGACGGAACTTGATGATGCGAACCTTCTTGCCACGGCCGTGAGAAACGATCTCGGCAGAGACTTTCGCACCGCTGACCAGAGGCGCCCCGACCTTGATGTCGTCGCCATCGGCTACCAACAGAACCTGATCGAAATCCAGGCTTTCGCCGGTTGCCACTTCAAGCTTCTCGAGCTTCAGGGTCTGGCCTTCCTGGACGCGGTATTGTTTACCGCCACTCTTGATAACTGCGTACATTATGTTCTCCAGACACTCATCCTAGGTGGGCTCTTCATCGGCCTGCGGCGAGTGGCGCCCCTTTTGGCAGCCATCTGACAGGGAGCATGATGAGTTGGGTCGCGGATTATAACGGCAGCCAGGCACCATCACAAGACCATAGACCCGTGGGTATTCATCATAGCGGTACCGGATCTTGCTTTATGTCTTGCCTTGACGCCTTATAGAGGGCCTCATAGCATGGCTACACCATGCTTGGCTCAAATGCGGTGCGACGGGATGCAACCTTCGTGCGCAACGCGGCCCAACCCCTTACAGACAGACATCATGCAGCCCAACGCAGCGTCCATCCATGCACCGGTAGCGGAAGACTTCGCCGCCGTCGATCGTACCATTCTCGACCAGCTCGGCTCTCGAGTTCCGCTGGTCGAGAGTATCGGTCATTACATTATCGAAAGCGGCGGCAAACGCCTGCGCCCCTTGCTGGTACTGCTCGCAGCTCGAGCGCTTGGCTACGCCGGAAAACACCATATCACCCTGGCCACGTTGATCGAGTTCATGCACACCTCGACACTGCTGCATGACGATGTCGTCGACGAGTCAAGCATGCGGCGTGGCAAGCAGACCGCCAACGATCACTGGGGCAATGCGCCCTCGGTCCTGGTCGGGGATTTTCTCTATTCGCGCTCGTTCCAGATGATGGTCGAAGTGGGCTCGATGCGAGTCATGGAGATTCTCTCCGCCGCCACCTGCACCATTGCCGAAGGCGAAGTCTTGCAACTGACCAATATCGGCAACCCGAACGTCGATGAAGCGGCCTATTTCGAGACCATTCAGGGCAAGACGGCAATGCTCTTCGAAGCCGCTTCTCATAGCGGTGCAGTACTGGCAGACGCGAGCCCCGAACAGGAAGAAGCACTCAAACTCTATGGCCGCTATCTGGGACTGGCGTTTCAATTGATCGACGATTTGCTGGACTACCAGGGTGATGCCGACACCATGGGCAAGAACGTGGGTGACGATCTGGCCGAGGGCAAGCCGACGCTGCCATTGATCGAAGCAATGAATCGCGGCACCGAGGAGCAGACCCAGCTGATTCGCAAGACGATTCGCAAAGGCGGGCTGGAGCGGCTCGACGACGTTTTGGCCATCGTCAGCGATACCGGCGCCCTCGACTATACCCGCCAGCGTGCAGAGGAAATGGCCGGTATGGCGCTGGCACAGCTCAACGTCCTTCCCGAAAGCCGCTATCGTGACACCATGGCAGACTTGGCACGACTGGCGGTGAATCGCAAGGCATAACCGCTTAAACCTACGCCGCGCCGGGGTTGCGCAAGGCGATACGAGCGGTATAATGCAGCCCGTTGTGGCGTACGCCCAATCGCATCGGAGTATAGCTCAGCTTGGTAGAGCGCTGCCTTCGGGAGGCAGAGGTCGTAGGTTCGAATCCTGCTACTCCGACCAGAGAATCCAGTAAAACCGCCACTCATGAGCTGCGTTGAGTGGCGGTTTTTTTGTGCTCATGCCAAAGCTATAGAACGGTCATCAATGGAGCCTACCTTTATGCCAAATTCGATCAAGCATTTAACGTTCATCGTAATGTTGATGATCGGTTTAGCCTCCTTCTCTCAGGCAGCAGAAAAAGTCGAAAAAAAGGAGGCTCTAGCAAAGCACGTAATACTAGTCGGCTCCGATGGCTTCGGGGCCTATGCATTTGAAAAGGCGAAAGTCCCGCATTTAAGAAAAATGATGGAAGAAGGCGCTTACTCCCTGAAAGCGCGCTCGGTCTTGCCCTCTTCCAGCGCCGTCAATTGGGCTTCGATGCTCATGGGTTCGGACCCTGTATTGCACGGTTATACCGAATGGGGCAGCGAAACACCTGAAATACCGTCGCGTGTCGTGGGTGAAACAGGGATCTTTCCTACCATCTTCAGCCTGCTGGAGAAACAAAGGCCCGACGCTAAGAAAGGCGTTTCCTACACTTGGGAGGGGATAGGTCATCTTTTCGAAAAGCCCTGGGTCGATCTTGATTACAACGGCTACAGTGAAGAAAATACGTTGGAAAAGGCGCTTGAGTTTATTACCCAAGAGAAGCCGGCACTTACGTCTATTCATTTCAATGAGCCGGATAGTATTGGCCATGAAATAGGCCACGATACGCCACAATATTATGAAAAAGTGGAAATGATAGACGGCTTGGTAGGAAAGGTTATCGAGGCCTTGGAAGAAAGCAACATGATGAAAGACTCTGTGATCATTTTTACCGCGGATCATGGAGGAATCGGCAAAGGTCATGGCGGTCAAACGCTGGTTGAAATGGAGATTCCCTGGATCATCTACGGGAAAAACATCCCGGCCCAGGGGGAATTGGAGTTTCCAATCATAACCTACGACACCGCCGCTACTATCGCCTATGTTCTGGGATTGGAAACGCCCGATGTCTGGCGGGGCAAACCGGTAATTGATGCGTTTGAAAAGGAAAGCGATTGACCGTACTGGCACCGACGAATTGACGGATGGTGTAAAGCATAAGAGTCTTCATGGCTTTTATGTTTTTTCCAGCTGGCTAGCCGGGTTTCGTCATTGAAGCCTTCCCTGCTCTGCTTTGTTATAAATCCTATCACTAAGCCTCGAATGGCAGAGCCGCTGCTCTGCCTTGGGCCACTGTAGAAAGCGGTTTTCCCTATCCCATCTACACCAGGTCCCGCGGTATCTCCTCATCCCAAGACTTGGAGAATATGCGGCTCTCTCCTTCATAGGCATCCAGAGTCGCCCGCATACGAAAGTGCTCGGCGTTGGAGGTCATCAAGGTGCGGGCCACGGTGCGTACCAGCCAGTCGCCCCGGCGAAAGGTGCGCTTCCATTCGGTCCAGCCGCTCAGGCTGTCGTAGTGGCCATAGGAATAGCTATAGCGCTCGGTCACCTTGGCGGCGATGGTGAGGTCGATATCATCAAGACGGTAGCTGCCTTCGTCGTTGATCACCTCTAACGTGGTCTTGTCGTTGGCCAGGTCGCGAATCACCCGCCATTCTTCCTGGCTGGGCTGAATCAGAGTGCGTGCAAGCGCCGGCGCGCCTTCCGGCTCGCCAAAGGCAGGCAGTGCCGCTTCTTCCCGAGGTTGCGGTTGGCGGCATGGCAGAATCAAACGGCTGGTAGCGGGATGGATGGTCAGCTTGACCGGCACCGGGGCCGGCCAAGCCAGGGGCCAATAGCTGGTGGACAGCGACAGTCGAATGGCATGACCGGCGGCGAACTGCTGTGCGATGTGCTTGAGCTTGACGCACACTCGATAACGCTTGCCGGGTTCTAGTGCTTCGGGAAACTCATCGCTATCGCGATGGGTCAGGTTGAGCAGCCCGTAGGACACTCGGGTGGCTTTATCATCCGTTGCAATATCGCTCAACCGCAGAGCGACCATGGCCACCGGTTGATCCGCTTCGATATCGAGTTCGACTTCGCACTGGCCGCAGATTTCGAGCGCTTCTTCAAGGCGAGCGGTTTGAAAGATCAGTGAGCCGCCGTCTTCGTCGCGCTGATCGTGGGGCAGATCCGGCGGGGCATTGTAGGAGCACCATTTACCGGCATATAGCCCCACGGAAAGCGGCGAACGTACCGCCAACGGCACATCGTCGACGGCCTGCATCGCGGGCGCATCCGCTGCCTCAGGTAACAGGTCATGACCGCTGGTCAGGCGAAATATCTGCGACACGATGCGCGGCGACGGCCAGGTCGGTTCGCTCACCCAGCGCCCAGGGCGGGTGTCATAGCGCGCAGAAGGCGGCACGCTATCCTGCATCCAGACCCGCAGCATGGGTTCGTCCATGATGCCGGTCTCTTCACCCTTTAGCCACTGATCCCACCAGCGCAGCGATTCCTGCATGAAGCCGATGGCAGGCCCTGGCACGCCAAGATGCGGGTACTTGTGCGCCCAAGGGCCGACCAGCCCCTTGCGTGGCACATCGAGTCCTTCGAGCAAGCGAAACACGGCATTGCAGTAGCCGTCCGCCCAGCCGCTGATGGCATAGACCGGGCATTTGATGAGAGAGAAGTCCTCGCATACTGATCCATGCTTCCAGTACTCATCGCGCCGCTGATGCGCGAGCCAGGTCGCCAGCCAATGGCCGCTGCCATCGAGACGCTCGAGCCACATATCACGCCAACGCTCGCCGACCAACTCGGGGTCCGGGGGGGAGGCGTTGCCGTCGAACATGGTCGAGGCCCAGGACAGATTGTCCCCCAGCAGACAGCCGCCCATGTGATGGATGTCGTCAGCATAGCGATCGTCCGTGGAACACAACGTGATCACCGCCTTGAGCTGAGGCGGTTGCAGCGCGGCGACCTGCAGCCCGTTGAAGCCGCCCCAGGAGATGCCCACCATGCCCACATCGCCGGTGCACCAGGGCTGCGCTTCCAGCCAAGCCAGAATCTCGATGCCATCGTCGAGTTCCTGCTGCAGGTATTCATCGGTGAGCACGCCATCCGACTCCCCGGTGCCACGAATATCCACCCGTACCCCGGCATAGCCGTGACCCGCCCAGTAGGGGTGCGTCTGGGCATCCCGCACTGCGGTCAGGTCGCGCTTGCGATAGGGCAAGTATTCGAGAATCGCCGGTACTGGATGCTGATCCGCATCCACCGGTCGCCAGATACGTACCCCCAACCGGCAACCATCGGCCAAGGTGATCCAGGTCTCTTCTTCGAAGACCTTCCGAGGAAATTCCGTGACGATATGCATAGAGCGCTATTACTCCGCTGACAACCGAATAAGAATCGAACGACGGTGATGGAGCGTTACCCCACGACGTCCTCGAACTCGAAGAGCAGCTTATCCGCCAGGCGTCGATAGTTGGCTTCCAGCGCCTCGTCGTCATCCGCGCCCATCCACACATAGGCCAGGGCGAAGCTGTAGCTGTCCTGCTCCGGCAGCGTCGACAAGCGCACACCGGTCTCGACCTGCAAGGCGATCACGGTACCGGGGAACTCCTGCTGCAGTGCATCGATTTCATCGTCGCTGGGTATCCGGGTGACTATGGCATCGACGAAGAACACTCGGTAGAAGAATTTGCCCGCCACCGCAAAATCGCCGTGTCGTCGCGGCATGTCCGGCGACAGACCCAAAGCAAGATCGATGGTGACCTGCTGGTTGCTGACACCATCGACCTTCTCGAACAGATCGCAGTGGGATTGGGAGATGCGCGTGTTGATCTCCAGTAGCCAAATGCGGTTCTGCATTTCATCCCAGAAATACTCGACGTTGAAAGCGGCGTTGTCGTAGCCGATATGGGTCATGATGGTATTGGTCAGCTCGCGCATCTTGTCCTGGATATGCTTTGGCAGCCGGGATGGATAGCGGTAATAGAAAAAGCTCAGCACCTGGGGATAGCGAATCGAATCGACGATGCCGTAAGAGACGACCTCGCCCTGGTAGACATAGCCCTCGACGGTGCACTGCCAGCCGCCGATGATCTCTTCCGCCATGCAGTAGCCGCCGTCTACTTGGCGCACCTTATCCGGCAGATTGGCCTGGTCGAGCACGAAATTGAACGGCTCGGAGATCAGGCCGATATCCTCGCGCAGCCGTGCTACCGCCGCGGTAAAATCTTCGGGGCTGTCGATGCGAAAACCCAACCGCGAGCCGGAGGACTTGATCGGCTTGACGAAGAATGGAAAGTACAATCCCGCCTCGCCGATACGCGACAGCGCGCTGTCATCAAACGGGTCGAAGGCAGTGAAGCGCGGGATATAGTTGCCGATCACGTCGCGCTGAGCCAGACGGCTCCAATACTTGTGCTCGCACTTGAGTAGACTCTCGAGGCTGGTGGTGCGGGTGTCGAAACGCTCGCACAGCAGCGGCAACATGGTCGAAACGGGAAAATCCATATAGCCCGCAATCGCATCGATGGGCTCGTTGAACTCGCTCAGCTGCTTTTCGGCACGGCTGAGCATGTCCTCGATGGGGAAGTGTTCCGTTTCATAGACTTCAGCGGGATCGATGACGCCGTGGAAGTTGTAATGTTCGGCACCACGCAGGGTTCGCAGTCGTTCGCGATTGAAGTCGTTGAGCCCGACGATGAAGATATTGCGCTGCTTCATGACTGCCTCCCTAACGCTTTTTTATTGTAAAGCGCTCATGATCATGACGAGGCAAAATTATTGTCCATCAGACTGCCGCGTCACATGCTTCAGAAACATACTGGTTTTTGAAGCATAGACGCTTACGACGTTTGCGTAGTACGCGGAAGGAAAATAGGCGAGCCTGGTCAGGCCAGACGATCACCTCAGTCGTCTTCATGCTCACTTGCATACGCCCGCTCGACAGCCGCCTTGCGTTGACGATTACGGCGATAAAGCCGCACCAGTGCGATCCAGATCGCTGTTACCAACATTACCGCCAGCGTCACGCCTTGCCAGGGCCGCGCCGCATCCCCCAACCAGGTTTCCAGGGCGATGATCAGCACGAATCCGGTGGCTTGACTGGCGATGGCCAGGGCGCGCAAGTGGTCGGTGGATCGGGCCATGCAAATCTCCGGCGCGGGATGTAGATAGGGATGACAGCACTGAGGCAGAACAGTAGGCTGCTACATTGTAGCGCGGTGGCGCCCTCAAGAGGCAACCATCCCTTTTTAACCCCTGTTTAGTGGATATAAAGACGTTCCCATGGATGCCATCGCTCTTGGCCCGTTGTTGATTGCACTGCCACGTCTGTATGCGTTCATTGCAGCGCTTGCACTGCTGCTGGCGAGCATGGCGCTGCTGCGTCTTGAAAAGTCGCAGCGTGCCGGCTGGTTCAACGGCCTGCTGCTGAGCTGGCTGATCGGTGCTCGCCTGGGGTACGTACTGACACATGCCGACAGCTATCTTGCCGCTCCGCTGGATATTCTCAAGCTGTGGCAGCCAGGCTATAGCACGATTTGGGGATTGCTCGCCGGGGCAGCCTTCAGCGCCTGGAAACTGCGCCAACGGATGACAACGCTGATCAAGGCCGAGGCCTTGCTGGTGGCAAGCGTAGCGTTATGGCTAGGGCTGATGGCCTGGAATCCATTAGGTCATCAGGCTGGCTTGAGCGAATTGCCGGATATCACCCTGGAGGATATCGAGGGCAACCAGGTCAATCTAAGCACATTGCAAGGCAAGCCCCTGGTGCTCAATCTCTGGGCGACCTGGTGCCCGCCCTGTCGTCGCGAGATGCCCTTGCTGGCGGAGGCGGATAAACACGAAGACGTCAGCATCGTCATCGTCAATCAGGGCGAAACCCTGCTCACGGCGGTGCGCTATCTGGATGGAGAGGGACTAGACTTCAACCAGGCTCTGCTCGATCCGGAACAGCGCCTGATGGTTGCCGTCGAGTCTCCAGGACTGCCGACCTCGCTGTTGTTCGATGCCGACGGCGAACTCGTCAAACGTCATGTGGGTGAATTGACTCGTGCGCAGTTGGCGGCCTGGCTGAAGGAGTGATGCTTGCGCTTAAGCCTGCCGCTGTATTGCTGTAGACTACCGCGCCCCCGCCGCCTGTTGGGCGAGCATACCGTTTTTCCAATATTCGAGGCAGCATGAGCGTTTTTACACCGGGTCAACGTTGGATCAGTGACGGCGAGGCGGAGCTGGGTCTGGGCACCGTCTTGAACTGCGACGCTCGCAGCGTGACGGTATTGTTCGCCGCGAGTCAGCAGACACGCACCTACAGCGCTCGCCAGGCACCTTTGACCCGGGTGGTCTTCGGTAGCGGTGATCGCATTACCACTGCCGAGGGCGGTCAGCTGATGGTCGAGAACGTTCAGGAAGCCGATGACCTGCTGATCTACACCGGTAAGGATGAAGAAGGTAACGACTGCGAGCTTTCCGAGGCACGCATTGCCGACAGCATGCAGTTCAATCAGGCCCGGGACCGGCTGCTTACCGGCCAGATCGATCGTAACGACTGGTTCGACCTGCGTTTTCGCACGCTACATCACTATCATCGGGTCGAGCAAAATCCCGCTCTTGGCTTGAGCGGCCCCAAGATCGACCTGATTCCCCATCAGCTGTATATCGCCGATGAGGTATCACGACGCCATGCCCCGCGGGTGCTGCTGGCCGACGAGGTCGGGCTGGGCAAGACCATCGAGGCCGGACTGATACTGCATCGCCTGCTGCTCACCGGTCGCGTTGAGCGGGCGCTGATTCTGGTACCGGACAGTCTGACCCACCAATGGCTGGTCGAGCTGCTGCGCCGTTTCGCCCTGGAGGTGACCCTGCTCGACGAAACGCAAAGCCAGGCCCATGGCGATGCCAACCCTTTCGAGTCCGGCCAGCTGATCCTGGCCAGCCAGCAATGGCTCTTTGCCAATTCCCATCGCCAAGCCCAGGCCAATGCCTGCGACTGGGATCTGCTCATCGTTGATGAAGCCCACCACCTAGATTGGTCGCCCACGACCAGCGGCCCGGGCTATTCTTGCATCGAGCGCATAGCCAGCCAGACGCCGGGGCTGCTTCTGCTCACCGCCACCCCGGAGCAAATGGGCCTCGAAAGTCATTTTGCCCGGCTGCGCCTACTCGACCCGGATCGCTATCATGACCTGGCGCGCTTTCGCCGCGAGGAAGCGAGCTACGTTCAGGTGGCCGCCGCCATCGATGCCCTGGACAGGCTACCCGGGGACGACCAAGCCGCTGCCTGCGTTGCGGATCAGGTCGACGATAGCGACAGCCGGGCACTACTGACTATTCTTGCTTCTCCAGAAAGCGATGACGCCCAGCAGGAGGACGCCCGCCGTCAGCTGCGCGAGCAGCTACTCGATCGCCATGGCACCGGCCGGGTGATGTTTCGCAACAGCCGTCGTCATGTCGGCGGCTTTCCCGAGCGCCGATTGAAGGTCGCCCGCCTCGAGCTGCCCTCCGCTTACCGCCGCATACTGAACGAGTTCAGTAGCAGCGAAGATGCGCTGGATGAGCTGCTGGTCGATGCGGATCTCGGCAATCCCGACATGCATTCCGACGTGCTGCTTTATCCCGAAATCGCCTATCGCCTGCTGGATGACCCAGGCGCCCAGAAGGAGCCCTGGTGGCAGATCGATCCTCGGGTCGACTGGTTGCTGCAACTGCTCAGCGACAGCGCAGACGACAAGCTGCTGGTGATCGTTCACGAGCGCACGACCGCCATGGATCTAGCGGAAGCGCTACGGGTATTGAAAGGCATTCATGCACCGGTGTTTCATGAAGGCATGACGCTAGTCGAGCGGGATCGCGCCGCCGCCGCCTTCGCGGACGAGGAGTACGGCAGCCCGGTGATGGTGTGCTCGGAAATCGGCTCCGAAGGGCGCAACTTCCAGTTCTGTCGTCATCTGGTGATGTTCGATCTACCTGTGCATCCGGATCAACTCGAACAGCGTATCGGCCGTCTTGATCGCATCGGTCAACGACATGCCATCGAAATCCATGTGCCGGTATTCATCGACAGCCCCGGCGAACGGCTGCTGCGCTGGTATCAGGAAGGCATGGACGCGTTCAGCGCCCCTCACGGCGTTGGCAGTGATCTTCATGACGCTTTCGGCGATGCCCTGGCGGATGCGCTTCTCGACGCCGATGCCACTGCCGAGATCGTCGATGAAACCCGGGCGCTGTTCGAGACACGCCTGGAGGAGCGCAATGCCGGGCGCAATCGCCTGCTGGAACTCAATGCCTGCCGGCCGCAACGCGCCGAGGCGGTCATCGAGGCGATTCGCGAACTCGATGATGACAAGGCGCTGATGCGTTATTTCGATCAGGCGCTGGACATCTTCGGTGTGGACAGCCAGGACCTGGGAGAGAGCCTCGTGCATCTGCGCGCCGGGTCCCACATGCTCGATGGCCTGCCCGGCCTGGCAAAAGGCGAAGAAGGTTTTACCGCGACCGCCTCGCGCCAGCAGTCGCTGATTCGAGATGATGTACAGCATCTTTCCTGGGAGCATCCGCTGATACGCGAGATGATGGGCCGCGTTCTCGATGGCACCCTGGGCAACACCGCCGTGGCACTGCTTGCCCACCCGGCCATTCCGGCGGGCCGGCTGATGGCCGAACTGGTGTTCAGTACTTACTGCCCCGCCCCGAGCCGCCTGCACATCAACCGTTTCATGCCGCCCACGGCCATTCGGGTGCTGCTCGACGAGTCTGGTGCCAATCTATCTTCCAAGGTCTCCTTTACCGGGCTTGCCAAGAATCTGCGCAAGGTCAAGAAGGCGGTGGCCCGGGATCTGATCAAGTCACGTCAGGATCAGTTGCGTACATTGCTGGCCCAGGGAGAGAGCGAAGCGGAAAACGAGCTGCCCACCATAATCGAAGCTGCCCAGCAGCGCATGCGAATCGAACTGAATGATGAACTGACCCGCCTGAAGGCATTGGCGCAGCATAATCCGGCGGTTCGCGACGACGAAATAAACGCATTAGAGGAAGAGCGGCGGGCGCTGGACGCAGCCATCGACGGCACCCGCCTGCGTCTGGACGCGGTGCGGGTGATCGTGACGGTCGATGAGAACAGCCGACCTTAGTTACCCAGAATCTCCTGCATTGCCTGATCAAGGGTCGGATACTCGAAGGTGAATCCGGCCTCTTCCAGCCGTTTGGGCTGCATGGCCGCGCCGGTTAGCAGCAGACGAGACATTTCCCCCAGCAATGCCTTGAGCACTCCCGCCGGCATTGGAATCATTGCTGGCCGGTGAAGATGCTTCGCCAGCGTATGAACGAACTCGTCGTTGGTAACCGGATTGGGGGCGGAGCAGTTGAAAGGGCCACTCAACGTATCCTGTTCGAGCAGGAACTCGATGATACGAACCATGTCTAGACGATGAATCCAGGGCATGTACTGGCGACCATCGCCGATGCGCCCACCCAGCCCCATCTTGAAGGGTGGCAACATCTGCTTGAGCGCCCCGCCGTTGCGATCGAGCACCAAGCCGGTACGCAGTAACGCAACACGCACGTCGTAGGCTTCTGCCCCTTGGGCAGCCGCTTCCCAGCCGGCGCACAGTCGATGAGCGAATTCATCCTGGGGAGCGGTGTCTTCATCGACCGGCCGCTGGCCTTGTGCGCCGTAATACCCCATGGCGGAGCCGGATACCATCACCTTTGGCGGCGTATTCTGTTTACCGCACAGGGTCACCAGATCGCTGGTAATCGAAAGACGTGATTCGACCAGCTTTTTCTTCTGCTCCTCGCTCCATCGTTTACCGGCAATCGACTCACCGGCCAGGTTGACGATGGCATCGACCTGGGTACCGTCGAAATCGTGTACCCGTTGGCGAATGTCGGTGTCTGGTGGTAACAGCCGCCGGGTCTTGGTCGGTGAACGCGAAACCACCAGCAGGCTATGACCCTGCTCGCGCAGCCGTTTGCACAGCAATTGACCGACGAACCCGCTACCGCCGGTGATGAGAATGCGCATCGACTCTCTCCTTGACGCGTTGCTATCATATTATACAGCCATTGTACTAACCTGTTACCATAATACATTTTAGTCGGTATTCGATCTTCACGCCTAATGAGAAGGCGATATGTAATGCATGATCCCAGTTTCGCCATTATCGGTGGTGGTATTGCTGGGCTGGCCTGCGCTCGGGCACTGATTCGACACGGCCATCCGGTACACCTCTTCGAAAAAAGCCGTGCCCTTGGTGGGCGCTTGGCAAGCCGGCGCGCACCTTCGGCCACCTTTGATCTAGGTGCCCAGTACTTCACCGCACGCTCTCCAGAGTTTCAGCGCGAGCTGGAAACATGGCAGCAAGCCAACGTGATCGCCTCCTGGCCTCGATCGCTTTGGGTGTGTGACGAGGGCGATTGGCAGCGCAAGCAAGACGATCAAACCCGCTGGGTAGGCGCTCCACGTATGACCGCCCTGAGCCGTCATTTATCCCGAAACCTCGATTTGCATACCCAGTGTCGCATCGAACATCTGCATCGAGAAGAATCAATATGGTGGTTACAGGATGATCAGGGACTTCGCCATGGCCCTTTCACCCAGGTAATCCTGGCCATTCCCGCGCCTCAGGCACAGCTCTTGCTGGCACCTCATAGCTCGGCACTAGCCAAGGCTTGTCAACGTATCGAGATGAGCCCCTGCTGGACCGCCTATGTCCTGTTCGAAGCGCCACTAACCTCCCTTGAAACACCAGGCCCCGAGTGGCAAGCGGCTTTCATGAATGGCGGCCCCTTGCGTTTCGTGACTCGCAACGGTAGCAAGCCCGGACGCAACGACCAGGGTGAAAGTCTTTCTCTTCTGGCGACGCCTCGGTGGAGCCAAGCGCATCTCGAGCGTGATGCGAATTGGATTGCCGCTCAGCTTCTGGCAGCCTTTGCCGAGCGATATCCGGCACCGCTGCCTGAGGCTCAATTGGTGGGTGCCCATCGCTGGCGCTTTTCCCAACCCCTGACCAATACCGAAACCAGAGCCGAGCCCGCTGCGAAAACTGATACGCTGGATTTCCAGACAGATCCATGCGGGCTTGCCCTGTGTGGCGATGGAATGAGTGCCGGACGTATCGAAGACGCTTGGCTATCAGGCCATCATCTCGGCAATTATCTGAGCACCTGAATGGAGACAGCTTTATGAGCGATCCCTTGATTCTACTGGCCCACGGTTCTCGCGACCCACGCTGGCGCGCGCCTTTCGACGCCTTGGCGGACTCATTGAGCAGCCGGCTCGAAGCCCCCTTGAGACTGGCCTACATGGAGCTGTGCGATCCATCTCTTGAGCAGGTTGCCGCCGAACTTGCCGAAGCCGGCTATCCACGAGCCGACGTGTTGCCATTGTTCTTTGCGGCAGGGCGGCACCTGAGAGAAGACGTACCTCGCCAGATCGAAGCGCTGCATGCCAAGCACGAGACCTTGACCATCGAACTGCTGGCGCCCGTCGGCGAGCATCCTGCCTTCGTCGATGCCTTGACCAGCATTATCGAAGGGCGCGCCCGTACTTAGGATTCATGAATGCATACAACGATTACAGTGGCTTGCGCCCTAGTTGTACAAGGTGATCGGATTGTACAATATCGTCCACAGGCTGAATGACGCCGAGATTCGATAAGACAAATGACGCGATATCCACCGTCCGAGTACTTTCCTTACAAGGAGGCCGATTACGCATGAGTGACAAGGCGATAGACCCGATCCATGCGCCGCTCTATCCAATTCGAGAAGTATCGCGGCTCACCGGCGTCAATTCGGTGACGTTGCGAGCCTGGGAGCGCCGCTACGGATTGATTCGCCCTCAGCGCACGCCTAAAGGGCATCGGCTCTATGCGCGCCAGGATATCGAGCGCATCGAACGGATTCTGCAGTGGCTCAATCGCGGTGTTCCGGTTAGTCAGGTGCATGATCTTCTGGATCAGCCGGAGAGCATGGAAATTCCCGTGCCGGAGGCGGGGGATTGGCCCTGTCAACGCGAACAGCTGATCCTGGCAGTGGAGGCCTTGGATCTGGAACGGCTGGAGACGCTATACAATCAGGCATTGGCCCTTTATCCAGTGTCCATCTGCCTGCATGAACTATGGCAGCCAGCGGTCTTGCAGCTCGAAGAACGCTGGAATGGCCAACTGGGTGCGTTGCTGCAACAGCGCTTGCTCGAGGGATTTCTACGCACCCGTATTGGCACGCGAATGTATCATGCCAACCTGGTGAGCCATGGCCCTCAACTGCTGATCACCCAGCTCTCCGAGGAGAGCGGTGCGCTATGGCCGCTACTCTTTACCCTGGCGGCCATAGACGCCGGTTATCGCGTCATATTGCTAGATAATTCTCCCGCCCTGGGTGATCTGGGGCTAGCGGCCAACCGCCTGCATCTTTCTGCGCTGGTACTGGCAAGCGGTCGGGCGGAACGCAGTGAGTTGATCCGGCGCCAATTGCCGCGTCTAGCGGATCAGCTCTCGGTGCCAGTATGCCTGACCGGTCCCATCACGCGGATCCGCGACGATGAGCTTCTCGACAGTGGTGTGGAGCTGCTTGGCGATGACTCGGTGCAGTCAATCAGTCGGCTGCGCCCGCTATTGGGCCAATAAGAGAGCGATAGTTTTTTATGCAACGACAACTGGTCTGGTTTCGTAGCGATCTTCGCACCTTGGATAACACCGCCTTGGCTACCGCTGCCAAGTCCGGACCAGTCATTGCAGTATTTCTTCGCAGCGTACCGCAATGGCAAGCTCAGGATCATGGCATCAACAAGATCGATTTCTGGCACCGTGGCGTACGCGCCCTGGGTGACGATCTGAGAGGACTCAACATCCCACTGCTGCATCGCGACATCGACACCTTCGATGAAGCGCCCAAGGTTTTGTTGAAAATTGCCGATGAGTACGGCATCGAGGGCGGGCTGCATTTCAATCGCGAATACCCCCTCAATGAATGGCGCCGGGACGAGGCGGTGATAAAGGCCTTCAAGCAGGACAATCACGCGGTACATCCTCATACGGATGCGGTGGCCTTTGCACCGGGAGAGTTGCTGACCGGCCAGGGCGACTATTACAGCGTTTTCACGCCTTTCGCCAAGGCTTGGCATCGAGAAATAAGTGCCGAACGCCTTGCCCTACGGGATTCACCCGAGGCCCAACAACACCTTGGCATCGATAACGATCGTATCCCCGCACTATCCACGCTTCAGGCTAAACAAAAGAACGTACTCGACGGCAAGCCTGTGGATGCCAGACACTGGCCTGCTGGTCAGGAGGCTGCCGCGGATCGCCTCGAACGTTTTCTGCACTACCGAGTGCGACATTACAAGGACCAGCGCAATTTTCCCGCCATTCAGGGCACCAGCGAACTGTCCGCCTATCTGTCCCTGGGCATGATTTCCCATCGCCAGTGTCTACAGGCGGCGATGAGCGCAAATGGCGGCAGCCTCGCAGAGGGCGATGCCGGCCTGACCAGCTGGGTCAACGAGCTCATCTGGCGCGAGTTCTATCAGCATATCGTGCTGGGTTATCCGGATATCTGTCGCCATGAACCTTTCCAGCGCTACACCGAGAAACTGGCCTGGCGCGATGACGATGAGGCCTTTGCCGCCTGGTGCGAAGGGCGCACCGGCTATCCGCTGGTGGACGCCGCCATGCGCCAGCTGGTGCAGCGAGGCTGGATGCACAATCGCCTGCGCATGGTGACCGCCATGTTCCTGAGCAAGCATCTCTTGATCGACTGGCGGCGCGGAGAGGCATTCTTCATGAAGCACCTGATCGATGGGGACTTCGCCTCCAACAACGGCGGCTGGCAATGGGCCGCTTCTACCGGCACCGATGCATCGCCCTATTTTCGAATCTTCAATCCCACGACCCAATCTCGGCGCTTCGACCCTCAGGGCGAGTTCATCGCCGAATTCCTGTCGGAGCTTGCAAAATTGCCCGACAAGGCACGCCATGCGCCGCCCAAGGACATGCTCAAGGAGGTCGACTACCCTGCCCCCATTGTCGATCACAAGGCAGCTCGCGCCCGGGCGCTGGACGCTTTCAAGGCGCTCAAGCGCGACGATTGATTACCTGGATTATCAGCGAGCGGAATTGGCGCATACTCTGGCGCCCCTAGAGCAGCGAACCGGGCGTTGGTATGCCTATGGTTATGTCGTCGTTTGGAGCATCGAGCTTGAGTCAAGAGCCTCAAGGATCATGATGTGATGGGTAGCGGGTCTCGATACCACTCGCTGACTCTGGGCGCGAGAGCAGGAATCCCTGACACAGCTGGCACCCGTCCGCTGTCAGGTGATCGCGCTGAGCCACGGTTTCCACGCCTTCGGCGATGACTTCCAACTTCAATCCGCGCGCCATCGACAGCACTGCCTTGACAATGGCGGCATCACCGGAATCCTCGGGCAAGCCACGAATGAACATGCGATCCAGCTTGAGCTTGTCCACCGGCAGATGCTTGAGATAGGCCAATGAGGAGTAACCGGTCCCGAAATCATCGACAGCGATGAGATGACCACTGTCACGCAGTGCGTTGAGCCGCGGGGAAATATCGCCGGCACGCTCGTCTAGCAGCACCGACTCGGTCAACTCGAGGCCGATCAATCGAGCAGGCACCCCATGCTGGGCCAAGGAAGCAGCAATGCGCGATTCAAGATCCCCCTGGATCAACTGCAATACCGAAATGTTGATCCAAATGGGTACGCAGGTATCATTTCTTGTAAGCCATTTGGCCTGCTGTGCTACGGCCTGTTCGATAACCCAGCTACCCACGGCATTCATCAAGCCGTGACGTTCCGCCAAGGGAATGAAGTCAACAGGCGATATCATCCCATGTTCAGGATGGCGCCAGCGTAATAACGCCTCCATCCCTACCAGGGAATCATCCGAGAGCCGGTGCTGGGTCTGGTAATGTAGCTCTAGCTGGTTACCCTGAATCAAGGCACGGCGAAGATCGTTGACCAGCGTCAACTGTCTGTCGCCCTTGATCTCAAGAGAAGGCTGAAAACGTTGATCGTGGCTACGGCCATGATGTTTGGCGCTGTAAAGCGCTGACTCGAGACGTTGAAACAAGAGCCCCGAATCGCTGCCGTCTTCAGGGGCTCGGCAACTGCCAATGGAAAAGCCAAGCCGCAGTGAGCGATCGTTGTACTCGAAAGGCTCGCTGAGATGCTCTCGCAAACCGGCAATCCATTTCTCATGATCGTCGAAGGTCGTGGTACGAATCAGCATGAACTCGTCTCCCCCAAGACGACCCACCGTTGCCTGAGCGGCAACGGTAGACAAGCGCTGGCCGAAGCGCGCCAGTAATCGATCCCCCCCCTCGACCCCAAGGCCATCGTTGACCGACTTGAAACCATCGATATCGATTAGCGCCAGATCCAGCCCTTCGCCGGCGCGCAAATGCTGCAACCGCGATGTGAGTATGTCGTGCAGCCGTCGTCGATTGGGCAGACCGGTCAGAGGATCCTCGAAGCCTACACGCTCGAGATCCTGTTCCCGTGCCTTGTGTTTGGAAATATCGGTGAACAGCGCAATGTAGTTTTCGGTGCGGCCATGTCGATTCGAACATGCCTGAACCCGAAGCCATTCAGGATACTGTTCGCCGCGCTTGCGCTTGTTCCATATTTCACCTTCCCAGCGCCCCGTAGTATCGAGCGCGTGCCAATAGCGTTCAAAGAACGTCTTGTCATGACGTCCCGAAGACAATACCGAGGGATCGAGGCCTATCACTTCCTGACGCTGAAAGCCGGTAATATGAGTGAAGGCAGCATTGACACTGATTATGCGATTGGCAGCATCGCAGATCATTACGCCATCCTCTGATAGTTCCAACGCTTTCTCGATTAACTGACGCCGACAATGCTCTTGGCGCATCTGTCGCGTCACATACAGCAGGGCCAGGATCACGACCGCCAGTGCTATCAAGCGTAGCGACATGAGCGGTAACAAGGGCAACATCCCTAGAGCGACAATGCCTAGCCAGACCACTGGATGTTTAAGAGAAAAAGAGGGCCACATAATTTTTCATTATAATACTAGGTTGCGGACTGAGCGGGCATCATGCCTTGCAGGCTTACCCAGGCGCAAGAGAGAGGATTACAACGTTTGTAAACTCGAACTAATGTTTGTGTCCGGGCGACGATCGAACTTCAACCCGAGCAATACCTCTATTCGACGACGTGCATTCATTCCTTACTGCCAGTAAACTAGGCGCGTACACACAATGCGTAGTACACGACACTTCTGACACTTGGAACGACTCAGTGACCGAGCAACACTCCTTTGCATATGAAGAGCTGCTAGCCTGCAGCCAGGGCAAGCTATTTGGCCCCGGCAACGCCCAATTGCCGGCCCCCAATATGCTGATGTTGGATCGTATAACCCGTATCGAAGAAGCCGGTGGCCGCTATGACAAGGGTGAGCTGATCGCCGAGCTGGATATTCGCCCTGACCTATGGTTCTTCGACTGCCATTTCCCTGGCGACCCAGTGATGCCGGGATGCCTAGGGCTAGATGCCATGTGGCAACTGGTCGGCTTTTACCTAGGCTGGCTCGGCCATCCAGGGCGTGGGCGCGCCTTGGGCTGCGGCGAAGTCAAGTTTTCCGGACAAATCATGCCCGACGCTGAAAAAGTCACTTACCATATTCATGTAAAACGCATCATTACCCGACGCCTCATCCTGGGTATTGCTGACGGTACTGTCGCGGTCGACGGCCGCGAGATCTATCAGGCCAACGACTTACGTGTCGGTCTGTTCACCTCCACTGCAAACTTCTGATCAGGAGGCTTCCATGCGACGAGTGGTCGTCACTGGCCTGGGCATCGTCTCCTGTCTTGGCAATGATCAGCACCAGGTGCTGGATGCGCTCAAGGCAGGCCGTTCGGGCATCCGCTTCAAGGAAGAGTATGCTGAGCGCGGCTTCCGCAGTCATGTGGCCGGCACAATCGATATCGACCTGGATACACTGGTCGACCGAAAACAACGCCGCTTCATGGGCGATGCAGCCGCATACGCCTACGTCTCCATGGCGCAGGCCATAGAGGACGCGGGGTTAGCACCGGAGCAGGTTTCCAATGAGCGCACCGGTTTGATCGCCGGCTCAGGCGGGGCTTCCAGTGCTAACCAGGTCGAGGCGGCGGACGTACTGCGTGATAAAGGGCTGCGCCGCATCGGCCCTTATCGTGTAACCCGCACCATGGGCAGCACGGTGTCTGCCTGCTTGGCCACCCCCTTTCAAATAAAGGGCATCAATTACTCGATCTCCTCTGCCTGCGCTACGTCGGTACACTGTATCGGCAACGCCATGGAACAGATCCAGATGGGCAAGCAGGATATCGTGTTCGCCGGTGGCGGCGAAGAAGAGCACTGGACGCTCTCCTGCCTGTTCGATGCCATGGGGGCTTTGAGCAGCAGCTACAACGCTACGCCTGAAAAGGCGTCACGTCCCTACGACAAGGCACGGGATGGCTTCGTCATTGCCGGTGGCGGCGGCATGCTGGTACTTGAAGATCTGGAACATGCCAAGGCCCGCGGTGCCAAGATCTACGCGGAACTCGTGGGTTACGGCGCGACGTCCGATGGCTACGATATGGTTGCACCTTCCGGTGAAGGCGCCGTGCGCTGCATGCGCCAGGCCATGGCCGGAGTGGAAGGCAATATCGACTATATCAATACCCACGGCACCTCGACCCCGGTAGGCGACATTTCCGAACTTCGAGCGATCCGCGAGATTTTTGGCAACCAGACGCCGGCGATAAGTTCGACCAAATCCTTGACCGGCCATTCCTTGGGCGCCACCGGTGTGCAGGAAGCCATCTACTCCTTGTTGATGATGGAACATGGATTTGTCGCCGCTTCGGCGAACATCGAAGAACTCGATGATCAGGCTGAAGGCATCGATATCGTGCGAACTCGACGCGACAATGTGACCATAGAGAGAGCGATGACCAACAGCTTCGGCTTCGGTGGTACCAACGCCTGCCTGGTCTTACAGCGTCTAGATACCTGATTGACCGCACCGCTAAATCGAAAAAAGATTAAGGGCGTCTCGTTGGGCGCCCTTTTTTTATATCAAGTTTATATCAAGACAGGTTCTTCTAGGTAGGAAGCTGTGGCGCCGGCGCGTCAGTAACGCGCGGCGGCCGAGGGACTTCTGAAATCAGGGTCAGCTGCGACTCGATCCACTCTTCAACCTTGACCAGCACCTCTTCCGGGGTACGCCCTTCCGTTGCGATAGGCTCACCCACCACCACCGTCAAACGCCCGGGATTCTTGACCCAATGTCGCCCCGGCCAGCGTTCACCGCCATTATGGGCCACCGGCATCACAGGAACGCCGGCGCGACAGGCAATGACCGCACCGCTCTTGTTGTAACGTCGCCGCTGCCCCGGCTCGACTCGGGTGCCTTCAGGAAAAATCAGTACCGACAGCCCTTCTTTCAGCCGCTTGGGCCCCTGAGACAACACCTGTTTCATGGCACGCGCCGGCCGCGAACGATCAAGAGCAATAGGATGAAGCAATCGCAGCGCCCAGCCGAACAGCGGTAGACGCAGGAGCTCCTGCTTGAGCACGGTGCAGACCGGGGGCTTGAGTACCTGCAGGAAAAGCGTTTCCCATTCACACTGGTGATTGGCCAGAATCACCACCGGCCCCTTGGGCACGTTCTTCCGACCATGCACTTCGTAGCGCACCCCGCAGATGAGTGAGAACCAGGCAATGATGAAGTGGTTGTAGAGGTTAAGCAGCTTGTAGCGAGCCGCCAGGGGCAACAGTGGCGTGATCGGCAGACACACCAATCCAAAAAATAGAATGGCAAGAAAGTAGACCACATAGAATATCAGGCTGCGTAGCGTGTTCATGCGCTTTTCTCCCGAGCCTGATAGGCGTGACACCAGGTATCCAGCATCCGGCCCAGTTCAAGCCGCCAGAGCTTTTGATGCACGCCGTAGACATCGAGTACCCGCTGACAGTTGAGCACGCGCCGTAGCGGCTGGTCATGATGATGATTAAGCGCCTTGAGATCGCCCAGCGCGACCTTCTCGCCCAACCCGGCAAGGCGTGTATCGAGCTGTGTGCGCACCGTCGACGTAAAGGTATAGGCACTGACAGGTTCGATACCGGCCAAATGATAGGCTCCCCAGGCTGCCGCACTGCAGCTCAGTTGCTGCAGCATACCGATCAACGCCATCGCTACCGCATCTGCCGAAATCGGACAAAAAACGATATCTTCCGCGACACGAACACTGCGCCCTTGCAGAAGCTGCTCGATCAACTCAGCCAACCAGGCCTCGCTGCCTTCGAGGGCAAACAATGGCCCCAGACGTACGATCAGATGCTCCGGCAAGTCCGTGCGAATGCGATTACCGGTAGCAATCAATCGGCACAGGCTTTCATCCCGTGGATGGGGAATCACATGCTCATCGATGGGTAGCTCGGCACCATCTTCGTAAAGCTCATCCGAGACACACCACACCAAGGGAACGCCGGCATGGCGACACAATGCCAAACAGCTTTCCACGGCCTTAGCATGAGACTCCACCATCGCCGGCGTCGCATTGCTGGGGGATGCCAAAGGCGGAATGATCAAGGCATCCGGGGCGACTTCTTCAAGCTGCTCGGAGGTGAGCGTCAACGCCTGCGCAATCACCAGTTCAGTATCATTGCGACGATTGGCTTGACGCGTAAATGCCAGACTCAAACAATGCCCTGCATCAAGAATCAACAGCTTCACGGCGCTTCCTTCTACAAGAATGCAGGCTCAATATCATGATGATGGGGACTCTTTGGCAATGATCAACGATGGGCCGTTAACCCGGAGCTTCTATGCGCGCCCAGCCCTGGAAGTCGCTCGGGACTTGCTGGGACGACATCTTGTACGCGTCCAGGGTGACGAGCGCCTGGTAGGTCGTATCGTCGAAACCGAAGCCTACGGCGGAACCGAGGACAGCGCCAGTCATGCTGCCCGCGGTCTTACACCGCGCAATGCGCCCATGTTTGGCCCACCCGGGCATGCCTATGTCTACCTGATATATGGTATCCACGATATGTTCAACCTAGTTACCGAATCATCAGGCCACCCAGGCGCCGTGTTGTTGAGAGCCCTCGTCCCGATCACAGGGGAAACGTCCATGATCGCTCGACGCAGTGGCAAGAATGGCCGCAATCTGGCAAACGGTCCCGGCAAGCTCACCCAGGCAATGGGTATCACCCTGGCGGAGTTAAACCGCCATGATATATGCCAGGGAAAACGGCTGTGGCTCGAGCAGGGAACGCCTGTTGAAGATAGTCACGTCATTGCCGGCCCCCGAATCGGTATTCCCTACGCCGAATCCAAGGACCGGGAAGCTCCCTGGCGCCTGCGCTACCAGCCGAACTCAAAGAAATGACGCATTTTCAAGCAAACGCCTAGAACGGGATTTCGTCATCGAAATCATCGAAGCTGCCAGGATTGGGCGCACCGTAGTTATTACCCTGCTGTCCGGCACTCCCTTGGCCACCCTGAGCAGGAGGCTGTTGCGCGGGGCGCTGAGCCTGACCGCCGCCCTGCTGGCCCCCACCTTGCGGGGCATTGCCATAGCCGCCCTGTTGGCCATAGCTGTTCTGCTGGGCACCATAATTGCCCTGGGGCTGCTGAGCGTAGTCGCCACCGCCTTGAGCGCCCCGAGAATCGAGCATCTGCATGTCGTTGCCGACGATCTCGGTACTGTAGCGATCCTGGCCGTCCTGCCCTTGCCACTTGCGCGTCTGCAGACGCCCTTCGATGTAAATACGCGAACCTTTCTTGACATACTGCTGGGCGATCTCCGCCAACTTGTTGAACAGCACGACGCTATGCCACTCGGTGCGTTCCTGACGCTGCCCGCTTTGCTTGTCTGTCCAGCTATCGGTCGTCGCGATGCGCAGATTGGCGACCGGGTTGCCGGAGGGCAAAAACCGCACATCCGGATCCTGCCCCAGGTTGCCAATCAGAATGACTTTATTCACCCCTCTAGCCATATATTTAGCCTCCAAGCCTTTGTGATTAATAGATTTTTTCTAGTCTAGCACAGTCATCGACTACACAATATACTGCCTCTGAGCCTATTTTCTCATGCCCGGCAAGGAAACCGTAGCCCCCGACAGCTCTTGGCGTAACTTTTCGGCCGCGGCTTGTGACTCCTTAAGTCGCTCTGTCCCCTTGTGGACAATTTCATACCGCCTTACGATAGAGTCGAGGGATTCATGAGAGCCAGAGGTTTTTCCTAAAAGAATTTTTGCCAGCACATAAATATCATCATCCTTTGCTTTAGCAACTCCCAAATCTGAGCGTTTTAAAGACTTCAACTTAATTAGCTCTGCCTCCTGCGTTACTACCTGATCGACAAGAGCTTGATTCTCCCTCTTTAACTCTCTAATTACGCCCTTCAACTCTATTACAGTTTCTTTTTTGGTAGGCCTACCTCTAAACCTTCTCTGTCTTGATGCAGCGTTATCAATCTCTGCAAGCAGGCCTTTGTAGAAATGCTCTTTTGTTACCGGGTCCTTACGATACAGCGTAGACTTCCCAACATGCCTGCCATTATCAAATAAAGCGTTATCAATTACCGCCTTTTGAGTAATTGAAACCCCTGAATCCTCAAGGTGTTTGATTGACCGCCTAATGGCATCGGAAAACTTTTCACTGCTTCTTTTCATTCTCCACCCTCCCTATCGATCAGGCGAACAATAGTTTCAGCTCTCTTAACCCCTTCTGAAGCTGCTTCATACATCATCCCTTTCTCATTCTCATGATAGCTCATGACTTTTATATGCGCGTCTCTTCGGTGCATCCAATATTCTCTACGCGTACTATCAACCCCGAAATTAGGACAACTTGCGCAAGTGATTTCGCTCCTATTTGCATAGTTCACCTTACGTCCATTCGTTGAGCATTTTGCTCTTGAGCCTCGCCCACGACTGATAAAACAGTAACCATCCGCATTGGGAATAACGCGGTACTCGTGCTTCATCATAATACTATCAACAAAATCAGACACCCTATCGGGAGTAGCCACACTAAACCTCGCATGAAAAATTCTTTTATACTTGCTCAATGTACTGCTAATCCCTCCCGCAACTGACACATCCCCTAAAAAGATTCGCTCAAGGTAGTCGTGCGTATACTCTCTAAACCCGTCGTCGAGAAACTCTTCCACATCCTCATCGTCAACATAAGCTATTGTATAGCGATAATCGTTGTGATATAAAATATTCGACAAATACTCAAGATCCCCAACATCAAACCTCCAGCTCCACATCAAAGAAAATGCTCTTCTCATCATATGAGGCCTAACCTTGTAATCAAGACCGGCCGCCTCTGACAAGATGTCAAACATGCGATATAGCTTATTTGTACTAATAGTGTCATCAGGCTCCTGACCTTCCTTTAACCCATAGCTAAAGGGAAGCTCGAGCAATAACTTATCACGATTGCTTGAAACTTCACGAGTAGAGCTTGTCAATGCTATTATTACAGACAAAGAGTCAATTACTTCCTTAGGCACTGGCCTAGACGTTGGCTGCCCTGTCTGCGTGCCCGCAGTTTTATGCACAACTCCTGACAAATACTCCCCTAAATATACTGAGGCTACCGCATTATCGTAGCTTATCCCGGCTGCTTCGTGCTTACGCATTGCAGTTAGAGCCATGACCAGCAAAATGGCAGAGGAATATAATAGCTTAACCTCTTTCTTGAGCATGCCAACACTTATTCCAAACTCTGATTCAAACCTCCTGTTCTTCTTTTTTCTATCAAATCTTTCACCAAAAGATGAATACCCTTTAAGAAGCGTGATCACGCGTTCTGAATCTGCAACCTTTCCCAGAGAAAAGTCTATCAGACCGAGAAACTGCCTAGGAAAAATAGTTCTTGTATGCCCCCCCTTCTTGCCCATTTTTTTTGCCACACTGACGATATCACTTACGTAGGGAGAAAACACTAAACCGTCCCCAACCTCCTCCTTCAAAGTAAACATGTAAGAAAAAATTGAAAGTTTTGTAACAATGCTATTAACAGTAAGACCTGCTCTGAAAAAATGCCGCTCATATGCATCAACATGCATCCTGCTGACATCTTGCACTCTACTAAGCCCACATGAAAAACAAAACCATTCTGCAAGAGCCCGAACTTCTCGACAGCATAGTGCAAGAGTAGATGTTTTATTAACACTTGTCTTGTCAGACTCCATTATGAAATATGACAGTCTTTGTGAGTACCCCTTCCACCATTCCCACCTATGAACCGAAAGAGGCGTCAGCTCGTCGTTGCGCGGAGTCCAGCTTACAGTGAAATAGGAATATGACGAACCAGGGACCATATTCTTAAGCTTCCATCTATCACGTGTAGAGTCAGGATTTAACCACCATACATCCCCTTCATCTGAGCTTGCTTTTCCTTGCGGAGTACCATAAAAGTCTAGAAACATAGTTTCTTTCATTATTCAGTCCAAAAATGGAAGATGCTGTTCGATTTCAAACGCCAATAAACTAGCTTTTTCAACTTCTGAACGCGTACACAAGGAAACCATAGACTCATATTCTGCAAGCCTCACTTCCCAATAACCACTCCACCTCTCAGGATTATTATGTTTTAGTCTATTCATGCTTTTCTTAATCTTGATAATCCATGCTAACCACTCAGACAAAGAGCGAGAATCTTTCAAAATTATTCGCTTAGCCTCACAATTAAAACACATGTCTACACCCTTGCAAGTAACGCCTTCTTCGCCTTTGATACCACAAAAGTAGCCTGTACCAGTTCTTTCTCCCTCTCCCCTATTACAGCTCAGAAGGTATTCCTGGAAATTTCTTAATTTCATCTCAAGAGACGACTGTGTCTCTATTCGCAACGCATATCCAGCAGTTGTGGAAAAGTTGGCATGGTTCAACTTTTTACTCACGTCCGAAAAAGAAGAACCTTCAGCCACATCCATTGCCACAATGGTAGGTCTAAATGATTTACCTGTGATTTTTCCTATTAGTGGCCTCAAGACAGGGTAGGTTTCTGACAGGTCACGAGCAGCATACCGAACCATATCAACAGTTGAGCTTGGATCCACCAGTTTCAAACGGTAATCTTTACCTCTTTTTCCTGAAAAAATTATAAATAGCTCACAACGCTCCTTGTTTAGCCAATTAGCGCCACCGGTAACTTCGGAAAGTAACCTTTTCTGCCTTTCCTGAAAGTTTATAAAAACCTCACACAGCGGATCCATAACCGGCAACGTGGCATTTACAGGGCCTCCTCTCTTTTTACCAAAAAAAACGTTGATACTTCCTATCTCATTTCCTTTTTCAAACGAATTTAGGTAAGAATAGAATGCAACACTGTCAACATTTGGCAAAAGATCTTTGTGCGTTAGCGCGGCTACCAAGAAATATTTTAGGTTATTAGTACTGTTGAAAAATGCTGCAACCACTCTCGATTGAGGCCAACCTCTAGACTTAAGGTAATCACAAATTCCCGGGGGCCACTCCGAGGAAGCAGGAAGTAATCTGTTAAATCGCGCATATAAAACACCTATAGCGCCCTCGAAATTCCTGCTTGGCATTATGCTGCTTTGCCAGTTGCCTTCGCGTTCGCGAAAATCACTTACTCCTCCAAGCGCAACAACATCATCACTCCCATATTTTCTTATTGCTTTATCTATTTTTTCGCAGTCTTCCTCCCACTCCTTTATTTTCTTTATAGCTCCATGATGGAAAGCGGACAAAACCTCATTTCCGTATTTAACAATAACAGCTTCTTTCTTACCTACCCCCAACTCTTTCTGGAGACTTTCAATTTCCAGCTCTTTCTCCTTCGCGAATCGCTCCATTTCGATAGCAGACAATTCAAAGATGCTCGGATATGTTTTTTTCTTAACTCTATCAAAGTTTTTGGGTATGGCTTCATGCGCAATAACCTCTGCAGCCATCAAACGTTTAACAAACCCTGCAGCGGCTGAATACATTTGGCTTTTCGTGTGGACGCTGACATAAAGATCTTTATCAAGATATAGTTTATATTCCAAAAGACTATTCGCGTCGACTCTACCACTTGCTTTTGCCATGAACCTCAAAAACCTTAGAATCACGTTGCCAACAGCTCTTTTTTTCCTTTGCCCTCTCAATTGCAAAGAAAGCTGCTCTTGAATTAATCTTCCTCCGGCAACATTATAAAGAAAAGATACGTCTATAGGATCTCCAGCTTCAACCTCTAATTCCCAGCCCACATAAGGGACAACATCGATAATATCTGCTGATTTTTTTACTTTTAATTTTTCCCTAGAAAGCCTGGCCATCAACTAAAATCCTCATCAAACCGTCCAGATGAATAGCCACCTAGCGAATCCACTGACTTATGCCTTGAAGATTGCCGAACATAATTTTCTGAATGTTTGATCTTCATATCATCTGCCGCCTTAAACTTAAGGCTTATGAAATTATGTCTCAACCCGTGAAGCCATACTCTCTCATCTGTTGAAAGCTGCTTATCTTCTACTGCTGTTAGGAATGCTTTTCTAACAGTGTTCGAAAATCCTCTAGGAGTACTAGGCCCGCCCGTTGCATCTGATAAAAAAATATAATCTGGCTCTAAGTAATTCTCTCGCTTTTTTTTCTGGATTTTTTTATGCTTCCTGACCACATCTCGCCTGTAAATTTCAACATACTCCCAAGTTTTAATCACAAGCAACGGCGGCACGTAAATACATCCCTCCTCTCCGCCTTTAGTAACGAAGAGCTTAATTTTTATTTTTCGTTTTTTTTCCAGTTTCTTAAAGGCTGATTCTTTGTCCGGCAACTGCCAGACCTTTAGCCCACATATTTCATGGGCCCTGAGGCCTCCAAGACGGCCCCAATCGATCATTAGCTCGAACCTCCTAGCCAAGTCCTCTCTCTTCGGTCCATATTTTTTTATAACTTCGATCCACTGGGTCCAAGGTGCTGAAATGGCTTTGGAGTCGCTATTTTCATTTTTAATCAAAGGGTGCTTTATGCCACCCTTCCTTCCTGCTGAAATCTGTATGTTATACCCAATCCCTTCACCACATAGGACATCACTGAAACCCTGCTCCGTAAGCCAGCTACAGTAAAGGACCACTGTTCTAATTACTTGGCTAGCATAGTTTTGAGTATTTTCAGGTCTCTCATCATTCCGGCGGATCAAGTACTGTTTGTAAGCTGACAGCCAGTCATCGTCCACATCAAAAACATCCAGCTTATCAACTTCAAGCTGGCTATAAAAATCTGTCAAATGGACAGCATATGTTTTTACCGAGCTCACAGCACTTTTCCTGGCAAGATAAAAGATAAAATGCAATGTCAACCAGTTTACTCTATAGTCTTCAGTAAGAATTAAAGGGAAGCCTTTGATGCTCTTCAACCCTGCTACATGAGCCTTACACGTCGTTCTAAGGTAAGCCATAGCCCTCACTCCCGCATTTCTGTTGTATCCATCGGCGCGCAAAAGCAAGCGCAACTAGATGATTGACTAAAGTTCTTGTCATCGCAAACACAATCTCGAAATAGTGGAAAATACCGAGAAAAATATCTTACACAAGATGGTATATTATATTTTTTGCATGTTTATAAAAAAAAAGCCGCTGCTAATAAACGTTAAATCCAGGCTGAAATAGCAGTTTCGAATAGGCGAAAAAAGGTGCTTCAGTACCTTATGTAGTGTCTCGGATGATCAGATCGCCTATAGAAGTTATCCTCTGCTGACAGCCAAGGAGCTTCTTCGGCAATTCATTCAGGAACAGGTTCATGGACATCAAGCTGCATAAACAAGCGACGACACCGAAGCTAAGTGCTTGACCTAAAGTCTTCGAGTAATATCCATGTCAGGTCTTCTGACACGGACGGAACCATGGAAAAGCGCTTCGTTGCCCCTCTCACTGAATCTGAACACCAGACGCAGGCCTCAGCCTATCACCATGGCGAGAAGCGCGCCCTCCGTCGCCGAGCGCATGCCATTCTACTGAGTGACCAAGGCCATACCATCAACCAAATCAGTGAGATACTACAGGTTCGTCGTGATGCCGTGTCACGATGGTTCAAGCAATGGGAAGTGTCCGGCCTCGACGGGCTCATTGATAAGCCGCGCAGTGGGCGAACACCCGCCCTCGACGAACACGATCACAAACGACTGCAGGCGTTGGTGGCCGAGCATCCTCATCAGATTCGAGCCTTGCAGGCTCGCTTTCAGGAAGAGACCGGTAAGACGGTCGCCACGGTAACCCTCCGACGGGCGTTGAAAAAAAACGACCATAGCTTCAAGCGCATTCGGTACTCACTGAAAGCGCGCCGTGACGAAAAGGACTTCCGCAATACACAGGGCTTGATGAAGGCGCTTCACAAGCGGGAAGACCAGGGCACGAGCTTTACTACTTTGATGAGTCAGGCTTTTCACAAGCGTCATCGGTGCCGTATGCGTGGAGCCCGATCGGCAAGCCTTGGGAGGTAGCTGCCTACACTCACAGCCGGAGGCTAAACGTGCTGGGGTTCCTCAGTCGAGCCGGGAAGCTGGTCTACCATACGACAACCGAGACCGTAACCACGGAAACGGTCATCGAAGCGTTTGACCAGTTTGTGGCTCAGAAGGATCCAGGCACCTTCGCCGTCGTGGTGCTCGATAATGCCAGCATGCATCGCTCCAAGGCATTCAGGCGCAAGATAGTGGACTGGATGTCGCAGCGTGTGCATCTGGTCTATCTGTCTGCCTACTCACCGGAGCTGAATCTGATTGAGATTCTGTGGCGGCAGATGAAGTACACCTGGTTGCCTTTGAGCGCCTATCTCTCATTTGATCGCCTATGTAATGAGGTGCACCGCCTGCTTGGTGGCTACGGAGCTGATAACACGATTAATTTTGAATAGGCACTTACTGCCCAGTACGAATTGTTCAGTGATTCTAAGTACCTTATCTCCGACGATACCAAGAATGTCTGTAGAATTTCTTACGCCAGATCTGTTCCGCTAACTCATCTGCGTTTGTCGGCGTGTGGTATTGGGTTGCATCATCAGCCGCATGGTTAGCGTATCTGGACGATCCTTTATCTTTCGCTAGCCTCATGAATTTCTCGATCTGCTTGTTTATAGCGTTCACTTCAGCCTTGAGATCCATCGACAGTAAGCGCGTCCAGCGTACACACTCAGGATGAAACACCCAGAGTGAATTATCTGGATCAAAGATATGGGCCTTCAACTCATGTAACGTACAGTTTCTATTCACTTTGCTTAAATCAATCTCAATACACCTGATGCCGAGACTAGCTATCTTATCAAATTTAGCAGAATCGACGAAATGATTTACCGCAATTTCTATTAGCAGCTGTCCCTCTTTATCTTCCACACAGAGGTCGGCAACAATAGTCGCCAATCGTACTTCTGGTTGTGCATTGTACACATCACATCGCTGTGACTTGTCTAATAGCTTTCTATGCTTTGTGTGCTCTTTACCATTCAAGTCATTCAGCGTGCAATTAACCGATAATTCGGGGATTGCAATGGCGGACTCGTTTAGGATTAGTTGTTTAGCTGCTAAATGAATCCCAGTTTCCGCCCCCGAGCCGCAATCTGTGTAGTTAGGTGCGTGCGCAAAGTGCCACTCTTTCTTGTCACCTAGCTTAGACCACAGTGGCATCCTGCATCCAGGACAGATACATTCACAAGACTTACCTCGTTGATTTTCACGGTCCAACTCAGAAGCATGCCAGACGCGCCCATCCTCAACCCCGAGGCCAAAGGGGATATAGTTTGCGTGATTATTCTTCATTTTCTAAAAGTTCTGCGGGGAATTCTTCCACTTCCATCCTAGCGAGATATTCTTCCTGGTCACTCATCTCTGCAAGAATGGCAGAGGTTTCCCTGTACTGTTGTGCTTCAGCTTTCTTAGTTAGCTTAAGTTCCAAGCCTAAATCCTGAACAACATCCTGGATTTCAGAGAGAGTTACATTAAAAAATTCTTTTCTGAGGTTAACCATATTTATGCGCCTGTCTGAAAATTTGCGATGCAATGTATTCTCAAGTCCCGGCGCATTATCCGAGTACACCATGCCATGCACATCAAATGGGAAAGGTACAGATGCACCCCCAAGCTCACGTATTCGGTCTGATGGATCTAAGCGGCGAGTCATTCCTATTTTGAATACCTCTTCACCGAAACACCCAATATTTGAGATAATGTAAACATGCCCTGCCCGTGTTAGTTGTGCTTGTGAAAGCGCCCTTTCCTTCCTTGCTATCGCTTCATCCAAATGAGCCTGTATCTCAGAAACCTTTCGCTCGGCTTCCCCCTTCTCGATATATCCAGCCTCATCTAGGTCTTTTCTGGCTTTACGAAGCGCTCGCTCGTAGTTTGCTCTATCCTGATCAGCCTTTTTCGTTGCTTTTTCTACATCCTTTTGAAGCTTGGCCTCTTCACGCATAGCCTCACGAATTTGACGCTGTTCTTCTTTCTCTTCATGTATTTTTAACTTCAGTTCATAATGAAGCTGGAATTCTTTAAGTTTGTGCTCAAGATATGTCTCAGTTATCTCAATGTCATTTGATTTACCAAGCTTATTAATAGCATTGAATGACTTCTGTATGCGTTGCTTCATGATGGTGGCATTATTCCATGTTACTTTCACCATTGCAGCATCGCATTCACCGTTAAACGCTCTGAGCATAAGCTTTGCTTGGCGCTTTGTCATGGTTCTTCCTTTTACTAGGCTGTCCCCCACGCTCCAGACCGTACTACAGCTCCAAGCCAAGTCATACTTAATATCCTCTTTTTGCTCCCTGCTAATATCAAGAAGCGCTTCTTTGAACTCGTCAGAATGCTGATAGGTGAAATGTGGGCGATAAACACCGTATGTCATGCACTCCAAATCCTCCTCTTGCTCTGAAATTCTTTTCCTAAGCTCATCATATGTAATTTTATAGTTTTTGTAATTTTTAGACAACTTACTTATTCTGGATTTAAATTTGTAATACTCCAATTCTAGATTTTTATTTTTATTTTGGTATTCTTTTTCAAGCTCCTTCTCATGCTCTTCTATGTTCCTAATTTTTGAAAATCTAGCAAACTCATTTTCCAAATAGTCACGCCATTCTTTTTGTATTTTTTTTACCTCAACCTGGTGAAGCACTTTTGACAACCTGTATTCTTCTAAAGACTTTGCCTGCCTTATTTTGTAAGTATTACTGATTCTATGGATTTTGTAATGTAGATAGGCAATATATAAGAATAAAGCTGAAAGAGGGATGGCTAAATATAAAGCAGGTATTCCCATTACACACCTTTAAGCATCGTATGATCCTGATGTTAAATTATAATCGACTTATTGAGGTAATACCAGCATTAGCATAGACTGATCATTGTCCTTTTCGACCGACTGATGTTTAAAAACAATTGACTTAAACGGCACAAACACATTCGAACGGCACGGTAACCCCGCTTATATGTAACTGATTCATACGCATTATCACGGCTGCTTGTGAGGAACAGCCACACTTAACCAGGGCTTAACCAGACCTAGCATTGCAGGGTTCTTAAGCACATAGGTGATTTCCCTGTCCACTGCATCGGCAGCGCCTTGATTTTCTAGCTGGTCCAGCAAGGCCTCTTCACCTCGGCCCCGCGCAGCGAGTTAAGCTAGGAGGGCCAGCTTAATTCTCGGTGGGCCCTAATAACCCGCTATGTCCTCTTGCCGTTCTACTGATTGCATCGCCTTCATTAGCTTATAAGCTGGTCCATTACCGTCATAAACGATCCGCTTAATCACTTCAAAATCGATAGCAAGACATGTTTTCCTGAAGTTTCTATACGTTCGAAGGCTTTAAGACCATCAGTTCAATATGGATATTCCGCCCAGTATTCTTTTTCTGGCAAGCCCTACGCCCCTATACGTCTATTATCATTGTTCTACTATGTATGTGGTATAGGCGAGCGACTTTTCTATCATTGCCAAGCCCTAATGCTGCTCCATCAACAAACACTACGTAACCTGGCCACCTTTCTTAGCTGTTTTCCTCTCGACGTCTTCTGCCGCTTCGATCCGCGCCCGACGATCGACACTCAAAACAATCAAGGCCATCCCCATACCGATGATAACAACTGCTTTCCAGACTTCGCCGTAACCGCTAATAAGTAGGAAAACCGCCACGGGAATCGCTATCACGCCGAAATCCGTAGCCGATTTCCACAGATGTTTTCTAAGGTAGTGATTTTTATTCATTGAAACTCTCTTCCAAGGGTAAGTGACTGCAATTGCTCCCTTGTTCGGGAGGCAGCATCCCCGACTCAGCTTGGTCTTATAGCTTTTAGCTTTTAGCGTTTCGCATAGCGCCGCTTGCGAGGGGCTTCCGGTAGCTTGATTCACTCAAGCGAGATGCCGACCTATTTCAAGTCGATACCTAGTGTCCTGGAATTCGAGCCTCAGCGGAGGGTGTTTTCAGCGGACATATACATTTTTCCTTCCGTACTGCTTTAGATAAACCCTGCCTGACTAGAGGCAGGGTTAGCTGTGTGACGCATACCGCAGACGATCCTTGATAGGAACGAGTAAAAAGGCATCACACACTAAACAGTATCGGTAGGTAGCGTTGTAAACTTGAGCAAAGCTAGATTTTTCGTACGCAACCTGGCGGCTATCTCTTCGAAAAGCGCTACATCACGTTCGATATTGCCGCGCGACTTCAGATTGGCAATCAGCTTTCAGAATCAGTCCGTCAGGTCTGCAGGCTAATGCTGACCGAAGCGTCAATAGCCCTGACAGAGGATCAGCGCTCCTACATGGGATATCATCGGGAGCACCTGTTTCGCAGGTAACCCGTAGCGAGCTATCCCTGACACACCAGTCCGCTTTGCCGGATTTCCTCAACGCGCGCCGAGCCAATGCCATTGATGCGAGTAAGATCATCGACGCTGGCCCAGGGCCGACCGCCGATGATGTCCTGCGCACGTGCCGGACCGACGTTAGGGAGCCGATCGAGCTCGCTTGGCAGCGCCCTATTGAGATCGATGCAGTGATAGCCACGACCATCAGACAAACCGCGTGCGGTCACTGAGTCGTTTATCTCGGTGAACGCGGGACTCGCATTGCCCGTGGTCAAATAAATCGGCGCATGGTCCGAGACGGAGGCTCGCGCAGTCTGATGGTCAATCCCTAACATCTGCGGGAAATGAACAATACCAGCCTCGGTCACGTCGAGTGAGTTCGCATCAATCCAGAAGTTGTCATAGAGGCTGGCATATCGACCATCGCGTTCACTGAGCGTCGTGGCGCCGGTGGTAATCGCTGGCTGGGCGCCGGCATCGCGCAGCGGCTGCCAGGCGAGATCGCTAGGAGGCAGATTGAAGTCGCCGACGATCAGCCGAGCGCTGCCGGGATAGACCTCATACATCCACTCCCAGATGCTGGCCAGTTCTTGTATTTCTGGCGTGCGGTCGGTGCGGCTATCGCCGTAGACGATATGCACTACTGCCATGGCGACCGTCTCCCCACTGTCCTTATCGCGAAATTCCGCCAGGTAAGGCTCCCGCGCGAAAAGGTCGCCCGGATCGAGATAGACCACGGCGCCCTGGGTGTAATCGACCGCGCTGTCGCGCCACAGGAACGCATAGCTTTCTTGATAAGTGTTACGCCCCACCGCGTGTGATGCCATGGAGCTCCACGATTCTCCGGTCTGCTGCTCCAGTTGCCGCTCAAGCGTTTGGACCGCGCCTGTGTCCATCACTTCTTGAAGGGCCCAAAGATCCGCTCCCTGCATGATCCCGGCGACCGTGGCAAGGTGCTTGCCGTTGTTCCAGCCCAAGTGCTTGAGGTTTTTTGCCGGAGCGCCCCAACCAGGCCTCCTGTCTGTCATTTAGAACGAAGCCACTTGGTATCAGTTAGACAGGTGCACCTACTACCTACGTCCCGCACCACGTTCCATCAACTCTCGCCTTCGTAAGCTGCTGGGACGCAGAAGGTGGAGGGAATACTGCAATCGCAATTGGTAATGTTTTGCAACATCCAGATTCAGCTGTACCGCCTAACTTCTGAGTAGCTCAGGGTTCGCTATTGGTGAGAGTATGAAACCAAGAAAAACCAGCCGACACTGTCAGCTGGCTCTTGTTGCATGAACTATCGGCTGATGCCGTAGCTCAGTCTTGAAGATATAAAGTACCTAACCAGGCTTATTGGCGAATACCTTCAAGCACAACATATAACTCGACTTCATGCATGACTTCGGGGAATTGGCTCATATCGATACCGTAATCAGCCAGCTCCAATGTGGTGCTCCCCTCGAAGCCTTGGGGCAGCATCTCCCAGGGAATGCCCGAGCGCAGCACAAACAGGATGCCCGTCAAGGCTGCGCGATTGGAGATGGGAGGCCGGCCACCGCGTGGCCTGGGCGTCGGTGGTGGCAGCAGTGGCTCGACAATGGACCAGAGTTCGTCGGATACGATTTTCTTAGCCATACCGAAAATCTAGGAATGACTGAAGGGGTTTTCAAGGTTTTGAAAGGCACTCTTAGTCATTCGCATCTCTTTCACTCCTTTCACGCAATTAACCAATATCAATACTGAACAAAAGTCAAAATATTCCCACAATCTACCGCCATGAATCAAGCATAAAGACGTCCCACTTTCCCCCTTTACCCTTCTTCAGAAAATGGCTGTGCTTCCACACCCTTTAGGCCAACAACAATCAACCCCCCAATGTTCAGCGCCATTTCAGCTTGGCTGCGCAGACTGACAGCTGACAAGGGTCAAGAAAAGAATCCTTAACCACTTCCTCACTTTACCCTTGAGCAACCCATAGGTTGTATCCTGATAACAAGCTCGCATTCGCAACGTGGCGATAGGTTGACGGCAGACGGCAAAGGACAGCGACGATGAACAGGCTGGTGCTGTTCATGCCACAGGCAGGAATCACCTGAAGCCCCCTCTTCTGAGCTGCACAGGCTATAGTGCCTGGGCTCATAGAATCACCGCAGCACCGTTGACTACACGGTAGAGGCAGGAGAGCCAGACGACTACCGAGGGGCCGCACTGGATTCCACCCACCGAAGACGTGGATCCCGTGTGTGGCAAAACCGTCAGTACCGAACAGGCCAAGCCGAGTGTTCACGATGGCCATGACTACTTTTTCTGCTCCCGTGACTGCCATTGAGGACGAGCAGGACAAAACATGCGCCGCTGTGGGTGCTCGGCGTGAAGGTGCCACTGGCGATTGCCACCGCCCTGGGGCTTCGTCCACTGAAGCAGGCACAGCATGAGGAAAGCGCTCGGGCTTTGATGGCATCTGCCAGCCGGCTGTCATTCATCCCCAAGGAGGCCGAGTGGGTGCAACGACAAGCGTGGGAGATCGGGATTGGAAAACATGGCCAGGCAGAAGAAGCCGGAAGACGGCGCCCCTTCCCGCTTATCCCAAGCCTCGAGGCGGCGCATCCTGTGTGGCGTTGGGCTGCTTGCCGCCTTCCTTGCCACCACCCTGCTGCTGTGGCGCACCGGGACGCTGGAAACCCTGCTGACCGGCGACACCCTCGAGCAGGCAGTGATACGGCTTGGCCCGTTGGGGCCGGTCCTGGTCATCGGCCTGATGACCCTGGCCATCGTCATGAGCCCGATTCCCAGCGCCCCGATAGCGCTTGCCGCCGGCGCGGCCTATGGCCATGCCTGGGGGACGCTCTATGTCGCCATCGGCTCCGGCACGGGGGCGCTGATCGCCTTCTCCATTGCCCGCCTGCTGGGATATGACGCCCTGAGGACCTGGTTGGGCGTGCGCCCTACTCCAAACCTGCTACACCGTTTCATCGGCTCGCAGAATGCCCTGATGGTCGCGGTTTTCGCGACCCGGCTGATGCCGTTCCTGTCCTTCGACGTCCTCAGCTACGCGGCCGGCCTCACCCCCCTCAAGGCCTGGCGCTTTGCCGTCGCGACGCTGCTCGGGATCATTCCGGCGAGCTTCCTGCTGGCGCATTTCGGTGACGAGCTCGCCTCCAGCGATCTGCGCCGCGCGGGCCTCACGGTGCTCGCGCTCGGCACCATCACCCTGCTCCCCCTGGCCTGGAAGGCGGCTCCGGCGCGCTATCGCGCGACCGTAAGGCGCTGGCTGCATCTCGGGTAGCCGAGTCTCAGCCCCGCCAAGCGCCCTGCTTGAAGCGTCAATGATGGGGTTCTGGCATGGGGTACGGGGACGCCTAACCCGGCATGCCTAGCCGACATCCCAATGACATGACGCCCCAACAGGCTCCGCCCATTCAGGGTTGGTTCAGCTTTGCCATCTAGGGGCTGTTGACGTTTCACATCGGTAGCCAGAGAAACCCACACGCCATGGCCACCATGCTCTCGTAATTTCGCTTTAGCTTGTCATAGCGGAACGCCACTGCGCGGTAGTGCTTTAACCGCGCAAAGGCATTCTCGACCAGATGCCGATAGCGATACAGTCCTTTATCCAGATCGGCATTGCCCCTGAGCGAGTTACGTTTTCTCGGAATCACCGGATGGGCCCCCTGGCCCTTGATCTGCTCACGAATGCGTTCACTGTCATAGCCCTTGTCAGCCACAATCGCCTCGCCACAGGGCAGTTGGGCTATCAAGCCGGGGGCTTCGGTACTGTCGTTGATGTTGCCTCCCGTAAGTCTGAAAGCGACAGGTAATCCATAAGCATCAACAGCTAAGTGAATCTTGCTCGTGTGGCCAGCACGGCTCTTGCCGATGGCCTCAGACTGACTGCTGGCAGCGCCGGCACTGTGCTGGTGAGCCTTGACGTAAGTCCCATCGATGAACATCCACTCGAAATCAGGCTCTTCGATCAGCGCATCAAATACCCTGAGCAGCTTGCCTGCCGCCGACCAGGCATTGAAGCGTTTATAGACCGAATTCCAGTACCCAAAGGCGCAGGGCAGGTCCCGCCATGGGCAGCCTACGCGCATCCGGTAAAGAATTCCCTCCACCGTCATTCGCAGATCAGGCTTGCGGTAGATGGCCTGTTGAACCAGAATTTTCTCCAGCTTCGACCAGAGCTCGTCACTGAGCATCAATCGGGGCATTGCAGACTCGCAGAGTGTCGGTGTGGAAACCTCAATTCTGCGGGACTGCTCTTATTCAGCAATGCCGTTCTCGTGAAACGTCAACAGACCCTAGGCTAGGGGTGAGCCTCACAAAACCGGAAATTGCATGACATCGATCAAGGTTCGGAGCTATCCGCAACCCTGGTGCTCCCCACTCGCTTGACCTTTGCGTTACCCAAGGGCTTTAGGCTTCGAGCAAATCGGCGGCTTCCCAGCGTCCAGGTATCGCCAGAGGCCTAGGGCCGGCGACGGCATCAAGGATGCCCTGGGCCGAAGGGGGAGTAGATCAGTATCGTCATTGCGATCAGCTCGGTGTCGGTGGCGGGCAATGCTCCGCACTTCCACCAGATGTGGATCTACCCGTGCATGACGAAATGGCAGAAGGGAGAGTTTCGTATGTCAAAGAACGAACACCGCCTCGGCGTCTCCGAGGTCAATCTAGTGACTCGCAAGCTGAAGCTCGAGCCCTGCGATCAGGATGAGTTACGCGTCGCCATGGACGAGATCGATGGGCTATACGGGCTCGAGCGAGTCACCTATGACACCGAGAAGCACAAGCTCAGTATGGCCTATGATGCGACGCGGCTGTGCATCGACCATATCGAGGCGATCCTCGCCTGGCACGCCATCGAGATCAGCCATGGCTGGTGGACGCGCTTCAAGGAAGACCACTACCGGTTCGTCGACCAGAACATCAAGGACAATGCCAGCAAGGAGCCATGGAGTTGCCATTGACTGCTCTCTTCATCGCCGCCGCAGCCATGTCGTTCGGCTCGGTATCGGTGATACGACACTCCCTGCGCTCGAGCCAAATGAGGATCTGACCACGAGGTCTGTCGATGGCTATTGATCGATGTCGATCTCATCGACGTTTTCCATAGCCCCGACCGTCTGCTGACGGTCGCCCACGCCCCACAGGGGCCTCAATACTTAGGACATGTCTCTCATGAAGAACTCTCTGCACAGTTCTTGGCTGGCTAGTCTCATGGCCGGCATCGCCCTCGCAGCCTCAACGACCGCCCTGGCGGCGAGCGACCGGGCCTTCGTGCCGATGGGGACGGCAGATGCCGTGGGTATCATCGACCTGGAGCGTCAGGAGGTGATATCGACCGTGACCGATACGATCAATACGCACGGCTCCGCCCTCACTCCTGACGGACGACACCTCATCGTGGGGAGCCTTTCCCCGCAGGATGCCGGTCGCGAGATCGTTCGTCCCGAGGGGGTGACGGAAGACGAGCACGCGGCCCATCATGGCGATGGCGCAACGACCTCCCCGGAGGAAGCGAGTACCGGCCTGCTCTACGTCGTCGACACGGCCACGAGCCGCATCGTCAGAACCCTGGAAGTGCCAGGGGCCGTGCATCATGTGCTGGTCACGCGAGACGGGCGTCATGCCGTCTCGACCCACCCCACGGGCGGAGGCATCAGCATGGTGTCGCTGGATAGCGGCCAGGTCATCGCCTCCCTGGCCACGGGGCCGAATCCGAACTACCTGGTTCAGCACGAGGAGGGGGGTAGCATACTGGTCAGCAACGCCGGTAACGGCACCATCAGCGAGGTGGATCCTCAGCACTGGTTCGTGCGGCGCAACATGCGCGTCGGCGGGAACCCGGAACACATGGTGCTCTCGAAGGACGGTAAATCCCTCTACGTCAACGATCATGCCGGGGGCCGCGTCCTGGCGGTGGATCTGACGACAGGCAGTGTGGCGGAGGATTATGAGATCGGCACGGCGCCTCACGGCATCGACCTGAGTCCGGATGGCCAGACGCTCTATGCGACGAGTCAGGGCGACAACCGCCTCGTCAGGATCTCCCTCGAGGAGGGCACACGGCATGCCGCCGAGCTGGCACCGGCCCCCTACCATCTCGCCGTTTCGCCCACCGATGGGCGGGTGCTGGTCACCAGCCGCGACGAACCCCACCTGTGGATCATCGCCCCGGACACCCTCGAGGTGTTGCAGACCGTGGAGCTGGGGGGCATCGGTCACCAGATATCTCTCGGGGCATCGCCTTCCAGGTGAACCAATGAGTTGGTGACCGCGAAGTCTGCTTCCGCACCTAGGCCGGCGACCCTGACGATCGCCGGCCGATAGCCATTCCCTTCATTTCACCCAGGTAGAAGCTCTGTGGAAACGCTCTCCTCCATCGGCCTGATCGGCGCCCTCTTCGGCGGGCTGCTGTCGTTCTTCTCGCCCTGCACCCTGCCCTTGCTGCCCGCCTATCTGTCGGTGGTCACCGGCGGCAGTGCCGGCAAGGCGGATCGGCGCTTCGAGGCGTTGCTGCTCAGCACCTTCTTCGTCTTCGGCTTCAGCGTGGTCTTCATCCTGATGGGCCTGGGGGTCACCAGCATCGGCCAGCTGCTGCGTGGTTATCGCCAGGAGCTCAACTGGATCACCGGCAGCATCGTCATCGTGCTCGGCCTATTCATGACGGGCGTGTTCCGGCTGCCCGTCCTGCAGCGCAGCTTTCAGTGGTCGCCCGAGCTGAGAGGGGGCTCTCCCATGGCGGCGACCTTCTTCGGCATCTCCTTCGCCATCGGCTGGACGCCCTGCATCGGCCCGATCCTGGGGGCGATCCTGATGGCCACCTCGACCACCGCCAATGCCCAGGCCGGCATGCTCTACCTGGCGACCTACTCCCTGGGCCTGGCCCTGCCCTTCCTGGCCAGCACCCTGCTGCTCAACAGGTTCAGCCACTACCGGGGCCGCCTCGGTAAGTGGAGTGCCTATGCCCGACCAGTCGCCGGAGTGATCCTTATCCTCATGGGGTTGCTGATCGTCTCCGGGACGCTCACCCGGCTCTCCAGCATCCTGGTGGACTGGTTTCCGGCCCTGGCCACAATCGGCTGAGGGCGTTGATCGACATCCAACCGTCGAGTCTCCTGCGACTTCTCAACGTATCGCCCCACGTGTTCCGTGTCAGACGGCGGCACCTCTGCCGGGGAGAAGCACTCGTCATGCCCCGGTGCATGGGCAGATGAGGGTCAATCCAGCACGATCAGATGATTGGGCAGTTCGTTGCGCTCGTGGGTGGCTGGTACCTGCTCCTTGAGATGTTCGCCGCATGCCTCGATGCACGCCAGGAAACCCCGCAGGGTCTCACCTGCCTTCACCTGCTGGGTGAACGCCGCCACGATGGATTGCCAGGTCTCGTCGCTGATACGTGCCGAGATGCCCCGGTCAACCAGGATTTCCACATACCGCTCGGCTTCGGAGACGAAAATCAGCATCCCCGTTCCCCCCTCGGTGTGGTGCAGCTCCTGTTCCAGGAACTGCCGCCGGGCGAGGTTGGCCGCCCGCCAATGACGAACCGATCGCGGGATCAGCCGGGTGGTGATGGCGGGGATGCGAAACACCAGTCCCAGCACGATGAAGGTCGCCCACTGCACCAGCGTCAGCTCGTAGGCCGTCAACCAGCCGGGAAAGTAATTGACCGCACCCGGTACCACCAGGGCCAGCAGGCCGGCCCAGAGCAGCGGGATATAGGCATAGTTGTCCGCTCGCGGAGCCAGCACGGTGACCAGCTCGGCATCGGTGTCGCGTTCGACCCGATGAATCGCCTCGGCTACCTGGCGTTGCTCGTTTTCACTCAGTAAGGCCATGGGGGTTGTGATCTCCGAATCCTGATTGTCATGTCGGTGTCGCCACCGGCGGGAAGGCTGGCTTACCAGCCGCCGGAAGCGCCGCCGCCACCGAAGCCGCCGCCGCCACCGCCGAAGCCGCCGCCTCCGCCGAAACCACCCCCGCCGCCGCCGCGCGACCTGCCGCCGAGCGCACCGCCCAGCAACATGCCGGCCAGCAGGCCGCCGCGACCGCCCCGTACCAGCGTCATGACGATGACGAACATCACGAAGAAGAGAATCGATGCCGGTCCTTCAGGTCCCTGTTCCCGAGCCGGGGCGCTGGCGGTGGCACTGGTGTCCATGGGCTCGCCACCCAGCACCTGGATCATCGCCTCCACGCCCTCGGTGATGCCGCGGGCGTAGTCGCCCTCACGGAAGGCCGGCGTCAGGGTCTGGTTGATGATCACCGAGGACTGGGCGTCGGTCAGTCGACCCTCGAGGCCATAGCCGACCTCGATGCGCACCTTGCGCTCCTTCGGCGCGACGATCAGCAGGGCGCCGTTGTCCTCCTCTTGCTGGCCGATGCCCCAGTGGCGCCCCAGCTGATAGCCATACTCCTCGATGGTGACGCCCTGCAGGTCCGGCAGGGTGGCCACCACCAGTTGCTCGGTGGTGGCTTCTTCGTGGGCCGCGAGCCTCTCGCTCAGGCGTGATTCGGTGGCCGGATCCAGCAGCCCGGCCTGGTCCACCACACGACCGGTCAATTCGGGAAAGTCGAGTTCCTGTTCCTCAAGCTCCTGGGCCTGGAGGCCTTGTGCCTGAAGGCCGAGGCCCCCCGACAGCAGCAGCGCCAATAGCGGGATGCGCAGAAGATCGCTCATTCAAACTCCACCTGGGGGGCCTGGTCCGCGTTCTCGGTCGTGGCTTCGAAGGTCTCGCGCAGCGGCATGTCGCTGTAGAGGATGCTGTGCCACAACCGCCCGGGGAAGGTGCGGATCTCGGTGTTGTAGCGCTCGACCGCGGTGATGAAGTCGCGCCGCGCCACGGCGATGCGGTTTTCCGTACCCTCCAGCTGGGACTGCAGGGCCAGGAAGTTCTGATTCGACTTCAGGTCGGGATAGCGCTCGGACACCGCCATCAAGCGGCTCAGTGCCCCGGTGAGTTGCTGCTGGGCCTGCTCGAACTGGCGCAGCTTTTCCGGGTCGTCGAGCGACTCGGCGTCGATCTGGATGGACGTGGCCTTGGCCCGCGCCTCCACCACGGCGGTCAGGGTCTCCTGCTCCTGGCGGGCAAAGCCCTCGACCGTCTCGACCAGGTTGGGCACCAGGTCCGCGCGTCGCTGGTACTGGTTCTCCACCTGCGCCCAGGCCGACTTCACCTGTTCGTCATAGGTGGGGATGTTGTTGACGCCGCAACCCGTCAACAGCATCGCCATGATCAGCACAAGGACAAACCGCCAGACGCGAGGGTCGGGAAGCGTGGTGTATCTCGTCAGCATGGGGTCAGTCATCCCTGTCATTGCGAATCGATGAGGTCCAAGGTACAGCTCAGCTTGATGCGAAGGAAGCGATGCCATGCCGCCACGAAGCCGACAACGTACATCAGGCCATACCAGTGAATCTGCACCGGCCCGATGGCGATGGCAACCGGATCGATCTGAGGATACTGCAACCGAGGTTTGCAGCGCCATCTGACTTGATCTGGATCAATCGACAGGATCCGGTTCTGGGCTATATGGTGGGGACATAACCTGCCACAGGAGCCCTGCAACATGGCCAGGCATGCCCTCTTTCCCAAGCATTCCACGCGGCCTGACGTCGCCTGGCCGCGCCTTGGGATGGGCATCCTGCTGGGCATGGTGCTGGTGCTTCTCTTCAGTGCCGCCACGGCGGCGCCTGTGCCTTCCTCGACCGCGTTTGGCCAGGTTGGCGTCGAGTTTCTCTCGGACACGCACTCGAGCGCCGAACGCATCGACACGGAACACCCTCGGCCGCGCTGCCACCATGGCGCTCGCCATGCCGGCAGTGCCCTGTTGCGCCTGGAACGCCAGGACCTCGAGTGCAAGCTTCTTCCCTTGAGCATGGCTGCCCCGACCATAGCGCCCCGGGTTGTCACCGCCAGCGGCACGCCACGTGCCCTTCCCGCCCCTTCTCCGGTTGCAGTCTACCTGTTGAGCCAACGCTTCAGAGTCTAAGTCATCCCCATTTCCCCAGCCCCACGACTCCAGACGGATACGCGGGGAGATAACTCGTGCCCGCCCTCGTATCGAACCAGGCGACTGCCGGAGTGGCCGCTGTGCGTGCAGAGACTCTTCCCACCAGACTTATCAGCATCTCGAGCTATAAACCACTGCCAGGCGTCGGGGTGCTTCGCTTTTCAGCGTCAATTCAGTTTCGTTGCGTATGCTTTGAGACACTCCGCGAAACCGAGAGGCGTAGGGCAGCGACTCCGGCCTTGACCATTGTGTCACACATAGGCTCTAGCCTTTCTCTGGACAGCTTCTCGGCATAACGAAGAAGGCGGCCGATATGACACGGGTCCCGATAATGAAATAGCAGGAGAGAGTCCATGAACGAGCTCGTATATTTCATGCTCTGGGCGGGAATCATCTTTCTGATGATGCGCTTCGGCTGCGGTGCTCACGTGATGGGTCATGGTCGTGGCAAGGCCAAGCATGGCGAGGGGGCATCAGAGAGGCAGGCGACCACCGAGAGCCTGCGCTGGATTCCGCCAGCCGAGGACGTCGATCCCGTCTGTGGCAAGACCGTCAGCACCGAAAAGGCCAAGTCGAGCGTCCACGAGGGCCATGTCTATTACTTCTGCTCACGTGACTGCCGAGAACGCTTCGAGGCCGCGCCCGAGCAATATCTCGCCGCTGAAGCCATGAGCCCGCCCGCCCAGCCGGAGAATGAACATGCCTGATGCCGATGTTCCGCCGACAGCCAAGCCGCATTACGGAACCCGCTTGCCGGTTCAAGCCGTGCCGCGGATCCCGGTGATCGCACTGGGTATGAGCCTGGGGCTGTTTCTGGCCGTGACCTTCATCCTGTGCGTCGGCTTCGGCCTGCTGTTTCCCGACCGGGCGATGTATGAGAGCTGGCTGCGCCTGCTGCCTGGCTTCACCTGGTTGAGTTGGCCAAGCTTCTTCCTGGGCCTGGCTGAAAGCTTCGGCTACGGCTGGTACGTGGCCCTGGTCTTCGGCCCGCTCTACAACTTCTTTGTCACACGCCTCAACCGGCGCAGCGGAGCGTAGGCCATGAACGAATCCCTCAACCATACCGGCGCCTGGGGCCTCGCGCTGATCGTCATCGTCTTGGTGTCCTGGTTCTTCTATCGCTATTTCGCACCGAAGAACTGGCGCGAATGGACCGGTGCCGGCGCGGTGCAGGCCTTTATCATCGCGCTTTACGCCGAGATGTATGGCTTTCCGCTCACTATCTATCTGTTGGTGCGTTTCTTCGGTCTGGATAGCGAGTATGTCAGCGCCAGCCTCTGGTCGACGCTGGTGGGGCTGGGAGAAACCGGCATGCTTGTCTCCATGCTGCTTGGCTACGGGCTCGCGTTTACCGGCATCGGGATCTTTATCCAGGGCTGGCGGCAAGTCTACAAGGCACGGCGCGAGAACCACCTGGTGACCGGCGGACTCTATTCCCTGGTACGGCATCCCCAATACACCGGCTTGTTCATCGCCTTGTTCGGCGAAGGTGTGGTGCATTGGCCGACACTATTCTCGATCGGCCTGTTTCCAGTGATCGTGCTTGCCTATACCTGGCTGGCCCACCGCGAGGAACGGCAGATGCTGGCCTGGTTCGGTGACGCCTATCGCGCCTACCAGCGGCGGGTGCCGATGTTCATTCCTCGCTGGGGACAGTGGCGGAAGCTAGCGGGTAGCTCACGCAATACTCACGATGAGCCGGGGGTTCACTGACATCCTGGATTCACACATCAACACACGCGGGCGGCGTTGATTTCATCCCACTGAAGATGCCGAACGTTGACCGGGATCAAGAGCCGCATGCTTTCACCTCATATTATCTTGACCCTTGGGTCTCCCACAGGTTTTAGCCTGATATCAGGATGATTCAACTTGAAAGGAGATCCGACCATGTGGGACGACATGACGGCGTATATGGGGAGTTACGGCTGGGGACATATGCTCTTCGGCGGGGTCATGATGGTGTTGTTCTGGGGCGCCGTCATTGCCTTGGCCGTTCTCCTGGTGCGTGGCCTGACCCGAGGCCGGGGCGAGCCATTTTCTCAACGGCGGCCAACGGCCCTGGACCTTCTTCAAGAACGCTACGCCCGGGGAGAAATCGACCGCGAGGAGTACGAGCAACGCAAGCGCGATCTTCTGCTTTGATCGCACCTCCTGATTATTGGATACGGCACTATTAGTTTCGACCCTATCGAGATAGGGCCACGAGGTTGAATCAAGACGCGGAAGCGACGGAGACGATTCCATGACGCAACACCAACACGACCATTGTCACGGGCATGCCTCGCACGAGGCACCGACACGAGGCAGCGGCGATACGGACCAACACGCCGCCGGCAGCCAGGGTGGCGCCCAATACACCTGCCCGATGCACCCGGAGGTCGTCTCCGACCAGCCGGGTGACTGCCCCAAGTGCGGCATGCACCTCGTGCCCGTGGGAAGCGACGACTCGCAGACGCATGACGGGCATGGTCATGGGGCCTCCGCGCCGGCCCACGGCGGCAAGTACGACAAGGTGCCGGCCGGGCATGCCGGTGCCATCTACACCTGCCCGATGCACCCCGAGGTGCGGCAAACCGACCCCGGTGCCTGCCCGCTGTGTGGCATGGGACTGGAGCTTGAATCGGCGGCCGTCGGCGATGAGGGGCCGAATCCCGAGCTGGTCGATTTTACCCGACGCTTCTGGGTCGCGGCCGTGCTCACGCTTCCGGTCCTGATTCTGACGATGAGCCCCTACCTGGGCCTCGGGGCCATTCGCGACTTCTTCGGTGAACGCAACGCGATGTGGATCGAGCTGGTGCTCAGCACGCCGGTGATCCTGTGGTCGGGCTGGCCGTTCTTCGTGCGCGGCTACAACTCCTTCCGCACCATGAACCTCAACATGTTCAGCCTGATCGGCATGGGGGTCGGCGCGGCCTATCTGTTCAGCATCGTGGCGGTGCTGGTGCCGGGCGTCTTCCCCGACGGCTTTCGCCGGGAAGACGGCTCCGTCGGAGTCTACTTCGAGGCCGCAGCGGTAATCGTAACCCTGGTCCTGCTAGGCCAGGTGATGGAGCTGCGCGCTCGCGAGGGCACCGGCAAGGCGATCCGGGCACTGCTCGACATGGCCGCCAAGACCGCGAGGGTGATCCGGCCCGACGGCAGCGAAGAGGAGATACCGCTGGAAGACGTGCAGGTCGGCGATCACCTGCGGGTGCGCCCCGGCGACAAGGTACCGGTGGACGGCATGGTGGTCGAGGGCCGCTCCTCGATCGACGAGTCGATGATCTCCGGCGAGCCGGTACCGGTGGAGAAGGTCCAAGGCGACCAGGTCACGGGGGCCACGATCAACGGCACCGGCAGCCTGGTCATGGAAGCCACCCGCGTCGGCGCCGACACCATGCTCAGCCAGATCGTCGAGATGGTGGCCGCTGCCCAGCGCTCGCGCGCACCGATTCAGAAATTCGCCGACAAGGTGGCGGGCAAGTTCGTGCCCGCGGTGATCGGCGTCGCCATTCTCTCCTTCATTAGCTGGGCGATCTGGGGTCCGGCGCCGGCGCTGTCCTATGCGCTGGTCTCGGCGGTGGCGGTGCTGATCATCGCCTGCCCCTGTGCGCTGGGCCTGGCCACGCCGATGTCGATCATGACGGCCACCGGGCGCGGCGCGCAGGCCGGCGTACTGATCAAGAATGCCGAGGCGCTGGAACGTTTCGCCAAGGTCGATACGCTGATGGTCGACAAGACCGGCACCCTGACCGAAGGCAAGCCGAAGCTGGTGGCGGTGCTGCCCGAGGAAGGGCATGACGAGGCCGAGGTGTTGCGCCTGGCGGCCAGCCTCGAGAAAGGCTCCGAGCACCCACTGGCCGAGGCCATCGTCGCCGGCGCCGAGGAGCGCGGCGTGTCCCTCGCCGATGCCACCGATTTCGAAGCCGTGACTGGCATGGGCGTCAAGGGGGTCGTGGACGGCAAGTCGGTGGCCCTCGGTAACGCCAAGCTGATGGCCGAACTGGGCCTCGATGGCGGCCGGATCTCCGAGACCGCGAACGCCCGCCGCGATGAAGGCGAAACGGTGATGTTCGTCGTGCTCGATGGCCAGATCGCCGGCCTGGTCAGCGTCGCCGACCCAGTGAAGGCAACCACGCCCGATGCCCTGAAGGCGCTGCACCGGCTGGGGTTTCGCATCATCATGGCCACCGGCGACAACGAGCGCACGGCGAAGGCGGTGGCAGGACGCCTGGGCATCGATGAAATCCGCGCCGATGTCATGCCCGAGGACAAGGCCCGCATCATCAAGGAACTGCAAGCCGAAGGCCGCAAGGTGGCAATGGCTGGCGACGGGGTCAACGACGCCCCGGCGCTGGCCCAGGCGGATGTCGGCATCGCCATGGGCACCGGCGCCGACGTGGCGATCGAAAGCGCGGGCTTCACCCTGGTCAAGGGCAATCTCGACGGCATCGTACGCGCCCGCAAGCTGTCGCTGGCCACCATGCGCAACATCAAGCAGAACCTGTTCTTCGCGCTGATCTATAACGGAGCCGGCGTACCCATCGCCGCCGGGATCCTCTATCCATTCCTCGGCATTCTGATCTCACCGATGTTCGCCGCCTTCGCGATGACCGCGTCGTCCCTGTCGGTGGTCTTGAATGCGCTGCGCCTACGCCGAGTGAGGATCTGATCATGGCCGACAACCAGCGCTGGCTAGACCGGCGGCCAAGCAAAGGGCGCATCTAGGAGCGAATGCCGGGAGGCTACAGCATGACGACGGCGGCACAGCAGGGATCGGAGGAACGGGCGGCGGGGCTGGTCACCGTCGGCGCCATGCTCCTGGCGCTGGTGCTCGCCAACACCCCGCTACGTGAGTTCTACCAATTCCTGCATCATACCCCCGTGTCGGTGCAGGTGGGCGCCTTGGGCATCGACAAGCCGCTGATCCTGTGGATCAACGACGGGCTGATGGTGTTCTTCTTCCTGCTGATGGGGGTCGAGCTCAAGCGCGAGATGCTCGGCGGCCTGTTGGGCTCGATCCAACAGGTGGCACTCCCCGGCATCGCCGCGATCGGCGGCATGCTACTGCCGGCACTGATCTATCTGCTGGTCAATGGCACCGAGGGTATCGCCGCCCACGGCTGGGCCGTGCCCACCGCCACCGATATCGTGCTGGCCCTGGCGGTACTGTCGCTGTTCGGTAAGCGCGTGCCCCCCGCATTGCGGGTGTTCCTGATGGCCCTGGCGGTGTTCGACGATCTCGGCGCCATCGTGATCATCGCGCTGTTCTATACCGAGCGCCTCGCCGGGGAGGCGCTACTCGTCGCCGGCATTGCCGTCGCTGGCCTCATGGTTCTCAATCGCTTGCGGGTCATGCGCGCCCTGCCCTACGTGCTGCTGGGGCTGGTGCTGTGGTTTGCGGTACTCAAGTCCGGGGTTCACGCGACCCTGGCCGGGGTCGTGATCGCTTTGGCCATTCCCGCCAAGACACGGGATGGCCACCGGGAAGGCTCCCCACTCAATCGCACCTACCATGACCTGAGGCGCTGGGTCACCTTCGGCATCGTGCCCGTGTTCGCCTTCTTCAACGCGGGGATCGTGGTGGGAGCAGGAGGCGAGGGCTTCGGCAACGTCTTCCTCGGGGTGGCCCTCGGTCTCTTGCTGGGCAAACAGTTGGGGGTGTTCACCTTCGCCTGGCTGGCGATCCGGCTGCGCCTCGCGCGGATGCCCGCCGGGGTTCGCTGGTGGCACTTATACGGAGTGGCCGTGCTAGCGGGTATCGGTTTCACCATGAGCCTGTTCATCGCCGGGTTGGCCTTCGACGACCCGGGGGCCCTGACCGCGGCCCGCCAGGGCGTGTTACTCGCCTCGGCCATCGCGGCACTCCTCGGCGGTGCGTTGCTGGCGGCAACGCTGCCCCGGCGGCACCGGGTCGAAACGACTACCGAACGGTCACTCCGCTCGGTGGCGTCGCCCAAGCCCCCAACGGAAGATAAGACTATTGATTCCAGGAGGCAGTCATGAAACGACGACGCTTTCTCGTCGGCGCGACGGTGGTGGTCGGCGCAGTCGGAGCGGCATTCACGGCGGTGCCCTTCATCGCCTCCTGGCAGCCCAGCGCGCGCGCCCGGGCCGCCGGCGCCCCCGTCGAGGTCGACATCGACAAGCTGGAGCCGGGGCAACAAGTGACCGTGGAATGGCGCGGCAAGCCCATCTGGGTGTTACGCCGCACCCCGACGATCCTCGAGCGTCTGGCGACGCTAACCGAATCCGGTCGGCTTCGCGATCCGCTCGCCAAGGTAGCAACCCAACAGCCGGGCTATATCAGCGGGCCGTTACGCGCGATCAAGGAGGAGTATCTGGTGGTCATCGGGATATGCACCCACCTCGGCTGCGTACCCTCATTCCGGCCGGAACCGGGCTCGGTCGGCGACGACTGGCCGGGCGGCTACTTCTGTCCCTGCCACGGCTCCAAGTTCGACTTCGCCGGCCGCGTATTCAAGGCGGTACCGGCGCCAACCAACCTGGAGATTCCACCCTACCGTTTCCTGTCCGAGTCCCGGGTCGAGATCGGTACCGACCCCGAGCCAACATCATCCTGACACCGAGAGGTAAACCACTATGAATACCAAGACATCGACAGCCAAGGCACCCACGGCGCGTAAAGCCCCGCGTAAGAGTCAATCGGCTCCTTCCCAGGAGGCGGCCGACCAGATGGCCGCGCCCGAACTCGAACACGCCACCATCCCGAGCAACCCGGCGACGGAGCTGCTCGCCTACCAGACCGACCTGTGGCGGCGTGGCGTGCGCTACCTGGATACCCTACGCGAGCGCGCCGACAACATGCTCGAGCATGAACGGATGGGCAAGCCGCCACTGCTCGACTTCGACTACGAGATAATCCTGGACGGCCGCCGACTGGAACGCCCCGCCAACTATGCCCTGTTGCGCATCACTCGGGTCGGCGAGGACTGTCTGGAAGACTGCCTCGACGAGACCAAACCACCGGTGATGGTCGTCGACCCGCGCGCCGGCCATGGCCCGGGCATCGGCGGTTTCAAACAAGACTCCGAAGTGGGCATGGCGCTGCACGAGGGGCACCCGGTCTACTTCGTGATCTTCTTCCCCGAGCCCATGCCCGGGCAGACGCTGGAGGATGTGCAGCACGTCCTGCGGCGCTTCGTCGAGACGCTGGCCGAGCGCCACCCCGGCCAGCCGCCGGTGCTCTACGGTAACTGCCAGGCGGGCTGGGCCATCGCGCTGCTCTCCGCCGACTGCGAGGGTCTGGTCGGGCCGGCGGTGCTGAACGGCTCGCCGCTCTCCTACTGGTCCGGCGAATCCGGCGTCAATCCCATGCGCCTCGCCGGCGGCCTGCTGGGCGGTGCCTGGCTGACGCACCTGATGGCCGACCTGGGAGACGGGCGCTTCGACGGTGCGAACCTCGCCACCAACTTCGAAGCCCTCAAGCCGGCGAATACCCTGTGGCAGAAGGACTATCAGCTGTTCGCCGACATCGACGGCCAGCGCGAACGCTTCCTCGAGTTCGAGCGCTGGTGGACGGGCTTCTATAGCCTGAGCAAGGAAGAGATCGTTGCCATCGTCGAGAACTTCTTCGTCGGCAACAAGCTGGAGCGTGGCGAGCTCGAGGTCTGCCCCGGCTGTAGCGTCGACCTCAAGCGCATCCGCAACCCCCTGGTGATCTTCGCCTCCGGCGGCGACAACATCACCCCGCCCCATCAGGCGCTCAACTGGATCCCCGCGGTCTATCCCGATACCGCGGCACTCAAGGCCGCCGACCAGCGCATCGTCTACCTGCTCAATCCCCACGTCGGGCATCTGGGCATCTTCGTCTCCTCCAAGGTGGCGCGCCTCGAGCACCGAGCGATCCTCGAGAGTGTAGGCGATCTCAACGATCTTGCCCCCGGGCTCTACGAGATGAAGATCGACAACCCCACCGGCGATCCCGATTGCCACAAGCCCCAGTTCCAGGTGCGGTTCGAGGAACGCCGGGTGGAGGACCTAGATTACCCCTCTCAGGCACCGGCGTTCGAGCAGGTGCGCGCACTTTCCGAGCACAATGTGGCCCTCTACGAGACCTTCGTCGGCCCCTGGGTGCGGCTGTACACGACCCCTTGGACGGCCGAGATGCTGCGTCAATTGCATCCTGCGCGGACCAGTCGGCTGATGTTCTCGGAACGCTTCGCTCCCTGGATGAAAGGCGTGAAGTGGCTGGCCGAGATGGCGGAGACCATGCCGACGCCGGTCGATAGCAGCAGCCCCTATCGGCAATGGGAGACGTTGATGAGCGATTCAATCGCCTCGACGCTGGAACTGGCCGGCACGACTCGCGATAGCGTTTTCGAGATGGCATTTGGAACGCTCTATGCCGGGCCCTGGGCAGGTATGGCATGGGTAAAGACAAGCAACGATTGAGAGAAAGATCTTCATTCACGAAAGGTCGGGAGGCCTACCATGCATCAGGAACATCGTCTTGGCGTCAGCGAAGCCAACCTAGTTACTCGGAAACTGAAGCTCGAGCCCTGCAGCCAACGAGAGCTCGAGATAGCGCTCCAGGAAATCGATCAGCTTTATGGACTCGACAGCGTGGCTTTCGATGAAAATAAGCGAATGCTTCGTCTGGCTTACGATGCATCGCGTATTTGTATCGAATGCGTCGAAGAGGTTCTGACAAGACATTCGATCGACATCAGCCACGGCTGGTGGAACCGCTTCAAGGAAGATCACTACCGGTTCGTCGACCAAAACATCAAGGACAATGCCGCCAAGGATCCCTGGAGTTGTCATTGATCCTTGTCTCGTCCAAGACAGAGCAATCGTTTATCAGGAGGTCAGTCAATGTCGACGATGCCAGCCATTCTGGTGGTCAACTGTGGCTCATCCAGTCTGAAGTTTGCCGTGTTTGGTCTGGCTAATGGCCTCAACCGTCAGTGGTGGGGAGCGGCCAGTGGCATCGGTACCGAGCAGGGACGGCTTCGCGTGATGGAAGCCCGGGGGCAAGTACTCGCAAATAGCGATGTGCGGCTCGCGGATCATGCGGCGGCCATCGCCCACCTCGGCGAGGTCCTGCATCAGCAAGGCGAAGGACTCCACCTGGTGGGTATCGGCCATCGAGTGGTTCATGGTGGGCCGGACTGCGACTGTTCGCAGCGCGTCGACGACGCGCTGCTACGCCGCCTAGAAACGCTGATCCCGCTGGCCCCGCTGCATCTGCCGCACAACCTGGCCGGCATCACCGCCATGCGTGCGCATTTCCCCGATGTGCCCCAACTCGCCTGCTTCGATACGGTGTTCCATCATGGCCTACCCGCGGTCGCCCGACACACCGGGCTGCCGCGCGAGTACGAGGCCCAGGGCGTGCGTCGCTATGGCTTTCACGGGCTCTCCTACGAATTCATCGTCGAGAACCTGGTGCGTCGCCACGGCCCTGCGGCACTTTACGAACGTCTGATCGTCGCTCACCTGGGCAATGGTGCTTCCCTGGCAGCCATTCGCGGTGGGCACAGCGTCGAGACGACGATGGGGTTCAGCGCCCTTGGCGGCATGCCCATGGGGACCCGCAGCGGCGATCTGGATCCCGGCATCCTACTGTATCTAGCCGGGCAGCAGGGGCTCGATCCCCAGGCGTTACAGACGCTGCTCTACCGGCGCTCCGGTTTGCTGGGTCTCTCCGGCGTCAGCGCCGATATGCGCGAACTTTTAGCGCGCCGTAATGACATCCCGGAGGCCGCCCAGGCGATCGACTTCTTCTGCCATCGTGCCCGCCTCTTCATCGGTGCCCTGAGCGCCGCGCTCGGTGGACTGGACCGGCTGATCTTCACCGGCGGCATCGGCGCGAACGCGCCGGCCATCCGCATGCAGATCTGCGATGGCCTGGCGTACCTCGGCGTCACGCTGGACCCGCAGCGCAACCGCGAGTCGGAGCCGCTGATCTCCGCCGCCGATGGTTCGGTCCAGGTGGAAGCCGTGACCACCGATGAAGAACTGATGATCGCCACGCACGTGCAGCGCTTGTATGGCGACAGACGGGAGGACACATGACTCACAGAGCAGTTCAACGACTTGCCACGCTCGATGACCTGGTTCAACAGGCCCGGGACGGGGACCCGATCCGGGTCGCCGTGGTCAACGCGGCCCAGGCCTCGGTGCTGGAAACGCTTCACGACGCGGTGCGACTCGGGATCGCCGAGCCCCTGCTGATCGGGCGTTCGGCCGAGATCGCCGAGGTTGCGTCGGCACTCGGCTGGGACATCGACCCGGCATCGGTGATCGAGGCCGGCTCGGAGGCCGATGCCGCCCGCCGTGGGGTGGAACTCGTGCACAGCGGCCATGCCGATGCGCTGATGAAGGGGCACATCCACACCGATGCGTTCATGCGTGCCCTACTCGATGGTGAACGCGGCCTGCGTCAGCCCGGTAGCCGCGTCAGCCACGCCTTTCTGGTAGACATACCCAATTGCCCACGCCTGCTCGCCATCAGCGATGCGGCGGTGAATATCATGCCGGACCTCAACGCCAAGGCACAGATCCTGCGGAACGCCATCGCGCTGATGCAGATGGTCGGCGTCGAGACGCCCCGGGCGGCGGTGATCTCGGCGGTAGAGACCGTCAACCCGGCGCTCCCCTCCACCCTGGACGCCGCCTGTCTGACGCTGATGGCCCGGCGCGGACAGATCACCGGCGCCGAGGTCGATGGCCCGCTGGCTTTCGACAACGCGGTCTCCGAGCATGCGGCTCGGGAGAAAGGTATCGACTCCCCGGTGGCGGGCCAGGCGGACATCCTGCTGATGCCGGACCTGGTCTCCGGCAACGTCCTGGCGAAGAACCTGGAGTACCACTCCGGCGCCACCGCGGCGGGCGTGGTCATGGGGCTGATGGTGCCGGTGGTGCTGAGCTCTCGGGCCGACCCGCCCAAGGCACGCCTGGCGGGGTTGGGGGTCGCGGCCTTGATGTACCGGGCGGGCATCCGCCTGCCGGCCCCAACCGTACCGGAGACGGAATCCGCTTTCCACTGCGCGCCGCAGCCCGAGTCGGCCTGCTGCCCCAAGGAGGTGTGCTGATGGACGCCACCGTCAAGACGAACGATGCCACCACCAAGGCGAATACCACCGACGCGTCGACAACGACCGCATCAAAAGCGACCGTCGACCAACAGCTGAACGCGATGATCGGCATGCTCTCCGGCGGTCTGTCACCTAGCGCCGTCCAGCAGGCCTGGTGGGACTGGGCACAGCATCTCGCCGCCTCACTGGACACGCAGGCCAGGCTTGCCAAAAAGGCGGCCCGCCAGTGGCAGCGCTTCCGGGCCTACTCCGAGCGAGCTTGCCAAGACCCCGGGTGCGAACGCTGCATCGAGCCGCTGCCCCAGGACAAGCGCTTTCGTGGCGACGCCTGGCAACGGTGGCCCTTCAACGCCCTCTACCAGGGCTTCCTGCTGCAGCAGCAGTGGTGCCACGCGGCGACCACCGGCGTGCCGGGGGTCTCGCGCCATCACGAGGCGATGGTGACCTTCGGCGCCCGGCAGTGCCTCGACGTGTTCTCGCCGTCGAACTACCTCGCCACCAATCCGGAGCTGATCGAGCAGACGCTGCGCGAGGGTGGCGCCAACCTGGTCCGAGGCGCCGCCAACTTCCTGGAGGACTGGCAACGCCAGCTGGCGGGGCAAGGCCCGGCGGGGGTGGAGGACTATCGGGTCGGCCAGGAGGTGGCGGTGACGCCGGGCCAGGTGGTCTACCGCAACCGGCTCATCGAGCTGATCCAGTACGCCCCCGCCACGCAGGAGGTCCATGCCGAGCCGGTACTGATCGTGCCGGCCTGGATCATGAAGTACTACATCCTCGACCTCTCCCCGGAGAACTCCCTGGTGCGGTATCTGGTGAGCAAGGGCCACACGGTGTTCGTCGTCTCCTGGAAGAACCCGGGTAGCGACGAGCGGGACCTGGGCATGGCCGACTATCGCCGGCTAGGCGTCATGGCGGCGCTGGACGCGGTGACGGCCATCTACCCGGCACAGCGTATCCATGGGGTGGGCTACTGCCTGGGCGGGACCCTGCTGTCGATCGCCGCCGCCGCCATGGGCCGGGACGGGGACGAGCGCCTCGCCAGCCTCACGCTGTTGGCCGCGCAGACCGACTTCAGCGAGGCCGGCGAGCTGATGCTGTTCATCGACGAGGACCAGGTGCGCCTTCTCGAGGACATCATGGCCGTGAAGGGCTATCTGGACACCCGGCAGATGGCCGGGGCCTTCCAGCTACTGCGTTCCAAGGACCTGATCTGGTCGGCGATGGTGCGCAGCTACCTGGCCGGCGAGCGCCCCCCGATATTCGACCTGATGGCCTGGAACGCCGACGGCACGCGGATGCCGGCGCGTATGCACAGCGAGTACCTGCGCAAGCTGTTCCTCGACAACGATCTCGCCGGCGGGCGTTACAGCGTCGACGGCCGCCCCGTGTCCCTGACCGATATCCGTATCCCCGTGTTCGCCGTCAGCACTCGGAAGGATCACGTCGCCCCCTGGCGCTCGGTCTACAAGATCCAGTGGCTGACCCGGACGGAGGTGACCTTCGTGCTTTCCAGCGGCGGGCACAACGCGGGCATCGTCAGCCCGCCCGACCACCCCCGTCGCGTTCACCAGATCTCGACCATCCACCAGGGGGAGCCGTTCGTGGACCCGGATGGCTGGCAGGCCGAGGCGCTGCACCACGAGGGCTCCTGGTGGCCCTGCTGGCAGGGCTGGCTGGAGACGCACAGCGGCGAGCGCGTCCCGGCCCGGGAGCCCGGCGCGACGGCAGGCTACCCGGCCCTGAATGAGGCCCCGGGGCGTTATGTCCTGGAGCAGTGAGCCCGTCCCACGGGCCTGGAAGGGGGTCGGTGCAATCGAAGACCCCCAGAGCAGCCGTGCCGAAGGGCGCGGCCAAAGCCATAGTCAGCGAGGTAAGCAACCATGAAGGAATCCAACGTCGTTCTCTGCGCCCCGGTGCGCACGGCCATCGGCACCTACGGTGGCACACTCAAGGGCATGCCGGCACCCGAGCTCGGTGCTACCGCCATCGCCGAGAGCCTGCGCCGCTCGGGCTTGGCCCCCGAGGACGTGCAGAGCGTGGTGCTGGGTCAGGTGGTCCAGGCCGGCGCCAAGATGAACCCGGCGCGCCAGGCCGCGATCCATGCCGGCTTGCCGGTGTCGGTGCCGGCGATGACGGTCAACCGGGTCTGCGGCTCCGGCGCCCAAGCCGTGGCCAGCGCCGCCCAGGAGGTGATGCTCGGGCATCTCGACTGTGCCATCGCCGGCGGAATGGAGAATATGGACCTCGCGCCCTACCTGGATCTCGCCGGACGCTGGGGCCATCGCATGGGCAATGCCGAAATCTACGACAGCATGCTGCGCGACGGGCTCAATGATGCCTTCTCCGATCAGCACTCGGGGTGGCACACCGAGGATCTGGTCAGCCGCTTCGGCATCAGCCGCGAGGATCAGGACCGCTGGGCGGCGCGCAGCCAGCAGCGCTTCAGCGAGGCGCAGGCGGCAGGACGCTTCGACGTCGAGATCGTGCCGCTCGAAATCAAATCCCGCAAGGGCACGGTGGCCTTCGAACGTGACGAGCACAATCGTCCGGACGCCACCGCCGAGGGCCTCGGCAAACTCAGGCCGGCCTTCCGCAAGGACGGCACCATCACCGCCGGCAACGCCCCGGGGCTGAACACGGGCGCGGCGGCGATGATCGTCGCTGATCGCGCCTGGGCGGAACGCCATGACCTCGAGCCCATGGCGCGGCTAGTGAGCTACGGTATCGGCGCCGTCGAGCCCGGCTACTTTGGCCTTGGCCCGGTGCCGGCGGTGCAACAGGCACTGGCACGTGCCGGCTGGAGCATGGGTGATATCGAGCGCATCGAGATCAACGAGGCCTTCGCGGCCATCGCCCTTGCTCTGACCCGGGAGCTCGGGCTAGCCGAGGACATCGTCAACGTGGAAGGCGGCGCGATCGCCCACGGCCATCCCATCGGCGCCACCGGTGCGGTGCTGACCACCCGGCTGTTGCACGCCATGGTCCGAGATGACGTGCGCCGCGGCGTGGTCACCTTGTGCATCGGTGGCGGCCAGGGGGTGGCGCTGGCGCTGGAGCGCCTAGCGTAACCGCGAATCAACCCGTACGCGCGGCTCGCTATGAAAGTGCCGAGCCGCGCCACTCAAGGAGGCAACATCATGAAAGCACTCGTCTATCATGGTCCTGGCCAGCGTCGCTGGGAGGACAAACCGCGCCCAGGCATCACCAAGCCCACGGATGCGGTGGTGCGCATTACCCATACCACCATCTGCGGCACCGACCTGCACATCCTCAAGGGCGACGTACCCGCCGTGGAGGATGGTCGTATCCTCGGCCACGAGGGCGTCGGCGTCGTCGAGGAGGTCGGCGACGGCGTGAGCCATATTCAGGTCGGCGATGAGGTGCTGATTTCCTGCATCACCTCGTGTGGCCGCTGCGACTATTGCAAGCGGGGTCTCTATGCCCACTGCCGCGACGGCGGCTGGATCCTCGGTCACCTGATCGACGGCACCCAGGCCGAGTACGTGCGTATCCCGCACGCGGACAACAGCCTGCACCGTTTACCCAAGGACATGGACCGCGCCGCGGCGGTAATGCTCAGCGACATTCTGCCTACCGGTCATGAGATCGGCGCCCTGAACGGCGAGGTGGGGCTCGGCGACACGGTGGCCATCGTCGGCGCCGGCCCCATCGGCCTGGCAGCGCTGATGACCTCCCGCTTCTACTCCCCGGCGCGGATCATCATGGTCGACCCGGACGAGAACCGCCTGGCCATGGCGAAGCAATTGGGCGCCACCGACACCATCGCCCGGGAGCCGATCGATGCCATCGACGAGCTGACCAATGGCGAAGGCGTGGACGTGGCCATGGAAGCGGTAGGCATTCCCGAAACCTTCGACATCTGCCAGCGCATCGTCCGCCCGGGGGGGCATATCGCCAACATCGGCGTACACGGCAAGAGCGTCGAGTTCCGCCTACAGGATCTGTGGATCAAGAATGTCACGGTGCGTACCGGCCTAGTGAACACCAACACGACTCCGGTGCTGATGCGCATCGTCGAGGCCGGTGGCGTCGAGCCCGCGGGTTTGGTGACCCACCGCTTCAAGCTCGACGACATCGAGAAGGCCTACGATATCTTCAGCGAAGCGGCGAAGGAGCAGGCCATCAAGATGCTGCTGACCGCCGAGTGATGCTCACCCTCATCGGAAATGACGGTCACTTCGAGGCCGCTGAATATCGATCATGCGAATAAGGAGCACAAGCATGGAGTTGAAAGGCAAGACGATCGCGATCACCGGCGCCGCCCAGGGGCTTGGTCGAGCCATGGCGGTACACCTCGCACAATGCGGTGCACAGCCCGCCCTGCTGGACAGGGATGAGGAGGGCCTGCGGCAGACCCACGCCGCTTGTGGGCAAGCAGGAGCGCGCAGTCGGTACTATCCCGTGGATATCACCGAGGAAACCCAGGTGGAAGCGTGTTTCCAGGCGTTGGCGAATGATTTCGGCACACTGGATGGGGTGATCAACAACGCCGGCATTACCCAGGATGGCCTGCTGGTCAAGGCCAAGGACGGCCAGGTCGTCAAAAAGATGTCATTGGCGGACTGGGACGCGGTCTCGCATATCGATATGCGTGGCGTCTTTCTGTGCGCCCGAGAGGCGACGGCGCGCATGATCGAGGCCCGAGCGGATGACACCGCCCGCCAATTCCCTGGGCTGATCCTTAACATTTCGAGTATCAGCCGTGCGGGCAATATCGGGCAGACCAACTACTCGGCGGCAAAGTCGGGGGTGGATGCGATGACCGTCACCTGGGCCAAGGAGCTCGCCCGCCACAACATCCGTGTCGCCGCCATCGCTCCAGGATTCTTCCGCACGGCCATGGTCGAGGCAATGCCCGACAAGATCCTCGACAAGCTGCGGGCCCAGATCCCGCTGGGACGGCTCGGCGATCCTGAAGAGGTCGCGCACGCGGCGCAGTTCATCTTCGAAAACGACTACTTCAATGGCCGCATCCTGGCGTTGGATGGCGGGCTGCGTTTGTAGACGGGGGCGCAGCAAGAAGGCGTGGTTCTGACTTATAAAGGAGTGAACAGCAATGAAACGCGAACGCGTGGAGCAAAAGTCTTTCGTGGATCCGGTTTGCGGCATGCAGGTCAGCTACAAGACCGCCGCCGCGGAGTCCGACTATCACGGTAAACACTATTACTTCTGTGCGACGGCCTGCCGCGAACAGTTCGACGCGGATCCCGCGCGCTATGTTCGTACGCACCGCCAGCATGGGTCGAGACGTGGGTGAACGTCGAGGCCCTTCAGCCGTGATCCAGGCCCCGACCGTCTGCGCCGATCCCACGCACCGGGAGCCCGTGACCGTGATCGGCGCGGGCCCCGCCGGGCTGGCCTGCGCCATCGTTCTGGCGCGCGACGGGCAGCGCGTGATCGTGCACGAGCGCCGCGGCCGCGTTGGCGCCCGCTTCCACGGCGACTTCCAGGGGCTCGAGAGCTGGAGCGACGGCATCGATGTACTCGATGAGCTCACGAGTGCGGGAATCCGGCCCAGCTTCGAGCATCATGCCATCTCTCGGGTCACGGCCTTCGATGGCTGGGGCGGTCGCCACGAGGTTCGCTCGGACAAGCCGTTGTACTACCTGGTGCGGCGTGGGTCGGGAACGGATACGCTGGATCACGCGCTGTTCGAACAGGCCCAGGCCAGCGGCGTGGAGGTAAGGCTGTCCTCTCCCATCAAGAGTACTTCCGGCCCCGCCGTCGTGGCCACGGGGCCGGTGCTCGCCAACGTCATGGCGGTGGGCTACCTGTTCGAGACCACCATGCCGGACGGCCAGTGGGCCTGCTTCAGCGACCGCCTGGCGCCGGGCGGCTACGCCTACCTGCTGGTGCGGAATGGCCAGGGTACCGTCGCCACCTGTCTGTTCCGGGAGTTCACCCATAGCGACGCGTTCCTGGCGCGCACGATCGCCTTCTTTATTGAGCATGCCGGGCTGGACATGCGCGCCGCGCGTCCTTTCGGTGGGGTCGGCAACTATGGACCGCCCTGCCGGGGCGAGCACGAGGGACGCCTGCTGGTGGGCGAGCATGCGGGCTTTCAGGATGCACTGGCGGGCTTCGGCATGCGTTATGCCCTGCGCTCGGGCGTCCTGGCCGCGCGCAGCCTGCTGGAGGGTAGCGATTACGACTCGCTGTGGCGACGCTCGCTGCTGCCGGCCATCCGCCAGGGCATCGGCAACCGACTGCTGTACGCGAAGGTCGGTGACCGAGGACGACGGGCCATGTTTCGCCGGCTGGCGGCGGGAGATGCGCGCCCGATGCTCGCCAAGCTATACCGCCCGAGCCTGTTGGGCCGGGTCCTGTACCCATTCGCGCGACGCCACGGACGCATACCCCAGCACGATCCGGACTGCTGCGACAACGCCTGCACCTGCCTGCGTTGCCTGTGCGGGCGTCATATCAACTCGGGGGCCGCCGCGTCGCGGCAGGATCCTCGGCCGCTGGAATTCTAGGGAGATAGAAAACAAACATGGAAACCATTGACATGAAAGGACGCAAGGGCTTGGTCGTGGGCATCGCCAACGAACATAGCCTGGCCTGGTCGGCCGCCCGGCATTTTCGCCATGCCGGCGCGGAGTTGGCGCTTACCTATCTCAACGACAAGGCCCGTCCCCATGTCGAGCCGCTGGCCCGGGAGGTGGATGCCGGGCTCTTGCTGCCCTGCGACGTGACGGTGCCGGGGCAGCTGGAGGCGGTGATCGAGGCGATCCGCCAGCGCTGGGGGCGGCTGGACTTCCTCATGCACGCCATCGCCTGGGCCCGCAAGGAGGAGCTGCACGGACGCCTCACGGACTGCTCGGCGGAGGGCTTCGCGGAGTCGATGCTGGTGTCCTGCCACTCGCTGATCCGCATGGCCCAGTTGGCCGAGCCGTTGATGGACCGGGGCGGCAGCCTCATGACGCTGAGCTACGTCGGTGCCGAGAAGGTCGTCGATCACTACAACGTCATGGGGCCCGTCAAGGCCGCGCTGGAGGCCTCGGTGCGCTACCTGGCCCACGAACTGGGCCCCCGCAACATCCGCGTCAACGCGCTCTCCGCCGGTACGGTCAAGACCCGGGCGGCCTCCGGTATCGAGCATTTCGACGAACTGCTCAACGAGTCCGCGAAGCGGGCGCCGCTGCGCCGCACCGTGGAGGCCGACGAGGTCGGTCGCACCGCGCTGGTGTTGGCCAGCGACTACACCACGGCGATCACCGGCGAGGTGCTCTACGTCGACGCCGGCTTTCATGCCGCCGGCATGGTATTTCACTGAGTCATGACATTTCACTGCAACTAGCAAGGAGGCTTCCATGATGTTGTCGGCATTTCTCAGCCGCATCGTTCGGGTCGGAGAGCTCACGGTGATAACGCCGTCCGGGCGGCGGCAGCGTTTCGGGCCGGGTGGCGCGCCCGCGGTCACGGTGCGGCTCCACCACCGGGCGCTCTATCGCAAACTGATCATGAACCCCGATCTGTATCTGGGCGAGGCCTACATGGACGGGACCTTGACCGTGGAGGAGGGGAGCCTGCGCGACTTGCTCGAGCTCTGCACCGCCAACGGCGAGGCTCTCGATAGCCATCCGATTCAGCGGGTGCGGCGGCGGCTCGGCCGGCCCCTGCGTTATCTGCAGCAGTACAATCCGCTCGGCCGCTCGCGCGCGAATGTCGCCCATCATTACGATCTCTCGGCCGAGCTGTTCGATCTATTCCTCGACCGGGATCGCCAGTATTCCTGCGCCTATTTCCCGGACGGCAACGAGAGCCTCGAGCAGGCGCAGGAGAAAAAGAAGCGCCATATCGCCGCCAAGCTGTTGTTGCAGCCGGACATGCGCGTGCTCGATATCGGCTCGGGCTGGGGCGGCCTCGCCCTGCATATCGCCGAGAGCGCCGGGGCCCGTGTCAAGGGGATCACCCTCTCCGAGGAGCAGTTGAAGGTCGCCCAGCAGCGGGCGGTGCGCTCCGGGCTGGCCGAGCGTGCGCGCTTCGAGCTGCTCGACTACCGAGCGGAGCGCGAGGTCTACGACCGGATCGTCTCGGTCGGCATGTTCGAGCACGTCGGGGTGTCGCACTATGGGGGGGTTCTTCCGCACCCTGAAGGGCCTGCTCAAGCCCGACGGCGTCGCCCTGATCCATGCCATCGGGCGCATGGAGCCGCCGGGGCAAACCAATCCCTGGCTGCGCAAGTACATCTTCCCGGGCGGCTATTGCCCCGCGCTCTCGGAGGTGCTGGCCGCGGTGGAAAAGGCCGGCCTGTGGGTAACGGACATCGAGGTGCTGCGCCTCGACTATGCGGAGACGCTGCGGGAGTGGGCGCGACGCTTCGCGGCCAACCGCGAGCAGGTGCGTGCATTCTACGACGAACGCTTCTGTCGCATGTGGGAATTCTATCTAAACATGTGCGAGATGGCCTTTCGCAACGGACCGATAATGGTCTTCCAGATCCAGCTCACACGCCAGCGGGACGCCGTTCCCTCGCACCGGAACTACATCGCGGATTGGGAGCATGCCCTGGAAAACGACGCCAACGAAGTCGCGTGAGCGGGTCGGGTCGGAAGGTGGTTTTACTGTTGGGAGCGGTGCTCGCCGGATTCCACTGAGGTGAGTAAGGAGACTTCATGGTATTTTTGGCATTCTTCAGCCGTCTGGCTCATGAGTACGGTACCGCATGAGCGAGAACGGAAAGCTAAGTAATGGCGACACCGACGTGAGCCTTGATCTCGGGCATCCGCGAGACCCGAACGGCAATGCGAGCGACCGTTCGATTGGTGTGGTGGCAAAATCTAGCGCTGGTTTCAATACCCTGCTCGCCGCCACTTTCGTCGTCTTCCTCGGCTACGGCACGGTGCTGCCGATCCTGCCGCTGTTCCTCGACCGCGTGCTGGCAGTGACTACCCCCGGGGACGTATCGCTGCACACCGGGCTGCTGACGGGGGTGTATACGCTGGCCTTGTTCGGCTTCGCCCCACTATGGGGAAGTCTCTCCGACCGCCTGGGCCGGCGGCCCGTCCTGCTGTGGGGGCTGGCAGGGTTTGCACTGGCCATGCTGGGGTTCAGCCTGACTCGAAACCTGCCACTCGCCTATGGAGTACGGGCCCTTGCCGGCGCCTTCGCGGCGGCGGTGATCCCGGTGGCACTGGCGCAGGCGGCCGAGTGTGACGATGCGACACGCCGTGCACGTCGTTTCGCTTGGCTCAGTGCCGCCTCCACCCTGGGCTTCCTGTCCGGCCCCATGCTCAGCGGTTGGCTCGCCAGCATTCCGATGGTGATGCCGCAATCCGAGATGCTGCTCGGCGGACCCGTGGCCTGGCCCTTCGTGGTCACGGCGGGACTCGCCGGTGCGGTGTGGCTGTTGCTCTACCATCACGTTCGCGAACAGTCGGCACACCGTCCGCCTGCCGACGAGCCTGCCGGTGAGCCGGCGTCGCCTCGGGCCATCGGTGGCTTTCTGACGCTGACGCTGCTGGCGATGCTGGGCCTGGGGGCCTTCGAGGTGGGCCTCAGCCTGCAGGCGCGACAGTCAATCGGTCTCGACCCCTTCAGGGTCGGATTGCTGTTCACGGAGTGCAGCCTGGTGATGCTGGCGGTGCAGCTGCTGTGGTCGGCATACCCACCGAAACGACTCTCCCCCGGCCATCTGATCGGCGGGGCCTTCCTGCTGATGGCCGGGGGCATTCTCGGCCTCCCCTACGCCTCGGGCTTCTGGGAGGCATTCGTCGTGGTGGGGCTGTTGGGCGCCGGATCGGGACTACTGATTCCTTTGCTGGCCTATCAGGTCTCCCTGGCCAGCGGGCCGGCACAGGGTGCGGCGCTGGGCAAGCAGACCGCCTTGGCCAGCCTCGGGCAAGCCGTGGGGTCTGCGGGCGCCGGGATGCTGTTCGTGGGTAGTGCGCTCGGCACGTACTGGGGGCTTGCGGTCGTGCTTTTCGTTACTGCCATCGTCACTTTCGTTGTTCACTATCATCCTCGCGTGATAGCACTGGTTAAACACGCACCGCGTCAGGATTGAAGGGGAATGTTTCCTGTGTTTTTCAAGCTTGATATGGGTCAATGGGCAGATGGCATCACTGGCCTAAAGTAAGGGGACCGCTTCCCACCAGCGGCTTTCCCTCTCGACGAATTTCGCGTTGTCCCCGGCAGCGTCGCTTGCATCGTGCCGAGACAACCCCCTCTTGTGTGGAGTCATCGGCCCGGCATGTCACAACCCCTCAGTCACTATCGCAATATCCTCAGTATCGTCGGCGGCATCGTCCGAGTACGTGTGCCCCAAGGCGATGAAAACCGAGCCTCCCCGGCGCGCTTTCGCGATCTCGCCAGCCTGCGCAAGGCCGACGGCGAGACGGTGCTCGCCCAGGTGATCCGCATCGATGACGATGTGGTCTCGCTGCAGGTCTTCGGCGGTACCGCCGGCCTGACCACCCAGGCCTCGATCCGCTTCCTCGGTCACCCCATGCGGGTCATCTGCTCCCAGAATGTGCTGGGGCGGGCCTTCAACAGCCTCGGCGAGCCCATGGATCGCGGCCCGGCGCTCGGCGAGGATCGTCGAGTGGACATCGGCGACCCCTCGGTGAATCCCATGCGCCGGGTGATGCCGAGCCGCATGATCCGCACCGACGTGCCGATGATCGACGTCTTCAACACCCTGGTGGAGAGCCAGAAGATTCCCATCTTCTCGGTGGCCGGGGAGCCCTACAATGCTTTGCTTGCTCGCATCGCCATTCACGCCGATGCGGACGTGGTGGTGTTCGGCGGCATGGGGCTGATCTTCGACGACTACCACTACTTTCGGGGTATCCGGATTAAGTGGTAGATGGAGCCCCTTGCTCCTTCGAACCCTTAACTCTTCCAGAAGGTTGATAGATCGACGCCGTAGTTTTTCTCAGGCTCGGGAAGACCCATGCTGTAGGTCATGGTGGCCTTGCCCAGGAAGGGGGATTCCTTGGTCTGCGGCACCTTCTTCTTGTGCTTGGTGGTGTAGAGCATCCGGGCCCGCATCACCTCGAATGAGTAGCCACGGCCATCGCGGTTCTTATCCTTGGCCAGCCGGTTGATTGACTCCGTGAAGGCGTTGGTGATCGGGATGTCGGTCTCGAAGTAGGTCAGCATCTCCTCATGCCAGCCACTGATAGCACTGACGAGATCTTTCCAGACCTCCTTTTGCCCCTGTGGGATGTCGTCAATCCAGGCAGTCAGCGCCTTCTCGGCGTCACGCCGGGTTGTGGCGTCCCAGATGTGGAAGAACCGCTCCTTGTGCTCGTAGGCCGCCAAGAGCTGGGGGAATGCCCCTGTCCAGGTCTCCATGATGAGCCGTTCGCGATCTGAGACATCGTGAGCGCGCTTCAGCAGGATCTTCCGGTCACCCTTGAGGGTTCGGCGCTGGTTGGACGTCAGCTTTTTCCTGAGCCCCTTGCGGACCTTTTCCAAGGCCTCGTTGGCCATTCGCACGACGTGGAACTTATCGACCACAATGCGAGCCTGCGGCAGCACCGCCTGGACAGCACGGCGGTAGGGTTTCCACATATCCATGCTGACGATCTCGACCTGGTGGCGCTCGGTCATGCTCATGAGGCGCCTCGTCACCGCGTCCTGCTGGCGACCGGGCAGCAGGTCCAGTAGGGTACGCTCCTCCAGGTTGGTCAGGATGCAGCGGTAGCGGCGGTTCAGGTACAGCTCGTCGATCCCCAGGCAGCGGGGTGTCTCGAAGCGATGCCAGGCTGCCAGGAACTCAGCCTTCTTCTTGAATATCTCGCGGACAGTCTTCTCGTCGAGGCCCGTGGTATCAGCCACGTAGGCGTAGGGGTGATTGAAGGCTTCCTTCTCGACGTGGTTGTAAAGCCTCCGCGTCATGCGGTGATCGTCTACCATTTCCGGAAGAGCTGGCCGGAACGTCCTTCCACACGCCCGGCAGGTGTAGCGGCGACGGACCACCCAGAGGGTGACCCGCCTTCCGTGGATGGGTAGGTCGCGATAGGCCACATCGCGCTTGCCGAACCTGACAAACTCACTCTCAACGCCGCATTCCTCGCAAGCTAGAGGCTCAGGAGCTTCGACCTGGTAGTGGAGATCATGCTCTTCCATCTTGGTGGCTAGGACGTGGTACTCGGGAAGGTGCAGGATGTTGTCAGGCAAGCTGGTCATGCAAACTTTCCTTGTCGACATGGTCCATAGATGATTGCGACTCTTTGACCGCGTTGTTTTCTACGAACTGAAGGTGATTTACTCCCTTGGGTCTTCTGCTTCTCTGAGCCCTTCATGCAATGACGCAATTAGCGGGCAAGTGATATTGCCTTGTTGTGCATGGCATCGGTCGACCATTTCGCTCAGCACCTTCTCAATTCTTTCAAGCCTGTCGATCTTCTCGCGAACGTCCCCTAACTTGTGCTCTGCGAGAGCACTGGCTTCTTGACAGTGGGCGCCATCTTCCAGCCGAAGTAGGTCACTGATCTCATCCAGACTAAAGCCCAGCTGCTGCGCCGTTTTCACGAACGTCAACCTGTCGATATCGGCGGCACTATAGCGTCGAATACCTCCGGGAGGTCGTTCGGGCTCCGATAATAGCCCTCGTCGCTGGTAATAGCGGATTGTCTCGACATTGACGCCGGCCGCCTTGGCCAGGCCGCCAATGGTCATGGTGTCCGCCACTTTATCTGCATGTCTCTTCATGATGCTTGACTCCGTACCAAGCTACGGAAGTAACCTTATCGTAGCTCCCCCCATCCCGAAAGGAGAATCGTCAATGCGGACACCTAAAACGGGGCGAGGGCCCCTGGCCGCCGGAGGAGTCGCGGCCCTCCTGGCCTCGGCGTGTTGCCTCGGCCCGCTGGTTCTGATCACGCTGGGCGTTTCCGGCGCCTGGATCAGCAATCTGGCGTCGCTGGAGCCCTATCGCCCGCTCTTTATCGGCGTCGCGCTGGTGGCGATGTTCTTCGCCTGGCGTCGCGTCTTTCGGCCAGTGGAAAAGTGCCAGCCGGGAGAGGTGTGTGCCGTGCCACGGGTCAGGACGGGCTACAAGGCGATCTTCTGGCTCGTATCGCTGCTGGTGCTAATCGCCCTGGTATTCCCCTACGTCTTGCCCTTGTTCTATTAAAAGGAGATCTACCATGAAAGCTCGTTTCGCCTTCATCGCGCTACTCGCCCTGCTCAGCACGCCCGCCTTAGCGGCCTTGCAGACCGTGAAGCTGTCGGTGCCGGGCATGACCTGTGCCGCCTGCCCGATCACCGTCAAGGCCGCCCTCAACAAGGTGGACGGCGTCTCGCAAGTCGACGTGAGCTACGCGGATCTCGAGGCCGTGGTCACCTTTGACGACGCCCGAACGTCGGTGGAGGCATTGACCGAGGCCACCACCAACGCTGGGTATCCATCAACCCCGACATCCTCGCAAGCGGATCGAGAGTGATCATGAAGAATCCCAAGACCCTGCTGCGCGTGAGCGTGATCGGCACCGTCCTGGTGGCATTGTGCTGCTTTACGCCGATCCTGGTGATCCTGCTTGGCACGGTGGGCCTGGCGGCGCTGACGGGCTATCTCGACGTTGTGTTATTGCCGGCCCTGGCCTTCTTCATCGGCCTGACCATTTATGCGATTTGGCGTAAGAAGCAGTTCGACGCCTGTTGTGACAACGGCTCTATCAAATCAAGGAATACGCCCCCTGAGTGACATCAAGCAGCTGCACATCGCGGTCATCGGGTGAGTTGTTTACGAGCTTGTCCGTCACGGTGAAGGAATAAGCGTGAAAGATTCGCAGAAATTTATAAGCGTCGTGCTTGGCACCGGGTTGATGGTGCTGTGTTGCGCCGGGCCAATCGCCCTGGTGCTATTCGGTACGGCGGGCCTGGCCGCGTTGGCAGGCTATCTCGATTACCTGCTGTTTGCCGTCCTGGCCATCGTCATCGGCTTACCTCTCTACGCGCGATACCACAAGCGGAAGCAGGATGCCGGCTTTACTAATGAAGACTCGGAGAAACGTGATGATTGAACTCAACGTGAGCGGCATGACCTGTGACCGCTGTGCGGATCATGTCAGGGAAGCCTTGGAGAAGCTGCCCGGCGTGCAGTCGGTGGAGGTATCCTATCCTCAGAGGACGGCATCGGTAGCCGTTGATCCGGGGACACCGGCCTCGGCGTTGACGTTTGCCGTGACCCGACTTGGCTACCAAGCTCGACTGGCCAACAGTGGGCCCACTTCCCCGGCAGGCGCATCGGTGTCCAAGGGCCGTGATGAAGACGCCCCGCACATCGCGGTGATCGGCAGCGGCGGCGCCGCCATGGCGGCGGCCCTGAAGGCCGCCGAGCGCGGCGCCCGGATCACCCTGATCGAACGCGGCACCGTCGGCGGTACCTGTGTCAATACAGGCTGTGTGCCTTCGAAGATCATGATTCGCGCGGCCCATATTGCCCACTTGCGTACGGAAAGTCCCTTCGATGCAGGCCTGAGCGCCCAGGCGCCGGTGGTGGATCGGGCCAAGCTGCTCGAGCAGCAGCAGCGACGTGTCGAGGAACTGCGTGACGCCAAGTACGAGGGGATTCTGCGCGACCACCCGGCCATCACTGTCCTGCACGGCGAGGCCCGGTTTATCGATGCCCATAGCCTGATGGTCAAGCTGAACGAGGGCGGCGAGCAGGTCGTCCACTTCGACCGCGCCTTCATCGGTACTGGCGCCCGACCGGCAGTACCGCCGATCCCGGGTCTTGCCGACACCCCCTACCTGACCTCTACCAGTGCTCTGGCCCTGGACACTCTTCCCGAGCGGCTGATTGTGATCGGCGCCTCGGTGGTGGCCCTGGAACTGGCCCAGGCCTTCGCCAGGCTGGGCAGCCGGGTCACGGTGCTGGCCCGCAGCCGCCTGCTCTCCCAGGAAGACCCGGCGGTAGGGGATGCGGTGGAGGCGGCGTTTCGCCGCGAGGGCATCGAGGTCCTCAAGCAGACCCAGGCGAGCCGTGTGGACTACACCGACAATGAATTCATTGTCGACACCAACGCCGGCACCTTGCGGGCGGATCAACTGCTGGTGGCCACCGGACGGACACCCAATACCGAGGCCCTGAACCTGGCGAGCCTCGGCGTGGAAACCGCACATGGGGCTATTCTGGTCGATGAGCATCTGCACACCACGGTGCCGGGGCTCTATGCCGCCGGTGACTGCACCGATCAGCCGGAGTTCGTCTATGTCGCCGCCGCCGGGGGCAGCCGGGCTGCCGTCAACATGACCGGGGGCGAAGCCACCCTGGACCTGAGCGCCATGCCGGCGGTGATCTTCACCGACCCCCAGGTGGCCACCGTCGGCCTGACGGAAGCCGAGGCCATCGAGCAAGGCTTCAGCGTCGATACCCGTGAGCTGGACCTGGAAAACGTGCCGCGTGCGCTGGTGAATTTCGACACCGGTGGTTTCATCAAGCTGGTGGCCGAACGCGACTCGGGCCGGTTGCTGGGGGTGCAGGCGGTGGCGGGGGAAGCCGGTGAGCTGATCCAGACGGCGGTGATGGCGCTACGCGCACGCATGACCGTACACGACATCGCCAATGAGCTGTTTCCCTACCTGACCATGGTGGAAGGGCTCAAGCTCTGTGCCCAGACTTTCACCAAGGATGTGACGCAGTTGTCCTGCTGTGCCGGGTGAACGATATGAGCGCGACCGTGGTGCCACTGGGCGGCGGCACCACGGGTTTTGGGCATGGACACCACAGGGAGCCCTGTCACGATGAACACGACACTACCAGATTGCGGGATGATGGGGGCGATGGGCTGGATAATGCCAGTGATCGGAATTGCCCTACTATTGCTACTGGTCCTGGGCATCGCCTGTTTGGTGAAGTATCTGCTCTCTAGCAAGTGAGCGTACTCAGCGAGCCATCAACCAGCCAATCCGTTGTGGGTTGAGTTTGTCGGCCACCTTTCGCTCTCGCATACCAACCAGATAATCCGGATACCCTACTTTCGCCAGCGCTTCCTCGACGCCGGCGTGTTCGCCCATACGGTGATGTTCGCCAACCTGGCCTCGGACTCGGTGGTGGAGCGCCTGCTGGTGCCGGACATGGCACTGGCGGTGGCGGAGCGTTTCGCCGTGGAGGAGGGCAAGCGGGTGCTGGTGCTGCTCACGGACATGACCGCCTTCGCCGACGCCTTGAAGGAGGTGGGCATCAGCATGGAGCGAGTGCCGTCGAATCGCGGCCACATGGGGGATCTCTACTCCCAACTGGCGCGGCGCTATGAGAAGGCCTGCGACTTCCACGGCGCCGGCTCGGTCACGGTGCTCACCGTCACGACCATGCCCGGCGACGACATCACCCACCCGGTACCGGACAACACCGGCTACATCACCGAGGGCCAGTTCTACCTGCGCGACGGCCGGATCGATCCCTTCGGCTCCCTGTCCCGGCTCAAGCAGCACGTGATCGGCAAGAGCACCCGGGAGGATCACGGCGCGCTGATGAATACCATGATCCGGCTGTATGCCGGCGCACGGGACGCCCAGCAGAAGCGCGCCATGGCCTTCGAACTCTCCCGCTTCGACGAAAAGCTGCTGCGCTTCGGTGAGCTGTTCGAGACCCGCTTCATGGATGTCTCGGTCTCCCTGCCCCTGGAGCGCGCCCTGGACCTGGCCTGGAAGACCCTGGCGGAATGCTTCGAGCCCCAGGAACTGCTCATGCGTCAGCAGCTGATCGACAAGTTTTTTCCCGGCAAGCAGCAACAGCCCGGCGAGGAGACGCCAGCCGATAGCATGGCGTAGTCATCGGAAAAAGGATGTGGTGGCGTGGCACGACTCTCATTAAACAAGACCGCCCTGCACCGGGAACAGTCCCGGCTCCGGCAGTTCCAGCGGCTGTTGCTGTCCCTGGACCTCAAGCGCCGCCAGCTGATCGCCGAGCGCCGGCGCGCCCGGGAAACAGTGCAGGCCAGCGAGGCGGAGCTGGACGCCCTGGTGGCCCGGGTGCGCGAGCGGCTACCCATGGCCGGGGACGACACCCTGAAGATCGAGAATCTGGCCCAAGTGACGGCTGTGCGGCTGCGCGAGCACAACCTGCTCGGCGTGCATCTGCCGATGCTGGAGGGTATCGATATCGACCTCGCCGACTATCCGGCGCTGACCACGCCCCACTGGTTGGATCGCTATCGGGAAGTCCTGCGCGACGCGCTCGCATTGACGGTGCGCCTGCAGGTGGAGTGGGAGCGGCTGCATCGCCTGGAGCGGGCGGTCAGGCGGGTCACCCAGCGGGTCAACCTGTTCGACAAGGTATTGATTCCGCGCACCCGGGAGCATATCCGCCGCATTCGCATCCATCTCGCCGACGGCGAGCGCTCCGCGGTGGTGCGGGCCAAGCTCGCCAAGCGCAAGCAGGCTCAGGGAGCGCGCCGATGAGCATCGTGTCCCTGCGCCGAGTGACCCTGGTCGGCAGCCACGGCGACAAGCCGGCCACGCTGCGCGAGCTGCAGCGCCTGGGCGTCATGCACCTGATCGACCTGGGAGAGACAAGGCGCGACACCCCCACCGGCGCGGTGGCCGGCGACACCCGCAAGGCGCTGGCCTACCTGCTCGACTGCCCGGCCAAGCGCCATCAGGTGCCCAGCGACCCGGACTTCGATCATCAGGCCATCGTCGAGCGCGCCCTGGAGAATCAGCGCCGGATGCGGGATCTGGAGGACAGCATCGACTTCGCCCGGCGGCGTCTCAAGGATCTCGAGCCCTGGGGAGATTTCGACTTCCCGCCCCTGGAAAGCCTCGCCGGGCATCGCCTGTGGTTCTACGAGGTACCCCACTACAGGGCGCGCCAGCTCGCGGAAGTCGAGCTGCCCTGGCAGGAAGTGCATCGCGACAACCGCAACCGCTATATCGCGGTGATCAGTCGGGAAGAGCCCGCCATGGACGCCCTGCCGGTGCCGCGCACCCATACCGGCAGCGTGCCGCGCTGGCGGCTGCGTGAGCAGCTGCAGCGCCTGGTGGTGCGCCTCGATGAGTGCACCGCCGAGCGAGAGGCGCTGACCCGCTGGATTCATCTGCTCCATCGCCATCAGGCCCGGGCGGAGGATGCCACCCGCCTGACTCAGGCCCAGCAGCTCACCCGCGACACGGATGCGATCTTCGCCGTGCAGGGCTGGGTGCCCGAGGCGGCGATCGAGGACGTTCGACGCCTCGCCGAGCAGCAAGGGCTTGCCCTGCTCGACGAGCCGGTGGGTCCCGAGGATCAGCCCCCCACTCTGCTCGACAACGACGAGCGCACCGCCGGCGGCGCGGAGATCGTGCACTTCTATCAGATGCCCGGCTATCGCAGCTGGGACCCCTCCCGGGTGATCTTCTTCTCCTTCGCGGCGTTCTTCGCCATGATCCTCGCGGACGCCGGCTACGCCCTGCTGCTGCTCGGCGCGCTGCTGTTCTTCTCACCACGCCTCAAACGCAGTCGTACGGGATTGCGAGTGCGCACTCTGGGTTTTGCCCTGGTCGGCTTCGCCTTCGCCTACGGCGTGCTTGCGGGCAGCTATTTCGGCTGGAGCCCGCCACCGGAAAGCTGGCTTTCTCACTCGAGGCTCCTCGACGTCAACGACTTCGGTCAGATGATGCAGCTGGCGATCGGCATCGGCCTGGCGCACCTGATCGTCGCCAACGCCACCGTGGCCTGGCACCACCGGGGGCGAGCCGCCATGCTGGCGCCGCTGGGCTGGATTGTCGCCCTGCTGGCCGGTGTCATGCTTTTCTACGGCATGACCGGCGGTGCCGTCGCCATGACCCTGGGGCTGATCGGCGTCTTCGTCTTTACCGATACCCGCCCCATACGTGAACCGCTGGACCTGCTCAAGCGGGTCGGTGGCGGTCTCTACGCCCTGACCGACGTGACCCGGGCCTTCGGCGACGTGCTGAGCTACCTGCGCCTGTTCGCCCTGGGGCTCGCCAGCGCGTCGCTCGCGGTCACCTTCAACCAGCTCGCCGCGGACGCGGCGGCGGCCTTTCCGGGGCTCGGCATCCTGCTCAACGCGCTGATCCTGATCGTCGGCCACGCCCTGAACTTCGTGCTGGCGGTGGTCAGCGGCGTGGTGCACGGACTGCGGCTCAATCTGATCGAGTTCTACCACTGGGGCATCTCGGACGAGGGCTACCCTTTTACCGCATTCGCAAAAACGGAGACCACACCATGGAGCAACTGATTCTCGCCCTGGGCTGGGCGGGCCTTTACGGCCCCATGGCCCTGGGGGCCATCGGCAGCATCATCGGCTGCGCCATCGCCGGCCAGGCGGCCATCGGTGCCCTGCTCGAGACCGAGTCCGGCCACGGGCGCTTCATCGGGCTCTCGGCGATGCCCTCCTCCCAGAGCATCTATGGCATCGTGGTGATGTTCACCCTGCAGCGCCCGATCACCCTCGAGACCTCCGCGGGGCTGTTCTCCGTGGGCATCCTCGCCGGGGTGGCCCTATTGCTGAGTGCGGTCTACCAGGGCAGCTGCTGTGCTTCGGCGATCAACAGCGCGAAGAGCAAGCCGGAGATCTTCGGCCTGTCCATCGCCCCGGCGGCCATCGTCGAAGGCTTCGGGGTGTTCGCCTTCATCTTCGCCCTGGTGATCGGCGGCAATATTCCGGCCCAATGAGTTCGAGGAGATCCTCATGAGTCAAGCGGAATCCCTGCAGGGCGCCTCCTCCGGCGTCGAGGCGCTGATCGAGCGGCTGCGCGGCGAGGGGGTCGAGCAGGGCCGGGAAGAGGCCCGGCGCATCGTGGGGGATGCGGAGCGTCGCGCCACCTGGATGATCGAGCAGGCGGAGCGGGACGCCGAGGAACTGCGTCGGGAGGCCCGAGAGGAAGCCGGGCGCCTGGAAAACGCCGCCAGGGAAGCGCTGCGGGTCGCCGCCCGGGACGCGGTGCTGGAGATGCAGGCCACCCTGACCCACCGCTTTCGCGATCATCTACGCTGGCTGGTGGGCGAGGCCCTGTCCCGGGAGGACCTGCTGCAGCGGCTGATTCTCGAACTCGCCGCCCGCACCCGGGCCGAGTCGCCGCTGGAGGCGGAGAACGACATCGAAGTGATGCTGCCCCGGGACGCGGTGGGGCTGGAGGAGCTGCGTCGCCGCCCGGAAGCGCTCAAGGAGGGCACGCTTTCCTGGTTCGTGGCCGCCCAGGCCCGGGAGGTGCTGCGTGAGGGGGTACGCTTCACCACAGGCGAGCACGCAAGCGGCCTGCGCATCCGCCTGCACGAGCACGAGATGGAGCTCGATTTCAGCGACGAGGCGGTGGCGGAGCTGCTATTGCAGCATCTGCAGCCGCGCTTTCGCGCCATGCTCGAAGGCATCGTCAAGTAGCGATGTCATTAACAACGATGTCCAAACGCCACCAGTACGTCGACCTGCTCGCCAGCCTGCCGGCCCTGCCCGCCACGCCCTTCGGCCGCGAGCCCCTGCCGATCTCGGCGATTCGTCTGGAGCGTCGCCTGGAGACTCTGAGCGACGCCCATCGCGACACGCTAGAGGCGCTGGAGAGCCTGCTCGACTGGCGGCATCTGGGCCTGGAGTTGTCCACCGTGGCCTATATTCATCGCTACCGGCAGGCGGCGCCTCGGCTGGCGGAGCAGGGTGTGAAAGATCTCGTCGAGGCCCAGCTCGAACAGTGCACCCTGGTGGCGGCCCTGCGTCGACGCCGGTCCGGCGACCCTGCTCCGGCCTTGGGCGAAACCTGGGGAATCGGCCCGCGCCTGGCGCATATCGGCGCCCACTGGCAGGCAGCGCTGTTCGGCCTGGGAGCGGTCTTTCCCTGGCTCGCCGAGGCCCGGGAGCATCTGGCGCAGGACCGTCCCCGGGAGCTGGAGCGACGGCTCATCGAGGAGAACTGGCGGCGGCTGGAGCGGGCGCGGCGCTATGACCGCTTCGACTTTCGCGAGGTCGTCATCTACTGGCTGCGCTGGCGACTGATCGCCGCCTGGCGGCGCTACAACGCCGAGGCGGCACAGCGTCGTCTGCGAGCCGATATCGCGCGGGGGCTCGGCGACTACGGAGTGCTTTTTCAGGAGGTCGAGAGTGATGGATAAGGATTGCCGGGTGGTCAATGTCCAGGACGATATCGTGGTCATCGAGGCTCTTGAAGATTCGAAGGGGCTGATGAAGAACGAGGTGGTCTATATCCGTCCCGCCCAGGATGAGGAGGAACGGGACGTCCGCCTCAAGGGCGAAGTGCTGCGAGTCCAGGGCAAGCGGGCGGACGTTCAGGTCTTCGAGGATACCGGCGGCATCAAGGTGGGCGACGGCGTGGAGCAGACCGGCGAGATGCTCTCGGTCACCCTCGGCCCGGGTCTGCTGGGGCAGATCTACGACGGCCTGCAGAACCCCCTGGAGCAGATCGCCCTGCAGTCCGGCTTCTTCCTGCCTCGGGGGCTACACCTGGCGGCCCTGGACAGGACCACCAAGTGGTCCTTTTCCCCCAGGGTGCGCATGGGCGCCAAACTGCGCGCCGGGGACACCCTGGGCACCGTGCAGGAGGGGCGTTTCACCCACCGCATCATGGTGCCCTTCGACACCCGGGGGGAGCAGGAGGTGAGTTGGATCCAGGAGGGCAGCTTCGCCGTGGACGTACCGGTGGCGCGCCTCGTCGACGAGGCGGGCGTCGAGCGCCGGGTCACCCTGGCCCAGCGCTGGCCGGTGCGCACACCGCTGCCGCAGCGCCTGCTCGCCAGCCACGCCAGCGAGCGGCTCTATCCCGACCGCCCCCTGGACACCACCATTCGGGTGATCGATACCTTCTTCCCCATCGCCACCGGCGGCACCGCCTGCATTCCCGGCCCCTTCGGCGCCGGCAAGACGGTGCTGCAGAACCTTATCGCCCGCTACTCCACCGTGGATATCGTGATCATCGTCGCCTGCGGCGAGCGGGCCGGCGAGGTGGTGGAGACCATCACCGAGTTCCCGCGACTCAGCGACCCGACCACCGGCGGCTCGCTGATGGACCGCACCGTGATCGTCTGCAACACCTCCTCGATGCCGGTGGCCGCCCGGGAGGCCTCCATCTACACCGGCATCACCCTCGGCGAATACTATCGTCAGATGGGGCTCGACGTGCTGCTGATCGCCGACTCCACCTCGCGCTGGGCCCAGGCGATGCGCGAGACCTCCGGACGCATGGAGGAGATTCCCGGCGAGGAGGCCTACCCCGCCTACCTGGACTCGGCGGTGCGCAGCGTCTACGAACGCGCCGGCGTGATTCGGAACAACGCCGGCGACAGCGGCAGCCTGACCCTGATCGGCACCGTCTCCCCCTCCGGCGGCAACTTCGAGGAGCCGGTGACCCAGGCGACCCTGAGTACGGTCAAGGCGTTTCTCGGTCTGTCATCCGAGCGCGCCTACAAGCGCTTCTATCCGGCGGTAGATCCCCTGCTCTCCTGGTCACGCTATCGAGCCGAGCTCGAACCCGCCATCGCCGAGCGTCTCGGCAAGGAGTGGCCGGGGCGAATCGACGAATTATTACAGCTGCTTCACGATGGGGAGGACGTCAACCAGATGATGCAGGTCACCGGGGACGAGGGCATCACACTCGAGGACTTCCTCACCTACCACAAGGCCGCCTTCCTCGATCTGGTCTATCTCCAGCAGGATGCCTTCGATGCGGTGGATGGCAGCACCTCCCCGGCGCGCCAGCGGCGCAGCCTGGAACTGATCCATCCGCTGGTGAACGCGACATACGCCTTCGAGGAGAAGGACGCCATTCGCGAGTACTTCACCGCCCTGGCCAGCGAGATGAAGAACCTCAACTACGCCCCGCTGGATTCCAGCGAGTATCGTCGTCACTACCGGGAGATAGAACGATTGGCCCAACAAGCGGGACTCGAACTGGCAGCACTGCTGGAAGCGTCGAATGAGTCCACGTCGAAAAGATGAAATATCTTCATCCATCACCGAGCCGGGCCGCATCGACCAGCAGGACGACCGTCTGGCCATCGTCGACGGCTGAACCTTGGTGCACTACGCGGCCCTCGACGCGATCACGGCCATCTACCCGGCGCAGCCTGTCCACGGCGTGGGCTATTGCTTGGACGGAACCCTGCTGTCAACCGCCGCGGCCGCCATAGGGCGGGACGGTGCCAAGGCAACTGGAGGCGGTATTCGAAGCGATCTACCAGCGTTGGGGGGCTGGACTTCCTCATACACTCCACCGCCTGGGCACGCAAGGAGGAGCTGCATGGACGCCTCACCGATTGCTCGGCCGAGGGCTTCGTGGAATCGATGACGGTGTCCTGCCATTCGCTGATCCTCATGGTCCAGCTGGCTGAGCCGTTGATGGACCGTGGCATTTGCCTGGCTCAGTGCCGCCTCCACACTGGGGTTTTTGTCCGGCCCCATGCTCAACGGTTGGCTCGCCAGCATACCGATGGTGATGCCGCAATCCGAGAGGCTGCTCGGCGGGCCCGTGGCCTGGCCCTTCGTGGTCACGGCAGGACTCGCCGGTGCGATGTGGCTGTTGCTCTACCATCATGTTCACGAACAGCCGGCTCATCGGTGGCTTCCTGACGCTGACGCTGCTGGCGATGCTCGGCCTTGGGGCCTTCGCGGTAGGACTCAGCCTGCAGGCGCGACAGTCGATCGGGCTCGACCCTTTCAGGGTCGGGTTGCTGTTCACCGAGTGCGGGCTGGTGCCGCAGCGTCCGAATCCCCAGGTACGCACCCGTTGGTGCGTGCCCACCGGCGAGGCTCGCGGCAAACAGCCGAAGTATTTCGTCCTCGGTAAAATCTATACGCACTGACAGGGATGCACGGCCTGGCTTTCCCGACCCCGCGACATCTCGCGGGTCAGCCAGAAGCCGGCGCCGAGCAGCAAGGCGCCGCCATAGATCATGCCTCGGCCCGGCACCTCTGCGAAGATCAGAAAACCCAGGCTCGAGGCCACCACCGGCGAGACGATGATATCGACCAGGGCATAGACGTTGGCATTGAGCGACTTCAAGACGATGGAGATGCCGAAATAGGCGAAGCCCGTGGACACGATGCCCAGGCTTGCGGCCCAGAGCATCACCGGCAGTTCCACGCCGAGTGCCGGATAGGCGATCGTCATCGCCACCTGGCCGGGACCCGCGATCAACAGGAACGGCGAGAGCACCAGCGCCGCGACTAGCAGCGACCAGGCGATGTCATTCCCGGTCTCGGTCTTGCCCTCATAGCGCATGTAGGTAACCATCGCGGCGTAGATCGCCCCGGTGGCCAGCGCCACGAGGTTGCCCAGCATATGGCCGCCGCCGAGCGGATTGGCGAGCGCGATACCGATCAGGGCGATGGCGAAGATCAAGACATAGCTCCTGCGCGCCTTCTCGCCCAAGAACAGCGCCGAAAAGATGAACACGAAGAATGGCGCGATGCTCCAGAAGATCACCGCGTTGGCGATCGGCACAAGTGACATGGCGAAGTTGAAGACGCCGCCCTGGGCGGCGATCAGTACGCCGATGATGGCGGTATCCTTGACGTTGCCTTTGGGAAACCGAGGCCATTGCCGAGTTGCCAGGGCCCGCGCTATGAATAGGAAGGCCGCCGCGAAGGCCATGGCATAGAAGGTCAAAGTTTGGATCGGAATCCGCCCGTCGGTAAGCTTAACGAACACACCGATGGTCGCCTCGGAGACCGTGATCAGCGCAAGCAGAAGGAGGGTGTTCATGCCTGCCCTCCCTTGCTCGCCGGTCGCGTGACATCGATCACTTCGGCACCTGACTCGTCGAGACAGGTGGTCTCCACCTGCAGTGTGGCGAAGAAAAAGCCATAATGATCCTTGAGCATGCTATAGCCGGCTTTGAGCACGGCCTGTGGATCGGTGCCGTCGGAGATTCGCAGGTGACCGGAGAATACGTAACGGCCGCTGGTCAGTGCCCAGGCGTGCACGTGATGAGCATTTTCCACGCCGTCAAGCGCTATCAGTGCTTCCGTCACCTCGGCCAGTCGAATCTCGGAGGGCGTACCCTCCATCAGCAAATGGGTGGCATCGCGCAGGATACCCCAGCTCGCCCACAACAGTACGAAGCCGAAGGCCATGCCAAGCAGCGGGTCGATCAGCAAGAACCCGGTGAAGCGAATCACCAGCGCGGTGACGATGATGAGCAGGCTGCCGACGAAAGTCTGGATGATATGCCACAATGCGCCTTTGACGTTCAGGTCGCTGCGGCTTTGTTTCCAGATCAGGCCCAGCGAGACGATCTCGGTAAGCAGGCCGCCAGCCGCCGCCCACAGCATGGGTGCCGTGGACAGATCAATGGGGTCGGTCATCCGCATGCCGGCCATCACGACCACGATCAGCGCCATGCCCAGCAAAAAGCCGCCGTTGACCAGGGCACCCACGATCTCGGCGCGATACCAGCCGAAGCTGCGGTCCTCATCAGCCGGGCGGCGGGCGAGCCGGGCAGCGGTGATGGCCACCAGCACGCCACCCACCGCCGAGAAGGTGTGGAAGGCGTCCGAGATCACCGCGACCGAGCCGGTCCAAAGACCGATGCCCATCTCGATGAAGAAGTAGATCCCCGTCAGCCAGGCCGAAATCGCCATTCCAGATCCACTGGAAGGCATGTGCCCCGCATGGCCGTGACCGCCGTTGCCGTGATTCATAAGCGCACCTTGTCTCCGTTTCAGTACGTGCCATTCGATCATGGGCATCGTGTTCGAGCGATCACGTCCGGGCCCCGGCATGGCCAGAGATTCATTCATGACGCGGCCCCTGCCCAGTGTTGCCACGTACCCCTTTCGACTCGACATCTGATTGGGTCACCGACTGATCCGAAAGGCTCGAGAGTAACCCCGTCAATCTGCCCGCATGCATGAGCGGTTCCTCCAACTTGAGAAGAGCACCGCACGAACAAGGTACACCGGCCGAAGAGCAACGGGTTTGTCGAACGTCTGCATAGAACGCTGTTGGACGAGCATTGTCAATGGCCATCAGAACTGACCCACCCGTGATCGTCAGCTGAGCGTCTTCTGCTTCAGCCGGTAGCTCTCCCCGCCGAGCAGGTAGAGGTGCGAGTGATGGATGATCCGGTCGACGATCGGCACCGCCACGTTGTCGTCGTGGAAGAACTCGCCCCAGCTGGTGAAGTCCTTGTTGGTGGTGATGATCAGCGACCGGTGCTCGTAGAACCGGTTGATCAGCTGGAACAGCGCGTAGCGCGCCTGCCGGCTCATCGGCAGGTAGCCCAGCTCGTCGATCACCAGGGCGTCGACCTTGGCGAGCTTGTGCAGCGTCTTCTTCAGCTCGCCCTTCATCTCCGCTAGCTCCAGCTCCTCGACCAGGTCCAGGGCGTTGCGGAACAGCACCCGGTAGCCGGCCTCGATGGCCTTCTGGCCGATACCGATGCTTAGATGAGTCTTGCCCACCCCTGGCGGGCCGATGAACACCAGATTCTCGCGGTTATCGAGGAAGGAGAAGTCCAGCAGGGCGTTGATCTGGCGCTTGGTGATGGTGGTCTGGTGCCGGTAGTCGAACCCCTCCAGCCGCTTGTCGCTGGGGAAGCCGGCTTGGCGCCGGTAGAGGTCGATGCGCTTCGCCTCGCGGGTCTGGCGCTCGTGCTCGACCAGCATGTCGGCAAAGGCCAGGTAGGAGACCTCGTTAGCCTCGGCCTGAGCCAGCAGCGCGGTGAGGCCGCCGGCGATGGCGCCCAGGCGCAGGCTGCGGTAGCGCCCGACGGTCAGCTCAAGCTGCCCCATGGGTCACCTCCTGCTGGCCGCTGGAGTGGCCAAGCCGGCCGTACTGAGCCAGCTCCGCCGGTGTCGTACAGGGGATCAGGTATTTATGGCGGTTCTGCCTGAAACCCGCTTGGATCAACCTATGTGCAATTAACGCCGTGTATATTAGCCGCACCAAGCCCGAGCACTCCTCAAAACTCAGGCGTTCTCTGGTCTTTAATTCTCGCGATGGGGCGGGTTTCTTTCGCAGCGCTCAGTAATGTATCAATATTCCTGCCGAGCAACTTGGCCTCCTCAAGCGAGGTAGCCGACTCAAGAGCGTTGCGTAAGCCTTGAAGCTCGTGAGAGAAGGCAGCAATTTGCCGCTCGAAATAGGCCATCCTTTCGGCACTGCTGAAGTAGCCTGCCTTTTCATGGGCCATATGCAGGTATGGCGCTACGCCCTGCATTGATTTGTGGCCTGTCTGGCTCATCAGCCGCACGCCTATACCGGCCTGGGCCGCCGCAGATCCCCGGGTGTCCAGGGCATAGGCGCAAGCCAGGATGTCGATCCAGTTATGGCGCAGCAGATGAAGGTGCGCAGGCTCATGCAACCCGGCCAGCTTCTTCAGTTGTAGCACTTCATCGCTGAACGAGCGCGTCGCCCATGACCGGCCATCGCTTGCGACGAAAAGGAGTCCGGGATCGGCATCTATGATACCGTTAGTCTTGCCACGTAAGATCGCCCGCTTTCTCGGCCCCTTGATCCAGCGGATCGCTCGCATGATCAGTTCCGGTGCAAAAGCGACAACTCGCTCATCGTTAACGATGCCGGACTTCGCGACTGTCATGGCAACTCTGACGCTCTGCTGACTCTCGGGGCTGCGCCTCTGTTCCTCCAAACGGCGCTTAGCCTCTTCAATATCCTTCACTGTCAAACGCGACAACTCGATACGTCGTGCTCCTGTCTGCTCCGCGCACGAGAGAAGTAGCTTCATCCTATCCCGGCGAAACTTGCCGCTCTCACCTGGCACTCCTAATCTGGGAATCGCGTTCCAAAGCGCTTCAATCGTCTCCGAAGATACCGGGAAGCGCGGGACCCGGGCACTCACCGGTAGAAGTGAAGCATGAGCGAAAGTGCTCTTTGCGATTGCTCCACGCTTAGTGCGGATCTGATACGTTTCCATACCAATGACAATCTGCGCAGGATCCTCGGTACCAATAACCAAACTGTCGCCGAAGTAGTGCCTACGCTGTAGCCAACTAAGAGCATGGAAACAACGACGCAGAATGGTGTTGATCTGGTTGTTACTCCGCTCTGTTTTATCCCGGAGAAGGTGGTTGCGAAAGTCGACCATCGTCTGGCCATCAATGGCGACGAGCGGGAGCCTGAGACTGTCTAGGTATTGGACGAAGAGCGATAGATTGGCGGCATATGTCTGGAGTGAGCCCACGGCCTTCGTACCCGTGCCGAAGTACCGTAGCAGATAGTCTATGAACGGCCAAAAAGGATACCCGGCATTGTCGAGAATCAATGGCATACCAGCGTCATCGCACTTGTACGCTCTTTTGAATGCCGGATCGCGGATATTAGCGGCCTGCGTCGAGCGGAGAATTTTTCTCATCATTCTCATCCTCAGCCACTTGGCTGCCAGGTAAAGGCTGCTTTGCAGCAACGAGCGCAAGACGGTACTTGGCATGGTGGCGCCGCATCGCCTCTTGTCGATGGGCATTCATTTGAGCTTCGGCTTCCAGCGTGCTTACTGCGTCCAGGTAAGCAGCGCGCAACTGAAGGAGAGCATCTGTGAGGACGCTCACCTGGTGGTTAAGGTCGCTGTTGCGTGCTTTGAGCCCGGTCTTGGTATCCGACCGCTTCTTATTGATTAAGGTGTCCTGAGAATGTTCTCGGAGCGCTTTTTGCTCTTGGGTCTTATGAAGGGCGCGGAGTTGCTTCGAAAGTCCTTTTAAGTCCTTATACAGATTCAGGTCACAATTCTTTGCAGCGTTGACCGAGCAGCAGACAATCTCCAGGCCCTTCTCCTTACTCTTAAACTCCCACGCGCAAATGCATGCCACAGACGCGTAGGCTTCAAAACCATCAGGGATTCGGCCTTCAGTGAGCATTTCCTGCAGATGCCTCTGTTTCCATATCAAGCTCTTATGAATTCTCGCCTGCTTCTCGGCGATCCCGGACGCAATTTGACCAGACTGTAATCTTGGCAAGGCTATGCAACCTCCCTCTGATATCGGATAATGAGCGCTTCGCCTGCGCTCTTCACATCCGGACTGGCAACGACCTCGATGTTGAGCGCTCCTGATTCGTGCAAGTATTCAAGATAGTCTTGGAGATCCTCGTCAGGAATGACTTCGAGGCGGTTGACATTGAAATGGCGCTCCACATCCGCCTCAAGCTTTTCCCGGTTTTCAACATTGGCGATGTGCCTACGCAGGGCTTCCATCGTAAAGCGCGCCTCCTCCTCGAAGAGTTCTGCCCCACCCATGGACTCTTGGATGTAGCGGAGGGTTTGCTCTTTGTTCAGGTGACCCATGAACCATGACAGGGCGTCGAGGGAGGCGTCGCGGCGATGCCAAAAGAAGGCCATCGCGAAGAAGCGACGCAGTTCGTGTGGCTGCACGTACCAGCGAGCAAGAACGTCATTGACGGTCTGGGCTGGTACTTCGATCATGTCGGCGAACTGCGCCATGCGATTGATAATCAGATGCCTCCCCTCTATATCTCGAAGCGCGTCCCCGAAGCGAAAGATGAAGCCGCTCGTGCTGGCAGTCCCCGAGAGCGACGCAATAAGCCCGAATGCCTGTGCGCCGACATCGGGTATCGGCCGCAACACTTCCTGCATAGGTCCATAGTCACTTCCCTTTTCCAGGTAAAAGCGCAGCCGATAGCAGCCCGGCTCGCCGACCAAACCGTCTCCACGGAGCGCAACAAGCTCCTCGACTCGCCGCGCTGAGAACGCGCCAAGCACTAGGAAGCAAGCGCCGATGAGACAATCTATCGCATCGAAAATAGAGGGGGATTCGCGCCGGGTACGGTGTTTGACGCCGGTGTGATATCTGTGGGCACGAACTATATTCAGTGAATCAAGGGCTACAGGCTGGCGTACCTTGCCAAACGCAGCTGTGCCACTGTATTTGCTTAGTCTTTGGCCGCCAGTCGCATCCACTAGGTCGAAATAATAGCCGACCAGCTCGTGGCCATACTCAACCACCCATTTGATCGCGTGATTGAGGTAGTGCAGTGCGATTGGGTATGGAATGGTAGGGGTTCTGTTGGTGCCGCGACCGAGTTGTTCTGCGTATAAGCTTGGGCTTGATTCGATACCGAAGGCGTCAAAGCCAATGCCGTCTGGCAGATACGGACGTTGGGTGAAAAGTTCTCGCCAGGGTAGCAGAAGACTATAGATCGTGTGCTTGCCAACGGTAGGCTCTACGTCATCACCCCAGCCATTCGCGATTCGAAGATCGACCAGCTCAGTTGTATAGGCACTTCGGTCATTGCGTCGCGGCATTGATAACCCGCTCTCCTCCAGAATGGCCCTCACTGCTGGACTCTTGGCTAAATGTACCATCGGGAGATCGGTCGCATCGGCCAACTTCTGATAGGAAACCAAGCCATCTGCATTCAGTATTGAGCTGTAGTCCTCGTTATCTTCTAGGTCCGCAAGATACGCCTGAATGTTCTCAGAGACACCGAGAAGGCCCTCCAAACCCCGCTGGACATCCTCAAGAAACCATTCGAAGTGCTTCACTGTCAGGGCCCCGAATCGGAGCATGGTTAAAGGCTCGCTCAAGCCTCGCAAGATCATCCAACGTATGAGGGCTATAGCGCCATGGGCAAGTTTTAGCTGCACCCTTGCATTCGATGTGAACATCGAAGGGCCGGAGCGGGAGAGCCACACCAGACGCCGGATCGTCTCCAGCAGATCCGCCATCTCCGGGTCTAGCAAAGTCCTTCCCTTCAGCAACCTAACGTCCCAGTTGATACGATTGGCTCTACGCCACCGATCGGTGCCGGGGACTCGCTCTTCTTTGCCGAACCCCCTTTTGATGTACCACACCGGGGCGTGCCAGTCGGACAGCAGCCAATCGGCTATAGGAGTCTCCGAGAAGTCAGGAGCATCAAGAAAGCTAATGAGTTGGGCGCGGTCGAGAGACTTTTTCATGTAGCCTCCAGGAGCTCGTTGAGACATGGGAACTCGATTTCGCAGTCTGTATTGCGCGCCAGCGCGAGGCCTTCTCGATAGATGCTCGCAAGTTCGCGGTCCATACAACTGCGCATGACGCCATGTAGACAATTGCGCAGGTCGAGCCAATCGCGAGCCAGAAAGCGTTTATAGACTCTATCTAGACTGAATCGGGGGTGCCTCGCCTGCAACTCCTTGAGCGCATCGCACAGCCGCTCAAGCACCGCGACATTCCTCGGGCTGAGCATAAATACCGATTGCTGTTGCGGAGTGGATTCGGCCACGATCTCCCGATCTCTTCTTTTGAACATGGGGGACCCGGACAAGGCCTTGTCTTGGCGAATCGCCTCCAGCTCGGTACTCAGCCCATCAAGGGACTCAAAACGCAGCGCTTTCACCAAAATATCGGCATCTTGCTGCGTTGCAGCGATAACTAAGAGGTTTTGGAATTTGCGAATCTGATGCTCATAGAAGGCGTCCTGGATCTCTTTGGGAATGTAGTTGCGGAGGGCGACGTCGGGTCTGTTATTAAGATACGCGGCGGCGACCTGCATATCGCCTCCGGCTTCGAACCAAACCACAACGCCCCCCAGGACACGGACATCCGCTCGGGTTATAGGCTTCGAGATAAGCGCGCTGATACTAGGCCAGCGACGCAAGAACGCTTTCCAAAGGCTCTGATGCTTTCCTATCGGAGCCGGCACATCGCCCCTTCTTGGTGCCAGCCACAGGGCCATTTCGCCATCTTGCCGCCAGTGCTCCGTCATCGCATACAGTGCGGACATGATCTCCGAGACACTGATCGCCTCGCTTGGGCCTGCAAGCTTATGAACGACCTTCGCCGCCCTTGGCTTCACAACAGCAACACGGGTCAGGGCGGGGTCGTCGAATGAGCTAGTTAGACGCAATTCGCCATTTAAATTTTGCAGGCGAGCCGAATCCAGTGACTCCACGTTCACTCCTAGCTCAATCACCAGCAGAATGAAGAACGCTACGGAGGTTGTTCGAGTCAGCCCAAGATGGCGACGAACAAATTCTCGACCGTAACTCTGTGTCACACTTCCCCATGAAAAGGGCAGTGCCTCCAGGACGGCGATTCCGTTGTGGCGGTGATGAAGGTAGCCCACGAGATTCTGCAAACCATTTGGGTGGTACGTCGAGAAGAAACTGATGCGAGCCTGGTATTTGCCATGCCGCAGATCAGGGTCACACGTAACGCCCCGGCCCAGGAAGTACTCCAAGCGCTCGATGTCACAGGCTCTAGCCATTTCCTGACCTCTCTTGAAGAGTTCGATGGATTCGCTGGCCTCCTGCTGAGCCGCCTCCCGAATAGCTCGCAAAAGCTCGCTGCTGGCTCTGTGAACGTCGTCGAAGAACTCTCCATCTTTCACGCTCGGGAGTGCAAGTTTGCGTGCACTGCTACTCGTAATGGCGAGCTTGTCCAAAACGGTCGGAGTAGAGCGATGAATTTTTCGAAGTCCCGGCACTTTCTTATCTAACGGAGGCAGTGGAAAAACCGGGATTACTTTGATCTGTTGTAATTGCCGCAGGTGTAGGCGACCGGCTTCCCAATAGCGATGAGAGGAGAGATATTCCCGCTCTTCCGAGCTGAGCCACGAAATCAGCCAGCTATGAAGATTATCAAAGACTTTGGTTGCGCTCGATTGGTAGAAGGATGGGTTCCGACCATGGGTGGTGCACCACTCCAGATAGTTATTTATCGGATAAATAACATGCTGCTGGGTGGTCTGCGACCTCCCCGCCAGTTGCCTCTCCATACCTGAACGCAGCCGATCAGCTTCAGAGACAGGAAGGTGGCGCAGCCCCGAGAACTGGTAGGTTCGGGTCTTTCGCCCTCCCGGGAGGATGCATGTGAGGGTAAAATTGGTACCTATGTCAGAGCGCCCGACTGTCATATAGCACCATTGCTTCTTTATGATTGTTGTCATTTAGAAGCGTAGCGTAGTTATCAGGAAGAGACCGAAAATAATTCCTTTTTAAAACTGATATTTATTAAATTGATAAATTTACTCACAAGCTAAATGATAGTGCAGCAGACCGACTAAAGAGGTTCCAGCTGCCGATCGTGATATCCGCTGATGCTTGACCCCAAAGGCCAAGGGCGAGCGTTAGCGCGACGGCGGACTTTAGCGTATTGAGCAGGCGGAGCATGTAGGCCTCTGATGAACAACACATTCAGCCGGTGCAACTTACCGGATTAACACAACCAAGCCAACTTAAGCTCGCCCCTGCCTGTTGAGACGCACGCCCAAATGAAACAGTGCAGCATGCTCGGTTCGGTGAAACCGATACACCCTGCGAGTCACATTGGCGTTGAACGTGCATTAGCGATCGCCTATGGCTCATTTGGCTCAGAATACTGTATAAAAGAACAGTATTCACAAAATGGAGACACCTCATGGCAACACCAACTCTCGCTCACCATGACTATCACCTTGTTATTCAACGGCTTCCCGATGAAAGCAAGCGCGAATGGCAGCGCACGCTCGACAAGATTGAAGCCCATGGCCATGCCACCGTGACGCGTCTCCCGGACGATTGCGCGGGTCTCAGGTGGGAACTGCAGGAGGCGGTGGCATGATGTATCTCGATGTGGTGGGTCGTGTCGATGAAACGGCAACGGCACGCTTGCTGCCTCTCTTTGCCGATGTAGTTCGTGCCGGTTTCCCCAGCCCGGCAGATGATTATATCGAAGCGAACCTCGACCTCGTCGACCACTTGGTGCCGCACCCCAGCAGCACGTTCTATGTCCGTGCAAAAGGGGACAGCATGGAAAGTGACGGGATCTACGATGGTGATTTGCTGATTGTCGATCGCTCGCTCGAACCCCGTGATGGCGACGTGTTGATTATTGCCCTGGATGGTGAACTGACCTGCAAGCGTTTGGGGACGATCGGCCAGCGCCCCTACCTGCTTCCAGGCAGCCCCAACTATCGACCGATCCCGCTTACCGGCGTTGAATGCCATGTATGGGGCATCGTCACTCACAACGTCCATGCGCTTCGTAGAGGCGTCGGGCGATGATTGGGCTAGTCGATTGCAATAACTTCTATGTGAGCTGCGAACGGGTCTTCGATCCGCGTCTTGAAGGACGCCCCGTAGGCGTGCTGAGCAACAATGATGGCTGCGTTGTTGCGCGTTCACAGGAGATCAAGGAGCTGGGCGTCGCGATGGGAACCCCGGCATTCGAGATCCCGTCTGAAATTCGTCGTCAATGCACGCTGTTGAGTTCGAACTACACCTTGTATGGCGATATGAGCGCCCGGGTCGTAGCCACACTGCGCGAGTTCACGCCTGATGTCGAAGTCTACAGTATCGACGAGTCGTTTCTCGGCTTTGATGGTTTCGACCCGCATGGGCTTGAAGCGCATTGTCAGCAACTGCGCTACGAGACGAAGCGCAATACGGGCATTCCAGTCAGTGTGGGACTCTCAACGTCGCGAACACTCGCCTTATCCGTAGGAAATCAAATCTGGTTTAAAGATCTATCATATCTGACTTTTGACTTGTGCAAGTAGATTATGTGGATGAATGAAGGGTATCCAGATTAAATGGTGTATATGGCCTTTTACCAATTCATGATCACGCCTTGCTTTCTCCGGATTATCTGGTTGGCAGGATCGGAGGAATACTCGCCGATGAGCTGAACAAGCAACAGCCTCAAAGGCGCTGTCGCTTCCCGTCCTGGTGAGGGCTCACAAAGGGCTGGAGCAGCATACGATCTAGCCGCAGGTTACGCGGTTCCCTGAACCCCTCGATGCCGATCGTCATGCCGAGATGCCCGGCGGCAGGTTGGTCCCGGTAGGTGCCAAACAGACGATCCCACTAGGGCAGGTTGAAGCCGAAGTTACTGTCGGTTTCCCGACGGATGATGGAGTGGGGGACACGGTGCATGTCCGGCGTCACCACAAGCAAGCGCAGCCGGCGATCGAGCCTGGCTGACAGGTGGATGTTGGCGTGGTTGAACATTGAGGTGGCGTTCAGTAATACCTCGAAGATCAGGACCGCCAGCGCTGGGGCCCGAACAGAGTCACCACGGCGAGCTTGATGCCCATCGAGAGCAGGATCTCAAGTGGATGGAAACGCAGCCCTGTAGTAACGTCGAATTCCAGGTCCGCATGGTGCATGCGATGCAGCCGCCAGAGCCAGGGGACAGCATGGAAGAGGCGGTGTTGGAAATAGATGGCCAAGTCCAGCACGACCACGGAAGCGACCACGGTCAGCCACACCGGGACCGCGATCAGGTTAAAGAGGCCCCAGCCTCGTTCGGCGGCGACCAAGGCGGCACCGACGGCGGCCAGCGGGAAGACCAAGCGAACCGCCAATGTGTCGAGGACGACGATCAAGAGGTTGCTTGGCCAGCGCTGGCGACGGTGAATGTGTTGAGGCCGACGCTTGGCGACGATCTCCCACAGTGCCATCGTCAGCAGGACGAAGGTGAAGATGGCCCCACGAATTAGCGGCTCATGAGCCAGTAGCGTATCTGACATGACGGTGCCTTTTGTCCCCTGATCCCCCCATATCAGTTACCCCGCACAGCAGGACAACTGCTTCACGTCCTTGGTGAAGGTTTGGGCGCAGAGCTTGAGGCCTTCCACCATGGTCAGGTAGGGAAACAGCTCATCGCCGATGGCCTGCACGGTCATGTGGGCGCGCAGCGCCATCACGGCGGCCTGGATCAGTTCACCCGCCTTGGCCGTCACCGCCTGCACGCCCAGCAAGCGCCCCGACTCGCGTTCGGCCACCATCTTGATAAAGCCAAGGGTGTCGAAGTTGACCAGCGCCCGCGGCACGTTCTCCAGGTTGAGGATGCGAGTTTCCACGCTGACGCCCTGCTCGAGTGCCTCGGCTTCCGTGAGGCCGACGGTAGCCACCTGGGGGTCGGTGAAGATCACCGCCGGCATGGCGCTGAGATCCAGGGTGGCGTCGCCCTCCGTCATGTTGACGGCGGCCCGGCTGCCCCCGGCGGCGGCCACATAGACAAACTCCGGTTGATCGGTGCAGTCACCGGCGGCGTAGAGGCCCGGTACCGTGGTTTGCAGGTGCTCATCCACCAGAATCGCGCCACGCGCGGTTTCCACGCCGATACTCGCCAGGTTCAGGGCCTCGGTGTTGGGTGCGCGGCCGCTAGCCACCAGCAATTGCTCCGCCTGCAGGGTGCCGGCGTTGGTGTTCAGGGTGAACAGCTGGCCGTCATGGCTCACTTCGCTGGCCTGGGTTTGCTTGAGCACTTCGATGCCCTCACGGCGAAACGCCGCCTCCACGGCCTCACCCACCGCCGGGTCTTCCTGGGACAGCACTCGGCTGCGGGCCAGCACAGTGACCCGGCTGCCCAGCCGGGCGAAGGCCTGGGCCAATTCCAGGGCCACCACCGAGGCCCCGATCACCACCATCCGTTCGGGAATATGGTCCAGTGCCAGTGCGCTGGTGGAGGTCAGGTAAGGAGTGTCGGCCAGGCCCGGTACCGGCGGAACGGCCGGACGAGCGCCGGTACCGATGAAGGCGCGATCGAAGCGGACGGTTTGCTCGCCGCCTTCGCTGAGGGCAACGGTCAGGGTCCGCTCATCGACAAAGCGGGCCTCGCCCTGCACGACGGTAATGGCGGGATTATCATTCAGAATGCCCTGGTACTTGGCATCACGTAGTTCCTCCACCCGTGCTTGCTGCTGAGCCAGCAGTGCCGGACGATCCACCACCGGCGCCTGGGCGCTCAGGCCGGCATCGAAGGGACTTGCCGTGCGCAAGTGGGCGATGTGCGCGGCACGGATCATGATCTTCGAGGGCACGCAGCCGGTATTGACGCAGGTGCCGCCGATGATACCGCGTTCGATCAGGGTGATGCGGGCCCCACGCTCGTCGGCCTTCAGGGCCGCCGCCATGGCGGCGCCACCGCTGCCGATGACCGCGATATGCGGGGCGTCTTCATCGCGGCCCTTGGACACCGATGCGCCTGTCGGGGAAGGGCTCCCACTGTTGGCCAGTCGGGCCTGGTAGCCTAGTCGGGTCACGGCGAACGTCAGTGCCGAAGCCGGTGTACCCGGATCAACGGCTACCGACGCCGTTCCCTGAGGATAGGAAACCTCGGCCGAGTGCACGCCGGGCAGTTTCTCCAGGGCTTCCCTGACATGGGCCGCACAGCTGTCACAGGTCATGCCACTCACATTGAGTTCAATCATCACGTTTCTCCGAGGTTTCATGGGGACAACAGGTGTCCTGCTTACGCTTGCGGTGTCGAACGTAGAGAGGTAAGCCGATCACGATGGCCAGGGCCAGGACAGCAAACAGCACGTAGTCGAGATAGCCGGTCAGCGCGGCAAGGCCAGCCGTGCCGAACAGAATCAGGACTATTGGCACGACGCAACACAGTGCCATCAGCACGGTGCCAAGCACGACGCTTGAAAATTTCTTCGGATCTTTCACGCTTATTCCTTCACCGAGCTCGGATACCCCGCGTTGGTCGTCGCCTGGGTCAGCGCTTCCACGGACGTTCTGGTGTCGTCGAAGGTGACCACGGCCTCAAGATCCGGATAGCTCACGTCGACTTGCAAGACGCCTTCCACCTTGTTGAGCGCGGCCTTGACGGTGATGGGGCAAGCAGCGCAGGTCATGCCCGGCACCGAGAGCGTCACGGTCTGCAAGGCCGCCAGGGCAGGCATGCTGAGCAAGGCGAGTAGCGTGATGAGGGCGAATCGCATTCTCATGGACAAATCTCCTTTCAATAGAACAGGGGCAGGAAGTAGGGGAACACCAGGGCGATCAGTACCAGCAGCGACACCATCCAGAAGATCGCCTTATAGGCCGTTCTGACGCGTGGCACAGCACACACCTCACCCGGCCGGCACTGCTCCACTGGCCGAAAGATTCGGCGCCAGGCGAAGAACATGGCGACCAGCGCGACGCCGATGAACAGCGGGCGGTAGGGTTCCAGGGCCGTCAGGTTGCCGATCCAGGCGCCGGAAACGCCCAGCGTGATCAGCACCAGAGGCCCAAGGCAGCAAGCCGAGGCCAGAAGTGCCGCTACCCCTCCGGCGGCCAGGGGCCCTCGCCCTGTTTTTGACTTCCGCATTGACGTTTCTCCTTATCAGGACAGGGGTACTGAGATAAGGTTACTTCCGTAGCCGAGTACGGACTCAAGCACTATGCAGAATCAAGTGGAAACCCTGACCATCGGCGGTCTCGCCAAGGCCGCGGGCGTCAATGTCGAGACCATCCGCTATTATCAGCGACGCGGGATATTGCCGGAGCCGGAGCGGCCCTATGGCAGTATTCGCCGGTATGGCACAGCCGAGGTGGCGCGTCTGACCTTCGTGAAAACCGCGAAGCGACTGGGCTTCAGCCTGGGTGAGATCGCCGAGCTATTGCGCTTGGAGGATGGCACTCATTGCCAGGAGGCCAGCACCCTGGCCGAGCATAAACTGGCGGATGTGCAAGAGAAGATCGCCGGCCTGCGACGCATCGAGCGGACACTGGCCGAACTGGTACAGGCATGTCATGAGCGGGAGGGCAGCATCACCTGCCCGCTGATCGCCTCATTACACGAGGGCTCGATCAGCGGGGAGCGGTGGCTCCCCAGAAATTGAAACCGGCAAACCGCGGGACCTTCGGCAGATAGCCCGTCTCCATTCGCTGGATACGGGAGCCGGCGTGCTCGATGAGCTTGGGTATGTCGCGGTTGAGATGGCAGCCCCCCGCCACCACGCGACCATCTCCGCGGCAGACTCAAGCCCCCCTGACCAGCTCGACGCGTTGCGGATAACACATCTTCCGACTGCCTCAGCATCTGATCAAGTGACCAGGTACCCATCGTAGAAAGGCCACCATCCCGAACAGCTCCACCAGCGATTGCAGCACGATCACGACGATGGTCGCGCTCCAGGCTTCCGGCAGGGACAGTGCCAGTGGCAGCATGACGAAGGAGTTGCGGGTGCCAAAGCTGAAGGTGAGAGTGCGTCCCGTGGCAGGAGGCAGCCGGAACACCTGGCTGAGCAGCCTCCCGATGGTCGCGGCGATCACCAGGTAGAGAACAAAGACCACCAGTACCCGCCAAAGCAGGGTGCCGCTGTCGATTACTAGGTTGGCCTGGGAGCCGGCGATCAGCAAGACCACCAGTGCCAGCAGAGGGATGGGGAGCCAGCCCAACTCATCGATGATTCCCTTGAGGGCGACGTGTCGCATGGCCAACCGTTCGGTCAGCCAGGCCAAGACCAGAGGCGTGACGATTAGTCCAAAGAAGGCCGGCAGCAGGTGGCTGCTAGCAGTCAGTTCGATGGCCAACTCTCCCATGAACCACCACACATACACCGGCAGCATCACCAACTGAGCCAGCAGCAACAAGGGGGCCGCCGCTATCGCCCGCGTGCTGTCCCCTCCACCCAGATGGGCAAACTGATAAACCAATCCGTGCAGGGCACCAGCAGTACCAGGAGTACGCCGAGCCGAATGGCGGGCTCCTCCGGCAACAACAGTAACAGGGCACCGACGGCCAGCGGTATCAGCAGGAAGTTGCCTGCCAGGAGGGCGGCCATGAAACGCCGGTCACGAAAGGCACGGGTCAGATGAAGCAGGGGCACTTGGGTGAAGGTGGTGTAGAGCAGCACGCCCAGCAGTGGCCAGAGCCATGTCTCCCAACGTTGAGTCGTTTCCGGCGAGCCCCACCCGATCGCCATGCCGATCAGAATGGCGATGAAATAGATCCAGACCTGATGCTGCTCCAGTGTGGCGCGCATATGTCAGTGATGTCCTCGTCGGGGGAGAAACTGCTGCCGAGGCATGAGAGCCTGTCACCCTAGGTATCGTCGGCAAGCCTTTCGAGGTCGGCAACCACGGCCTCCAGGGGGTCGCTGTCCCGGATCAGCAGGCGTACCTCTCCCAGGTCATTGAAGGCGAAGACAGCGCTGGAGTGGGATACATCGTAGTTGCCGTTGTCGTCTTTCTCGCCATAGCCGTAGGTCACGCGATAGCGGCGCGTCAGGGCATCCAGGGCCTCCTTGTCTCCCGTTAATCCCACGAACTGGGGGCCGAAGGCGTCGGTATATTCCTTCAACGTCTCGGGATCATCGCGTGCCGGGTCGACCGAGACGAACAGCACCTGCATGTCTTCCTGGGTATCATCGTCAAGTCGCTTGATAGCCGTGCCAAGGCGCGCAAGCGTGGTCGGACAGACATCCGGGCAATGGGTGAAGCCGAAGAACAGCAGCGTCGGCTCGCCACGGAATGACTCGACATCCACGGTATTGCCCTTCTCGTCGGTCAGGGTGAACTCGAGGGGAGGCATCAGCCCCGAGATATCCTTGGTCTGCCATTCCTGCTCGCCGCAGCCTGTCAGCCAAAGCGATACGAGTACTGGAACTACCCACTTGCCCATGCCTTTCCTCCTACAGGCTCGCCGGTGATACGGTCTGGAAGGTCACGATTAGTCGTTGCGCGTCTTCGAACAAGAGGGTGACCTCGACCTCTTCACCGATAGCCAGCGGCCGCGCTCGCTGCATGAGCATCAGGTGGTACCCCTGCGGGGCAAATGCGATCTGCTCGCCCGCGGCCAGCTCAATCTGTTCGACCGGTTGCATGCTGGCGACGCCGTCCCGATCGACACTGCGATGCATCTCGACGCTGCCGAAGGCGGGGCTTTGTGCACCCACCAGGATGACGTCGGCATCACCGGTGTTACGTAGCGTGAAATAGCCTGCGGCTGGGAGGTCGCCCGGTAGCAGGCGTATGCGAGCTTCTTCTGTCGTCAGTGTCTCGGCAGCAAGCGCTGGAGGCGCGGCCACCAGGAATAAAGCGATGCCGCACACCGTGCGAATCAAGGACGATAGTTTATTGAACGGGATGGTTAGCACGGGCAAGGTCCTCATTACGCGCGTCACGGAAAAGAAAGCTGAGAATGATCAGAACTCCGATGGCACTCATCATCGTGGCCGGCACCCAGGTGATAAGGCCGCCAAGCCGCTGGTCATCCAGGGGGTCCAGCGGCCAGGCTCGGCCGCACACCTCATAGACATCGAAGATCACCTCCCGACTGAAGGCGATATAGGCCCCCAGGAGAATCTGCGGCGGGATCACCGCCAGCAGAATGGCGATGCGCTTGCCATAGCCGAGACCACCCTGCTGCGGCGTGCGGCGATCGAGGATCAGCCACCAGAACAGCAGGCCATCCAGTGCCATGCTCCAGTTCATCACCTGGTAGAGGTCGGCGCTGAGCATCGCGTCAAAATGGATCTCGGGAATCAACCAGAAATAGATCAGCCCGACGAACAGCACCGGTGCGATCAGCGGGTGCTGCAGTAGCCGGTAGAGTGGGCTCAGCAGGTCGACCGCAAGCCCCTTGCCCGGGAAATGTCTGATTCGGGCCGGCAAACCATCCGCCAGTACCGGCAGCGGAGCGGCCAAGGCGATCAGGAAGGGGGCTGCATGGTGCAGCACCAGGTGCTGGGCACGATGGGTAAAGAACATGTACTGGGCGAGATAGTCGTAATGGGTCTGGGTGACGACGTAGGTCGCCGCAACGCCCAACAGGTAGGCCACCGATCGTCTCACCCCCGTGGCGTCACCACGCAACCGGCGCTGCCGCAGCCCCCGCAGGTAGAGCAGGATGGCCATCAGGCAGGCCGCCGACCAGGTCAGCGAGAACTCCCATGGCAGCAGGTAGCCCAGAGCGTCTTCGAAGTCGATAGCCCTTCCCCCATCCCCCGACATGACTCAAGTGAACATAGAAGCCTGCTGCGCTCTGCCGCAAGCGGGTGCCGCCAACGCTATGGCGTTCCTCGGAAAGACTTTGGGCGCTCCTATGGCTGCCGGTCTTTCCCAAGGTGTGCCACCTCGGCATAGATTCCGTAGCGCCAATCCTCCTCTTGGCTCTCCGGCTCGCCCGCCGGCGCTGGAGACAGCGCCACGATGCGACCACTCGAGGCATCGAGCAGGCTTTCGAGCTGCCCATAGTCGAAGGTCATGCCTTCGCTGCCGAGTTGGTCGAGGCGTGTGAGGGTGTCGGCCAGTGTCGCCATATCGTGCTTTTCCTCTCCCAGGGGAGGAAACACCTGGACGAGGGGCCGGCCGCCATCCAAGCCGATCTTGATGGGCTGGTTGACGATCTGGACCTGGGTGCCGGCGGGTATGCGGTCGAAGATCGACTCGATGTCTTCGGGAAACATGCGAATGCAACCTCGGCTTGCCCGCATGCCGATGCCGTCCGGCTGATTGGTGCCGTGGATCAGGTAGCCATCGAACCCCAGGATAATGGCATGGTCCCCCAGCGGATTATCCGGGCCGGGAGGGACCACGCTCGGCGCCTCCTCGCCGCGCTCCCTGGCTTCTCGCTGTACCGACTCGGGTGGATACCAGGCGGGATTCTTGATGTTCATGGTGGTCTCGGTGACGCCGAGGGGCGTATCGAACCCCTCGCGACCGATACCAATGGGGTAGGTCTCGACGCGCGGCGTCTCACCATCGCCCACCTCCGGGTAGTAGTAGAGGCGCAGCTCGGCGATGTTGATGACGATACCGGTGCGCTCGGCATCGGGCAGGATGAAGCGTCCGGGAATGGTCACCTCGCTACCCTCGCCGGGAATCCAGAGACTCACGTCTGGATTGGCGCGCACGATCTCCTGGTACCCCAGGTTGTTTTGCCTGGCGATGTCGATCAGGGTCTGTTCCTGGTCGGCCACCGATACGCGGTAGGTATCGCCGATCACGTTACCCGTCTCGGGCAGCGGATAATGGCCGAGGGGTCTCTCGTCTTGTTCCTGGGCCAGCACGAGGCCGGAAAATGCCAAACCGGCCAGCATCCCTAACAGTGTGCGCATTCGCCGCTGCCACAACGAGACGTTCCCCGCTGTGCCCGAATGCGCTTTCGACAAAGCCATCATCCCCTCTCCTTTCGCCTGGTGGGTTGTCATCCAGACCGACGTTTGTTGAATGTCCAGCCAAGCAGCACCAGTAGCCCGGCCAGCAGCCAGATGGGCCAGCTGCCCGTGCGGGTGAAAGGGGTTTGGCCCTGCATGGGCACTGCCTCACCGCGCAGGCTGGTGACCTGGAACTGCGGTGCACGGGCGGTAATCCGCCCTTGGTGATCGATAATCGCCGTCACCCCGTTGCTGGTGGCACGAATAAGATAGCGGCCGTTCTCCAGGGCGCGCAGGCGGGCCATCTGCAAATGCTGCAGAGGGCCGATGGAGCGACCGAACCAGGTGTCGTTGGAGACCGTCAGCAGCAGCTCGGCACCGCGCGCCTGCTCGGCGACCCGGTCGGCGTAGATGATTTCGTAGCAGATGGCGTTGCCGATGGTGGTACCTGCTGCGTGGATCGGCCCCTGATCCTCGGGTCCGGGGGTCAGGGTCGGCATGGGCAGGTCGAACAAGGCGATGGTGCCGGCGAGCAGGCGCTCCAGCGGCAGGTACTCGCCGAAGGGCACCAGGTGCGCCTTGCGATACTCGCCCTCGGCGGCACCCAGGCCGATCACGCTGTTGTAGTAGTCGCCGCCGTCGCGCTGCAGGATGCCGGTGAGCAGGGCGGTGTCGGGGGCTAGGTTGGACTGCACCCGTTCCAGTATTGGCCGGGCCTGCACCTCGAGCATCGGCAGAGCCACCTCGGGCCAGACGATCAGGTCGATGCCGTCGGGCTGCTCCCCGGTCAACGCCGTGTAGATGTTGACTGCCTCGCGCTGGCCCTCGGGCGCCCACTTGATCGCCTGATCCAGGTTACTCTGCAGCAAGGCGACCCGCAGCGGCTCACCGGCCGGGGAGGTCCACTGGGTCGGCAGGGCCAGAGGGATGAGCCAGAGAGCAGCGATGGGCGCCGCAGCCCACCAGCGTCGGCGCAGCAGCTCCACGCCCAAGGTACCGGTCAGGGCGGTGGCCAGTGACAGCAGATAGACTCCGCCGACCGGGGCCCAGGCCGCCAGCGGCGAGTCGACCTGAGACGTGCCCAGCAGTAGCCAAGGAAACCCAGTAAACAGCCAGGTGCGCAGCCACTCGCTCACTACCCAGGCGCCGGCGAAGCTGAGGAAGGCCAGGCGTGGTCCCGTGACGCGGCGATAGAGCCCGAAGGGGACGGCGAAGAACAGCGCCAGGCTGGCCACGAACAGGCCAGTGAGGAAGAGCGCCAGAGGCGCCCCCGTATAGCCGTAGTCGTGGATCGCGACGAAGACCCAGGAGGCGCCGGAGCCGAACAGGCCCACGCCATAGCACCAGCCGCGCAGGGCGGCCTGAGCGGGTGTCAGGGCATGGATGCCGGAATAGACCAGTGCCACCGCCAGCGGGCCCAGCCACCACAGCGCGAAGGGCGCGGCGCTGAGCGTGGTCAGCCCCCCAGCAGTCAGAGCCAGCAAACAGCCGAGGGCCGGAGAGATCCGGCCGGCAAGCGTCATGTACCGGGCTGGCAGGTTCTCTGCATCCATGCCGTTACTCAGACACTCTGGAGGAGGGACGCTCACGCAAGGCCGCAATCGCAAAGGCGATGACACCCAGGAACAGGGCGATATCCGCCAGGTTGAAGGCGGGCCAGTGCCACTCACGCCAGTAGAAGTCCAGGTAGTCTATGACATACCCTCGTGCCAGGCGGTCGATGCCATTGCCCAGCGCGCCACCCAGCATCAAGCTGTATCCCAGCGCCTCCAGGCGGGGTCTGGGCCTGCACAGCAGTATCGTCAGGACGATAGTCACCATCCCCGTCAGGCCCAGGAAGAGATAGCGCTGCCAGCCGCCTGCATCGGCGAGGAAGCTGAAGGCTGCCCCCGTGTTCCACCAGTGGCCCCAGTTGAAGAACGGGGCTAGCGGGATGGTCTGGCCATAAGGCATCAGCGCCTGCACCAGCCCCTTGATGGCTTGGTCGGCCAGGCCGACCATGACGGCCAGTGCCAACCAGTACCAGCGGCGCGGCACTATCGGTATCCGCCCTGTCCTCATGATGTGGCTTTCTGGTAGCGCGGGCTCGCCGGGCCACTCGTGGCATTGCCTGGCGAGAAGCGATAGCCCAGCAGCCGCATGGCGTTCAGGGTCACCAGCACGGTGGCGCCGGTATCCGCCATCACCGCGATCCACATGCCGGTGATGCCCAGCGCCGTGGTCACCAGGAAAATGGCCTTCAGGCCCAGCGCCAGGGCGACGTTGGTCTTGACGTTGTGCAGCGTGGCCCGGGACAGGTCGATCAGCTCGGCGATGCCGCCGACGCGGTTCTTGAGCAGCGCCGCATCCGCGGTTTCCAGTGCCACATCCGTGCCGCCGCCCATGGCGATGCCAACTTCGGCCGCGGCCAGCGCGGGGGCGTCGTTGATGCCGTCGCCCACCTTGCCGACCGGCCCGCGTCCGGTGGCCTGCCATTGCTGCACGCGCTGGGCCTTGTCCTCGGGCATCAGCTCTCCATGTGCCTCGATGCCCAGGCTGTCACCGATGGCAGCGGCGGTACGCGCATTGTCGCCGCTGAGCATCACCGCCTGCACGCCCAGGCGCGACAGCGCTGTCAGCCCCTCCCGGGCATCGTCGCGAGGTTCATCGCGCACAGCGATCAGGCCTAGCGGACGCTCGCCTTCGACCAGCACGGCGAGACTCTTGCCGGCGTGTTCCAACTCGGCGATCCGAGCGGCCAGGTCGTGGTCGAGGGCGGCCTGTTCTGCCAGGTGGCGAGGCGTGATCAGGCTCAGCTCACGCCCCTCGACCCAACCGGCGACCCCTCGGCCCGCCATGGCGCGGCTCTCACTCGCCTGGGGCAATGAAAGCCCCTGTTGCTTCGCATGGGCGAGGATGGCCATGGCGATGGGGTGACTGGAATCACGCTCCATCGCGGCCGCCAGCCTCAGGATCTCCTGCGTGCTCTGGCCGGAGGCCCAGACCTCCACGTCGGTGACCTTGGGAGCACCGGCGGTGAGAGTGCCAGTCTTGTCCAGCGCCACCGTTCGGAGTTTGCCCAGTTGTTCAAGCACCGCGCCGCCCTTGATCAGCAAGCCCCGCCGGGCGCCCGCCGAGAGGCCGGCAGCGATGGCGGCGGGGGTCGAGATCACCAGGGCACAGGGACAAGCGATCAACAGCAGGGCCAGGGCGCGATAGACCGATTCCGACCAGGCCATGGTCGAGACCAGCGGCGGCACCACCGCCATCAGCAGGGCGAGCCCCACCACCGCCGGCATGTAGTAGCGAGCGAAGCGGTCGATGAAGCGTGCCACCGGTGCCTTGGCGGCCTGGGCCTCTTCCACCAGTCGGATGACCCGGGCGATGGTGTTGTCCTCGGCGCTGCGGGTTACCTCCACCTCCAGGGCGGCATCGAGGTTCACCGTGCCGGCGAAGACGTCATCGCCGGGGGCGCGCGATCGCGGCACGGACTCGCCGTTGATCGGTGACTCATCCAGATCGGATTCGCCGGTCAGGATACGCCCATCGCAGGGCACGCGGTCGCCCGGCCGCACCAGGACTCGCTGCCCGGGCGTGAGCGAGGCGGCCGAGACCTCACGGGTGTCCCCATCTTCCATCAGCCTCGCCGTGGACGGCGTCAGGTCCGCCAGGGCCGAGATACTGCGTCGTGCCCTCGACGCGGCCACTCCCTCCAGCAACTCGCCCACGGCGAACAGGAAGACCACCACTGCCGCCTCGGCGGCGGCATTGATGGCCAGGGCCCCCAGGGCGGCGATGCTCATCAGCATCTCGATGGTGAAGGGGTTGCGTTGTTTCAGCGCGCCCCAGGCGGCCTGCACGATGGACACCAGCCCCACCAGGGTGGCCGCGACGAAGGGCCAGTTGCCCAGGGCCGGCCAGGCCAGGCGCAGGGCGAAAGCCAGTACCAGTAAACATCCGGTGACGAGCACCAGGCGCCCCTTGGCGGTCTGCCACCAGGAGGCCGATGCGGTGGCGGATTCACTCGCTGCCTCTTCATCGACCAGGCGGTAGCCAAGCTCGTTGAGGGCTCGCTCGATCGCCTCATGAGGGGGCGTCGTGTTCTGTTGAGGATGTATTTTCACCGAGCCGGTGACCGAACTGGCCGACACCTCCGCGATGCCCGCCAGGCGGCCCAGCGCGGCCTCGACCTTGCGTTCGCAGCCACCACAGTCCATGCCCTCGACTCGTAAAGAGAGGGCCGGGGAAGTCTCCTGGTGCGTCGATTCGCCCATGGCGTCACTCCTTGAGATGATTTATCGTCTGAAGCATAAACCTTGTAGCGACTAGAGGTTCAAGCCATGTCCGGTGATACTACGCCAGCGCTTATTGATTGCCCCGCGCTCGGCATCGGTGAGCTGGCCCGACGCGCCGGCTGCAAGCCCGAAACGGTGCGCTACTACGAACGCATCGGGTTGCTTCGTGACGCCCCGCGCACCGAGGGCGGTCAGCGCCGCTACGGTGAGGCAGCTGTCAGGCGGCTGACGTTCATTCGCCATGCCCGTGACTTCGGCTTCTCGGTGGAGGCGGTGCGTGAGCTGCTGGAGATGGCGGACCATCCGCAGATGCCCTGCCACGAGGTCGATGCCATCGCCAAGCATCACCTGGAGGAGGTCGAGTCACGTCTTCAGCGGCTCTCCGCACTACGTGAAGAGCTCAGGAGGATGGTGGGCCAGTGTGCCGGTGGCAGGGTCGAGAGCTGCCGCATCATCGAGGTACTGAGCGATCATCAGCTGTGCATCGGCGAGTCAGCCCATGGCGGTGCCCAAGGCCTGGGGTAGCTTGTTCCATGCGTTTACCCTTCAACGCCTCAGCCCAGCGAAACATCCAGAAACAGCATGAGCACCAGCCCCACCGAGAGCCCCAGCGTTGCCTTGTTCTGGTGGCCACTACGGTGGGTCTCGGGGATGATTTCATGGCTGATGACGTAGAGCATGGCCCCGGCGGCGAACGCCAGGCCCCAGGGCAGCAGCGTCTGGGAAACGGTAACGATGCCCGCGCCCATCAGGCCGCCCAGTGGTTCGATCAGGCCCGTCAGGGCAGCGATACTCCACGACCGCCAGCGGGAGTAGCCCTCACCGAGCAGCGACACCGCAACGGCCAGGCCTTCCGGCGCATTCTGCAGGCCGATGCCGATGGCGAGTGGCAGCCCGCCCTCGCGGCCCCCAGCACCGAACGCGACGCCGACCGCGAGGCCTTCCGGCAGGTTATGAATCGTGATGGCGATGATGAACAGCCAGACCCGACGCAAAGACGCCGCCTCGGGGCCCTCACGACCCTGCTGGAAGTGCTCATGAGGAAGCCATTCGTTCATCAGCGCCACCATCCCGATACCCAGCAGGATCGACAAGCAGGCGATGGAGGCGGGAATGACGCTCCCCTCATAGCGCAGCTCGGAGGCGTCCAGGGATGGGATGATCAGGGAGAAGAACGACGCCGCGAGCATGACCCCGGCGGCGAACCCCAGCGCCAGGTCCCGGATGGCCCTATCGGGCGTTCTGCTCACGAGCACCGGAAGCGCCCCGACAGCCGTCATCGCGCCGGCGGCCAGGCTACCCAGAAAACCCAGCGAGACCGGGGAAAGCGCTTCCATGAGTTCTGCCTGTGCAGGTGAGTGTCTAACGCAGGTGAATGACGAATGCCGTGCCGGTGGTGGCTCGACGTGCCCTGTGAGCGCGTGCCCTCATATGGCTTGCGATCTGGAAAATTGCCGGAGACCTATGGGCGGTCCAGTGCCGCCAAGTCAGAAGCGACGGGATCACTGATCACCTCCTGCAGCTGTGCCCGCGCCTCGAACAGGGCCACGCGATAGTCCTCACGCCTCGGCGAGTCGCTTTCTTGCAGCAGGCGTTGCCCCTCCTTGAGAGGATCGACCGGTCGATCATCCACTCTCACTTCGTAATGCAGGTTGGGGCCGGTCGTGAGCCCGGATGCGCCTACCGCGCCCAATGGGTCGCCCGTGATGACCGAGTCGCCAACCGCAAGCCCGGGAGTGAAGCGACTGAGGTGGGTGTAGCGACTGATGGTGCCCGACGCATGCTCGAGCTCGACGACGCGTCCATATCCTCCCCGACGTCCAAGAAAGGAGATGCGCCCTGACGCTGCCGCCACCACCGGCGTGCCACGCGGCGCGGCAAGATCGATGCCGTCATGACGGCGGACCCCGCCATACACCGGATGGCGCCGGTTGCCGAACGGGGACGTCAGGCGGGCACCCAGCACCGGGAAACGCAAGGTGTCCTGCAGCTTGCCATCCTTGAACAGCATCACTGGCCCGCCCTGACCCTGTGGCCAAACCACCTCCAGCCGCTGTGCCCGACGCACAAGTCCGGCATAGGTCAAGCGTGGATCACCGACTCGTGCACCGTTCTCGCGGCGCATCTCTTGCCACAGCAGCTGCAGGCGTTCTCCGCCGCTAAGATCTCGGCGAACGTTCATGATGCCAGCCAGCAGGGCCTCGAGATCCGCGGCGAAGCGTGTCGGTAACGCCGCTGACGCGAGTGCCGCGTAGAGCGAGGACTCGATCACGATCTCGCGCCCTAGCACCCGGGTCTCGGTACGAGGCTGGACCACGCGCGCCCTAGGTCGCTCGTCCAGCGTGACAATGTATCGCACGCCGGAGGCCCGCTCGATGGCAACCGAGAGTGGCCGCCCGTCGTCCAGCCTGGTCAGGCTCACGCGATTGCCTGGCTGCAGCTGCCTCGGATCGAACTTATCGGTCAGGGTGGTGATGGCATGTTGTTGGGTCTCGGCATCGGCGCCCAGGCGGCGCAACAGGGAGGCGAGCGTGTCGCCGGATGCCACCCTGAGCGTCTTGGTGCTGCCGTCGGGCCGCCGAGCATTCGGCAGAGAGCGGTTCCTCTCCGGCTCGCCGGTCGACGCCTGGGACGCCGAGGCGAGCCAGGTATTCTCTTGCCAGCTCGCATCCGCCAGCAGGGGGCTCAATCCCAATAGCCCCACCAGCCACCAGCGTCGCGTCATGAGCCCCCTCCTGCTTCGGAAAGCTCCTCCACCTCTCGCTGAACAGCATCGACCAGCTCCTGCATGCCGAAGGGGTCCAGCTGTTCCTCATTGATGAAGAAGGTCGGGGTCTGGCGGATCTGGTTGGCCTTGACGTCTTCCTTGTCCTGCTCGAATACCGCCTGGACCTCAGGGGAATCGAGTTGCTCCTGCGCCTGGGCGCTGTCCAGCCCGGCCTGGCTGGCGATCTCCAGGATGGCGGCCTCATCGAAGCTGCCGTGGGCCGCCCACTGGTTCTGGCGAGCCAGCAGTGCCTCCAGCACCGGCTCGAAGCCCCCCTGCAGCCTGGCGGCTTCCAGCACGCGAATGGCCGTTTCTGACACCTCGCCATGGAAGGGGGTATAGCGCACCACCAGGCGGACCTGGTCGGGGTAGGTGTTCAGGATTTTCTTGGTGAGCGGATAGAAGGCGCGACAGGCCTCACAGGCCGGATCGAAGAACTCGACGATGGTGACCGGCGCGTCATCGGGCCCCAGGATCGGCGAATGAGAGCGGACGAGGCTGTTATCGGCCTCACGACTCGCCGACTCCGATGCGGCTCCAACCAACGAGGGATTCGAAACGGCAACGATAATGGCCACCAGGACCAGCGCGCCCACCAAGATAACAGCCGCACGTCGTATCATCTTATTTCCTCACGAGATGATCGGGTTAACCCACGAAACTCGGCGCGCAGCGAGTGGCCAGGGCCACGCGCCGATACGGCGCCGACGATGAAAGCGTCAAGCTTACAAGCTCTAGCTGGTACAGGTTCAATACCTGCTTCCCGCGCATCTCCGCAAGGCGTCCGGCGGGTGAGCCATAGCCTGTGGTGGCCAATGCGGCTGCGATGTAACGCCTGCAGCGGATACCGATATGCCAATTTTCTCCGAAGCGTCAGGGGAATGGTTCAGCGTTTATGCCGTGCCGAAAATGGATTTGACCGTCAGAAGAGCGGACGATCCGCTTGGCGCTGAACAGTTTTGATGAGCTTCGAACGCTGTCCTTTGACTTATCGAACCGCCGGTTGGAAGTCGTGCATGATGGCGCGGTTGAGCCCATTATCGTGAAACTGGCGGCCTTAGGGCTGGAGGCCTCGCTTCAGGAGACTCAAGCCGCCGACCCGGAGAGGATCGAAGTCCTTGAGAGCTCGGCTGACTCTGCTTCTCAGGAGCCTGGCTCCCTGCGGCTGTTGCTCGGCATCAATGCTCCCATGTTCGTGGTGGAGTTGACTGCTGGTCTGATCGCCCAGTCTACCGGCCTGATCGCGGATTCCCTGGACATGTTTGCCGATGCAACCGTCTATGGCCTTGCTCTCTATGCCGTAGGGTACAGTGCGAAAATGCAGGTGCGTGCCGCGCATCTGGCTGGCGTGCTCCAACTGATTCTGGCTCTCGGCGTCCTCGTAGAAGTGGGGAGGCGCTTTGTATTTGGTAGTGAGCCCGAATCGCTGATGATGATGGCCATTGTGTTCGTCGCGTTGATTGCTAATACTGGCTGTCTGCTATTGATCTCCAAGCACCGCGGGGGCGGCGCGCATATGCAGGCAAGCTGGATATTCTCGGCCAACGATGTGGTCATCAACATGGGCGTCATCGCCGCCGGTGCCTTGGTCGCCTGGACGGGGTCTAGCTATCCGGATCTGCTTATCGGTACCATCGTGGGCCTAATCGTCTTCAACGGCGCTCGGCGTATTCTGGCAATCAAGGCGTGAGGCCTCACGGTAGCAGCTATTGCTGCCGTGAACACTGGTCGAGGTGGCTTCATGATCGCGCCAGACCTGTACGACAGCGATGGTGCGAGATCTCGGAGCCAGCAAGGGAGCGTGTCTAGGCATCAACCAAGGAAGGATATTAATGGATAGTATCTGGCTGGTACTCGGCCTGGCGCTGCTTCCCGCACTAGGCAACTTCAGTGGTGGGCTCGCTGCGGAAGTTTCCTTGACTACCGGGCGCCGTCTCAATTATGCCCTTCATGGTGCCGCCGGCCTCGTCATTGCGGTGGTGGCAGTTGAAATCATGCCGCGCGTGCTCGAGGGACTCTCAGCTTGGCTAATCGCCCTCGCTTTCGCGTTGGGCGGCATCGCTTACGTAGGTCTCGAGAAACTTGTCGAGATTATCCAGAAGCGGCAAGACCGGCAGGGAGAGAACGGTCAGTCGAGCGTCTGGATGATCTATATCGCCGTGTCCATCGACCTGTTCAGCGATGGTCTCCTGGTCGGGGCGGGGTCTGCGGTCGCGCCGTCGGTTGCGATCATCCTGGCGGCGGGCCAGGTTCTAGCGGATTTCCCTGAGGGCTTTGCGGCGATCGCCAACATGAAAGACAAAGGGGTTCGCCGCAGCAAGCGCTTGCTGCTCTCTGCCTCCTTTGCAATTCCCGTGCTCTCGGCAGCCATCTTTGCTTACTTCGTGCTCAGAAACCAACCGGAGGCGTTCAAGCTAGCGGCCTTGACGTTCACGTCAGGTCTTCTTACGGTCGCTGCTATCGAAGACATGGTATCCGAGGCGCATGAGAGCGGTGAAGACACCCACGTCTCGCCTCTGGCTTTCATAGGCGGCTTCGTCCTGTTCGTTCTGGTCTCGGCGGGCTTGGAAGGAGTGGTATCGCAAAGCTAACGGCCACGCTGGTCCCCTTCAGCACAGCCACTGACGTGCTGGCTCGAAGCAATGCACCGCCCTTCTCAGGGCGTACCTAATCACGTCTGTCAATGGCCATCAGAACTGACCCACCTATGACCGTCAGCTGAGCGTCTTCTGCTTCAGCCGGTAGCTCTCGCCTCCCAACGTATAACGTATAGAGGTGCGAGTGACGGATGATCCGGTCGATGATCGGTACCGCCACGTTGTCATCGTGGAAGAAATCGCCACAGACCAAAGAATCTTCGTTCTTGGGCAGGGCCACCATGACCTACAGCATGGACCTTCCCGAGCCCGACAAGAACTTCGGTGTCGATCTATCAACCTTCTGGAGGGATGAAGGGTTCGGAGGGGCATAAGCACCCCTTCAACCATATAATCCGGATACCCTGAATTCGATGTCGAACTTTTCGGTTGCCATCTTTATCACTGCCATTTGTTGCCGCTGAAGTGTCATATTCACGAGGGCCTGTACGGCCTTCATCGTCGATTCCGAGCAGCACCCCCAAATATGAAGAGACGGCACGCTCGCCTCTGCGCGGCAGTGGGGCGAATGCCCGCTGGCAGGAGTTCGGGATGGTGTTGAATGGCTTCGACACCAATTTCGATGAGGAGAGCGAGCTCTATGCGGTCAACACGGTGGCGCATGCCTATGTGAACCGGCCCATCCGCCTCGAACGGGCGCGAACCGCGCGGATCTACCTGATCAACGTCACCAAGTTCGATCCAGTGAATTTGCCGCACCTGCATGCCAACTTCTACGACTACTACGATCATGGCACAACTCTGCTCCCACTCTCAGAACTGTGGATATGGTCATACAGTGCCAGGCGCAGCGGGGTATCCTGGAGTTCTCCTTCGCCAACCATGAGCCCGGGCTTTACATGTTTCACGCCCACCAAAGCGAATTCGTGGAACTCGGCTGGATGAGCCTGCTCGAGGTGGTCTGATGCACCGGGAGTGAAGCGGCCTCGCTGGTTTCCGGCATTTCAGTGCTGGGTGGCACCGTCGGTGTGGGGATTATGTACGCCACGGCCCTGCTCGTGCAGGTGTGACCTCGGCATCACTTGCCCGCTGATCGCATCCTTACACGAAGGCTTGGTCAACGGGGAGCGGCGGTTCCCCAGAAATTGGAACCGGCAAATCGCGGGACCTTCGGCAGATAGCCCGTTTCCATCCGCTGGATACGGAAGCCGGCGTGCTCGATGAGCTCGGGGATGGCGCGGTTGAGATGGCAGCCCCCCGCCACTCTGCGCCACAGAGGGTTGACGCGGTCCTGCCACTGGCGCACGCCCTCGTCGGGGGCCGTGCCGTGTTCGCAGAACAGCAGTTGGCCACTCGGCTTGAGCACGCGCCGCATCTGCTCGAGCGCTCGGTGCCAGTCGGGGATCGTGCACAGGGTGTAGGTCAGCACCACGGTATCGGCACTGTCGTCCTCGAGAGGGATCTCCTCCCCCGGCAAGTTCAGCCAGCGAACCTCGAACGGCGCCCCGGCGGCGTGATGGCGGGCCTTGCGGCGCATGCCCGCGGAGGGCTCGAGTCCCCACACCAGCTCGACACGCTGCGGATCGTAGTGAGGCAGGTTGAGGCCGGAGCCCATGCCAACCTCCAGGACCCGGCCTCGCGCTTGCGGCACCACGGCCGCCCGTTGACGCTCGACCACCTCGCTACCGCACGCCAGGTGGAGAAGATGCGGCAGGACGTGCTGCTCGTAAAAGGTCATCGGCTATCGCCATCCCTTGTGGTTGCTGTGGTCGACATACCGTCGGTTCGTTATGCCACTACCTTGTAGTAGCGCATCATGCCGGCATCCTCATGTTCCATGTTGTGGCAATGATACATGTACAGCCCCTCGAAGCTTTTGAAGGTCAAGGCGATGCGCACCCGTTCCTCCGGGAACACCAGCACCGTATCGTGCAACCCCGCGTCGATGATGCCATCGTGCAGATCTGTCCTGTCACCCGCCGATATCCGCTCCTGAACCTGGAACTGCAGGCCATGGACGTGCATGGGATGCGGCATCATGGTGTTGTTAACGAACTCCCAGATTTCCGTCTCCCCCAGCCGGACGATCTCGTCGTCCGCCACCGTCGCGCCCTCCATCCGCCGACCATTAATCGTGAACCCTTGCATCATGCGCATGCCCAGCTCGAAGCGACGAACCGGCGTATCGGCCTGCACCGGGGAAGTCGGCAAATCCTCGGCCAGCCGCTCCGGCAAGGCTCTCGAATCGTTCACCCGTGCGACGATATCGAAGGTGACCAGCGTGAGCCGCTCGCTCCCCATCATGTCACCCATCATCCCTCGGCCCATCATGCCACCGCCCCCCATCATCTCCCTTCCGCCCATCATCTCGAGTTGGTATGCCTCGCTCACGAGTTGCACGGAGTCACCAGGTTCGGTATCGCCGAAATCGACCCACAGGTCGACCCGCTGGGCCGGCGCCAGGGTGACCGAGCGGCGCCGCTCGGGCTCGGCGAGCAAGCCACCGTCGGTGCCAATGACGGTCACCGCCCGGCCACCGCTCCAGGCCAGCTTGTAGATGCGCGAGTTGGAACCGTTGAGCAGACGCAATCGATAAGACTGTGTGGACACCTCGCGTCGCGCGTCCGGATGGCCGTTCACCAGCACCTGCTCGCCACGAAAACCCCGCATGCGGGTCATCATCGCCCCCATGTCACTGCCGATGTACTGAAGCGCGTTGTCATCGGTAAAGGTACGATCCTGCAGGATGAGCACCAGCTCCCGCTCCCCGTCGGGCAGTCCGAGAGCACGCTCGGTGTCGTCGCTAATGATCAGCGGACCGGCAAGGCCGGCGTAGCTCTGAGGGCCGACTCGGCCGCCATCGGGGCCATGGGGATGGGGGTGATACCAGTACAGGCCGGCGCGATCAACGACATCGAAGGCGACCGTCGTGCTCGTCCCCGGTTCGATCGGCAGGCGCGGCTGGCCGTCCACGTTCGGCGGCACGTGCAGGCCATGCCAGTGCACGGTGGTGTCTTCGAGGAGCCCGTTGTCGATGCGTACACGCACACGCTGGCCACGGTGCAGACGGATAAGCGGGCCCGCATAGCTCTCGCCCACCGGCGTCAGGGTCTCGTTGGGCCCGGCGACTCGCTCGGCCGTGTAGCGCCAGACGTCGCTCGGCACGCCGGGCAGGATCGGCACCTTGGCGGGGTGGGCTCGCAAACGCAAATCAACGTCGAAGGGGCCCTCCATGGTCGTCGACGCGGACGCCGCCAGCGAACGGGAACGTCCCCCTCCAAACCACACCCCGGCGGCCGCCAGAGTCGATAGCGCCGCCACCCCACCGATTCGGCGTAATACGCTACGTCGTTGCAGGTCGACATTGTCCATGATTTTTCCCTCCTCTTCACGATGGTCGGTGGGCCACAAACGGGGGCTTTTTCCATGACGAACCCTTTGTTGCGCAAGAACGCTCACTATCCTACCAAGGCGTGAACAATTGGCGCGTCCGTTTCATCAAGAATTCGAGGTCCCGGGCTCGGCGTATGAATCGCAGAAAATGGATGTCCTGCGATATTGACGATAGTCGTTCTCCCTACGCCATAGCGCAGGAAACAGACCAATTTTCTCGTAGTAGCGGATCAGCTTGGCTGGGACACCGGTCCAACCTGCTCACATCACCGATGTTCATGGATAACGTTCTCATCGACTTCTGTTCAATACATGACATGAAAACGATAAACCTTATAGCAATGGGAAGGTCAAGAGCGGGCAATGCAGGCGTCTGTGTTGGCTATCCCAGTGTCGCCAGGGAGGGGAACAGGTCGACCATGATGCTGGAAAGCCGTGTCATGGTGCCCGAGACGATGGCAATACCCATGAGGATGACGATCGTCCCGGCGACCGGTCGAGCATAGGCGCTCCACCGTCCCAGGCGTTGCCGATGCAGGGCAAATCGATTGATCAGCAGGGTGCTGGCAAGAAACGGTAGCGCCAAGCCCAGGGAATATGTACTCAAGTAGATCATGCCGGCCTGGGCACTGGCAGTACTGGAGGTGGCCATCAGGATGGCACCCAGGATAGGGCCAATACAGGGTGTCCAGCCGATAGCGAAGGAGACCCCGAACACCGTTGCCGACAGTGGGGAGCCGCCCTGAACGCTTGGAGTGAACTGAAGGGTACGCTGGAACAGCGAAAACCGGAACACACCGGTCATGAACAGGCCCAGCACGATCACCACCGACCCGGCGACCCAGTTGAATTCCTGACGATACCCCCGCATCAGTTGACCGATACCACTGGCGCCAAGCCCCAGCAAGATAAACACAATGCTGAAGCCGAAGACGAAGAAGACGCTGAGGATCATGGCCTCCAGACGTCTATCGGCCTTGCCGGCGCTCCCGCCCGTGACCACCGACAGGTAGGCCGGTAACAGCGGCAGCGTGCAGGGCGAGAAGAAGGAGACCAACCCGCCGGCGAAAGCACCGAATAAACCGATAGAAGAGAGAGATTCCAAGGCATTACGCTTCCTGGGGCGGTATCAACATGCGAGACGTGAACCGGTCTGTGACCGACTGCCTGCTACGGTATTCAGTTCGGCAAATGATTCTAGATTCTAAAGGGTGTGTCCGCCTCCAGGTCAACCATGAATAAATGACTATCCATATAATCTAACGGGATACCACTTCTCCCTTCGAAAGCCCTTGACCTTAAAGTTGACTTTAAAGTTATCGTGCATAGTGCATCATCCCATATACCCCGATACAAGGAGAGAATGATGGCACTACAGCTTGGAGAGATAGCCCCCGACTTCACGGTCGAATCCACGGAAGGCACGCTCAGCTTCCATCAATGGCTTGGCGATAGCTGGGCCGTACTATTCTCGCATCCTGCCGACTATACGCCTGTCTGCACCACGGAACTGGGTGCGTTCGCCAAGCGCAAGGGCGAGTTCGAGCAGCGTGGCGTTAAACTGGTTGGGGTGTCGGTCGATCCGCTCGACTCCCATAGCGGTTGGGCCGGGGATATCGAGAAGACCCAGGGCGCGGCGCTGAACTACCCGCTGCTGGCGGATGAGGATCGGGTGGTTGCGGACCTCTACGGGATGATCCATCCGAAAGCCGATCCCAAGGTCACGGTGCGTACCGTTTTCATCATCGATGCCGACAAGAAGGTGCGTCTCACTCTGACCTATCCGCCCAGCACGGGTCGAAACGTCGATGAGATCCTGCGCGTCATCGACTCGCTTCAGCTGACCGACAAGCACAAGGTGGCGACCCCCGTGGACTGGCAGAACGGCGAGGATGTCATCATCGTCCCGTCGCTGTCGAATGACGAAGCCAAGGAGCGCTTTCCCGAGGGCTGGGACGAGAAAACACCTTACCTGCGTGTCGTCCGCCAACCACGCTAATGGCACCACTGTCCGCGAATCTGGCAGCCCGGTTGAACCGGGCTGCCAATGACCGACGATTGACAACCTCGTTGAGGTGAACTTATGCAGACATTCAGTATCGGCGAGCTTGCCGAACGTAGCGGGGTCGCCAGCCAGGCGATCCGCTATTACGAGAAAGAGAAGCTCATGCCTGCCCCTCAGCGAACGGACGCCAACTATCGGCGCTATCCCTTGGATGCCGTGGCCAGGCTCGAATTCATCGTGCATGCCAAGCAGTGGGGCTTCAGCCTCGACGAGATCCGCGAATTGCTGATCCTCCAGGATGCCAACGGTGATCGCGCCCAGGCCAAGCGTATCGCCGCAGAGAAGCTGCACAAGATTCGTGAGCAAATTCGGCATCTTTCGCGGGTCGAGGCCGTGCTGTCGAAAACTCTCGACGAGTGCACGGGCGAAGGACCGATGCAGGAAGGGTGCCCGATTGTCGATGCTATCGCCGAACAAGACGAGTGAACAAACACATGAGCACCGACAGTGTGACGCCAGACAACCCCTACGCGCATCCCGGGTCGGCGAGAACCTAACGAGGAGGACGCAGCGATGACGGAAAACGTCACTATCGAGATTCGGGGCATGTCCTGTGCATCCTGCGTGGGGCGCGTGGAACGCGCACTCGATAAGCAACCGGGTGTCATCGACTCTCAGGTGAATCTCGCCACCGAGAAGGCGACGGTTGCCCTCGAGGAGAGCGCCACCCTCAGCCAGGTGGTCGAGGCCATCGAAGAGACGGGCTATCAACCCGTCGTCGAAGACGCTGAGATTCCGGTCATCGGCATGACCTGTGGCTCCTGCGTATCGCGAGTGGAGCGCTCGCTCAAGAAATTGCCGGGCATTCTCCAGGCCAGTGTCAACCTGACCACCCAGAAGACGTTCGTGCGGTTTCTGCCTGGCGCGGTGTCGTTACCGCGACTCCATCATGCCATCAAGGATGCGGGCTATGAGCCGCAGGAACCCGATGCCAGCGCACAAACGCAGAACGAGGACCGAGAAGGACTCCAGTTGCGCAATAAGGTCCTACTCGCTGCGGCGTTCACGATTCCCGTGGTGTTGATCGCCATGGGCAAGATGATTCCCGCTCTGGAAGCCTTCTTCACCAGCATCATGCCGCACCGAGGCTGGATGGGTGTCGAGTGGTTATTGACTACGCCCGTGCTGTTCTATGCCGGGGCACGCTTCTATCGCTCCGGCTATGCCGAGCTTCGGCACGCGAACCCGGGCATGAACAGTCTGGTCATGATCGGCTCGAGCGCGGCCTATTTTTATTCGGTCGCGGCACTGCTGGTGCCTGGATTCTTTCCCGCGGGGACAGCCGAAAGCTATTTCGAGGCGGCGGCGGTCATCGTCACGCTCATCCTGCTAGGGCGGTATTTCGAGCACGTCGCCAAGGGCCGTACTTCCGAGGCGATCAAGAAGCTCCTGCAGCTGCAGGCGAAAACCGCCCGAGTCATTCGCGACGGTGAAGCGGTCGAGGTGTCGATCGAGGCCGTCGTGCCCGGCGATCGCATACTGGCCCGCCCGGGGGAGCGCATCCCGGTGGATGGCGTCGTTGAAGAAGGCCATTCCTTCGTCGACGAGTCAATGATCAGCGGTGAACCGGTGCCGGTTGCCAAGCAGCAGGATGCCGAAGTCGTCGGTGGCACGGTCAATAAGAATGGCTCGCTTACCTTCCGTGCTACGCGGGTCGGTGCCGATACGCTGCTATCGCAAATCGTCAGGATGGTGGAATCGGCCCAGGCCGAGAAGCCCCCGATCCAGCAGCTAGCCGACAAGATCGCCGGGGTGTTCGTGCCCGTGGTCATCGTTATCGCACTGATCACCTTCAGCGTATGGCTCGGCTTCGGACCGGCCCCGGCGCTGTCCTTCGCCTTTGTCACGACGGTTAGCGTACTGCTGATTGCCTGCCCTTGTGCGATGGGGCTGGCCACGCCGACCGCGATCATGGTGGGGACCGGCAAGGGTGCCGAGATGGGGGTGCTGTTTCGCAAGGGCGCAGCCCTCGAGACGCTCGCCAAGATTGATACGGTCGTGCTGGACAAGACCGGCACGCTGACCCGAGGCCGCCCCGAACTGACCGATTTCATCGTGACCGATGGCCACGAGAACGAGGTGCTCCAATGGGTAGCGGCGGTGGAAGCGCAGAGCGAACACCCCATCGCCGAAGCCATTGTGCGCAACGCTAAGGAGCGTGGGCTCGAGCTCCCGAGCGTTAGCCATTTCAGCGCCGAGCCGGGCTATGGCATCGAGGCCGACGTCGCCGGCCACCGGCTTCACGTGGGGGCCGATCGCTACATGCACCGGCTGGGGCTCGAACTCGGTCAGGCGGAAGCCCGCGCCAAGGCGTTCGCCGAGGACGCCAAGAGTCCGCTCTATGCGGCGGTGGACGGTCGGCTGGCAGCGATCATCGCAGTGGCGGACCCGCTCAAGGAGGGCTCGGCCGAGGCTATAGCATCACTCAAGGCGCTGGGGCTGGAGATAGCGATGCTCACCGGCGACAATCGCGCCACCGCCGATGCCATCGCCAAGCAAGTCGGCATACGGCGCGTGCTTGCCGAAGTGCTGCCGGACCAGAAAGCGGCCGAGATCAAGCGGCTCCAAGCCGAGGGCCAAGATGTTGCATTCGTGGGTGATGGGATCAACGATGCACCGGCGCTGGCCCAGGCCGATGTCGGTATCGCCATCGGCACCGGAACGGATATCGCGATCGAGGCCGGTGATGTGGTGCTGATGCGCGGCGATCTGAGAGGCATCGTCAATGCCACGGCACTCTCCAGGCGCACCCGTAAGACCATTCTCGGCAACTTCATCTGGGCTTATGGCTATAACTTGGCATTGATTCCGGTGGCGGCGGGCGTGTTATTCCCGTTTACCGGCTTCTTGCTCAATCCCATGCTAGCGGCGGGCGCCATGAGCCTTTCCAGCGTATTCGTTCTGACCAACTCATTGCGGCTTCGCCGCTTTAAGCCGGATATCGACGACGCGATGCCAAGCACTGACGGGGCTACCCGGCCAGAACGGGCCCATCCCGCCTGAGCCACTCACCCGGTTATCGAAGGGGAATTCGACATGATGGGAAGCGAAAGCTGCATGTGGGGCATGGCGGGGATGGGCCTGATCGGCATCCTGCTGATCATCGCGTTGGTGCTCGGCGTGGCAGCACTCGTCAAATACCTGTTTTTCAACAAAAAGCGCGAGAAGTAGAGAAGAACGTTAACGAGTGGAGTTGCCCATTGGCTTGGCTAGAGACTTCGATGCACGACGTGAGAAAGATATGGCAAGTAGGCTCGGCATAAAGCCAAGGCTCGTATGGGGAGTCGCCGTCCTGGTTGGCTTGGTGGCCCTTTATTGGGTGCTGATGGAGACCGGTGTCTTATCGACGCTTACCAATAAGCAGGCGTTGCGTGAGTGGGTTGGCCAGTTGGGATTCTGGGGGCCGCTGGCCATTATCGCCATGATGATTGCGGCCATTGTCATGAGCCCGATACCCAGTGGGCCGATTGCGATGGTAGCCGGTGCGTCCTACGGTCCTGTTTGGGGAACGGCGTATGTGGTCCTCGGTGCGGAGGCCGGCGCGCTACTCGCCTTTTGCATTGCACGGCTGCTTGGCTACGAGGCGATCCATCGTTGGTCGCGTATCCGCCCAATGCTGAACTGGCTGGGAAGGGATCGCTCCCAGATGGGATTAATGCTCGTTGTCTTCGCATCGCGATTGGTGCCATTTATTTCGTTCGATGCCGTCAGTTACGCGGCGGGCCTTACACCGCTGGCCTTCTGGCGTTTCCTGATCGCCACGCTGGCCGGCGTGATTCCCACGGCGTACCTGGTCGTCATGTTCGGCGAGGCCCTGATCACTGCCGACTCCCGCGGCCTCATGGTCGTACTGATACTGATCAGTGGTATCACGCTTCTGCCGATCCTGGCGAAACTCGTCTGGGCTCGGAATACATGAACCCTAACAGCTGACAGCCTGTGAGGCGCACACGTGAAACGGCGACTATTACTGCTGTTACCCCTGTTGGTTTTCCTGGGCATGGGGTTCTTTCTCTACCGCGGCTTGGGAATGGATCCCAGCGCACGCGATTCGGCACTGCTGGCTCAGAAGTTTCCGGCCTTTAGCCTCTCAACGCTGAAAGATCCCTCACGCCACGTCGATGAGTCCCTACTGGAAGGTGAAATAACCCTGGTTAATGTCTGGGCCGAGTGGTGCCCGACCTGCAAGGAGGAAATGCCTCAGTTGCTGACACTGGCCGAACGTGGCGTGCGCTTGGTTGGCATCAACTACAAGGACACCCGTGCCAAGGGGCAGGAGTTTCTTGACGAGTTCGGCGACCCTTTCGAAGTCAATATCTTCGATCCGGATGGCGACCTGGGTTTCGAACTCGGCGTCTACGGCGTGCCGGAGACCTTCCTCGTCTATACCAAGAGCATTATCCGCTATAAGCACACGGGCTATATCACTCCCGGGGATGTCGAGCAGGTCATGAAGGAGGTGGAAAAATGGCAGTAATGAGTCGTCGAGCGTGCTGGAAATTGCTTTTGTTGATAGCGCGACCGGTAACGGTCATATAAGGAAAACACATGCTGCAATACCCTCAGATCGATCCTGTGGCCATCTCCCTGGGGCCGGTACAGATTCACTGGTATGGCCTGATGTATGTGGTCGGCCTGGCCGCCGCTTGGTGGCTGGGGCGCCGTCGTGCCCACCGCCTGGGCCTGAGTCATGACGATATCGGCGACCTGATCTTCTACGGCGCCCTGGGGATCATCCTCGGGGGTCGCCTGGGCTATGCGCTGTTCTATGGGTTCGAGCAACTGCTGGCCAACCCCCTGTGGCTCTTCAGAATCTGGGACGGCGGCATGAGCTTCCATGGCGGCCTGGCCGGCGTGCTAATCGCCGCCCTGTTGTTTGCCCGCAAGAAGCGCCTCGCCTTCTTTCAGCTGACCGATTTCATCGCCCCCCTGGTGCCTATCGGCCTGGGGGCCGGGCGACTCGGCAACTTCATCAATCACGAACTGCCGGGGCGCGTCAGCGAGGTGCCTTGGGCCATGGTGTTTCCGCCCATGATGGGGCTGGGCCCGGAACCACGCCATCCCTCGGCACTCTACGAATTTGCCCTGGAGGGGGTCGTACTGTTCGGGGTGCTGTGGTGGCTGTCGAGCCAGCCACGCCGGCGGGGCACGATCTCCGGGCTGTTCCTGCTGCTCTATGGCGCCTTCCGCTTCGCCGTGGAGTTCGTGCGACTGCCCGATCCTCAACTGGGGTTCATCGCCTTCGGCTGGCTGACCATGGGACAACTGTTGACCCTGCCGATGCTCATCGCGGGCCTGGCGCTGGTCATCTGGGCGAGGCGTCAGCCGGTGGATGACGCCAAGGCGGCGGTGGCCTCATGAACACGGCCCTCGCTTCTCTGCTGGTTGCGCTGCTCGTCGCCACACCGGTAGCGGCCCGTGAGGGGATTCCCTTGGGCGGTGACAAGAGCAATCCCTTCAGTGATTTGGTTCAGGGGCAATTCCTGCCGGCTAAAGAAGCCTTCCAGGCCAGCGCCTGGCGAGACGATGAGCGGCTCTACGTCGGCTTCCTCAATGCCGAGGACTATTACCTTCATCGCCACCAATTCGCCCTGGACAGCCGCTCCCGGGCGTCAGTGTCGGTGAGCTGGCATTGCCACCCGGGGAACGCATGGTGCATGCCTCGCTGGGGGAGATCCGCGTGTTCCATGACCGGGTGGTATTCAGTGCGCCCATCGAGGCGAGCGGAGCCACTCGCGAGCCGCTGACCATCACGGTGACCTTTCAGGGCTGTTCCGACCGGGGACTGTGTTACCCGCCCGAACAGGTCGAGCTCGAAGCGCTTCACGGGTCGCCTCCCGCGGCCTTTGCCACCCCCTCCCCTCGTGATACGGCGGATAATCCCAACGGAGCACCTTGAATGGATCCCACCGACCTGAGCCTGCCGTCTTGGGGAAACACTGCATAATCCCCGTCGCAGCTTCGGGAGATACGGCGCGGGGTGGAAAGTGGCATTGATAACATCTGCAAGAGCCCCTTTTCATATTTCTTTTTAAGCTACCTTGGAACGGAATCAAAGGAAGAGGAGAGAAAGCATGCGTACCTTTCGACACTCACCAGGCAGGCCAGACGTGGCCGGCTTCTACGATCCAAGAACCTCCAGTGTGCAGTACGTGGTAAGCGACCCATCAACCCGGCGCTGCGCGATCATCGATCCGGTGCTGGACTTTGATGAAAAATCCGGAGCCACAGCGACACATCATGCCGATGAATTACTTGATTACGTGGCAGCCCAGAGACTCGAGGTAGAATGGATCCTCGATACCCATCCTCATGCCGACCACTTCTCGGCAGCGCAATACCTAAAAGAGAAAACTGGGGCGCCTATGGCGATCGGAAGTTATGTCACGAAGGTCCAGGCTTTGTGGAAGGATATCTACAATTGGCCCGACTTTCCGGCCGATGGCCATCAGTGGGATCACCTCTTCAACGAAGGCGACACATTCAAGATCGGTGAGGTCGAAAGTCATGTGATGCACTCTCCGGGGCATACATTGGCCTCGATCACCTATGTTATCGGCGATGCCGCTTTTATTCACGATACGCTGTTCCAGCCCGATGGCGGAACGGCGCGTGCCGATTTCCCCGGGGGTAACGCTCACAAGCTCTGGAACTCCATCCAGGCCATACTGGCATTGCCGGATGATACCCGGCTCTTTACGGGGCATGACTACATGCCCGGCGATCGTGAACCGGGGTGGGAAAGCACGGTACGCAGCCAGCGAGAAAGCAATATCCATCTTTGTCACGGATTGACTGCTGAGGGTTACGTGGCCATGCGTAACGAGCGGGATGCCGGGCTGCCCATGCCGAAGCTGATCCTGCCTTCACTACAGGTCAATATCCGCGGTGGCGCTCTTCCTGAACCGGAAGAGAACGGCCAGCGCTATCTCAAAATTCCTCTTGATGCCCTGCCCGAAGCTACCTGGGGCAAAGCACGCAACTGATACTTTAGCCAATTTTGCGCGGCGGCCTTCCGCCTGATGCGGCATAAAGACAAACCGGAGTACCTTGAATGGATCCCACCGGCCTGAGCCTGCCGCCGCTGACGGCGGCCTGGGCGCCTGGCGGGCCTGTTGCTCGGCTACAACTTGGGCCGCATCACCAGCTATATGACTGCCGGTGCCCTGGTGGCGCTGCTCGGTTCCGTGCTCAACCATGCCCTGGACGGCATCGCCCTGGCACTACGTATCCTGGCGGCGGTCATGCTGATTCTGATGGCCCTGTACATCGCCAACTGGTGGAGAGGCTTGCTGCATGTCGAGGCCCTGGGGCGCTCGCTCTGGCGCCGTATCGAGCCGCTCGGTCGACGCTTGTTGCCCGTGGTGAAGGTGCCACAGGCCTTCGCGCTGGGGTCGATCTGGGGCTGGATGCCCTGTGGGCTGATCTATTCGATGCTGGCCTGGAGTCTGGCCGTGGCCGAGCCGCTGCGTGCCGCGGCGATGATGGGGGCCTTCGGGCTCGGCACCCTGCCCGTCGTCCTGGCGACCGGTGTGGCCGCGCGTCGCGTCTCGCTCTGGATTCGTCATCCGGCGACCCGCACGATGGCGGCGTTGCTGATCATGGCGTTTGCCGTCTGGCAGCTCTGGCATCTGTCATCCATGACCGGTATGGACGATATGGCCGGCGGCATGACGCCGTCGCCTCACTGATGACCACGCTGAGTCGTCCCATCCTGTTGCCGCGTCAGCTCTGCCATCAGTTGGTTGAGGCTGGGCGCTTTGGTAGTGTCACGAAACTCGGCGTGCGAACGTCGCCTGGCTCGTTCCAGCCAACTTGCCAGGGTCTGCAGCTCTCGAACGCGCGAGTGGATAAGAGGTAAGCTCTCGGCCAGCCGGTCAACCCTGTCGACAGGCAAAGTGTTATCTCGTTCCGCGCGTACCAGTACCTCTTTGATTTCCTTGAGGCTGAGACCCAGACAACGCAGGCAGTCGATAAGACGAAGCCGCCCCAGCGCCTCTTCGTCATAGAGCTGATAGTCGTTGCGTGGATCCCGCCGCGACGGTAACAAGCCTTCTCGCGTGTAGTGGCGCACCGTTTCGGCGGTGACGCCACCAGCGCGGGCCAGTTCGCTGACGCGCATTGATCTACCCTCTACTACGTGTCTGAGAGCAGTCTACAACCGCGGGGCTGCCCAAGGGTCAAGGCCGCTGCCAGGCCTTCGCCGACGAGCAACCCATGCCGGCGCGGAGGCCTAAAAATAGGGCTTGACCTTGAAGTGGGCTTTAAGGATACCTTTCCAGCAAGTAGCCACGCTGCGAATGTTGAAACCAAGGTCAAACCTTCCCACCCTCGCGGATGGATAGGTGATTCCCAGGAAGATAGAGGAGAGTGTCATGCGGAAACGTCATACTGCGATCCTGACTGCCGCCATCATCGTTACCGGTAGCCTCGGGGCGGGCTCGCTCCTTGCACAGGAAGAGAGTCAGCAGGAGCCAATGGAAGGTCAGGGCATGCAGGGCAACATGATGCAGGAAGGTGGCATGCACGGCATGATGGGGATGATGAGTGAAATGAATGCCATGATGGAAAAATGCAATGCCATGATGGACAAGATGCAGCAGGGTCATGAGAGTGACAGTAACGCCTGACAGTATATGGGCCCGGCTGCTCCACATAGGAGCAGCTGAGTTACGGTTTTGATGATGCGAGCGGAGGACGGCCTTTGAGTAAAAGCATCTATGCTCCGTTAGCCATTCTTTTGCTGGTGACAAATTCTCCATCCTTCGCTCATTCCCTCGAAGAGGCCGAGGAGACGTTGCAGGAGCGGGAGCGCTACGCCCAGTTTGTCGACCAGCCAGCGCCGGCATTTTCCTTGACCGATGCTGACGGTAATACCGTGTCGTCCTCTGACCTGAAAGAAAGCGTCGTGGTGCTCAATTTCATCTACACCCGCTGCCAGGAAGCCTGCCCTGTGCATATGAACCTGATTGCCGAGGTGCAGGAACGAGTCAGCGACGCCGGCCTGAGTGAGGCGGTCGAGTTCATTACCATCGCCACCGACAGCGAAGATATCGTCGGCACCCGGGAAAACATGCGAGCCTATGGCAAGAACTTCGACCTGGACTCCGCCAACTGGCGCTTTCTATATCGTGACGAAGGCGATCCGGCCGACACCACACGCCAGATCGCAGAAGCCTATGGCCTCCGGTTCGACGACGTGGCGGAGGGCGTCCAGGCCCATGGCGTCGTGACCCATGTTATCGATCCGTCGGGGCGTATGCGGGCTCGCTTTCATGGCCTCGAATTCGATCCGGAGCACCTGGTTTCGTATGTACGGGTACTGGCAGAAGGACCAGAGACATTATCCACTGGCACCTGGGACCGTATCCGTCATTACGTTACCGATATCGTTAACTAAATTCCGCGAGACAATGCTCAACGGCATCATCGCTCATTTCACGACCTCCTCGGAGACTCCGCATATGAAGTATGGGAAAACACTGGCCATCGCTTCTCTTTTGACCTTTCCCCTCTCGGGACTGGCAGCCGAGACATCGGCCACTCTCTACAAGAACCCCAACTGTGGCTGCTGTGCCGAATATGCCAAGTATCTCGAACAGAACGGGTTCGAGGTGGAAACGATCGATACCCATGATCTTGCACAGCTGAAAACCGAGCACAATGTGCCCGAGAAACTGCATGGCTGCCACACCACGCTGATTGGCGACTATGTCTTCGAAGGCCACGTTCCCGTGGCAAGCGTTAGCCAGGTGCTCGAAGAGACGCCCTTTATCAAAGGCTTGAGCGTGCCCGGCATGCCCCTCGGCTCGCCGGGAATGTCGGGCGAGAAACAAGGCCCGCTCGAGGTCTACACCTTGGCCTTTCAGCCGACCGAAACTCCGGACATCTACGCCACCCACTGAAGGTAAGCGCTGGTGATTGGGAAACGGATCGCAACCAGGTGGCTAGTGGTGGCACTGCTGATGGCCATGGCCAAGATAGCCGCCGCCACGCCTCCTGAACGCCTGGGGCCACAGGGCTTTCTTCTCTGGGAAAGCCCGCGCGACGTAACTAACATCCGCTTCGAGGATGACACAGGTTCCCCACTGACCCTGGCTGACTTCGAAGGTAAGCAGGTTTTGCTCAACATCTGGGCGACCTGGTGTGGCCCTTGCCGTGAGGAGATGCCCACCCTGGATGCCCTCCAGGCCGAATTGGGGGGACTGGATTTCGAGGTCGTTGCGCTCTCGATCGATCGCAAAGGTCTCGAGGTCGTCAATGAGTTCTATCAGGAGGTGGGGATCGAGCATCTTTCCCCCTATGTCGATCGAACCGGCATGGCCAGCGCGGATCTTGGTGCCGTGGGGATTCCCACGACGCTGCTGCTCGACCGCCTGGGTAGGGAGCTTGGACGCCTGGTCGGGGAAGCCGAATGGGATACCCCTGAGATGATCGAGTTTCTGACCGAAACGATAGACGCCACCAAAGAGGAAGCGCCATGAGTTGCTGTGACGACAAGACCCCACAGGGGCAGCAGAAAGCCGGACTGACAGGCCTGCTGACGGGTCCCCGCCGCTGGATGCTGTTGGGTGCCGTGGTCGTGGCTGGTGGCCTGGCCATGGGCTGGGATCAACTGGTCCTGCTGGGGATCGCCCCTATCCTGGTGAGCCTCTTGCCTTGCCTCGTCATGTGCGGCTTGGGGCTGTGCATGATGAAATGCAAGGACAAGAAAGGTAAGGCTACCGACCAGGGCGAAGCCACTGACGTGCAAGCCGGAGTGGAACCCGCTACTGAGGTATCCACGGAGACGGCATCCGCCCATCGCCAAGCAGCGGTTCACGAGGTGTCGTCCGAGCAGTCCAACTCCAAGTTCCAAGCCTAGCCACGGGATAAGGAGGGATGCTGGAGATTGCCAATATCGGCCTGGCGACGGCCTTTCTGGCGGGCTTGATTTCGTTCATTTCACCCTGCGTCTTGCCGCTCGTGCCTGGCTATCTCTCATTCGTGGCCGGGCGATCGCTTGGGCAGATACGGGAAGCGGACCGGCGCGAGCGGCTCCGGGTGTTGACCCAGTCGCTATGGTTCGTGCTGGGCTTCTCCACGGTATTTTTGATGCTGGGGGCCAGTGCCACGGCCATCGGTCGCCTACTGCTGGTCTATCGCCAGGAGGCGAACCTGGTCGGCGGTCTCATCGTCATCCTGTTCGGTGCCTTCATGACCGGGCTCATCCCGCTGCACTGGTTACAGCGAGAATGGCGGTTTATCGACAAGCTCACGGAAAATGGCGGCGGGCGCGGTGCGGCTTATTTACTCGGCGTGGCGTTCGCCTTCGGCTGGACGCCCTGTATTGGTCCGATCTTGGGTGCCATCCTTACCGTTAGCGCTTCGACGGCCAATATTTCAAGCGGACTGGCGTTACTGGGAATTTACTCGCTAGGCCTTGGCGTGCCATTTCTGCTGACTGCCGTTTCGCTCGACCGTTTCTTGCACCACCAGCAATTCCTGCGCCGCTGGGGCCGGGTCATGCATATGGCTGCCGGCCTGCTCATGATCCTGATGGGCATCTTGATGATCACCGGGCAACTGACCGAGCTGTCCTATTGGTTATTACGCACCTTCCCTGCGCTAGGCAGCATTGGCTAGCCGTTATTCGAGGAATCACTGATATGAATAATCCCGCAAGTCGCTTCTGGCGTACCCTGTTATTGACGAGCTGGGTCGTGGCCAGCCTGGGCATCGCCGGTGTGGCCGGGGCTGCCGAAGAGGCATTGCCGTCGCTGAGTTATGACCGTACGGGCGAACGACTGATCAAGGCGCAGGCCAACCAGCTCTTCAAGAGCACGGACCGCGGCGAGACCTGGCAAGAACTCCCCTTGCCGGAAGCCGTGAAAGAAGGCCAGTGGGTCACGGCATCGGTACCGGCAACCGCCGAACAGACGCTCTATATCGCCGGCCCGTCAATCGGGGTGCAGCGCAGCACCGATCATGGGAAGACTTGGCAGGAGCTCGACGAGGACTTGCCCAGTGAGAACGTTATCGCCTTGGCCACCCACCGTCAGCAGGCCGAGACCCTCTATGCGGTGATCGCCGACGATGGCCTCTATCAAAGCGAGGATGCCGGCACGACCTGGAAGAAGATGGATAGCGGTCCTGCCCAGCCCGTTCGCCGGCTCGTCCACTCCGATATGGAAGGCAGCATGCAGACCGGCTGGCTCTATGCGGTGTCCGACGATGCGGTACGCCTGTCGATGGACTGCTTCTGCGGCTGGCGACCGACCGGCGAGCTCGATGCCGGCAGGGTCTACGATGTGGCCTACGACCTCGACGCTCCAGAGCGCGTCTATGTCGCCACGGAGCAAGGCCTGTGGCGCAGCGACAATGGTGGCCAGGAATGGCAGTCAGTGACAGGTGACAGCCCGGCGCTCGTCGCGCTCGCTCATTCTCCTGCAGGAACGCTCTATGGCCTGAATCGCGAGGGGGAGCTCCTGCGTAGCGATGATCGGGGCCAAACCTGGACACCCCCCGATGCTTAGGCGCTGGTTCCTCGCCACAACCTGGCTGCTGCTCAGTGCTGCGGGGCAGGCCATGGCGGAGGGAAGCCCCTCTTCAAGCGATACCTCTCGGCTGGAAGAGGGAGAAAGCATCTACCAGCAGTATTGTGCCAGTTGCCACGGCCGCCAGGGAGAGGGCATGCCGAACTGGGAGCGCCAGAATGCCCAGGGCGAACTGCCGGCTCCTCCTCATGGGCCGGAGGGCCATACCTGGAAGCACTCCGATGCTATGCTCTACCGGATCGTCGCCGAGGGATGGCGTGACCCCTGGAACAAGACCGAACGACTGACGATGCCGGCCTTCGAGGATGCCCTAGCCCCAGCCGAGATCCGCTCCGTAGTGAATTACCTCAAGACGTTATGGACACCGGAGCAACGACGCCATCAGGCGGAAGAAAGCGAGGGAGCTCCGTTTCCGACGCAAAGTGAGTAGCTGTGGGGCTAGGAATTGAAAAGGTGATTATTGGCCAAATTTTTCCCGGAGAATCCGGTCGCGAAGGACTCCATTCGACTTTTCCGAGCACACCAACTCTCGCTCAACAGCGATAATGCGAGCGGCCAGCTCAGCTTTGGTTTGGCGCATCAAATAATGCATACGTCGCCGCTCCACGTCGGTGGGCTTTTCCACCTCGCGAGCAAGCGGCCGACCAACGACACGCCGCTGACGAACGGGTTGGGCGGCTTCTTCGTATAATTGACGGCATTCAAGATTTCGCAGAATGGTGGACTCGGAGATACCCATTCCCGTGTCGGAGAGATCGCGCGATATTCTCGCAATTCGTCCCAGCGTCACGGGACTGCCGATCTCCTGCAACCGACTGATCGCTCGACGCACGATCGTGACGCTTCGATTGCGTCGCTGCTGATGACTGCGTTTCAAACCGGCCATCGCAGCCTCTGGACGCGCCTTACTGGATCGTCGTGTCATTTCTCCTTCCTCCCGATGGTCAGTATGACGGGATCGGCAGCCGCCTGATCAGCTCGCTCCAGCAGTTCCATCTCGGCCAACACATCGTCACAGCTCGCCATGGATTCCTTTGCCTTGCGCCCTTCGGCGGGCAGGTTCTGTGCTTCTGCCATCTCCGCCATCTGCGCACAGGCCTGCCGGTAGACGATGACTTGGTCACGCTTGTGCCAGTCGGGCGCATTCCCGGCACAGCCGATGCAGGCGAACTTGATGGGACACTGACTGGCCACGGTGCACCGTCCACCGATAACCGGGATCAGTGCGCCCACCTGCTCCTGTGCGGCTTCGATTTGCCGCCGGATCTGCCCCGGGGATCGCACATGGGTACGGGACAGATCCACACGACTTTCAAAGATCTTTTGTTGCAACTCCATTAGCCTGGCCGGCGTCGGCTGGGAATAGTACTCGGTCACTCGCACATCTCGCTGCTTCATGAGGAGTGCGATCACATCCACGGGCGTGTTCAATGCCCGCATCTCGGTGGCAAACCCGTGACGCAGCAGGTGAGAAGTGACCCGCACGGCCTCACCGGCAGCAGTTTGCAACGAGATACCGTGCAACATGATAGACATCGTCGCATTGACATCCTTATGACTGAAATGCCTTCCGGCATGTTGCCATAGGTAGGACGCCGCTCGAAGCTTATGCCGCAAGCTTCTGGTAGGCGGGATGGTCTCCAGATCCTGCCCCCGATCACGCTGGAACTTCCACCAGGCGTGTAGCGCCTTCATGCAGCGCTCGTCAATATAGTATGGTTCTTCTGCACGGCGTCCCTTGGGGATCGCGCGAAAGGCGATCGCTTCACGATCCTTGGCGAGCAGCACCCGTGATAAGTGCTCTGGACTCAATCTGATCTGCAGGAACTCGTTCATGCGAGCCCCGGTCTTGGTCATGATCTGAATGGCCGCATACCCGACAAGAGCGGCTAGCTTGAGCGCATCGAGTGGAATAAAGAGCATTCCCAGGTCTCGCGAGACACGCTCCAACCAATGGGATGTAGACAGCCCCCAAGTTGAGTGAGGGGGAAGTTGGAACGCCCCCTTTGAGTAGCCGTTATGCGTCAGAAAGTCAGAATCAGTAACTTGAGACTTCAGTACATTGGCCTGCAGCAGTTCGATGAACCAGTAGGGCTCTATCAAAGTGGCATCATCGCAAGCATGGCCACCCTCATAGCTTAGGAAGTAACGTGCCTGGTCACATATCGTCGCACGTATACGCTGACGCTGATCCTGATGGTAATAGAAGTCTTCTGCCACGGGCTCATGCACAGAACGCAATGTTGCTGCATCCCAAAGCCTGAAATGCTGCTGTGTCGATCGAGTACGGCCTGATGTCGATACCGTTTCATCGGTGATCGAGAATGACATCGGTAAGGCCTCCCCCTCCCGTTCATGATGGGCCATGGCATCCTGAAAGGCTGTATGCAGGCGCTCGACCTGAATGCATCGACGCTCGGCCACATCACGAAGCAGATAGAATCGATCGTGTACAACGGCGGTCGCTGCCTTGCGACGCATCCGTTGGTCGGTTCTCACATCTCGGTGGAGGGTGGAGCGGTGCCAGAAGTGATCATCCTTCAGGCCAATGAGTTTCCAAGGCACTACGGCCCGGCGCTGCTTAGGTGTCAACCGGAGTAGATAGTCCTCTTGCTTGCGCAGTAGGCGAAAGTAAGTCTGCAGGAACCGGCCACGTTTGGGTGTGCCCTCTTCCGGCAATATCTCGCCATCATGATATCGTCGATAGAACACCTCGGGGTCCAGTGCGTCGATATCCGGTAGCTTCAACCGTGTCAGGTAGCGCGACATATTGGCGAAGAAGGTGATGTCGTTGCGCCGATTGCCATCGGCAAAGGTCATGACGAAGAAGGCCACATCTCGTAGTTTCGGCTGCGAAATGGAGTGAATCATCCGTCGTTGAGAATCATTGAAGGGCCGTCCCATGGTCGGTGATTCTAGAAAGGTCAACGGCAGGTGATGGAGTGCCGGCGATACACTGTCGAGCACCATTTCCAGAGTGATTTCCTTCCATACTCGCAGCGGACTAGCTCGATGCCCCGTTTCTTCTTCCCAGCGCCGAATTTCTTGTTTTATGCGGGAGACGTTGTGTCCAGAAAGCCTCAAGACCTCGCTGTACGCCACCGTATATCCCTCTCGGTGTAGGTGCTCAATGGTCAGACGTGTGAGCCGCGTGAGCACTTCACGTGAGCGCCGCGTATTGGGAAGCGAATAGCGAAAGGTATTGAAGTCCCGACGCCAGCTTTCATAGGCCTCACGACTGTCGACCGGGGCGCTCAGGAGCTCATCGGCCAATGCCGCCACGTAATGGCGCGAATACCCCGACACGGTGGCTACGCTGAATCCTAAGCACCTGCTGATGTCGATGAGTTTGAAAGGCGTTCCGATCTGGCGGCGACGGTCCAGTTCCGCCTTGATCGATTCGTTTCGCCGATTCAGCGTATGGTTTTCGCCCACGAGGACGGTAGCCCCAGAAGTATCGAGGGATTTCCAAGCAACCGTGCGCGCTACCTGATGGCCGGTCTCCTGTTCCCAGATAACCAGCTCCTCATTGAGGATCCGTTTCCTCCCCCCAGTAATGGTTTCAACTGCGTTCACCGTCATCAACGCGTTCTCGCGATGCAGCTGTTCGATGACCAGCCGCACAAAGCGCCGGAACAGCGCCGGCCCGCTCTCCGTGCGTGTGATAAAGGGGCGAAAGGTGCGGTAGTCACGTACCCAGCGTTCATAAGCCTCTCGGTCCTCAACCACCGTCTCCAACAACTCCGCTGCCAGCTCACTAACATAACGCTGGGTAACGCCACTGATCGTCTTGCGATCGTAGCCGGTAACCGTCATCACCTCTCGGTTCACGAAGGCCACACCCAGCTCGCGCCGACGATCAAGCTCGGTACGTATCGTAAGCCGTCGACGCTCCGGATCAGCACGGTGTTGTCGGGCCGACGGCATCATGGTTTCAGCATCTCATCTAACATTCGCTGGCTCTCGGTAAGTGACTCGGGGTGAGGAGTCGGTTGGGAGCGGCGAGCGCGATCATGCCGGTGCTCACGTTCGATGCGAGCATGAATGCGATGAGCCAGATCCGGCAGGTCATGCCGGCGGATAGCCTGGTCATAGATCGGCAGCATATCGCTTTTCCAGGCCATGAGCTCACGCAGGGCACCCCGCAGGCTCTGCAGTTCCTCGGCTGAGCGGGCACGCTGGTGGATGTCGTTGAGCGCCTGTGTCACGAACCAGTGACGGACCTGATGACAACGCAGCTGCAGTCCTGCGGCGTCGAGCGCCGGCGTCCAATAGTTGCGGCGGAAGTGGTCCGGGCTCAGAGATGTGCCGTGGCGAGTCAGAAACAGCGGAAGGTGATGCAGAGTTTCCACAGGCAGTTCAGCGAGTTCCGTAAGCCCGCACCCTCGGGGATCTAGCCGAGCACGCTGCTCGTCCACATATCGTCGCAAGACCTTGACCGTGCGGTCGGTAATGAAAAGCCGTTTCACTCGGCGTCCATGACTTCCCTTGCTGATCGACAGCATCTCGCGCATAAAACCGCTCTGTACCCAGTCCGCCACGCTGAGTTGACACGCCTCATGGACACGACAGCCGGTATCAAAGAGGATACGTACCAGGCCAGTTTCGCGTAGTGTCCACCCCCACTGCTCACCAGCTGACATGACCCTGTTCATCAGGGCCGGTTCATCCAGGATCTCGGGCAACCATTGATTTCCTTTCAGCCGGAAGTAACTGGCGGAAAGACGCATCTCTCGAACGCCGTCCACGCCACTGTCGGCCGGCATGGGCATTCGACCGTGGGCATCGACAAACGCTTGGAGTTGCCGGCGGCGCTCCTCCTCAATGTAACGGCGGGCACCGTCGGCATCCATAGGATTGCCATGGCGATAGCGACCGTGCTCATGCAGTACCGTGTAGAACGATCTCAACGCCGCCAGAAGCCGTTCCAGGCGCCGGCCAGTCTGCCAAGTCGGTTCGATTCGACGGGTTTCGAATCCACCGCGATCTCGACCCAACGCCACGATGCACTTCATTTCCGAAGCGAGGAAGAAAGCCAACAGTGCGCGCACCTGAGCAGGTGGCCCCAGCAACTGCCAACCCTGTCGAATCACGACGGGATGATCTGTCGCCCATGAAGCAAAGGAGACAACTTCCCTCGTGTAGGCTCTTGCAGTCAGCGATGCATGGTGACGCACGGATAGGCAGGCATAGAGGGTCAGCTCTGGGTGCGGTAACCCATCGCGATCCACCACATGAAAGGGAAAGGCCCCTTCGGCACGCAGGACCCGATAAACCGGCATGAGAGGTTACCTCCCAGGGCAAGACACACTGATGCTACCTGCACGTGTCCGATGACTGTGCTACAGCATCATCAGTGAACAAGAGTATGCTCTGTAGTATAGGGCCAAACTTGCCAATCGAATTGCCAAAAAGCAGGCAGCCTATGAAGGCGTCTGCGTACTAGCGCCCGATTCCGCGATAACGCGTCACATACTGGAACGTACCCCCACGACTGATTTATGGGGCGTGGCCAGTCGTACCGGTATGAAGCTCGACAACCTGGGCATCCGCTCTGCCTGGGACTTGCGCAACGCTGATCCAAAGCGGCTTCGACGCCAGTTTTCTGTTGTCATGGAGCGCACCGTATGGGAGCTGCGTGGTGTCGATTGCATTGAGATCGACGAGATGAGCAAGCCGAAAGACAACATCATGACCAGTCGCTCGTTTGGACGGCTCACCGGCGACCGAGCAGATCTGCGTGAGGCCGTGCGCGTGCATGCCAGCCGTGGTGCCGAGAAGCTGCGTCGTCAGGGGTCGGTTGCGCGGGCGCTGATGGTCTTTCTCAAGACGAATTGTCACCGCCTCGAGCTGCATCAGTACAATCCCAGCCTGGTCGTGCCGCTACCGCGTGCGAGTGACGACAGTCGGATCATCGTCGGCACCGCTCAGCGCGCGCTTGATTGTCTCTATCGTCCCGGGTACGCGTTCATGAAGTGCGGCGTCATGATGCTCGATTTGGCGGACAAAAAGACCCTACAGCACGACTTGTTCGATGCGAAGCAGGGTAATGCTGACCGCGAGCGCAGTGAAAAGCTGATGAGTGTGGTGGATCGTATCAATCGCGAGCATGGTCGCAATGCGATAAGCATCGGCAAGCCCCGAAAGAATGCTGCCTGGGCGTTGAGGTGCCAGCACCGTACGCCACGATACACAACCAGCTGGGAAGAATTGCCGGTTGTGCGGATGCGGTGAGGCGAATCCCTTCGAATCTCGTAGACGCTTTTAGCTCTTGTACTGATGTCACCAAGGAGGTTCCATTTGTTGCAATGACAACGGAATCCCGAACGTGTCTGCTGGGCAAAACCACTGCTGATATGACGACAGCTGTTCTTCGAGGATGCTAGTCGAAGGGCAAATGTCGCCTTCAATAGCTTGATAAACGATCAGTGGCTTGCACAACTGATAGCATCTTGGGAAAAGAGGGTGCGTGATGCCGGGGCGCTGAGCGGGTCTGCGTGGGGTGGTGAGTCAGGTCAAGCGGTACGTGTATCACCGTGGTTTGCCGAGCCAGGCGTTACTGCTCATGCTGTAGTAAACCTTCGTCAGGAGAAGTCGTACATGTGCGGACGTTTTGCGCTTTACAGCGCCTATCCCAAGTTCGCAACCAAGGCGGGTGCGCCGACCATCAGTGAAGAGCTGACACCGCGCTACAACGTACCGCCTGGCACGTGGATCACAGCGATACGCCGGCTCTCGGAAGATGAGCCGCCGCACGTGGAGGAACTGTGGTGGGGCTACAAACCCAGATGGGCAAAAGGCAAGGCGAGCCAGCCGATCAACGCTCGGGCCGAAACGGTAGCCACCTCTGGCTATTTCAAGGCAGCGTTTCAAAAGCACCGCTGCCTAATTCCTGCCGATGGCTGGTATGAATGGGACAAGACCACTACACCCAAACAACCTCACTTTATCTGCCGTGAGGATCGCGAGCCGCTCTTCTTCGCAGGGATCTACACCGAGCGAGAGGATGGCTCACTGGGCTGTGCAATCATCACCGAGCCGGCCCGAGGCTCAGCCCACAAGGTGCACGATCGTATGCCACTGATCTTGGACGACGAGAGCTTAGAACCATGGCTTGACCCCGACCTGTCTGACCAGGAGACGCTACGCAACGTGGTGCATCATATCGATGCTGGGCTGATTACGCACTGGCCGGTCAGCACAAAGGTGAACAGGCCGAACGGGCCGGGGGATGAATCGCTGATCAATCCAGCGTAACGGCAAAGCAATAAGGTAGTTATGAGGCGGCGTATAGTGACAAAGCTGGATTTTAGCTGAGGCTCAAGGAAAGAGGTGGGATTGCCGATAGATAGCGGAAAGAAAGGCTGCTCACGACCCAGAGCGGCCATTGCGGAAAATGCAGCGGACACGTGATTTTTGTTATAAAGCTGAATTTTTTATGATTCCTAAGAATCAAAGGCTTGCGATAACGTAGTCAAGATACCTTTGCTGGATTAACGTTCCGGAACCTTAATCCAATCATAAGGCCAGTAGTCTAATAATTATTATGCGCTAGGGTTACTATGAAGCATAGAGATATACAGCCAGCACATGAAAAGTCAGTTCTGGATAGCTTTGGGGGCTACCTCCTTGCACAAGGAATAAATCTCACGGTTATCGACCGACCTGATCCACCTGATGCCATTGTAAATTTGGATGGAAAGCGAAGTTGGATCGAAATTACGGATGCTTTTCAAAGTGCGGATTGGGCTAAAAGCATTACGTCGTATGCTGCTGAAGATAAGACGCATGTTTCGTACAAGAGAGGTCTAATAACTGAGCCTGACCAACAAGCCTGTTCACAGGTCAAAGAAGTGATTTTGAAGAAGTATCGCAAAGGAACCATGAAGCAGTTGATGCAATCTTATGGCCAAGGGATATTGCTGGTAGGTTCTTATACGCCGTTAACAATGCCTGAAGAAATCATTGATCAGGCAGGCGTATCTATAAATACAGAGCTCTCGCAAGAGTCATCAATTTTTAGTTCTATTTATCTATACAGGAATTCAGAGAGTGGACATGTGTTTTCACAGCTCCTTTGAAATCAAAAAGCTCGTGGCAAGGCCAAGTAGCATCGTCCTATCGGGGCTAGAGCTCACTACGCTCGGGTGCTGTCGGCGGTGTTAATGAGGGAATTACGAGATTTCGCTCTTGGCCAGCTGAGGAATGTTAGTCAACACTGATGAATGAAATTTCGACGGCTGACGATACACACCAGCAGGTCGTGCCAGAAACAGCGAGCAGTGCTTATTTTCGATCATTCGCTATATCAGCGAGCAAAACGGGCCGCCGATTAAAAACATTTTATCTTCCGAATAAAGCCTAGTGAAAACCGTTTATAAAAAGCGCTTCCGTGGGTAACGTTATACATGTCGGCTGAATTTCTGAAAAGAATGGGATGTTGTACTGAGGTGAGATCGTGGCAATTTTTGACATAGAGAAAGACGAATTACTCCCGCTGTCAGATACCCAGCTGGAAGAGTTGATTGCTCGCCTCGCCGAGGCCGAAGTAGCAGCGCATGGCCATAGCCCTGCATGGGTGAACTGGTCAGGTTCAATCAATGCTCCTGACGAAGGAATTGATATCCACGTTCAGGTTCCAGTCGATACATTAAGCACCGGATTTATTGAAAAGCCTGATACGGTTATTCAGGCTAAGAAACACCCGATGCCAAAAGGCGCGATCACGCAGGAAATGGTCATAGACGGCGAACTGTCGGCGACTATCTCAGAGCAGGCTTCGAAGGGGGGTGGCTACATTATCGTTAGCTTGGCTGATGATTGTTCGCCTCCGAACAAGGAGAAGCGTCTTCAGGCAATGCGAGAAGCTGTGAAGGATGATCCCAACAGCAGAAATATTCACCTAGACTTCTATGACCGCTCGAAGCTGACTCAATGGCTACGTCAGCATCCGTCGATTATGCTGTGGACAAAAGGAAAGCTTGGTCAGGGATACTCAGGTTGGCAGCCATACGGGGCTTGGAGCAATCCACCTCAAGATGTCGAGGATACATTGATTTCGGCCCCAGGCGTGACGGTCATGCTGCCATCAGGGAAGGGCCAGAAGCTCAGTATTGAAGATGCCATTGAACCAATGCGTGGCCTCATAAGGTCTACGCTCAAGGCCATTCGTATAACGGGTTTATCCGGCGTCGGGAAGACCAGAATTGTGCAGGCACTCTTTGATGAAACGGTCGGCAAAAATGCTCTCGATCGGACTCTAGCTGTGTACGTCGATACTGGTGCTGAGCCGGATCCTTCGGCAGCAGCGATGCTGGACAGACTTATCGCTGAGGGCCGACGTGCCGTCATGATCCTCGATAATTGTCCGTCAGAACTTCACTCTTCATTGGCCAGAAAAGTATCAGCTGCAGGCAGTGAGGTAAGCCTCATAACCGTTGAGTATGACATCAGGGATGACAAACCTCAGACAACTGAGGTAATCCACATTGAAGCAGTTGGGCCGGAGGTGGCCGAGCAGCTTCTGATCCGTCGGTTCCCCGGGATTGGCCAGCACAACGCTCGCCGGATAGCAGAGTTCGCTGATGGGAACGCAAGGGTTTCCCTAGCAATCGCCGAGAGAGTGGAGGTAGGTGAGAGTTTGGCTCAGCTTTCTGATGCGCAGTTGTTTAACCGCTTGTTTGAGCAGCGTAATTATCCGGACGAAGATCTGCGGGAACAGGCTGAAATACTGTCTCTGGTTTATTCGTTCTCGGTCTCAAACCCTGAGGACAGTTATAGCGAGTTAGAAGTTCTAGGATCGATCTTGGGGCATTCCCATAGCCAATTGTTTCGATCAGTCAAGAAACTATTGGACCGTCATATTGTGCAGAAGAGGGCACATTGGAGAGCCATCCTGCCCCATGCCATTGCGAACAAGCTGGCTGCCTCGGCACTTGATGGTGTCCCGGTTGATCAACTCAGGGCGACCTTTGAAGCCTCCGGTCGTCAACGCTTACTATTGTCGTTCGCACACAGACTGGGGCTATTGCACGATAACCCCGTGGCGAAAGAGATCGTTGAAGCTTGGCTCCAGCCAGATGGGCTGCTGGGGCGGATATTAGCGCTGGAGGGAATGCCAGTACGAATGCTGGGCTATATCGGCCCGGTCGCGCCTGAAGCACTGCTTGACAGGATTGAAGCAGAGCTTGCCGCGCCTGATTTTGGTGGTATGGGGCCGCTTCACAATCCACAGCGGACAACCATTCTCAATCTTTTGCAGTTGTTGTCATACGAATCGGGCGCCTTCGACCGCTGCATCCGGCTACTAATCCGCGTGTCAGACTACGAAGATGAGAACAACAAATACGACGCGGTTCGAGATAAGATTACGAAGTTTTTCCAGGCATACTTGTCGGGCACACATGCCTCTCTAAATCAGCGCATCGGGATTATGAATGAATGCCTTTCTTCAGATGTGGCTGGGCGTAGGTCGCTGGGTTTTAGGATGCTCTCGACTGCCTTGGGTGGGCCGCCGTGGACAGGATTTGGGATGAATGAGTTTGGTGCTCGCCCAAGAGACTTCGGTTTCCAACCCAACCACGATGAACTTGTGGAGTGGCGCTGCGCCTTTATCAACGTTGCGGTGCGATTGGGGACCTCTGGCGATCCTGGTCTTGAAGGGCCTGCACGGTTGACCCTTGCGAACGGATTTCGAGGGATGTGGCATCACAAAGCAATGAGAGAGAAACTCGTCGATGCGGCTCGCAAGCTACATGATTATCACCCTTGGGGCGAAGGTTGGAAAGCAGTCCGGTCAACGATTTATTTCAACCATACCAAGCGCAAAGACAAGGATGATTTCGAGCCGCTGCCAGATAACCTTGCCGCATTGGAAAGGGAGTTGGAGCCCGAGGGCTTGGTTCCGGAAATATTGACATACGTGCTAAGCAAGGAGCAGGACTATTGGGCGCTAGACGTCGATTTTGATCATAAGGACAGCAACAAGTATCACGAAGTTGAAAAGCGACTTGAAACCAAGGCGCTTCGATTAGGTGAGGGCTTCGCAGCATCAGACCATGAGCTCGACGAGTTGGGTCCCAACCTTTTCTCCAACGACTGGATGCCATATTGTACTGCATTTGGAAGAGGGTTGGCGAAGGGGGCACATGACTTGCGAGTTGGTTGGCGGCAACTCTTCGATCAACTTGAACATAAGCCTGAATCCAACAAGAACTTCGCAGTCTTTGCCGGTTTTATCGAAGAGGTAGACTCTGTTGATCGGGCACTAGCACAAGGGTTACTCGACCAGTGCGCACAGCACCCTGAACTTCGACATGTACTGGTCGGCTTGCACCCAAGGCGGGAGTTCACAGAAACCGACTTAGATCGCTGCATGTCGCTTCTGGATGATTCTGACACACGTCCGTGGATGTATGGTCCAATTTTATGGCGTGACGGGTATGCTAATCTGTCCAGTGACCGTGTTCTCTATCTTGCTCAGCAGCTGCTGAGTATACCGAACGGCGATGATGTGGTTTTGGATGCTCTAAGCATGAAGCTACATGGCAAAGATTACGCTGTAGATATACTTGGTTCCGACCTTCGACTGGTCGGTCTAAGAGCAGCGATCCAGAGACTCCAAAAAGATGACAGGGATACTGGCGGATCCATAGATTATAACATGGAGCGCGTCATCAGTGTCGCGTTGCGCTTTGACGACAACGATGCCGAAAAGCTGAAGTGGCTGGAAACTATCTTTACTGTTATTGATGAGCGGTATGGCTTCATTCATGCGTTCGAAAGTGCTATCGAGACGACTATCGCTTTGATGCCAGAGGCGTTTCTCAATCGCGTTTTTAAAGGCACTGAAAAAGAACAACATCGACGGCTGTTCTTTATTCACCATGGTAGCTTGCGTCGCTCTCCTCTCGCCAAAATCGATATGGACGTTTTGATTGGGTGGTGTCGTTCCAGAAACGATACTAGCGTGTGGGCACCTGTCGCGGCGGGTATCAGTCTTTGGTCAAAGGATGGGGATCAGGGGGCAGTTAAGATATCGGAGTCAGCGATCAGGTTACTGGAAGCTTCTCCTGAGCCAGAAGCCGTTCTGGAGGCATTCGCCGAGCGCGTCACACCTTCATCATGCTCTGGTAGTCGATCTAACGTGATGCAACCTAGAGCGGATGCCATTAGTGTGTTCGTTGAGCATGAGAGCGAGGAGATCGCTGTGGCTGCTAAATCGGTGTCTGAAAAACTGGTTGAGTGGATCGATCATGAGAGAGTGCGTGAACAGCGGGAGGACGAGGAGCGCGAACAGCGGTTTGAATGAAAGTAACGCTACTGACGATACAGGAACTTCGTAATGAAGCATCTGTCGACCGAGAACATGCTCTGACAGGTCATCGTCATGCTACAAGACTTTGCTCAAGCCTATCGTCGTTCGCTTGCCGTCAAATGGGTCAAGGACGGCATGAGTCAGCAGGAAGTCGCCCAGCGCCTGGAGGTCACTCAAGGAGCTATCAGTCAATGGATCGCCCGGGACCGAGAAGGCGGTGAAGACGCGCTCAAGGCACAGCCGCGATCCGGTCGGCCGCCACGTCTTCCTCCCGACAAGATGGCCAAGGTGTTGGTAGCGCTCGAAGCCTTGGGACCAGAAGGTTTCGGCTATGACGATCAGCGCTGGACAACGCAGCGCATTGCCGATGCCATCGCGCGGCTGACCGACGTTCACTACAGCACCTCGTCGATCAGCGACCTGTTCAGGCAATGGGGCTGGTCCTGGCAAGTGCCCAAGCGCCAGGATAGTCGGCGTGACGAGGCCACCATCGACCACTGGCGAGAACAGCTCTGGCCAGAATTAAAAAAAAGAAGCCGAGGCGCAGAATGAAACGCTGATCTTCGTCGATGAGTCGAGCTTCCATCTCTGCACGCATCATCTGAAGACCTTTGCGCCTATAGGGCAAACGCCGGTCGTCAAAGGCAAGCGAGGGCAGTCGCCGCGCCACCTGGTCATCGGTGCCGTCTCGAGCGAAGGACGTAGCTATTTTCACTGGACCTCGGACACGGTCACCGGCGCAAGCATCGTCGCTTTTCTGAAGACGCTACTGCGTTATTGGCCAGGCAAGCTTCGTATCATCTGGGACAACGCCCCGGTCCATCGCTGTCAGGCTGTGCGCGATCTGCTGCGCCATCCGGAGGTACAAGGCCGGTTGCGCCTGGAAGCGCTTCCTCCGTATGCGCCCGAGTTGAATCCGGCCGAGGCGGTATGGAGTTGGTTGAAGCGACGCTGTGCCAATCGGGCGTTTTCGACGGCTCTGGCTTTGGGTGAGTGGCTACGTTATGCCACCCAATGGCTGAAGCGTCGCCGTGAGCAGGTCAAGCAACTCTTGCGTGCCTCGCCTATTCATTAGCTTTTTTATGGAAGGTCAGTAGCTCTGCTTATGCGGCTTTGGCAATGAGCTCCCGTGCCCGTGGCGCATTAGGCCGTGCAACGGGCCGGTGGCTTCGGGCGTTGCTTGCGGCAGGGCCCGGAAAGTAGAGTCGGTCACGACACAGCCGCTTGTACTGATCAAGATCCTGGCCGTGATCGATCAATAGGATACACCGCCCTTCTAATTTCCTGGCATACATCGGAAGCCTTCATTGCTCCCGGGCCAGGGCCTGGCGGTTAAGCCGTGGGCCGGACAGGTCTTTCCTCCAAGCGTCATGAAAGCCATAGCTAGGTTCGAGATAAGGGGTAAATTTCTGACCCCATGCCGAAAAGCCAAGAAATTCAAGCTTCTTGCCAAGGAGCGCGGTCATGGATAAATATTTGGAAATGCTTGTCGTTGCATCGCCCGTTATTGTCGTGTCTGCCATGCTGCTGGTGGCTGCTCTCTGGCTGCGCCGCAAACGTAAGCATAAACCGTAGTGCTTTCTTGAGTCTGGGATCTAAGTGGTCGATTCCCCTCGGCTCAAACGGTTCGCTTTGCCGCCAGTGACGGTAAAAAGAGCTCTCGGGAACCGGTAAACTATGCGCTTCGACGAAGCGAGGATGGCCTGACAACCAAAACCCATCTAGGTGTGCGGTCCCGAAGAGTAATGGTTCGGGTCGTAATGAAATCTCTCGGGTTCTTTATGCCACTGCTCAAGGATAAATCCTATCGGTGTCTTGCCCTTGAGCGCCCTGAGTGGCCGGGCACTGTTATAGGCCCATAGGTAATCATCCAGGTGGGACTGGAGCTGATCCAGCGAGGTGTAATGGAACGTCCGAGTCGTTGCCTTCTTGATGGCGCGGTTCATTCGTTCCACTTGCCCGTTGGTCCAGGGATGGAAGGGCTTCGTCAGGCGATGCTCGATGCCGTGGCGGTAACAGACAACATCGAAGATATGCGGCTTGTAGGTCTCTGTTCCGGCCTTCTTCGCGAACTGTACCCCGTTGTCCGTCAACACCGTATGGGCGCGGTAAGGCAGGGCCTGCAGCGTGTCTTCGAGGAAATCAGCGGCGACTTGCCTCGTCATCTTCCGGTATAGCTGGGCATGAACGAACTTGGAGGTGCGATCCACGGCGACGAACAGGTAGGCCTTGCCCTCTCCGGTACGGATTTCACTGATATCGATGTGCAGGTAGCCCATCGGGTAACGCTTGAAACGCTTCTTCTCACGATTCTGGTTGCCAGCCTTGGGTAGCTGACTGATGCCGTGCCGCTGATAAAGGCGGGATTGGGTAAGCGAAGGGATCTCTCGCTGAAGCGCATGAAGTCAGTCATCGAGAGGCAGCAGGGTCTTTTACCGGAAGGTAACAGCTGCGGCTTCCTCCAGAGGCGTCAGCGACGTGGAACGAGCCGCCTTGGGCCCCATGCGAGTATCCTCGACGCTATCCCGACTGCGCCACTTGCGCACAGTTTTTGGATTGATGCCGTAGCGACGGCTCAACGTCGCGACCGAATCCGTCGATCGCTGTATTTCTGCTCGGATGGCGTGCGTGGTCATGGCGCGTTGATGAAGAATCTGAGCCATGGGTCATCCTCCGATAGTGGCTCGTAAGATAGACCATTACTCTTCGGGACCGCACACGTAGTGGAGTCCTACCGCTGCCTTGGGGCAACGGCGCTGCCAATAACGCAGTACTGGCATTGTCATAGTGAAGGCAACTTGCTGAGGGCCTTCTCTACCGCTCGGTGGTGCCCCAACAGACGAAAGCTGCGGTCCTTGACTTCGCGGTATTCTCTTTTCACGTGATCCAGAAGGTGTGGCATTTCATCAACGAGTTGCTTGTAGCGCTCTGTCTCTCCCGTCGACGTCAGAAAATCTAGACGGATTCTTTCCAAGATTTCGTTCAAGCGCTGATATGCATCCACCTCAGCCGTGGATGGCATAGAGGACTGAGCATGTTCCGGCGGCGCTTGCGCCGCTTGCTGTCCGGGCTTCAGGCTAGTCTTGAACCCGTTGTCAATGAGCTTCAGTTGCAAATGCTCCGGCATGGGAAGTCGATGATAGACCTGTCCCCGCTTGCGGCTCTCATTAGCTTTCACTAACCAACCCGACTTCAGCATACGGCGAATCTGCTCATACACATACCGGCGAACATCACTGAGCGGATAGGAGACGCCCTCAAGTCGTAAGGCATAAGCGTCCCGCATTTCACGAGTAGTGAACTGAGCAAATCTTTCTTCCTGTAATAGCTCATATATCCACTTATCGAGAGTGAACGAGGTAGGTTTCATAGGAAGTCCGAGGAGAAAAGAGAAATTCCGCGGATTATAATCCGTGGTTCGCGTATGCGTAAACACACGATAGTGCTGTCTCAAGTGGAATCGAGGCAGCTATGGAACAGTTGGCGAAAGCGCTAGGGAAACGGATTCGGGCCCTGAGAAAGGCCTATGGGCTGTCTCAGGATGCTCTGGCTCTGGCCAGCCATATCGACCGCAGCTATATGGGCCGCATTGAGCGCGGTGAGGTCAATATCACGGTCGACAAGCTGTACCGCATCGCCCGCGTGCTAGGGTGCGACCCTGCTTCTCTCCTGCCTCCGGCAACGAAGATCCAAGTCAACTAGCGGGACGAGCTACTTACCATCAAGAACTCCTGTCTGTAGCTTCTGAACAGCACCGGGATTCCCGAGAGGCTCCAAACTGAATCGTCCCGAGTTTCGTAGTCACCTCCAGATCTTATACTGAAGGCACCCAGGAGGTCCTATGAGCCGTCAACGGAACACCGAAAAATTTAAGGTCGAAGCTATCAAGCAAATGACAGAACGTGGCCGCCCCGTCGCTGATGTTCTCGATGCTGAGGCTGTGCGACATCGCTCGCTGCGAGGCGCCGGCGCTATCTGGCTCGCGGCCCGTGGATCTGCTCGGCACTTCTAGAGGGTGGCAGTCGATACGCGAGGTATTGGAAAAAATCGAATGCGGCGAATTCTCATGACGTTCAATAGCACATAACTTAGGAGTATCTGATAGTTGTCTTCTCCGATCATGACATCCAGATCCTAGTTGATGATCTCAATGATCATGCCTCTTAGTTGCAAGAGAGCGGCTTACGGCTAGAAGCTGTGGATCCTAATGCTTCTCGTGCCATGCTCGCTATTGCGCATGAACTCTGGGCAATGCAAAAGACGTTGGGTGATGGTCGACTCACGCTGCGTCAAGCACCACGCGAAGAAGGTGAGCCGAACGTCAAAGTGCCCCATACATCAACAGGAACGCCTTATGTTCGGATTCGAGACATCCCGGAATTGTTTCAGGATGACTTCATGCGCTATCTACGTGGCGCAGCCATGCCTGTAGTTGTGGTGAGACGGAGCCAGTAGCTTTCGAAGTTGATTGGCTGGACTGATTTCACGATCGCCGACCTGACCGCAGCCGCGGAAGTGCTCCGTGATTTTCATGCAGCCACCTACTATCTCAACACACAGCAAGAAGACCTTACTTGATCATCGGCTATGCCCGCGTCAGCACACAGTACCAGAACCCCGAGCTGCAGTGTGATGTGATGCCCTCGATGAGGCTGGCTGTGAGCAGGTCTTCGAGGAGCGTGTCACCGGCACCAAGCTAGAGCGCCCCGAGCTGCAGGCCTGCCTGCGCGCCCTGCGTGACGGCGACACCCTAGTGGTGAGGGCTACGTCGGCGACGAAGCGCCGCGGCCATTGACGCGACGGTAGCGGCACACCTTGCACTGCGAGACGCTGCTCCCAGGCCAGCAGTGACGCCACCAGTCGCTGCTCTGCGGCATACTCGCTCAGCGCCAATTGCCGGGACGAGGCATGTAACATATGGCTCAGCCAGTAGGCCTGCGTCGAGGTCAGTTCGTTCATGGCGTCCTCCAATGATCAGAGGTCACCAGTGTGGCCGACGCTAGTCAGTTCGAGAAGGTAGGGTTGCTGGAGCACTTATGCAAATTAGGAAACATCGGTTGCGGAAAGCATCTGAAAGATGAACATGGATACTATTTTATCTTAATCATCGACAGATACAGACGTAGATTAAAAGGTATAGACATAGGGGGGTGATAAAAAATGACCTTGTTTACACCTCTAGCCATGGTTAATCACCTTTCCTTCTACAATCAATTAATTGGAAACCCAAGACGACCATCGCTTCCGTTCGAGATCAGGATGATCGAGTCGATGGCCGTCAGGCAACCTAGAACGTGATGGGACGATAGTTTTGATGATTGCCGAATGATACACAAATGCCACGAGCGCCGCGCGTTACGAGACGAAGAGATGATTTAACGTCAGGCGCCCTTGTGATCCTGGGGGGTGCCGAGCACTTGAGCCAATGCTTGAGTATCGAGGCACTGACGGTCCACCTTGAGATAAGCAACACGCTCCTCGGGCACGACTAATACATCCTCGACGCCAGCCACGCCTGCAAAGCGGGCCATAAGAGTATCCAGGGCGTCATCATGATGCGTCGAGTCCAGTGCCACCACTTCGCTGGACAGATGACGAGGCGCCGGCATCCTCCAGACGGTTGCCAGCCATATCAAAGCGAACCCGCTCGCCCCTAGAAACACCGCATCATAGCCAAAGCGCTGGGACAGCGCACCGCCTAGCACTCCCCCCAGGAAGGCCCCCAGAAACTGGCTAGTGGAATACACGCCCATGGCGGTTCCCTTGGCTCCCGCCGGTGCCAATTTGCTGATCATTGAAGGCAACGTCGCCTCAAGCAGATTGAAAGCGACAAAAAAGGCCCATAGCAAGGCGATCAATGTCCAGCGTTGATGACTCACCTCCCCGAGCAGCAGCAACACCAGCGCCATGCTGGCCACGGCACCGATGAAGACGGCACGCATGCGCCGGCGCTTTTCGGCAATGATCACCAAGGGCACCATGCCGATAAAGGCCAAGCCCATTACGGCTAGATAGACCCAGCCTTGCTGTGCAGCTTCGATGCCAACGTCGACCAGTCGAAATGGCACCGCCACGAACGCCGCCATCAAGATCAGATGCAAGGCAAAGATCGAGAAATCGAGACGCAATAGATCGCTGCGCGTTAGCGTATTTCGCAGCTGACTACGATCCAGCCCCACGTCACGATGACGCGCCCGCCGCGGTGCCGCGGGTACCAGTCGCCACAACACCAGCAGACTCAGCAGGGCCAACCCGGCGGTAAACCAGAATACGCCCGTAAGTCCGAAAGAGGCCGCTATCAACGGACCAAGCACCATGGCCACCGCAAAAGCCACACCGATCGACAGACCGATAGTCGCCATCGCGGCGGTGCGAATTTCTTCTCGGGTCTGGTCGGCAAGCAAGGCCATGATGGCACCGGCCACTGCGCCGCTGCCTTGCAGACAACGTCCCGCAATGACGCCGCCAATGGTTGTTGCCTCTGCAGCGACAATACTGCCCAAGGCAAACAGTACCAGCCCCCCCGCGATCACCCCCTTGCGCCCGATACGATCGGACAGCAACCCGAAGGGAATCTGCAGTGCAGCCTGGGTTAGACCATAGATTCCCAATGCCAGCCCGACCAGTAGCGGCGTGGCGCCTGCCAGATCGTCGGCATACAGCGCCAACACCGGAAGCACCATGAACAGTCCAAGCATGCGCGTGGCATATAGACTGGCCAAACCGACGATGGCTCGACGCTCGGTAGAAAGCAAACGAATGGTCATGAGTAAGTCGCATACTGAATGAAAAGCGGTTCGCTGGACCGTGCAGCACGATGAACGTTAAGCACGGCGAAAAAGGCCCAGCAGCAGATCCCGTATTCTACCGATACCACCGCTATTAGGAAAAGCACGACATCGTTTTGCCGCTTCATACGGGAAGCGTATAATCGAGCTTTTGCGCTGCCGAGGTGGTAATGGACAAGATTCAGGTCAGGGGTGCACGCACTCACAACCTCAAGAACATCGATGTCGAACTGCCGCGGGACAAGTTGATCGTGGTTACCGGGCTATCCGGCTCCGGCAAGTCGTCGCTTGCTTTCGACACGCTCTACGCCGAGGGGCAACGCCGCTACGTCGAGTCGCTTTCCACCTATGCCCGCCAGTTCCTGTCGATGATGGAAAAGCCCGACATGGATCATATCGAAGGGCTCTCACCTGCAATTTCCATCGAACAGAAATCCACGTCTCATAACCCGCGCTCCACTGTCGGCACGATTACCGAAATCTACGATTATCTACGCCTGCTGTTCGCTCGCGCCGGTACACCACGCTGCCCACAGCATGGTACCGACCTGGAAGCCCAGACCATCTCTCAGATGGTCGACCAGGTACTGGCCCTCCCCGAAGGCAGCAAGCTGATGCTCATGGCTCCTGTCGTCAAGGGTCGCAAGGGTGAGCATCTGCAACTGATCAGCGAGCTTCGCGCTCAAGGGTTCGTGCGCGCCATGATCGATGGTCAGGTATTGGAACTCGACGACATTGCCCCTCTGGAAAAGAACAAGAAACACGATATCAGCGTCGTAGTGGATCGTATCAAGGTCCGCGAAGACCTGCAGCAGCGTCTGGCCGAATCCTTCGAAACTGCCCTTAATCTGGCCGACGGCATCGCTGTCGTGCACTTCATGGACGATGAGCAGGAAGACATCACTTTTTCGGCGCGCTTCGCCTGCCCGGTCTGCGGTTACTCCATCGCCGAGCTAGAGCCGAGGATGTTTTCCTTCAACAACCCGGCAGGCGCCTGCCCCACCTGCGACGGTCTTGGCGCGCAGCAGTTCTTCGATGCGGAAAAGCTGATCAGCCATCCCGAACTCTCCCTGGCTGAAGGGGCGATCAAGGGCTGGGATCGACGCAGCGTTTACTACTTCAATCAGCTGCAGGCACTAGCCGCGCATTACCGGTTCAAACTGGAAACGCCCTGGAGCGACCTTGCACGTCATGAGCGCGATATCGTGCTCAACGGCAGCGGCGATGACGTCATCGCCTTCAGCTATGTCAACGACCGAGGGCGCAAGGTTACTCGCGAACACGCCTTCGAGGGTGTGCTGCCCAATATGCAGCGGCGCTATCGCGAGACTGAATCGAACATGGTGCGGGATGATCTCGCCAAGTATCTGGCCGTGCAGCCCTGCCCGACGTGTCAGGGCAGTCGACTACGAAAAGAGTCGCGCCATGTCTTCGTCGACGATTACACCCTGCCCCAGATGGTACGCCTGCCGATCGGGGAGGCCTGGGACTATTTCAAGTCATTGACGCTGCCTGGGCGTAAAGGCGAGATTGCTCTCAAGATCGTCAATGAGATCCATGCGCGCCTGGAGTTTCTGGTCAATGTCGGGCTCGATTATCTCAATCTGGAACGCAGCGCGGATACGCTTTCCGGTGGCGAAGCCCAGCGCATACGTCTGGCAAGTCAGATTGGCGCCGGGCTTGTCGGCGTCATGTATATCCTTGATGAGCCCTCCATCGGCCTTCATCAACGCGATAACGATCGCTTGCTCAAGACGCTTGTCCATCTGCGCGACCTGGGCAACACGGTCATCGTGGTCGAGCATGACGAAGACGCCATCCGCGCCGCGGATCATGTGCTGGATATCGGCCCCGGCGCTGGCGTGCATGGCGGCCGTGTCGTGGCCCAGGGCACACCGGACGATATCGAAAACAGCAAAGAGTCTCTTACCGGCCAGTATCTAGCAGGGTCACGGCGTATCGAGATTCCCCCTCATCGCATTCCTTGCAACCCTGAGAAGATGCTGCGTTTGAGCGGTGCCACCGGGAACAATCTGCAAGACGTTACCCTGGAGCTTCCCCTCGGCTTGTTCATTTGCGTGACAGGTGTCTCTGGGTCCGGGAAGTCGACCTTGATCAACTCGACCCTGATGCCGATTGCCGCCTGCGAGCTAAACCGTGCCACGACTCTTACACCGGCACCCTATAAAAAGATCGAGGGCCTCGATCAGCTCGACAAGATCATCGATATTGACCAGAGCCCCATCGGTCGCACGCCACGCTCCAACCCGGCTACCTACACCGGCATCTTTACGCCAATTCGTGAACTCTTTGCCGGCACTCAAGAAGCACGTTCGAGAGGTTACAAGCCGGGGCGTTTTTCCTTCAACGTAAAAGGTGGACGCTGTGAGGCTTGCCAGGGCGAGGGCATGATCAAGGTCGAGATGCACTTCTTGCCGGATATCTACGTTCCCTGCGATGTGTGCAAGGGCAAGCGCTACAATCGGGAAACGCTTGAGGTCAACTACAAGGACAGGAATATCCACGAAGTGCTGGAGATGACCGTAGAGGAGGCTCTGGAGTTCTTCAGCCCTGTTCCGGTAATTGCGCGGCGTCTACAGACCTTGATCGATGTCGGACTTTCCTATGTACGTCTTGGCCAGAGTGCCACGACGCTGTCCGGCGGCGAAGCGCAGCGAGTCAAGCTGGCCAGGGAACTTGCCAAGCGCGATACCGGCCAGACCCTGTATATTCTCGATGAGCCAACGACGGGGCTCCATTTCGAGGATATTCGCCAGTTGTTGACCGTGCTTCATCGCCTGCGCGATCACGGCAATACCATTATCGTCATCGAACACAATCTGGATGTCATCAAGACAGCCGACTGGGTGACAGATCTGGGCCCAGAAGGAGGCTCCGGAGGTGGGCGCATTATCGCCGAGGGCACGCCAGAGCAGGTCGCCAACATGGAGGAATCCCATACCGGCCGTTTCCTCAAGCCGCTGCTGAAGCGCAAGTCAGACGGCAAGGGCAGCAAGTCACGGGCAAAGGACATTGCCGTCAGCAACGCTTGACACGTTCTCTTAGCATGAATGGGCCGGTCAAGCATCCGGCCCTGCATTCGCCAGTTTCACCGGGGCATAGCGGCAATGCCCCATAACAAGAAAACCGGCCCTGGTGGGCCGGTTTTTATACTGCTTCGCTGAACATCAAGTGTTCGAAAAGCTCACTCTTCGCCGGCTGCCTCGTCGGCCACAGGGCGATCGACCAGTTCGACAAACGCCATGGGCGCATTGTCACCGGTACGAAAGCCACACTTGAGAATGCGAACATAGCCACCGGGACGATTGGCATAACGTGGGCCCAGCTCGTTGAAGAGCTTACCCACCGCTTCCTTGGAAAGCGTACGGCTGAATGCCAAGCGCCTGTTGGCGACACTGTCTTGCTTGGACAAGGTGATCAGCGGCTCAATATGACGCCGCAGTTCCTTGGCCTTGGGCAGAGTCGTCTTGATGACCTCATGCTCGACCAGCGAGACACACATGTTCTTGAACATGGCCTGGCGGTGCGAGCTGGTACGATTCAGATGACGACCACTCTTACGATGACGCATGGTTGCAATTCCTTACCAAACGGGGACTCGAGTCGGCGCTCACGCGGAAGCCTTGTCGTCCTTCAAGCTAGAAGGGGGCCAGTTCTCCAGCCGCATGCCAAGTGACAAGCCACGAGCTGCCAACACGTCCTTGATTTCATTCAGGGACTTCTTGCCGAGGTTGGGTGTCTTCAACAGCTCCACCTCGGTACGCTGAATCAGATCGCCGATGTAATAGATGTTCTCGGCCTTGAGACAGTTGGCACTGCGAACCGTCAGCTCGAGGTCATCCACGGGGCGTAGCAGAATGGGGTCGACATGATCCTCTTCCACTTCGCTTTCCTGTTCTTTATCGACTTCCAGATCGACGAATGCCCCCAGTTGCTCTTGAAGGATCGTAGCACTGCGCCGAATCGCTTCTTCGGGCTCCAGGGTACCATCGGTCTCGAGATCGATAATCAATTTGTCGAGATCGGTACGTTGCTCGACACGTGCAGCTTCGACCGAATAAGACACGCGACGCACCGGGCTGAAAGTGGCATCCAGCTGTAGACGCCCGATGGTGCGAGCCTCGTCATCAGCTTCAGCACGCACATCCGCAGGCTCGTATCCACGACCCCGTGCAATCCTGAGCTGCATCTTGAGCTCAGCGCCCTCATTGATATGTGCGATCACATGATCGGGATTGACGATATCCACATCGTGATCGGTCGCGATATCACCGGCCGTTACGATGCCAGGCCCTTGCTTGTTCAAGGACAATGTAGCCTCATCGCGACTATGCATCTTGATCGACACGTCCTTGAGGTTCAGGAGAATTTCGATGACATCTTCCTGAACACCTTCGATGGCGCTGTATTCGTGATCGACACCCGCAATTTCGACTTCCACCACGGCACAACCGGGCATGGAAGACAGCAAAATGCGACGCAGGGCGTTACCCAGAGTGTGGCCAAAACCACGCTCGAAAGGCTCGAGCACGATTTTAGCGTGGTGTGCATTGATCTCTTCGACCTTGATATCCCGCGGACGAAGAAATTCTGTTACTGAACGCTGCATATGAACACCTTTCAGGCTGCCAAACGGATACTCGGTACTCGGTTGCCGAACCTGATGGTTCAGGCTCGGCTTCAAACACAAACAAATGAGTTTACTTCGAGTACAGCTCGACGATCAGATTTTCGTTGATGTCGGCAGACAAGTCGCCGCGTTCCGGGACAGCCTTGAAAGTGCCTTCCATCTTCTTGGAGTCGACATCGATCCAGGTCACATCACCGCGCTGGCCAGCCAGCTGCAGGGCGTGTTGAATCCGTGCCTGATTCTTTGACTTTTCACGAACCGCGACGACATCGCCAGGCTTGACCTGATAAGAGGCAATATTGACGCGCTTGCCGTTCACCGTGATCGCCTTGTGGCTGACCAACTGACGTGCTTCTGAGCGAGTTGATCCAAAGCCCATGCGATAGACGACATTGTCTAGCCGGGATTCAAGCAACTGAAGCAGCAACTCGCCGGTCGCCCCTTTCATGCGGGCGGCTTCTTTATAGTAGTTGCGGAACTGTTTCTCGAGTACGCCATAAATGCGTCGTACTTTCTGCTTCTCGCGAAGCTGCAAGCCGTAGTCGGAAAGACGTTGACGGCGCTGGCCATGCACACCCGGAATCTGTTCGGATTTGCATTTTTTCTCGAAAGGAGTGACACCGCTCTTCAAGAAGAGATCGGTACCCTCGCGACGAGACAATTTGCACTTCGGTCCAATATAACGTGCCATGAGTCTCTCTCCTTAAACGCGGCGTTTCTTCGGCGGACGGCAGCCATTGTGGGGAACGGGCGTCGCGTCGGTGATGCTTTGCACGCGGAAACCGGCGGCATTCAATGCACGCACGGCAGACTCACGGCCAGGACCTGGGCCCTTGACCAGTACGTCAACGTTTTTCACACCATACTCGGCTGCAGCAGTTGCTGCACGTTCGCTTGCCACTTGAGCAGCGAACGGGGTGCTCTTGCGAGAACCACGAAAACCCGAACCACCGGAAGTCGCCCATGAAAGAGCATTCCCTTGGCGGTCTGTGATCGTCACGATCGTGTTGTTAAAAGAGGCATGGATATGCGCAATCGCATCCACAACCTGCTTTTTAACCTTCTTGCGGTTACTGCGCGGGTTAGCCATGTTGATGTTTCTTCCTGTCTAAACGCCAGAACATGCGTGTTATTTGCGAATCGGCTTACGCGGACCTTTACGGGTACGCGCGTTGGTCTTGGTGCGCTGTCCACGCAACGGAAGACCACGGCGATGACGCAGACCTCGATAACAACCCAGGTCCATGAGACGCTTGATATTCAGCGTGACATCACGGCGAAGGTCGCCTTCAACGGTATATTTGCCAACTTCAGTCCGTAGAGTATCCAGCTGTTCAGCAGATAGCTCTTGGATCTTGAGGTTCGGCGTTATGCCGGCTGCTGCACAAACTGCTTGTGCACGCGTACGGCCAATCCCGAAGATATAGGTCAGCGAGATCGCCGCATGCTTGTTGTCCGGGATATTGACGCCTGCAATACGGGCCATCAGCTTACTCCGAAATTTGAGCGGCTTGCTCGGTTTATCATCTACAAAAGGCGCAATAGCATACCCTTTCGCCCGCATAAGAGCAACAGGGTATGCCTACACCCGCATTCATTCAGCGCAGGATTTCAACCCTGACGCTGCTTGTGCCGCGGTTCGATGCAGATGACGCGAACTGCGCCATTACGCCGAATGATCTTGCAATTACGACACATCTTCTTGACGGAAGCTCGAACCTTCATCGTTCTCTCCATTACACGGTGGCATGCGCCTTAGCGCATCAGACCGCCGCTGCCATAGCCTTTCAGGTTAGACTTCTTCATCACCGACTCATACTGATTCGACATCAGATGCGATTGCACTTGCGCCATGAAATCCATGATCACTACCACCACGATCAGCAAGGAGGTGCCGCCGAAGAAAAAGGGCACGTTCCAGGCAATAATCAAGAACTGAGGCATCAAGGAAACTGCGGTGATATACAGGGCACCGAACAAGGTCAAACGCGTCATGACCTTATCGATATAGCGAGCAGTCTGCTCGCCGGGGCGGATACCCGGAAGGAAAGCACCCGACTTCTTGAGGTTGTCGGCCACGTCCTTAGGATTGAAAACCAGCGCTGTATAAAAGAAGCAGAAGAATACCACCGCAGCAGCGAAAAGCAAGATGTATAACGGCTGCCCTGGCCCCAAGGACTGAGACGCCGCCTGTAGCCATTCAAAGCCTTCGGCGGAGCCCACCCACTGGCCGATCGAGGCCGGAAACAGCAGGATACTCGAGGCAAAGATTGCCGGGATGACACCCGCCATATTGACCTTGAGCGGCAAATAACTGCTTTGGCCAGCATACATCTTGTTGCCGACTTGGCGCCGAGGATAATTCACCGTGATACGGCGTTGGCCGCGCTCGATGAACACCACGAACGCCACGGTGGCAATCGCTAATGCGGTTAGCGCCAAGAGAGGCAACACATTCCAGGCACCATCATTGCGTGCCAGTTCGAAAGATTGCCCAATGGCACCGGGGAGCCCTGCGACAATACCGGCGAAGATAAGCAACGAGATACCATTGCCGATCCCTTTTTCGGTAATCTGCTCACCCAACCACATGAGAAATACCGCACCGGCGACAAAGGATACGATCGCGGTGAAGTAAAAACTGAAGTCGCTGGTATAAGTAACGCCCTGCCCGACCAGACCGACTGCCATCCCGGTGGCCTGAATTAACGCCAGTACGACTGTGCCATAGCGCGTGTACTGACTGATTTTCCGGCGACCGGCCTCGCCTTCCTTCTTCAGCTGCTCTAGCTGAGGCGACGTTGCTGTCAGAAGCTGCATGATGATCGAGGCGGAGATGTAGGGCATGATGCCCAACGCAAGGATGCTCATGCGCTCCAGCGCACCACCCGAGAACATGTTGAACAGGCTCAGGATAGTGCCCTGGTTTTCTCTGAACAGCGCAGCAAGCTGATCAGGATTGATGCCGGGAACAGGGATATGGGCACCGATCCGGTACACCACGATGGCAATGAACACGAAACGTAGCCGCGCCCAGAGTTCGCTCAAACCACTTCCCGTTGCCGGCATGTTTCCCGATTTAGCCATTTAGTCCTCGACCTTGCCACCGGCGGCTTCGATAGCGCTTCGGGCACCCTTGGTGACCCTGAGACCGCGTACGGTAACCGCCTTGTTCAGTTCGCCAGACAGAATGACCTTTGCATACCGTGTGGCATCCTTGAGCACGTTGGCTTTTTTCAGCGCAGCCAGATCGGCAACCTCACCGTCTACCTTGCCGAGTTCCGCCAGACGCACTTCTTCAGATACCAAGGACTTGGCAGAGGTGAAGCCATACTTTGGCAGACGCCGCTGCAAAGGCATCTGACCGCCTTCAAAACCGGGCTTCACGCTACCGCCAGACCGGGATTTGAGGCCTTTATGACCACGACCACCTGTCTTGCCCAAGCCGGAACCGATACCGCGTCCCACACGCTTGGCAGCAGATTTCGAGCCCGGTGCCGGGCTCAGACTATTGAGTTTCATGGATTACTCTCCCTCAACACGCACAAGGTAATTCACCTTGTTGACCATGCCGCGTACGGCAGGGGTGTCTTCCAACTCGACCGTATGACCGATACGACGCAGCCCAAGCCCCTTCATTGTGGACTTGTGCTTTTCCAACACGCCGATGGTACTACGCATCTGAGTAACTTTGATCGAAGCTGCCATGATTGCCTTACCCCGCGATCTCTTCGACGGACAAGCCACGCTTGGCGGCGATGTCATCCGGAGCCTGCATGGCGGAAAGACCATTGATGGTCGCTCGCACCACGTTTACCGGGTTGGTGGAACCGTAACACTTGGCCAAGACGTCATGAACGCCAGCCAGTTCGAGTACGGAGCGCATGGCACCGCCAGCAATGATCCCGGTACCTTCGGAAGCAGGCTGCATGTACACCTTGGAGGCACCGTGACGGGCCTTTACCGGGTACTGTAGCGTGCTGCCACTCAGACTAACCTTGACCATATTGCGACGTGCCTGATCCATGGCCTTCTGAATCGCGACTGGCACTTCACGCGCCTTGCCACGACCGAAACCCACACGACCATTGCCATCGCCAACGACAGTCAGAGCGGTGAAACCGAAGATCCGGCCACCCTTGACCACCTTGGCAACGCGATTGACCTGCACGAGTTTCTCTTGCAAATCACCGCTTTGCTGTTCGTTCTTCGCCATCGTAAAACCCTTTAGAATTCCAGGCCGCCTTCACGTGCGGCGTCCGCCAGGGCCTTGACTCGACCGTGGTACTTGAACCCGGCGCGGTCGAAGGCAACTTGTTTGATGCCCGCTTCCTTGGCGCGTTCGGCAATCAGTGCACCCACTTTGGCTGCAGCATCCGCATTGCCAGTACCGCCCTCACGCAGTGTCTTGTCCAGCGTAGAAGCACTAGCCAGGACTTTATCACCTTGAGGCGAAATCACCTGCGCGTAGATATGACGCGGGGTACGGTTGACACACAGGCGGTACACGCCCTGCTCGCGGATTTTGGCGCGAGCGCGGCGGGCACGACGGAGACGAGATTCTTTCTTCGCGTTCATAACCCTGCCTTACTTCTTCTTGGCTTCTTTACGACGGACCTGTTCGTCGCTATACCGAACACCTTTACCCTTGTAGGGCTCGGGTGGACGGAAAGCGCGAATCTCCGCGGCGACCTGACCGAGTTGCTGCTTATCGGAACTTTTCAGCACGATAACGGTGTTCTTCGGTGTTTCCACCGATACATTTTCAGGCAGCGTGTACTCGACCGGGTGAGAGAAACCCAATGTCAAGTTTAGCGTCTTGCCATTTGCCTGGGCACGATAGCCGACGCCGTTGATTTCAAGGGACTTGGTAAAACCCTCGGACACACCAGTCACCATATTCTGAACCAGTGCGCGAGTAGTGCCGGCCATTGCCCAACTCTTGGCTTTCTCGCTTGGATTGAAGGTCAGCTGGCCATCTTCCTGACCGATCACCACATCGGGATGAACGGTCATACCAAGCGTGCCCTGGCCACCTTTGACGGTGAACTGGTCGCCGTCGAGCTTGGTCTCGACGCCACTGGGCAATTTAACTGGATACTTGGCTATGCGGGACATTCGTCACTCCTAGAATACGGTGCAGATGACTTCGCCGCCAACGCCAGCATGACGTGCCGCCCGATCGGTCATCACGCCCTGGGAGGTGGTTACGATCGCAACACCTAAGCCATCCGCGACTTTCGGCAGCTCGCCCTTGCCTTTATAAATGCGCAGGGACGGCTTGGAAACTCGTTGAATGTGCTCGATGACCGGCTTACCTTCAAAATACTTGAGGGTGACGGACAACTCCGGCTTGACGCCTTCAGCGACTGCAAAGTCGTTGATATAGCCTTCTTGCTTCAGTACGCGGGCCACTTCCACCTTGAGCTTGGAAGACGGCATGGTGACCGCTTCCTTTGTGGCCATCTGCGCGTTACGGATACGCGTAAACATATCCGCCAACGTATCTTGCATACTCATTACGTTACGCTCCTGATTCTCGACGTGGCGTTACCAGCTGGACTTCTTGAGCCCAGGGACATCGCCACGCATCGCGGCTTCGCGCAGCTTGTTGCGGCCCAGCCCGAACTTGTTGTAGAAGCCGTGAGGACGACCCGTGATACGACACCGATTGGTGCGTCGAACCGGGCTTGAATCCCGCGGCAACGACTGCAGCTTTAGCTGAGCATCGAAACGCTCTTCGTCAGAAGCGTTGACGTCATGAATGATAGTTTTGAGCTCTGCACGCCTGGCGGCATATTTGTCGACCAGCTTCGCGCGCTTGAGCTCACGCTCGATCATGCTTTTCTTTGCCATGATGCTACCCTTATTTCTTGAACGGGAAGTTCAGCGCGCTCAGCAGAGCACGACCTTCTTCATCGCTGGTGGCAGTCGTGGTGATCGTCACATCCAGCCCGCGAATCCGATCGATTTTATCATACTCGAGCTCGGGGAAGATGATCTGCTCACGCACGCCCATTGAGTAGTTGCCACGCCCATCGAAGGATTTCGGATTAAGACCACGGAAGTCCCGTACCCGAGGGATCGCGATGTTCACCAACCGATCCAGAAAATCCCACATGCGCTCGCTACGCAAGGTGACCTTGATGCCGATCGGCCAACCTTCGCGGACCTTGAAGCCAGCGATGGACTTGCGTGCCTTGGTGACCACCGGCTTCTGGCCGGAGAGCTTTTCCATGTCGGCAACAGCGTTGTCAATCAGCTTTTTATCGCTGGTCGCCTCGCCAATACCCATGTTGAGGGTCACCTTGGTGATCCGTGGCACCTGCATTACATTGGCATAGCTGAATTGCTCTCTGAGCCCTGCCATTACTTCGTTTTGATAACGTTCTTTCAAGTTCGCCATTTTGCTACCCGACTCGCGTTAGGCGTCGATCTGCTTCTGCGTCGACTTGTAGATACGTACCTTGGTACCGTCTTCCGATAACTGGAAGCCGACGCGATCCGCTTTGCCGGTCTCCGAATTGAAGATAGCCACGTTGGACGCGTGAATCGGAGCCTCGCGCTCGACGATACCCCCCTGGTTGCCCGCCATGGGGTTGGGCTTGGTGTGACGCTTGATCATATTCACACCGGACACGACATAGCGGCTGTTCTGAAGAACCCGCTTGATCGTGCCACGCTTGCCCTTGTCCTTGCCGGCAATGACGATCACTTCATCGTCACGTTTGATCTTTTGCATATCCGCCTCGCTCCTTACAGCACTTCAGGCGCCAAGGAAATGATCTTCATGAACTTTTCGTTACGTAGCTCACGAGTTACCGGTCCGAAGATACGGGTTCCGATTGGCTGTTCGTTGGTGTTGTTCAACAGAACTGCCGCATTTCCGTCGAAGCGAATTAGCGATCCGTCTGGTCGACGGACGCCACTCCGGGTACGGACAACCACTGCCTTCATGACCTGGCCTTTCTTGACCTTGCCACGTGGAATGGCTTCCTTAACCGTCACCTTGATGATGTCACCAACCCGGGCGTAACGGCGGTGGGACCCGCCTAGCACCTTGATGCATTGCACCCGGCGCGCGCCACTGTTGTCGGCGACATCCAGCATTGTCTGTGTCTGAATCATCGGTTTTCTCCAAACCTAATCTGGCCACACTGATTACAAGATATCTCGTCGAACTCAGCCACGGGCCTGTTCGACCACCTCGACCAGTGTCCAGGACTTTTTCTTCGACAGCGGGCGGCACTCCTCGATGGAAACCGTATCGCCCTGCTTCGCCTGGTTCGCCTCGTCATGGGCGTGCAGCTTGGTGGAGCGCTTCACGTATTTGCCATAGATCGGATGACGCTCGCGGCGCTCGATCATTACGACGATGGACTTGTCCATCTTGTCGCTCACTACCCTGCCGGTGAGCGTACGGGCTTTCTTTTCTTCGGCCATCTCAGTTACCTGCCTTCTCGTGGAGCACCGTCTTCACGCGGGCGATATCCCGGCGCACCTGCTTGAGCAGATGGGTCTGGCTCAATTGGCCGGTAGCCTTCTGCATGCGCAGGTTGAACTGCTCGCGGAGGAGCTCGAAAAGCTGCTCCTGCAGTGCATCAGCCGACTTCTCGCGAATTTCCTGAGCTTTCATCACATCACCGTCCGTTTCACAAAGGTGGTGGAGACGGGCATCTTGCGTGCTGCAAGAGTGAACGCTTCACGCGCCAGCTCTTCAGAAACGCCCTCGATTTCATAAAGTACTCTGCCTGGCTGAATCTGCGCGACCCAGTACTCGACGGAGCCTTTACCCTTACCCATCCGGACTTCGAGCGGCTTCTCGGTGATCGGCTTATCCGGAAACACGCGGATCCAAATCTTGCCGCCGCGCTTGACGTGACGTGTGATGGCACGACGCCCCGCTTCGATCTGACGCGCGGTGATACGGCCGCGACCAACCGCCTTGAGACCATACTCACCGAAGCTCACCTTGCTCCCGCGATGTGCCAGACCGCGGTTGCGGCCCTTCATCATCTTACGGAACTTCATACGCTTGGGTTGCAACATTGACTACATCTCCCCTTACTTGGAACCTTTCTTCTTGGGCGCGGGCTGGCTTTGCGGTTGCTTCTGCTTAGCGCGCACCTCTTCGATGCCCCCGAGGATTTCACCCTTGAAGATCCACACCTTGACGCCGATGACGCCGTAGGTGGTGTGGGCTTCGTAGGTGGCGTAGTCAATGTCCGCGCGCAAGGTGTGCAGCGGCACACGGCCTTCGCGGTACCACTCGGTGCGCGCAATTTCCGCACCACCAAGACGCCCGGATAGCTGGATCTTGATCCCGCCAGCACCTAGACGCATGGCATTTTGCACCGCCCGCTTCATGGCACGACGAAACATGACTCGACGCTCGAGCTGGCCAGCCACGTTTTGAGCTACGAGCGCCGCATCGAGCTCCGGCTTACGCACTTCTTCGATGTTGACGTGTACCGGAACACCCATCATATCGGCCACGTCGCGACGCAGACGATCGACATCCTCACCCTTCTTACCGATCACGATACCCGGACGAGCAGTATGAATGGTAATACGAGCATTGTTCGCGGGACGCTCGATAGTGATACGGCTCACGGAGGCGCTTTTGAGACGCTGCTCCAAGAAACGACGCACTTCGAGATCGTTGTTCAATTTGTCGGCATAAGCACCGCGCTCGGCATACCAGACCGATGTATGGTCCTTGACGATGCCCAGCCGAATACCTGTCGGATGTACTTTCTGACCCATGTGGTCGACTCCTACTTCTCGGCTACCTTGACGGTGATATGGCAAGTACGCTTCAAAATGCGATCCGCACGCCCCTTGGCACGCGGCTGAATACGCTTGAGCGTCATGCCCTCATCGACACAGATGGTCGAGACGCGCAGCTCATCGATGTCCATGCCGTTATTTTCTTCCGCGTTCGCAATGGCGGACTGAAGCGTCTTCTTGACCAGTTTAGCCGCCTTCTTCGGTGAGAAGGTCAGCAGGTCGAGCGCTTCGGCGACCGGCTTACCGCGCACCAGATCAGCCACCAAACGGGCCTTCTGGGCGGATAAACGAGCGCCACGCAGCTTAGCTGTGACTTCCATCTCTAATCCTCTCTGGCTTACCGTTTGGCTTTTCTGTCCGCCGCATGGCCGCGATAGGTGCGGGTGGCAGCGAATTCGCCCAGCTTGTGGCCAACCATTTCCTCGGAGACATGCACCGGGACATGCTGGCGTCCGTTATGGACGGCAATGGTGAGCCCGACCATATTGGGCAGGATCATGGAGCGACGCGACCAGGTCTTGATCGGTTTGCGATCGCTCTTCTCCACTGCAGTCTCAACCTTCTTCAGCAGATGAAGGTCAATGAAAGGACCTTTCTTCAGTGAACGTGGCACAGCCGTTACCTCTTGATATCTAGACTTTTAATCTCAGTTCCGAAGCTTGCGGCGACGGATGATGAGCTTGTCAGTGCGCTTGTTCTTACGGGTCTTGTAACCCTTGGTAGGAACACCCCACGGCGTTACCGGATGACGACCGCCGCTGGTGCGGCCTTCACCGCCCCCATGAGGGTGATCCACCGGGTTCATGGCGACACCGCGAACGGTTGGGCGTACGCCGCGCCAGCGTTTGGCACCGGCCTTGCCCAACTGACGCAGGCTGTGCTCAGAATTGCTTACTTCGCCCAAGGTCGCGCGGCATTCGGCCAGAATTCTACGCGTCTCGCCGGAGCGCAGACGTAGCGTTGCGTAATTGCCTTCTCTCGCGACCAGCTGGGCACTTGTACCCGCGCTGCGAGCAATCTGTGCGCCCTTGCCGGGCTTGAGTTCGATACAATGCACGGTAGAACCTACCGGAATGTTCCGCAGCGGCAGGGCATTACCCTTCTTGATTGCCGCATTGACACCAGACTCGAGTACATCACCGGCCTTTACGCCCTTGGGGGCGATGACATAACGGCGCTCACCGTCCTTGTACTTCAGCAATGCAATGTGCGCGCTACGGTTCGGATCGTATTCAAGACGCTCGACAACGGCGGGAACGCCATCCTTGATACGCTTGAAATCGATCAGACGATAATGGTGCCGATGACCACCGCCAACGTGACGAGTGGTAATACGCCCATGATTGTTGCGTCCACCGGACTTGGACTGCTTTTCCACCAGCGCGGCATGCGGCCGCCCTTTGTGGAGATCTTCGCCAACAACCTTGACCAGATGGCGACGGCCGGCGGATGTGGGTTTGGTCTTAACTACTGCCATGATCCTTGCTCCTGCCTTATTCGACGCCAGAGAAGTCTTCGAGGGTCTCGCCCGCGGCCAGCGTCACGTAGGCCTTGCGATACCCCTTGCGCAAGCCCGTGCCATGCGCGGTGCGCTTGGTCTTGCCCTTCATGTTCAGGACTTGCACGCGATCGACCTTCTTGTCGAAGAGAGCTTCGACGGCTTTCTTGATCTCGGGCTTGGTCGCGTCCTTGGCCACCTTGAACACATACTGATTGTTCTCGGCAGCAAATGCGGCTTTCTCGGTCATGTGTGGCCCGAGCAGAACCTTGAATACGCGCTCCTGGTTCATGCCAGCTTCTCCTCGAATTTACGCAGAGCTGAGACCGTGACCAACACCTTGTCAAAAGCGACCAGACGCACTGGATCAGCGGCGGCGACATTGACCACGTCTACATGGGGATTGTTACGCGCGGCCAAGTAAAGCTTCTCGTCAATCTCGTCGGTCACGATCAACACTTTCTCTAGATCGAGTTCTTTTAGCTTGCCGACCAACTGCTTGGTCTTCGGCGAATCGACGACGAACTCCTCAACGGCCACCAGGCGATCCTGACGCACCAACTCTGAAAGAATCGAACGCATTGCCGCACGGTACATCTTGCGATTGACTTTCTGGGTGTAGTCCTGGGGGCGTGCTGCAAAGGTGACACCGCCACTACGCCACAAAGGCGAGCGTATGGTGCCGGCACGAGCACGGCCAGTACCCTTCTGACGCCAAGGCTTCTTGCCGCCACCACGCACTTCCGAGCGTGTCTTCTGAGCACGTGTACCCTGGCGACCAGCCGCTAGATAGGCAGTCACGACCTGATGCACTAGTGCTTCATTGAACTCTTTACCAAAGGTGGCGTCGGCGATTTCAACGGTGCCGGCGCTAGCACCTGCAAGATTGAGATTCATTAATCTTTACCCCTCAGCGAGCTTTGACGGCACGACGAACGATTACATCGCCACCCGGTGCGCCAGGCACGGCGCCTTTGACCAGAAGCAGATTGCGTTCGGTATCGACACGGACGACTTCCAGACTCTGGACGGTGCAGCGGGTATTACCGAGCTGACCTGCCATCTTCTTGCCCTTGAAGACACGCCCAGGCGTTTGACACATGCCGATAGAACCCGGCGCACGATGCGACAGGGAGTTACCGTGTGTCATGTCCTGGGTACGGAAGTTCCAGCGCTTGACGGCGCCTTGGAAGCCTTTGCCTTTAGAGGTGCCGGTCACGTCGATCTTTTGACCAGCTTCAAAGAGGGATACGGTGAATTCGCCACCCACCTCAGGAACGTCATCGCCTTCATCCAGGCGGAATTCCATCAGCGAACGGCCAGCCTCAATACCTGCCTTGGCATATTGGCCTGCGGCCGCCTTGGTCAGGTGTTTGGCTTTGCGGGAACCGGTTGTAACCTGCACCGCACGATACCCGTCAGACTCAAGCGTCTTGACCAGTGTCACGCGATTGGGCTCAACCTCGATAACGGTTACGGGCACGGAATCGCCAGTCTCGGTAAAAATGCGGGTCATGCCGCTCTTTTTACCGACTAAACCGATAGTCATGTTCAGTCTCCTTTAGTGTACGGGGCTATCACCCGCTATGGCTGCCCTTTCCAGAGCATTCCACTAGCACATTGTATGGCGCCATCTCGGCGTGGCGGCAGCGCTGGATGGCTACCGCAAGTGACTAGTGTGATTAATCAAGCTTGATCTGGACGTCCACGCCGGCGGCGAGGTCGAGTTTCATCAGCGCATCGACGGTCTTTTCCGTCGGCTCGACGATGTCTAGCACACGCTTATGAGTACGGATTTCATATTGGTCCCGCGCATCCTTGTTGACGTGCGGTGAAATCAGCACCGTATAGCGCTCACGATTGGTTGGCAGCGGGATAGGCCCCCGCACTTGGGCACCAGTACGCTTCGCGGTATCCACGATTTCTTGAGCGGACTGATCAATCAAGCGATGGTCGAAGGCTTTCAACCGAATGCGAATCTTCTGGTTCTGCATTAGCCCTGAACTCCAATGGATGACGACAGCGCGAGCCGTCTACCCACGCATTTAAAGGATGCGAATTATAGACATGCTTGAAACGAGAGTCAAACATGATATAGAAAAGGGGGCTCCTCATGGAGCCCCCTTTGATCTTGCTAGAAGTAACCGATTACTCGACGATCTTGGCGACGACGCCAGCACCAACGGTACGGCCACCTTCACGGATAGCAAAACGCAGACCGTCTTCCATGGCGATCGGTGCAATCAAGGTAACGACCATTTGCACGTTATCGCCAGGCATGACCATCTCGACGCCTTCCGGCAGTTCACAGGTACCAGTCACGTCGGTGGTACGGAAGTAGAACTGCGGACGATAGCCCTTGAAGAAGGGCGTGTGACGACCACCCTCTTCCTTCGACAGGATGTAGACTTCAGACTCGAACTTGGTATGCGGAGTGATCGAGCCCGGCTTGGCCAGTACCTGACCACGCTCGACGTCGTCACGCTTGGTGCCGCGCAACAAGGCACCGACGTTCTCACCGGCACGACCTTCGTCGAGTAGCTTGCGGAACATCTCGACGCCGGTAACGATCGTCTTGGTAGTGTCCTTCAGACCCACGATTTCCACTTCATCGCCCGTCTTGACGATACCGCGCTCGACACGACCGGTAACCACGGTGCCGCGGCCAGAGATGGAGAACACATCTTCGATCGGCATCAGGAATGGCTGATCGATGGCACGCTCGGGCTCGGGGATATAATCGTCCAGCGACTTGATCAGGTTGGCGACGGCGGTGGTACCCATGCCATTGTCGTCCTTGCCTTCAAGAGCCATCAGTGCAGAGCCGATGATGATGGGAGTGTCGTCTCCCGGGAAGTCGTACTCGCTGAGGAGTTCGCGCACTTCCATCTCGACCAGCTCGAGCAACTCTTCATCATCGACCATGTCCGCCTTGTTCAGGAACACGACGATGTAGGGCACGCCGACCTGACGAGACAGCAGGATGTGCTCGCGAGTCTGCGGCATGGGGCCATCAGCTGCCGAACATACAAGAATGGCACCATCCATCTGGGCCGCACCGGTAATCATGTTCTTGACGTAGTCCGCGTGTCCCGGGCAGTCCACGTGGGCGTAGTGACGCTCCTCGGACTGATATTCGACGTGTGACGTCGCGATGGTAATACCACGCTCACGCTCTTCCGGCGCATTGTCGATACTGGCGAATTCACGCCAGTCACCGCCAAAAACCTCAGCGGAAACGCGGGTGAGTGCTGCGGTCAGCGTGGTCTTTCCATGGTCGACGTGACCAATGGTGCCGACGTTGATATGCGGTTTGGAACGCTCAAATTTTGCCTTAGCCACTGCTATAACCTCTTTACGTTAGCTAACGGTTAACCGTTCTGATTGATGACGGCTTCGACGACGCTGGACGGCGCCTCTTCGTAATTCGCAAACTCCATGGTGTAGCTTGCGCGGCCCTGGGTCTGAGAACGCAGATCGGTGGCATAACCGAACATCTCAGCCAGCGGAACCGTGGCGCGAATGATCTTGCCCATGGACGAGTCATCCATGCCCTGCACAAGACCACGCCGGCGGTTAAGATCACCCATGACATCTCCCATGAAATCCTCGGGTGTCACGACTTCAACTTTCATCACCGGCTCAAGCAGTACTGCCTTGGCCTTGCGAGCTCCTTCCTTGACCGCCATGGAAGAGGCGATCCTGAACGCGGTCTCGTTAGAGTCCACGTCATGGTAGGAACCATCGAACAGTGTAACCTTGACGTCGATCATCGGGTAACCCGCGACGACACCATTCTTCAGCTGCTCGGCAGCCCCTTTTTCGACCGCCGGGACGTATTCCTTGGGAACCACGCCGCCCACGATCTCGGACGCGAACTTGAAGCTCATCTCCTCGTCCTCGCCCTTGTCTTCCGCCGTCAGCGGCTCAATGCGCAGATAGACATGACCATACTGGCCACGACCACCGGACTGACGAACGAACTTGCCTTCCTGCTCGACACTACCGCGAATCGTCTCACGGTAGGCTACCTGAGGCTTACCGATATTGGCCTCGACCTTGAACTCACGACGCATGCGGTCGACGAGGATATCAAGATGCAGCTCGCCCATGCCGGAGATGATGGTCTGACCAGTCTCTTCATCGGTCTTGACCTGGAAGGAAGGGTCTTCCTGAGCCAGCTTGCCCAGCGCAACGCCCATCTTCTCCTGGTCGGCCTTGGATTTCGGCTCAACGGCAACAGAGATGACCGGGTCCGGAAACTCCATGCGCTCGAGCACGATCTTGTCGTTCAGATCGCACAGGGTATCACCGGTAGTGACATCCTTGAGGCCGATACAGGCCGCGATATCGCCAGCCAGAACTTCCTTGATCTCTTCTCGTGAGTTGGCATGCATCTGCACGATACGACCAACACGCTCCTTCTTCTCCTTGACGGAGTTGAAGACGCTGTCGCCGGATTTCAATACACCGGAATAGACACGAATGAAGGTCAGCGTGCCAACGAAAGGATCGGTAGCGATCTTGAATGCCAAAGCCGCGAACGGAGCACTGTCGTCCGCTTCGCGAGTGGCAATAGTGCCATCCTTGTCGTCAAGCTCACCTTCGATGGCCTTGACCTCGGTTGGCGAGGGCAGATAATCGACCACGCCATCCAGTACGGCTTGTACGCCCTTGTTCTTGAACGCAGAACCACAGGTCACCAGGACGATCTCGTTGTCCAGGGTGCGGCGACGCAAGCCTGCCTTGATCTCTTCGTTGGTCAGCTCGCCTTCCTCGAGGTACTTGTCCATCAGCTCCTCGGATGCTTCGGCGGCAGCTTCGACCATCTCTTCACGGTACTTTTCGGCGGTCGCCTGAAGATCATCGGGAATATCCACCAGATCATAAGTGGCACCGAAATCAGACTCGTTCCACAAGATAGCCTTCATCTCGATGAGATCGATGACGCCCTTGAAGTCTTCTTCGGTACCCCAGTTGATCTGGATCGGCACCGTATTGGCTCCCAGACGATCCTTCAGCTGATCGACGACCATGAAGAAATCCGCACCGGCACGGTCCATCTTATTGACGAACACCATGCGCGGCACTTCGTACTTGTTAGCCTGGCGCCAGACGGTTTCGGTCTGGGGCTGCACGCCGGAACTGCCGCACAACACGACCACAGCACCATCAAGCACGCGCAAGGAACGTTCGACTTCGATTGTGAAGTCGACGTGCCCGGGAGTATCGATGATGTTAATGCGGTGCTCATCGAACTGGTGGTTCATACCTTTCCAGAACGTGGTCACCGCCGCAGAGGTGATTGTAATACCCCGCTCTTGCTCCTGCTCCATCCAATCCGTGGTGGAGGCCCCTTCGTGGGTCTCACCTAACTTATGGTTGATACCGGTATAGAACAGGACACGCTCGGTAGTCGTGGTCTTTCCGGCATCAACGTGTGCCACGATACCAATATTACGGTAACGCTTGAGTGGTGTCTTGCGTGCCAAGAGTAATACTCCCCGTTGGTTAGAAGCGGTAGTGTGAGAAGGCCTTGTTGGCTTCTGCCATGCGATGCACGTCTTCACGCTTCTTCACCGCAGCACCCTTGCCTTCCGAGGCATCCAGCATCTCGCCTGCCAAGCGCTGCACCATGGTCTTCTCGCCACGATTGCGAGCTGCATCCGCCAGCCAACGCATGGCCAAAGCCTGACGACGCGAGGGGCGAACCTCAACAGGCACTTGGTAGGTCGCACCGCCAACGCGACGAGATTTTACCTCGACCATCGGCTGAATGGCTTCCAGTGCCTTATCGAATGTTTCCAGCGGAGTGTCCTTGCCGCGCTCGGCAACCCGGTCAAGCGCGCCATAGACGATACGCTCGGCTACAGACTTTTTCCCGCTGATCATCAAGTGATTCATGAACTTTGCCAGGCGCTCGCTTCCGAATTTCGGATCCGGAAGTATCTCGCGCTTAGCAACAACTCTTCTTCTAGGCATGATAAGCCCTCTGTTGAAGGGTCCTTCAGGTAAACCCGAGATGTCGCGCAATACCGATCGTATCTACGCCACTCGACCTTACTCTTATCTGACCGTATCGTTTAAGCGTTTTGCTTGAATGTATAGCTTCGTGAAACTAGGACTTGGGACGCTTGGTACCGTACTTGGAGCGACCCTGCCTGCGGTTCTGTACACCCGAAGTATCCAGCGCACCGCGAACGGTATGATAACGCACACCCGGCAAGTCCTTGACCCTACCGCCACGAATCAGGACCACGGAGTGCTCCTGAAGATTGTGGCCTTCGCCGCCGATATAAGAGGCAACTTCGTAGCCATTGGTCAAGCGAACGCGACACACCTTACGCAGTGCTGAGTTCGGCTTCTTGGGCGTGGTGGTATACACGCGGGTACAAACCCCGCGACGCTGCGGGCAGGCCTGCAGCGCCGGCACGTCGCTTGTTTCGACGGGGCGCTTGCGCGGCTTGCGCACAAGCTGATTGATGGTTGCCATAGTCTGTAGCTAACTCCAGTGGTTGCCGTGCCTTCAGGCACTTATCCAACGAATAGGGGCACACCGGCCCACTATCAAAGGCTGCGCATTCTAATGTCTAGTAGCAAGTCGCGTCAACACTGGCGCCCTTCCGGGCACCAGCACCTATCACTGCTAAAGCTCTTCGTCCGCATCTAGTGCGGTGAGCTGCGCGCCCAATTCCTGCTCGACATCGTAAGCAGAAGGGTGGTCCTGCATGCGTTCCAGGTCCTCGCGCTTACGCCGCCGCTCCGCATGATGCGTAAGACCCGTGCCGGCCGGTATCAGACGTCCCACTACTACGTTCTCCTTCAAGCCACGCAGATAGTCGCGCTTGCCTGTCACTGCCGCTTCGGTCAGCACTCGCGTAGTTTCCTGGAAGGAAGCCGCAGAAATGAACGATTCGGTAGCAAGCGACGCCTTGGTGATCCCCAGTAGTACACGATCGTACTTGGCCGGGAACTTGTCTTTTTCAGCAAGCTGTGCATTTTCCTCGAGCACGCGCACCAATTCGACCTGATCGCCAGGAATGAAGTTGGCATCGCCGGCATCGGCGACCTCTACCTTGCGCAGCATCTGACGCACGATCACTTCGATATGCTTGTCGTTGATGCCCACGCCCTGCAGACGATACACCTCCTGGATTTCGGTGGTGATGTACTTGGCAAGTTCCGCCACGCCGAGTAGCCGCAGAATATCGTGCGGATTGCTCGGACCATCAGAAATGACCTCGCCTTTCTCGACGGTTTCACCTTCGAAGACGGCGATCTGGCGCCACTTCGGGATCAGCGCTTCATACGGATCGCCAGACTCAGGCGTGATGGTTAGACGACGCTTGCCCTTGGTCTCTTTACCAAAGCTGACCACGCCTGTGATTTCAGCGAGAATCGACGGCTCTTTGGGCTTGCGGGCCTCGAACAGATCGGCGACTCGCGGCAGACCCCCGGTAATATCCTTGTTACTGGAAGCTTCCACGGGAATACGAGCAATGACTTCACCCACCCCGATTCTGGCTCCGTTGTCTGCGGACACAATAGCCTTGCCGGGCAGCAAATACTGCACCGGGGTGTTGGAACCAGGCAGTGTGACATGCTCACCTGCCTCATCTACCAACATGATCATGGGCCGTTTGTCACGACTGGAGGCCGGGCGTGCCGCAGCCTCGATCACTTCGATGGACGATAGGCCTGTCATTTCATCCACACTACGGTAAATAGTGCCGCCTTCGTCCATATCCGTGTACTGTGCCTGACCCTCTACCTCTGCGATAACCGGATGGGTATGCGGATCCCACTTGGCCACGGTCTGACCGGCTTCCACGGGGTCGCCATCCTTGATCGATAGCTCCGCCCCATAAGGCAGCTTGTAGTATTCCCGCTCGCGACCGTGCTCGTCGGCGACCGCCAAGGCACTCGAGCGGGACACCACTACCAGCTTGCCGTCGCCGCGTTCGACGTGCTTGATGTTGTGCAGCCGCACTTTGCCGCCGTGCTTGACCTGTACGCTGTCCACTGCCGAGGCGCGTGAGGCGGCGCCACCGATGTGGAAGGTACGCATGGTGAGCTGAGTGCCCGGCTCGCCGATCGACTGAGCCGCAATGACACCCACTGCCTCGCCGATATTAACGCGATGACCTCGAGCCAGATCGCGACCGTAACAGGAGGCACACACACCATGGGGCGTTTCACACGCGATAGTGGAACGCACGATGATTTCGTCGACACCCATGGTATCGAGTTGCGCGCACCAGGCTTCGTCGAGCAAGGTGCCACGCGGGATCAGAACATCTTCGCTGGCAGGGTCGATGACATCCTGAGCGACCACGCGCCCCAGCACTCGCTGCGCCAGGGAGACGATGATGTCGCCGCCCTCGATGACCGGGTGCAGGGTCAGTCCCTCTTCGGTGCCACAGTCTTCCTCGGTGATCACCAGATCCTGAGCCACATCGACCAGACGACGCGTCAAATAACCGGAGTTGGCAGTCTTGAGCGCCGTGTCCGCAAGGCCTTTACGCGCGCCGTGAGTGGAGATGAAGTACTGCAGTACGTTCAACCCTTCACGGAAGTTGGCAACGATCGGCGTCTCGATGATCGAACCATCCGGCTTGGCCATCAGACCGCGCATGCCCGCGAGCTGACGAATCTGCGCGGCGCTACCACGCGCTCCGGAATCCGCCATGATGAATACGCTGTTGAACGAATCCTGCTCGACTTCCTTGCCGTCACGATCAACCACGGTTTCCTTGGAAATAACCGCCATCATCGCCTTGGCCACCTTATCGTTGGCCTTGGACCAGATATCGATGACCTTGTTGTATTTCTCGCCAGCAGTGACGAGACCGGAAGAGAACTGCTCCTCGATCTCTTTCACTTCGTCCTCGGCGCCCTCGACGATGTCTTTCTTCGCCTCGGGAATAACGAAGTCGTTGACACCGATCGACGCACCGGACCAGGTCGCCAGACGGAAGCCGGTGTACATCAGCTGGTCGGCGAAAACTACCGCATCCTTGAGGCCGCTGCGACGATACACTTCGTTGATCAGCCGCGAGATCGCCTTCTTCTTCATCGGCTGATCGACCAGCTCGAAAGGCGCGCCCTTGGGCAAGATGCGAAACAGCAAAGCGCGACCGACGGTGGTATCGAAGATCGAGGTTTTCTCGATGTTCTCACCACCCTCTTCTTCTGCCACATATTCGGTCAGGCGCACCTTGACCCGGGCGTGTAGAGAAACGCTATTGGTCCCGAAAGCGCGCTCGACCTCCTTGAGGTTGGCGAACACCATGCCTTCACCCCGGGCATTGATCTTCTCCCGAGTCATATAGTACAGGCCCAACACCACGTCCTGGGACGGCACAATGATCGGCTCGCCGTTGGCCGGTGACAGCACATTATTGGTGGCCATCATCAGGGCCCGTGCCTCGAGCTGGGCTTCCAGGGTCAGAGGCACGTGTACCGCCATCTGGTCGCCATCGAAGTCGGCGTTGTAGGCGGCGCACACCAGCGGATGCAGCTGAATCGCCTTACCCTCGATCAAAAGCGGCTCGAAGGCCTGGATACCCAGACGGTGCAGCGTCGGTGCGCGGTTGAGCAGCACGGGGTGTTCGCGGATGACATCGGCGAGGATGTCCCACACTTCCGGCAGCTCGCGTTCGACCATTTTCTTGGCCGCCTTGATCGTCGAGGCATAGCCCAGCGACTGCAACTTGGAGTAGATGAACGGCTTGAACAGTTCCAGCGCCATCTTCTTGGGCAGACCGCACTGGTGCAGACGCAGGGTAGGGCCCACGGTAATAACCGAACGGCCAGAGTAGTCGACCCGCTTGCCCAGCAAGTTCTGACGGAAACGCCCCTGCTTGCCCTTGATCATGTCGGCGAGCGATTTCAGCGGACGCTTGTTGGAACCGGTGATGGCACGGCCACGGCGACCATTGTCGAGCAGAGCGTCCACGGACTCCTGCAGCATGCGCTTCTCGTTGCGCACGATGATGTCCGGCGCGTTGAGATCGAGCAGACGCTTCAAACGGTTGTTGCGGTTGATCACCCGACGATACAGATCGTTGAGATCCGAGGTCGCGAAGCGGCCACCGTCAAGTGGTACCAGCGGGCGCAGATCCGGCGGCAATACCGGCAGCACCTCCATGATCATCCATGCCGGCGCATTGCCGGACTTGTAGAAGGCTTCCAACAGCTTCAGGCGCTTGGAAAGCTTCTTGATCTTGGTCTCGGAGTTGGTTTGCGGGATCTCCTCGCGCAGCCGCTCGATCTCTTCCTCGAGATCGATGTCTTTGAGCAGTGCCTGAACGGCTTCGGCGCCCATGCGCGCATCGAAGTCGTCACCGAACTCTTCCAGGGCCTCGAAGTACTGCTCGTCGTTGAGCAGTTGGCCACGCTCCAGGGTGGTCATGCCGGGATCGATGACCACGAAGCTCTCGAAGTAAAGCACTCGCTCGATGTCACGCAGAGTCATGTCCAGGAACATGCCGATGCGTGAAGGCAATGATTTCAAGAACCAGATATGAGCCACCGGACTTGCAAGCTCGATATGACCCATGCGCTCGCGGCGAACTGCGGCCCGAGTCACTTCAACGCCACACTTTTCGCAAATAATGCCGCGATGCTTCATGCGCTTGTACTTGCCGCACAGGCACTCGTAATCCTTTACTGGGCCAAAAATCTTGGCGCAGAACAGACCATCGCGCTCCGGCTTGAAGGTACGATAGTTGATGGTCTCTGGCTTTTTGACTTCGCCATAAGACCAGGAGCGGATCATATCCGGGGACGCGAGCGTGATCTTGATCGCGTCGAACTCTTCGGACTGTGCCTGGGACTTGAGGACTTTCACCAAATCTTTCATAGGTCGCTCCATCGCGGAGTTGTCATGGGCGGGGCCGATTCTTCGGGGCCCCGCGGACCGTCATTCGCCAGCCGTGGGGCGTTTAGCCTTCAAGCTCGATATCAATACCCAGCGAGCGGATCTCCTTCACCAATACGTTGAAGGATTCTGGCATGCCTGCCTGCATGGCGTGATCACCATCGACGATGCTCTTGTACATTTTGGTACGTCCTTCCACATCGTCGGACTTGACCGTGAGCATTTCCTGCAAGGTGTAGGCGGCACCGTAGGCTTCCAGTGCCCAAACCTCCATCTCGCCGAAGCGCTGCCCACCGAACTGTGCCTTACCGCCCAAGGGCTGCTGGGTGACCAGAGAGTAGGAGCCGGTAGAGCGAGCGTGCATCTTGTCATCCACCAGGTGGTTGAGCTTGAGCATGTACATGTAGCCCACCGTTACCTGACGATCGAACTTCTCGCCAGTGCGGCCATCATAAAGATCCATTTGACCCGATTCGGGCAGATCGGCCAGTTTAAGCAATCCTTTGATTTCCTGCTCTTCGGCACCGTCGAATACCGGTGAGGACATGGGCACACCGCCACGCAAATTCTTGGCCAGGGTGATTACCTCGTCGTCGGTCAGGGAATCGATATCTTCCTGACGCGTATCCTGGGTGTTGTAGATCTTGCCCAGGAACTCTCGAATCTCGGCAACCTGCTGCGATCGTGCATCGCGTAGCATGTGATCGATCTTCATGCCCAGACCACGGGACGCCAGCCCCAGGTGAGTCTCGAGAATCTGACCGACGTTCATGCGCGACGGCACACCTAGCGGGTTCAGCACCACATCCACCGGTTCGCCGTTGTCATCGAAGGGCATGTCCTCGATGGGCATGATGGCGGAAATGACGCCCTTGTTACCGTGACGACCAGCCATTTTGTCGCCGGGTTGGATGCGACGCTTGACCGCAAGATAGACCTTGACGATCTTGAGCACGCCCGGTGCCAGATCGTCGCCCTGAGTGAGCTTGCGCTTCTTATCCTCGAAGCGCTCGTCCATCTCCTTGCGGCGATTTTCGAGCTGCTCATCGGCTTGAGCCAGCAGTTCGTTCAGGGCTTCGTCTTGCAGGCGCAACTTGAACCATTGCTGACGCGGCAACTCCTCGAGATACTCCTCGGAAAGTACGTCACCCTTCTTAAGCTTGGGCCCTCCGTTGACCGCTTGGCCGGAGAGAGTACGCTTCAGGCGCTCGAAGGTTGCGTCCTCGGCGATACGATAGGTCTCTTGCAGATCCCGACGCACCTCATCGAGCTGCATCTGCTCGATGGACAGCGCCCGCGAATCCTTCTCGACGCCGTCTCGGGTAAAGACTTGCACGTCGATGACGGTACCCTTCATGCCCGTCGGGGCACGCAGCGAGGTATCCTTTACGTCCGAAGCCTTCTCGCCGAAGATCGCACGCAGCAGCTTCTCTTCCGGCGTCAGCTGGGTTTCACCCTTCGGAGTCACCTTACCGACCAGAATATCGCCGGCGCCTACTTCGGCACCGATATAGACCACACCGGCCTCGTCGAGCTTAGACAGCGCCGACTCGCCAACATTGGGAATATCCGCAGAAATCTCTTCGGCGCCCAACTTGGTATCCCGCGAAACACAGGTCAGTTCCTGGATATGGATGGTGGTGAAGCGATCCTCCTGTACCACCCGCTCCGAGACCAGGATCGAGTCCTCGAAGTTGTAGCCGTTCCAGGGCATGAACGCCATGCGCATGTTCTGACCCAGGGCCAGATCACCCATGTCGACGGACGGGCCATCGGCGAGGATATCGCCACGTGCCACCTCGTCTCCAGGACGCACGATGGGGCGCTGGTTCATGCAGGTGTTCTGGTTGGAGCGGGTGTACTTGGTCAGGTTGTAGATATCGACACCGGCTTCACCGCCAATGATCTCATCTTCATTGATCCGCACCACGATGCGCTTGGCATCCACCGAATCGATCACGCCACCACGCCGTGCCACGGCGCAAACACCGGAATCCCGCGCCACGAAACGCTCCATGCCGGTACCCACAAGCGGCTTGTCGGCACGCAGGGTCGGCACCGCCTGGCGCTGCATGTTCGAGCCCATCAGGGCACGGTTGGCGTCATCGTGCTCGAGGAACGGAATCAACGCCGCCGCCACGGACACCACCTGGCGCGGAGATACGTCCATCAGGGTGACCTTGTCCGGCCCCATGAAGGTAGTCTCGCCGCGATGGCGCACCTGCACCAGGTCGTCGACCAGCTTGTTGCCGCCATCCACGGTAGCCGAAGCCTGAGCAATGACGAAGTCGCCCTCCTCGATCGCCGACAGATGCACCACCTCGTCGGTGACCTGACGATCCACCACCTTGCGGTAAGGCGTCTCGAGGAAGCCGTAACTATTGGTGTGACTGTAGGTCGCCAGGGAGTTGATCAGGCCGATGTTCGGGCCTTCCGGCGTCTCGATCGGGCACAGACGACCGTAGTGCGTGGTGTGGACGTCACGCACTTCGAAGCCGGCCCGCTCCCGGGTCAGACCACCCGGCCCCAAGGCGGATACGCGACGCTTGTGGGTGACCTCGGACAGCGGATTGTTCTGGTCCATGAACTGGGACAACTGGCTCGAGCCGAAGAACTCCTTGACCGCCGCCGCCACCGGCTTGGCGTTGATCAGATCCTGGGGCATCAGGCCCTCACTCTCCGCCATGGAGAGGCGTTCCTTGACCGCCCGCTCGACGCGCACCAGACCGACACGGAACTGGTTTTCCGCCATTTCGCCGACACAGCGAATGCGCCGGTTGCCCAAGTGATCGATATCGTCGACATCGCCGAAGCCGTTGCGGATGCTGATCAGCTCCTTGAGCACGGCGATGATGTCGTCGTTGTCGAGCACGCCGGAGCCGGTATCAGACTCACGGCGCAGGCGACGATTGAACTTCATGCGGCCGACACCGGAGAGGTCGTAGCGATCTTCGGTGAAGAACAGGTTGTGGAACAGCGTCTCGGCGGCTTCCTTGGTCGGGGGCTCGCCAGGGCGCATCATGCGATAAATCTCGACCAGCGCCTCGAGGGCTGAACGGGTAGTATCCAGTCTCAAGGTGTCGGAGATGAACGAACCGCAGTCCAAGTCGTTGGTATAGAGCGTTTCCAGCGTCTTGATCTTGGCCTGAGCCAGCTTTTCGAGCAGCTCCGGGGTGATCTCGCTGTTGCACTCGCAAATCAACTCGCCGGTACCTGGATCGACCTGATCCTTGGCCAGTCTCTTGCCGAAGAGATACTCCATCGGCACTTCGAGGCGCTCAAGGCCCGCCTTCTCCATCTGGCGGATATGCTTCTGGGTGATGCGCCGCCCTTCCTCGACGATGACGCCACCATCGCCATCCTTGATATCAAAGGTGGCGGTCTCGCCACGCAGGCGCGATGGCACCAGATCCACGGAGAAGCCGGACTTCTCGATGTGGAACATGCTGGTCTCGAAGAAAGTATCGAGAATCTGCTCGGCGCTCATACCCAGTGCGCGCAGCAATACCGACGCCGGCAACTTGCGGCGACGGTCGATGCGCACGAACACGTTGTCTTTCGGGTCGAACTCGAAGTCCAGCCAAGAGCCGCGATACGGGATCACTCGAGCAGAGTACAAGAGCTTACCGGAAGAGTGACTCTTGCCCTTGTCATGATCGAAGAACACACCTGGCGAGCGGTGCAGCTGGGAGACGATGACTCGTTCGGTACCATTGACGACGAAAGTACCGTTCTCGGTCATCAGGGGGATCTCCCCCATATAGACTTCCTGCTCCTTGATGTCCTTGATTGCCTTATTCGACGATTCCTTGTCATAGATGATCAAGCGAACCTTGACCCGTAGCGGCGCCGAATAGGTAACGCCACGCAGCTGACACTCTTTGACATCGAAGGCCGGTGTTCCAAAACGATAGCTGACATATTCAAGCGCGGCATTACCCGAAAAGCTCGAGATAGGAAACACGGACTTGAAAGCAGCATTGAGACCGATATCTAGGCGCTCTTTCGGCGCCCGGTCCTGCTGGAGGAAGTCGTAGTAGGAATCAAGCTGGATGGCCAGCAAATAAGGCACATCCATTACTTGGGGCAGTTTGCCGAAATCCTTGCGGATGCGTTTTTTCTCAGTGTATGAGTAAGCCATCTGTATTCCCCAGCTTGTTCACCATGGGTGACCGTTGCGTGGTCAACGCCGCCTGACAGAGGCCTCCCTGTCAGGCGCTGACGGCAAGCCCTGAAGGCTCGCCGTCGAAATTCATCTAGCATTCTAGCGCCGAAAAACCAGGGGCGTTGATAATGCTAGTAACAACAGAAAAAGGCCGGTAGCGGGCATCCCGCCACCAGCCATTGAAGCTCACGCGTAGCGCGAAGCCTCGGAACGCAAGAGTTACTTCAGCTCCACAGTAGCGCCAGCGTCTTCCAACTTCTTCTTGGCAGCCTCGGCGTCATCCTTGGACATGGCTTCCTTGACAGTCGCTGGTGCGCCGTCAACGGCACCCTTGGCTTCTTTCAGGCCAAGCCCGGTGATTTCGCGAACCGCCTTGATGACGTTGACCTTCTTGTCCCCGGCGCTGGTCAGCACCAGGTCGAATTCGGTCTGCTCTTCAGCGGCTTCTTCACCGCCACCGCCAGGCCCGGCAACTACGGCCGCAGCCGCGGAAACGCCAAACTTCTCTTCCATTGCTTCGATCAACTCGGCGACTTCCATAACGGACATGTCGGCAACGGCGTTGATGATATCGTCTTTTGTCAGTGCCATGTTTACATTCCTAAACTTTGCGGAGCGTCGCACATCGTATGTTGACGCTCGGTGACTGAATAGTCATTCGTGAAACGTAGCGAAACCGCTCAGGCGGCTTCCTGCTTTTGATCGCGCAGCGCTGCCAGAGTACGAACCAGCTTGCCTGCAGATGCTTCCTTCATGACGGACATCAGCTTGGCGATAGCCTCGTCATAAGTGGGTAGCGTCGCAAGACGATCAAGATCGGAAGCTGGAATCAGCTCACCTTCGTAGGCCAGCGCCTTGACTTCAAACTCCTTCTGCCCTTTGAGAAAGTCCTTGATCAAACGAGCGGCAGCGCCCGGATGCTCATAGGAAAATGCCAATAAGGTAGGACCGGTCAAAGTCTCGTCCAGAATTTCCCAAGGGGTTCCGGACAATGCGCGGCGTGCCAGGGTGTTGCGGACAACACGCATCTGCACACCATTCTCGCGAGCCTGCTTGCGCAAATCGGTCATTGCGCTGACAGGCACACCGCGAGAATCGGCAACAACGACGGAGAGAGCGTCCTTGGCGGCTTCACTGACCTCAGCGACAATTGCTTTCTTGCCTTCGAGAGCTAGTGGCACAATGTTCACTCCTTCGTGCCGGGACGTTCGGATGAAAATCCCGGTGGTTACCATCTCTCCCAATGCATAAGACATGGGAGTCCTTGTTGATGGTGCTCACCAGCATACTGGCAGGCCACACCATCTGCGCAGGCCACTCATCATTCATCGAACATGCACTGATGATTGAGCCATTAAGTCACTCGAAGGTGACACCTGCGGTCTTTGACGGTGCCCCGTCCGTTTGGCACGAGGACCGCAAAGTTACTGCCTCTTCGAAACGTCAGACCCAGCTCGAATGGTCGACGGTCAAACCTGGTCCCATCGTAGTGGACAAGGTCATTTTCTTGAAATAGATACCTTTGGATGTGCTGGGTTTGAGCCGCTTGAGGTCACTGACCAACGCATCGAGATTCCCGCGAATGGCGTCAGCGGAAAACTCCACCTTGCCCAGGGTAGTGTGAATGATGCCGTTCTTGTCGGTACGGAAGCGCACCTGACCTGCCTTGGCATTCTTGACCGCAGTGGCCACATCCGGTGTTACCGTACCCACTTTGGGATTGGGCATCAGGCCGCGCGGGCCCAGAATCTGACCCAGCTGACCGACGACACGCATGGCATCCGGCGATGCAATGACGACGTCGAAATCGAGGTTGCCTTTCTTGACCTGCTCGGCCAGATCGTCCATTCCGACGATATCGGCACCAGCTTCCTTGGCAGCCTCTTCATTGGCTCCCTGGGTAAAAACGGCAACGCGCACGTCCTTGCCGGTACCGTTAGGCATGACGGTCGCACCGCGCACTACCTGATCGGATTTACGCGGGTCGACACCAAGATTGATAGCGACGTCCAGAGACTCTTTGAAATTGACTTTAGACAGTTCACCGAGAAGAGACACTGCTTCATCCAAGGAGTACACCTTGGTTGCATCGACCTTCTCACGAATCATTTGCGCACGCTTGGATAGCTTCGCCATGATCAGAGCCCCTCCACGTTAAGACCCATGCTACGGGCACTACCAGCGATGGTGCGAACGGCTGCATCGAGATCCGCAGCGGTCATGTCCGGCTCTTTGGTCTTGGCAATCTCCTCGAGCTGCTCCCGAGAAACAGTGCCGACCTTCTTCTTGTTTGGCTCACCAGAACCTGACTTGATGCCAGCAGCCTTCTTCAACAGAACGGCAGCAGGTGGCGTCTTGGTGATAAAAGTGAAGCTGCGATCGGAATAAACGGTGATCACGACCGGCGTCGGCAAACCAGGCTCGATCTCTTGGGTGGCCGCGTTGAACGCCTTGCAGAACTCCATGATATTGACGCCATGCTGGCCCAGAGCCGGGCCGACAGGGGGGCTGGGGTTAGCCTTACCGGCTGCTACTTGCAGCTTGATATAGGCCTGAACTTTTTTAGCCATGATACTCTCCAGTTGGGTGATAACGCCTTTCGGCTCCCCGGGGTTCGGGTCGTCTACACGACCTCGGACGCCCAACCTGCCTGAATCGACAAGTTGAGATCAGTCTTTTTCCACTTGCGCGAACTCAAGTTCGACAGGCGTTGCACGACCAAAAATGAGCACGCTCACCTGCAGGCGGCTCTTTTCATAATTGACCTCTTCGACGACACCGTTAAAGTCGGCGAAAGGACCATCAACAACGCGAACCACCTCGCCCGGTTCGAATAGGGTTTTGGGACGCGGCTTGTCGGTGCCATCCTGCACGCGGCGCAGGATTGAGTCGGCTTCTTTCTGAGTAATCGGTGCCGGCTTTTCTGGTGTACCACCGATAAACCCCATGACCCGAGGCGTTTCGTTGACCAGATGCCAGGTGCGGTCATCCATCTCCATTTCGACCAGCACATAACCTGGATAAAACTTGCGCTCGCTCTTGCGACGCTTGCCGTCACGCATTTCGACGACTTCTTCCGTCGGCACCAGGATCTCGCCGAACTGGTCCGTCATGTCATACAGCTTGACACGATCAAGCAATGAGCGCATGACCTGCTTCTCAAAACCAGAATAAGCATGTACGACATACCAACGCTTGGACATGGGTGCTCCTAACCTATGATGCCGGACATGGCCCAGCCAAGAATGGTATCGATCAACCACAACATCAAACCAACCACCAACACCGCTACCAATACGATAGCCGTTGTTTGTATGGTTTCTTGACGAGTAGGCCAAACGACACGCTGAATTTCCTTGCGGGCGTTACGCGCCAACTCGGTAAGCTCGCGTCCCTTGGTCGTCATCAAAGCAATAGCGGCGGCGGCGGCACCTAGCACCACCACACCTAGCACACGGTATAACAAAGCATGATCAGAGAAATAGCTGTTACCGATGACAGCCAAGGCAACGAGAGCAACGACAGCCGCCCATTTAGCCCCGTCGTGGCGCGACTTTTGCACCTCGGCGTTGTGTTTCATAACAGCGGGACTCCTCAGGGTGCAGCAAACGAAAGAAACTCTGTGGAACCACACCAGCCTGGGGAAGACTGGCAGGCCAGGAGGGAATCGAACCCCCAACCTGCGGTTTTGGAGACCGCTGCTCTGCCAATTGAGCTACTGGCCTTTATAGCGTTGCATCTTGCTTTTTTAGCCAGCCATGCAACAGCGGCCGAAATAATAGCTGATAAGTTTTACACTGACAACCTTATTTGGCTCCAACAACTTTCGATGAAAGCCGGCTGGACTTACTTTTGAAACGCTGGCTTTTGAAATACTGGAGCTCATGGACGGATTTGAACCGTCGACCTCACCCTTACCAAGGGTGTGCTCTACCCCTGAGCTACATGAGCAAAACTCTATACACTTTGGAGCGGGCAGCGGGAATCGAACCCGCATCATCAGCTTGGAAGGCTGAGGTTCTACCATTAAACTATGCCCGCCTACCTTCGTGTTCTATTCTACGGGGCGCTTTGCTAGCAATAATGGTGGAGGGGGAAGGATTCGAACCTTCGAAGCTTTCGCGGCAGATTTACAGTCTGCTCCCTTTGGCCACTCGGGAACCCCTCCAATACGGCGGAAGATTTTACCTTTTCATCCGCTACTGTCAAGCGCTATAAATTCAACAACTTGCGTCTTACGACACTTGCGCTTTGAAGCGAGGCGCATTGTGTCAAAGCAAGGTGGAGAATGCAAGGCCAAGGCGGATTTTTTCAAGCTCTACAGCATCTGGTATTCGGGGCGCACCTGACAAGCGACCTGCTCGCTCTGCCGGCGTCAAGGGGTAACAGGCTTCAAGCCCCGCGTATACCATATCTGGCCACAATGCGTGCGGAATGCGTAGACCTCTGGATACTACCCGCGCGTCCCCGCCGGTTAAAAGTAGCGGCAAGGAAACGCCCTCGCGATCACACACTTCGAAGTAGATACGATTTACGGCACTAACCGCAGACATGAAAATCCCGTGATTGACTGCTTCGGCCGTATTTTTTCCTGGTGCAAGCAGCTCATTGGCTTCACTACCGGGATCTATCGCTACGTTGCGCGTCCCTAGATGAAGGCTCTCCTTCATTAATCGCAAGCCGGGAATAATATAGCCCCCAATATGCCGCCCACCGGGTAGTATAAAGTCAATCGTGATCGCGCTACCGCAATCGACACTACAACAACCGCCAGCCAACTGGTAGCTAGCCAAAGAGCCTAACCAACGATCGACTCCTAAGCGCGCTGGCACCTCATAGCCATTCACGACTCCAAGCCTTTCACGCGTTGAGCGCGCAACGTAGACCTTGCTTACTTGCCGCCTGAGTAACGCAACCGTGTCATCGAGCACAGCGCGCCGGGCAACACTGGAAATGCGCACTGCTGTTACTACATTTAGATCAGGGATATCAGGCCCCGGGCGCCACTCTTCACGTGTCCATATAGCTCCACGCGAACGTATCTCACTGCTCGCAATATCTTTGAGACGCCACTTAGAAAGCGTATTGCCTATATCGAGATCGAGAATCATGGGCTTGCACGCAGGCTGATCTCGCCTCCCGACAGACGCAGCATCTTATTGCCGCGACGCACACACAAGTTACCCTCGTCATCCACCCCTTCATCAGTAGCGATATAGCACTGTACGCCCTGGGTAACCTCGATAGCACGAGCTGAATAAGCATTGCGCTGATTCCAATCTTGTTGCCACGCAGCGAAACCATCTTGCTCGTAGCTAGCCATCAAATTTAGCAGCGCTTCAATTAAATCTGCAGCCAGGTCATTGCGTGACGCTACAAGCAATTGTTCAGCGACTGCAGCTACAGGCTGATCTATCTGGTCACGAAGCGAGGCGGGAAGCATAATATTGAGGCCAATGCCCACCACGACCTCACAAGCTCCCAACGCATCACCATTGAGCTCGACCAAAACCCCTGCCAACTTGCGCTTTTCGCCGCTAGTAAAAGTCATGAGCACGTCGTTAGGCCACTTGAGCGCAATAAGCAGACCGTGTCGTTCAAGCACTTGAGCAATGACGACCCCGATCGCCAAGCTCAGCCCTTTCAGAGCCGACGCGCCACCGTCGAATCGCCAGCCAAGCGAAAGCGTCAGCCCCTGGCCCCAAGCAGATAACCACTGGCGACCTCGCCGACCTCGTCCGGCGCTTTGTACCTCCGCCAAACATACTTCAGCATGCCCAGCGCCCTGGACAAAACGCTCGCGCAAAAAACTATTGGTTGATGACACTGACTCTTCCACGAACAGCCTTGCAAGATGTCGCCGCGGCTTTTTGGTTAAAGCAGAAACAATCCTAGAACCATCGAGCAACTCGATAGGAGATGCCAAACGATAACCTCGGCCTCTAACCACTTCTACCGGAATGCCTAGCGCTTCCAGCTTGTTCAACTGCTTCCATACCGCCGTGCGCGATACGCCAAGCTGCTCACCCAGTCGCTCGCCGGAATGATAGTTGCCATCGCTTAGTAAATGAACCAACTCACTGGTGGTCATTTCATGTCATCCGACCTAAAAAATCACCATTCTAACGGAAGCAACGACCCGCCGGAAACGCTAAGACAGAAGCCATAGTGCAGAAAGACCTTTCTTCTGCTTTATTTAGCCCACGCAAAAACCCCCGACCTCTAGGAGATCGGGGGTTCGCAATAAGTGCCTGACGATGACCTACTCTCACATGGGGAGACCCCACACTACCATCGGCGCTGAGCGGTTTCACTGCTGAGTTCGGCATGGGGTCAGGTGGGACCCGCTCGCTATGGTCGTCAGGCGTAAACGGT
>NZ_JACNMQ010000007.1 GCF_020622265.1 Halomonas sp. M20
GGGAGGCGGAACAATCCTGCTCAAGGGTCAAACGTCTCTTGACGAGTCGCTTGCCTCGATCTAGATGACTGGCATCCGATCGCTCACAAGCGCCCACATGAATTACCTGATCAATTGTTAAAGAGCGGTGCTGGTGCCTCTCGGGTGACCCCTCGTCGGCAGCAGCGGATGCGTACTTTACGGATCCAGATCGGGCCTGACAAGCCTTTTTGTAAAAAAATTACGGCGAACCATCCTCATGCTAACGCTATGTAAGCACAACTCGTGCATAGCGCTTCTTGCCTGCCTGTATCACATAGCTTTTACCCGTTTCGAGCATGTGGTCACGGGGAACGACCTCACCATCGACCTTGACCCTGCCATTGCTCAGCATGTCCTTGGCCTGAGCGCTGTTGTTGGCGAGATTGGCCCGATTGAGCACAGTGGCGATGGGCGCCTGAGCATCTTCATCGAAACTGACGCTGATTTCTGGCAGATCCTCGGGCAGTTCGCCTTCGGCAAGCTGATTGCCGGCGGAGCGATGTGCATTGGCGGCAGCCTGCTCACCGTGATAACGCGTAATCAGTTCGCGTGCCAGCTCCATCTTGATGTCCCGCGGGTTGGCACCGGACTCGATATCACGCCGAATGCTTTCTATTTCGTCGTTGCTCTTGAGTGATAGCAGCTCGAAATAGCGCCACATCAGGCTGTCCGGCATGGATACCAGCTTGTTGAACATGACCCCCGGTGGCTCATCAAGACCCACATAGTTCCCCAGCGATTTGGACATTTTCTGCACGCCGTCGAGCCCTTCAAGCAACGGCATGGTGATGACCACTTGCGATTCTTGTCCAAAGTGCTTTTGTATCTCGCGGCCCATGAGTAGATTGAACTTTTGATCAGTGCCGCCCAACTCGACATCCGCTTTCAGGGCTACCGAGTCATACCCCTGCACCAGCGGATAGAGGAATTCGTGGATGGAAATGGATTGCCCCGAGCGATAGCGCTTTTCGAAATCATCGCGTTCGAGCATGCGCGCCACGGTGCTTTGGCCGGCAAGCTCGATCATGTCGGCGGCACTCAAGGAGGTAAACCATTCGGCGTTGAAGCGTACCTCCGTCTTGTCCCGATCGAGAATCTTGAAAACCTGCTCGCGATAGGTCTCGGCATTGGCCTTGACCTCCTCCTCGGTGAGCGGCTTGCGGGTGACATTCTTGCCGGAGGGATCACCAATACGTCCAGTAAAGTCACCGATCAGGAAGATGACCTCATGCCCTAAATCCTGAAACTGGCGCATCTTGGTCAATAACACGCTATGGCCGAGGTGGAGATCCGGCGCGGTAGGATCGAAACCGGCTTTGATACGTAACTTGCGCCCTGAAGCGAGCTTTTTTTCGAGCTCGTCTTCAAGCAATATTTCATGAGCGCCTCGTTTGAGTAACGCCAGCGTATCGGCAACGTCGGTCATCGACTCCTCTCCACTAAAACGATTGTCTGTGCGAATGGAGCATGATGTTAGCATGTCTCGACTTGACGGTTGAGCACTCCTGGAGAAGAAGAATGCCTCTGTTTATTGGCCTAATGTCTGGCACGAGCCTCGACGGTATCGACGCTGCCCTAGTGCGCTGTGGCGAGGGGCATCCCGAACTGCTGGCAGCGAAGGGAGTCGGCATGCCTGAGGAATTGCGTCAGCGGCTAATGTCGCTTTGTCAGGCACGTAGCGTCACCTTTCAGGAGCTGGCCGCTGCTGAGACAGCTTTTTGCAAGCTGCAAGCAGAAGCCGCCAAGCAGCTACTCGCTACGACTGGCACCTCGGCAAATGAGATCAGCGCGATTGGCAGCCACGGGCAGACCATAGAGCACGCGCCATATGGCCATGAAACAGAGGGTGGCCATGAAGCAGGGAGCACGCCTTACACCCTTCAACTGGATAATCCCAGCCTGCTGGCCGAACTGACCGGCTGTCCCGTCGTTGCCGACTTCCGCCGCCGCGACTTGGCAGCCGGTGGCCAGGCGGCCCCTTTGGCGCCCGCCTTTCATGCCGCGGTATTCACCGCTGAGGACGAATGGCGTGTCGTCCTCAATCTGGGCGGTTTTGCCAACCTGACCCTGTTGCCACCTACTACCTCTAAAGCCCCTGTCATTGGCTTCGACACCGGCCCCGCCAATGCCTTGCTCGACGAGTGGCACGCTCACCACCGCCAAGAGCGCTTCGACCGCGATGGTCAATGGGCCGCCAGTGGTCAGGTCGATGATGCATTGCTCGAACGTCTACTAGATGACGATTTCTTTAGACGTCCACCGCCCAAGAGTACCGGGCGAGAGTATTTCAACAGTGACTGGCTCCAGGCACGGCTTTCTGGCCATGAGTCGCCTCAGGATGTACAGGCGACCCTGGCGGAACTGACTGCGGCCAGTATCGCATCGGGAATCGAGCAGGCCTGTCGGCAACAGGACGCTGAAAGCCCGCTGACACTCATTCCTTGCGGCGGGGGCGCCCACAATGGCGATCTTCTCAAACGGCTCGAACGACGCCTGCCTCAAGTAGCCCTGACATCCTGCGAGCACTTCGGCTGGTCACCGGATTGGCTGGAAGCGGGTGCCTTTGCCTGGCTCGCCTGGCGGCGCCTGGAGAATTTGCCCGGCAATCTGCCTGCAGTAACGGGTGCTTACGGCCCTCGTGTACTGGGCGGACTCTACAGCGCTCAATAAGCACCCGCGTCGGGTAGCGCGCCCTTGGCCTTCGCCTGAGCCTCTTGCTGGCTCACGAGGTTTTCACTGACCAATCGTGCCAGGCAGGCATCCAGGGTCTGCATGCCTTGCCCGCCGCCGGTTTGAATGGCCGAGTAAAGCTGCGCCACCTTGTCTTCGCGTATCAGATTGCGTACCGCAGCGTTGGCCACAAGAATCTCATGGGCTGCTACACGCCCACCTCCCTGACGCTTGAGCAGCGTCTGAGCGATCACGCCTTGCAGGGATTCGGACAGCATGGAACGCACGATGGCCTTTTCGTCGCCGGGAAAGACATCGATGATCCGATCGATGGTCTTGGCCGCCGAGGTCGTATGTAGTGTTCCGAACACCAGATGGCCGGTCTCGGCAGCGGTCAATGCCAAGCGAATCGTCTCCAGATCACGCATCTCACCCAGTAATATCACATCCGGGTCTTCCCGCAGCGCCGATCTCAACGCCTCACTGAAGCCACGGGTATCACGATGCACCTCCCGCTGATTGATCAGACAGCGCTTGCTGACATGAACGAATTCCACCGGGTCCTCGATGGTAAGGATATGGTCGTAGCGGGTTTCGTTGATATAATCGATCATTGCCGCAAGCGTCGTGGACTTGCCCGAGCCAGTGGGCCCGGCCACCAGCACCAGCCCCCTTGGCAACGAAGCAAGGCGCGTGAACACCTCGCCCAGCCCCAGCGCCTCCATGCTCAACACTTCCGAGGGAACGACCCGAAACACTGCACCCATGCCCCGGCCATGATTGAAGACATTGACACGAAAGCGCGATACACCGGGCACCTCGAAGGAAAAGTCAGTTTCCAGAGACTCCTCGAAATCCCGCTGCTGAATATCTCCCATGATGTCGTAGACCAGGGACCTTAGCTCGCGATCCTCCAGCGCCGGCACATTGAGGCGGCAGATATCGCCATCGACACGTATCATGGGCGGCAGACCCGCCGAAAGATGCAGGTCGGAGGCGTTCTGTTTTGCCGAAAACGCTAGCAATTCGGTAATATCCACACGAGTTTCCTATTCTTTTTTTGAAAGGTTAGTTCCGGCATGACAGACGCTCCGGTCAGCGATTCACTAAAACGCGCGCAGCATCGGCTTATCGAGGCCCTTGAAAACGCGGGGCGTTCTTCGCAAGACGCGCACCTGCTCGCCGTGAGCAAGACCAAGCCTGCCGCCCTGATTCGCGAGGCCTATGTCAGCGGTCAGCGCGAATTCGGCGAGAACTACCTTCAGGAAGCCCTCGACAAGCAGACCGAGCTTGCGGATCTGCAGGACATCGTTTGGCACTTCATCGGGCCATTGCAGTCGAACAAGACCCGGGCCGTGGCCGAGCACTTCTCCTGGGTGCACAGCGTCGACCGGATCAAGATCGCCCGCCGTCTCTCCGAACAGCGCCCGGCCTCCTTGGGCCCCCTGAATATCTGCCTGCAGGTCAATGTCAGCGATGAACCCAGCAAGGCCGGCATTGACCCGGATGAGCTCGATGCCCTGGCAGACGAGATCGCCACTCTTTCCAATCTGCGCCTGCGCGGGCTGATGACCATTCCCGCGCCTGCCTCCGACCTGGCGAGCCAGCGCCAGCCCCTGAGCCACTTGCGCCGTCTTCAAGAAGAACTGCGCCAGCGCCTGCCGGACGCACCGCTGGACACGCTTTCCATGGGCATGAGCGATGACCTGGAAGCCGCCATTCTCGAGGGGGCTACCCTGGTGCGCCTGGGCACCGCCATCTTCGGCGCTCGTGAAGCTCACCGCTGATGCTGTATCGTTCACTCTTTCAACTTGCCACCGCACAGGGTTTCTCATGACACACAAGATTACCTTCATCGGTGCCGGCAACATGGCCAGCGCCATCTTCGGCGGCATGATCGAGGGCGGCTATCCAGCCGACGCAATCACGGCCACTGCTCCCCGTGACGACACCCTGGCGCCATTGCGCGAGCGTTACGGCATCAACGTCAGCAGCGACAACAATGCCGCCGCCGCCGAGGCGGATGTGGTAGTGCTGGCGGTCAAGCCCAACCGCATGACTGACGTCTGCATCGAGCTGCGGGACAGCATCCAGGCACGTCAACCGCTTATCGTCTCCGTGGCAGCCGGGCTCACTGCAGACACCCTGGACGAGTGGCTAGGTGGCGGGCTACCCATCATTCGCTGCATGCCCAACACGCCCTCGCTGGTAAGCGCCGGCGCATCGGGGCTGTACGCCAACGCTCGAGTCAGCGAAGATCAGCGCCAGCTGACTACGTCCCTGCTGGAAGCAGTCGGCCTGGTCGAATGGGTCGATGACGAAGCGTTGCTGGAAGCTGTCACCGCCATTTCCGGCAGCGGGCCGGCCTACTTCTTTTTAGTATTCGAAGCCCTGATCGAAGCCGGTGAACGTCTTGGGCTATCGAAGGAAAGCGCTCGGCGCCTGGCACTACAGACCGGCTTGGGCGCTGCCAAAATGGCTCAGCAGAGCGAGTACGACCCTGCTCAGCTCAAGCGCAACGTCATGTCGCCGGGTGGCACCACAGAGCGTGCCATCGAAACCCTTGAAGATGGCGGCTTGCGTCAGCTGTTCGACGATGCCGCTCAGGCTTGCGCAGCACGCGCCAGGGCATTGTCTGAAGAGATCGGCAAGAAAGATTAAAAGTTTAATTCATACGGAGGAGCCCTATGGGCAGCCAACTGGGAAGCGCCGGCCTGATGCTGGTCAACACCCTGATCAACATCTACCTGTTTTTACTGATGCTGCGTTTCCTGCTGCAGGTGTCGCGGGCCGACTATTACAACCCACTCAGCCAGGGAGTGGTCAAGGCGACGCAGCCGGTGGTCAAACCCTTGCAAGGGTTCTTGCGCCCGATCGGACGTTTCGATCTGGCCACCCTGGGCGCCGGCTTTATCATCAAGGCGATCAGCATCATCGCCATCATGCAGGTCGCAGGCTACGGCATGCCTCCGCTTGGCGGCGTGGCCATCGCCTCGGTCGCGGCACTGGCCAGTGCCATTCTCAAGATCTACTTCTTCGCCCTGATCGGCATGATCATCCTGAGCTGGGTCGCGCCCCAGGCGAGCCACCCCGGAGCCATTCTGATCTTTCAGCTGGTCGAGCCGATCATGGCACCGGTGCGCAAGGTCATTCCGCCGCTGGGGATGATCGATCTATCGCCGATCGTGGTGTTCATCGCCATCAATTTGATCGACGCCGTCGTCGTTGGATCGCTGACCCGGGCGGCGGGCGTTTCCGGGGCCCTTGTCGGCCTTTGAAAGTTCGGTCTTTGAGAGCAAACCACGATGCCCACTACGCTTCCCGCTGACTCCGTCGGACTGGTGACACCGCAGACGGCTCATTTCGATGAGCCGCTTGCGCTGGCCTGTGGCAAGACGCTCGAGGCCTACGACCTGGTGTACGAAACCTACGGGGAACTCAACGCTGAGCGCAGCAATGCGGTGTTGATATGTCACGCCCTGTCCGGCAACCACCACGCGGCGGGCTACCACGGCAAAGACGATGCCAAGCCCGGCTGGTGGGATGCGCATATCGGCCCTGGCAAGACCATCGACACTCGCCGTTTCTTCGTCATCGCGCCCAACAACCTGGGCGGCTGCCACGGCAGTACCGGCCCCTGCAGCACCAACCCCGAGACCGGACGGTCTTGGGGGCCGACGTTCCCGCTGATGACGGTGAGCGACTGGGTCACCAGTCAGGCGCGTTTGGCCGATCGACTGGGAATCCAGCGCTTCGCGGCGGTAATCGGCGGCAGTCTAGGTGGCATGCAGGTGCTGCAATGGACGCTGAATTATCCCGATCGTATCGCCAACGCCGTGGTCATCGCCGCCACGTCACGGCTTTCGGCGCAGAACATTGCCTTCAACGAGGTGGCACGCCAAGCCATTCGCTCGGATCCAGACTTTCATGACGGCTGGTACGGCGAACACGGCACCCTGCCCAAGAGGGGCCTGAAACTGGCGCGCATGGTGGGCCACATCACCTATCTGTCCGAGCACTCCATGGGCGCCAAATTTGGCCGCGACCTACGCAGCGACGCGCTCAATTTCGGTTACGACGTCGAGTTTCAAGTGGAGTCTTATCTACGCTATCAGGGCGATATGTTCTCCACTGTCTTCGATGCCAATACCTATCTATTGATGACCAAGGCGCTGGATTATTTCGATCCGGCGGCGGCCTGTAATGGCGATCTAGCCGCGGCGCTGGCACCGGCGGACTGTCCTTTCCTGGTAGTGAGCTTCTCCACGGACTGGCGCTTTGCTCCGGCCCGCTCCCGGGAACTGGTGAATGCTCTGATCCGTGCCGGCAAACCGGTCAGCTATATCGACATCGACTCACCTCACGGTCACGATGCCTTTTTGCTGCCTGACGTCCGTTACCGGGCCGTATTCGGGGGCTTCATGAAGCGGATAACGCGAGAACTCGATCTGGAGAGCGACTGATGCGGGCAGATCTTACGCTGATTTATGGCTGGGTGCCCGAAGGCGCACGGGTGCTCGATCTGGCTTGTGGCGATGGCACTCTGCTCGACGCTCTGGCACGAGACAGAAAAGTATCGGGCTATGGCCTGGAGATCGATCCTGACGGCATCACCGCCTGTCTCGAGAAAGGGGTCAATGTCATCGAGCAGGATCTCAACCGGGGGCTCGCCAACTTCGACGACGATGCCTATGACATGATCATCATGACCCAGGCCCTTCAGGCTCTGCGCCGGCCGGATCTCATGCTCGACGAAATGCTTCGGGTCGCCAGCGAATGCATCATCACCTTCCCCAACTTTGCCTATTGGCGTCATCGTGTGCATCTGGGCATTAGGGGCTACATGCCAGTATCCAAGTCACTGCCTCATGCCTGGTACGATACGCCCAACATCCACTTGTCCACCTTCAATGATTTTGAACACCTGTGTCGGCAGAAGGGTCTTATCATCAATGATCGCGCCGTCGGCAATGGCGATCATGAAGGGCATTGGAGTTCACGTTGGTGGCCCAACCTGTTTGGCGAGACTGCCATCTTTCGTATTAGCCGCGATCAGGGGCATTACCGATCACGTAAGGAATAGGGGGAAACCAGCATGAGAAGGGTTCTGCAAACGATATCACTACTCTGGCTTGTCCTGTTGGTGAGTCTGCCCGTCAGCGCAGAACAGCTCGAACGTGTCGGTGATTACCGAATCCATTACAGCGCCGTGAATACCAGCTTTCTGACACCGGAAGTGGCCGCTGCCTACGATATTCAGCGCAGCAAGGTGATGGCGTTGCTCAGCGTCAGCGTTCTCGAGGAACAACCGGATGGCGCCACCCGGCCGGTGCAGGCAAACGTGGAGGGCAAGGTCGGCAATCTCGCAGGGCAATCCCAACCCCTGGCCTTTCGCACCGTGCGCGAAGACGGTGCCATCTATCAGCTGGCGGTGTTTCGCATTCAAGAAGACGAGCCCATGCGCTTCAACCTCGAAGTAGGGTTTGATCGCAACGAAGAGCCCGCCGAGATCGCCTTCATGCAGCGCTTCTTCATCGAGTAGCGCTTTCTTGATTGGGCGTCTACTGCGCGAAGCGCTCTCTCAAGGTGACGCAGGGATCTTCGCGATTGGCGACCGGCATCGTGAACCAGGCCAGATCGAAAGGGGGCTCAGCGTCGACGCTTGTCGGCAATGCCGATCTCCAAGTCTGGCCTGGTGGCACTTCCACCAGGCCCAGGCACAGCGGCGTTTGTCTTGCGTGCAGTGCCACCCCCACGTCTCGGCGTGCATGGCCATTGCCGCACACCAGCACGGAAGTCGGTGGTAAGACATTAAGTGCCGCCGCCATGGCCTGATCCCGGCCCACTTGGGCGGCCAACATGCCATCGAGCATATCCTCCGGCAGCATGCCACAGTGCCCTTCGATCAATGCCCGCCGTTGGCTCCGAGCCACTACCAGCGGTAGCTCCGGCGCCAGATCAAGCGCAACGATCTCGCGAATCTCAGGGGTCGTGAGATTCGCCCCGCGTACCGGCACGCCAAGACTCAGCGCCAGCTGCAGCGTCGGCCCGTAGGCAGACCAATCCCAGCCTCGCTGCCAATCCAGAGCATCCTGCCACTGGGCATCGGACATTGTTTGCCGCGCGTTTTCAGGAAGCTTTTCAAGCAGTGCTTGCTGTTCGCTGTCGAGCATTTCCATGGCCACGCCGCCCAGCGCATCTCTGGCCGCCAGCTGTGCGATCAGCCAGCGCTCCAGACGGTGATGCTCGGGGTTGTCGTGCGTCTCGCCGACGATCACTGCCGGGTTTTCCATCAGACGCGCAAGTAGATCGCTGCTGCTGAGCCATGTATTTCGGCGTAGATCACGAATGCGGTTGATGCCTGACGCCGCCGGGTTGCCCTGGGCAAGGCTCATTTGCGTAAGACCTGGCAACCCCGTGCTGGCGGCCAGGGCAAGCAACATCTTGAGACACGCTCGTCGCTGCATGTATTTTTCCTATCCAGGTGTAGTCTATCCGTCTGCAAAACACGCTTGCATCAAAGCCTGATTCAACTCGTTGCTTGCTGTTGCATCAGGCGGCATTCAAGCGATAGCGGCAAGGGCCGGTCGAGATATATACCTTGCGGGATTCCATCGACACGCTCGATTCGACAGCCATAGGCCAGCACCTCGACACCCTCGCCAACCACGTGGCGCAGTGTGCTGGCATAAACCGGATCGATATGCTCTGCCGGGGCCACGTCCTTGATTCCGGTGTTGGCGACGCAAAACAGCAGCACGGCGCGCTGGCCTGTCTTGGCAAGCCGCCCCAGAGATTCAAGGTGGCGCGCGCCACGCACCGTCACGGAGGCAGGGAAATAGCCGTGGCCATCGTCTTCCTTGAGCGTGACCTGCTTGACCTCGATGAAGGCGCACCCCCGGGTCGAATCCTCAAGACAGAAGTCGAGTCTACCACTGTCTACCCGAACCTCGCGCCGCAAGGCTGCATAGCCATTCAGTTCGGGAATTCGCTGTGCTCTAAGCGCCTCCTCGACGATGGCATTGGCGCGCCCGGTATGTATCGAGGAGAGCGCCATGGAGCCATCCGGCTGGGGCAGTTCGATCAACTCCCATGTCCAGGGCAGCTTGCGCGCAGGATTGGTGCTGGCAGAAAGCCATACACGGCATCCGGGTACATTGGTCGAGCGCATCGAGCCTGTGTTGGGGCAGTGCGCCACCACGACTTCGCCGCTGGCCAGTTCGATATCTGCCAGGAATCGCTTGTAGCGACGCAACAAAATACCCGAAGTTAAAGAAGTGTACTGCATAGCCTACTGCTATTTCCCAATGAAACACTTGAGCCCACAAAGTCTCCTTACTCGTCGATCAGCGCAACCACCGGCGTCAGACTGGCTATCTTAGCCGACTCAAATCAAGTTCGTCAGCGACAAAACCATTGAGTAGTTGCAAAACACTGGCTTTTTCGCTAAATAAGCAAGGCTTCGGGTGGGTACACTCCTCCCCCGCAGGTTGCGCGATGATAATCAGCACAACTTGATCGGCCGGGCATCGGCCCAAGTCACTTGAGTAATGAGGCAGCCCCATGCCAGTAGCGGAAAAGAAAACGGAAGCGCCAAAGAAATTCATCCCGTACGAGCCGGCGCCGGATGAAGAGTACATGAACGAAAAGCAGCTGGAGCACTTCCGGCAGATGCTACTTGACTGGAAGATGGACCTGATGGAAGAGGTCGATCGCACCGTGCGCCACCTCCAAGAAGACGCCAACAACTACGCCGACCCTGCGGATCGCGCCACCCAGGAAGAAGGCTTCAGCCTTGAACTGCGCACCCGCGATCGTGAGCGCAAGCTACTCAAGAAGATCAACGAAACGATCGATAATATCGATGATGACGATTACGGCTTCTGCGAAGCCTGCGGTGTCGAGATCGGTATTCGTCGCCTGGAAGCGCGGCCAACCGCCACGCTTTGCGTGGACTGCAAGACGCTGGCGGAGCTCAAGGAAAAGCAGCTCGGCGGCTGATATCATCCCGCTTGCAATGGGCGCCCCATGGCGCCCATTCGTGTTTCAAGAGGGTCGCACATGCCCGGCTATCGTGGCCGCTTCGCTCCCACCCCTTCCGGCCCATTGCATTTCGGCTCCCTGGTCACGGCGTTGGCGAGCTATCTCGATACGCGTCATGCCGGGGGCACCTGGCTCGTGCGTATTGAGGACATCGATCCACCCCGCTGTCCGCCTGGGACGGACACCACGATACTGCGCCAGCTCGAGGCATTCGGGTTGCACTGGGACGAAGAGGTTCGCTACCAAAGCACTCGGCACGAGGCTTACCAGGCTGCCTTAGAGCAATTAGCCGAGAACGGCCTGGCCTATCCTTGCAGCTGCTCGCGTAAGGAGCGGCGGGAGTACGCCGTATATCCGGGCTGGTGTCGCAGCGGTGTGCGTCATCCCGGACGTTCACTCGCCTGGCGCCTGCGCAGCGATCTAGGTGAGCGCCCCATCGTCTGGCAGGACAGACTGTTTGCACGCCAATGTTTCGATCCGGCGGAGCTTGGCGACGTCGTGCTCAAACGCCGGGACGGTTTATGGGCTTATCAGCTGGCGGTCGTCGTCGATGACGGCGATCAGCGTATCAATCAGATCGTGCGCGGTACCGATCTGCTCGACAATACGCCTTGGCAAGGCCAGTTGCAGCGAGCGCTGAACCTGCCACGGCCACACTATCTTCACTTGCCGCTCATTGCCGCCCACAATGGTCAAAAACTCTCCAAGCAGAATCTGGCACCAGCGCTGCCTACGGATGACCTATCAGTTCGACGCTTTTTACATGAAGCATTGATAGCGCTTGATCAGGCGCCAGCGCCCTTTCTCAACGATGCCCCTGTCAATGAACAGCTAAGTGCGGCTATTGCCGCCTGGGACAGCAATCGGCTGCAACCGCGCATGTACCGGACACTGCCTCATGCTATCAGGACGGAAAAATGACGCGGACGCAAGTTGCATGGCATCTTCGTGGCATCTGAATAAAGAAGGGGAACGGTAGACAGCATTCATGTACATCTATCGCATCATGCTATTTCTGGTTTTCGGCGGCTATCTGCTCTCACCGGTATTGATGAGCGGCTGGGGCGAGCCCGATGCTGCCTGGTACCGCCCCTTTTTGATCTGGGGCGCCCTGATTGCACTCGGGGTATGGTTAGAGCAAAAGAGAAAGCTCGATGAGCGCTAATCTCCTTGGCACGCTTGTTCTTGGCGCAGGTTACTTGTCACTCCTCTTTCTGAGCGCTCTAGCGGTCGAGAAAGGATGGGTTCCAAGACGTCTGGTACACCATCCTGCGGTCTACTCGCTATCCTTAGGCGTCTATGCCAGCGCCTGGGCCATCTACGGCAGTGTCGAACTGGCCTCCCGGGTGGGCTATGGCTATCTGGCCTACTACCTGGGCGTTTCCGGCGCCTTTCTACTGGTCTCGGTCATGCTGGTACCCATTCAGCGCCTGGCACGTACCTATCAGTTGACCTCCCTTGCAGACCTGTTCGCCTTTCGCTTTCGCAGCCGCTGGGTCGGCACGCTGATCACCCTGATCACCCTGATGGCGGTGATGCCGCTTTTGGGGCTGCAATTGAAGACACTTGGCGATGCGCTTCATCGTTTGACCGGCAGCGAATCGCCCACATTGCTGGCTCTACTCTTTTGCCTCCCGATCACATTACTGGCCATCATGTTCGGTGCGCGGCACAGTCATCTGCCGGTACGCCACGATACCTTGCTGGCGGTCATTGCACTGGAATCCCTGGTCAAGCTGGCCGCCTTGCTGCTGTTGGGCGCAGTGGCGCTTTACGGGATCTTCGACGGCCCCGCTGATCTGCAGAATTGGCTCGAAGGCCCGGGTGTTGCGTTGCAAAGCGATATCACGCGACTAGACACCGGCCAGTGGCGCATTCTGTTGCTGCTGTTCTTCGCTGCAGCTTTTCTCATGCCGCACATGTTTCACATGACCTTTACCGAAACGCCCTCACGCAAGGCGTTGTTACAGGCCGGCTGGAGCTTTCCCTTCTACCTGCTACTGATCGCGCTTCCGATCCCCTTGATTGTATGGGCAGCACAACGCCTGGGTATCGACACATCGATGCCAGGAGCCGCCTATCTCGCCTTCGAACTGTCCACCAACCCCTGGATCGATAGCCTGGCATTCATTGCGGGGCTGGCCGCCGCCAGTGGTACCTTGATCATCGTGGCAGTGGCGCTTGCAGGAATGACCTTGAATCACCTGGTGCTGGTCGCACGCCCTCCGGACAAAAGAGAAAACCTCTACCGCCGACTACTCTGGTTGCGCCGCATCTTGATCGTCGCTGTCATCCTCGGTGCCTGGTTGTTCTATCAAGGCGTGGGTCAGCATCAGGATCTTGCGGAACTGGGACTGACCGCCTTCGTTGGCATGGCGCAATGTCTCCCGGGCCTGCTTGCGATTCTCTACTGGCCCGGTGCCAATCGCAAAGGCATGCTCTGTGGCCTAGCCACCGGCTGCACGATCTGGCTACTGGGAATGTGGTTGCCCTTTCTCAGTGGCTTTTCGCCCATGGCGCTGCTGCCTTCCAGCCTGGATTGGCTCCTAGACGAGCCGACCTGGTATGTCGTCACCCTCATTGCGCTCAATGCCAATATTCTGATCTTCATTCTGGTATCACTGGTCACGCGGACCTCGCCCGGGGAGCGCGCTGCCGCCGAAGCCTGCTCCGTCGAGGCTGTCATTCGCCCACAACGATTACCATTGACGGCGCGTAACGCGGAGGAGTTCAAGCATCTGCTAGCCGACGCGCTGGGGCCGGAAACCGCCAAGCGAGAGGTGGAGAACGCAACCCGTGCACTAAAGCTATCCGCTCAGGACAATCGCCCCTATGCCCTGCGTCGTCTGCGAGACCGCATTCAGGCCAACTTGTCGGGGCTGATGGGGCCCTCGGTAGCGCAGGATATCGTCGATCGCTTTCTGCCGTATCGATTGGGCGAAGGTAGAGGCACCGATGACATTCACTTCGTCGAGCGCCGCCTGGAAGCGTATCGCACTCGCTTTACCGGTTTGGCACGGGAGCTCGACGGGTTGCGCCGCCATCATCGTCGAACGCTGGAGCGTTTGCCCGTTGGCTTGTGCGTCTTCGACGAGGAAGGCGAACTGCTGATGTGGAACGATGCACTGGCACAGCTTTCGGGCATCGATGGCAATCATGTGGTCGGCGCGCATCGAGACGGGCTCCCCCCACCCTGGAGCGATCTTCTTACACGCATTCAGGACGAACCGCATGACTATCTCTACAAGCAAGCCGTGACACTGGCATCCCAGACACGCCATCTGACGCTGCATCGGGCGCTGTTGCCGCCGGAAGAAGGCGACCATGGCGCCATGGTGATTCTCATTGAAGATCACAGCGAGCTGAAATGGCTCGAGGACGAACTGGTGCACAGCGAGCGCCTGGCTTCCATCGGCCGCCTGGCGGCGGGCGTCGCCCACGAGATCGGCAATCCCATCACGGGAATTTCATCCCTGGCCCAAAACCTACGCTACGACAGTGATGACCCTGACACTGCACGAACCGCCGAGCAGATCCAGCAATTGACCCAGCGGGTATCCTCCATAGTTACCTCCCTGGTCGGCTTTGCCCACGGTGGCCGCCACATTCAGAATACTCAGTTGACGCTGCTGGAACTGCGCCCGCTTGTCGATGAGGCCCTGCACTTGATCCATTTGGCGCGCTCGGGAGAGGATGTAAGCTATGACAACCGTTGCCCGTCTGGGATACAGGTTACAGGCGATGCCCAGCGTCTAGTGCAGGTGCTGGTCAACCTGATCGGCAATGCGCGTGACGCCAGTCAGCCGGGAGGTCTTGTGGTTCTAGCGGCCGATATCCAGGACAACTGGGTACGCTTGAGCATCACCGACGATGGCCATGGCATCGACGGCTCGATTCGCGATCATCTCTTCGAGCCCTTTGTTACCACCAAGGCCCCCGGCAAGGGAACAGGGCTCGGATTGCCGCTGGTGTACAGCATCGTCCGCGAGCATCATGGTGATATTCGCATTGATTCGCCTGCCCCGGGTCACCTGCGGGGTACCCGCATTACACTCCGCTTCCCTCGCCCGCAAGAGGGGGGAGCCGCAACAGGATGATTCATACGCCGATGAGTAGAATTCTGATCGTTGAAGACGAAGCCATCATTCGCAGTGCTCTGCGCCGCCTACTGGAACGCCACGACTATCAGATCAGCGAGGCCGGTTCAGTGGAGGAGGCGTTGTCTCTCGATCCCAAGCGCTTCGACCTGATCATCAGCGATCTGCGCCTACCCGGCCCTCCGGGCACCGATCTCATCGATGCCGCTGATCCTGTGCCGGTGCTGATCATGACCAGCTATGCCAGCATGCGATCCGCCGTGGAAGCGCTCAAACAGGGCGCCGTTGATTATATCGCCAAACCTTTCGATCACGACGAACTCATCAAGACCGTTGCAACCACATTGCGTTGTCATGCACCCACTTCGCAGGAGGCGTGCGCTCCAAACTCGGCGGCACCCCAGGAAATGATCGGCGACTGTCCTGCCATGCAGATCGTTTACGATCGCATACGCAAGACGGCACCCGCCGATGTCACGGTACTGGTTCACGGTGAGTCCGGAACCGGCAAGGAGCTGGTGGCACGCGCCTTGCACCGGCAGAGTCGACGTGCCAACTCGCCATTGATCTGTGTCAATTGCGCAGCAATTCCTGAAACCCTGATCGAATCCGAACTGTTCGGTCACGAAAAAGGTGCATTCACCGGCGCAAGCGCGGCACGCACGGGCCTGGTCGAGGCTGCGGATGGCGGCACGCTGTTTCTGGATGAAATTGGCGAGCTGCCATTGGACGCTCAGGCCCGGCTGCTGCGGGTTCTGCAAGAAGGCGAAATACGCAAGGTCGGCTCCGTGGAGACTCGCCATGTGAATGTACGCCTGATCGCCGCGACCCATCGCGATTTGCATGCGCTATCGCGCAGTGGTGAGTTCCGCCTCGATTTATATTATCGCCTCAATGTAATGCAGATCGATCTTCCACCGCTGCGCGAGCGTGAAGACGACATCTTGAAAATTGCTGATATTCTTCTGGATAGCGCATGTCGGCGCCATGCTCGTGAAGGTCTGAAGCTTTCACGCGCGGCGCGGCGCGAGATCCGCGACTATCCCTGGCCGGGCAATGTCCGCGAGCTGGAAAACGCCCTGGAGCGCGGCGTGATACTGGCTGAAAGTCATCTCATCCATCCTGAAGATCTTGGGCTAGCGACACCAAAACCCTCACTCAATGCGAGCAAGCCCGCAGCAACTGCCTTGCACAGTGTTCCCAAGGACGCGGAAGAAGATCTCTCACTAGAGGATTACTTTCAGCACTTCGTGCTCGAACACCAGGAGCAAATGAGCGAAACCGAGCTGGCGCAAAAACTTGGTGTCAGCCGCAAATGCCTTTGGGAGCGGCGACAGCGCCTGGGCATTCCACGCAGAAAAACCTCGCGCACCCGCACCAACTAAAATCTTGGCCGAAAAGATCGACTAATGTCTAACAAGGCTAAATTGATCATAAATAAACATATTTTCGTCGAGGCATCCCTGAAAATACCTCTTTTGTTACCTTCTTACCCACTTCGTGCCACATTCGGCACCAACTTCGGTAACACGCGAATGTCGCCAATCAGCCAGTGATTTCGAACCAACTTCAAGCATCTGTTTTAAAAGAAAAAAAACGACACTGGCATACGACATGCTGCTCTAATGGCAAGAAAAACAAAAACAGTACTGATCACTACAAGCAAACGCTGTAACAACAACAAGTAATACAGATGGCGTGACTGACGACGTTTCAACAACAATAATTATCGATCAGAAATGCGCTTGTTTTGGTTCTATAACAACAATCATCAGGCAACGCTTGCCAATCCGATAAGCATAAAACGATTGGCTATCCGATATTTTAATTGGAACGCGACGTACCCAGAGCAGGCTCAATAAAAACAGCCGCCTGCCAGAGGCACGCCTTCGGAAACAATCACAAGAGCCGAAGGAAGGTAGACTCCCTACCGTCGTGGTTGGATTATTGTTTTGAATACGAGGCGGTCGCCATCAGGCTATCCAACAACAAGAACACTGCTTACCTGATAGATTTCATTAGTGACCGTGGTGCGTATTCAAGGCGATGCGCCATCACGAAGAAGAACCAATAGCATGGATGCTGAGCAACTTGCTTCCAGGGGAGACCATGACAGGTCTCCCCCTTCTACTTCTCTGCATTTGAAATACAAGCCCCCGCGCAATGCTTTGCAAGCCTCCCGGGCTCGGCTACACTGGCCGTTTAATTTACCGCGAGCCAATATCGCTGCATGCTTAAAGGATTTACTCGCCTTCTCCAACGCCCCGGTGAACGTTTGAAGACCCTGTTCGGCAATCAAGATGGCGTGGGTCATGTGACTCGGCCCCACATCATCCCTCGCGAAGAGCATCCTATTTCACGCCAACTGTTCAGTGATAGCGCTTTGAAAGTGCTCTATCGGCTGCACAATGCCGGCTTTGACGCCTACTTGGTCGGTGGTTGCCTGCGTGATGCCCTGCTAGGCAAGTCACCCAAGGATTTCGACGTCGCGACCAACGCCACCCCGGAGGAGCTACGCGATCTGTTTCGCAATTCGCGCATCATTGGGCGCCGTTTTCGTATCGTTCATGTGCGCTTCGGTCGCGAAATCATCGAGGTCACCACCTTCCGTGGTCGTCCCAATGACGATCACGGCGAACATCTGGCCCAGCAATCCGAGCATGGGTTGCTGTTAAGGGACAATGTCTGGGGCAATATCGAAGAAGATGCGCTGCGCCGGGATTTCACCATCAATGCGCTGTATTACAACATCGCGGATTTTTCACTGCACGACTGGGCCGGCGGCGTCGACGACATCGATGCGCGTGTTCTACGCCTGATTGGCAACCCTGAAAGGCGCTACCGCGAGGATCCGGTGCGCATGCTCCGTGCCATGCGCTTCGCCGCCAAACTGGACTTCGCTCTTGCCCCGGATACCGAGGCACCCATTGGCGACATGGCTCATCTGCTGTTACAGATTCCTCCCGCCAGACTGTTCGAGGAAGTTCTCAAGCTGTTTCTATCCGGTCAGGCCGTCAGTACCTTTCATCTGCTGCGCCAATACGGTCTGTTCGCCATGCTCTTTCCCGAAGCGGAAGAATCCATGGAAGAGCTTGACTGGGCAGAGCCACTCATCATTCAAGCACTAGCCAATACCGATATCCGCATTCAGCAAGAACGACCGGTAACCCCGGCCTTTCTTTTCGCCGCCCTGCTCTGGCCAGGTGTACAGCAACGCCAAAAGCAATTGCAGGCCGAAGGGCTAGCGCCGATTCCCGCGCAGCAGACCGCCGCCCAACAGGCGGTATCGCGCCAGCTTCAGCACACCTCCATTCCCAAGCGCTTTAGCTTCCCGATGCGTGACATCTGGGACCTGCAGCAACGACTCCCCAAACGTCGTGGCAAGCGGACGTTTCAAACACTCGAGCATCCTCGCTTTCGCGCCGCCTACGACTTTCTCTTGCTGCGCGAGGCCGCTGGCGAGATCCCGTCTGGACTAGGCGCCTGGTGGGAGGCGTTCCAAAGCGGCGACGAACATGAACAGCAGCGCTTGCTGAACAAGATCGACGCCGATCCTGCTGGCGCTAGCGATGGCCGCAAGCGTCGACCGCGCAAACGAAAGCGCAGCAACAAGTCCCAAGGGTCGTCGCCGTCAGGCCATGAGTGAATTCGCACACCAGGCCTATATCGGCCTAGGGAGTAACCTGGATGGACCTCGCGAGCATATCGAACAGGCATTGATAGCGCTGAAGCGGCTTCCCGTGACACGGTTGCTCGCGGCTTCCCCCTGCTACGCAAGCAAGCCGGTAGGCCCTCAGGATCAGCCTGATTTCATCAATGCAGTGGCCCGGGTATCGACTCGCCTGTCACCCCTTGCGCTACTCGATCAACTCCAGGCCCTGGAGCAACAGCATCAACGTCGGCGCTTGCGCCATTGGGGGCCCCGCACTCTGGATCTTGATCTGCTTCTGTTCGATGATCTGACGCTTGATCTACCACGCCTGAAACTGCCTCACCCAGCCATGAAAGAGCGCGCTTTCGTACTGTTTCCTCTGGCCGATATCTCGCCTGGACTGGCGATTGGCGCCACACGAATTGAAGATCTTCTGCTACACATGAAAGACCACGATCTACAGCGCCTCCAATCCGATAGTTAGGGTTGCAAGATTTTTGTTACCCTTTCACACTACCACCGAGCATAAAGTAACAAAAACGGGTAACAAATGACCGTGCCCGGCATAAAGGCTTCTTTTCAACTGCACTGTTCTCGCATGCTGTCAGCTTTCCTTGCATGCCACTTGAGACGAGATTGCACGCCATGAAGACCGTTACCACGCGCGCACTCCAGGCGCTCAAGCAAGCCGGTGAAACATTCAGCTGTTTGACCGCTTATGATGCTTCCTTTGCACGTATCGCAAGCCAGGCAGGTATCGAGGTGCTACTGGTCGGCGATTCTCTGGGCATGGTGCTACAAGGCCATTCCACCACCCTCCCGGTCACCCTGGACGATATCGACTACCACACGCGCTGTGTCGCTCGCGGCAAGGAGAAAAGCCTGCTGATGGCGGATCTGCCGTTCATGAGCAACACAAGCACGGAGCGCCTGCTTCAGGACGCCGGCGTCCTGATACGCGCCGGTGCCGAGATGGTCAAGATCGAGGGGGAGGCGTGGCTGGCTGAGGGCATTCGCGAGTTGACCCGGCGAGGCGTCCCGGTCTGCGCTCACATGGGGCTGACGCCTCAATCAGTGCATCAGTTCGGCGGTTACAGGGTGCAGGGCCGAGATAGCGTTCACGCCGAACAGATGGTGGCTGACGCACAGGCATTGGTCGATGCCGGTGCCTCGGTCATTTTGCTCGAATGCGTACCCGCACAACTGGGGCGCCTCATGCGCGACACTCTGGAAGTCCCTGTAATCGGCATCGGTGCAGGAGCCGACGTGGACGGGCAGATTCTGGTAATGCACGACATGCTAGGCGTCAGTGCTCGCCTTCCTCGCTTCGCCAAGAACTTCCTGGCTGAAACCGACTCGATCGAGGCTGCTTTCGGTGCTTATCATGAAGCAGTCAAGACCCGCCGCTTCCCCAGCGAAGAGCACAGCTTCTAATGCAGACCCTGAATACCATCAAGGCGCTACGCCAGACGCTTGCCACGCATCGTCGCCAAGGTGACAAGATTGCCCTGGTGCCCACCATGGGCAACCTGCACGCAGGCCATACGGCCTTGGTGGAGATGGCGCAGCGACATGCCGATATCGTGGTGGCGACGATCTTCGTCAACCCTCTTCAATTCGGCGCGGGGGAAGATCTCGATGCTTATCCGCGCACCCTCGCCGAAGACCAGAGCAAGCTGGAGGCGGCGGGGTGCAATCTTCTCTTCACGCCAAACAACGCCATGCTCTATCCAAATGGTCTCGAGGCCCATACCCGCGTGTTGGTGCCCGAAGTTTCACAAGGGCTTTGCGGCGCCAGTCGGCCAGGACACTTCGAGGGCGTCGCCACCGTGGTCACCCTGCTCTTCAATCTGGTGCAACCGGACATTGCTTGCTTTGGAGAGAAGGATTACCAGCAGCTGGCGGTGATTCGTAAACTGACCGCGGATTTGCATCTTCCTATCGACATCATCGCTACCCCCACCGTACGCAACGACGATGGGCTGGCGCTGTCGTCTCGCAACGGCTATCTCGATGACGCTCAGCGCGCCAAGGCTCCTGCGCTATATCGCACCCTGTGCCAGGCCCGGGATGCGCTCGAAAAGGGCATGCCGAGTAATGACGTGCTGCACGAGGCACTGCAAAATCTCATCGCAGCAGGTTTCAAACCGGACTACCTCGAGCTGCGCCGCGCCAATGATCTTGGTCCGGTAAGCGATACCACGCAGGACGCCATATTGCTTGCGGCAGCCCACCTCGGAACGACGCGTCTGATCGACAATATGCCCATCCTGCTACCGAAAGATTGACCAAACGCCGCACCAGAAAATACTAGATTACTCTGGTTCTCGGCCATGAGGCGTATTAGCGATTGCGGCGATGGCCAAGGGTCTCCTATGCTGGTAAAGAGACTATACGCACGAAGATAAGGAGTATCGTATGCAAGATGTGGTCATTGTCGCCGCTCGACGCACCGCCATTGGCACTTTTGGCGGCGCGTTATCCACGATTCCCGCCAAGGAGCTAGGGGCTCGTGTCATCAAGGATATTCTTGCCAATACCGGCGTTTCTCCCGATCAGGTCGATGAAGTGCTGCTTGGCCAGGTATTGACCGCTGCTTGTGGGCAGAATCCCGCCCGCCAGACCGCCATTCTTGCCGGCCTGCCGGACGCGGTTCCCGCCATGACCATCAACAAGGTCTGCGGTTCCGGCCTCAAGGCGCTGCATCTGGCTACTCAGGCCATTCGCTGTGGCGATACGGAACTGATTCTGGCGGGAGGTCAGGAAAACATGTCGCTGTCGCCCCATGCCCTACCCCACTCCCGTACCGGACAGCGCATGGGTGACTGGAAAGCGCTCGACACCATGGTGTATGACGGCCTGTGGGATGCCTTCAACGATTATCACATGGGTATTACTGCAGAGAATTTGGGCGAAAAGTACGGCATCACTCGCGAGCAGATGGACGAATTCGCTGCTACCTCCCAGCAGAATGCAGCTGCCGCCATCGAATCGGGGCGCTTCGACAGCCAGATCGTGCCGATCGAGATACCTCAGCGCAAGGGCGACCCGATCGTCTTCGACAAGGATGAAGGGCCTCGCGCCGGCATTACAGCCGAGAAGCTCGGCGGCATGAAGCCTGCCTTCAAGAAAGATGGCGCCGTAACTGCCGGCAACGCCTCGGGAATCAACGATGGTGCGGCTGTTGCCATGCTGTGTTCCGAGTCCAAGGCCCGGGAATTGGGACTTGAGCCTCTGGCGCGCATCAAGGCCTACGCCAATGCCGGGGTCGATCCGTCAATCATGGGCATTGGTCCGGCGCCTGCCACACGCCGCTGCCTCGAGAAAGCCGGCTGGAGCATGGACGAACTCGATCTGGTTGAAGCCAACGAAGCGTTCGCCGCCCAGGCAATTGCGGTGAACAAGGAGTTGGGATGGGATACCAGCAAGATCAACGTTAACGGCGGCGCCATTGCGCTAGGGCACCCCATCGGCGCTTCCGGCTGCCGAGTACTGGTGTCGTTGCTGCATGAGATGATTGCCCGGGATGCCAAGAAAGGCTTGGCGACCTTGTGTATTGGCGGCGGTCAGGGTGTGGCGCTAGCCATTGAAAGATAATGGTTTGAAAGCAACACAATAAAAACGTCCCAGCCGGTTCAACCCGGCTGGGACGTTTCTTTTACTCTTTAAAAAAACCGCCTACAACGTCACGCGTTACTCGGCCAGTTCGGCCTCGAAGGCCGCCTTTTCCTCGGCGCCGATCTCCTTGATCGACAGCTTCACGCGATTGCGATTGTCGATATCAAGCACCTTGACCGTCACCTCGTCACCCTCATTGAGGAAATCGCGCACGTCGTTGACGCGTTCCGGCACGATCTGCGAAATATGCACCAATCCATCGGTACCAGGCATGAAGTTGACGAAAGCACCGAAGTCGGCAATACGCACCACCTTGCCGCGATAAAGCTTGCCGATCTCGGCTTCGGCAGTGATACCGAGCACGATATCCGTCGCCTGTTTGGCAGCCGCCTTGTCATCGGCGTAGATACGCACGGTACCGTCGTCGTCGAGGTCGATAGACGCGCCGGTGTCATCGCAAATCTTGCGGATGGTGGCGCCGCCTTTACCGATGACGTCACGGATCTTGTCCGAATCGATCTTGATGGTGATCATGGACGGTGCGTTTTCGGACACTTCCGTACGGCTTTGATCGATCACCTCGTTCATCTGAGCGAGGATGCTCTGGCGCGCTTCATGGGCCTGCTGCAGCGCAGTCTCCATGATTTCTTCATTGATGCCTTCGATCTTGATGTCCATCTGCAGCGCAGTGACACCCTTGGCGGACCCGGCAACCTTGAAGTCCATATCACCGAGATGGTCCTCGTCCCCCAGGATGTCCGTCAACACGGCAAACTTGTCGTCGTCTTTGACCAAACCCATGGCAATACCGGCCACCGGCGCCTTGAGCGGAACACCGGCGTCCATCAGGGCAAGCGAGGTGCCGCATACCGAGGCCATGGAGCTCGAGCCGTTGGACTCGGTGATCTCGGACACCACGCGAATGGTGTAGGGGAAGTCCTCGTCGCTGGGCAACATGGCCTGAACGCCACGCCGGGCCAGGCGACCGTGGCCGATCTCGCGCCGCTTGGGTCCGCCCATGAAACCGGCCTCGCCCACACAGTATGGGGGGAAGTTGTAGTGCAGCAAGAAGCGATCCTTGCGCTCTCCTTCCAGAGATTCGATCAGCTGTGAGTCGCGGAGCGTCCCCAGAGTCGCGATGACGATCGCCTGGGTCTCACCCCGGGTAAACAGGGCAGAGCCATGGGTACGCGGCAGCACACCGACCTGAATGTCCAGCGGCCGCACGGTCTTGTGATCACGCCCATCGATTCGCGGCTCGCCATCGATCACGCGGCTACGCACAACGCGCTTCTCGAGGCCGGCAAAGGCACTACTCACTTCATCAGTGCTGAATTGGGCATCATCACCGCTGGCCAACTGCTCGACGGCCTCGGCCTTGAGGCCCGACAGGGCGTCCTGACGCGCCATCTTGTCCGTTACCCGGTAGGCGTCGCCGATTCTGGACTCGAAGCCGCTCGCCAGGGCGTCCTTGAGTGAAGTATTTTCCTGCGCCGGCTGCCATTCCCATTTGGGCTTGCCTGCTTCACCGACAAACTCATTAATCGCCGTGATTGCCACCTGCATTTCCTGATGGGCAAAGAGCACCGCGCCCAGCATCTCGTCTTCGAGCAGCTCCTTGGCCTCGGACTCCACCATCAGCACGGCTTTCTCGGTGCCGGCAACGACCATGTTGAGCTCGGAGGTCGTCAACTCCGAGACGCTGGGATTGAGGAAGTAGCCCTTCTCTTCGCTGAAGGCCACACGAGCGGCGCCGATCGGGCCATTGAAGGGCACACCGGAAATGGCAAGTGCCGCTGACGTACCGATCATCGCAGCAATATCCGGATCCTGGTTGCGATCGGCGGACAGCACATTACAAACGACCTGAACCTCATTCATGAAGCCCTTGGGAAACAGCGGGCGAATCGGCCGATCGATCAGCCGTGATGTCAACGTTTCCTTTTCGGTGGGACGCCCTTCGCGCTTGAAGAAACCACCGGGGATCTTGCCAACCGCATAGGTCTTTTCCTGGTAATGCACAGAAAGCGGGAAAAAGTCCTGGCCTGGCTTGGTATCTTTTCTGGCCACTACGGTACACAGCACCACGGTACCCTCCATGGTGACTTGTACAGCGCCAGTGGCTTGACGAGCGATACGCCCTGTTTCGAGGGTCACGGTGCTCTGACCGTACTGAAATGTTTTCTTGACCGGATTCACGGGGACATCCTTACCTTGTCGATTTCATTGGGGTCGTTTTGACTCGGCGACCATTCTACCAGTCTGGTGGGATTACGGGTTAGCGCCATCAGGCATCCAAAAACGCGAAACGGGCAACCCCTCGGGCTGCCCGTTCTTGTCTTGCATGCGCGCAGTAGCGACTTGCTGCTCCTCAGCGACGCAAGCCGAGACGCTGAATCAAAGACTGGTAACGCTCCAGATCCTTGCGCTTGAGATAGTCGAGCAGCTTGCGGCGCTGATTGACCATCCGGATCAGGCCCCGGCGGGAGTGGTGATCCTGCTTGTTGGACTTGAAGTGAGACTGCAGCCCATCAATGTTGGCACTCAAAAGTGCGACCTGAACTTCTGGGGAGCCGGTATCGTTTTCACCACGGCCGTATTCGTTGACGATTTCAGCCTTCTTTTCAGTGGTCAATGCCATCTGTGTACCTCCAGTAAGCAATATGCTTGAGATGATAAATGTCGGAGACCACGCATATTTGCAGTCTCCAGGGTATGTCGCTATTAGGCAGCGACAAGGCTACTTTCGCTCGTCAAGCGGTAGCCACCAGTCGGCGGGGGGTTACCTCTCCCGCCACGAGGATCGTGACCAATCCCAAAAAGACATTGTCACGATACAAGCGCGCCGTGCTGCCTATCGATAGCCCAGCGGTGTCTGTTTGTACGCACTGCCCTAGCAACAAACGCTTTGCAACGTCACCATCGACGCTCAGTCGTGGCAAGTGCTTTACCAGGACGTCCATTTCCAGCAGCTGCAGCTCGCGCTCTGCTTGATCGCTCATCGAGGCCAGCGCCTCCAATGAGACCATGCCGCTATCGTCGAAGGCACCGGTGCGCAATCGTCGTAGCGCCGTGATATGCGCACCGCACCCCAATGCCTGACCAATATCCTCGGCCAGCGTTCGTATATAAGTGCCCTTGCTGCAGGCCACTTCAAGCTCAAAGCCCATGGCATCGCGCGCGAGAAGCCGCATATCATAAACCCTCACGCGACGCGGTGCACGCTCGATTGTCTTGCCTTGGCGTGCCAGCTCGTACAATGGCTTGCCTTGATGCTTCAGGGCCGAATACATGGGCGGCACCTGATCGATCTCACCGCAAAACGACGCCAGCACCTTTTCAATATCCGCATCGGTAAAGCCCGCGACCGAACGACGCTCGACTATCTCACCTTCTGCATCGCCGGTATCGGTGATTTCGCCAAGACGAACGTAGGTCCGATAGCGCTTGTCAGCGTCCAACAGATAGGATGAGAACTTGGTCGCCTCTCCGAAGCATACCGGTAACAACCCGGTCGCCATGGGATCCAGCGTTCCCGTATGTCCTGCTTTTTGTGCTTGAAACAAGCGACGAACCCGTTGGAGTGCGTGGTTGCTCGACATACCCGCTGGCTTATCGAGCAACAGCACACCGTTCACTGGCAAACCCCGACGACGTCGCGCCATCAGCGCTCCCCTTCTCCTGAGGAGGATTCGCGATTCTCGAGATCGTCACTGTGATGAACCCGGTCAGCCTCAACGGCCTGATCGATCAACGAGGAGAGCTCCTGACCCCGTACAACGCTTTCATCGTAATGAAAACGAAGCTCGGGAACGTGACGCAGCTTGATGCGCCGAGCAATCTGGCTGCGCAGAAACCCGGCGGCATGCTTGAGCACCGCAAGGTTTTCCTGAACTCGCTCCGGATCATTGTCTCCCAACAGGGTGATATAGACCTCGGCATAGCCCAAGTCGCGGCTGACGTCGACACCGCTGACGGTGACCATGCCCAACCGCGGATCCTTGACCTCTCGCTGGATGAGCACTGCTAGCTCCTGCTGCAGTTGATCCGCCACCCGATCGGTACGCTTGAACTCACGCATCCTACTCTCCTTTCTTGCCTTAGAGGGTGCGCTCGACCTTCACTTGATCAAAGACCTCGATCTTGTCGCCGACCTGAACATCGTTGTAGTTCTTGACGCCGATGCCGCACTCCATGCCGTTGCGCACCTCATTGACGTCATCCTTGAAACGCCGCAGAGATTCAAGCTCACCCTCGTAGATGACCACGTTTTCGCGGAGCACGCGGATCTTCTTGTGTCGATGCACGGTGCCTTCGACAACCATACAACCCGCCACGGCACCGATCTTGGGCGCCCGGAAGACGTCACGCACCTCGGCGATACCCACGATGTCCTCGCGCCATTCCGGAGCCAGCATGCCACTCATGGCTTGCTTCACTTCGTCGATGAGCTGATAGATCACGCTGTAATAGCGCAGATCCAGCCCTTCGCGCTCGATGATTTCCCGGGCAGCCGCATCGGCACGCACGTTGAAACCAACGACGATGGCATCACTCGCCAGGGCCAGGTTGGCATCGGTACCGGTAATACCGCCAACACCTGAGGAGACAACGGCCACCTGGACTTCGTCGGTGGAAAGTTCTTCAAGGGCACCACGAATGGCTTCTAGAGAACCCTGCACGTCCGCCTTGAGAACGATGTTGACCTTGGCCACCTCGTCCTGACCCATCTGGCTGAACATGTTCTCCAGTTTGGCCTTCTGCTGACGCGCCAGTCGTACTTCACGGTATTTGCCCTGACGGAAGTTGGCGATTTCGCGTGCTTTCTTGTCGTCGGCCAGCACCATGAAGTCTTCACCGGCTTCCGGCGTACCATCCAGCCCCTGGATTTCCACCGGCATGGACGGCCCGACCGATTCGACCTGCTGACCAAGCTCATTGGTCAGTGCCCGCACGCGGCCATAATGCAGACCGGCCAGCACAATATCGCCACGCCGCAGCGTTCCATTCTGAACCAGCACGGTGGCAACCGGGCCGCGACCTTTATCGAGGCGCGACTCCACGACGACACCCTTGCCCGGCGCTTCCGGTACGGCCTTGAGTTCAAGCACCTCGGACACCAGCTGTACGGCCTCGAGCAGAGCGTCTATATTTTCCCCGGTCTTGGCGGAGACATGCACGAACTGGGTATCACCGCCCCACTCTTCGGAAATGACGCCACGCTGAGACAGCTCGTTCTTGACCCGATCCGGGTCGGCGCCCGGCTTGTCGATCTTGTTGACCGCGACAACCAAGGGCACCTCGGCCGCCTTGGCGTGCTCGATCGCCTCGACGGTCTGGGGCATCACGCCATCGTCCGCTGCCACGACCAGAATGACCACATCCGTCGCCTGGGCACCGCGTGCACGCATGGCGGTAAAAGCTGCGTGGCCCGGTGTATCCAGGAAAGTAACGCCTTCCTGCTGATTGCCGACATGGTACGCACCGATGTGCTGGGTAATACCGCCGGCCTCACCAGTCGCCACCTTGGTGCGCCGAATGAAATCGAGTAGCGACGTCTTACCATGGTCGACATGCCCCATGACCGTGACCACGGGCGAGCGTGTAATCTCTTCACCCTCGTAGGAGATACCTTCGAGCACCTCGGTTTCCAGCGCATCGTCCTTGACCAGCTTGGGCGTGTGGCCCATTTCCTCGACGACGATCGCCGCGGTGTCCTGATCGATGGTCTGGTTGATGGTGACCGCTGCCCCCATGGTGAACATGGCCTTGATGACTTCGTTGGCCTTGATCGCCATCTTGTCCGCAAGTTCGGCGACGCTGATCGATTCCGGAATGGCCACCTCGCGCACGATCGGTTGAGTCGGCTTCTGGAAGGAGTGCTTACCGCCGCTTTCACGACCACCGCGGCGGCTGCCGCGGCGCTCGGCACGTTTGACTTTCTTGCCGGTACCACGACGGCGCTCGCTGCGTTCTTCGCGATCTTCGTCACGGCTGGTGTCGCGGCCCTTCTTGGCCGGCGCTTTCTTCTGTGCACGACGATTGTCGTTACGAGGCTCCTTGGGAGGTGCCTCGACAACCGGCTCGTCACTTTGAGGAATCTCTGGCTTGCTAGGCTTCTTGGCCTCTTGCGTCGGTGCCGCTTCCTCTTGCGGAGAGGGGGTTGCAGCAACCTCTGGCTGAGAAGCAGGTGCTTGCTCCTGAGCCGCAGCTTGAGACTTTTCTGCCTGCTCAGCCTCGGCTTGAGCACGCTCGGCCTGCTCCGCCTCGACGCGAGCCTGAGTAGCATTCGCCATGTCGCCGACCAATTGACGTGGCCCTTGCTCCGGCTGAGCAGGCTGCTCGGCAACCTCTTCCTCGGCACGCTTGACGTAGGTGCGCTTCTTACGCACCTGCACTTCTATGGTCTTGCCACGACCTTCGCCGGATCTGATGCGGCTCTTGGTCTGACGGGTTAGCGTGATACGGTTCTTGGCACCGCGACCACCGCCATGACTTTTGGTCAAGTGATCCAGCAGGCGTTGCTTGTCCTCTTCGGACACGGCATCACTCTCGCCCTGATGGGGAAGACCGGCTTCTTTCATTTGCTCCAGCAGGCGGGACGTATCACGACCTACCTTGACTGCGAAATCCTTCACTGTCATTTCTGACATTACGACCCTCCTGAGCCCATGACCTAGTTACTTTCGCTTGCGAACCAGGGCGCACGGGCGGTCATTATCAGTGACGCGGCGCGCTCTTCGTCGATACTCTCGATATCCTTGAGGTCGTCGATGGCCTGCTCGGCGAGATCTTCCATCGTGACAATACCGCGGCTGGCTAGAATGAAAGCCAGGTGGCGATCCATTCCTTCCATTTCCAGCAGATCGTCGGCGGGTTGAGCGCCATCGAGAACCTCTTCGGAAGCAATCGCCAGAGTCAGCAGCTCATCCTTGGCCCGCGCGCGAAGTTCTTCCACCAGGTCTTCGTCGAACTCTTCGATTTCCAGCATTTCTTCAAGAGGCACATAGGCCAACTCTTCGAGGGAGGTAAAACCCTCCTCGACCAATATGCGCGCCAGCTCTTCATCGATTTCGAGATGGTTGATGAAATATTCAACCTGACTATCGACTTCCTGCTCGCGTTTTCCCTCGGCCTCATCTTCAGTCATCACGTTGAGCGCCCAACCGGTCAGCTCACTGGCCAGACGCACGTTCTGTCCACTACGCCCGATGGCTTGGGCCAGATTATCCTCACCCACGGCGACATCCATGGAGTGCGCGTCTTCATCGACGAGAATGGAAGCCACTTCTGCCGGCGCCATCGCGTTGATGACCAACTGCGCGGGATTGTCGTCCCACAAGATGATGTCGACACGCTCATTCTGCAGTTCGTTGGAAACTGCCTGAACCCTGGAGCCTCGCATACCGACACAGGCACCAACAGGATCGATTCGGCGATCGTTGGTCTTCACCGCGATCTTGGCGCGAGAACCTGGATCGCGGGCCGCGCCTTTTATTTCGATGAGTTGCTCGGCGATTTCCGGCACTTCGATCTTGAACAGTTCGATAATCAGATCGGGGCGCGTCCGGGTGAGAATCAACTGCGCGCCTCGTGCTTCCGGCTCGACCTTCCATAGCAAAGCGCGTACGCGTTCGTTCATGCGATAGCGTTCACCCGGAATCATTTCACTACGAGGCAAGAATGCTTCCGCATTGTCCCCTAGATCGATGATCAGCCCGTCACGGGTCGTCTTTTTGACGATGCCCGCCACCAGCTCGCCCTCACGCTCGGCATACTGGCGCACGACTTGAGCACGCTCTGCTTCACGCACCTTCTGCACGATGACCTGTTTGGCGGTCTGGGCGGCAATACGGCCAAAGGCGGCATTCTCGATGCGCTCTTCGACCACGTCTCCCAAGGTCAACGGCGGATCGCGACGCTCCGCATAGGACTGTTTGATCTCGGCATCCGGGGTCTCGAACTCGTCATCCTCGACGACGACCCAGCGGCGAAATGTTTCGTAGTCCCCGGTCATACGATCGATCTTGACGCGAACGTTTGCTTCTTCGCCCTCGAAACGCTTACGTGATGCGCTTGCCAGTGCCGCTTCGACTGCCTCGAAGATGACGTCGCGGGGCACACCCTTCTCGTTCGAGATCGCGTCAACGACCAGCAGAATCTCTTTACTCATGCTAAAGCCTCGCCAAAAAACCAGTCCTCAGGTATCGAACTGCGGAACAACCCGCGCCTGCTCGATCCCATCGATGGGAAAGCAGTACTCTTCGCCTTCAAGGTGCAACAGCACCTCGTCATCCTCGATACCCGCCAGCAATCCCTTGAATTTGCGACGGCCGTCATAAGGAACGCGTAAGCGTAACGCGACATTGTTGCCTTTGTAACGCTCGAACTGCTCGAGGGTGAAAAGTGGGCGATCCATGCCTGGAGAAGACACCTCCAGTCGATACTGGCCAGAGATCGGATCCTCGACATCCAGAATCGCACTCACTTGACGGCTAACTTCTGCGCAATGGTCAACTGTGACGCCGTCATGGCTATCGATGTATACCACCAGGCGTGAGTGTCTGCCTTGAGCGGTACGCTCAACTCCCCAGAGCTCGAAGCCCATGGCCGTTATCGCCGGCTCGATGAGCGCTTTAAGTGCGACGTCATTGATTGCCACAAACAAAACTCCTACAACAGTTGCATCAGGCACCTGACCAGGAGTGAGAGGAAAGCTAGGTGGCTGACTGATGTTAGCTGCAAAAAGTGAACCGCTAACAAAAAGCCCCTTCAATGGAAGGGGCCTTGCATAAGAAACTTGGTAGCGGGGGCCGGATTTGAACCGACGACCTTCGGGTTATGAGCCCGACGAGCTACCAGACTGCTCCACCCCGCATCATAAGCTGACAAGTATAAGAACTTGCTTGCTGCTGGGTCAAGGAAGCGCATTACGCATGATGATACGAGACAATCACGCTTTTTCCTTGATACAAGCAACATCATTGGTGCCGAAGGGGGGACTTGAACCCCCACGACCATAAGGTCACTACCCCCTCAAGATAGCGTGTCTACCAATTCCACCACTTCGGCAACAGGGGATGAACAAACCAGGCGAAACTTCGTTCGCCTAACGCCAGACATATCAACCGGTTACTGCTGCTCCCCACCGACCTCTAGCGCTGGCGCAGTATTATCCGTGCTTTGCGGCTCTTCGTCAAGGGTAGGTGGCGCGTTCCGCTGCTCGATCAATTCAGCATCCGGAATGCCCTGCTCCGGAGCATCTCCCGCTTGAGAAGCAAAATAGGCAAGTGTCAACGAGGTGGCAAAGAAGGCGGCAGCCAACACTCCCGTCAATTTAGCCAGAAAACTACCACTCCCCCGGGAACCGAAAACGGTCTGAGAAGCTCCGCCACCGAACGATGCGCCCGCTTCGGCCCCCTTGCCTTGTTGCAAAAGAATGAGCGCGACCAGCGCAATGGCAATCACCACATGAATGATGAGAATGACAACTTGCATGTATTAACCTACTGACTGGCAAATGGCTAAAAAATCGTCGACCTTGAGTGAGGCTCCGCCTATCAGGCCGCCATCGATATCTGGCTGAGCAAGCAGCTCAGCCGCATTCTCACGTTTCATACTACCGCCATAAAGCAAACGCAGCGTAGAAGCCATCTGCTTATCATACTCAACGAGATAGGCGCGAATGGCCGCATGAACAGTCTGCGCCTGCTCCGGGGTAGCGGTTCTTCCGGTGCCAATGGCCCACACAGGCTCATAGGCAATGACCACATGTTGACGCTGCTGGGCATTGAGCATATCGAATACGGTCTTCACTTGACTCAACACGGTCGCTTCAGTGCGTCCTTCATCCCGTTCGGCTAGCGTTTCGCCGACACAGAGAATCGGCGTAAGACCCTCATTCAAAACGGCCTGAACTCGTACCAGGACCGCCTTGTCGTCTTCGTGATAAAGCGAACGACGCTCCGAATGCCCTGCCAGCACATAATGCACGCCGAATTCCGAAAGCATGCTGGCACTTACCTCGCCGGTGTAAGCACCAGATGGCTCAGGGTTCACCGTTTGCGCACCCAACCGGAGCGGGGTCTTTTCAAACGCCGTCTGTGCCGCGGCCAAATAGGGCGATGGAGGTAGTATGGCAATCTCCATCGATGAGGATAGATTGGCTTCGCCAAAGGCTTGACCAAACTGCTCAACCAGCGCCAGGGAACCGTTCATCTTCCAGTTGCCGGCGATCAATGGCACACGCATGAAGCCCCCCTTTCTCGAAGTGGTGCAAAATGGTATAGGAGTCGCCGAGCCAAGACAACCAGCATGCCTGTAACTACGACGCTACCAGCCTCCTAGGCCATCAATATTTCAACTTCCGCCGCAATACGCCGCGCTAAAGCATCGACATCAAGATGAGGCCGCCCTTCGACCATCACTCGAATCAGCGGCTCCGTACCCGAAGGGCGTAACAGCACTCGGCCTTCGTCACCAAGTTCTACCTCGACGCTGGAAACCGTTTCACGCAAACGGTCGTTTTCAAGCAATGCCTGCTTATCGGTTCCAGGCGTCAGACGTACGTTGATCAAGGCTTGAGGCGTCTTTTCGAAGCCTTTGAGCTCTGCAAGCGAGCAGTTCTGACTGACCATGATCGCCAGCACTTGCAAGGCCGACACGACACCATCCCCGGTGGTCTGAACATGACCACAGACGATGTGTCCCGAGGACTCCCCTCCGAGGTGCCAGCCCTTGGCTGCAAGACGCTCCATCACATAGCGATCACCGACCTTGGCGCGCTCGAAAGGAATATCCAGTGCTTCCAGAGCAGCCGCCAGTCCGAAGTTGCTCATCAGCGTACCCACGACGCCCCCATCCAGTTCGCCACGGTCATGGCGATCCTTGGCGATCATGTAGATGATGTCGTCGCCATCGACTTCCTGACCGTCCGCATCGACCAGTACCACGCGATCACCATCGCCATCGAAAGCGATACCCAGATCGGCACCGCGCTCGATGACAGCCGCACGCAGCGAGGCGGGATAGGTAGAGCCTACTCGCTGATTGATATTCAAACCGTCGGGCTCTGCGCCCAGCAAACTTATCTTGGCTCCCAGCTCGCGAAAAACGCTGGGGGCGATGTGATAAGTTGCGCCATGAGCACAATCCAGCACGATATTCAGGCCACGAAGGGTCATACGATGGGGTACGGTAGACTTGCAGAACTCGATGTAGCGGCCATCGGCATCGCCAATGCGAGAAGCCTTGCCCAGACGATCGGCGGGTACCGTTTCGAGAGGCTTATCTATCTCCTCTTCAATGCGAGTCTCGATTTCATCGGGTAGCTTAGTGCCATCCGCAGAGAAGAACTTGATGCCATTGTCCTGAAAAGCATTGTGCGATGCTGAAATCACGATACCGGCATCGGCTCGCAGTGTGCGCGTCAGATAGGCGATCCCTGGCGTCGGCATCGGCCCCAGCAAGGAGACATCGACACCTGCTGCGGACAAACCTGCCTCCAAAGCCGACTCGAACATGTAACCCGAGATGCGCGTGTCCTTGCCGATCAACACTTTGGCTCGACCATCTTGCTTGTTTAAAACACGCCCCATGGCCCAGCCCAGCTTGAGCATGAAATCTGCGGTAATGGGATATTCGCCAACGGTTCCACGGATACCGTCGGTACCAAAATAACGTCTCGTCATAGCTCAGTGCCTTCCTGTAACACGCTCCAGGTCATATTGATTGCATCTACGTGAGGGGCAACATCGTGCACGCGTATCAACCGCGCACCACGATCCACTGCCAAGGATGACAAAGCCAGCCCCCCATGTAAGCGCTCTTCAACGGCTCGCCCAAGAACCTTGCCTATCATGCTCTTGCGCGACATGCCGACCATCAATGGCAACTCGAGCTTGGCCAATGCCGATAGGCGCTTGAGTAGGCGAAGGTTATGCTCGGTCGTTTTAGCAAAGCCGAACCCCGGGTCAAGCAGTAGTTGTTCACGGCGGACACCGCCTGCTTCACAGGCAATCACGCGAGCTTCAAGAAAGCGCAGTACCGCCTGCTCTACCGGTTCATCGTAGTGAGGAGCCTGCTGCATGTCTTCCGGCTCGCCAAGCATGTGCATCAAGCAAACCGGCAAGCCATAGCGTGCGGCAGTCTCGATGGCACCGGGTCGGCGTAACGCACGTACATCATTGATCATCCCTGCCCCGCTTTCGGCGGCCTCGCGCATTACTTCAGGCGAGCTGGTATCTACCGATACCAATGCATCCAACTCCCGCACCAGAAATTCGACAACCGGAATCACTCGGTCGAGCTCCTGCTGGACTGTCGTCGGTGTAGCGCCCGGACGGGTGGATTCACCACCTACATCGATGATCGCCGCCCCTTCCGCCAGCATTGTTTCCGCATGGCGCAAGGCCTCATCACGCATGACATAACGACCACCATCGGAGAACGAGTCGGGGGTGACATTGAGAATGCCCATTACCCTAGGATAGGAAAGATCGAGGCGATGGCGTCCGCAGTGCAATAGAGTAGCGGCGGTTGGTGTCATCTAACGTTCCCGGAACAAGATATATCAAAGAGACGGAAGGCGCCTTTGCGGGCGCCTTCCGTATTCACTGGCAAACGGATTGCTAATGGCCAGCAGGGCCACCAAGCGGATCGGAAGGGCGTCGCCGAGGCCCCTTGTCTTCGTCCTCGTCGCCATCCGAGCCAATCTCGTCTCCACCAGGACGCTGCGAAGGATCGCCTGTAACCGCAGTGCCACCGCCGGAACCATCGCCTCCCCAATCCTTGGGCGGACGCGGCTTGCGGCCCTCGATGATATCCTTGAGCTGTTCCGCATCGATGGTCTCATACTGCATCAATGCTTCAGCCATCGTGTCCAGCTTGTCACGATTGTCCTCGAGCAGCTGCTTGGCCTGGGCATAGCACTCATCAATGATGCGCCGCACTTCCTTATCGAGTTTGGAGGTGGTCTCCGGCGAATTAAACTTGCCGCCGGTACCGCCCGGCCCACCCATGAACTGATGCGACTCGTCCTCGTCATACATCAGCGGGCCCATCTCCGAGGAGAGCCCCCACTTGGCCACCATGCTATGAGCCAGCTCAGTTGCGCGCTTGATATCATTGGACGCGCCGGTAGTTACACCATTCGGCCCCAAGGTCATCTCCTCGGCGATACGTCCACCGAACAGCGAGCAAATCTGACTAAGGATCTGCTGGCGCGAAAAGCTGTAGCGATCTTCTTCCGGCAAGAACATGGTCACACCCAGAGCACGACCTCGGGGAATGATAGTCACCTTGTAAACCGGGTCATGCTCTGGCATTAACAGGCCGATAATTGCGTGCCCGGACTCATGATAGGCTGTGTTGAGCTTTTCCTTCTCGGTCATGACCATGGACTTGCGCTCGGCGCCCATCATGATCTTGTCTTTGGCAAGCTCGAGTTCTTCCATGTTCACCAGACGGCGGTTGCGCCGTGCTGCAAACAGGGCAGCCTCATTGACCAGGTTGGCTAGATCCGCACCGGAGAAGCCCGGCGTACCGCGTGCGATCACGCTCGGCTTGACGTCTTCACCCAGAGGCACCTTGCGCAAATGCACCCCTAGAATGTGCTCGCGGCCCCGGATATCCGGCAGGCCTACGGTAACTTGGCGATCGAAACGTCCAGGGCGAAGCAGTGCTGGATCGAGTACGTCAGGACGGTTGGTCGCCGCGATGACGATGATGCCGTCATTAGCCTCGAAGCCGTCCATTTCGACCAGCAGCTGGTTCAAGGTCTGTTCGCGCTCGTCGTGACCGCCACCCATACCGGAGCCACGATGACGTCCTACGGCATCGATCTCGTCAATGAATATGATACAGGGGGCCTGCTTCTTGGCCTGTTCAAACATGTCGCGTACCCGCGAGGCACCGACACCCACGAACATTTCGACAAAGTCCGAACCCGAAATGGTAAAGAACGGCACCTTGGCTTCACCGGAAATGGCTTTAGCTAACAAGGTCTTACCGGTACCCGGAGGCCCTACCATCAAAACGCCTCGGGGTATCTGACCGCCCAGCCGCTGGAACTTGCTAGGGTCCTTCAAAAAGTCGACCAGCTCTTCGACTTCTTCTTTCGCTTCATCACAACCCGCGACATCCGCAAAGGTCGTCTTGATCTGATCCTGGGTCAGCAGCTTGGCCTTGGACTTGCCAAAACTCATCGGGCCGCCCTTGCCGGCGCCGCCGCCCTGCATCTGGCGCATGAAAAACAGAAAAATAGCCAGAATGATCAAAATCGGGAAGCTGGCAATCAGAAGCCTTGTCCACAGGCTTTGCTCTTCCGGCTTCTTGCCGATCACATTGACATCATTGGCCAACAGATCGTCCATCAGCTTGGGATCCTGGGCGGCTGGCCGGATAGTTTGAAATTGCGAGCCGTCCTCGCGCTCACCCATGACTGTATAGCCATCGATGGTGACCGAACGGACCTGCCCATTTTGCACCTGCTGCACGAACTGAGAATAGTTCATCGTTTGCGGTGCGGTGTCGACACTGAAGTTGTTGAACACCGTCAGCAGAACTGCTGCGATAACCAACCACAGAATCAGGTTCTTCGCCATGTCATTCAAGGCAATACCCTCGTTGCATCAATTCGTCTGCCAAACGGCGTGTACAATACTGACACCATAACAGATGGGGCCGTTCCATCGCGATTCCAAGCGTCAACCTTTATATCTTTTCGCCAGAAGATAGACTTCTCTAGATCGAGCTCGTGAGGAATCCGGTTTGCGGGTAACGACCTTCACAAACGCCTGCCGTAGTGTTTTCAAATAGTCGTCGAAGCCTTCACCCTGAAACACCTTGATCAATAGGCTCCCATCAGGAGAAAGCACCTGCCGAACCAGATCCAGCGCCAGTTCCGCAAGATACATTGCTTGCGGCTGGTCGATTGCGGCCATGCCGCTCATATTGGGCGCCATGTCAGAAATGACCAGATCCACCGGCCGCCCGTCAAGCGACTCCAGAATGGCTGCCAGCACATGATCTTCAGTGAAATCGCCCTGAACGAAATCGACGCCTGCCAGTGCGTCCATCTCGAGAATATCGGAAGCGATCACTCGCCCTTCGGCGCCTACCTTGTCTACGGCGATCTGACTCCACCCCCCAGGGGCCGCACCTAGATCAATCACCGTCATGCCGGGCTTAAAAAGCTGATCCTTGGCATCGATCTCCAGCAGTTTATAACTCGCTCGGGAGCGATAGCCATCCTGCCAGGCGCGCTGGACATAGGCATCGTCAAAATGCTCCTTGAGCCAACCAGCGCTACTCTTGGAGTCGGATCGAGCCACTCAGCCACCTGAATCGTCAAAAAAGTGAAAATGGGGTTATCGATCAAGGGGGAACTCATCGAAAACACGCAGCATCTTTCAAAAGCCTGGCTACTTTGCACGTCCTGGCTTTCACCGTACCATGACGCACCTTGTCTTCTTATCCCTTGTCGTCATACACCCACGAATCAAAGGCACGTTATCATGAGCTTGTCACAGGCACAAAAGAAAGCAATGCGCAGCATCGGGCATCATCTGCACCCTGTGGTAACGGTTGCTGAGAATGGTCTCACCGAGAACGTGATGGCGGAGATCGAACGTGCCCTGGCCGACCATGAGCTGATCAAGATCAAACTGGCCCAGGGTGAACGCGAGATGCGCCAGCAACTCATCGACACCATAACCCGGCAAACTCAAGCAGAAATCGTGCAGACCATCGGCAAGATGGCCTTGTTTTATCGCACCAACCCCAACGCCAATCCCAAACTTTCCAATGTCGTTCGGGCTAGTGAACATCACGGTCGCCGCTGAACAGCGAATTCAGTGGCCAACTCAGTTCGAAGAGAACCTCACGGCCACTGTTTTCTCCAATCTACCGATTGCGCTACATCGATCAAATGTACTGAACGTCGCTGATCTCGTACTCCACTTCACCGCCAGGCGTGCGCACCAGCACTACGTCGCCTTCCTCTTTTCCGATCAATGCCCGCGCGATGGGCGACGTTACCGATATCTTGCCGGATTTTATATCGGCTTCATCCTCGCCAACGACCTGATAACGGACCTCTTCATCGCTATCCAGATTGAGCAATCCCACGGTGACGCCGAAGATGACCTTCCCCGACTTGGGCATCTTGGTGACATCGATCACCTGGGCCGCGGAGAGCTTGGATTCGATTTCCTTGATGCGCCCTTCAATGAAGCCCTGCTCTTCCCGGGCCGCATGATATTCCGCGTTCTCCTTGAGATCGCCATGCTCCCGCGCTTCGGCAATGGCGTTAATGACCCGGGGCCGCGCTTCACTCTTGAGCTGGCCGAGTTCTTCCCGCAGACGCTGTTCACCCAGCACGGTCATCGGGACCTTGTTCATGTTGTTGCTCCTGCATGCAGTTCCTGAAGTCGACGCACCGTTATTTCATTACCGTACTCGAGCGCCATGCATACGGCACGCGCGCCAGCAAGCGTCGTGGCGTAGGGCACCTTACGCGATAGTGCGGTGCGACGAATCACCGAAGAGTCGTTGATTGCCTGACGGCCTTCGGTCGTGTTGACGATATAAGCCACTTCATCGTTCTTGAGCATATCACCGATATGCGGACGTCCCTCGAAGACCTTGTTGACGGTCTCCACGGGGAGGCCGTTCGCTTCGAGGGCGCGGGCAGTGCCGCGAGTGGCGCAAAGGGTAAACCCCAATGCTAGCAGAGATTCCGCCACCTCGATAATGCCTGCCTTGTCCGGCTCGCGGACGGAAAGAAACGCCTTACGCTCGCCGGTCAGCGGCGGAATCGCATCGCCACCGCCCAACTGGGCCTTGTAGAAGGCCTCGGCGAAGGTGGCGCCGCTGCCCATCACCTCGCCGGTGGATTTCATTTCCGGCGACAGGATCGGATCGACACTCGGAAATTTGTTGAACGGGAACACCGCCTCCTTGACGCTGTAGTAGCTCGGGATCAGCTCCTGGGTGAACCCCTGCTCGGCCAATGTCTTGCCCGCCATACAGCGAGCGGCGACCTGGGCCAGTGATGTGCCGATGCACTTGGAGACAAACGGCACGGTGCGCGAAGCGCGGGGATTGACCTCGATGACGTAGATCTCGTCGTCCTGCCAGGCCAGCTGCACGTTCATCAATCCCACCACGTTGAGTTCCAGCGCCATGCGCTTGACCTGTTCGCGCATTGCATCCTGCACGCCAGCGGGCAACGAATAAGGCGGCAGCGAACAGGCGGAGTCACCGGAGTGCACCCCGGCCTGTTCGATATGCTGCATGATGCCGCCGATCACCACCTGCTGGCCGTCGCTGACCGCATCGATGTCGATCTCGACGGCGGCATTGAGGAAGTGATCGAGCAGCACCGGCGAGTCGTTGGAGACCTTGACCGCGTGGGTCATGTAGCCCTCGAGCTCCGAAGCATCGTAGACGATCTCCATGGCACGCCCGCCCAGCACGTAGGAAGGGCGAACCACCAACGGGTAGCCGATCGTCTCGGCCTTGGCAAAGGCTTCGTCGAAGCTGCGCGCGGTGGCGTTGGGCGGCTGCTTCAGCCCCAGCTTGTCGATCATCTGCTGGAAACGCTCGCGATCCTCGGCGCGGTCGATGGCATCCGGCGTAGTACCGATGATCGGCACCCCGGCGGCCTCCAGCGCTCGCGCCAGCTTGAGCGGCGTCTGGCCGCCGAACTGCACGATCACGCCGACCGGCTGCTCCTTATCGGCAATTTCCAGCACGTCCTCCAGGGTCACCGGTTCGAAATAGAGACGATCCGAGGTGTCGTAATCCGTGGACACGGTTTCCGGGTTGCAGTTGACCATGATGGTTTCATAGCCATCCTCGCGCATGGCAAGGGCCGCATGCACGCAGCAGTAGTCGAACTCGATGCCCTGGCCGATGCGGTTGGGCCCGCCACCCAGCACCATGATCTTCTGGCGATCGCTGACGTCGGCTTCGCACTCTTCTTCATAGGTGGAGTACATGTAAGCGGTATGAGACGCGAACTCTGCAGCACAGGTATCCACCCGCTTGTAAACCGGACGAATGCCGTACTTGTGCCGCGCCTGACGAAACGCCTGCTCGGAAACACCCAGCAATGTCGCCACCCGCGCATCGCCGAAGCCCTTGCGCTTCAAGGCAAACAACGCCCTGGCATCCAGCTCGCCCAGGGAACGCCGGGCAAGATCCTGCTCAATGCGCACCAGCTCCTCTAATTGCACCAGATACCAGCGGTCGATGTTGGTCAGAGCGAATATTTCCTCCACACTCATACCGGCGCGCAGCGCATCGGCGATGAAGAAGATGCGCTCTGCGCCCGCGGCCTGCAGCTCACCCTTGATCAGCCCCAGGTTGGCTTCGCTGAACTCAATGATCTTGGGGTCGAGACCGTCATTGCCAGTCTCCATGCCGCGAAGCGCCTTCTGAAGCGACTCCTGAAACGTTCGCCCAATAGCCATCACCTCGCCTACGGACTTCATCTGGGTAGTCAAGCGATCGTTGGCCTGGGGAAACTTCTCGAAAGTGAAGCGTGGGATCTTGGTGACCACGTAGTCGATGGCCGGCTCGAAGGAAGCCGGCGTCTTGCCGCCGGTAATATCGTTAGTGAGCTCGTCCAAGGTATAGCCTACCGCCAGCTTGGCGGCGATCTTGGCGATGGGAAAGCCGGTGGCCTTTGAGGCCAGCGCGGAAGAGCGCGACACCCGCGGGTTCATTTCGATGACCACCATGCGTCCGGTGTCAGGATCGACGCCGAACTGAACGTTGGAGCCGCCGGTCTCGACACCGATCTCGCGCAGCACCGCAAGCGATGCGTTGCGCATGATCTGGTATTCCTTGTCCGTCAGCGTCTGGGCCGGCGCCACGGTGATGGAATCCCCGGTGTGAATGCCCATGGGGTCGAAGTTCTCGATGGCGCAGACGATGATGCAGTTGTCGTTCCTGTCGCGAACGACCTCCATCTCGTACTCCTTCCACCCGAGCAGCGACTCGTCGATCAACAGCTCATGATTGCTGGAAAGCTCGAAGCCGCGCCCGCAGATCTCCTCGAACTCTTCCTTGTTGTAGGCCACGCCACCACCGGAGCCGCCCATGGTATAGGAGGGGCGGATGATGGTGGGAAAACCCAGTTCCTCTTGAATCTGCCAGGCTTCTTCCATGGTGTGAGCGACCTTGGCCTTGGGGCATTCCAGGCCGATATTGCGCATCGCCTTGTCGAACAGGTCCCGATCCTCGGCCTTGTTGATGGCGTTGGCGTCGGCCCCGATCATCTCCACGCCGTATTTTGCCAGTACACCGTGCTTGTCGAGATTCAGCGCGCAGTTGAGCGCGGTCTGGCCACCCATGGTGGGCAAAACGGCATCCGGGCGCTCCGCCTCGATGATCTTTTCCACCACCTGCCAGGTGATCGGCTCGATATAGGTGGCATCCGCCATCACCGGGTCGGTCATGATGGTGGCCGGGTTGGAGTTGACCAGGATGACCCGATAGCCCTCCTCGCGCAGCGCCTTGCAGGCCTGGGCGCCGGAGTAGTCGAACTCGCAGGCCTGACCGATGACGATGGGGCCGGCGCCGATGATCAGGATACTTTGTATGTCGGTACGTTTGGGCATGACGGTTCCCGCTGAATAAGGTGACGTGCGATGGTTCAAGCAGATTCGATGGGTTATCGGCCCGCGCTCAGCATGGCAACGAAGTGATCGAACAAGGGCGCCATATCCTGCGGCCCGGGGCTCGCCTCCGGGTGGCCCTGGAAGCTGAAGGCCGGGCAGTCGGTGCGCTCGATCCCTTGCAGGGTGCCGTCGAACAACGAGCGATGGGTGGTGCGCAACGTGGCCGGAAGGCTGGTTTCGTCGACGGCGAAGCCATGATTCTGACTGGTGATCATCACCTGGCCGCTATCGAGATCCTGCACCGGATGGTTGGCGCCGTGGTGGCCGTGATTCATCTTCACCGTGCGCCCCCCGGAGGCCAGCGCCAGCAGCTGATGCCCCAGACAAATGCCGAACAGCGGAATGCCGCTTTCGAGCAGTTCGCGAATCGCCTCGATGGCGTAGTCGCAGGGCTCCGGATCGCCGGGGCCATTGGAGAGAAAGATGCCGTCGGGCTTCAGCGCCAACACCTCGGCGGCGGGGGTCTGGGCCGGCACCACCGTCAAACGGCAGCCCCGGGAGGCCAGCAGACGCAGGATGTTGTGCTTGGTGCCGTAATCGAAGGCGACGACGTGATAACGCGCGTCGCCTGAGGCAGTTCCCGCATACCCCCTGCCCAACGTCCAATCGCCCTGGCTCCACTCGTAGGGCGTCTCGCAAGAGACGACCTTGGCCAGGTCCATGCCGGCCAGGCCAGGGAATGCACGGGCGGCTGCAAGAGCCCTCTCGACGACATCATCACCTTCGGCGTCGGAACCGGCCAGGATGGCACCGTTTTGAGCGCCCTTGTCGCGGAGGATACGGGTCAGTCGGCGGGTGTCGATATCGGCGATCCCCAGCACGCCATGTTCGCGCAGATAGTCATCCAGGCGCTGCTGGCTGCGAAAACTGCTGGCCATCAAGGGCAGATCACGGATCACCAGACCCGCGGCGCAGATGCGGCGGGACTCGACGTCTTCGTCATTGACGCCGGTATTGCCGATATGAGGATAGGTCAGAGTGACGATCTGGCGAGTGTAGGAAGGGTCGGTCAAGATTTCCTGATAGCCGGTCATAGCGGTATTGAACACCACTTCGCCAGTAGTTTGCCCATCGGCGCCGATGGCGCTGCCATGAAATACGCTGCCATCTGCCAGGGCCAGTATCGCGGGTCTGTTCAACGCAACGTCCTCCACTTTGTTTAATCCCCTTCAGGCCAGAGTTCGTCAAGGCATTCAGGTCGTAAAAAAGCGGGACGAAACCCAATGCAGACTGGTTTCATCCCGCTTGATTGTATTCGCTCGCCATCATGGCTTTATTGACCCCTTGGAAACTGACTCCCGATGCCCGGCCAAATTGACGAAATACTACAGGATTCAGCGAATGGGTACTACCCTACTCTTTCGAGCAGCCTTTTTTGATCACTTCAGACCTAGCACGTCCTGCATGTCATAGCGCCCCGCTGGCTGTTCGCTCACCCAGCGCGCCGCCCGCACCGCGCCCTTGGCAAAGGTCATGCGGCTCGATGCCTTGTGAGTGATCTCGATGCGTTCACCCTCCGTTGCAAAAAGCACCGTATGCTCACCGACGATGTCCCCGGCACGCACCGTGGCAAAGCCGATTTCCTTGTCCGATCGCGGACCACTCTGGCCGACACGCTCGAAGACACCGTGCTCCTTGAGGCTACGCCCCAGGGACTCGGCAACCACCTCGCCCATCTTCAACGCGGTGCCGGAAGGCGCATCGACCTTGTGTCGATGATGCGCTTCGATCACCTCGATATCGTAGCCTTCATCCCCCAGCGCCCGGGCAGCGGTTTCCAGCAGCTTGAGGGTCAGGTTCACCCCCACGCTCATGTTGGGAGCGAACACCATCGGCACCCGGTCGCGATAGTCATTCAGCTCGGCCAGCTCGTCATCGCCAAGACCGGTGGTGCCGATCACGATTCCTTTTCCATGCTCGGCACAGAACGCCAGATTGCCGAGGGTAACGCGAGGCGTGGTAAAGTCGATCAGTACATCGAAATCATCCACCGCACTGGCCAGCGAATCCACCGCCGAAATACCCAGCTTGCCCTGCCCCGCCAGCTCACCGATATCCGCGCCTTTCAGTGAGCTTTGCGGCTCGACGATCCCCGCAGCAAGCCGGGTTTGAGCGTCCTGTTCCACAGCGGCGACCAGGGTGCGGCCCATGCGGCCAGCCACGCCCACGATGGCGATGCGAGGGGTGTCGGTAGACATGAAGACTCCTGCTTGATAATCGAAATTGGCGCCAGCATAGCAAAGCGCTTCGGATACGTCTGTTGTGCAGCCGAGGCGACAATGGCGTAGGCTTTAAAAGAGACCAGCACCGCCAAGGAGGGCCCATGTTTCGTCTGCTGATTGCCGCAAGCCTGTTCATGCTTCTCATGTTGACCGGTGGCTGTGCCAGGGAAGCACGCCAGACCCAGTTGATGACGGAGAACACTACCAACGTACCTGAGAACGTCTCCTGGTGTGGTACGTTGAGGCTCCCCGGAAAATGGCAAGACGATACCCCGGTAGGGGGGCTTTCCGATCTGGCCTGGGACGAAGACGAATCCCTGCTCTACATGATCTCGGATCGTGGCTGGCTGCATCGGGTACGACTGCGTTTTTCAGGCGGCGAGCTGATCGGCCTTGATCCTCTCAAGACCTATGTGCTGCGTGACCGCCAAGGGCGGGCGCTGAACGAAGATGCGGCGGATGCAGAATCCATGATCGCGCAGCGGGGCAACAATGGGGTACGCGGCGATACTAGGCTGCTGATCGGTTTCGAACGCGACCATCGCATTCAGCACTTTTATCCCAATGGAAAATCCGTGGGCAAGCCCCTCAAACCCCAGGGGCTGCGCGGGGCCTCTCCCGAGAAAGGTGTCGAAGCCATGGGCCGCCACAAACGCGAAGGCATCATCGCCGGACTGGAAAACGCCCCCACCGGCATCGATAAAAGCAGCACCCGCCTGTTTTCTCTCGGTAACGAGGCGGAGTGGACCTACCCCCTGCTCGATGAATCCGGCAACGCCCTGACTGCCCTGGAAACCTACGGCAACGATCTGTTGGCTCTGGAGCGCGCCTTTGCGCCGCCGGCCCCACTGGTCATCAGTCTGCGTCGCGTACAACTGGGCAGCAATGCCCAGATCGAGGTAAAAACCCTGGCCCAGCTTTCCAGCGGTGACGGCTGGCGGCTGGACAACTTCGAAGGGTTGACCCACCTGGGCGGCAATCGCTATCTCATGGTCAGCGACGACAACTTCCGCTTGGTGCAGGAAACGCTACTGACCTGTTTCGAGCTGCCTTCACCGTGAGACGATTGCCCGGGACGCACATGTCATTAAAAGCGAGCGGCACGAAACGGCTGCATATCAACGAAGGGTTCTTCACCGTCCATCATTTCTCCCAATAGTCGACCAGTGGTCGGCCCCAGGGTGAACCCCTGATGGCCGTGGCCGAAGGCGAGCCATAGGCCCGAATGATTCGGTGCCGGGCCGATGACTGGTTTCATGTCCGGCATGCAAGGTCGCGCCCCTTTCCAAGGGGCCTCGTCGAGCCGCTCACCCAAGGGAAATATCTTGCGGGCCTCGACTTCCGCATCCTCGAGTTGACCCGCATGTGGCGGCGCTTCGAGGATGTCCATTTCCGCACCGGTAGTCAGGCGGATACCGGCGCGCATGGGTGTCAGCAGATAGCCCGTTTCATAATCCATCAGCCAGTGATTGAGCTTGGCCTCGCCTTGGGTGGCATAGTGCATGTGATAGCCCCGCATGGGAAACAGCGGCAGTCGGTAACCCAGCTGCTGCAGCCATGTGGCCGACCAGGGCCCCATGGCCACCACCAGCTCTTCCGCCTCCAGGTTGCCCTTGCTTGTGGCCAGATTCCAGCTGGACCCGGTCTGGGAAAAGCTCTTCGCCTCGGCCTGCTCGATGCGCCCGCCCAGTGCCTCGAATGCCTCGGCATAAGCCTGCACGAGCGCGCCAGGATCGATCACCGACCAGGAGTTGGTCCAATGGATGGCGCCAACCATCGCATTGGAAACGAAGGGTTCCTTGTCCTGGAGCGCGGCCTGATCGAGCACCTCAAATTCCACACCGAAACGCTCTCTCATTTCGCTCGCGACGGCCTGCTGCTCATCCAGCACCTGGTGCGTGCGAAATCCCTCGAACCAGCCGTCCTTCTTGATCAATGCTTCGGCGCCCGCCGCGTCGATCATCTTGGCGTGCTCGTCGGTGCAGTGCATGATCAGGGAGGCATATTCTGGCACGATGCGGGCATAGTTACTGGGCGCAGAGTGCCGCCAAAACTGCAGCAGTGGCGCGGCGGCGGCCAGCATGCCGCGCAACCGGTAGCGAATATCGATGCTGCGATTGGGCAGCACGCGCCACAGGCTCGGCAGATCTCGCGGGAAGGGATGGGGCTGTACCGCTTCGCGCTGGATCAAGCCGGCATTGCCGAAGGAGGTTTCCTGGCCCGGCGCCTTGCGATCCACCAGCACCACCGAGCGTCCCCGCTTGGCCAGATGATAGGCAATACAGACACCGACCATGCCGGCACCTAGAACGATGGTCTCGCGTGACATTCCCATCCCCTCTTGAGTAGCGATATTGCAATCCATTCGACTCGCTTCGGACAGCGATGAACACGTCACAGTCTACGGCATGTCACCCGACACTCGCCAAGCTCAGGACAACTTGTTCATTACATCCACTACTACCATCACGAGCGCATCAAGCTGAAACTAAAAGACCTGAGCCCCTTGCAATACAGGACTCAGGCCTTGAGCGCCGACTAGATGAACCGTCCAATTATTGGGGGGGGGCAGTTCACTTTTCAGTGGCGAGGCTTTTGCTCTAGCAGCCAACCGGTTCTACGACTTCATATCCTCGAAGAAGCGTTTCACACCATCGAACCAGCCATCCTTCTTCGGCGAATGGTGGTTGCTGTTGCCCAGGCTGTCCTGAAACTGGCGCAGCAGATCCCGCTGATGCTCGTTCAGATGCACCGGGGTTTCCACCACGACCTTGCACAGCAGATCGCCAGCAGGGCCGCCGCGCACCGGCTTGACGCCTTTACCGCGCAACCGGAACAGCTTGCCGGTCTGGGTTTCGGCAGGAATCTTGAGCTTGACCCGGCCTTCCAGGGTCGGCACTTCCAGTTCGCCGCCGAGTGCCGCATCAATGAAGTTGATCGGCATCTCGCAATGCAGATGACGGCCATCCCGCTCGAAAATCGGGTGCGCCTTGATGGCAACCTGGACGTAAAGATCCCCTGGCGGGCCATTGTTGAGCCCACTTTCGCCTTCATTGTTGAGACGAATGCGATCACCGGTATCCACGCCGGAAGGAATCTTCACCGAGAGCGTACGAGTCTCGCGTACGCGGCCTTCACCGCGACATTCGCGACACGGCACCTTGATGGATTCGCCGCTGCCATGGCAGGTTGGACAGGTCTGTTGCACCGCAAAGAAGCCTTGCTGCATGCGCACCTGACCCATGCCGTGACAGGTCGGGCAGGTTTCCTTGCTGGAGCCCGGCTCGGCACCGCCGCCGTCACAATGGCCACAGGGAATATGGCGCGGCACACGAATGTCCACGGTGGTGCCGGATACCGCGTCCTCGAGGTCGAGCTCCAGGTTGTAGCGTAGATCGGAGCCACGCTGGGGGGCATTGGGATTTCGCCGCCCACCGCCACCACCGAAGATATCCCCGAATACATCGCCGAATATGTCACTGAAGCCGCCTGCTCCCGCACCGCCGAAGCCACCGCCACCAAAGCCGCCGGCCTGACCATCGACCCCGGCATGACCGAACTGATCGTAGGCGGCACGCTTTTCGCTGTCGGCGAGGATTTCATAGGCCTCGGATACTTCGCGGAACTTTTCTGCCGCGGAATCGTCATCCGGATTGCGGTCCGGATGGTACTTCTGGGCCAAGCGCCGATACGCCTTCTTGATCTCTTTCTGATCGGCTTCGCGCTCGACGCCCAGTACTTCATAGTAGTCACGCTTGGACATGGATCCGTCCGCCTCCGTATCGAATAGACAGAAACAACAGCGCGGGAGTCATGCTCCCGCGCCGCCGTTCGTGTCAGACGTCGTGGTTATTGCTTTTTCTGGTCGTCGTTGACTTCTTCATACTCGGCATCGACCACATCGTCTTCGGGCTTCTGGGTGCCTTCTTCCTGACCATCACCCTGGGGCGTCTCGGCCTGCTCGGCGTACATCTTCTGCGCCAGGCTGCCAGAGGCTTCGGTCAGTGCATCCAGCTTGGTCTGGATGGCTTGCTGGTCGTCACCCTTGAGCGCTTCTTCAAGCTCAGTGATGGCACTTTCGATGTTTTGCTTGTCCTCATCGGAGGCCTTGTCGCCAGCGTCGGTCAAGGTCTTGCGCGCCGCGTGGATCATGCCATCCGCTTGGTTGCGCAGCTGCACCATCTCTTCGAACTTCTTGTCCTCGTCGGCATGGGCCTCGGCATCCTGGACCATCTGTTCGACTTCTTCGTCGCTTAGACCGCTGGAGGCCTTGATGACGATGGACTGCTCCTTGCCGGTTGCCTTGTCCTTGGCGGACACGTTGAGGATACCGTTGGCATCGAGATCGAAGGCAACTTCGATCTGCGGCACGCCCCGGGGCGCCGGCGGAATGTCCGCCAGATCGAAACGACCCAGGGACTTGTTCTGACCGGACTGCTTGCGCTCACCCTGCAGTGCGTGGATGGTCACGGCGGTCTGGTTGTCATCCGCGGTCGAGAAGGTCTGGGTCTTCTTGGTCGGGATGGTGGTGTTCTTCTCGATCAGCGGCGTCATCACGCCACCCAGAGTTTCGATACCGAGCGTCAGCGGCGTCACGTCGAGCAGCAGCACGTCCTTGACGTCGCCACCCAGCACGCCGCCCTGGATTGCGGCACCCACGGCCACGGCTTCATCCGGGTTAACGTCCTTGCGTGCTTCCTTACCGAAGAACTCGGCAGCCTTGGCCTGGACCATCGGCATGCGCGTCTGACCACCGACGAGAATGACGTCATCGATCTCGGAGTTGGAAAGCCCCGCGTCCGCCAGGGCGGTCTTGCATGGGCCCAATGAGCGCTTGACCAAGTCCTCGACCAGAGACTCGAGCTTGGCGCGAGTGATCTTAACGTTCAAGTGCTTGGGACCGGTGTTGTCTGCCGTGATGTAAGGCAGATTGACGTCGGTCTGCTGAGCGCTGGACAGCTCGATCTTGGCCTTCTCGGCAGCTTCCTTGAGGCGCTGCATGGCCAGATTGTCGCCGGACAGATCGATACCGCTGTCGGACTTGAACTGATCCACCAGATAGTTGATCAGCTTGAGGTCGAAGTCCTCGCCCCCCAGGAAAGTATCGCCGTTGGTGGCCAACACCTCGAACTGGGTTTCACCATCAACGTCGGCCACTTCGATGATCGAGATGTCGAAGGTACCGCCGCCCAGGTCATAGACCGCGATGGTCTTGTCACCGCGCGCCTTGTCCATGCCGTAGGCCAGCGCTGCCGCAGTCGGCTCGTTGATGATGCGCTTGACTTCGAGGCCGGCAATGCGACCGGCATCCTTGGTGGCCTGGCGCTGGGAGTCGTTGAAGTAGGCCGGCACGGTAATGACTGCCTCGGTGACGCTTTCACCCAGATAGTCTTCGGCGGTCTTCTTCATCTTCTTCAGCACTTCTGCGCTGACCTGGGGCGGTGCCATTTTCTTGCCCTTGACCTCGATCCAGGCATCGCCATTGTCAGCGCTGGCAATGGTGTAGGGCACCATCTTGATGTCCTTTTGCACCACCTCGTCCTGGAAACGACGTCCGATCAGACGCTTGATGGCATACAGCGTGTTGGTCGGGTTGGTGACCGCCTGACGCTTGGCCGCCTGGCCCACCAGCGTTTCGCCATCATCGGTATAAGCAATGATGGAAGGCGTGGTGCGAGTGCCTTCGGCATTTTCAATGACCTTTGGCTTGTCGCCGTCAAGTACGGCAACACAAGAGTTTGTGGTTCCTAAATCGATACCAATTATGCGACCCATATAAATACCTCAAAATCGTTACTTGACTGTTTTAACGGCTTGCGCTGTGTCTTTGACGTCTATTTGGGGGCTCGAATGCGCCTTTCAAGGGGCCTGATCATTTTGGCCACCAATTCATTCATTGCGCGGATTTGCTGACCACCACCATGGCCGGACGAATCAAGCGCCCATTGAGCACGTAACCTTTCTGAATCACGTCCATCACGGTGTTGGGTTCCACATCCCCACTGGGCACCATGGTCATGGCCTCGTGGTACTGCGGATCGAAAGGCTCGCCTTGGGGATCGATCGCCTCGACGCCGAACTTGGCTAGCACATCGAGCTGCAGTTTCAGCGTCATGGAAACACCTTCCCGGTGCACTTCACTGGCGCCATCATTCATGGCTTCAAGCGCCTTCTCCAGACTATCGACCACCGGTAGAAGCTCCTTGACGAACTTCTCGAGAGCGAACTTGCGAGCCTTGTCGACATCCTGCTCGGCACGCCGGCGCACATTCTGGCTCTCGGCCGCTGCGCGCAATGCCTGGTCCTTGGCCTCACCCAGCGCTTGCTCGAGCTCTTCGACCCTGGCTGCCAGCACATCGGCCTCAGGATCCTCGACGGCCTCGGCGTTGAACAATGCTTCGTCTTCCGCCAGGGCCTCTTCGCCGGCTTCGGCATCATCAAGCTGACCTTCGATAGGCTCTGCCTGTGGCTCGGCATCGCGCTCGGTGCGCTGTAATTCTTCATCAATTGGTGCTTGTGGATCTCTAGCCATGTCGCTCTCCTGACATCACTGAACTGAAATGAGCGGCCCATAGCCGCGAAGGTTATTGATTTGCTCCCTATATGGGGTTGTCACAAGCGATCTCAAGGCATGTTTTTAGTTGTGGCATTGCGTTGACAAAGAAGGATTGAAGAAAGAACGACAGATACTGTATAAACGAACAGATAACATTCGATGGTTTCTTTATTCACCACACCGGAGGTAATCATGCTCGTCCAGCTTGCGATTCGTGACTTTGCCATCGTCGAGCGCCTCGATCTCGATCTACATGACGGCATGACCGCTATCACCGGTGAGACCGGCGCCGGTAAATCGGTTCTACTGGGTGCCTTGGGACTGTGTCTCGGTGAGCGAGCCGACGCTGCCAGCGTGCGCCACGGAGCCAAACGTGCGGATCTCAGCGCTCGTTTCGATATCGAGCGACTACCTGTCGCAAGGGCATGGCTCGAAGCCCGGGAACTACCAACAGAAGATTGCCTGCTGCGCAGGGTCGTAGCTGCCAACGGGCGCTCCAAGGCCTGGATCAACGGCCATCCCTGCACGGTGAGCGATCTTAAGGCGTTAGGCGAGCACCTGATCGAGATTCATGGGCAGCATGCCCACCAGGCCCTGTTGCAAGAAGATACCCACCTACGCTTGCTCGACGATTTCGCTGACCAGAGCGATGCCGTCGACGAACTCGGCGCCACCTTTCGGCAATGGCAGGAAGCACGACGCCGCTTGAAGCATCTGTCCGACAGCGGCGATGAAATTCAGGCGCGTCGTCAGCTGTTGCGTTATCAGGTAGACGAACTGGATCAGCTGGCCCTCGCTGACAACGAACTCGAAGTGCTGGAGCAGGAACAAGCCGTACTGGCCCATGCGGAAGAGACGCTACGGGAAACGCAGCTTGCGGTGGATTGTTGCGATCATGATAACGGCGGCGCCTTGACGTTGCTTCATCAGGCGCTAACGCGTATTGGCAGTTTGCCCGGCGCCGAACAGGGCTCTCTTGCCGAAGCGCGCAGCATGCTCAACGATGCCCAGATACAGATCGAAGAAGCCGCCCGCGAGTTGCACTACTTCATCGATCATACGGAGCTCGACCCGGCACGTCTGGCCGACGTGGAGGAGCGCCTTGCGGAGGTTCATCGCGTCGCACGCAAGCATCATGTAATGCCGGAAGAACTGACCGAGCTGCAGCAGCGCCTGCGCAGCGAACTAGAGTCGCTGGAAGGGGGCGAACACGACCTGGAAGCGTTGACCGCCGAGGTCGAGGCTACGCGAGATGCCTATCGCACGACTGCTCGCCGAATCAGCAAGAAGCGCCAGAAGGCGGCGGTCGCTTTTGGCAAGGAAGTACAGGACCAGCTGGGATTCCTCGCCATGGGCAAGGCACGCTTCGAGGTCGAGGTTGCCTCCCGAGATACGCCACAGCCAAACGGCCTGGATTCGGTGCGATTCTTGATCAGCGCCAACCCCGGTCAGCCGGCCCGCCCGTTGGCCAAGGTTGCCTCCGGTGGCGAGCTGTCACGCATCAGCCTAGCCATACAGGTGGTTGCCGCAAGTCACAGCACCATCGCGACACTGGTTTTTGACGAAGTGGACGTAGGGGTATCCGGCGCCACCGCTGAGATCGTGGGACAACTCTTGCGCCGCCTCGGTCAATCCGGCCAGGTGATGACCGTGACCCACCTGCCCCAGGTGGCCGCTCAGGCACATCAACATCTGCATATCGAGAAACAAGCAGCAGAGGACGTGACATTGACGCAAATGGCTTTGCTCGACGAGGCTGGCCGCGTAAATGAGTTGGCGCGAATGCTTGGCGGCATCCATCTTTCGGATCGAACCCTGGCCCACGCCCGGGAAATGCTGGACGCCAGTCAGCACGCCCATCACTGACTGACTCCTAAACTGAAACGCCAGCCTTGAAGGCTGGCGTTTAAAGCACACGTCCATGCGAACTCAGGACTTCTTGACGCCTTCCTGGCGAGTCGCTCGCGATCCCTTGGGCCGCACATACAATACCAAGGCATGATCTACGAGCTCGTAACCATGTTCCTCGACGATTTCTTGCTGACGACGCTCGATCTGTTCGTCGAAGAACTCGATGATCTGGCCACTTTCCAGGCACACCATATGATCATGATGTTCCTCATGGGACATTTCGAAGACCGCATGTCCGCCATCGAAATTGTGGCGGACGACCAGGCCTGCGGACTCAAACTGCGTCAATACACGATAGACGGTTGCTAATCCTACGTCCTCACCGGCATCCAGCAGCGCCTTGTAGACATCTTCGGCGCTGAGATGATCACCCGTGGAACTTTCAAGGATTTGCAGGATCTTGACACGAGGCAATGTAACCTTGAGTCCCGCCCTGCGTAGTTCGTGGTTTTGATCGGCCATGATAGCTCTTCGCAGTATTGTGATGGGTCGGGTATGATCGGCCCAAGAAACGATAGTGAAGAATGGGGCCAAATGCAAAATCTTATCAAAATAGCCACCTTTTCCATTGCTCTCTCCCTGATGGGTGGCTGCAGTTATTTTAGCGTCTACAAACGCGATTTGCCCCAGGGCAATCTGTTCACTCAAGACATGGTTGCGCAGTTAAAGCCTGGTATGAGCCGTGAACAAGTCGTCTATGTCATGGGCATGCCGCTTTTGAGAACACCCTTCGATGAAAATCAGTGGGAATACGTGTCTCGACTGGACGAAGCCTATGCCGGAGTAAAACAGCGTCGCGTAACGTTGACCTTCGCCAACAACCAACTGGTGGATATCAAGACATCAGGTGACATGGATGCCGACATGGAGCTGTCGCCAGACTCCGACCTGGGCCCTGCCCTCGATCCGGGTGGCGTCGAACCATTACCTGGCAGTTCGCCCGTGCCTTCTCCCGGTGAAGAGCCCGATAGCCGCGGTGAGCAGATCTAGTACAGGCTCGTCATCATCAACCTCGGGCGTTGCGTGTTGCGCGTTTCGCCCGTGCCTGTTTGGGGTCGATGTGTAATGGCCGATAGATTTCGACACGATCGCCGGCTCGCAGCACATGCTGGTCGGGGTCGCGTAGCAGCTTGCCAAAAATTCCTAGCGCCGTCTGACTGAATGTTTCTGGGGGCAGTGTGGGGAAATAGCGTGGCATCTTCGCCATCGCGACCGCTTGTCGAGCAGTAGTGCCCGGCGAAACGGTCAGAACGACGATTTTTTGGGAATCGGGAAGAGCAAAAGCAACCTCCACGATCAAGCCCGCAGCGCCTCTGGGCATGGCGAGAGCAACGCCGTCACTTGCCATAGACGACGTCGGCGCGCCGGGTAAAAGCCTCGACCTGCTGCTTGGCCATTTGATTGAATAGCTTGCCGAACGCCATCCCCAACAAGCGATTGGAAAATTCGAAATTCATCTCGAGGCTGACTTTACAGGCCTCTTGCCCCATGGGCATGAACAGCCAGCGCCCGCGCATATGCTTGAAGGGCCCATTGACCAATGAAAGCTCGATACGCTCCGGCTCATAAAGATCGTTGCGCGTGGTAAAACTCTGTTCGACACCGGCTTTGCCCAACGTCAGCTCGCCGATAAGATGATTTTCATCGCGCTCGATCAAGCGTGTACGACGACAGCCAGGCAGAAACTCAGGATAGCGTTCGAAATCGTTGACCAGGTCGAACATGGCTTTTGGGGAATGCCGTACCAAGGCAGATCGATTGACCGTAGGCATATACCTCTCCGCTGAAGTCACTATGCTAGCGCATTTTATTCGTATGCCTGATTCATGTGCCTACGCAATACACATATTTATGCACTATTGCGAACGCACGCCAAGGCGTACCATGGATAATCACGCCAAAACCTTGAATGGTATCACGCTTTGCCCCATATCGAAGGGCTGGCGGACAGGGCATATCAAGACAAGAGGACACATGGCCACGAAAAAAGCCAAGAAGGCAGGCAGCAATGTCATCGCACTGAACAAGAAGGCTCGCTTCGAATACCATATCGAAGAGACCTTCGAAGCGGGATTGGCGCTGGCTGGCTGGGAAGTCAAGAGCATGCGTGCCGGCAAGGCGCAACTCACCGACACCTATATTCTGATCAAAGATGCGGAAGCATGGCTGCTGGGTAGCCATATCATGCCACTGAATACCGCCAGTACTCATGTGCTTGCCGACCCCACCCGTACACGCAAGCTGCTGCTGCATCGTAAGGAAATTGCCCGGATTTTCTCGCGCACTCAGGATAAGGGGCATACTTGCGTACCGCTCAAGCTGTACTGGAAGAAGAACCTGATCAAGTGTGAGCTGGCGCTGGTAACCGGTAAAAAGCTGCACGACAAGCGTGCCACCGAGAAGGCGCGGGACTGGGACCGCCAGAAAGCCCGTATCATGCGTGAAAATAAGTAGGCACACGGGCTTGAACTAGCCCTGTCCTGCCTCCATCTGTTAAGATGAAGACGTTCCCGGGGGCGACATGGCTTCGACGCCGATGACAACCTCCTAGGTGCATGCCGAGAGCGTGATGTATCTCGTAAATCCAACATCACGACTAAATAGTCGCAAATGACGAAAACTATGCTCAAGGTGCACTGGCAGCGTAAAAACTGCTAGTTGTTAGCCTGGCCCCAAGGCGATGTGCCTGTTCATTGCTGAGGGGATACGAGCTAAAGCTGACAGGATCGCGGTTGGCGGCGTCTTCACGTCAATCGCTAAACTAAAGAAGAATCGCGGTGTGAAATCCTGCTCGTCGGAGTTCACAGCGTTAAATCAAAAGACGGACCTAAGCATGTAGAGCCGAAGAGCGAGTATCGGCGGACGGGGGTTCAATTCCCCCCGCCTCCACCAAACAAGGGTTTCAGGACACACCAAGAAGCACCGGAAACCGCATGAACAGGGGCCTCAGGGCCCCTTTCTTGTGTCTGGACATTTCATGACATTCTTTAAATGTCTCCGCTTAAAATTCTGCAACGCTAAACGCGCGTAATCTGCCCACTCTGCTGGCTAACCCTGCCTGTTCAAATTTCTATATGCCACCAGCGGACAACTCTCCCCCTGCCCTTCACTACCCCTCAATGTGTATGATGGCCGGCAACCACTATCTACCAGCAAGCACACGGAAAACCCTCGTGAAAACGGAGAACCATTCCCAGACAGCGGCCTTCATCTGGCCCACGGCGGACCTGCTGCGCGGCGATTTCAAGCTGTCTCAGTATGGCCGAATCATCCTACCGTTCACACTATTACGCCGCTTGGAGTGCGTGCTGGCATCGACCAAGAAACAGGTGCTGGCCGCCGCGCAGGATCATGCCAACAAGCCCGGCGAGTGCCAAGACAAGGTACTGCGGGCTTCGAAATCCCGCTTAACCAGCACCTCTTCGCATCCGTCAATTTTACGAGGCTTATCCCGATGACGTAATTGTGTCAGCGTTGCTGACACAATTACGTCTCGAATAAGCGGACGGCGATTATGATCTAAATCCGGCCAGTAAGATTGGCTCAGGCAAGCCCCATAGCCTAGAGAAGCATCACAGCTGTAGTGACAAGTAGATTCCAGATTTTATGAATGACCGCCGACGAAAAATGGCGTGCTTCCCGAGCCTAACGGATATCTAGAAAATTTGGCGCGGTTCGGCTTGATCCCTAGCAACTATCATCCTGCCATGCAGCGTGCAGTTTGACTGCCCTGTCATGGATATGATCATAGGCATGCAACTGCCGACACCATAAGGCTGGAATGGCGGTTACTCCATAGAAAGCGCCAGCCAACTGCCCTGTAACGGCTGCGGTGGTATCGGCATCGTCTCCCAGATTAGCGGCCTTGAGCACCGCATCTGCAAAGCTGTCGCTGTGCCACAGGCACCACATTGCCGCCTCCAGGCTCTCCAGGACGTAACCGCTACCTCGGATTTCCTCCTCAGTCTTGTCGCGGTACTCACCGGAAAGCAGTGGCATGAACATACTGGGATAATCGTCACTTCCCAGCTCAGCAGTACTCAACCATCTCGAGTTGGTGGTCTCACCCAGCAACGCTCGTTCAAGCAGCCGTGCCATCAGACGGCAAGCAGAAAGACACAGCGGTGAGGCATGAGTCGTGCGCGAACTGGCTGCGGCATGTACGGTCAGCGAAGAGACACCGGCATAGCGCATTGCCACCGGCGCAAGGCGCATGATCGAGCCGTTTCCAGAAGCGGATAAGGCATCACTGCCGCACAAAGGCTCACCGGAACGCTGGTAACGTGCCAAGGCCTTAGCGACGGTCTTGCCAATGCCGAATGCACGCTGGCGTGTCGAGTTCTCACCATGATTGGCCCAGCGCCAGTAACGCTCCATCTGGTCGGCGGCATCAAAACCATCGCAAACAAGCAGGCTATCAGCAAGACACAATGCCATCGCAGTGTCGTCTGTCCACTCACCGCGACGCATGCGGAACTTGCCGCCCTCGATCATCCCGGTGATTGGGGTGATTCGTTCGCGACGATGGAACTCCAACGGTGCTCCCAAGGCATCCCCGACCGCTAAACCCAACAGACAACCTTCCCAACGGGATAGTGACTCGGCTTCGGTCATGGGGCAGTTCTCTTCACGGCTTGTGTCCTAACGCAATGCCGATTAACGAGGCAGCGGATTGCTGTCATGCTAGGGCAATCCTGACCTTGAACTCGGGTGTAAAACGGCGACGTTTGCAAAGGGTTCGCAACACGCTTGACTCACTCATGATAGGTGTCCACTAAGCAATAGGTGGACACCTACCGTCATCGAAATCACGACTCAACGAAAGGTGGGTTTAGCGGAGGCTTACAGCCCGCCGAAGCGGGCCGTCCCTGTAAACGATGTAAACAGGAAAAATTAGTCGGGAAACTGCCGTGCGACGATACTCTCAGTTTCGCCTTCGAACACCGTCTCGCCGCCGACAATCGTCTCGAGCACCTTGATGTCCTTGATTTTCATCGGATCGAGATGGCCAATCGACAGCGGGTTGTCGGACAGAACCACGAAATCTGCCAGCTTGCCGGGTTCGATGCTACCCTTGATGTCATCCTGAAAGTACTGCCAGGCGGCGTTGGTGGTAATCGCCTTGAGCGCCTCTAGGGGCGCGACCCGCTGGTCCTCTCCGATGATGTCGCCCCCGGTCGACATGCGGTTCACCGAGGACCAGATCATCTGGATCCCGTCGATCGGCACGACCGGCGTGTCGGTGTGTGTGGTGGGAATGAGGCCGTGCTCGTAGGCGCCCTTCAGCGGGCTCATGTGGTTTGCACGCGATTCGCCGAAGAAGACGTTTTTGTGGCGATCGCCCCAGTAGAACGTATGCCCGATGAAGAAGTCGGGATGCACGTCGAGCGCTGCCATCTGGTTGAGTTGGTCCGGCCGGGTGAACTGGGCATGCTGGATGGTGTGACGCGCATCCTCGCGTGGAGCGGCCAGCTGGGCGGCGGCAAAGGCGTCAAGCGTGTCCTGGATGCCCTGGTCGCCGTTGGAATGGATCGTGACCTGCCAGCCTTCACGGTGCAGTTGTTCGACGAAGTCGAAGAACTGATCACGGTCGTCCCAATAGGAAAAGCCCTTATAGGACCCGTCATCCTGCGGGCGCTGGGTCATGTAGGGCTGGCTGAAATGCGCGGTATAGCCCTGTGGCGACCCGTCGACGGTGATCTTCATCGGCCCATGGGTGATCATGTTGCCGCCGGCGGTGATGTCGGTTCCGGATTTCACGGCCGGATATTCCCGCGCAGCCTCGATATTCCTCTCCCTCGGCCAGTAGATGAGCCGCAGGGACAGATCGCCGGTATCGAGCGCCTCCTTGTAGACGTCGATCGTGCTCGGCTCGTTCGGCTGGTCGTTGGCGGTGGTGAAGCCGTGGGCGGTCCACATCTCGGAGGCCTTGCGAATGGCGGCGAGTTCGTCCTCCTTCGTAGTCTCCGGCGCGATTTCACGGACCAGCGCTCCTGCATTCCCCTCCAGCACGCCGGTCGGCTCGCCGGTCTCGGCATCCTTCTCGATGCGTCCGCCATCGGGATCGGATGTGTCGGCCGTGATCCCTGCCATCTCGAGGGCCTTGGAATTGGCGACCGTGACGTGGCCGGAAATGTGCCTGATGATCACCGGACGCGTCGTGCTGGCCTTGTCGAGATCCTCTTTCGTTGGGTGGCGGTTCTCTTCGAGCAGCGTGTCATCATAGCTGGTTCCGAGGATGACCGGAGCCTCGCTGTCGGTGTCCGCCATCTCTTTCAACTTGGCGATCAGCTGATCCATATTCGTCGTCGTCCCGATCGGCGGCGGGTTGAGATCGGCCTGCAAACCCCAAGTGCCGGCAGCGACGAAGTGGCCGTGCGGGTCGATGAAGCCGGGCAGCATCGTCTTGCCGTCAAGATCGACGCGCTCGGTGTCATCATCGGCCAGTTTCTCAATCTCGGTCATCCGTCCGACATGGGTGATGCGATCACCCTCGATGGCAACTGCTTCGACGAAGAGGTTGTCCTCGTTCATGGTGACGATGTTGCCACCGAAATAGATCTTGTCTGCGTCCGCATAAGCAGTCGTGGACGCCAGCGCAAGAAGCGTCATGGAAACAGGTGTTAGAAATCTGGACATCTCTAAGCCTCTTTTACCCGCCACAAGCGAGTTTTGTTTTAAGCAGATGAAATTACGGATAAAGAGTATTTACCGGCACTTCATGAAGTATGCTTTTCGGACTTTGAAGACTTCTAGATCAACTAGTTATATTAGCTATTACTACCAAGCTAGCTGCCCTTTCTAAGCCTGTCAAAGTAGGACTCCATCAATTTTGAACACTAAACTCAGCGGCGCAGTCCTTAAAACGAGCTGGGCTTGGTCCTAATACAGGATGTCTAGAACATGCAGCACGAAGCGTTTTTCACCCTGAGTTCCTATCACGTCGCTCTGGCGGTCGTCGGCGCGATTGTGATTGTGGCGCGTTGGCTGCCGCGTCTGATTTCCAAGCGTGAACCTGTGGCGGCCCCGCTGATGATCCTTTTTGGTGCGGGTGCTACGTTATTGCTGCCGGGTTTGCCGGTACTGCCCGATCCACGCCAAACACCGCTGCCGTGGGAGCTGATGAGCGAGCTGACTATCATCATTGCGCTATTTGCCGCCGGTATGCGTATCGATAGCTTACGCCCATGGAAAAAATGGACGCCGACGTTGCGGATGCTTGCCATCGCAATGCCACTGACCATTTTCACCGTGACGCTGCTGGGGGTCGGGTTGGCGGGGCTGACCGTGGCCGGTGCGATTCTCTTAGGCGCTGTGCTGGCGCCCACCGATCCAGTTCTGGCGTCGGACGTGCAAGTGGGTCCGCCGCACGAGGGCTCGGAACACCCCGTTCGCTTTACCCTGACGACAGAAGCAGGCCTGAACGACGGGCTGGCATTTCCGTTTGTCTATCTGGGTTTGATTGTCGCCGCGGAAGGTTTGAATCCCGCTGCCTGGGGCCTGGACTGGGTTTTATTAGATGTCTTTTACCGAATTATTTTGGGTGTTGTCATGGGCTGGGGCAGTGGCAAGACGCTTGGCTACGTCCTTTTTAGCGTGCCCAAAGGCGCTCTTTTAGCCGACACCAGTTCAGGCGTGATCGCATTTGCGGCGGTGCTGATGTGCTATGGCCTGACCGAAATAGTCGAAGGGTACGGCTTCATCGCCGTTGCGATACTCGGGTTGACCCTGCGGCGGATAGAAGAGGAACACCATTTCCATCGCCGCCTGCACGATTTCTGCGAATCCATCGAGGACGCGCTTACCGCGCTGCTGCTGGTTGCCTTGGGTAGTGTCCTTCCGCTTTTGTTGGCGGATCTGAGCTGGACGCATTTCGTGGTCGCTATTGTGCTGCTTGCAGTTATTCGTCCTGTCTCGGGGTGGATTGCGCTGCTGAGAACCGATCTCGACTTTCGCGATAGGGCCGTGGTGTCGGTGTACGGGGTGCGGGGCATCGGCTCAATTTATTATCTGTGCTACGCGGGGAATCATATTGAGTTCATCAACGAGATTCAGCTTTGGTCACTCGTTGGCCTGGTTATTCTTCTATCGACGATCCTGCATGGTTTCAGCGTCGGCTGGGCGCTGGACCGGTTGGCCAAGGAATGATCTTAAGACTGCCTTACCGCACCCAATCCCAGTAGGGCTGAGCGCCGAAGCGCAAGGATAGCAAGTCAATCAACATGCTTACCTTGGCAGATAGATGCCGATGCCGGGGGTAAAGCGCACTCACCGTGATATCGGATGGCGGGTAGTCACCAAGAAGCGTGCGCAGTTGTCCGCTTCTCAATGCCTCGCCGGCAATAAAGGTCGGCAGCATGGCGATACCTTGATGATTTATCGCGGCATCCCGCAAGGGCTCGGCGTTGTTTGCCCACATGACGCAGTTGATCGCATAGCTTTGCTCGCCCCCTGCCCCCCGTAGACGCCACTTGCTTCCGGAACCTAGGTAGCCATAGTGCAAACAGCGGTGCATGTTGAGTTCGGTGGGCTTCGATGGCTCTCCCCAGCGGTGCAGATAGCCCGGCGATGCGCACAGCACACGCCGGGCTACCACCAGTTCCCGGGTCACGAGACTGGTCGTGGCCTGCGGAGTTCCAATTCTTATTGTCACATCGAAACCTTCTTCGATCGGATCGATAACGCGATCGTTGAGTACCAGCTCCACATAAACTTCAGGATACAGCGCCATGTATTCGGCCATTACCCGGGATAGATGGTGGGTGCCGAATGACATGGGCGCGTTGACGCGCAGATTGCCGGCCGGCTTGCCCTGGAGCGATGTGACGGATGAAACCGCGTCGTCCAGGTCGTTCAAAATTTGTCGGCAGCGATCGTAGAACGCCATCCCGGTATCCGTCGGCGTTACTTGCCGCGTGCTGCGCCGCAGTAGCTGGATGCCGAGTTCCTGCTCGAGATTGATGACCGCCTTGTTGACCACTGATCGCGACAGATTCATCTCGCGGGCGGCGGCAGCAAAACCGCCGGCTTCCACAACCCGTGTGAATGCGCGAATACTTGCGAAGCGATCCACCTCTAACCCCTCCAATTGTCGCGATAATAACGACAGCATGTAATGTATAATGGATATTGTATCCGTTTCAGAACAGATGCACGATATCGTCATTAGTAAACGAGGAATGGAAGGCGCACGTTTTTCTTCGGTGCACTATCTTCCACAATGGTGCAACACCAAACCAGCAACCCAGGAGATGCTTGATGTCCTTTACCTATAACCGTCTCGACAAAGACAACGTGGCCGTGTTGTTGGTCGACCACCAGGCCGGTCTGCTATCGCTGGTTCGCGACTACAACATGGATGAATTCAAGAACAACGTCCTGGCGGTTGCCGATATCGCCAAGTTCTTCAACCTTCCCACCATCCTGACCACCAGTTTCGCAGACGGTCCCAACGGGCCGATCGTTCCCGAGCTCAAGGAGACCTTTCCCGACGCGCCCTTGATCGCGCGGCCCGGTCAGATCAACGCCTGGGACAACGAAGAGTTCGTCCAGGCGGTCAAGGATACGGGCAAGAAGCAGTTGCTCATCGCCGGCGTCGTCACCGACGTATGTGTCGCCTTCCCGGCGCTGTCAGCTCTGGAAGAAGGCTATGAGGTGTTCGCGATCACCGACGCCTCCGGCACATTCAATCCCGCCGTGCGGGACGCCGCATGGAACCGGATGTCCCAGGCCGGCGTGCAACTGATGAACTGGTTTGCGGTCGGCTGCGAACTGCACCGTGACTGGCGCAACGACATCGAAGGCTTCGGCGCCATTCTGGCCAATCATCTGCCGGCCTACGCCAACCTGATCCAGAGCCGGACCGCCGCCGAGAACGGCTAATGGCGTAGTTGCATCATCTTTGTCCGGTATGCCCTGAGTCGCGTGCACCGTAAGCACGCGGCTTACGGTGCATGGCCACAACACTGGGATTGCGTGTGACGGTAATATTGGCATCGACGAGCTACTACCCCTAGGGGTCACCGCAATCCTGGACAAGACCGGTTTTGTGAGTTGCCAGTCGATACCCAGGCAGGTCGAGCGCATCCAGTTGTTTCGGATTCCCGGTATGATTCTGCACGAGCCAGATACACCGAAGGAAAGCGTGTGAGCGAAAAAGAGACGCCGGAACAAACTTCAACGGCCTTCCCCTGGGCATCACAGACAGGACGGTGCTGATCGTGTTGCCGCGTTTTGCCATCGTTCTTTGTCTGGCGCTGCTGGTCGGGGGCTGTGCCCTTGGCCCGCAACAGCTCACCAGTAGCCGCATGGCTTATAACGATGCGGTTCAAGTTACCGAGCAACGCGAACTGCTGCTCAACATCGTTCGGCTGCGCTATCTCGAAACCCCGGAATTTCTGGCGATAAACGGCATTTCTTCCCAGTTCGAGCTGGATTCCAGCGTCATGCTCGGCGGTGAATTTGATGGTGACGGTGATCTTGCGCTGGTTCAGCCCCAGGCCCAGCTCAGTTTCGCAGAGCGCCCGACCATTACATTCACCCCACAGCAAGGGCCGGAGTTCACGCGTCAGCTCATCGCGCCCATCGGACCGGAAACGCTCTATCATCTGATCGAGTACGGCTGGGGGATCGAACGTATATTCAATCTCGCCGTGCGTCAGATCAACGCAGTCGGCGCGCCTATCGGCGTGGCGCGTGAGTCGACCGGGGGTGCAGGGTCATCCGAACTGCGCCATATCATCGGAACCTTGGCGCAATGGCAGCGCCAGGGCCATATAGCCCTGAGACTAACCCAGGGGTACGAGCCTGTTTCACCGCGCTTGTCGGCCAATCAAATTGCCGGCACAGACGTGGTGGATGCCGCCAAGGAGGGCTATCGGCTGCAGGCAAACGATGACGGCTACGTTCTGGCGCGCAAGATGTATCGCATGACGCTGAACCTGGGCGACGCCTTTGGGCGCACGCCGGCGTGGCAAGAGCTGGCCCATCGGCTGGGCCTGGCGCCGGACCGGCGAAGCTACGCAATCGACATGGCCAGCGAGCAAATACAGGACGATGTACAAAAGGCAGATACGCTTTATCTTGCCACGCGCTCGCCGTTGGGGATCATGGCGCACCTCGCCCAGGGGGTCGCTGTGCCCGCCATCGACCTCGAACGCCACGAAGTCGCGGACGCAGAAGCCTCTTCGAGGCCGCCGTTCACCATCATCAGCAGTCCCGAAAAACCGTCGAATGCCTATCTGGGCGTGCAGCACCGCGGGCACTGGTTTTATCTTGCCGGCGATGACCTGGAATCCCGGCGTAGCCTCGGTGCGCTCATATCCTTGCTGCGCCTGGAGCTTAGCGCCGGCGGCAGTCAGAATCTGCCGGTACTGACGCTGCCGGTCGGCCAGTAAACTTTCAGACTCTGCGTTGCCTAAGCGTTGTCCATTGACGTAAAAGAGAGCTAGATCACATTACTCATTATCGGAGAACGCATGAGACTCACCATCCCCCTCACCCTCGCTTCCACATTGCTCCTTACCGCCTGCGCGACGTCGCAGCAAGACGCCCAAACAGCAGCGCCAAAAACCTATAATTACGCTTGCGAAAGCGGTGAGACAATCGCGGTCTCCTATCCCGACCCGGATTCGGCCAGGATGGAGTATCAAGGCACCACCTACAGCATGCAGATTGCTGTCTCCGGAAGCGGCGCACGTTATGTGGGTAGTGGCCTGGAATGGTGGGCCAAGGGTTCCGGCCCAGGCTCGCACGGTACACTTTTTCAACACAACGCGGATGATACGACCGGTGAGCGCCTCGAGTCTTGCACAGCAGCGAGTGCGCGCTAACGAGACGCTTCGGTTGGCTGCTCCAGCAGCGACTAAGTTTGAGCGACCTATCTAGGGTCTGTTGACGTTTCATTCGCGTCCGCGCTGGTACCAGTTTTTATTCGGGGCAAGGCAGGAGGAGAGAAATTTGGTTATTCCAAATGAGCGACGACTAACGCCGCAGCGGATAAAAACTGACCCAGCCCTTTGGGTTGCGCATCAAAAAGCGCCATCCTGCGTTGCGAAACTTGAAAAGGGAATAACCCTTCACTGCGTTCCGCGCCTTGACTGGCACTTTTTGATGCAGCAACGCGGTTCGCGATGAAACGTCAACAGACCCTAGGATACCGATGCCATGAGCAATACCGAATCAAACCCTGCGCTGTTCGAATCGTTCGAGTGCCCCATCGTTGACGGTCACCGGCTTATTCAGCACCTATCGCCGCGGAAGGCCGAAGTAGGCGGCATTCCCATCAACCGGGTCCTGCCCCAGCGCGGGCGGCGCATGATCGGGGCGTGGTGCTTTCTGGACCACGCGGGACCTGCCGTATTTTCCGTGGACAGCCAGGGCATGCGCGTCGGCCCGCATCCGCATACTAGCCTGCAAACCTTCACCTGGATGCTGGCCGGCGACATCCTGCATCGCGACAGTCTGGGGAGCGAGCAGGTGATCCGCCCTGGGGAAGTCAATTTGATGACCGCCGGTCGTGGTATCGCGCACACCGAAGAATCGCTCCCGAGTGAATCACAGCTACATGCGGCGCAGCTATGGATCGCACTGCCCCATGCCCACCGGCATACCGAGCCACGGTTCGATCACTATCCCGACCTGCCACGTTGGCAGGAACAGGGCGTCGATATCACGCTGCTCACCGGTGCGCTCAACGGTCATGAAGCACCCACCCTGGCATTCTCGCCGCTGGTAGGGGCGGATATGCTCGCCGACACTGCAGCCACCGTTCGCCTGAACCTGCACAATCACTTCGAATACGGCGTGCTGGTACTCGAGGGTAGTCTGCGCATTAATCAGGACACCTTCGCTTCGAACGAACTTGCCTACCTGGGCCGCGGGCTTGATGACACCGCGCTGGAACTCGATGCCGGTACCCGCGTGCTGCTGCTGGGAGGCGAACCGCTGAACGAGGAGATCTTCATCTGGTGGAACTTCGTGGGCCACAGCAAGGCCGAGATTGCACAGGCGCAGAAAGAGTGGGAGGCCGGCGATGCGCGATTCGGCGACGTGCCGGAATTCGACGGCGACCGCATGATGCCGCCGCCCATTCCATGGCGCATCAAGTCTGATACTTGATCGCTCATACTAAAAAAGTTTACAGACCAACCCCTGACACAAACCAAGGAAACTAGAATAGTGAAACTGACCATCGTCCTCACCAGCACCCGCCCCGGCCGAGTCGGCAAGCCCGTCGCCGACTGGTTCCACGGTTATGCCCAGGCCAACCCCGCAGGATTCGAGATCGGGTTCGCGGATCTCCAAGACATCAATCTGCCGATGCTGGACGAACCCAACCATCCCGCTATGCAGAAATACGAGCATGAGCATACCAAGCGCTGGTCGAAGATCGTCGAAAACTCGGATGCCTTCATTTTCGTGTTGCCGGAATACAACTACACGCCGCCGCCGACGTTCATCAACGCACTCGATTACCTGTACAAAGAATGGAACTACAAGCCCGCGGGCTTTGTAAGCTATGGCGGCATCTCGGGAGGTATTCGATCGACCGAGGCCGCCAAACCCATTCTAAACGCGATGGAAATGGTGCCCATCAAACAACAGGTGATGATCCCCATGGTGACCAATCACCTCGAAGATGGCACCTTCGTGGCAACGGATATTCATGAAAAGAGCGCGCAAACTCTGCTTGAGACCATGGCCCGCTGGACCAAGGCACTGAAAGCCATGCGCTGAGCCTAGGCATGGTTCGAGGTAGCGTTTGATCATTGCCGCCGCTGTCATTGCTGTTTTTGTAAATCCCGACACAGCTTTGACAGCGGCGGCACTTTGCTAGGTATGAAGCTGGTATCGCCGAACCTAGACCGGTTATCGGCACCCCATGAATTCAAGAACCAAAGACGCCGGGAATGATCTTCCTATCTGCCGGTGGTCCATCCGCCGTCCATGGTAACCGTCGCTCCGTGCATATAATTGGAATCGTCGGAGGCCAGGAATACGGCTAGCGCTGCAATCTCTTCAGGCTTCCCAGCTCGCTGTGCCGGAATATCATTCAAGCGTTCGTCTTCAATCCCCTCGGTCATTGGTGACTCTATGAACCCCGGGGCGATAAGGTTAGCTTTAATGCCTTTTCTTCCAAAATCATAGGCTAATTGTTTCGTGAAACCTTCTACCGCATGTTTTGACGTGACATATGCCGACCCCCCTGCCCCCGCGACATGGGTAGATTGAGAGCCTACATTGATGATGACGCCCTTGCCTTTCTTTAAAAAGTGCGGAATCACCGCTTTTGAGGCTAGATACGGCCCTTTGACATTGATATCCATCAATTTTTCGTACTCATCTTCTTCTACTTCAGCCGCTGTTTTATAAGCGTCATGGATACCAGCGCCATTATATAAAATATCTATTTGTCCAAATTCTTCGAGCGCTTTATCGACAACTGTTTGCACTTCTTGCGCTTTCGATACATCTGCCTTGACGAAGATTGATTCCTGACTTTTGCCCCGGAGCTCATTGATGATGCGATTACCTTTTGATTCACCGCGACCCACTACCACTACCTTGGCACCTTCATTTGCATAGGCTTTGGCAGTCGCTTCACCCAGACCGGATGTTCCACCGAATATAATGGCAACTCTATCTTTTAATTTCATTTTCTTTCCCTTTAATGAAGCTTCCTTATATTAAATATAGCTCAAAATGGCCCACAAAAAAGCTGGGCCATCGAGCATTTTAATTACCACTTCTACAGCACGCATCAGAACTCATATTCCTGAGCCGGCTGGCTGAAACCAGCGCTATTCACAGGCCCTTCAGGCCAGGTCGAACAGCAATACCTCCGAGGCGCTGCGACCGGTCAGCTCGATTGTCTCATTCGGTGCGAAGGCTGCGGCATCGCCGGCTTCCAGCACTTGTCCATTGACCTCGGCGCTGCCACGGACAATATGCAACCAGACATAGCGCGTCGTCGGCAGGCTCGCACTCTGGCCTTCATCGAACAGGCCGGCATAGAGATTGACGTCCTGATTGATGCTCACAGAGCCGTCACGACCGTCCCGGGAGGCCACGAGCCGCCAATTTCCCTGGCGCTCATCAACAGAAAAGGCCTTTTGCTCGTAGCTGGGCTTGATGCCCCGCTGTTCCGGCTCGATCCAGATCTGCAGGAAATGGACGAGCTTGTCCTTAGCGTTATTGAACTCGCTATGGGTCACGCCGGTGCCGGCAGACATGCGCTGAACCTCGCCGGGGCGGACGACCTCGACATGGCCCATGCTGTCCTTATGGGCCAGTTCGCCTTCCAGCACGTAAGAGATGATCTCCATGTCGCGATGGGAATGTGCACCAAAGCCCTGGCCAGCCTCGACACGGTCCTCGTTGATCACCCGCAGCTTGCGAAAGCCCATGTACTCAGGGTCGTAGTAGTTCGCAAAGGAGAAGGTATGAAAGGAGCGTAGCCAACCATGGTTGGCATAGCCCCGGGCATCACTAGAACGAACAAGCATGCTCCCTCCAAGATATTTCAGTAAATGCTGTTAGTCTGAATTGGCGGTTTCAACTCCAAGTGGCCACTAAACCTTGCTCGCCAGACTGCGATCTATTGACACCTTGCCCGCGCCACTGATGACCAACGATACCGAGATGGCCAGCAGGGCAAGGGCGAACTCATAGCCGTTGTTGCTCATGAACAGGCCATTGCCGATATGCACCGCAAAGATGGCCACCAGCATGGCAATGGACAGCACAACGCCGGCGGGGCGAACCAGAAGCCCGAGCAGCAGGGCAAGACCACCGAAAAACTCGCCGCCGCCGGCCAGCAAGGCCATCAGGTAGCCAGGTTCGAGGCCCATCGACGCCATCCCTTGTGCAGTGGCTTCCAGACCGTTACCGCCAAACCAGCCGAACAGCTTCTGGGCGCCGTGGGCCATGAAGATGATCCCTGCCGGTACGCGCAACGCCAAGGGTGCAAAGCTTTCGTGAGTGGAAAGTACCCTGTTGATCAGTGATGACTGCATGTCGTGTCTCCCTGTGTGTTTTGCAATGAATACAGGATAGCCCTGGTGAGCGAATGAAAGGGTGCAATTATCGGGTCATGAACAACGAATAATTCGATGGATTGTTCTAACCTTCCCAGAAACCGGATCACCGCCAATGTGGGATTTCCGATATTGTTGGCTTGTTAACTGAAATGGCCCGCTTCAAGTTGGATGCTTCCGTTATTTGTTCTAAATGCGGGCAGTCCTATATGGAAAAGGACAGCTTATGCTACAACTATCCTGTACCGCCCCGCCTTGGCAAACAATGTCAGCGTTGAGCTGCACCCAGGTCAGGAGTATTTATGGCATATCGATCCATCATGCTCACTAACGTGTCTCTCATTGCCATTGTAGGCGTCAGCGCCTGCACCGCTGTTGTTGGCTCAGCGCAGGCCGAACCGCCACCAGATTTCAAGAATATCGATGCGGCACTATTCACTTCAGAAAGCGCGCCCCAATCGGCACGTGCCAGGGAAACGATGATTACCGTCCCGGCAGGCCGCTATACGCTCGGTAGAAGCGATGGGCCCGCCATCGAACAACCCGAGCACGCAGTCGAATTGCAAGCCTTCCAGATTGATCGCACCGAAGTCACCAATGCGGCATTTGCCGAATATCTGAATGCGCTGGATATTTCCGTGTCCACACCCTTCAAAGCTGGCCGAGCCTCCCGAGACGACTTATCCGACGATAGCGTTGCCGTGCTGATGGAAGAAAGCCGGAGCAGTGGCCTGTATCCGATCATCGCACTTGATGATGCTCAAGCACGTATCGGCTACCGCGATGGCGCCTTCCGGGTCACTCAGGAATACGAAGACCATCCTGTCACCGAGAGCACCTGGGCGGGCGCGCGGGCTTATTGCGAGTGGCGCGGCGCGCGTCTACCCACCGAAGCGCAGTGGGAAGCCGCGGCCCGGGGCTCGGATGCCAGTCTCTACCCCTGGGGGAATACGGCACCGGATGATAGCCGTGTCTTTGTCTCGGGACGCACTGGCGTGACTGGCGTGGTGGGCGATCACCCGGACGGCGCCTCAGAACTCGGCGCCCTCGACATGAGCGGCTCGCTTGCTGAATGGACGTCAAGCCTGATGCGCCCTTACCCCTATGATCCTGACGATGGGCGAGAGGCGGCGGATCAAGCCGGTGAGCGGGTCACCCGAGGCGGCGACTACATCTATGATGCCAACGCCGCCACGCTTACCGCCACGCACCGCAACGGTTTCTCCAACGCACCCGGGCGCGGCCACCGTCATATCGGTTTTCGTTGTGCCGCCGACATCGACGCTCAGGATGGGTAGGATCATAGACGGCATCTCAAGAAATTCCTGTATCGTCAGTGACGGGTGACCCATCACATGAGACTTGGCAGCCAGAGCGTTCCAAGATCACTTACCTGACAATAGTGCTGCCGTTATTATAGAAGCCCGTGTCGAGATATTGGCCAGCGGTGCGTGAGCGCCTGTTGGCCGGAAACGGCCCGCAGCGTCATGCTGCGGGCCGAGACGTTAGCGGTAAGATGAATGCTTACCACAGACCGCGACGGTGGTTGTCCACCCAGCGGAACATGCCTCGAATGTTGTGGACGCGCATATACTCATAGCCGAACCAGTCGTCCTTGTGCTCGTTGCCCGCCGTGACGTTGCGCCACAGCTGGTCCCAGGGCATCCCCTCGCGATGGAGCTCGAGCACCTGGTCGTGCAGCTCGGTCATGTAGTCCCGCAGTGCGACCTGGTCCTCGGTGGTCGACGGGCTATAGTGGCCTACCTCGACCACGTCTGGATTTTTGTCGATCACCCAGTCCAGCGTTTCGATCCAGCCGGGATAGTAGAAGTCCAGAAAATCCATATAGGGGAAGGTCTCGGACTGGCACACATCCGTGCACTGCATGGCGCTCAACTCGGGAATCCAGACCTGGACCATGCTGTTGGAGTGGTTGCCCGCCGTCTCGTGGTGGAGCAATACTTCGTAGTCGCCGAAGGTGACGGTCATCTCCTCGTCGAAGGTTATGGTGGGCTCGGCCACGGGCATCTTCTCGCCGATGATCGGCTCGAGGGCGTTGCGCTGCGCAATCACTTTGGCGCCGGCGTCCTGATACACGGTCGAGCCCGCGAGGTGGTCGAAATGCGCGTGGGTCAGGATGGCCAGGGTGATGTCCTTGTCGAAGCGCGACTTGATCTCGTCACGCAGCCATTCGGCCGCGCAATTGTTACCCGCATCGATGACCAGAGCGCCTTCGTCCTGAATCAGCACCAGCCCGGAATGGGTCGCCGGGAAGGTGTTGTTGGTGTGGCGATACAGATTCTCCTTGCCTTCGATCGGCACGAGGCTGCGTTCGACATCGCATTGATCGGCCCAGGGGTCGGGGGCGATCTCGCGACCTTCGAACATCGACTTGTCGACGTCTTCACCGGTATGGGTGAAGGCCATCGCGGGGCTCGCGGCCGCCAGCAGCAGCGCGGTGGCCAGGGTACGTTTCTTCAGCATGATTCAACCCTTTTGCATTTCGGCGCTGGCGCCGGTCATAGAGATGTAGGATGGATCGAGGTCGGCCATCGACCGGGCTCCGGTCAGCAGCAAGTCCGAGCGCAGCTCGTTGGCCAGCGATTCAAGCACCGATTGCACGCCCTTGGCGCCGCCAACGCCCAGGCCGTACAGCACCGGGCGGCCGACGGCGACGCAGGTCGCCCCCATCGCCAGCGCACGGATCACATCGATACCGCGACGGATGCCGCTGTCCATGATGACCGGCACGCGGCCGTCAACGGCCTTGGCGACCAGCGGCAGCGCGCTGATCGCGCCTGGCACACCGTCAATCTGGCGTCCGCCGTGGTTCGAGACCTGAATCGCATCCGCGCCGGCGGCGATGATGGGGTCGACGTCTTCGCCGCGCAGGATGCCCTTGACGATCACCGGCAGGCCGGTTTCGTCCTTGATCATCTTGATGTCGTCAGGGGTCAGGTCGGCCTTCTGATCCAGGAAGTTTCCGGTGCCGCCGAAGGCAGGGTCGTGGTTGCCGAAGGTCATGTCACTGCGAAACGGCATACCCATCGCGCGGAACTCATCGGGGGTGCCCGGCCCGAGGGCGTCGGCGGTCAGCACAATGGCGGAGTAGCCCGCATCCTTCGCGCGCCTGAGCAGCGACTTGGTGACGTTCACATCCTGGTTGAAGTATAGCTGGAACCATTTCGGGCCCGTGGTGGCTTCGGCAATCTGTTCCAAGGTCTTGTTCGAGGCACCGGACGAGCAATAGAGCGCCCCCGCCATACCCGCGCCCCGGGCGGTGGCGACTTCGCCTTCTTCATGGACCATGCGGTGGGCGCCCATCGGGGCGACGAAGAACGGGAAGGGCAGCTTTTGACCCAGAATCTCGACGGAAAGATCGATATTGTCGGCGCTGACGCCGGTCAGGCGGTGGGTCATGATGCGAAAGTCTTCCATGGCGCGACGGTTTTCACGCAGGGTCCATTCATCGCCCTTGGCGCCGGTGACAAACACATAGCCCGCCTTGGGAATGGCGGCTTTGAAGTCGTCTTTCAGCCTTGGCAGGCTGACGATATCGAGTTCCTTGTTGGCAGTCGAAGCGCCATAGCCGGAAGCGGCGGACGCGGCAGCCTTGGGCGCGGCGTTGGACGCCGATCCCGAGGAAGAGGTGGAGGAAGAGGTCTGTGCCAGGGCGGCCCCAGCGAAGGGCATCGCACCGACGGCGGTGGCGGCGTAGCCTAGAAAATTTCTGCGAGTGGTCATGTCAGGTCCCAGAGGTCAAAAAGTTTTTGGTACGTTATTCGCTCTCGTTGCGTTAGCGGCCAAGGCCGTGTTGTGCAGGATGAGCGTTCATAAACTACAGCATCACTTCCATTAGCGGTCGAGTACTCAATTTTCGCCGCGATCATGACGATGGCTTGCCAGGGGTGCCCTGAAAACGGCTCCCGATCTCGGCGCGAACCTCGCCACGGCTCAATCTGACCGGCCACCGAACGTTTTACCGCTGAGCATACGCAGCAGTGTCCCGTCGCGATCGATCAGATGGTGCTTCAGTGCGCCTGCGACGTGAACCAGCACGATCGCCACAAGCGCGTATCCGAAATAGGTATGCACGAACCTGGCGGGGGCGCTGAGCCACACGACCTCGCCGAGCCCGGGAATAGTGAACAGCCCGAAAACATCGACCGCGTGGTCACCGAACAGAGCTCTCATCAGCCCGGAAATCGGCATCAGCAGGATGCCGGCAAGCAGTAACCAATGCGTATAGGCTGCAGCCTTCTCCTGCCATGCAGGCATGGGGTCGGCTGGACCGGGGAACCCTTGCATCAGGCGCCAGCCCACCCGCCATACGCCGTATATCAGTACCAGCACGCCGGTTGCCATGTGCACGCCCTGCAGCCAATCCTCCTCTTCACGATCCAGACCGCCGAAATTGAGATAAAGCCCCACTCCGAGCATGGCAATCATCGCGGCGGCGATGACCCAGTGATTGATGCGCGACACAGTGTCATAGCTTTTTGGGGCTGACGATTTCATGCGATGACTCCTGTATGAAAAAGGATCGCTAGGTGAATAATAGTTAAAAACAGCAAGGTGCCTCAGTTTGTTTGCTCGCGGCGCCAGCTCAGCACCGACACCGTCAGCGCGGGCAAGAACGTCAGCGTGACCGTGGCCGCCCCCAGCAGACCGAACAACACGATGGCCCCCACCCCCCGATACAGTTCCGTGCCTTCGCCGGGCAAAAACACCAGCGGCGACAGGCCGCAGATGGTGGTCAATGTGGTCATGGCAATGGGTCGCAGGCGGGTGGCCACCGCACCGATCACGGCATCCACCACCGAGGCGCCGTGGGTACGCAGATTCTGGCGGGCCTGTTCCACCACCAGGATCGGGTTGTTGACCACCGTTCCCATCAGAATCAGAAAGCCCAGCATGGTGATCATGTCAAAGGGCTGACTGAGGGGGCGCAGGCCAATCATCGGCAAGAGCCCGCCAACCAGATTCATCAGCGCCAGACCCACGATGCCTCCGGCAATCCCCAGCGGAATCGCGGTCAGTATCAGCAGGGGAAAGCCCCAGTGGGAGAAGATGGCTACCAGCAGCAGATAGACAATCACCAGCGCGATCATGAAGTTACCGCTGAGTGCATCCCGAGTGGCATTGAGCTGATCGCTGGCGCCGGAGATCTCGATGGCGACATCCGTGGGCACTTCGCCGCTATCACGCATGGCGGCCAGCAGTTCGGTGTTGACGCGTTCGACGCCAGCTTCAAGAGGCACGTCTTCGGGTGGAATCACGTTGAGGGTCACGGTCCTGCGGCCGTCAAGGCGCCGCACGACGCTGGTATCGACGGTTTCTTCGATGGCGGCCAGGCTGGACAGCGGCAGCGTCGCGCCTTGCGGCGTATACACCATGGCATCCGGCAACACCTGCAGGCCCGGATTCGGGCCTTTACTGCCGTACAGATAGATATCGATTTTCTCGTCGTCGAGGAAGAAATCGTCCACGTAGGCCCCTTCCGTCAGCGACGCCACGGTAAAGCCGATCGCTTCGGTATCCAGCCCCAGCTCGGCGGCGCGATCCCAGTCCGGGCGCACCTGGATCAGCGGCTGCGCCAGGGACAGGGTGGCCGGTTGCGTCTGGATGCGGGGGTTGTCGAATATCGTCTGGGCCCGCTGGTAGGCGCGGTTGGCGACGCGATAGATGGACACCAGATCGGGGCCGGATATGTCCAGATTGATGCTGCGGGTTCCCCCATCGTTGCTGGAGATGATCGACCCCTTGGCGGCAAAGGCGCGCATGCCGGGGAACCGCTCGTAAAGTTCGGTGAGCTCTGTCATCAACGCTTCGATGTGATCAGGGTCGCGGGTTTGCGCGATGATGCGCATGTCCGTGGGATTGACTTGGGTGTACATGAAGGCCAGCGGCGGGATCGAGGTCTCCCCCGCTTCGTAGGACGCCGGATCGGCGTTCACCTGGGGCAGCAGCTGCGCTTCCACCTGCTGGGCGATGCGATCCATTTCCTCGAGGTTGTAGCCCGGCGGGGCGTTCATGGAGGCAAAGGTCTTGGGCTCCTCCCCCTCGGGCAGGTATTCCGCCGGCGGGGTCAGCACCAGGATGATCAGGGCGCTCACGGCGACGGTGCCCAGAATCACCGCGCCACGCCGCAGCGGGCCGGCCACCAGCCAGCGCACCGCCGATACCATGGCCCCGGCCCAGCCCCCGGCGGTTACATTGCCGTATTCATCCGTCGCGGATTGACCATTGCCGAAGTCCAGCCGCGCACTCAGGGTGGGAATGAGAGTGACCGCCACCAGCATCGAGGCGAAGATGGCTGAAGAAATGGCGATCGCCACGTCCGAATACAGCTGGCCGGCTTCTTCTTCGATGAACAGAATGGGCAGGAACACCAGCATGGTGGTCATGGTCGAGGCGAGCACCGCCGGCCAGACTTCCTGAACTCCTTTCAGCGCGGACGCAAACCGGTCCAGGCCCAGTCGGCGGTGCCGTTCGATGTTTTCCAGCACGACGATACTGTTATCCACGGTCATGCCGAGCGCGAACGCGACCCCGGCCAGGGAAATCACGTTGATGGTACGACCGGTGAGCATCAGGCCCATGAAGGCGGCGATGGCGCACAGCGGCACGCCGACCACGCCGGTAAAGGTCGCGCGGCCAGAACGCAGGAACAGATACATAACCAGGGTGGCAAAGACGGCGCCGATCCCCAGGTTGGTCCAGACGTTGGCCACCGAGGCCTCGACGTAGCGCACATCATCGTTGGTGAGGGTAAGCCGCATCCCTTCTGGTTCCAGCACCTCCTCATTGATGCGTTTCACTTCGTCCAGCATGGCGCGCTTGATATCGATGACGTTCGAGCCGGCTTCCCGGCGCACTCGCATCATCAGCACGCGCTGACCGTTGACGTAGGACAGCTCGCGCATGCGGGACTGCCCTTGGCGCACCGCAGCCACCTCTGAGAGTCTCACCACGCTGTCGCCGCGGCGGGAAACCACCAGCTGGCGCAGTTCGTCCAGATCACGGAACCGGCCTTCGGTTCGCAGCAGATAGCGACGCTTGCCGGCGTCCACCTCACCGCCGGAGACGTCCTGATTGCGGCGGGTGATGGCGTCACGCAGATCGAGCAGGCTCAGGCCACGCTGGGCCAGTTTCGCTTCATCCACGATGATCTGCATCTGCCGGTCGGCGCCGCCGCCCACCGTCACCTCCGAGACGCCGGCCACGCTCTCCATCCGGGGCCTGACGCGATCCTCCACAAAGTCGCGCATCAGATCGATATTCAGCTCGTTCGGATTGTCCGGCAGGGTGGTGATGCGAAAGCCCATGAAGGCGTTGGAAGAAAAAGAGGCGGCCACGATGCGCGGCTCATCGACATTGTTGGGGTAGCTGGGCACCTGACTGAGGGCGTTGTTCACCTGGATCAGGGTTTCGGTGATATCGACCCCAAATGGAAACTCCAGCTCGATTTCGGCAACGCCGCTGGTAGCCGTCGAGGTCAGCTCACTGAGGTTGGGTACGTTGCGCAGAAAGCGCTCCTGCTCGATCAGTATTTCCTTCTCGATGTCCTGGGGGGTGGCGCCCGCCCAGGTGGTTTCGACCGTGACCGTGCGGGTTTCCAGATCCGGAATCATCTGAATGGGAATGCGCAGCGCCGCGGCCGCCCCAAGAATCGTGAGGATCAAGGTGATTACCGTCACCAGGGTGCCGTGGCGAATGATTCCGGCAAACATCAGCGCGCGCTCCGCGGCGCTTGGGTGACTCGGGCGCCTTCCTGCAGGGATTCATTGCCACGCACCACCACCTGTTCGGTGCCGTCGAGTCCGCTCAGAATCTCTACGCGGTCGCTAAACCCGGCGCCGATTTCCACCCGCTTTTCCCGAACTTCATACTCCTTTTCCCGAACTTCATCATCCGAGCCGCTGACCGGCTCGGCAATCCACACCGTCACCCGGCCCTCGGGATAGCGGTTGATCGCATCCCGCGAAACCGTCAGACCCTGCTCGCCGGTGGCTACCTGCAGCGTGGCCTTGACCGCCATGCCGGGCAGCACCTGCAGTTCATCGCCACCGGTTGTCCGCAGCAGAAAGGTTCTGGCCTGAGGGTCGTTGACCGGCACCAGGGAGTCGATGGTCAAGGAGACTGGTTCTGCTTCGGTGCCGACAGGAGTGGCCAGCAGCCGGGCATTGTCGTCAATGCGCTGGTAGTAGCTCTGGGGTACGCGAAAGTCCAGTCGCAGGTTCGTGGTATCCACCAGCGTCAGCAGCGTGTCTCCGGGGGTCACCCACTCGCCAAGATCCGCCGACCGGCTGCTGACCACGCCGTCATAAGGGGCTTTGATGCTATGGCGCTCATGCAAGACCTGACGGCGCGCCTCTTCGGCTTTCAGCCGGGCCAGCGCGGCTTCGGTCGCCGACACTTCACTTTCCCGGGCGCTTACTTCGGTGGCGGCGATATTGCGGCCCGCCCCCACGGATTCGGCCTCGGTAAAGCGCCGGCGCGCTTCTGCCAGGAGTGCCTGAGCTTCCGCGGATTCCGCACGAGCGCTTTGTAGTTCAAGCGTCGCTTCTTTCTCGTCCAGGCCGATCAATAGATCGCCGGCGGCCACGCGATCGCCTGCATTCACCTGAACGCTATCCACAAGGCCAGCCACCGCTGCCGAGAGCTGCGACGTGCGCAGCGCATTGACCGTGCCATTGAGGCGCACTTCGCTGATGATGTCCGTTCGGGTTACCTTTTCAAGGGCCACTCCCGGGCGGTCTTGGGCCTGCGCCGACAGCACTGAAAGGCACCACAACATTGTCAGGCACCATGATCGACGGATAACCGGTTTCACCAAGCTACTCCTTGTCCTGGGCTCCGCGCTGAAAGCGGACCGGATGCCATTCAAGTGGTTGTATATCAATAGAATCTAATAACAAGCCACTAAAAGCGGCGCCATCTCCATTACCGGTAATGGAAAGATAGCGCCGTAGATCGAGTAAATAAAAGCCACTATTGCAAAGCGGGCGACGAACGATGAGTCGCCTGGTCCATTACCAGTCAAGCGGTTTGGACGCCGTCGGCTCGTTGCTGGAGTCATTGGAGTAGCTTGTCTCACTGGCAGTTACTTCCGATATATAAATCGCATGTTGCTTGAGCGCATCGCTTTGGCCGAGCAAGTTTCTTGCCTGCTTTTTCGTAATATCCTGCTGAGAAACGTTGATATTCTGCTGCGATATCGTGGATGAAAGCGGCTCGCGAATTTCCTCGTTGATGCGGGCGGTCACTGCGCTGGCAGATGCGGTCATGGAGAAAGTCGCGGCGACAATTGCTGAGAAAAGCAGTGTGGTTTTCATGATTTCTACCTCCGATTGAATACGTCTGGTTGGCTGTGTTTCTAAGCAAAATTATGCGCACTTGCCCCGGATGATTCGAATCGAACGTGGCAAAAATAGTTATCATGCCGATTAATGGTATATAAATGACGACGATAATGACGTGAACTTAATCACCGAATGGCGTCACGGGATTTTCCGCATCATCTGCGAGCATTTGAATGCGCGATCGCATCCACCGCTCAGCGGGATCGTTGTCCTGCGCGCCGCTCCATACCATGGACAGATCGAAGTCGGAAGCCTCGAAGGGCAGCGCCTCTTCGCGCAGCCCGCCATGGGCGGTGAGCGTCGCCGCCACATAGTCCGGCACCGTGGCGATGATGTTCGTTTCCGAAAGCAGCGTGCTCAAACCACTGAACTGAGAAATGGCCAGCACGATTTGCCGGGCGCGTCCCTGCGCCGCCAAATACTTGTCGACAAAACCGCTCAGGTCTCCCGCAGGGGACACCAGGGCATGCGGGCGGGCGCAGTACTCGTCCAACGACAAGGCGCCGGGGATGCGGTCGGCGCGTAATACCCTGGGCTTGCTGACACGCAGCCTTTTGCGTTTGGCGTTGGCAGGCAGTTCGCTCGTATGGCTGACCCCCAGGGATATCTCGCCGGAGCTGAGCAGCGTCGGCATCAAGAGATGGTTGGCGCGGCGCACGACCAGCACGATATTCGGCGCCTCCGACCGTATGCGCCGAAGCAGGGAAGGCATCAGCCCGAATTCCACGTCATCGGAAAGGCCGATGCGAAAGACCCTGTCGCTGGTGGCAGGGTCAAACTCCTGAGTATGGCTGAGCGCATTGGAGATGGCATCCAGCGCCGGGTGCAGCTGGGTGAATATTTCCTCGGCCCGGGCAGTGGGTTCCATGGTACGCCCGGTGCGTATGAACAGGGGATCGTCAAACAGTTGGCGCAGGCGTGAAAGGGCCGCGCTGATCGCGGGTTGACCGAGGAAAAGCTTCTCCGCGGTTCGCGTGACGCTGCGCTCGTGCATTAGCGTCTCGAACACCACCAGCAGGTTGAAGTCGACACGTCTAAGATCGCTGCGATTCATCGATCGTCTCTCCAGAGTCACACAAGACTCGAACTCGTGAGTCACTGTCTTGATCAAGTCAAAGCGGACACATTTTCAAGCCGCGGCTGCCAATTCGATCTTTCTCGACATCTGATAGCCGGGGGCGAATGGAGCCACCAGACAGCGCCATCCTTGCAGCATCCAGATCACGATGATGGTGACCACTGAAGAGCGGCACCGGCGACTTCCACTACGGTGAGGCGGCCCGCATGAGCCCTTAACAGGGGAGGTTGGTATGGCCGAAAATTGAATCGCCTCTCTCTGGAGGCGATCCACAGTGCGTGCCTGATCAGGACTTCTCGCGCACGCCACGCCCTGTCAGGCGCTCCCGATCGTGCGGACGGTCAAAATCGAGCACAGGCCCTTTGGGAACGATGCGCGTGGGGTTGATGGTGTCGTGGCTGTAGTAATAGTGGCGCTTGATATGATCGAGGTTGACGGTCTCCTTGATACCCGGCCACTGGTACAGCTCGCGCAGGTAGTTCGACAGATTCGGGTAATCCTCGATGCGGCGCAGGTTGCATTTGAAATGGCCGTGATAGACGGCATCGAAGCGCACCAGGGTGGTAAACAGCCGGATATCCGCTTCGGTCAGCCATTCACCGGCCAGGTAGCGCTGCTCGGAAAGCCGAGCTTCCATGCGATCCAGCGACTCGAACAGGGCTACCACATGCTTTTCGTAAACCTCCTGTTCGGTGGCGAACCCGGACTTGTAGACGCCGTTGTTGATGTGATCGTAGACATCGGCGTTGACCGCATCGATGGTCTCGCGCAGGTCCTCGGGGTAGAAATCGAGACGGTTGCCGGTTATCTCGTCAAAAGCACCATTGAAGATCCGCACCAAATCGGCGGACTCATTGTTGAGGATGCGCTTGTCCTGCTTGTCCCACAGCACCGGCACCGTGACGCGCCCGGTATATTCCGGATTGGTGAGGGTATAGAGCTCACGATGATATTCCGCCCCGTTCACAGGATCACCGCTGGCCCCCTCATCGACATTGTACGTCCAGCCTTCACCCAGCATCAGCGGGCTGACGTGAGAGGCCCCCATCAGCGGCTCCAGTCCCTTGAGCTTACGCATGATCAGGGTGCGATGCGCCCAGGGGCAGGCCAGTGATACATAAAGATGAAAGCGATCAGACTCGGCAGGCACGCTCTCTTGACCATCAGGAGTCGGCTGTCCGTCTGCCGTCACCCAGTCGCGCAGCTTGGCGGATTCGCGCACGAACTCACCGCCGTGCTTTTTGGTGTCGTACCATTGATCGTGCCATTCGCCGTTGATTAACAGACCCATGATCGTTCTCCGTTTGAAAGTTGCCTATGCATTCAGGTGCGCCGCGCTGATTCAGCGCCACGAGCCACGTGCTCGATAGAGATAGGCGTATAGAAATGACGGGCGAAGGGAGGGCAATGCCCTCCCTCGGTCAGGTAGGATTAGCCTTTCAGCTTGGCCGCGATTTTAGCCACGTGTTCGCCCTGGAAGCGGGCAATGGTCAGCTCCCGCTCGTCGGGTTGGCGCGAGCCGTCGCCACCGGCGATGGTCGAGGCGCCATAAGGCGTACCGCCGCCGACCTGGGAGATATCAAACATCTCCGGGGTAGCATAGCCGATTGGCACGAGCACCATGCCGTGGTGCGCAAGGGTCGTCCAGGTGGAGGTGATGGTCATTTCTTCCCCGCCGCCGGTGCCGGTGGAAGTAAAGACACTCGCCACCTTGCCGACCAGGCCGCCCTTGGCCCACAGGCCGCCGGTCTGATCCAGGAAGGTACGCATCTGGCCCGCCATGTTGCCAAAGCGCGTCGGCGTGCCAAAGATGATCGCATCGTATTCCGCAAGCTCTGCGGGGGTTGCCACCGGCGCACCCTGTTCCGTCTTGCCACCGGCGGACTTGAAGGCTTCGGTATCCATGGTTTCCGGAACGCGCTTGACCGTCACGTCGACGCCTTCCACGCTGCGCGCGCCTTCAGCCACGGTGTTGGCCATGGTTTCGATATGGCCGTACATGGAATAATAGAGAACTAATACCTTTGTCATTTCGGGTTCCTCTTGGATTGAAGATTCGCTGTTTTCCGCACCGCTGAAAAGCCGCGACAGGAAATCGGTAAGCCGTCCCATGCAACAACTCCTTGTATTGCTTATACCAAGATAGCCGGTCAGGGCTCATTGCCCACAAGAGTAACGCCTGGGGTCGGGTGATTGGTTCTGATTATCGGGCCATAACGATCGAAAAATTCGATGGGTTACAGGCCTGCCGTATTGGTGCTTGAAGCCCGCCTATTGCCTGGCCTGGTTGTAAGCACGGCAAACCCTTTGCAGGGCCCGGGCCAGCGCCTGGGTTGCCGGGCCTGCGCTATCCCGGTTGGCAAAGACCAGATACAGCTCCTCGTGCCGGTTGCCTCCCTCGGCCAGAGGCAAGGGCTTGAGTATCTCGGCCTCCAGTTCCTCGCGAATATGCTCCAGAGGCAACCAAGCAAAGCCCAGCCCCTGGGTGACGAACTGAATCGAGGTCTTGAGCTGGGAGACGGTCCAGCGCTCATCCGCACCCAGCCAGCCTGCGTCCTGACTGCGCTTGATGCCGGTATCGCGGACCACGAACTGCCGGTGGGCCCTCAGGTCTTGCTGGGTCAGTTCGCGCCCCAGGTGATGCAGGGGGTGCTGAGCGTGGGCAACCGCCACAAACTCGATGGGCAAGAGAGGTTGCCCCAAAAGGCCGGGGGGCGGCCGGTTGGTGACGATCAAATCGGCACTGCCATTGGCCAGCGCCTCATGGGTGCCGGAGAGTACCGATTCGATGAGCTGTACACGAGACGATCGGCTTTCGGGAATAAAAGCCGCCAGCGCTTGGCCCAGAAGCTCGGGCGGGAAGATCGTCTCTATGGCCAGCCGAACCTCCGGTTCCCAATCCTGGGCCAGGTTGGCGGCCAGTCGTTCCAGGCTCTGAGCCTCTTCGATGAGCACGCGGGCGCGGCGCAGCAATGTCTCGCCTGCCTCGGAGAGTTCCGCCTTGCGCCCGCGTATCACGAGCATCTCGACGGGCAGTTGCTCCTGCATGCTCTTGAGGGTATAGCTTACCGCCGACTGGCTCTTGTTGAGCGCTTCGGCGGCGCGGGCAAAACTGCCTTCATCGACCACGGCTTGCAGCACTGCCCACTGTTCGAGGCTGATGCGAGGAATACTGGTAGCCATCTGACGCGGGCTCCCCTTGGTGAGTTGGCTGGTCATCATAGCTTAGCGGCGATCGAACCATTGCTCACTATTCGACCAGCCCTCGCCAGAACATAAAAATGATTGGTACACTCCCGCCGTTGCGAGCCGCGTATCATGCGATTTTATTTCAATCGAATAGCGGCATAATTTCATTCATTCAAGACCTCTGGCCATGTTGCATAGAGGTACACCGCTGCCATGGAAGGAGACTTTTAGCGTGTCTTTATCCCGCTTGAACGCCCATTTGGGGCGCTGGCTTGCTGTGGCGCTGATGCTGATTGCGCTGCCTGTTTTTGCTCAGCAGAGCGGGCCTTCTAAAGAGCCCGCCCCCGATGGACCCGCCTACTCAACCTTAGCGGATCTACTCGAAAACGAGGGGTCGCGTCAGCGCTTGATTGAAGAACTGCGCTCCTTGGCAGCGAATCAGCAAGAAGAATCGGATGCGACAGAGGGGGTGTCTCAGGCCAGCAACGCCGAGCAGGCACCTGGCAAGCAAGACGCCAAAGATATCTCCCTTGCGCGACAGCTTGCCGAAACTACCAGTTCTATTGCCGGTGATCTAAGCGGTCAATTCAAGAATCTCACCGGCGCACTAGCCACACTGATATCCCCCGCGGACGACAGCTTGGCGCCTCGCGTCAGCATGGCAGAACTGAGCCGGTTGGCGCTTAATATGGCGCTGGTCATTGTTGCTACCTTCGCGGTGTTTTTCATTCTGCGCGGCCTGGCTCGCCCCCTGTTCAATCGGATAAGCCATTGGACCCGGCAGGGCGATGATCGCAGCACGTTGTTGAGAACGTCGGCAGCGGTCGTACTGGCAGCACTTATAGATGTTGCCGTCGTTGCACTGGCTTACGTGGGGGGTAACCTGATCGCCACTTTCGCAATTGGCGAAAGCGGCGCCCTGTCGACACAAGCCTCGCTTTTCCTCAATGCCTTCCTGATCATCGAACTGATCAAGGCAGCCATACGCGTACTTTTCGCCTCTCATCATGAGGGATTACGTCTACTACCCATCGATGCCCAGGAAGCCGCACACTGGAATCGCTGGCTAGCGTTACTGACCGGCTTCGTGGGCTACGGCATGCTGGTGGCCGTCCCGCTGACCAATACCAACACCTCATTGGCGCTGGGCCATGCCCTTGGTCTGATCATCATGTTGCTGGCCTTCGTTTACGCCACGACCTTCGTGTTGAAAAATCGCCTCAAGGTCCGCGCCGCCCTCGAAAGCAAGGCGTCCAATGCTTCCATGGGAGCTTCCAGTCTGGCGCTGCGAGTGATCGCCCGAAGCTGGCACCTGCTCGCCATTGCCTATTTTCTGTTCATCCTGGTACTCAGCATCCTGCGCCCTGAAGATGCGCTACCCAGCGTCATGCTGGCGACCCTGCGAACGCTTCTCATCGTTGGCATCGGACTACTGCTCTCGGGAATGCTCACTCAGCTCATCGGCAAACGCATTACCCTGTCCGCAGACTGGCGGCGCAAGATGCCCAAGCTCGAATCACGCCTCAACGCCTACATCCCCACTTTTTTGAAAGTGATTCGGACACTCATCTTGGTCACTGTCGTACTGTTGGTACTCGATACCTGGGGAGCGTTCGACCTAGCAGCCTGGTACGCCACGGAAGCCGGTTACAACACGGTCAGCAAGCTGATCGACATCATCCTCATTCTTGCCGTAGCGGCTGCCATATGGATCGTACTGGCCAGTCTCATCGAACACCGCCTGAATGACGACAGCCGCCGGGGCGAGCCTACCGCCCGAGCCAAGACGCTATTGAGCCTGTTTCGTAATGCTTTGGCGATCACTCTCATCACCATGACCGGCATGATCGTACTGGCAGAAATCGGGATCAATATTGGTCCGCTGATCGCCGGCGCCGGTGTTCTGGGCCTGGCCATCGGCTTCGGCGCCCAAAAGCTGGTTCAGGACATCATCACCGGGGTATTCATCCAGATCGAAAATGCCATGAACACCGGCGATGTGGTCACGGTGGGCGGCATCACCGGTACTGCAGAGCGCTTGAGCATTCGCTCCGTAGGTATTCGCGATCTCTCCGGCACTTACCACATCGTGCCTTTCTCAAGCGTCGACACCGTGTCCAACTACATGCGCGGATTCGGCAATCACGTCGGCGAATACGGCATTGCCTATCGTGAGAGCATCGACGACGCCATCGTGCAACTCGAACATGCCTTCGAGGAACTCAAGGCCAGCGAAGAGCATGGCCACAAGCTACTCGAACCTCTCAGCGTTGCCGGCGTCGTTGCGCTGGCCGACAGCTCGGTCAATATACGGACGGTCATCAAGACCACCCCAGGGGATCAATGGGCCGTGGGACGCGCCTACAACCGCCTGGTCAAGAAGCACTTCGATGCCGCCGGAATCGAGATCCCCTTCCCGCACACCACCCTGTACTTCGGCCAGGACAAGAACGGTTCGGCGCCGCCCGCCAATCTGCGCGTCATGCAGCAAGATTTCAGCATCGATGGCAGCCCGGCAGGGCAGTCGACAGCCAGCTCCGCGCCTAGGTCAACGTCGGAAACGCAGGAGCACGAGCCGGCGCCTATACCCAAAGAACATACCAGGCCGGATATTGATAACGACGAAAACACCTAGCGTCGATGCGCCTCCAACTGGGGGCACGAGCATCGCTGCAAACTGTGCAAGGGCTGCCTGAGAGCAGCCCTTTCTTGCGGTTGTTTCCTAGCAGCAGAGCCTTTTCTGAAATATTCAGGACGGGTCACTGGCATAAAAAAGGGCGCCAAGAGGCGCCCAGGAGAGCAATACGACTCTATGCTTAGGGGTTCTGCTCGCTCGGCTGCGGCAATGCCGGCAGCGATCTATCGAGCAGTTCGACACTCTGACGATAATAGAGCTGGCTTTTGTTGTGCTCACCCATATTGGCGAACAATCGCGCCAGTTCGGCACATACAACCCCGTTGGGTCGTTGGCGCTGACTGGCCTCGAAATACTCTTGCGCCTTGCCCCAATAAGCATTGCGCAGCGAGAGCCGGCCTAACGTCAGCAATAGATCAGGGTCGTTGGGTCGCTCCTGCAGCCATTTTTCCGCATAGGCGAGCTGGCGGCCTGCATCGACGTTGAGTACGCCATAGCGCAACACCAGACGGTTATCCCAATGCTCCCTGAGAGTATGACGCAAGAGCCGCTCGGCAAGCCCCTCTTCATTACCACGCACCAATGCCTCGGTGTAGAGCCCTACCAGTTCGATGTCGGTGCGCAAATAATCCGGAATATCCGCCCACAGGTTGCGCACCCGCTCGATATCGTTGGGATTACGTGCCGCCTGGATAAGCAACTCCCGGTAAGCCCGCTTCTCGAGCTCGTGGCGCTCTTCCTGGGTCACCAGCTGGTGGCGCGCCAATCGTGGCATCAAGCGACGCAGGCCATCCCAGTCGTTGACGCTCAAATAGGCCTGCTTGAGCAGCTTGAGTACCTGAGGATGTTCGGGAAGCTGGCGTTCAAGACGCGTCAATGTTGCCAGCGCCTCTTCAAACTGCTGACGGTCGAGCATCAGCTGCGCCTGCATCATGCCAACGGCCGTATCGGAACCTTCGGTACTGTAATGCGCTCGCTTCAACAGCACGTCGGCTTGGTCATAGCGCCCTTGATAGTGAGCAGCCAGCGCTGCGGACAAGTAGTTGACCAGCGGTGTGCTCGAGTCATCCGCGGCGCGAGTCAAGGCTTTCTCCGCCCGCTTCCAGCGCCCTTCCGCCAGTGCGACCAAGCCCCGCACCGTACGCCGCATGGCGTTACGGTTACGGTTGCGGCTGTTCCAGATCTTAAGACGACTGACCGGACGACGCAGCCGCGACAACAGTCTCAGCAAGAAGTGTAGAACGACGAACAGCGCCAGCAACAGTACCAGACCGAACCAGAACGAGGTCTGAAATGATGTATCGCCGACCCGTATGAGCCAGTAACCTGGTACGGCCTGCATCAACTGACCGAACAGGGCACCAATGGCGAGCCCGAGAACGATGATGAGAATTAGCTTCCTCATGCGTCAGCGCTCCCGCCGTCCTGACGGCGCTTCATGAAGTCACGTAGATTCTGCAAGGACTCGCTGATGTCCGGCAGTTCAGGGTGTATCGTTTTCTCGGATAGCTGAGGCAATTGCTCGAGAATTTTCTTCACCCCGTCACTATCCGGATCGTAATACCCCTCGATCAGCTTGCGTGCCTTTTCCAAACTGGCCTCATAGAGTTTGGGGTTGGCCTGCAATACCGCCAATTGTGCCTGTTCCAGCTGTAGACGCGCGTTCTGGCGCAGATAAGATTCCTGCTGCGGGGTCATCAGCGCCTCCAGAGCTTGCTCGTGCTTACGCACCACGACCAGCTCCTTCAGCTCCTGACCGAAGCGGGAAAGCTGTTGCTGCCAGCCGCCTTCGACCTGAGACGTATCCCCGCCCTTGGCAGCGATCTGCTCGATATCCTGTTGCAACGGCAGCTTGGCCAGCTGTTCCTGTATTCCCATGAGCGTCAGATAAAGGCCCGTGCGGTCGACGTCGGGCACGGAATTCAGCTCGCCAAGTTCGGATTGGATGGCACGGCGTACCGGGGTCAAGGCCGGGTTGTCGATTTCGGTCAGCCGCTTGTCAGCCGTTTGCAGCAGTGACTGCGCGCCATTGACATCCCGTTCGAGCTGCAGGCGCTGATTGGCGAGCTTCAGCAAATACTCGACTTCGGCATAAACCCACTCGCTCTCATCGGTCTGTTGCTGGCTGGAGAGCTGCTCAAGCACACGATCAAGGGTCTGATTGACGCTATCGCGGTACTCCTGCATCTGTGAATTCATTTCCTGATTCAGCTTGCTCAACGCCTCTTCGCGCTGTTCACCGCTCTGATCGATCCGGGATCTGAGCTGGTCGATGTCATTGGCATTGCTCTCGACCTGGGACGACTGGGGCAGTTGCGTCAATCGCTGTTGTTGCGCCGACATCTGCTGCCATAGCCACCAGCCCGCAACCACGCCTGCCACTGCCAGAATCAACACCAGCACCAGCGCCACGATGCCGGTGATACTGCGTCCACTTCCACCACCCCCGCGATGGCCGCTAGCCGTGGTACCCGACATGGCGCCACCGCCGCCCGCTCCCGGCCTGGGCGTGGAGGCACTTGCAGCGGCGCCGCTCTGAGCAGCCCCTTTCGTACCGTTATTCGTCGTTCGGGTCGCCTCAGGCTTGGAGTCCGTGCTTGCTGTCGATGCGACCTCAGGACCTGATCGACTCGCAGCGGAGCTAGCTGCAGATGTGGTGGCGGAGGTAGAAGTATTGCTCATCGGTGCGCCGCTTTGCGAGCGTGTTGCCGCACTTTCATCCGCTGCAAGGTTGGCGGTTGCCGACTTGTCATCCGCGAGCTTACTTGTCGATGGCTTGGCTGCCGTTTCCCTGCCTGACCCCTTGCCTCTACCGCTTTTGCCCGATCCACGCCGTGAGGAGTGTCGTTTGCCGGCCTCGTCTCTACCCTGGCTATCGACCGTACCATCACCGGTCGTCGTGGCAGTCGTTGCCGGTTTCTGGGCTGTGCTCAAAGGCACTTCCTTGGCATCCGAGGTTTGTTTCATGTCCGATGTATGCGATGCATCACTAGGTGACCGGCTATCATTGGTACCACCGGGTACCCCTTGTTGTTTGTCCTGATCGTGTCCTTGCTTGCTCATCTCTTGCTAGCCTTTTTCAAGATCGTCATGATCGGCGCCACCCAGGTTGCAAACATCGGCCACAGCCGCTGCCAAGGCAGAGGATGTGGCACCTTGCGCCACTATAGGATGCAAAAATCCCAACATATAAGCCAGTGTAGCCAAACGCTGGCTAGAAACGACTAGCGGTTGGTTCAACGCCTTGGGCATGCACCATCCTGCCAGATGTTCGAGTACTTCGCTGCTGCTCACCAGCAGCGCTGAAAAATCTCCGTTCGCCAAGTGTAACGCGCCCACGCCCTCAGGTGTCATCAGGTTACGCCGATATAGTGCGATACGATCCACTCTGGCGCCACGCTGCGCAAGACTCTCCGCGAGCAGAGTGCGCCCACCCTCGCCCGCCACCAGCAATACGCGCCGCTGATCCAGTCGCTGCAACGACGCCAATTGCAGCAATGCTTCACTCGTATCCTCTTTGGCCGCAACAGGAATACGCACACGCACGCCAAGACGTTCATTCAACACCTGGGCGGTGCCTGCACCCACCGCATAGAAGCCAGGCCCCGATGGTAGCTGCGGCCAGTAGCGGTCAAGCCCTTCCACCAGGCATTCGGCGGCAAAAGGACTAATCACAATCACCACATGATAGTGATCGAAATCGAGCAATACCTGGCGTATATCGTGACTCTCGGGAAGCGCCTCGAGTCGCATGATATCCAGACTTTCCACTTCGGAGCCCAAGGCTTCAAGCGCGTGACGCAAGGGTATGCTACGGGCGCCAGGACGCGTGATCAGTATCCTGGGACGATCTTTCATTCGGTATCGCCGTAGACCTCGGCTAGGATTTCCCCGGCGCCCTGATCGAGAAGCTCCTCGGCTACGCGGATACCCAATATTTCCGGCTCATTCGCCGAGCCACGACCCTCGGCACGCAGCACTCGAGAGCCATCCGGCATACCGACCAAGGCGCGCAGCCACAGGGTTCGCCCACCTTCTTCGAGCACCGCATGCCCGGCAATAGGCACCTGGCACCCCCCATCCAGACGTGTATTCATGGCGCGTTCGGCCCGCACACGTGTCGCGGTATCCAGATGATCAAGAGGTACCAGCAAATCCAGCAGCTCAGGATCATTGATCCGGCACTCGATGCCCAACGCGCCCTGGCCACAGGCAGGCAAACTGATTTCCGCCGGCAACTCCATGGTAATGCGCTCGCTGAGGCCCAGTCGGCGCAACCCTGAAGTGGCAAGTATGATGGCATCATACTCGCCATCATCGAGCTTGCGCAGCCGCGTCTGCACGTTGCCACGCAGAGTGAGCACTTCCAGATCCGGGCGCTTTTCGCTGACCTGCAATCCTCGCCGCAAGCTGGAGGTACCGACTTTAGCGCCTTCAGGCAAGGCTTCGAAGCTGGCGTAGTGGTTGGAAATAAAGGCATCGGTGGGCTCGGCACCTTCGAGGATCACCGAGAGCCCCAAACCTTCAGGGAAATGCATCGGCACATCCTTCATCGAATGCACCGCGATATCTGCTCGACCGTCGAGCATAGATTCTTCCAGTTCCTTGACGAACAGCCCCTTACCCCCGACCTTGGCCAGCGGCGTGTCGAGAATCTTGTCACCTCGGGTGGACATGGCGACCAGTTCGACCTCGAGACCGGGATGCAATTCCAGTAGGCGATCACGTACATGTTCGGCCTGCCATAGGGCAAGCATGCTTTTACGGGTGGCAATACGAAGGGTCGTGATGGCGGACACGGCAAACTCCTGCGGCAGGTGGTCGAGTCATCCGTCGACCACGATAGACGTCTGCCGCGACAGCGGCATTTACTCCTTATGATAAAGCAGTCGTCGGTTTAGTAAAATCCAATGACACTCACTGCATCGGTCTTCCATGCCGATCTCGCCTGTAACGATGACTCTGGTACAATCTTGAACAAACTATCACCAAGAGCCCGTTCACGTTCGTTAACGAGTTCCAAGACCTTGCAGGACGCATCGCACCATGAGCCAGCAAACCAACCAGTCCTGGGGTGGCCGCTTCAGCGAGCCCACCGATGCCTTTGTCGAAAAGTTCACCGCCTCGGTGGATTTCGATCGCCGTCTCTACCACCACGACATTCTCGGCTCCAAGGCCCATGCCACCATGCTTGAGCGGGTCGGCGTACTGACCAGCGATGAACGCGCCGCCATCCTCGAGGGGCTTGCCGAGGTCGAGGCAGAGATCGAGGCCGGTCAATTCCCTTGGTCCGTCGCCCTGGAAGACGTGCACATGAACGTCGAGGCGCGGCTGACCGAGAAAATCGGTATTACCGGCAAGAAACTGCATACCGGGCGCTCCCGCAACGATCAGGTGGCCACGGACATTCGTCTTTATCTGCGTGACGAGATCGACGTCATCGACTCGGAACTTGCGCGTCTGCGCAGCGGCATGATCGAACTGGCGGACCGCGAAGCCGATACCATCATGCCGGGGTTCACCCACCTGCAGACCGCCCAGCCGGTCACCTTTGGTCATCATCTGCTGGCCTGGCAGGAGATGATCGCCCGGGATCAGGAGCGTCTGCGGGACTGTCGCAAGCGGGTCAACGTGATGCCCCTGGGGGCGGCGGCGCTTGCCGGTACAACCTACCCCATCGATCGTCACGTTACCGCGGAATTGCTGGGATTCGAGCGCCCTGCCGAGAACTCCCTGGACGCGGTGAGCGATCGCGATTTCGCTATCGAGTTCGTGAGCTTTGCCAGCCTCTTGCTGATGCACCTGTCCCGCATGAGCGAAGAGCTGGTACTGTGGAGCAGCGCCCAGTTCGACTTCATCGACCTGCCGGATCGCTTCTGCACCGGCTCCTCGATCATGCCCCAGAAGAAGAACCCGGATGTGCCGGAACTGGTGCGGGGCAAGTCCGGGCGCGTCTATGGCCACCTGATGAGCCTGCTGACGCTGATGAAGTCCCAGCCCCTGGCCTACAACAAGGACAATCAGGAAGACAAGGAACCCTTGTTCGACACTCTGGACACCGTCAAGGGCTGTCTCAAGGCCTTTGCGGACATGGTGCCCACCATCGAAGCCAAGACGGAACGCATGTTCGAGGCCGCGCGCAAAGGTTTCTCGACTGCCACGGATCTGGCGGATTACCTGGTGCGCAAGGGGGTGGCGTTCCGCGACGCGCACGAGATCGTGGGTCAATCCGTGGCCTACGGCATCGAGCAAGGCAAGGATCTTTCCGAAATGAGCCTGGAGGAGCTGCGCCAATTCTCCGATGCGATCACCGACGACGTTTTCGAGGTACTGACCCTGGAAGGCTCCGTGGCCGCACGTAACCACATCGGCGGCACCGCCCCGAATCAGGTGCGTGCCGCAGCCCAGCGGGCCCGGGATGCGCTCAACGCACTAAACACTCTGTCAGCGGGCCGCCAAGCGGCAGGAGATGCTTGAGATGCGCAGATTATCAAGTGTCGGCATCACTGCGCTGCTCCTGATGTTGCTGGCGGGCTGCGGTCAGAAAGGCCCGCTTTATCTTCCTGGCGATGAAGAAGCCGCCGAGGCCTACGATCCTGCCCGGGAGCACATGGAGCCCGGCCTGGAAAAGGACGATAGCGACAACGATGGCTTCCCCGACAGCAAAGAAGAGCGCTGAGCATGGATCATTTCGACTACCGCGACGACAACCTTCATGCCGAAGACGTGCCCGTGGCCAGCATTGCCGAGCGTTTCGGCACCCCGTGCTATGTCTACTCTCGAGCCACCCTGGAGCGCCACTACCGCGCCTATAGCGAAGCGCTGGGGAATCACCCGCATCTGATCTGCTACGCGGTCAAGGCCAACTCCAATCTGGCGGTGCTCAACGTGCTGGCACGACTGGGAGCGGGCTTCGATATCGTTTCCGTGGGGGAACTTGAGCGGGTGCTGGCTGCCGGGGGCGATCCTGCCAAGGTGGTCTTTTCCGGGGTGGCCAAGCAGGCAGACGAAATGGCGCGCGCCCTGGAGGTGGGCATCAAGTGTTTCAACGTCGAGTCCCTGCCGGAGCTTGAGCGCCTCAATGACGTGGCGGCGCAGCTGGGCAAGGTCGCGGCGGTGTCGGTGCGGGTCAATCCGGATGTGGACGCCCGCACTCACCCCTATATTTCAACCGGACTCAAGGCCAACAAGTTCGGTGTACCGGTGGATCAGGCTCTCGAGGTCTATGCCCGGGCGGCCGCCATGGAAAACGTTCAGCCGGTGGGTATCGACTGCCACATCGGCTCCCAGCTCACCGAGCTCGAACCGTTCCTGGATGCCCTGGATCGGCTGCTGGTACTGCTGGACCGACTCAGCGAACAGGGTATTGCCATCACCCATCTCGACCTGGGCGGCGGCCTTGGTGTGCCTTACCAGGACGAGCAGCCTCCACAACCCTTCGACTACGCCCGCGCCCTGCTCGAACGCCTCGAAGGACGCGATCTCACCCTGCTGTTCGAGCCGGGGCGTTCGATCGCCGCCAACGCGGGCATCCTGTTGACCCGGGTCGAATACCTCAAGCCCGGCGAAACGAAGAACTTTGCCATCATCGATGCGGGCATGAACGACCTGATTCGCCCTTCGCTTTATCAGGCCTGGCAGGCGATCATTCCGGTAGACAAACGAACGCCCCGCAACAGAGCGCTCTACGACGTGGTGGGGCCGGTCTGCGAAACCGGCGACTTCCTGGGCAAGGATCGCGAACTGGCTCTGGCCGAGGGGGATCTGCTAGCGGTACGCTCCGCCGGTGCCTACGGCTTCGTGATGGCGTCGAACTACAACAGTCGCCCGCGCCCGCCGGAAATCATGGTGGATGGCGACCAAATGCATGAGGTACGGCGTCGGGAAACCATCGAGACGCTATGGAATGGCGAAGCCCTGCTTCCGGAGAGGTTGTGATGTTGCTGCAATTCACCAAGATGCAGGGCCTGGGCAACGATTTCATGATGATCGACCTAGTCACCCAGCGCGCACGACTGGAGACGGAGCAGATTCGCCAGTTGGCGGATCGCCACTTTGGCGTCGGTTTCGATCAACTGCTCACCGTCGAGCCGCCTCGCGACCCGGAGATGGACTTTCGCTATCGCATCTACAATGCGGATGGCAGTGAAGTGGAAAACTGCGGTAACGGCGCCCGTTGCTTCGCGCGCTTCGTTTACGATCAACGCCTGACGCATAAGCGCGAGATTCGCGTCGAGACCCAGGGCGGCCCTCTCACCCTCATGATCGAGGAAGATGGCCGGGTGCGGGTCGACATGGGCAAACCTCGCTTCGAGCCCGTAGAAGTACCCTTCAGCGCGGAGCAGGATCTGCCATTGCACGCGCTGGATGTGGATGGCGAACATCTTGAAATCGGCGTAGTGTCGATGGGGAATCCCCATGCGCTATTGCGCGTTGACGATGTCGATGCCGCCCCCGTGGCGCGCCTCGGCAGCGCCATCGAGAGGCATCCGCGGTTCCCACGGCGCGTCAACGCAGGGTTCATGCAGGTTGTGACACGCCAGGAGATCCGGCTGCGCGTCTTTGAACGCGGTGTCGGCGAAACCCTGGCGTGTGGCACGGGCGCCTGCGCGGCCGTGGCAAACGGCATTCGTTGGGGCCTGCTCGAAAGCCCCGTAGAGGTCGAGTTACCCGGCGGCCGGCTGACTATCGAATGGTCCGACAAAGATGCCACCATGTTCATGACCGGCCCCGCCCTAAAGGTCTTCGATGGTCGCGTTCCACTTAGCTGATTGCGTACAACTAGTTGCAACGAGGTAGCTTATTCATGCCCCAGGCCCAAGCCCCGGACACCCCTCAGACATTGGATCCCGAGCATGTGGCCCAATGGCTAGCGCAGCATCCCGACTTCTTCGTCGAGCGCGAAGGGCTATTACAGCAACTCAAGGTGCCCCACCCGGACATCGGCGGGGCCATCTCCCTGCTCGAGCGTCTTGTGCTCGACCTGCGTAGACGGGCCGAAAGTGCCGAAGAGCGACTGGAACAGCTACTTGAATCGGCGCGGCACAACGAATCCCAGTATCGGCGCACCCGGGAATTGGTATTGGCACTACTCGAGGCGGAAAACAACGACGCCTTGGGCCAAGCGTTGGCGACACAGCTTTCCGAGCGCTTTCGCACCCAGTCCGTGGCGCTATGGTGCGCTTCCAATCTGACGGATGCCGAGCCCACCGCCCCTCAGCCCCCCCGCTTCGTGCTTGATAACAATGCAGGGGCACGCTTGGGAGCGCTGCTCGACGGTCGCGCCAGCCGCTGCCGACGCCTGTCGCGCAAGGACTGGCAGCTATTGCTGCCGCATATCGAGCCGCCCAAGAAGGCGGGCTCCTGCGCCCTGACGCGACTCACCCTAGGTGAGCCCTTAGGGTATCTGGTGCTGGCCAGTCACGACACCGAGCACTTTCGCGCCACCCTGGACACGCTATTCACCGAATATCTGGGCGAAGTCGTTGCGCGCTTGATGGTGCAGCATAGCCGGTCCCGCTGAAGCTCTTTACAAGTCCGCTGAGGCTCTTGATAAACCCGCTGAAGCTCTTTATTTAAAAGCCCGCTGAAGCTCCTCACCAACCGCCGAGCGCTCCATATCCATGCAAGAAGACGTCGACGCTTTTTTAGCCGACCTGGCCCAGCAGGCAAGCTCGGCAACCGTTGATGCCTATCGCCGCGATCTGGTGGTCTTCATGGACTACCTCGGCGAGCAGGGTATCACCGATTGGCGCAGGCTCGAGGCGGGGCTAATAAAGCGTTTCCTCGCTCAAGAGCGCAGTCGCGGCCTGGCACCTCGCAGCCTGGCGCGCCGTCGTGCCGCCCTGTCGCGCTTCGTAGAAGAGCTGGTGCACCATCAGGTGCTGACCCACAACCCAGTCAAGCTGGTACGTACACCGCGTCAACCTCAACATCTGCCACGGCCGGTGGATGTCGATCTACTTTCGCGTTTTCTCGACACGCCTCACGATGATTCGCCGCTGGCCCTGCGCGATCAGGCCATGCTGGAGCTGCTCTACTCCTGCGGGTTGCGACTGGCAGAGCTGGCATCGCTGAATCTTGATAGCCTGGATGCACGGCGTGTGCGCGTTGTAGGCAAGGGCAGCAAACCACGTCAGGTGCCGCTGGGTAATCGTGCTCGCCAAGCGCTGGAGGCTTGGAAGGCAGTACGTAGACAACTTGCAGAGAGCGAGGAATCCGCCCTGTTCGTGGGGCTCAGGGGTAAGCGCCTGGGCCACCGGGCCATTCAACTGCGCCTGGCGCAAACCGCCATCGAGCGTGGCTTGCCGGAGCATCTGCATCCGCACCGGCTGCGCCACTCCTTCGCCAGCCATCTGCTCGAGTCCAGCCAGGATCTGCGTGCGGTGCAGGAACTGCTGGGTCATGCCAATCTATCTACTACCCAAGTCTACACCCGGCTCGATTGGCAGCACCTGGCGAGCGTCTACGATGCCGCCCATCCCCGGGCACGCAGACGTAGCAATACCTCTCACGACGATCCGGCGATCTGACACCATGACCTCTTTTAGCTCTCCCTTGACAGCCCTGACCTTCGATCTCGACGACACTCTTTGGGACAACCATGGGGTGATGGTCGCCACCGAAAACGGTCACTATGACTGGCTGGATGAGGCCATCGCCTCTCTGGAGATCCAGCGCGAACGCATGAGCGAACGCTTTCCCTTGAGCGCTTATCAGGAACGACGCCAGCAGGTGGCTCGGCGCGAACCGCTGCGGCGAGGAGATTTCACCTGGATTCGCCAGCAAAGCCTGCTCGAGATGCTGCGAGAGTACGGGTTACGCCCCCAGGACGCCGAGGATTATGCTGCGGCAGCCATGGAACAGTTCATGATCTTTCGCCATCAGCTCACTCCTTACCCGGAGGTAGAAACGATGCTCGACGATCTCAGGCAGCACTACGCCTTGGCAGCGATCACCAACGGTAACGTGCAGATCACACGCCTGCCCCTAGCGCGGCATTTTCCCATCGCCATTGCCGCCGGCGAACTGCTTGCGCCCAAACCCGACGCACGGCCTTTCCTGGCGGCGCTGGCGCGGCTTGGCAGCACCCCCTCTCAGACGATGCATGTCGGCGACTCCTGGCGTGAAGACGTGCTTCCGGCACGGCGTCTGGGAATGCGGGTGGCCTGGATCGACAAGCATGGCGAACACCCCAGCGATATTCCCGAGGGGGTCTTCCGGCTCGATCATATCCGCGAACTGCCGGCGCTGCTTGCTCGGCTATCCCTAGCGCTCGGTTCTCGATCTTAGCGCTTGGCTCGCGATTTCAATTCTCCTGGGGAGAAAGCCAGTCATCCAGACGTGCCTGGGCTTCTTCGACGCCTTGGCGCTTCAGCGCCGAAAACAGCTGCACACTGACCAGATCTTCCCACTCCTGCAGACGCTTACGAACCTGCAGCAGGCTGTTCTTGGCCGCCCCAGGCTTGAGCTTGTCCGCCTTGGTCAACAGAATATGGACTGCCATGTCCTTGTCGTCCGCCCAACCCAGCATCATTTCATCGAATTCGCTGAGCGGATGACGCACATCCATGACCAGCACCAGCCCCTGCAGCGACGCCCGCCGCTGCAGATACTCGGCCAGGTGGCGTTGCCATTCGAGCTTGACCTTCTCGGGCACCTTGGCGAAACCATAGCCGGGTAGATCGACCAAGCGCCGGGACTCATCGTCGCCAAAAGCGAAGAAATTGATGAGCTGCGTGCGCCCCGGAGTCTTGGAGGTTCGCGCCAGCGCTTTTTGTTGCGTCAATGTGTTTATGGCACTGGATTTTCCCGCATTGGAGCGCCCCGCAAAAGCAACTTCCAGGCCTTGATCCGCAGGGCACATTGCCAGCGTCGGCGCGCTGATCATGAAGCGGGCGGTGTTATAGTGAAGACGGGTCACGACGAATCTCGTTATGGCTAGAATGGTGGAACACCCGGCCGGCTCAAGGTGCGGCATTATGGCCACGTTTCCGCGGCCAAAGGGATTCGATATACTACTCCGATAATACATTTCGCGTCGGCTCGATCCAGTGCAAGAAAATCGCCATGGTTGACGAGGGCCTTGCACAGCAGCGACAGCGCACCGGCCGGCAGCATGGTACCAGGCTCGAAAGTCGGATACTGACATCGGTTACAACGAAACGGCATAGTGAAATAGCGATGAGACAGATACTGGTAAGTTTGGCACTGATCATGGGGTTCTCGACGTTGGCACAAGCGGCTGTCGAGGGCGATCCTGCCGCTGGCAAGGAAAAGGCACAGGTCTGCGCGGCCTGTCACGGCCAGCAAGGCAATAGCGCTGCACCCACGTTTCCTAACATTGCAGGGCAGCAGCCTGCTTACATGGTGAAGCAGATTACCGAAATTCGAGACGGCGTGCGCCCGGTGCCTGAAATGGCAGGGATCGTGGCCAATCTCGATGAACAGGATATTGCCGATCTGTCCGCCTTCTATGCCAACCAAGAACTCAATCTTGGTCAGGCCGATCCGGCGCTCGTCGACCGAGGCAAAAGCCTTTACAAGTCTGGCGATCTTGCCAAGGGTATTCCTGCCTGCATGGCCTGTCACATGCCCACGGGTGTAGGCGTCGATTCAGCAAAATTCCCGGCGCTTTCGGGGCAGCATCCTGAATATACTGCCTCCACGCTTCAGGATTACGCCAAAGGCGAACGTAGCAACGATCCCAATGCCATCATGCGCAATATTGCGTCCAAGATGAGCGATGCGGATATGGAAGCCGTGGCCAGCTATGTCAACGGCCTGCATTGATAACCCGATATTCAGGATAGAAGGCGGCTTCGGCCGCCTTTTTTCATTTTCCGGCACGACTTTAATCGCCTAATATGGTCTGACTCTCTAGGGTGCGAACGTCACTCGCGCCTTGTTTTCTCGAATCGAATCTACCCTATTTTTTCAGGAGCTCTGACAAATGTTGAAACAGTGGATGGCCGTTGTTGCTGGACTGAGTCTCTCGACGCTGGCGCTAGCAGCGCCGGTAGCGGGAGAGGATTACATGGTGTTGGACACACCTGTCGAAACCGGTGTGGAAAACGGTCAAATCGAGGTTACCGAAGTGTTCTGGTATGGCTGCCCCCATTGCTACGATCTGGAAGAACCACTCAACACCTGGGTTGAGGATCTATCGGAAGATGTAGTTTTCGAACGTTTGCCAGCCACCATGGGCGAGACCTGGGTTCGTCATGCGGCAGCCTTTTTCGCCGCAAAGCAGCTGGGCATTCTCGATCAGGTACATGAAGATTTCTTCGACGCCATTCATCAGGATGGCAAGAAATTGATCGATGAGGATGATATTGCGGCTTTCTACAGCGACTACGGTGTCACTGAAGAAGACGCCAAGAAGGCCCTGAACTCATTCGGGGTGAAAAGCCAGATCAACCAGGCCCATGCCAAGATGCGTGGCTATCAGCTGATGGGCGTTCCGGCGCTGGTGGTCGAGGGTCGCTACGTCATCACGCCGAGCAGCGCGGGCAGCCTCGAGAACATGCCGCAAATTGCCAGCGCACTCATCGATCAGGAGCGCAACGAACGGTCCGACTCGGAACAAGCACAAGGGGAATGAGTTTGTGACCCAGGCCTTGGCAACGAGTAATGAGCAGGGTTTCACGCTGCGTTTACTGACGTTCAATCTTCAGGTCGGCATTCAAACGTCGGCCTATCATCACTATCTGACCCGCAGCTGGCAGCATCTTCTGCCCAATCCCAAGCGACGCGGTCGTCTGGACATCATGGCCCGGGTGCTGGGGGATTTCGACATCGTCGGATTGCAGGAGATCGATGGCGGCAGCTTTCGCTCGAGCAATGTCAATCAGCTTGAATATCTGGCGCAACGCGCCGAGTTTCCTTATCACTATCAACAACTCAACCGCAATCTAGGCCGAGTCGCTCAGCACAGCAACGGCTTACTGTCCCGCATGCAGCCCCAGTCCATTCAGGAGCATCGCCTGCCCGGTGCACCAGGACGCGGTGCGATTCATGCCCGCTATGGCAACGGGCCCGAGGCGCTGCATGTCTTCGTTGCTCATCTGGCATTGAGCCGCCGCGGACGCACTCGTCAGCTCGATTATCTCAGTGAACTGATCGAACCCTTGAAACATGTGGTGGTCATGGGAGATCTCAACTGTACGCCGGATCAACTGACCACCCATTCCCGCTTCTGCCTGTCGCTGCCGCTGCATCCTGTACGCCCCTTGCCAAGCTACCCTGCCTGGCAGCCGCGCCGCGCCCTGGATCATATCCTGTTGTCCCCTAGCCTGACTGCGGACGACCCCCAGGCGCTGGATCAGCTTTTTTCCGATCATCTGCCCTTGTCCGTGAACATTCATCTGCCGGCCGCATGCTATCAGGCGGTTTATCTTCCGCCGCTGTATTGAGTACCCGTACCGATGAAAATGAATAATCACGTTGCTCGTGTGGTTCCGGGTTCGCTTGCGTCGATGACATATACCCGTGGTACTCACCTCGTCTACCATCACCGATAGGATCTTCATAGCTTTAAGAGGACTTTGTGATGCGCGCTTCCTTGCCTCCGCCACTGGCGTGGATTGATGCCCTTATCGAGCGATTGGGCAAGGCGTTGACCTGGCTGGTACTGATCATGATGCTGACCGAGTTTTCGATCGTAGTGCTGCGCTACCTGTTCAACGTCAGCAACACACCGATGCAGGAATCCGTGATGTATCTGCACGCGACGGTTTTCCTGCTGGCGGCGGGGTATACCTTGAAACACGATGGGCATGTGCGCGTCGATATCTTCTATCGCAGCATGTCGATGAAGAAAAAAGCCTGGGTCGATCTTATGGGCACAGTGTTTCTGCTACTGCCGGTCATGATCTTCGTGGTGATGGCAAGCCTTGGCTATGTGGAAAAATCCTGGCGTATTCTCGAAGGCTCGCCGGAATCCGGTGGTCTGCCGGGTGTCTTCCTGCTCAAGACGCTGATTCCTGTCTTCGCCATACTGATGATCCTGCAAGGGCTGGTCGAAATCACACGCAATCTTTTGATTATTCGGGGGCATACACCCTTGGAGGATGATCACGACCATCCCGAGGAGTATGTGTAATGCTGGAGCTCATGCCCCTCGCGCTATTTGCGGTGATCTGTTTGGTGTTGATGACCGGCTACCCGGTCGCATTGTCTCTGGCAGGTACCGCGCTGGCCTTCGCCGGGCTAGGAGTGGGCCTGCAATCACTAGGCATTGACGCTCATTTCGACGGTAGCTTCCTGGCGGCCTTTCCCAACCGCCTTTACGGCATCATGACCAATCAAACGCTACTAGCCGTGCCCCTGTTCGTTCTGATGGGCGTACTGCTGGAGAAATCCAAGGTCGCCGAGATCCTGCTCGATGCCATGGCTCTGCTGTTTGGCTCACTGCGAGGGGGATTGGGTATTTCGGTAACCCTGGTCGGCATGCTGTTGGCCGCGTCCACTGGCATCGTCGGCGCCACGGTGGTCACCATGGGACTGCTGTCGCTGCCCACCATGTTGAAGCGCGGCTACAGCATGTCCCTGGCCACCGGCACCATCTGCGCCACGGGAACGCTGGGGCAGATCATTCCACCCTCCATTGCCTTGGTACTGCTGGGCGATGTGCTGTCCTCGGCTTATCAGCAGGCGCAACTGAGCATGGGTATCTTCAGTCCCAAGACGGTGTCGGTGGGCGATCTCTTCATGGGCGCCCTGGTACCGGGTCTGATACTGGTGACGCTCTACATCGCCTATGTGGCTATCATCGCCTGGCTCAAGCCCGAGATTGCCCCGCCAGCGAATCGTGACGAACTGATGAACGAACTCGGCCATAAAAGCGGCCTGGGAACCTTGCTGCTCAAGGGGCTGATACCCCCCATCCTTCTCATCGTTGCCGTGCTGGGCTCCATACTGGGCGGCTTCGCCACCCCCACGGAAGCCTCGGCGGTAGGAGCGTTCGGCGCACTGATACTGGCCCTAGCCTATCGTAAGCTGGATTTTGCCACCCTCAAGGACGCACTGACCTCCACGACTCGTGTCACCAGCATGGTGTTCCTGATCCTGATTGGCGCGGCGCTGTTTTCCCTGGTGTTTCGCGCCTACGGCGGGGAGGAATTGATCCAGGAACTGTTCGATCACATGCCCGGGGGCGTGGTGGGGGCGACGCTTATCGTGATGCTGGTCATCTTCCTGCTCGGCTTCATTCTCGACTTCATCGAGATCACCTTCGTGGTGGTACCCATCATCGGCCCGATTCTGTTAGCCATGGGGCTCGATCCGATCTGGCTGGGCATCATGATCGCCATCAACCTGCAGACCTCGTTTCTGACTCCACCGTTTGGCTTCGCCCTGTTTTATCTACGCGGCGTGGCACCCGCCTCGGTGCCCACCACCGCCATCTACCGTGGCGTCATTCCCTTCATTCTGTTGCAGCTTGCCATGCTGTTGGCCCTGGCCTTCTTCCCGGGGCTTGCCACCTGGCTACCGAACAATTTCTAAATGCATGAAATTGTCGAGAAGCAAGTCATTCATAAGGGGATGTTTACAAAAGTCACGAGCGACGAACAGGCACGGCGAAATCAGTCGAAAAAAGGACCGGGCTGGCGCACCAGACTGATTTCAACGCAGCATGGTCGAGCGCAGTAATTTGTAAACACCCTCTTAGCCTATCCGGGTGGCGGCCAGTAGTTTCACCCACTCCACCATCGGCGCAGGATACAAACCAAGCACCACCATCAGTAGCGCCAACCCCAGCAACACCACACCACCGGCGCGCATGCCCCAGTTATGAGGCGCGTCTCGACGCTGCATGCCGGCTTCCGTCAGAAACAGCGTGACCATCACCCGCAGATAGTAGTAAAGACCGATCGCACTACCCAGAATGATGCCGCCTACCAGCCACCAGCGCTGGGCCTCGACACCGAGAGCGATGATATAGAACTTGCCGATGAATCCGGCAGTTGAGGGAATCCCTGCCAGGGACAGCATGCTCACGGTCAATACGGCGGTCAGATAGGGGCGACGCCAGAACAGGCCACGATAGTGATGCAGTGCCGAGGCATCCGTCCCGCCATAAGGACTGGAAATGAGCGTGACGATGCCGAAGGCGGCCAGGACGGTTACCACATAGGTAAGCAGGTAGACGCCGGCAGTCTCCAGCGCCAGGCCGTCGCTGACCACCAGTGTCACCATTAGATAGCCGAAATGGGCGATGGATGAGTAAGCCAGCAAACGCTTGAGGTCGGACTGGGTCAAGGCCAGCAGATTGCCGACGATCATGGTCAATAGCGCCAGTACCGTCAGGGTCTCGTTGAGCCATTCGCCCTGGAAAGCCGGCGTGGTCATGACCAGACGCAACAGCACGACGAAGGCGGCCACCTTGCTCGCCGACGCCAGGAAAATCGACGCGGGCCCTGGCCCTCCTTCATATACATCCGGTGCCCAGAGATGAAACGGCACGATGGATAGCTTGAAACCAAGCCCTACCAGCATCATGCCAGCGCCCGCCAGGGCCCAGATATCAGCGTTGTTCGCCAGACCCGCCGTCAGGCCCGGCAGATCCAGTCGCCCACTCTGGGCGTACAGAAGCGCCATACCGAAGAGCAGGAATGCGGTTGCGGCGGCAGAGAGGATCAGATACTTGATTCCCGCCTCCAGAGATCGGCGCTCGTGAAAGGCATAGGCCAACATGCCGTACAACGGCATGGAAAGAAGTTCCAGGCCGAAGAACAGCGTCGCCAGATGCTGACTCGATGCCAGCACCATGGCGCCGGCGACCGAACACAGCAAGAGAAGATAAAACTCTTCGACAGGCCCTTTGTAATGCTCCAGATAAGCATGACCCAGGGTGGTACAGGCCAAGGCCGAGACGAGAATGAGCACCATGGCGAAAACGCTCAAGCCGTCGATGACCAGCAGTGGCGTCTCGATAGGCGTTACTTGCCAGACGATCAATAGCGACACCAGAGCCAGATTGAGCCCCAGAGCGGTGACGATGGTGGTGCCAGTGTGGTGACGACGCCATGCAATGCCCAGCATCACCAGGATGGCCGTCGCGCACACCAGGATCACTGGCAAAAGCGCAACCAGATGAGTCGTCGTCAGCGTCATGAAGCCCCCGTCGGCAGAATAGTGGTGGTAAGCGCCGGATCGGTGAAGAGGCGTTGGATTTCGTGCATGGCGGCACCACTGGTCTCGAGTAGCGGCTGTGGATAAAGACCGAAAAACAGTACCAGCGCTAATATGCCCAGCAACATGACGTACTCACGATGATCGAGCCCTTCCAGCGGCTCATCGCTCTTGGCCGGGCCATAGTGCACGCGTTGCATCAAAAACAGCGAATAGATGGCCGCCAGTACCAGACCGACACTGGCGATGGCGACCACCCAGGGCGCTACCGGGAAGGTACCGAACAACACCATGAACTCGCCGATGAAATTCGCGGTGCCCGGCATCCCCAGGGACGCGGCGACGAAGCATAGAGAAAACCCTGGCAGGCTACCCAAACGACCCCACAGCCCCCCCATCTGGGTCATGTCCCGGGTATGTATCCGTTCGTAGATCTGGCCGCTCATGATGAATAAGCCCGCCGCGGAGAAAGCGTGGGCCACCATCAACACTACCACGCCCTGCAATGCCAGTTGCGTGCCTGCATAGATACCGATCAGCACGAACCCCATATGGGAAATACTGGTATAGGCGATCAGGCGCTTAATGTCCTGCTGACCACAGGCCAGCAAGGCACCGTAGAAGATACCCACCACCCCGAGCGCCATGGCGACCGGGGCGAAGGCCTGAGATGCCTCGGGGAACAGCGGCAACGTGAAGCGCAGCATGCCGTAGGCGGCAGTCTTGAGCAGAATACCCGCCAGATCGACACTGCCCGCGGTAGGCGCCTGGGCATGGGCATCCGGCAGCCACCCGTGTAGCGGCACCACCGGCAGCTTGACCGCGAAGGCGATGAAAAAGCCCAGCATCAGCCACATGGCCAGCTCATCGGAAACCGGCGCATTGCGCAGCTCATCGTAGCTGAAGGAGTAGACCCCGGTCGCCGCATGATGAGCAAACGCCAGCCCGAGAATCGCAACCAGCATCAACAGACCGCTGGCCTGGGTATAGATGAAAAACTTGGTAGCCGCGCCGATGCGAGTCTTGCCCTGGGTGCCGCTATGACCCCAGAGCGCGATCAGGAAGTACATCGGTACCAGCATCAGTTCCCAGAAGAAGAAGAATAGGAACAGATCGATGGCCAGGAACACTCCCACGACGCCGCCAAGAATCCACAGCAGATTGAGATGGAAGAAGCCGACGCGCCCGATGATCTCTTTCCAGGAGCACACCACCGCAAGAACGCCAAGAAAACCGGTCAGTGCAATCAGGATCAGCGACAGGCCATCCAGGGCCAGATGAATCTCGATGCCGAACCGGGGAATCCAGGGCGCGCGAAACTCCAGAGCCCACTGGGATGCTTGCGCACCGGCGATTTCCGGCAACTGGAAGTCACCGCTCCACCACAGCCATAGAGTCAGCAAGAGCTCGAGCCCCATGGTGCCCAGTGCGATCCAACGGGGCGGCGTGTCGCCTATGCGTTCGGCTTGCCAACACAATAGCCCGCCGATGAAGGGAATCAGGATCAGCCACACCAGCATCATAAGCGTCGTGTCCCTTGTTCGTGTAGTCTCAACTCACTTCCTTGCAGGTTTCGCATCACTCTATTTTATCCTTCAAGGCACCAGCGCCAACGCCAGCAAGATCAGCGTCGCCCCGGCGACCATCGAAGTGGCATAAAAGCGCAGCTTGCCGGTCTGGGTTCTTGAAAGCCCCTGGTGCAGCAACCAGGCAAGCTTGGCAAACAGGCTGCAGGTTCTATCGATGATGTCACTGCGCAGGAACCTGACCAGGCCGCGATAGGGCTTCACCAGCACTCGATCATAAAGGTCGTCGACGCCCCAGGCGTGATTCCAGAAGGTCCATAGCCAGGCACCCCAGCCGCTCGACGTATGCTTGGCAAGCCAACCCCGACGGCGTAAATATAGCCAGGCACCAACGGCAATACCCGCGATCACAACGCCTGCCGCAGCGAGTTCGAGTATCAGATGCCAGAATTCTTCGCCCTCCGCCGGGGCCGGTAATACGTTTTCCAACGGTGGGTTAATCCAGGCACCAAGAAAGGTCGAGAGCAGTGCCAGCACGATCAGCGGCACCCCGTGCACGAGGCCGCGCCCCGCCTCGGCATTACGGGCGTTATCGCTCTTCGGCTTGCCATGGAAGGTGAGGATGATCAAGCGCACGGTATAAAGTGAGGTCAGGAAGGCACCGATCATGCCCGCCAGTAGAAGGCCGCCGTGTCCGGTCGCCAGCTCCTGCCAGAGTATCTCGTCCTTGCTGTAGAAGCCGGCGGATACCAGCGGCAGTGCTGCAAGTGCCGAGCCGCCGACGATGAAACCGGCATAGGCCAAGGGCAGCTGTCGCCATAAGCCTCCCAGGCGGCGCATGTCCTGCTCATGGTGACAGCTGACGATCACTGCCCCGGCGGACAGGAACAGCAGCGCCTTGAAGAAGGCATGGGTCATGAGATGAAAGATTGCTGCATCGAAGGCGCCGGCGCCCAGGGCCAGGAACATGTAGCCGATCTGGCTCATGGTGGAATAGGCCAGTACACGCTTGATATCGGTTTGGGCGAGGGCGGCAAAACCGGCCATCAACAGCGTCAAGGCACCGATGATGCCGGTCAACTGGAGCACATCCGGCGCCAGCAGAAACAACCCGTTCATGCGCGCAATGAGATAAACCCCGGCGGTAACCATGGTGGCTGCGTGAATCAATGCCGATACCGGCGTCGGCCCCGCCATGGCGTCCGCCAGCCAGGTATGCAACGGCAGCTGGGCTGACTTGCCCACGGCGCCGCCCAGCATCAGCAGGGCTGCAAGCTCCACCGTCGGATCGCCTTCGGCCCACATTTGCGGCGCGCGGTTCAATATCTCGGCGATATCCAGGGTACCGAGTTCGAAAAACAGCAGGAACATGCCAATCGCCAGAAAGACATCCCCAATGCGGGTAACGACGAATGCCTTGAAGGCGGCCCAGCCGTTCTCGGAGTGCTCGTAGTAATAGCCAATCAGCAGATAGCTGCACAGACCGACCCCTTCCCAGCCGAAGAACAGCAACAGCAGGTTATCCCCCAGCACCAGCAGCACCATGCTGAACACGAACAGATTCATGTAGGCGTAAAAGCGCGTGATGCCCTTCTCGCCTTGCATGTACCAGGCAGCGAACAGATGGATCAGAAAACCCACACCGGTGATGATGCCGAGCATCGTCAAGGAGAGGCCGTCCAGCGCCAGCCCGATGCTTGGCTGAAAATCCCCGACGCTGATCCAGCGCCACAAGGTGACACCGTAGACCTGAGGCTCGGCGATATATTGCCACGCAATCAGCACCGTTACGAGGGCGGACAAGCCCATCGACGTGACGCCTACCGTAGCACTGGCGCGTTCACCCAGGCGGCCATTCGACAGAGACAGGATCAACGTGCCCGCCAGCGGCAACAGAAATGTCAGGGGCAAGAGTAGCGATATCGAAAGATCCATTATCCACGCATCCTGCTGGCCGCATCCGTGTCCAGCGTCTTGAAACGGTGGTTGAGCTGCAGCAGGAGCGCCAGGCCGACGCTGGCTTCCGCTGCCGCCAGGGTGATCACCAGAAGGAACATCGCCTGACCTTCGGGCTGACCCCAGGCGGTACCACCGACGATGAAGGCAAGCCCCGCGGAGTTGAGCATGATTTCAAGGCTCATCAGGATGAAGATCATGTTGCGGCGAAACATCAGCCCTGCCAGACCCAGCGCGAACAGCACAGCCGCCAGCACCAGTCCGTGTTCCATCGGTACTCCGCTCATGAGGGCTCCTTTCTCGCGCCGGTTTCCTTGTCCATCGCCGGCTTCTCCGGTGACGACAATCGCCCTACGTGGGACGCCGTGACCAGGGCCGCCAGCAACAGCATCGCCGCCAGTTCGACGATGAGCAGCCAGGGCCCGAACAGCGTCGTGCCCACTTCCTTGGCGGTCAGTGTATCGCCTTCTATCACCTTGCCGATGTCACCCAGCCACAGGGCGGCGATCAAAGTCAGCAGCAGCACCGCCGCCAGCACCGACGGCCCTAGCCAGGCCTTGGGCGTGAGCCAGGCCTTTTCCTGGGCCACTACCGACTCGCCCAGATTGAGCATCATCACCACGAAGACGAACAGCACCATGATCGCGCCGGCATAGACGATGATCTCGAGCGCCCCCGCAAAGGGAGCGCCGAGTGCAAAAAACACGATGGCCACGGCGATCAACGATACGATCAGGTACAGCAGCGCATGAACCGGATTGGCGTTGGTGATGACTCCAAGCGTCGCCAGCACGGCAACGAGACCACTTAGATAGAAGGCGACTTCCATTTTTGCTTTCCCACTAATGAATCCAACTTATGGCAGAAGCGACGTAACGTTGACCGGCTCTTCCTCGTTCTGCGCTCGTCCCTTGTCCTTGCCTGCGATGGCAAGACCGGCCACCTTGTAGAAGTGGTAGTCATGATCCTTGCCCGGCCCACTGATGAGCAGGTCTTCCTTTTCGTAGACCAGCTCCTGACGCCGATACTCGCCCATTTCGAAATCCGGTGTCAGCTGAATCGCCGAGGTCGGGCATGCCTCTTCGCACATGCCGCAATAAATGCAGCGAGAGAAATTGATGCGAAAGAATTCGGGGTACCAACGACCATCGTCCTTTTCACCCTTCTGAAGTGAAATGCAGGCCACCGGACAGGCCACCGCGCACAGATTACAGGCCACGCAGCGCTCTTCACCGTCCGGGTCCCGGGTCAATACAATGCGACCACGATAGCGCGGCGGCAGGTAGACCTTCTCTTCCGGATAATTGATGGTTTCCCGTTTGCGAAAGGCATGCATGAACACCAAGCCCAACGTTCGAAGCTGCGACCAGGTACCTTTGAACAGCCAGGTTAGCATGTCAGTTCTCCTTGCTTATTCAGGGGTCGTCAACAGGATCACCGCACCGGTAACCATCAGATTGATCAGGGTCAGCGGCAGGCAGACCTTCCAGCCAAAACTCATCACCCGGTCATAGCGCGGCCGGGGCAGCGACGCCCGCACCAGCACGAACAGCACCAGGAAAAACCCGGTCTTGAGCGCGAACCAGACGATCGGCGGCAACAAGGGGCCGTGCCAGCCACCGAAGAACAGGGTCACGGTCAACGCCGATACCAGCACCATGCCAACATATTCGCCGATGAAGAACATGCCGAACTTCATGCTCGAATATTCCACGTGATAGCCATCCGCCAACTCTTGTTCTGCCTCGGGCTGGTCGAAGGGATGACGATGCACCACCGCGAAACCGGCGATGATGAAATTACAGAAGCCTAGAAATTGAGGAATGACGAACCAGAGTCCTTCCTGAGCGTTGACGATCTCGCGCAAGTTGAAGGAGCCAGCCATCGCCACCACCCCCATCAAGGCCAGGCCCATGAACACCTCGTAGGAAATCGTCTGGGCCGAAGAGCGCATGGCGCCGAGCAGGGCATACTTGTTACCGCTGGACCATCCGCCCAGCAGTACTGAGTAGACGTTGATGCCGCCCATGGCAAGGAAGAACAGCAGGCCAATGTTCCAGTCCGCGACGTGCAAGGCCGGCGTGAAAGGAATGACAATAAAGGACAGCAGCAAGGACGCCATGGCGATGGCCGGCGCCAGCATGAACAAGGTACGATCGGCGAAGGGTGGTACCCAATCCTCTTTGAAGAAGATCTTGAGCATATCGGCGATCAGCTGCAGCGAGCCAAAGGGGCCTACCCGATTGGGTCCATAGCGATCCTGCCACAGCCCTAGCAGGCGCCGCTCCACCACAGTCATCACCGCGCCAAGCAGCACCGCCCCCAGCAAAATGCCCAAGGCCTGGGCCATGGCCACGAAGACCGCAACGACTTGGGGCGTCAGCCAGCTCATGGGCGATCCCCCGGGCGATCCGGCTGCGCGTCGCCTTGCGGCTGACGGCTGCTCTCATCCCCCTGATGCTGCTGTTCTCTGGATACACGCACCCAGTCACCGCCATGCAGTGCGCTACTCACTCCCATCGGCACTCCCAGCACCCCGGCCGGTAGCGCTGCATCGAGATGCAAGGGTAGAACGAGTCGGCCAGTCGATGCTTCCACCGCGAGAGCGTCGCCTTCGCCCACATTCAGTCGCTGGGCGTCGTCTGCGGAGAGCGTCAGCATTGCCGGCGTCGTACGCTCGATGATCGGCTCGGCCCGGGAGGAGGTTTCATCACCGCCAAACAGACGCGGTAGACACACCACTTGCCACTCGTTGTCACGAGCACGGAATCCCTGGGGAATCTCTCTCGCATAATCGTAGTGACCGGGCCGTGAATGCAGCAGCCGTGCCCCTGGGTCGCCGGCGCGTAGATGGCCTCCCACCTCGTCGGTGAACTTGTTCCAGGCTTGGGGCGAGTTCCAGCCGGGGGCCCAGGCAAAGGCCACCTCCTTGCGCGGCCGATCGAAGCCGTTGTAGCCCTCCATGGAGAAGGTGAAAGGCGTATCCGGGTCCTGGGGTACGCGGGGCTCGCTGACGCACAGGTTGGCGCGCATGGCGGTGCGTCCGCTGTAGCGATGAGGCTCCCGGGCCAGCTTGAGCCCCTGCACACGATAATCCGCATCCCGAGACGCCTCGACGATACCCGCCAGCGCTGGATGCCGCCGGGCACAGGCTTCCGTCACATCATCCAGCGTGATGTTTGCGGATTCGTAGCGATTGAGGCTCGCCTTCAAGGTGTACAGCCAGCGCCAGCTCTCGTGAATACGGGTTTCAGGGCGGATATAGCGCGGATCGAACACCTGAAAGAAGCGTTGCGCTCGCCCCTCGAAATTGACCAGGGTGCCATCTGCCTCGGCGAAGCTCGAGGCCGGCAACCCTAGGTGGGCATGCACCCAGGTCGGCGTGCGCTGATGATCGAGGACGATGACGCTCTCGGCACCTTCCAGCGCCGCATCGACTTGGGCCTGAGGCAGACGCTGATAGAGATCGTTTTCGAGCACCACCACGGCGTCGGCATTCTTTGCCATCAGTTCGTCCAGCGCCCATTCCAGGGAGTGACCACCCAACAGCGCCAGGCCGGTACTATTGGCTTCACTGCGAATCAAGGTCAACCCGCCACGACTGGCGCGACGCGCCAGGGCCCGAGCGATGTTGCCCGCCGCCTCCAGAATGGCCAGCGATCCCAGTGAGCCACCGCTGATGACCAGCGGACGCTGAGCCGCCATCAAGGCTTTCGCGATGCGCTGGGCTTCACTGCCCAGGGCCTCGTCGAGATTGTCGACGGTCGGCGCCGAATCATCGATAGCGTGGGCCACCGCAAAACCGAGCCGAGCGATGTCGTCCACTGCCAGGGCCCAGCTCGACTGACTGATCTGATCGAGCCCGGTACGGGTCGGATAGGCGATGAACAATGGATGACGCTCGTCCTGGCCCAGAGTCTTGACGGCTTCGGCATTCCAGGCCGGAATGCTACGTGCCTCGGCCAGCTCGTCACGGCGTCCAAGCACTGCCTGACGCACCGACAACCCGACTCGGGCAGCGCTCTGAATCAGGTCTTCGCCCAGTACCAGTACCGCGTCATGCTCTTCGATATCCCGCAGTGTCGGCGTGGATAATCCCGACTCGCAATTGAGTCGGGTCATGGTTTTCAGGCAGGCCTGTTCGTTGGCCACGATACCCGTCGAGAAATTATCTTCACCCACCAGTTCGCGCAGCTGATGGTTACTCTCGAGACTTGCCCGAGGCGAACCGATACCGATGACACGGCGGGCACTGCGCAAGAGATCGCCCCCCCGATCCAGAGCGGCATCCACATCCAGGGTAACACTCTCATCCGCCCGATCGCTGCGCCATTCCGGCACCCGCGGGCGATCCTTGCGATTGACATAGCCATAGCCAAAGCGCCCGCGATCGCACAGGAAATAGCGGTTGAGCTCACCGTGATAACGGTTCTCGATACGTCGGATATCGCCGTAGCGCTCTCCGGGGCTGATATTGCAGCCCACGGAACATTGATGACAGATACTTGGCGCGAACTGCAGGTCCCACTTGCGGGTGTAATGCTCCGAATGGGTCCGGTCGGTGAATACACCGGTGGGACACACCTCGGTCAAATTGCCGGAAAACGGGCTCTCCAGCACGCCTTCCTGATAGCGCCCAAAATAGATGTTGTCGTTGGCACCGAAGGCACCCAGATCCTCGCCGCCGGCGTAATCCTCGTAAAAACGCACGCAGCGATAGCAGGTGATGCAGCGATTCATCTCGTGGCCGATAAAAGGGCCCAGATATTGATTGCGATGGGTACGCTTGCGGAAGCGATAACGCCTGCGGTCATGACCGGTCATGACGGTCATATCCTGCAGATGGCAGTGACCGCCCTCCTCGCACACCGGACAGTCGTGGGGATGGTTGATCATCAGCCATTCGATGACATTCTTGCGAAACGCCTTGGCCTCCTCGTCGTCGATGGAGATCCAGCTGTCATCCGTCGCCGGAGTCATGCAGGACATCACCAGCATGCCCTTGTCGTCATCCTTGTCCTTGTACTGCTTGACCGCGCACTGACGGCAGGCGCCCACGCTGCCCATGGCCGGATGCCAGCAGAAATAGGGCACGTCCAGCCCCAGAGACAGGCAGGCCTGGAGCAGATTGTCCGCCCCGTCGACATCAAACGCCTGGCCGTCTACATGAATCGTTGCCATCTACAGTGCTCCCTGGCTGTTCTTCATACCTCACCTACCGGGATCGGATCTTCATGGGCGGCGTGTCGACGATGTGTGATACCCGCCTCGAACTCATGACGAAAATGCCTGATTGACGACTCCAGCGGCATCGCCGCCCCGGGCGCGTGGGCGCAGAAGGTTCTACCCGGCCCGAGATCCGTGGCCAGACTCTCGAGCAATTCGATATCGCCCTGCTCGCCCTCGCCTCGCTCCAGGGACTGCAAAATCTTCAGCGTCCAGGGCAGGCCATCGCGACACGGCGTGCACCAACCGCAGGATTCTCGGGCAAAAAAGGCTTCGAGATTGCGCGTCAGAGAGACCACGCTCTGATCCTCGGTCACCACGGTCAGAAGGCCGGTGCCCAGGCGACTGCCGTATTCGCCGATGGTGTCGAAGTCCAGCGCCAATTCGAGATGCTCCGGCAGAAGAAAACCGGTACTGCCGCCGCCGGGCAGCCAGGTCTTGAGCCCTCGACCGTCCTTCACGCCCCCCGCCCGATCAAGCAGCTCCGCACCACTGGTACCGATCGGCAATTCCCATAAACCGGTACGATTGACACGACCGGAGACACCGTACAACTTGGTGCCGCCATCGTCGCTCAAGCCACCGGAGAGCTCCTGATACCACTTGGCGCCGTGCTGCATGACCGCCGGCACGTTGCACAGGGTCTCGACGTTGTTGACCACCGTAGGCTTGCCCCAGGCTCCGGATTGACCGGGAAACGGGGGCTTGTTGCGAGGGTTGGCGCGCTTGCCTTCCAGGGAATTGATCAGCGCCGTCTCTTCGCCACAGATGTAGCGGCCAGCGCCGGTATGCAAGGCGATGTCGAAATCGAAACCGCTACCGGCAATGTCCTTGCCCAGCCAGCCCGCGGCTCGGGCTTCATCTATCGCCCGGGCCAAGGCGTTGGCGGCTTCGATATATTCACCACGCAGAAAGATGTAGCCGTAGCAGGAGTTGTTGGCGTAGGCGCCGAGAATCATGCCCTCGATCAGCAGATGGGGCTGCTGCTCGAGCAGCAAGCGGTCCTTGAAGGTGCCCGGCTCCATCTCGTCGGCATTGCAGACGATATAGCCCCGGGGCAGATCGCCGCCCTGCATGGTCAGGCTCCATTTCACCCCGGCGGAGAACCCTGCACCCCCGCGACCGCGCACGTTGGCCTCTTTCATGGTGTCGATCACATCCGAAGACGATAGCTCACCGAGCACCTTCTTGACCGCGGCGTAACCTTCCTTCTCGACGTATTCCTCAAGGCCGATCAGCGCGCCGTCTTCCCGCAGGCGCCAGGTGAGCGGATGGGTCTCGGCGCGGCGTTCGGCGGCACTTTGACGCAATTGGCTGTGATAGCGAAGGGACGCAGGAGATGAGGTCATGAATACTCCTTCAAAAGCTCGGCCACGGCCTCCGGTGGTACGGGGCCAAAGGTATCGTCACCGATCATCATGGCGGGACCGCGATCGCAGGCGCCCAGGCAGCATACCGGCAGCAGGGTGAAGCGGCCGTCTGGGGTGGTCTGGCCAAAATCGATGCCCAGTTCCGCGGTGATGGCCTCGCGCAGCTCATCGAAGCCGGTCAGAAAACAGGAGCTGCTGTCGCAGATCAGGATGACGTGACGCCCCACCGGTTGCCGGAAGATTAGACTGTAGAACGTGGCCACGCCTTCGACGGAAGCGGGCCCTACTCCAAGCACCTCGGCAATGGCGGGAATCGCCCCGTCCGGCACCCAGCCGTGGCGACGCTGAACGATCTTCAGCGCCTCGATGCAGGCCGCCTGGGGCTGCTCGTAATGATCGCGTTCCTCCAGGATGGCGGCGCGATCCTCTTCGTGTAGAACGAAGCCATCGCCGTCGCTGGCGATAGAAGAGTGAATATTGAGAGAAGCATTGTCGTTCATGTTCAGCGATCCACGTCGGCCATGACGAAATCGATACTGCCCAGATGGGCAATCAGATCCGGTACGAAACCGCCCCGCATCAAGGCCGGAATATGCTGCAAGTGCGGGAAGCTTGGCGTCCGGATCCGGGTACGATAACTCATGGTATTGCCGTCACTGGTCAGGTAGTAGCTGTTGATGCCCTTGGTCGCCTCGATCATCTGCATCGATTCGTTGGGCTTCAAGACCGGCCCCCAGGAAACCTGAAGGAAATGGGTAATCAGGGTCTCGATATGCTGCAGCATACGCTCTCGAGGAGGGGGCGTAGTCAAGGGGTGATCCGCCTTGTAATCCCCGGCCGGCATGTGATCGAGACACTGCTGAATGATGCGCAGACTCTGGCGCATTTCATCGATGCGCACCTGGCCGCGGTCGAAGGCATCCCCGTTGTGTCCGGTTGGAATCTCGAAGTCGAAGTTTTCATAACCCGAATAGGGGCGCTGCTTGCGTAGATCGAAATCGAGCCCCGTGGCACGTAGATTGGGACCGGTGATGCCCCAGGCCAGGGCTTCCGTGGTGTCATGAGCGGCGATATGACGCGTACGCTCGCGCACGATGGCATTCTCCATCATCACCCGCTCGTATTCCCGCAAGCGTTTGGGCATCCAGTCGAGGAAGCCTTTCACCAGCTTCTCCCAGCCCTTGGGCAGATCGTGAGCCACGCCGCCGATACGGTACCAGGCCGGATGCATGCGAAAACCGGTGATCGCCTCGATTACCTCATAGCCCTTCTGCCGATCGGTGAAGGTGAAGAATACCGGGGTCATGGCCCCGAGGTCTTGAAGATAGGTCCCGAGGAACAGTAGATGGCTGGTGATACGGAACATTTCCGCCATCATCACCCGGATAGTCTCGGCACGCTTTGTCACGGTAATCCCGGCGAGCTTTTCCACCGCCAGCACGTAGGGCAGGTTGTTCATCACCCCACCGGTGTAATCGATGCGGTCGGTATAGGGGATGAAACTGTGCCAGGATTGGCGCTCCGCCATCTTCTCAGCGCCGCGATGGTGATAGCCGATGTCCGGCACGCAGTCGATGATCTCTTCGCCATCGAGCTGCAGCACGAGGCGAAAGGCGCCGTGGGCGGACGGGTGGTTGGGGCCAAGATTGAGAAACATGAACTCGCTATCGTCATGCTTGCGCCGCATGCCCCAGGCTTCCGGGTCGAACTTGAGCGCCTGCTGCTCCCTGTCCTGGCCTTCCACGGTCAGGGTGTAGGGATCGAATTCCGTGGCCCGGGCGTGATGATCCTTGCGCAGGGGGTGCCCGTGCCAGGTCGGCGGCATGAGAATGCGCGTCAGGTGCGGATGACCTTCGAAGGAGATGCCGAACAAATCCCACACTTCCCGCTCGTACCAGTTGGCGTTGGGGTAGAGCGAGACGATACTGGGGAGCGACAGGCCGGCCTCGTGGAGTGCCACCTTGAGGATCACATCCCGGTTACGCGATACCGAAAGCAGATGATAAAAGACGGTAAAGTCCGAGTCCGGCAGACCCCGGCGATGGCTACGCAGGCGCTCATCGGTGGCCGAGAGATCATAGAGCATCTCGAAGGCTTGAGACTTGTCCCGCAAAAAGGCGAGCACATCGATCAGCGCGTCCCGGGCCACCCAGACCACCGGCCAGCCGGTCAGAGTAGTCTGCTCCAGCACGATCTGTTCTTCGAAGCGCTGATGGAGCGCTTCTACAACGGTATCAGGACCGGTCTTGAGGGTGTCGGATGATGGTGACGCGACGCTCATTAGGATGAATGCTTCCCTTGCCTGGCAATGAAACGGAGCACATGTACTGACTCAGATGCTGTCCGGAGTACGCAGCTCCGTGGCCTGAATGCGCTGCTCCCTGTGCTTTTCCCGCTGGGAGGGCATTTCGGCACGATAGACCCCCTGATCGCCGACCACCCAGGAGAGCGGCCTGCGTTCTTCCTGAATCGAATCCTGCAGCAGCTGCAAGCCGTGCAGAAACGCCTCGGGGCGCGGCGGGCAGCCGGGGATGTAGACATCCACCGGCAGGAACTTGTCGACGCCCTGCACCACGGAATAGATATCGTACATGCCGCCGGAGTTGGCGCAGGAGCCCATCGAGATCACCCACTTAGGCTCGAGCATCTGATCGTAGAGCTGCTGGATGACCGGTGCCATCTTGAGAAAACAGGTGCCGGCGATGACCATGAAATCCGCCTGACGCGGGGAGGCGCGAATGACCTCGGCGCCAAAACGCGCGATGTCGTGAGGCGCGGTAAACGCCGTGGTCATCTCCACGTAGCAGCAGGAAAGTCCGAAGTTATAGGGCCACAGCGAATTCTTGCGCCCCCAGTTGACCGCAGAATGCAGCACCTCTTCGAGCTTGCCGGTAAACACGTTGCGATGAATCTGCTGCTTGACCGGATCTTCGACCCGACGCTGCTCGTTCAGAGGGTATTGAGAACTGTCCGTGGCAATCGCGTCGGTTGCGCGGGTCAGGGTATAGGCCATGAAACTCCTCCAGCGAAAATCCAGCACGGGTACATAAGCGGGCCTGAATAAAGATCCCGAAGCGCACGATGATGGCGTTATTATCCGACGCCGTTGCCAACTACAGCGTCATTTGCCGCCACGGCCTGCCGGCGCCCAATCAAGAGCCCCCACGCGGCTGTCATACACCAAGCCTGCCAGCAATATCAGGATGAATATCGATGCGCCGACGAAACCGGTCCATCCGACCTCGCGAACCGAAATGGCCCAGGCAAAGAGAAATACTGCTTCGATATCGAAGATGACGAAGAGCATGGCGACTAGATAGAACTTGATGGAGAAGGGTTGACGAGCGCTTCCGGCACCGAGAATACCGCCTTCGAAGGGGATGGTCTTGCTGCGTCCTTGACTACGACCACCAAGCAGCATCGAGGCGCCAAGCATGAACATGCACAAGGCAATTACCGCAAAGATAAAAAAACCAACGCCCCAGTACTCGGCTATCAATGCAATGTTCCGATCCATGAACACGCCCTCGCTAGATCAAACTCTATCTCTATGATGCATGAATGCTAAGCAGCGTCAATCGCGCTGCGTCGCAGCAGATAATACTACGCTTATCGATCCGGGCATCAGTATAGAGGAACAAAAAGGATTAACCAAAAGCTCAACTTGCCTCGATCAACACAGCGGTGCTAGCCAAACCTGAGCCAATGCCAGCAGCAGCGCATAACGAGCGCCCTTGGCAACAACGATCAACAGTGTCGCTCGCCACCAGACCAGACGCAATACACCCGCCATCACGACCAGTGCATCACCCACGACCGGCGCCCAGGACAGCAACAGGCTCCACTCTCCAAAGCGCCGATACCACCGCTCGGCTCGAAGCAGGTTGCGTGACGACACCGGAAACCAGCGCTGATGCTGAAAACGCCGCGCATAACGCCCCAGCGCCACATTGACCATACTGCCCAGACTATTGCCCGCTGTCGCCACCAGCCACAAAAGCAGCGGAGGTTCTCCGATACACCATTGACGCGCCAGCCAAACCTCGGAGCCTCCCGGCAGCAGGGTGGCACTCGCCAGCGCGACTAGAAACAGAGTCAGCATGGCTTGTACCCATCGGATTGTTTTAGGCTATAAGCCTCCAAGCCACTCAAGACTATTTCCTCGATGACCACCCTCTCCTTCATTCCCAATGCCTTGACCATCGCTGGCTCGGACCCCTCCGGGGGCGCCGGCATTCAGGCAGATCTCAAGACCTTCTCGGCGCTGGATGTCTATGGTACCAGCGTGATCACCGCCTTGACGGCGCAGAACACCCAAGGCGTCTTCGACGTGCATACCCTGCCGACGAATTTCATCGCCGCACAGCTGGACACACTGCTGAGCGATGTGGATATCGAGGCGGTGAAGATCGGCATGGTAGCGAGCGAGGAAGTAGCTAACGTCATCCGGGATGCCCTTGTGCGCCGGCGCCCGCGCTGGATCGTACTGGACCCGGTGATGGTGGCCAAGAGCGGTGACGTCCTGGTCGACGACGCCGGCATTCGCGCCGTTCGCGAGATACTGGTCCCGCTGGCGGATCTGGTTACTCCCAACCTGCCGGAGGCCGCAGTACTGCTCAACGGCCCGATCGCCCAGGACGTTTCACAGATGGAAGCGATCGCCCCACAGCTGTTGGCACTAGGCACGGCAAACGTGTTGCTCAAGGGCGGGCATCTGCGCGGTGAGCGCTGCCCCGATCTGCTGATCTCGAATCAAGGAACGCATTGGCTCGACGCCCTCCGGGTCGATACCGACAACCTGCATGGCACCGGCTGCACCCTCTCCTCCGCAATCGCGGCCTATCTGGCCCGAGGTCATGACCTGAGGGAAGCGGTAGAACAAGCAAAGGCCTGGCTCGGCCAGGCGCTGAGCGCCAGCGAAAAACTTCGGGTCGGTAAGGGGCATGGCCCGGTGCATCACTTTCATGCCTGGTGGTAACACAGCATTGCACGGCCGTGGCAGGCTAAGCTATGAAGGCGATGAAGCGGCCTCGGTCTTCGTTGAGTCTGCGCTGTCATCTTCATTGCCGCTATCGTCTTTTCCCTGCGCCGCCCGCAATTCCTTGTCTAGTGTCTCAAGAATCTTCTTGCCTCGCTCGCCTGCCTGTTCGATGTAGACATCACGCACCGGCAGGCTCTTTTCCCGAAACGCCTGGCGCTGCTCTTCGGTAAGCGTACTCATCTCGATATCGCTATTTTCCTCGATAGCCTCTAGCCGCTGCTGGTTGAGCTCTGCCTGGCGGTCGAAGATGAAGCTGCGCATATCGTCGGTGACGTCATCTATCATGGCCCGACGCTCCTCGGGCAGTTGCGCAAGGAAGTCCTGAGCCGCCACGAGCGTGGTGACAACCGGTGCCGGTCTGGCCTGGACAAGATGACTCTGCCGCTCGTAGAGATTCATTTCCTCGATAGTGGAAGCCGTGCTGGCCTGACCTTCAATTTGCCCCGACTGCAGGCCTGAACGAAGCTCGGCTTGAACCAATGGCTCGGGAACGGCGCCGTAAGCACGATAGGCTTCCTGTGCGATCGGAGAGGACATGGTACGCATCTTGAAGCCTTCCATATCCTCAGGCGTCTCGATAGCGCGATTGGCAGTCCACACCGCCCAGCCTTCGGAAATGATGCTCAACGGTTGTAGCCCCTGCTCTTGATAAGCCTCCTCGAGCAGCGGCCGGGCCTGGGTGGTGGCCAGCACCTGCTCGTTGATTTCTTCATCATCGGAGAACAGGAAATGCAGCGAGAATACGCCGGCTTCGGGAATCGTCGAGGCCAGGTGATCTGGCGAGGCAAAAGCCAGCTGAATGGCGTTCTGGCGAACCAGCTCGGGCAACTGCGGTGAAGTCCCCAGCGCCCCATGGGGATAGATATCGATGCTGATATCGCCCTCGGAGCGCTTTTCGATACGCTTCTTGAACTCCTGGGCATAGGCATCCTGAACACTGCCTTCCACCTCTTCCAGGGCGAAACGCCATTTCTCGGCAAAGGCGGCATTCGTCGAGAAAATACCTGCAACGACGATGACCATCGCTAATCCGATTTTCCTGAACATGTTGTTATGCTCTCTACTCAAAGTGGTTGAATACACCGATGACAGTCTGACAGGTACGACATGAAAGCATTGATTCAGCGAGTCAAGGGCGCCAGCGTCGAGGTTGAAGGCCGCCGCGTAGGCGCCATCGATCAGGGCATACTGGCGCTGATCGGTGTCGAAAAACAGGATGATGAAGCCCGCGCCGACAAGTTACTACACAAGCTTCTGCATTACCGGATATTCAGCGATGCATCAGGCAAGATGAATCTGGATCTCCAGCAGGTTGAGGGTGGATTGCTGCTGGTTTCCCAGTTCACCCTGGCAGCGGACACCGGTAAAGGGCTGAGGCCGAGCTTCTCCAGCGCCGCGGCACCGAACGACGGCCAGCGCCTCTACCGTTATTTGCTGGGACAGGCCGAAAAGCGCTGGCCGAAGGTCGCCAAGGGCGAATTCGGCGCCGACATGCAGGTCAGCCTGATCAACGATGGCCCGGTCACCTTCCTGCTGGAAACCTGACGCCACCTCTAATTCTTTTTAGGATGCCACTTGTCGTCGTCGCCCTTTTCATACTTCTCCTTGACCGCGGCCCAGGCGACCCGATGAGCGGTCTCCTCCCGGGAGGCATCGCCCCGACGATCCTCGGGCTTCTCGTACTCGTCCCAGGCGCTATTGAAGGCCTCCTTGTAGATCGTCTGCGCCTTGGGCGGCAGAACGTTTTGCACGCTATCGGGCAGTTCCTCACGCTTGTCATAAGGCATATCGACCTCCTGTCTGATCAAAAGTGAACGGGCCTCGGCAGTCTATCGAATCAGCGATCACCCTTCGAGCGCCGCCTCCTGTTGTTCCAGCGCCTCTTCCGCCTCAAGCCAGGCATTCTCCAACGCCTCCGCACGATTCTTGAGTTCGCCTTGACGCGCCAGCAACGCGCTCAGCTCTTCCTTGCGCGCGGTATCGGTATAGAGCTCGGTATCACTCAGCTGCGCCTCTACCTTGGCAAGCTCATCGTTCGCACGGGTCATGTCGCGCTCGATCCGGTCTCGCTCACGCTTGAGCGGACGAAGTTTTTCCCGCAACTCGGCGGCGGCCTTGCGCGTTGCCTTACGATCGGTGCTAGCGTCTTCGCTTGCCGTCTTTTCCGTGCGCGCTTCGCGACGTTCACCTTCGAGCCGTGTCTTCAACCAGGCCCGATAATCCTCCAGGTCGCCATCGAAGGGCGCGACCTTGCCATCCGCCACGCACCAGAACTCATCCACCGTGGCCCGCAGCAGGTGACGATCGTGGGAGACGATGATCACCGTGCCCTCAAAAGCCGCCAGCGCCTCGGTCAAGGCCTCGCGCATTTCCAGATCGAGGTGGTTGGTGGGCTCGTCGAGCAGCAGCAGATTGGGCTTTTGCCAGGCAACAAGAGAGAGCGCCAGACGCGCCTTTTCGCCGCCGGAGAAACGCCCTACCTCGCTGAAGATGTCGTCACCACGAAAGCCAAAGCCCCCCAGGAAGTTCCGAATGGTCTGCTCGCTGGCGGTAGGTGAGAGGCGCTGCACATGCAGAAACGGGGTAGCCTTGAGATCGAGTCCTTCAAGCTGATGCTGAGCGAAGTAGCCAATGGCCAGATGCTCGCCGGCGACGCGCTTGCCTTCCAGCAGAGGTAGCTCACCGGTCAAGGATTTGATCAGCGTCGACTTGCCGGCACCGTTGGGGCCCAGCAGACCGATACGACTGCCCGGCAGCAGGGTCAGCTCGACGCCCTTCAACAAGGGAGTGCTGTACCCCAGCGCCGCCTGATCCAGCACTAGGAGCGGGTGCGAGGTCTTGTCCGCGGAGGGCAGCGTAAAATGAAACGGCGAATCGACATGGGCCACGGCGATGGTCCCCATGCGTTCGAGCATCTTCAAGCGGCTCTGGGCCTGGCGCGCCTTGGTGGCCTGAGCGCGAAAACGCGCCACGAAGCGCTCGATTTCCTCGCGACGGGCCTGCTGCTTGACCGCTTCCACCTGTTGCTGGGCCAGCTTTTCCGCCCGGGTACGTTCAAAAAGGCTGTAGTTGCCACGATAAAGCACCAGTCGATGGCGATCGAAATGGACGATGTGGTCGCACACTGCATCAAGAAAATCACGATCGTGGGAGATCAACAGCAAGGTACCGGGATAGCGGATCAACCACTGCTCCAGCCACAAAAGCGCATCGAGATCCAGATGATTGGTGGGCTCGTCGAGCAACAGCAGATCCGACGGCATGAACAAGGTGCGGGCCAGATTGACCCGCATGCGCCAGCCCCCGGAAAACGACGCCAGGGGCTTGTCGAGCTGCGCCTGGCTAAAGCCCAGGCCTACCAGCAACTGGGCCGCTCGGGCCGGGGCGCTGTAGCCGTCCACCGCCTCGAGCTTGCCGTGCAGCTCCGCTTCGCGATGGTGATCGCCGCTTTCCTGCGCGGCTTCCAGGGCCGACTGGGTGGCGCGCAACTCGATATCCCCGTCGAGCACGTAGTCATGTATCGAGCGCTCCAGCGCCTCGATCTCCTGGGCCATATGGGCGATGCGCTGCCCGCCGAAGAGTTCGACCTGGCCCTTGTCCGGGGTCAACTCTCCCAACAGCAACTTGAACAGGCTCGACTTGCCGGCGCCATTGGGGCCGACGATGCCGGCCTTGTGGCCGGAATGCAGGGTCAGCTCCGCCTCCTCGAACAGGGGTTGCGTTCCGCGTTGCAAGGCCAGTTGACGCAGTGCGATCATGAAAACTCCCGAGCGTGGACTGGATGGCGCAGCCAAGTGAAAATGGACGATCATTCTACCCAATTTTCGATAGCATTATGGGACTACGCGCTGATTCTCTACGCTCGGCCCGGCGTAGCGGCTGCGTGCCTGGCGCTACAGGACGAGCATGGGGCGGACGTATGCGAACTCTTATGGCTGTGTTGGATGGATCGTCTCGGGCTGACCACGAACGCCAACGCCGCCACCGTTCTGGCACCGATTCGCGATCAACAGGACATCTTGACCCGCTTGTTACGCGAACGTCGACGCGAACTCAGGGCTCACGCAACGCCTGGCACACCCCTCGCCCAGTGGCGCGAAACGATCAAAAATGCAGAACTCGCCGCGGAACGCGGCACCCTCCTGCAACTGCAAGCGCTGGCAAGGCGCGGCCAAGGCGTTCGCCCCTTGCACCAGGACGATGCCGCGCTGATCACTCGTCTTATCCATCATGTCGGCCGCCCACCTTCAGCAGTCAGCGACCCGTTGAGCATCCTGGTTGGCAACACTACGATCAGACCAAATGACGATAGCACCACAGCACCTAAACCTTGACGAGTGGCAAGGTTTTAGCAAACCCTATAAGTTCAAGAAGGGAGTCAGGCAGCTCCGTTTTCTTACAAGCGCCATCCAAGACGAACCCTTGCTGCCTGGCAAACGTTGGCCTTTGATTCAAGACAATTGCCGCGCGCTTGCGACCGGCTAGCCATTAGGTGGACCAACGACATGACGGAACAGCAAGAACCCAATAACAACGACGGCCCCACGGCATCCAAACGACAAAACGGCTTCCTGCGAGTACTCGGCACAATCGATCATGGGCTTGGCGTATTCGAGGCCGTGGTGATCGCTGGCTGTGTGCTCGCTATGGCCGCGCTGATGAGCGCCCACGTTGTGGGAAACCTCCTCTTTCAGCAAGGTATTCCCGGCACCTACGAAGTCACCGAAATGCTGATCGTGGTGATCACTTTTATCGGTGTCAGCTACGCGGCCCGACACGCGCGCCATATCAGCATGAGCGCCATTTACGACCAGCTCAGCGGTCGATTGCGCAAGGCACTGCTGATCGTTCTTTGCCTGGGTACCGCAGTGCTGATGTTCTATTTCGCCTACAAGTCGGTGGACTACGTCGTAACGCTGCAAGAACGTGGCCGAACCAGCGCCGCGCTGGGCATACCGATGTGGCTGATCTATCTGGCACTCCCCTTCGGCTTCACCCTCGCCGGCATCCAGTACGTGCTGACCACCCTACGAAATCTGTTCAGTGACGACATCTACCGCTCTTTTACCGAAAAAGAAGAATATTCAGATATTCCCATGAATGATTCCGACCAGACCCAGGACGCCAACGAGCGTCATGGCATCTGATCCCGGGATTACGAGCGCGTCAACAATGCACATAAGGACAATCGAATGCTGATCTTGCTAGGCGTGATCATGCTGGTACTGCTGCTGCTCGGCTTTCCGATGATGGTGCCCCTGGCCGTGGGCATGCTGTACATGATGTTCACCGGCATGACCTTCTTTGGACCCGATCAAGCCGTCAGTTGGATGATCAGCGGTGTGGGCAGTTGGGTACTTGCAGCAGTGCCGATGTTCATCTTCGCCGCGGACATTTTGACCAAAGGCCATACGGCCAATCGCCTGCTGGATCTGGTCGATGTGTTCACGCGTCACATTCGCGGCGGCTTGCCGATTACCACCGCTGCGTCCTGCGCCTTGTTCGGCGCCGTCTCCGGCTCCACCCAGGCCACCGTGGTCGCCATGGGCGGGCCGATGCGGCCACGCCTGCTGGCCAAGGGCTATCCGGACAGCTTCGCCCTGGCGCTGATCATCAACGCCAGCGACATTGCCCTGCTGATCCCGCCCAGCATCGGTTTCATCATCTACGGCGTAGTCATGAAGACCTCGATCGGCGATCTGTTTCTCGCTGGCATCCTGCCCGGCCTGTTGATCCTGGCGATGTTTGCCCTCTACTGCTATATAGGCGCCCGCATCAAAGGCATCGAGGCAGAACCACACGCCTCCTGGGGCGAGCGTCTAAAGGCGATGCGCAAGGTTATCCTGCCCCTTGGCTTTCCGATTCTGGTGGTTGGCGGCATCTATGGCGGCTTTTTCAGCGCGGTGGAGGCCTCCGCCGTCGCGGTTGCCTATGCGCTGATTCTGGAGGTCGTGATCTATCGCCAAGTGTCGATTCGCGATCTCGGAGGCTTGGCCCTCTCCACGGGTATGATCACGGCGGTGGTGTTCATTCTCGTTGCCGTGGGTGCTGCGTTCTCCCAGACTCTTGGCACCGCAGGCGTACCAGAGCAGATTCTCGGTCCCGTCATCGAAAGCATCGGTGACAATCAGGTTCTGGCCCTTTCATTGATCGCTGCCGCCTTCTTCGTCGGCTGCATGTTCGTCGATCCAATCGTGGTGATCCTGATTCTGGTCCCGATCTTCAAGCCGCTGGTGCAATCAGCAGGCCTGGACCCGGTGCACGTCGGCGTCATCGTAACCCTGCAGGCGGCCATCGGTTCCGCCACGCCCCCCTTCGGCTGCGATATCTTCACCGCTATCGCCGTCTTTCGTCGGCCCTACATGGATGTGATTCGCGGTACGCCGCCTTTCATTGCCATCCTGTTGCTGGCAACGATCATTCTCATTCTCTTTCCTCAGATTTCACTACTGCTGCCTTCGCTGGGAGGCGACTAGGCTATGTCCGAAAAATGCCTGCGCTAGCCCATACAGCGTTAAAAATCGACTCAAAGTACTCATTTACACCGCGTAAACTCCGTCTTTTCGTCGATTTTTGTCTTGTCTAGCCATCGCTCGTCGACTTTTCAGACAAATCCTAAAACCCGCCCACAAAAAAGCGAATGGGCCGACAGCGTCCTGACCGGCCCATTCGCCCATTCCTCAAGAATCACACTACGTTACTGTGACGCGCCGGACTCCACCTGCTCAAGCAGCGTGTTGAGCGCCTGCTCGCCAAGCTCCCCGACATCATCGGCGAAAGTCTGACGTACCGGCTCGGCCAGCTTTCGGAACTGATCGCGTTCTTCTTCGCTGAGCTCGATGATTTCGATATTACCCTTTTCCTTGATGGTCTCCAGGCGCGTTTCATTGAGTTCGGACTGGATGTCGTGACCGATCTCAACCATTTCGCTGGTGGTTTCATCGATCATCTGGCGCTGCTCATCCGACAGACCTTCGTACCAATCCTGATTGGCAATGACGTTACCCACGAACTGCGCCTGCTTGGCGAAGATCATGTAATCCTGAACTTCGTAGAACCCCATTTCCTCATGGGCGAACACCGGCTGGATGTTGCCATCCGCCTGCCCCTGCTGAAGCGCGCTGTAAAGCTCACCATAGGAGATGGTGATCGGCGAGGCCCCATAGGCCTGATAGGTCTTGCGTAACAGGCTGTTATCCATCACACGAATCTGCAGGTTCTCCATGTCATCCGGGGTGCGGATCTCGCGGTTGGCGGTCCATACCTGATAGCCCTCCGGCACTGCGGCTAGCGGTACCAGACCGCGATTGCGGTACGCCTGCTGCCACCCATCGCTCTTCATGAAAGCGTCGGAGTTCAATATCTTGGCGGTTTCGAGTTCATCCGCCGGCATGATGAAATTCAGGCTCATCAGCTGGCTTTCGGGCACGGTACCGCCCAGAAAGCCCGAGCCAAAGCTCAATGGGATGGAGCCGCTTTGAATGGCATCGTAGAGCGTCGAGTAATCCGATCCCCACTTGCCATAGGGAAGTACTTCAACGGTAACATCGCCGCCGCTTTTCTCTTCGATCAGCTTCTTGAACTCTTCGGCATAGCCGGATTGGACGCTACCCTCGATCTCTTCGAGACCAAAACGCCACGTCTCGGCATTGGCCGATGAAGCCACACCTGCAAGGCTGATAGCCGTGATGCTGAAGACAAGATTACGTAATTTCATCGCAGTTCCCTTTGTTGTTGACGTATTTTCAGGGAAGAGCAAAGCGTCACCATTGTCAAGCAAGCTAGCGTTTGAAGAAAGAACGATACTCGCCTGCTTGTTGCTGCACACTTTCTGAAATGCGTGCGTCAATCGCCTGGATGCGGAACTCTGAACGCCCTGTTAGAGTCGCAGTGGACTGATTGTCGTACCTTGAAGTGTCGATACACTCTCATTCATCGCACATCTCATTGCATATTACCCAGAAATTCCAAGGAGCTTTCATGAAAACATTGGTGACCGCCGCTGCCTTAACCGTCGCTCTTGGCACTGCGCCGTTGGTGCTCGCTGCACCGGAAAGCGATCAGGAAAAACTCAGCTACAGCATCGGCGTAACCCTGGGTCAGAGTCTTTCTCAAGATATCGAAGATCTCGATGTCGACGCTTTTTCTCAGGCGATCAAGGACACCTACGCGGGCGACGAGCTTCAAATGAGCGACGAGGAAATGGCCGAGGCGTTGACTCAGTTCCAGCAGCAAAAAATGGCGCAGCAGCAGCAGGAAGCGCAGAAAGCCGCCGAAGCCAATCGCGTCGAGGGTGAGGAGTTTCTCGCTGAGAATGCCGAGAAGGAAGGCGTCAAGACCACGGAGTCTGGCCTGCAGTACAAGGAACTCGAATCCGGCGATGGCGCGTCCCCGGATGCCAAGGACACTGTCAAGGTGAACTACGAAGGCAAGCTGCTCGACGGCACCGTCTTCGACAGCTCCTATCAACGCGGCGAGCCGGTGGAGTTCCAGGTCGATCAGGTCATCGAAGGCTGGCAGGAAGCTCTGCAGATGATGAAAGCCGGCGATACCTGGATGATCTACCTGCCCGCGGATCTGGCCTATGGCGAGGCAGGCACCGGTGGCCCCATTGGTCCCAACGAAACCCTGACCTTCAAGGTCGAGCTGCTCGACGTCATGCAAAACGATAGCGCCGACGATGCCGACTCTCAAGACAGCGGCGAATAAGCATTGATGAAAGCACTGGCAGCGTTCGTGCTGACGCTGGCGACGGTGCCAGCGCTGGCCCAGGACGCGGAACGGGAAGCCTCGCCGCTATCGGTGTTCGACATCGAGCCCGAAGCCATCAGCGTGATGGGCGTCTCCTCCGGCGGTTACATGGCTACCCAGCTTGCGGTGGCCTGGCCGGAGCAGTTCTCGGGATTGGCGGTGTTTGCCGCCGGCCCCTGGGGCTGCGCCCAGGGGGCATTGGCGCTAGCGCTTACGCAATGCATGAGTACTCGCCTGGGCTTACCCGAGCTGGATGAGTTGCAAGAACGCTATGACGCGTACCGGGAAGGCGGCCAGGTTGGGCCAATGGATGCGCTGGCCAAGCAGCGGGTTTATCTATGGTCCGGCGGACAGGACGATGTCGTTGACCCGCAACTGATCGAGGTGCTGGCGGGTCAGTATCGCACTTGGCTTGCGAACCCGGACGCGCAGCTCAAGTATGTCGATGACCCGGCGGCAGGCCATGGCTGGCCTGTTTTGGCCAGTGCTGCGGAAACCATCGATCCCGCACCCTGCACTGAAGGGGGCACCCCGTACCTGTTGAACTGCGATTTCGATGGGGCCGGAGAGGCGCTGAAATGGCTTTATGAGGAGCGCGTTCAGCCGCCCCAGGGGGATGGTCGCGGTATGCTGATGCGCTTCGACCAGACCGCATTCTACGATGGCGGGCTAGCCGACACGGGTTATGTATTCGTTCCCAAGACCTGCGAGGAAGGTGCGCCCTGTGCCTTGACCGTTGCCCTGCACGGCTGCTCGATGAGCGCCGAGCAGATCGGCGAGACCTTCGTGCGCCATTCAGGGCTCAACGAATGGGCTGCGGAGAATCGACTCGTCGTGCTCTATCCTCAGGCGGAGCCTAGCCTGCCCAACCCCAAGGGCTGCTGGGACTGGTGGGGATATGACGAGAGCAGCTGGCAACTCGATGCGCCCTACGACAGCCGTCAAGGCCAGCAGGTCCAGGCGCTCAAGGCGATGGTCGACCATTTGCGCGGCGCGAAGGTGGTGATGGCCGAATAGCTTATGTCCATCGACGAAGCGCTTGGACCGCTTTTCCTGCTGATACTGCTCGGCGCCTTTCTTGGCTGGCGCCGCTGGCCCGGCGACGCTTTCTGGCCACATCTCGAACGACTGATCTACTTTCTGCTCTTCCCCGCCATGCTGCTGGCGACCCTGGCGACAACGGATGTGTCTCAGGTGCCCGTGGCGCGCTTGGGCGTGGTGTTGCTCGGCAGCATGGCGGTTCTGGCCACGCTGTTGTGGACCTTGCGTGCTCGACTCAACCTCGATGCCGCCGCCTTTACCTCGGTTTTTCAGGGGGCAGTGCGTTTTAATACCTATGTCGGCGTTGCCGGGGCAGCCGCCTTGCATGGCAACGCCGGTGCTACCACGGCAGCCGTGGCAGTGGCCTTGATGGTACCGGTGGTCAATGTGCTCTGCGTGGCGAGCTTTGTCGCTGCGGGTACTTTAGGGCCTTCGAGTGTTGCCAAGAGCCTGTCGGCGCTGCTGCGCAATCCGTTGATCCTGGCCTGCCTGGGGGGCATCGTCCTCAATTTCAGTGGTATCGGGCTGCCTGGCTGGAGCGAAAAGACCGTCTCCCTTCTGGGGCGCGCCGCCTTGCCTTTGGGGCTAGTAACCGTGGGCGTGGCGCTGCGTCCTCAGGCACTGATGCGCCTGGATGCAGGCGTATGGACCGCCAACCTGACCAAACTGATTCTGATGCCCACCCTAGTGCTGGCACTCGCCATGGCGCTCGGCCTCGATCCGGTCAGTCGCGATATCGCCCTGCTGTTTGCCGCCCTTCCTACGGCCACCTCGGCCTATATCCTGGCGCGACAACTCGGCGGCGATGCGGAGCTGATGGCGGCGTTGATCACCGGTCAGACATTACTGGCGATGCTCACTCTTCCCGTGTGGCTTTTTTTGGTCGGGTGATTGTTAGGGAAACACTGAATATATGTCTGCATGGACGAATCGCTGCGTTGCGCGGTACTCGAAGCCTCGCCTAACCCCATGTTATGTCTCGCCTTCTGCGTACCGTGCGCCTTGCGCTTCATTCCATTCGCCGATTTATTCAGCGTTTCCTTAGAAGCAAATAAAAAAGATTCGCATTCCTCTTGACGCATCAAATGAGAATGATTATCTTGGCGGTGTGGTGTTCGCCAGACGCCACTTCCATCACAGAGAAGGCCGATCCAATATCGATTTCCCTGTCATGGTTATCTCCTCATCAAGCTAGTCACGGTCTTATACGGCGACTCCAATAGAGTCGCCGTTTTTTTATCCCATGAATTCCGCCATCAATTGCGTCGATCCCCCGAAGCGCCTCCGCGAATGGCGAAGGCGCTATTATCGGCTCGCTCGCCAGGCCAAGGGGCGCGCTGGTGAAAGCGCTCTCGCAACAGCGCTGCCAGGGCTTCCACCGCAGGCCGCGAGTCCTTGGCGATATTGCGTCCGAAATAGAGCTTGGCTTCGCCACCGATCAAGGGTGGCAGACCATCATTTTCATCCAGCACCCGCATCGCCGGGGTCAGGCGCTGGCGATCGAGAATACTGATGGCAAGCCCTGCTTCCACTGCGGTTTCCAGTGCATGAATGCTGGTGCTGGTGAACACCGCATACCAGGCGCGTCCGAGGGCTTCCAGGGCTTCGACCCCCGTAGCACGATACGGGCAGTTCACCGGGTGCAGCGCCAGCGCCAGCGGTTGCCCCTCATCCAGGCGCATCTCCCGGGGCGCCGCCCACACCGGGGCGGTGGTCCACATGGGCTCACCGCCCTTGAGCCGGTTCTGCCTGTCGAGCAGGATGGCGAGGGTCAGCTCACCACGCTCCAGCTGTCGGGAAAGCTCGCCGCTAGTGGCAGTCACCGCCTCGAGCAGCACGTTGGGGTGAGAGCCCAGAAACTCCGGCAGCACTTGCCCCACCAGCTCCCGGGCGTAGTCCTCGGGCAGACCGAAACGCACCTTGCCACTCAAGCCACGTCCGGTGAACCGTGCCAGCAGGTTATCGTGCTGACGCAACAGTTCCCGCGCCTCGCGCAACAGCGCCTCGCCTGCAGGCGTAGGGCTGACCCCGCGTGCTCCACGTATCAGCAGCTGCGTGTTCAAACGCTCTTCCAGACGCTTGATCTGCATGCTGATGGCGCTGATGGTGCGGTGACGCTGCTCCGCCGCTGCGGCCAGGGTTCCCAGTTGAGTCACCACCATGAAACTGCGCAACGATTCAAGATCCAGGGTTCCCAGCGAGGCTTCAGACATATTGAAGTCTCCTTACAAGAAATGTCGATTTATTGAACACTTTATAAGGTCCAGACTTGCCTCGCTACCATTCATCAGCGAGGGAGGCTGTTCATGTCAAACACTTACCGGCGCGAGCAGCATCTCGCGTTGCCAACACGGTCCATCAAGTGGCCATTGACCAGTGCCGTCGTGACCATAGGGTTCGTGGTGTGCTGGAGCAGCGGTTTCGTGGGCAGTCGCCTGGCGGTGGCCGTGGAGACGCCGCCGGTGGCGCTCTATGCCTGGCGTTTTGCCCTGGCAACGATGCTGGCAGGTCTGTGGTGGCTGTTCAGCACATTGCGTCATGGCGGTGAAACCGTCGGCTGGCGCGCCCTGACCCGGGAAGCAACGAGCGGCAGTCTGACCATGGGGTTCTATCTGCTGGCCATGTTGCTGGGCATCCAGCAGGGTGTGAGCGCTGGCGTAGCGGCACTGATCGGCGCCCTGCAGCCTCTTTTCGCGGCGGCGCTGGCGGCCCTGTGGCTGCATGAGATGAGTTCTCGCGCCCAGTGGCTGGGCATGCTGGTAGCAACCCTCGGCGCCGGTCTTTGCGTGCTGGACGATGCTCAGGGCATGGGTGGCGCAACGCCCTGGGCCTATCTACTGCCGATAGTGGCGGTGGCCGCGGTGACCCTGGGCAGCCTGATGACGCCCCGGCCCGGCGAGCGCAGCTTGTCCCTGCCGGCGCGATTGACCGTGCAGCTGGCCACCACCACCGTGTTGTTCTTTATCGCCGCCGGGCTGCTCGAGGGCGGTAACCTGACACCGCCGGCCCTGACCCTGGGCAATGTTTCGATCATCGCTTTTCTGGTGGTACTGGCGACCTTTGGCGGCTACGGCTTTTTCGTGAAGGGACTTTCGCACTTCGGGGTAACGCGGCTTTCGACGCTGATCTACCTGACGCCGGCGGTGACCATGGGCTGGGCAGCGTTGATGTTCGGCGAGCTGCCCGGCCTGCTGGGGCTTGCGGGCATGGCGGTGGTGGCGCTAGGCGTGGTGCAGACGCTGCGCGCTCGCCCGCATAACCGCAGCGGCGCCAACGTCCGTGCGCCCCGGCGCGAAGCCACGGCGCCCCAGGCTTATGTGGCGCGGGCGAAGATCAAGTCCCAGACGCCGTGGCCGAGCCGCTCGCCCCGGGCTTCGAACTTGGTCAATGGCCGAAACTCGGGCCGGGATACATAAGGAGTCGTCTGTGCCTCGGCGGTGTTGCGATACCCCGGGGCGCTTTCCATTACCTCCGCCATGTACTCGGCGTAGGCCTGCCAATCCGTTGCCATATGCAGCACACCGCCAGGCTTGAGGCGGGTACGTACCAGCTCGACGAAGGCTGGCTGAACGATGCGTCGCTTATGGTGCTTCTTCTTCGGCCAGGGGTCGGGAAAGAACAGCTGCACCGTATCGAGACTGGCCTCCGGGAGACAGCGGGACAACACCTCCAGCGCATCGTCGCGGTAGACCCGTAGATTGGTCAGACCGCGCTTGTCCGCCTCGTCGAGCAGCTTGCCGACGCCTGGCGCATGCACCTCGATACCGATGAAATCCGTTTCAGGATGCGCTTCGGCCTGTTCGACCAACGATGCCCCCATGCCGAAACCGATCTCCAGAACTCGCGGATGCGCTGCGCGACCGAACAGGCGGTCCAGATCCTGCAGCCCTTCTTCGACGCTCAGCCCCCAGCGTGGCCAGATCTCTTCCAGGCCGCGTGTCTGGGCGACGGTCATGCGCCCAGCGCGAAGCACATAGCTTTTTACGCCCCGCTTCGGTCGCGGGTTCGAGTCGTCGGCTGCTTGCGCCCCTTCATTCATGGTGTGATCTTCTGTTTCAAGCATTGATGCGTCCGGCCATGGGGGATGACGCCTCGGCGCGCTGTCGGCGTGGCATGCGACCAGCGAGAAACGCCTCGCGCCCCGCCTCGATGGCCTTTTTCATGGCCCCGGCCATGACGATGGGTTGGCGGGAGTGCGCAATTGCCGAATTCATCAGCACGCCGGAGCAACCCATTTCCATGGCCAACGCCGCATCCGAGGCGGTACCGATACCCGCATCCACCAGGATCGGCACCTCCGCATTTTCGAGGATGATGGCCAGGGTGTGCGGGTTGAGCAGCCCATTGCCGGAGCCGATCAACGAGCCCAGCGGCATGACCGCGCAGCAGCCGATCTTCTCGAGCTCCTTGGCCACGATCGGATCGTCGCTGGTATAGGCCATGACATCGAAGCCATCGCGTATCAGCTCTTCGGCGGCCTTCAAAGTCTCCACTACGTTGGGATAGAGAGTACTGTCCTCGGCCAATACCTCGAGCTTGACCAGGTTGTGGCCATCGAGTAGTTCCCGGGCCAGCTTGCAGGTCCGCACCGCTTCCCGAGCGTTGTAACAGCCGGCGGTATTAGGCAGCAGGGTATAACGCTCTGGCGGAATGGCCTCGAGCAGACTCGGCTCGTTGGCGTCCTGCCCAAGGTTGGTGCGACGCACCGCAAAAGTCACCACCTCGGTACCGCTGGCGGCAATGGCGGCCTTGGCCTCGTCGTAATCCTTGTAGCGCCCGGTACCCACCAGCAAACGCGAGGTAAACTTGCGCCCGGCGACATGCCAAGGTTGATCGATTGTTTGTACGGACATGGTGCCTCCTGTATTACAGCGACAATCAGCCACCACCGATGGCATGAACGATTTCAACACGATCGCCGTCGCTCAAGCTGAGCGCGGCATGCTGACTGCGTGGCACGATCTCTTCATTGACCTCGACGGCAATGCGTCGATCCGCAAGACCGAGAGACTCGATCAATTCGCTGACCGTGGCCCCGCCTTCGAACGCTTGAGGCTCACCGTTGAGCTGAATCTGCATGATGACCTCCGCACAGGCTGCAAAAATAGGTAAATCCGCTAAAATGCGGGCCGTTAGTGTAGCGCCAAATCTAGCTGTCGGCACTCTTGCGCTTCGGCGGCCAGACGTCCGAGTCGACCAGCTTCGGCTGCTTCATCACCTTAGGATCGAAGACCGGCTCGTCGTTCCCTTCCCGGCGCTGGCGTTCATAATCCTTGAGAAGCCGCAGACCCGTCGGCGACAGCAACAAGATAGCGATCAAGTTGGTAGTGGCCATCAATCCCATGGAAAGATCGGCAAAGTTCCAGACGAAGGTCAGCTGCGCCACGGAGCCGATCATCACCATGGCCAGCACCACCCAGCGCAGGGTGTGATCCGCCTTCTTGGCCTGACCACGGAACAGATATTCGATGTTGACCGAGGAGAAGGAGTAATTGGCCAATACCGAGGTGTAGGCAAAGAACAAAATAATGATGGCGATGAAGATTTCACCGAAACCGCCGAGATGATCGACCATGGCGTCCTGGGTCAGCTTGATGCCTTCGATGGAAGCGCCCGGGGAGCTGCTGAGCAAGGTATCGTAGACACCGGACATCAGGATCACCACGGCGGTACAGCTGCAGATCAGGAGCGTATCCACGAACACGCCGAAGGATTGCACCAATCCCTGAGCGGCGGGATGCTTGACGCTGGCCTGAGCGGCTGCGTTGGGTGCCGAGCCCATGCCGGCCTCGTTGGAGAACAAACCGCGCTTGATGCCGTTCTCCATGGCTACCTTGATCGAATAACCCACCGCACCACCTACCGCCGGGCCGTAACCGAAAGCACTCTTGACGATCAGCGCCAGCATGTCCGGCACCGCGGTGATATTGGTGATCAGAATCCACAGTGCCACCAGCAGGTAAGCAATCGCCATGGCCGGCACGATCTTTTCGGCAGTGCGGGCAACCGACTTCAGACCGCCAAAGATGACGATCGCCACCAGCACCACCAATACCAAGCCGGTGATCCAGTTGGGAATGCCGAAGGCACCGTTCATGGCCTGGGCAATGGTATTGGACTGAGCCGCATTGAAGGCCAGACCATAGGCGATGATCAGAAAGACCGCGAACAGCGCCCCAAGCCAGCGCCAGCCCAGACCTCGTTCGATGTAGTAGGCCGGGCCGCCACGAAATACGCCGTCTTCGTTGGAGTGTTTATACAGCTGCGCCAGGGCCGACTCGATGAAGGCGGTGGCAAAGCCTACCAGCGCCGTGATCCACATCCAGAAGATCGCTCCGGGACCACCGATCCATAGTGCAAGCGCTACCCCGGCCAGATTGCCGGTGCCCAGTCGTGCCGCCAGAGACGTCGCAAAGGCCTGAAAGCCGCTTACCCCTTCACCGGCACCGCGCGCAGTAAAGGTCACCTTGGCCATATGCCCAAATAGCCTGAACTGCATGCCTCGCGTCATGACGGTGAAGAAAAGCCCAGTTCCCAGCAGCAGGTACACCAGGATGTAGCTCCAGATGAAATCGCTGACCGGGTTCATGACCGCATAGATACCATCGCGCAGCGGCTCGATGAGTGAAAAAAGAGCTTCCATGGCATTATTCTCCTGGTTTTCCTGGGCCCGGCCCAAAGGATAGCGGCGCGAGCGGCGTCGCGAAACACCGCCAATAAAATGTTTTCATTGACGAGCACTTGAAAGAGAAATCCAGGAAAGGACGTCATGCCGATCAACGGAGGAGTATTGTCATGCAAGAACGTGCTGTCTGGGTCGCCACGGCCCTAAGTGGATTCATCCTGGTACTGGCCGGTGCCTTCGGCGCCCATGGCCTGGAAGGTCGCGTCAGTGAGCGCCTGCTCGCGGCCTTCGAGACCGGCGTACGCTATCAAGCCTGGCATACCCTGGCCATTCTCGCCGTGCTGATCTGGCGTCAGCGGCAGCCACTTCGCGGTCAGAAACTCGTGATGGGGCTATGGGGGGCGGGCATGGTGTTGTTTTCCGGCTCGCTGTACCTGATGACCCTGACCGGTATCCGCGCCCTGGGCATGATCACCCCCATCGGCGGCGTCCTGTTCCTGGCGGGCTGGCTGATGCTGGCCTGGGCGAGCTGGCGAAATCAGCTTAATGAAAGCGAGGGGCGTTAGTCATTGTCTTGATCGGGTAGCACATAGGTTGCCGTCACGATAGCCACCGGATCGTTGTCGCCTGCGGAGAACAGCTCGACCTCGCCCACTGCAAGTCGCCGCCCCAGCTTGATCACACGAGCGTTGGCGATCAGGTCGCGATCGCCCCGGGCACGACGCAGGAAATGACAGTTGAGATCCGTGGTCACTGCCATGGGTTCCGGGCCGATCTGCGCGAGTATCGCTACATATAAACAGACATCCGCCAACCCCATCATGCTGGGGCCGGAAACACAGGCGCCGGGCCTCAGATGCTCGTCCTCGATGGCCAGGCTCATGGTGGCGCGCATCTCATGAACGCCTTCGATGGTGCCTTGGCGATGGGGGAAGACCTCGTCAAGAAAATCCTCGATAGCAGCGGCAGTCATCACAGTCATCAACATGCTCCAAGCAACACGGACCCAAGCTGTCACGATAGCGTAACCGATAGACCCAGCACAGCTTTTTGCCATGAAACGCGATCGCAATGAATCAACGCAACGCCTTGTTCATTCCTTCACGTGCGCTCGGCTATACTCAATTGCCCCTAAAAGACACGGACATATGAAACCCATGATTCGACTTTCAAGCATTGCGGCCATCTTGGCTCTCGTCTCACTGCTTAGCTTTTCCGTTCAGGCTCAGGAGGATTCCTCTTCCAATACGTCAAAACCGCCGCCCACGGAAGACACCAAGAAGCTGAAGCAGGCGCTCGAGGAACCTGCTCCGGTGGAGGACGGCGCCAAGCAGGGACCAGGTGGTAAAGCCAAGCCGGAAGAGAACTGGTTTGGCTGCGCCCCGGATGAAGACAAACAGGAGCAGTCCTGTGACCAACAAGACGCTGCTGATGTGAAAGAAAAAGGAGACGACAAAAAGACGTCGCCCTGATCATGCAACACATCGCCACATATACATACAAAAGGCTTCGCCGAATCCGGCGAAGCCTTCTGATTGAACAGCGTACTGAACCGCGGCGTGTAGGTTACTTGGCCTTTTCCACTGCCCGCCAGTGATGCAGTAGCGGTTCGGTATAGCCAGAGGGCTGTTCGCGACCCTTGAAGATGAGATCCGACGCTGCCTGGAAGGCGGTGGAATCCTTCAGGTGCGAGGTCATCGGCGTGTAGGTCGGGTCGCCTTCGTTCTGCTTGTCGACCACTTCCGCCATGCGCTCCAGCGTCTTTCTGACCTGATCCTCGCTGACCACGCCATGATAGAGCCAGTTGGCAATGTGCTGACTGGAGATGCGCAGCGTGGCGCGGTCTTCCATCAAACCCACATTATGAATGTCCGGCACCTTGGAACAGCCCACTCCGTGTTCGACCCAGCGCACCACATAGCCAAGAATACCTTGGCAGTTGTTGTCGAGTTCCTGCTGTATATCTTCCACCGACCAGTCGCCGCTCTCGACCACCGGCACGGTCAGCAGATCGTCTAGCAGGTCCGGAAGCCCCTGCTCCTTCAGATCATGCTGCACGGCACCGACGTCGACTTGATGATAATGCAAGGCATGCAATACCGCGGCGGTCGGTGACGGCACCCAGGCGGTGTTCGCGCCAGCCTTGGGATGGCCGATCTTCTGCTCGAGCATGGCCGCCATCAACTCTGGCATCGCCCACATGCCCTTGCCGATCTGAGCCCGACCTCGTAAACCACAATCCAAACCAACCTGGACGTTGTTGCGCTCGTAGGCGCCGATCCAGGCAGCCCCCTTCATGTCGCCCTTGCGCAGCATGGGGCCGGCTTCCATGGCGCTGTGCATTTCGTCACCGGTTCGATCAAGGAAACCAGTGTTGATGAATACCACCCGGCTGGCGGCTTCATTGATACACGCCTTGAGATTGACCGAAGTGCGTCGCTCCTCGTCCATGATCCCCATCTTGAGGGTATTGGAGGGCAGGCCCAGCACCTCTTCAATCCGCTCGAACAGCGTATTGGAGAAGGCGACTTCCTTGGGGCCGTGCATTTTTGGCTTGACGATATAGACCGAGCCGGTGCGACTGTTATGCATCTGACCCTGCGCCTGGCCGTCACCTCCCAATATGCGCGTCTTCTTCAGATCGTGCATGGCGATCAGGCTGGTAACGATGCCGTCGAGCAGCCCCTCGGGTACCTCATTGCCCGCTTCATCGAGCACCGCCGGATTGGTCATCAAATGACCGACGTTACGCACAAACATCAACGAACGCCCGGGCAGATCAAGCTCGCTGCCGTCCGGGCGCAGGTAGTGGCGATCCTTGTTGAGGCGGCGGGTATGGCTCTTGCCCCCTTTGTCGATCGTCTCTTCGAGATCGCCGCGCATCAGTCCTAGCCAGTTGCGATACACACCGACCTTGTCCTCGGCGTCTACCGCCGCCACGGAATCCTCGCAGTCCATGATGGTAGTAATGGCGGCCTCGACCAGAACATCCTTGAGATGGGCCGCATCGGTCTTGCCGATGGGATGTTCGGCGTCGAACTGAAGCTCCAGGTGCAGGCCATGCTGGGTCAGCAGAATGGCGCTGGGCGCAGAGGCCTCCCCCTGATAGCCGATCAGCTGATCCGGTCGCTCGAGGCCGGTTTCGCGGCCATCCTCCAGAGTGACGACGAGCTGGCCGTCGCGCAGCGCGTAGCGCACCGCATCGCGATGAGAAGCACTGGACAGCGGCGCCGCCTGATCGAGCACGTTGCGGGCATAGACGATGACCTTGGCGCCCCGCTTGGGATTGTAGCCACCGCCAATCTCCGCACCGTCTTCTTCGCTGATGGCATCGGTGCCGTATAGCGCATCATACAGGCTGCCCCAACGAGCGTTGGCGGCATTCAGCGCGTAGCGGGCATTGCTTACCGGCACCACGAGCTGTGGGCCTGCCTGGACGGTGATCTCTTCGTCCACGTTGGCGGTACTCACTTCCACCTTGGCGGGAGCATCCACCAGATAGCCGATTTTCTTGAGAAAGGCGCGATAGGCAGCCAGATCGCGTATCGGGCCGGGATGTTCCCGGTGCCAGGTATCGAGCTCTTGCTGCAAGCGTTCGCGCTCTTCAAGAAGTTCGCGATTGCGCGGTGCCAGATCATGAACCAGGGCATCGATGCCGGTCCAGAAAGCATCGGCATCCACACCGGTACCGGGCAGGGCTTCATCGCTGATGAAGCGATCGAGTTCAGTGGCCACCTGGAGACGATGGCGAGAGATGCGGTCAGACATGAAAGAAACTCCTGCTGCGGCTGCTAGCTATCGCCGGCTAACCAGCGATAGGCAATTCGTTATGACAAAGACGCCTATGAAAATAACGCCCACATGGTACCTGAAAGCGCGCTTGAGGTGCGCTTCACTTGACCAATGACGTAGAAGGTCTTTCGTTTTCCTGATGGATTCAGGCTAGCATGGGGGCGTACAGGGAGAACTCGATGATCGACTTCACACCATTGCAAGCCTTAGGCCCCTTGGCCTCCATCGCTGAACCAAAGTCTTCGTCATTGATTCATTATCTTGATCACTATCAGTTGACACCATTACTGCACGACAATATCGGCTTTTATGCAGGGTTCGTCGATACCGAGCATTATCGCCTATGGACCCAGCTTTGGTCACCACCGGAACCTCGCGGCACGGTTTTCGTCGTGCATGGCTATTTCGATCATCTAGGGCTCTATCGCCATTTGCTTGAATGTTTGCTGGCCCGAGGATTGCGGGTCGTCCTGTGGGATCTTCCGGGCCATGGCCTGTCCAGCGGCGCCCGGGCGACCATCGATGATTTTCAGGAGTATGGCGCATGTTTGCAGGCCTTGCAGCATCACCTGCTGCTGAACAACCTGGCTCCACGGCCCTGGATCGGTATAGGCCAAAGCACCGGCGCCGCAATTCTGGCCACGGACGCCCTGGCGCAGGGCGCGGATTCACCCTGGCAAGCGCTGGTCCTGCTGGCGCCTTTGGTGCGCCCCTGGGGCTGGAACCAGGCGAACTGGTTGCACTGGTTGGCAAGCCCCTTCATCGGCTCCATTCCCCGCACCTACCGTCCCAACTCGACGGATACGGAGTTCGTTGCATTCCTGCGTGAGAACGATCCGCTTCAGACTGATCGTCTCACCTTGAGCTGGGTGAGCGCCATGCGCCGCTGGATGACGCACCTCCTCGCACTGCCATCAAGTGACGTTCCGACTCTTATTCTACAAGGAGAACAGGATTTGACCGTGGACTGGCAATGGAATCTTGATGTACTGCAACGCAAATTTCCCGCAGCACAGGTGCATTATCATCCCGAGGCACGTCATCATCTGGTCAACGAAACCGATAGCATTCGCGAAACGCTATTTGCCGAATTGAACGACTTCCTGATCAGGATCGAACAGGAACCTCATTTCTCTTCTTCTGGAACACATCATTCCGCCTCGTCATGACGATAAAACCACTGTGCTGTTTATTACTGATCGGTATGCTTGCAGGTTGCGCAAGCGCACCACAAACCCCGCCCCAGCGCCAGGCGCTATATGGGCTGGGAGAGCGCGCCGCTCAAACCATTGTCGATGAACCGGGCTGGTCTGCCGAGAATATCGTGCTGCTGCTGGCGCGCCCGGATATCGATATGAGCCTGGAAGTCGACACCGAGTATTTTCGGGAAACCTTGACCCGGGCACTGCTGGCCCAGGGCGGAGGGCCACAGGTGCTCAACTGGGTGCCGTCCATGGCGGATGCCACCACGCCAGACAACCAGTGGCTGCTGAAAACCCGTTTATTGGCCGAGGGGCCGGCACTGACCCTCTCGGATCGCGAACTGCGCCCTTATCGTCTGGAACTTGCGCTTTATAGGCCCGGCAGCGCTACCCCGCGCTGGCGCTGGAACATCGATGGCGCACTGGATGTCGACGCGCTGTAGCTTTCTCATTCAGGAGTCAACATGCCTCGCTATGCACGCCACCTTTACTGCGATGGGCCCCACAACCCCTTTCCCGGCCTCAAGGCACTGGAACGACGACTGGGCCGGGAAATACCGCACCGGCTGGGGTCCAACGAAGGGTTGGACATGCCCCATGAGGCGCTGACTCAACGCTTTGGGGGTGAGGTGGCGATACTGGCACGCAGTTACAGCGATGCCGAGGCTTTCGGAGTGCGCCAGCGCTTATCGACGCATCTGGCTAGCCCTCTGGACACGCTACTGGTGGATGCCGGCGCGGATAGCCTGATCGCGCTTGCGCTCAGGGCAACCTGCGAGCCCGGCAGTGTGGTGATTGCCAGTGCCGGGACCTACCCCACCTTTGGCTATTTTGCCCTTGGTCAGGGATGCGATCTGCAGGAAGTCCCTTACAAGGACAGTCCCGGAGAGCTGGCACCGGATCTGATGGCCCTGGCGGAGGCCGCCAACTACCATCGCGCTCGGCTGGTCTATCTGGCCAACCCGGACAATCCCGGTGGCCATCTGCATGAGAATCATGCCATTGCCGCCTTGCGTCAGGCGCTGCCAGAGGAGTGCACGCTACTGTTGGATGAGGCCTATTTTGATTTTCGCCCAGATGCCTCGATGGCAAACAGCAATGAGGCCTGGCCCGGCGTGATTCGAGTGCGCACCTTCTCAAAGGCTCATGGCCTTGCCGGACTGCGTATCGGCTATGCCATCGCCGCGTCACAATGCCTCGAGATGCTGCAGAAAGTGAGAATTCACTACGCCGTATCGTCTCTCGCCCAGGCGGCTGCCGAGACCGTACTCGATCATAGTGATGAGGTGCAGGCCCACATCGATGCCGTGATCGACCGTCGAGAGCGTCTGACGCGCTGGCTACGCGAGCTGGGCGGCGATGTCACCGACAGTGCCACCAACTTCATCGCTTTGCGCATGCCAAGCGCCGACTTAGCCGCTCAAGTGCATGCTGAACTGCTCGACGCCGGCAGCCTGATTCACCGCCCGCCCCACCCCGCGCTAGGCCATGTACTGCGCATCAGCGCCCTGGAGGATGCATTGAAACCGGGGCGCCTGGCTGCATTGGAGAAGGCATTAGGCAGCAGCTGACGCTGGAGGAGGATGACCCTCACCTCACCCTGCGTCCTGGCTACCGTTGAACAGCACCATCGCCACGCCGGCAACATAGCAGGCGATGATCGCCACGCTCTCGAAGCCGATACGCCCGGGTCCCTGCTCCTCGCGGCGTATCAGCCCCATGATCAACACCCCGGTCATGAGTAGCGACAAGGCGACCCACAGCGAGACCGAATCCGGCACCACGTGGTAGATCGAGCCGCCGCGATAGGCGATATCCGAGGCGGCGGCAAACAGGGTATCAAACGCATTGCCACCAATGATGCCGGCTACCGCCAGGGTCAAGGCACCGCGCCGCACTGCGGCAATCGTGGTGACGAGTTCCGGCAATGAGGTGGCAACGGAAGTCAGCAATACCCCCACCGCAGCCTGACTAAGCCCTGACTCCTGAGCGATGACCGACGCGCTGCGCTCGAGTACGAAACCGGAGATTCCCAAGATGGCAGCCAAGAACGCGAACAACAGCCACAGCGAGGTCAGCGACTGCTGCAAAGCCTGCTCATCCGGCTCATCGACCTTGGTCTCCCGGGTGCGAGACGGTCGCCACATGGGATTGGCTTGAGCCTTGCCTACCAGATGCAGGCCATAGACATAACCGATAAACAGCAATGGGGTGATCGGATGAACGTTCCAGAAGGTCACTTCCGGCGAAAAGCGCCCTATCAGCAACAACGACAGCATGCACAGCAGTAACGTGCCCTGCATGAGGTTGCCAATGGAAGCCGCCGCATGTTCGAGATTGGCGCGCTTGTAGGCAATATCCGCTGCGGTCAGAAACAAGGTCTGCACCGCGATGCCGCCAAGAGCGTTACTCATGGCAAGCTCCGGCTGGTCACGCAGCGCTGCACTCACCGACAGCACGATCCCGGAAAGCGAGGTTGCCATGCCCATCAGCACCGCCCCCGCAATCGCCTCGCCCAGCCCGGTGCGATCCGCCAGATCGTCGACGATATGCGCCAGGCGCGTCCCTACCACCCCAATGACTGCGGCAAACGCCACGAATAGACCAATAGCCAAGGACAGGGGCATATCGTTCAAAAATGACAACATCAAATACTCTCTTGGTTTTTCGGGGCTGCACTAATACCGCGTAAACGATCGAGTTGTCGATAACCTATGGCTTCCATGAGATGCGCCCGAGTGGGGCGCGACTCGCCTGCCAGATCCGCCAGGGTCAGTGCGACGCGCAGTACGCGATGATAAGCCCGGGCCGAAAGCTTGAGCCGAGTCAGCACGTCAGCCAGCCAGGCGCGCTCGTCGCTGCCCAGGGCGCAGACCGCTTCCAGCTCACGCCCTGGCAAGCGGGCATTGAGCGCACCTCGGGCTTGTTGGCGCTGGCGTGCGGCAAGTACGCGCTCGCGTACCGTCGCGGAGCTTTCACCAGTGGTGGGGGCCGTCAATTGATCCGCCGGCAGCGCGGGGACTTCCACCTGCAAGTCGATACGATCGAGCAACGGACCGGATAGCCGGGACTGATAGCGCTGTATCTGCGTCTGAGTACAGACACACGTCTGACGCGGATCGCCAAGATGACCACAAGGGCACGGGTTCATGGCGGCAACTAGCTGAAAACTTGCGGGAAAGCAGCGTTGATGACTGGCCCGGGCAATATGAATGCGCCCGGATTCCAGCGGCTCTCGCATTACCTCCAGCACGCTGCGATCGAACTGGGGTAGTTCATCAAGAAAAAGTACACCTTGGTGTGCCAGCGAGATCTCGCCGGGGCGAGGTTTCGAGCCACCGCCTACCAACGCCACGCCGCTGGCAGTGTGATGAGGAGACCTGAAAGGACGCTCCCCCCAGCGCTCGAGCAGCCCAAGACCACAGACCGAACGAATCGCCGCGACCTCGAGCGCCTCGGCATGGGAGAGCGGCGGTAGAATCCCCGGCAGCCGGCTAGCGAGCATGGTCTTGCCGGTGCCAGGTGGGCCGGCGAACAGCAAGTTATGTCCGCCAGCCGCCGCGACTTCCAGCGCACGACGCGCCTGATACTGGCCGCGTACGTCGGCAAGATCCTCGCTGGGGCTGTCCGGCAATGCCGGCATGGCAAGCCGGTGGGGCGTGATGATCTCGTGACCCAGCAAATGCGCGACCACCTGGCTCAAATGGTCTGCGGGTAGCACCGCAAGATCACCGGCTAGAGCCGCTTCGTTGGCATTGCTTGCAGGCAACAGCAATCGTCGTCCCGCTTTCTGAGTAGCCAGGGCAGCGGGTAAGGCGCCATTGATCGAGCGCAACCGCCCATCCAAGGCCAGTTCCCCCAGGCACTCGAGCCCTTCCAGGGCGGACACAGGAATCTGCTCGGACGCCACCAGGATACCCAGGGCGATGGGCAGATCAAAGCGCCCGCCCTCCTTGGGCAAATCAGCAGGCGCCAGATTGACGGTAATACGCCGGGTAGTAGGGAAATCGAAGCCGGCATTGAGCAGAGCGCTGCGCACACGCTCACGGCTTTCCCGAACCGCGGTTTCCGGCAGGCCTACCAGGGTCAAGCCCGGCAACCCGTTGGAGAGATGCACTTCGACCAATACTTCCGGCGCCTCGAGGCCCAACCCTGCGCGCGTGGTAACGATGGCCAATGCCATGAATATTCCCTAGTTTCGTTTTGTTGGATGTGTCCCGTTACAACACGCTCGATGTCCTTCCCATCGATACGGCAAACGTTTCACTGGCAATACCGCTTTTCAGCAGCTTGGTCATTTCGAGCGCGGGTAGAGGGCGACTTAGTAAATAGCCTTGAAGCGAGTTACATCCTTCTCGAGCAAGCTGTATTGCCTGCTCCTGCGTTTCGACACCCTCAGCCGTCGTCTCGAGACCCAGGCTGGCGGCAATGAACAGGATTGCCAATACGATTGCCTCATCCTGCGGGTCTATCAGCATGCCTTGCACGAAACTCTTGTCGATCTTGAGCTTACCGATTGGAAGCCCGCGCAGAAGGCTCAACGATGAGTAGCCGGTGCCGAAGTCATCCAGGGAGATGGTAATACCCTTACGCTGCATTGCGCTCAAATGCTCAATGACTTCGGCATTGACCTTCATCAACGTGGTTTCGGTGATCTCAAGTTCAAGAAATTCCGGCTTGAGGCCTGTATCGGCCAATACCCGATCGACGATCAGCGGAAGCTCCTGGCGCTGCAGCTGTATACCGGAAACGTTCACCGAGACGGTTATTGGAGGAAGCCCCGCCGCCATCCATGCACCGGTTTGACGACAGGCTTCATGCAACACCCACTCTCCGATCGGAAGAATCAGGCCGCAATCCTCAGCGATAGGAATGAACTGATCCGGCGAGATAATCCCGTGCTCGGGATCATTCCAGCGCAGCAGAGCTTCTACCCCCGTCATTTCACCTGTTTCAGTGCGTACCTGGGGCTGATAATAGAGCTCAAATTCGCTGTTCGAAAGTGCTCGCCGTAATCTACTTTCCAACGATAAGAGTTCGGTGGTCATCAAGTTTTGCGAAGCGGAATAGAACTGGAAGTTGTTACGCCCCTGCTCCTTGGCGTGGTACATGGCAGCATCCGCGTACTTGACCAGATCAGTCACCTCCGCGCCGTCGTCGGGAAACAGCGAAATACCAATGCTGGTACCGATACACAGCTCATGATTATTTAGATAGATCGGGTCCTTCATTGCCTTAAGAATACGTGTCGCGATCTTTGCCGCGTCTCCGGCACCTTTAATATTTGGCAACAGGATGACGAACTCATCGCCCCCCAGGCGAGCGATCACCTCGGAGGTATCTGGATATGCCTCGCGATAGATGAAATCTTGCAGGCGAAGGATCTCTGTCAAACGGGCAGCCATGTCCTTTAGCAGCTGATCGCCGATCTGATGCCCCAGGGTGTCGTTGATGCGCTTGAAGTTATCCAGATCAAGAAACAGGATCGCCATTTGCGTATTTTCTCGGCGGGCCAGCGAGACCATGTGCTGCAGATATTCATGAAACATGAGCCGATTGGGGAGCCCCGTAAGACTGTCGTGGTAGGCCAGACGCTCGATCTTGTGCCGTGACGTTTGCAGATGAAGCCCCATTTCTTGAAAGCTCAACGCCAGTAGGCCAAGTTCGTCGCTGGAGGACAACGGGATTTTCGGCGTCAGGTTGCCGCTACCGATTTCGCGAACCGCATGCATCAGCTGTTTCAACGGTCGAACCATGAGCAGGTTCATGGCTATCAGCAGCGCAACAATCATCAGCACCACGGTGCCAAGGACGATCCAGACAATGAGCTTTTCCAGACGCTGACTCTCCGCCAGCAGCTCCGATTCCGGTAGCACACCGACCAGTGCCAGGTCTTCATGCAATCGACGGGTGGCCAACATGACTGGTTCGTCTTGATAAGCAACTTGCAATAGCTGCTTACGGCCATCCGCGCTCCAAACTGTTTCCAAGAGTTGCGAGGGAAGATACTCGCCTATCTGAGAGGGATCTTGATGGAACAGAATCTCGCCAATCTTGTTGACGATGAGGGTATGACCGGTTTCGCCGATTCGACTGGCCGCCATCTGTTCCCTCATGAAATCCAGCGTCATGGTAACGATCAAATAGCCGCGAAGCACCGGTTCTGCACCTAGAGGGTCTTCTGTCGCCAAATTGCTCAGTCGGATAGGCCGTGCGACCTGCATAGCCACCACATCAACATCGGATCGGATAGAAACGCGACTCATCGTCTCGCCGTCAAACCGGGAAAGGGCCTTGAAGAAGGGTGTCTCACCCTCATTCGTCATGGAATTCGGCATTGGCTCCAGAGTGGCCCGAGCATCCTCATATCCGTCCGGCAACAAGAACCGAATTTCAGTGTAGTCCGGGTAAGCTCGTAGATAGCTGGTAAAGAGCTTTAATAGCGAAGGAAGCATCAATACATAGCGCTCTTCTTCGTCTTCGGTCAATGCATAGGTGCGCATCAAAGAAGCATCGGCAAACAGTTGGATATTGGCCTCGGCAACGTTCTGATGCATCTGGAAGCTGCGTGCCAGTTGGTCCATCAGAGTCGTCATCTGATTGGAGCTGCGCTCGATCCCTGATGAGCGCAATTGATCATAGGCAAGCCATCCCAACATCAGCAGCGGAATGACTGCTAGTGGCACGACGACCAGTAGGACCTTGGCATGAAGGCGCATCGATATGATCCAGATTTAGTAAGCGAGCCGCGAAAAAATCTCCGCACGGATTTTTTGTGCATGAGCGGGCAAGCGATAATAGGTTTCCGTTTTTTCTAATGCCTTTTTACTAGGATAGATGACCGAATCGCTCTTGAATGCGACTGGCATGAATTCTTCTGCGATCCGATTGGAAATAACCGTTTTTTCTAGTGCTTCCAACCAGCCGCGCTTAGCCAGAATTCGTATCGAAGCGCCGATGACCAACGCTTCATCGAAGCTCTTACCCTCAATCTCTAGCAGCAGCTCATCCCGACCAATATCGGAGTCGAAATGGCGTTGTTTCAACTTGATGCCGGTGCGCTGTTCGAATTTGATCAGAATTTCCGGATTCATGTAATCCGGCCAAGTAAAGAACACTAGTTCGGTCGTGGCCGCTGCCTTGGAGATAGGCCCAGCAACAAGCAAAGAGAACACTACCCATGCGACTTTAGATTTATTCAACTTGTTGGTACCTGTCGATTACTGGCCAAAGGTCGCCATCATCAAGGAGCCCGCGAGTGTCGACTCGACTAAAAAGTATAAATAGGATCCTGAATGGCCTGGATTGCCATCGGTATTCGACATAGAACGCTTTCATCCAGCACCTCATAAATCAGCAACTGGACATAAAGCTTTATCATTATTGATACAGGATATAGTTCTTCAACGATAGAGCAATCGACGAAGGACCATGGAAGAAAGGGTGCCAAACATCGTGACGATACATTTGCCACCCCGCTAAAGATGATTATCTTTTCGGTGGAATAGTGCTATCGGAACTACCGGAGCCAGAATCAGTATTGCCGACACTCTTTGCGGTTGTCGGCGTTCTGGTATCGTTTGTCTTCTTGGCACTCTTCGTCGTGTCTTTTGTCGAAGAATCCTTGGCTGAAGGATTCTTGGTCGAGACGCTGGGGCTCTCTTTTTTGAACTTACCGCTTTGTGTCTCAGATTCCGGCGCTGGCGGTGCCACACTATCGGCGGCTACGAGTGCCGGCGATGCTGCCACGCCGTTCTTCTCGTCCAGGGCGGCTTCAAGTGCCCCAACCTGTTTTTCAAGTGCCTCGACGCGGCTGCGGGTACGCTGAAGCACATCCATGAGAATGTCGAAATCCTCCCGGGACACCAACTCCATGCGTTCGAAAGCGCTACGCATGGCGCCTTGCACGGTGCGCTGAATTTCTTCCGGGGCACGGGATGCATCCTGCAAACGCTCACCAAACTGCTGTGCCAGTCGGCTGAACGGATCATTGCCTGTCATGTGATGCTCCTTTAATCGATGAACTATACCCAAAGCATACGCAAGGATGATCTGACGTGCATGCGTCAAACAGGTGCAGAGCGTTGAATACGTCGTCTTTCGCGGTGCATAAGCCGTTACCGTCCCGGCGCACGAGGCTTGCAATATCCGCAGGAAAGCAGTTTTAGCGTTTGAAACGCAAGGAAAAAATCAAGACCGGCACGCGGCACGCATTGTATTACCCCGAGACGTCATCGGGAGAAACGAGAAATGAAACTCATCACCGCCATCATCAAGCCCTTCAAGCTCGATGATGTTCGCGAAGCCCTGGCCGATAGTGGTGTGCTAGGCATCACCGTCACCGAGGTCAAGGGCTTCGGACGACAGAAAGGTCATACCGAACTCTATCGAGGGGCGGAGTATGTCATCGACTTTTTGCCCAAGGTGAAGATCGAGATCGCCGTGGACGACGACCGGGTCGAAGGCGTGCTCGACGCCATCGTGCAATCAGCTAACAGCGGGCGCATTGGTGACGGCAAGCTCTTCGTCACCCCATTGGAAGATGTCATCCGCATTCGAACCAGTGAACGCGGACCCGACGCAGTCTAGGAGACGATAACAATGCCAGAACTCAATTACGCGCTTGATACATTCTACTTTCTCATGTGTGGCGTACTGGTCATGTGGATGGCGGCCGGCTTCGCCATGCTGGAAGCAGGCTTGGTACGCTCGAAAAATACCGCAGAAATCCTGACCAAGAACATCGTGCTATTCGCCATCGCCTGCACGATGTATTTGCTGGTCGGTTACACCCTCATGTACACCAGTAGCGGCAGCGGCATTCTACCCAGCCTGGGTTTTCTGATCGGCGAGGAGAATAGCGTCGATGCGGTACTTGCTGGCGGCGACGATGCGCCTTATTACTCTGCCCGGGCGGATTTCTTTTTTCAGGTGGTCTTTGTCGCCACCGCCATGTCGATCGTCTCCGGGGCGGTAGCCGAACGCATGAAGCTCTGGGCCTTTCTGGCTTTCGCCGTGGTCATGACCGCCTTCATCTATCCTGTGTCCGGCTTCTGGACCTGGGGTGGTGGCTGGCTGTCGGAGATCGGTTACTCGGATTACGCTGGCTCGGGCATCGTGCACCTAGCCGGTGCTTCCGCCGCGCTCGCCGGTGTGCTGGTACTCGGTCCACGCCGGGGTAAATACAGCAAGAATGGCGCCATCTATGCCATCCCCGGGGCAAACATGCCCTTGGCGACCCTGGGCACCTTCATCCTGTGGATGGGTTGGTTCGGCTTCAACGGTGGCTCGGAGCTCAAGGTCTCCGATGTCGGTTCTGCCAACAACGTGGCGCAGGTATTGCTCAATACTAACGCCGCAGCTGCTGGCGGGGTGATCGGCGCACTGGTGCTAGCCAAGCTGTGGTTTCGCAAGGCGGATCTAACCATGATTCTGAATGGCGCCATCGGCGGTCTGGTCGCGATCACCGCGGACCCTCTCTCGCCCACGGGGCTCGGTGCAACATTCATCGGCGCCGTTGGCGGCGCGCTCGCGCTGGTGGGCATCGTTGCACTGGACAAGCTCAGAATCGATGATCCGGTTGGCGCCATCTCGGCCCACGGTATCGCCGGCATCTGGGGTGTGATGGTGGTGCCTTTCACCAATAGCGACGCGAGCTTCGGCCCCCAGTTGATCGGCACCGTCGCCATCTTTTCATGGGTGTTCATCGCCAGCCTGATCGCCTGGTTGATCCTCAAGGCGGTCATGGGCATCCGCGTCAGTGAAGAGGAAGAGTACGAAGGGGTCGACCTGGTCGAATGCGGTCTGGAGGCCTATCCCGAATTCATAGTCGGCGGCAACCGATGAGCCCCCACACACTAGTGAGCTGGCGTGCTCCTACTGGCCCTCTTCGGAGGGTCTTTTTTATTCGTCGGGTTGGCGGTGTATGCTTTATGCCCATCACGACTGCAAACTCGACCCCTGGCCGCGAGGACTATCTCTCATGAAACTGGTGACCGCTATTATCAAGCCCTTCAAACTCGACGACGTGCGTGAGTCTCTTTCCGAGATCGGCGTGCAGGGTATTACCGTCACCGAGGTGAAGGGTTTCGGCCGGCAGAAAGGCCACACCGAGCTGTACCGTGGTGCGGAATATGTCGTCGATTTTCTACCCAAGGTCAAGCTAGAGGTCGCCGTGGACGACGAGATGGCGGAACAGGTCATTGATGCCATCACCCAAGTGGCTAATACAGGCAAGATCGGCGACGGCAAGATCTTCGTCTCGGCGCTGGAGCAGGTCATTCGCATCCGTACCGGTGAGACCGGCAAGGATGCGGTGTGATAGGCCACATACTCAGGTGGCTCTCTTTACTTCAGCAAGATCGGCGACGGCAAGATCTTCGTTTCGGCGCTGGAGCAGGTCATTCGCATCCGTACCGGTGAGACCGGCAAGGATGCAGTGTAATAGTCTTTACCGCCAAAAAGGTTATTTTTCCACGAAAGCGCGCTCGATGACGTAGTCACCGGGCTCGCCCATGCGGGGTGAAATCTTGAAGCCGAGGCTGTCAAGCAGCGCGCTGGTATCGACCAGCATGGCCGGGCTGCCGCAGATCATGGCGCGATCCTGGCGTGGGTCAAGGGCAGGAATACCCGCATCCTCGAACAGTTTTCCCGTGCTGATATGATCGGTCAGACGCCCCATGGTATGAAACTCTTCCCGGGTCACGGTCGGGTAATAAATCAGCTTGTCACGAATTTCTTCGCCCAGATATTCATGATCTGGCAGCGTCTTGCTGATGAAGTCCGCATAGGCTAGTTCGTTGACATGACGTACGCCGTGTACCAGCACGATCTTCTCGAAACGTTCGTAGACTTCCGGGTCCTGGATCAGACTCATGAACGGCGCAAGCCCGGTCCCGGTAGAGAGCATATAGAGATTGCGACCGGGCAGCAGATCATCGGTAACCAGAGTACCCGTCGGCTTACGACTGACCATGATCTGATCGCCGACTTTCAGGTGCTGCAACCGGGAGGTCAAGGGGCCATCCTGCACCTTGATACTGAAGAACTCGAGATGATCCTCGTAGTTGGGACTGGCAATCGAATAGGCTCGCATCAGCGGCTTGCCCTGTACTTCCAGACCGATCATCACGAACTGACCATTTTTGAAGCGTAGGCTACGCTCTCGCGTGGTACGAAAAGTAAATAACGATTCATTCCAGTGATGAACACTGAGCACGTCTTCCAGCGCGAACTTGCTCATAATATCTCCGATACATATATCTTTAAGTTATATAAATAATTTCAATGTCATGGTTCGATTATATGCTGTAAATAAATATCTGTTAAATGGTTTATATGGATAACCCTTATCTAAAATACAGATATCAATGAGCATTCTGGATATCCGTCATGCGCTACAGCCTCCGCCAACTCGAGGTTTTCGTTGCCATCGCCCAACACGAGAGCGTTTCCCAAGCCGCCCGAGCATTGGCGCTCTCTCAATCCGCGGCCAGCACCGCCCTGGCCGAGTTCGAACGGCAGTTCGATTGCCAGTTGCTCGACCGTATCGGCAAACGCCTGAAGCTCAACGCCCTGGGCTTTCAGGTGCTGCCCAAGGCAGTGGCACTACTCGATCGTGCCGAGGAAATCGAGGAGCTGCTGAGTGGTCAGCGCGGCGTGGGCTCGCTGGACATCGGCGCAACTCTCACCATCGGTAATTACCTGGCCACGCTGCTCATCAGCGACTTCATAAAACGCCATCCGGGCAGCCGGGTACGTTTGCAGGTACGCAATACTGCGATGATCATCGAACATATCGTTCAGCATGAACTTGATCTGGGCCTAATCGAAGGCGATTGCCAGCATCAGGATGTTGTCATGCAGCCTTGGGTAGAAGACGCCTTGACCGTCTTCTGTGCCCCGGGGCATCCGTTAGCCAGGGCCGGTGAAGCAAGCCTGGACAGACTGCTGCGCGAAACCTGGATCATGCGTGAACAGGGCTCGGGGACGCGTTTGACGCTCGAGCAGGCGACCCGCCATCGTCGTGGGCGCTTCGATATCCTGCTTGAACTGGAGCATACCGAAGGCATCAAGCGCGCGGTGGAATCAGGTCTGGGCATCGGCTGCGTGTCGCGCTTGGCGCTTCGTGATGCCTTTCGTAGAGGCAGCCTGGTGCCGATAGCAACGCCGGAACTCGACCTGCGTCGCCAGTTCACCTTCATCTGGCATCGGCATAAATACCTGACGACCGGCATTCGTGAATTTCTACGCCTGTGTCAGCAAATGACCGAGGACATCCAGCGTATCGATGAGATCGAGCTGCCACGGGTGCCCTGAATGAACCGGCCCGGGCAATTGCCCGGGCCGGTTCGCTTTTCGGTGTCGTTATCAGACCCATTCACTTTCCTGATGGTTGGCGGTTTCCTCGTTCGAGGATGACAATACCAATGGCGCCTTGCCCTCCCG
>NZ_JACNMQ010000008.1 GCF_020622265.1 Halomonas sp. M20
CACCTCAAGCAGCTCGAGGCGGAGTCGATCCACATCCTGCGCGAAGTCGCCGCCGAGTTCGCCAACCCGGTGATGCTCTACTCCATCGGCAAGGACTCCTCGGTGATGCTGCATCTGGCGCGCAAGGCCTTCTATCCGGGGACGCCGCCGTTTCCGCTGATGCACGTCAACACCACCTGGAAGTTTCGCGAGATGATCGCGTTCCGCGACCGCATGGCCGCGGAGGTGGGCATGGACCTGATCGAACACATCAACGAAGAGGGGCGGGCCGCCAACATCAACCCCTTCGATCACGGCAGCGCCAAGTACACCGACATCATGAAGACCCAGTCCCTCAAGCAGGCGCTGGACAAGTACGGCTTCGATGCCGCCTTCGGCGGCGCGCGCCGGGACGAGGAGGCCTCCCGAGCCAAGGAACGGGTCTACTCCTTTCGCGACAAACACCATCGCTGGGACCCCAAGAACCAGCGTCCGGAGCTGTGGAACGTCTACAACGCCCGGATCAACAAGGGCGAATCGATCCGCGTGTTTCCACTCTCCAACTGGACCGAGCTCGACATCTGGCAGTACATCTACCTCGAATCGATCCCCATCGTGCCGCTGTACTACGCCGCGCCACGCCCGGTGGTCGAACGCGACGGCATGCAGATCATGGTCGACGACGACCGCCTGCCGCTAGAACCCGGCGAAGTGCCCGAACAGAAGTCGGTGCGTTTTCGCACCCTGGGTTGCTACCCGCTGACCGGCGCGGTGGAATCCACCGCCGCCACCTTGCCGGAGATCATCCAGGAGATGCTCCTGACCCGCACCAGTGAACGCAGTGGCCGCGCCATCGACCACGACCAGGCCGGCAGCATGGAGCGCAAGAAGCGCGAGGGGTACTTCTAATGGCACACCAATCGAATCTGATCGCCGACGACATCGACGCCTACCTCAAGGCCCACGAGAACAAGGATCTGTTGCGCTTCATCACCTGCGGCAGCGTCGATGATGGCAAATCGACCCTGATCGGGCGGCTCCTGCACGACGCCAAGATGATCTACGAGGATCAGCTCGCCGCCATTACCCGGGATTCGAAGAAAAGCGGCACCACCGGCGAGGCGGTGGATCTGGCATTGCTGGTGGACGGCTTGCAGTCCGAGCGTGAGCAGGGCATCACCATCGACGTCGCCTACCGCTACTTCTCCACGGACAAGCGCAAGTTCATCATCGCCGACACCCCGGGCCACGAGCAGTACACCCGCAACATGGCCACCGGCGCCTCCACCGCCAGTCTGGCGGTGATCTTGATCGATGCGCGCCATGGCGTACAGACCCAGACCCGCCGGCACAGTTTTATCTGCGACCTGCTGGGCATCCAGCATCTGGTGATCGCGGTCAACAAGATGGACCTGGTGGATTTCTCCCAGGCGCGTTTCGACGAGATCGTCGCCGACTATCAAACGATCAGCGACAAGCTGAATGCCCGAGACATCCGCTTCGTTCCCGTCTCGGCGCTCGAGGGCGATAACGTCGTCGATCGCAGCGAGTCCATGAGCTGGTATGACGGTCCCGCGTTACTCGACCTGCTCGAGACCGTCGAGATCACCCACGACCAGAACCTGCGCGATCTGCGCCTGCCGATACAGTATGTCAACCGGCCCAATCTGGACTTTCGCGGATACTGCGGCACCCTGAGCGCCGGGGTGATGACGCAGGGGCAAGCGGTACGTGCACTGCCTTCCGGCAAGACCTCCACCATCGAGCGCATCGTTACCTTCGATGGCGACCTGGATGCGGCATACCCCGGTCAGGCAATCACCGTGACCCTCGCGGATGAGATCGACATTTCTCGGGGCGACTGGCTGGTGGCCGAAACGGATTTAGTGCCGATGGCCGGAAGCTTCGAGGCGGATATCGTGTGGATGCACGAGTCGGCGCTGGAGCTTGGTAAATTGTACGACCTCAAGCTCGCCACTCGGGATCTAGCCGGCAAGATCACGGCCATCGACTACCAGGTCGATGTCAACAATCTGGAACAACGTCACGCCGACCATCTGGATCTCAATACTATTGCCCGCTGCCAAGTGGAACTGACCGCGCCAGTACCGGTGGACGACTACCGCGTAAGCCCGGGCACCGGCAGCTTTATCCTCATCGACCGGCTGAGCAACGTCACCGTGGGGGCGGGCATGATCCATCGGCCCCTGGAAAGTGAACTGCCCTACGAGTATCGCGAACACGACAGCAAGGCCAACGTGGTATGGAACCGCACCAGCGTGACCCAGGCCATGCGCGAGCAGATCAACGGCCATGCGGGCAAGTGCATCTGGTTTACCGGCTACTCAGGTTCCGGCAAGTCGACCTTAGCCAATGCTCTGGAAGTGGAACTCAATCGACGCGGCTACCACACCATGCTGCTCGATGGCGACAACGTCCGCCATGGCCTGTGCAAGGACTTAGGGATGGGCGAGGACGACCGCGCCGAGAATATCCGCCGAGTAGGGGAAGTGGCACGGCTATTCGCCGAGGCGGGCATCGTCGTGATCACCGCCTTCATCTCGCCGTTCCGCTCGGACCGCGATGCAGCTCGCGAACTGTTCGACGAAGGCGCTTTCTTCGAAGTGCACGTCGATACGCCGCTGGATATCTGCGAACAGCGCGATCCTAAAGGGCTTTATCAGAAAGCGCGAGAGGGCAAGATCAAGGACTTCACCGGTATCAATAGCCCTTATGAAGCGCCCAAGGCGGCGGAGATCTCTATCAATACCGCTGACTGCAATTTGCAGGAACTGGTCGGCCGGTTGGTTAGAGCCTGCTTCTGAAAAATTTAAGACGATGCAAATAATTAGCGTCTCTATTTGATTTCATAATCTCATTTGCTTGATAACAGGTTGACCATGTCGTTAAAAACGCTTTGTGTCTTTGGTACGCGTCCGGAAGCCATCAAGATGGCACCACTGGCTCTTACTCTGGCCAACGATGAACGTTTCGACGCTCAGGTTTGTGTGACAGGCCAGCACCGGGAAATGCTCGATCAGGTGCTGGATCTGTTTGGGCTCAAACCAGAGTACGACCTGAATATTATGAAGCCCGGGCAGGATCTAACCGATGTTACTACCACGATCCTGCAAGGCATGAAGCACGTGCTAGAAAGTGTAAAGCCGGATATCGTGCTTGTTCATGGTGATACTGCAACAACGTTTGCCACGACACTAGCTGCTTATTATCAGCAGATACCCGTCGGGCATGTCGAAGCCGGTCTGCGCACGGGAAATATCTACTCCCCCTGGCCCGAAGAGGCCAATCGCAAGCTTACTGGCGCACTGGCTGAACTGCACTTTGCCCCGACTGAGCGTTCCAGGCAGAACCTGCTGGAAGAGGGGGTCTTTCCCAGTAAGATACATGTGACCGGCAATACGGTCATTGATGCTCTGCTCGACGTGGTGGCCAAGCTGGAGGGCGATGATGCCTATCGGGAACGCTTCGAAAAGCACTTTGATTTTCTGGATAGCAAGCGAAAACTGATTCTGGTGACGGGGCACCGGCGTGAAAGCTTCGGTGAAGGCTTCGACCGCATCTGCCGCGCCCTGCACGACACCGCCGCTCAGCATCCCGAGGCTCAAATCGTTTACCCGGTACATCTAAACCCTAATGTACGCGAACCGGTAAATCGCCTTCTAAGTGATGTCGATAACGTACACTTAATTGAGCCGCTGGACTACCTGCCGTTCGTCTACCTAATGAATCGTGCGCATATCATCCTGACCGACTCCGGCGGCATCCAGGAAGAGGCGCCCTCGCTTGGCAAGCCGGTGCTGGTGATGCGTGACATTACCGAGCGGCCGGAAGCAGTGGATGCGGGTACCGTGCGGCTGGTAGGTAGCAATCTTGAGTCAATTGTGAGTGAGGTTTCTCGGCTATTGAATGACGGCAGTGCCTATGACCAAATGATCATTGCACATAACCCGTATGGGGATGGTCATGCATGCCAAAGGATTATAAGCGTACTCGTCAACTGGAAGATTCGTGCAGGTGCATAACGGGAACAGTAGAACCACTATGTCTTTTAATAAAATCTGTGTCATTGGGCTAGGCTATATTGGCCTACCGACTGCAGCAGTCATTGCTGCTAGACAACGACAGGTTGTAGGTGTCGATATTGATGAAGACGCAGTAAATACGATAAACCGTGGCGAGATTCACATTGTTGAGCCTGATCTGGATATGCTCGTTCACGCGACTGTCAAAGAAGGCTATCTTAGGGCGACCACTCTTGCCGAAACAGCAGATGCTTATCTCATTGCCGTTCCGACTCCTCTGACCGAAGAAAACCATCCGGATCTTTCATTTATTGATGAGGCTGTGCGCAATCTTGCTCCAGTGCTGAAGCAAGGGGACCTCGTAATCCTCGAGTCTACTTCGCCAGTCGGAACCACAGAACGCTTGGCAGGGATGTTGGCTGAGCAGCGGCCTGATCTGTCGTTTCCGCCAGTCGCTGGAAGCAATGCCGACGTTAACGTTGCCCACTGTCCCGAGCGCGTTATGCCGGGGCAGGTCATTCACGAGCTGGTTCACAATGATCGGATCGTTGGGGGGGTGAGCCCTCGTTGCGCGGAGCGAGCTCGCTCATTCTACGAACTGTTTGTTTCTGGCAAGTGCATAACAACGGATGTTCGCAGTGCAGAGATGTGCAAGCTCGCAGAAAACAGCTTCAGGGATGTGAACATCGCCTTTGCCAACGAACTATCGGCAATTTGTGAAAAACTCGGGGTGCCCGTTTGGGAGCTTATTAGCTTGGCGAACCTTCATCCTCGGGTAAATATTCTGAACCCCGGCGCTGGCGTGGGTGGACACTGTATTGCCATAGATCCTTGGTTTGTCGTCTCTCAGGCAAGGGAAGAAGCCAGGCTAATCCGGCAAGCCAGAAGCGTGAACGACACCCGGCCCAGCAAAATTATCTCAAAGATTCTGGAACGAGTATCCAATCAATTCAATAATCAGCTTAATACAACGGTTGGTCTACTCGGATTGAGCTACAAAGCGAATACGGATGATTTACGCCACAGCCCTGCTCTTGCCATTGCAAATGCATTGGCACACGAAAGGGGGGTGGCGATCATAGCAGCCGAACCACATCTCAGGCGCCGACCTGATGTTCTAGACGGAAACGTCGAGATAGTTTCTCTCGAGAATGCATGCCAGGCCGATATTGTTGTGGTACTTGTTCCCCACAAGCAGTTCCATAGCACGATCCTTGAACTCCAAAGTCGTGATCATGTGATAGACGTTTGTGGTTTGCTGAACACTTTCTGATACATGATACAATGAGAAGGTAAGAATGAACTTTTTCCAAGATAAAACAGTTTTGGTGACCGGCGGCTGCGGTACCGTAGGCCGTGAGCTGGTCAAACAGCTTATTCATAAATACGACGTGAAAGAGTTGATTGTTCTGGACAATAACGAGAGTGAACTGTTTTTCCTGACAGAGGCATACCGGGATCATACAAATGCTCACTTCTTCCTCTGTGATATTCGTGACGAGAATGCACTGACCCGGAAAATGGAAGGCGCAGACATAGTTTTCCATACGGCTGCCTTCAAGCACGTTACGCTCTGTGAGCAAGTGCCCCACGAGGCTATTCAAACCAACATCATGGGGGTGGATAACGTCATCCGAGCGGCCGTAAACGCGGGTGTCTCTAAAGTCATTTTCACAAGCTCGGATAAGGCTGTTAACCCCACTAACGTTATGGGTACGTCCAAGCTTATGGGCGAACGGCTGACCACAGCTGCAAACGTTGAGTATCGCAAATCAGGCTGTATTTTTGCTTCAACCCGTTTTGGCAACGTCCTTGGCTCCCGTGGTTCCGTTATTCCAATTTTCCAGGAGCAGATCAAAAAAGGCGGTCCCATTACACTAACGCACCAGGATATGACCCGCTTTATCATGAGCATTGAAGAGTCGGTTCAACTGATTATCGATTCTTCCATGCTGGCCAGGGGCGGTGAAGTGTTTGTTACCAAAATGCCTGTGATCAGAATCAAGGATCTGGCGGATGTGATGATTGAAAAGCTGGCGGAAGAGTATCAACAGAATCCTCAGCACATTGAAATCCAGGAAATCGGCGTGAAGCCCGGCGAAAAACTTTATGAAGAGCTGATGACTGGCGAAGAAACCGGGCGTGCCATCGAGTTGGAGCGTTACTTCGTCATCAAGCCGGCCATCATGAAGCGTTTCGCCGATATTGATTATTCCTACAATGGGATACTCTCTGAAGAGGTGACCAACCCCTACCATTCGGGGAACGAGCCGGCGCTGACTCATGACGAGCTGGCACAGTTCCTGACCGATAATCGTCTCATTTAAAGCTGCTATTTAACCTACTTATCGCCCAGCGCAGGTGCGAAGGGCCGGTGACAATTGATTGGAGTGACTTATGCACGTTTTGATTCTCGGTGGTGACGGTTACCTGGGTTGGCCGACGGCCATGTATTTCTCGGCTCGCGGGTATGAGGTAACCGTGGTAGACAACTACCTGCGGCGCAACAACTGCCAGGACCTGGACGTTGGCATGCTGTACCCGGTGCCCACCCTGATGGAGCGGGCGAAGATCTGGCACGAGAGAACAGGCCACGAGATCAAGGTAGTCATTGGAGACCTGGCGGATCCAGAAGTAATGCGCTCTCTGTTTGATGGACGTGTGAAATACAACTGGAGTGTTAACTCCACGTTCTCCGGTATTCCTGAAACCGTTGTTCACTACGCTGAGCAGCCCTCTGCGCCGTTCTCCTTAATTGACTACGCCCACGCCGACCAGACGATTGTGAATAATCTGCGGGTGACCAATAACCTGATGTTTGCGGTGCGCGACTTTTCCCGCGATACCCACATCATCAAGCTGGGCACCATGGGCGAGTACGGCACCCCCAATATCGACATCGAAGAAGGTTGGATCGAAATCGAGCACAAGGGACGCAAGGGCAAGTTTCTGTTCCCCCGTGCAGCCGGCTCCATCTACCACACGACAAAAGTCATGGACACAGACCTCCTCTGGTTCGGTGTACGGATGTGGGATCTGAAAGTGACCGATCTGATGCAGGGCCCGGTGTACGGTATTGAGACCGATGAATCCGCTGTAGATCCGCGTTTGAGCACTATCTTCAACTATGACGAAGTGTTCGGCACCATCGTAAATCGCTTCATTGTGCAGGCTGTTGTGGACTACCCCCTAACCGTATACGGCAAAGGCGGGCAGACCCGTGGCTATCTCAATATCAAAGATACTCTTCAGTGTGTGCACCATGCGGAGAAGAGCCCCGCAGACAAAGGCGATCTGCGCATCTTTAACCAGATTATGGAAACTTTCTCTGTCAACGAACTCGCTGAAATGACCCAGCGCGTCGGTCAGCAACTGGGCTACGACGTGAAGGTGGACCACCTTGAAAATCCACGAAAAGAAGCCGAAGAGCACTATTACAATCCTACTTATCAGGGCCTTATTGAGTTGGGTGTGAAACCGCATTACCTGACGGACGAGGTAGTGACTGAGATATTCAAGGTAGTTGAGAAATACAAAAGAGCGATTCGTAAAGACGTGATCTTTAAAGGGATCAAGTGGTAACAACAGAAGAGGTGTTTCCCGATGGTCTGGAGTAGCGAAGAACTCACGAAAGCAAGATTTTGGGCCGAGCCTCTTCAAGTACGTGAAGTGCCAAGTAGAGAAGCGCTATCGAATCTGAAAGTCGGTTTTATTGGAAGTCATCGGCTGAAGATAAATCTTGAATTCGACTGTTCAATTTATACTCTAACCCGACAAAATTTTCGGTCAGTCATAGCTTCTTCTGGTCTCGATTTTATTTTGTTTGAGCCAGCGCTGAATTCTAACCGTAAAGAATGGGATGCAGCCGCAACTGATTACTACAATAATCTTGAGGCTCTGAGTCAGATTGCAAGCCAGAGTGGAGTCCCGCTCGTTTATTGGGATACGCTAGGTGAAGGATATGACTCAATATTTTCACCCATTTGGTCGCTTTTTCCATACCGTTACACAGCTGATTCGAACCGTGGCGGTGAGTGGCGTCAACTGGAACCGGCAATTCAGCCAGCTCTGCATAACCCATTCCGTCATCGTGGAGATGTTACGCTTTTTTCCGTGCCTGTGCTGTTCGATGGGATGGTTGATATTTCGAGACGTTCAAGAGATTTTGAGTTTCTTGAGCTAATAAATAATGAAGAGCTTTGTGTATTTGATTCACGGTATACTATGTTCCCTAATAAGATCCAGGAACTTGATTCTCGCTTTTCTAATGTGTTGGGGCATTTGCCGGTAGAGTTGGCCTATAAGGCCTATAAATTCTCTCGTTATTATTTGACGGTTTCTACGACTCAGAAAGAACCAGTTGCTCGTCTATTTGATTGTATTGAAGCTGCTGCTTGCGGTGCATGGGTGCTCGATGCAGGACCAGAATATATTAAAGGTACATTTAAGGGTTTGTTTCAAAAAATACCAAAGGATGATTTGCAGAAATGGCTGAAAAATACAAGTGGGGAAGAATGGAATGCCCAAAGACAGCTAAACTTGAGAGCGTTAGTGCTAAATCACACATATGCTCATCGTTTAAGTAAGTTGTGTGACGATTTGGGAGTTAGTAATGAAGAGCCTAGGTTTCCAAAAATTTCCATTATTACACCAAGCAATCGTCCGCACCTTTCAAAAAAAATTGTCACACAATTCATTAATCAAACTTACTCTAAAAAAGAACTAGTTTACGTTTATAATGCTAACAGATCAAATGAAATATCTGATGTTGTAGAATCTGTTGATAATCTAAAATTTTATAGCCTTCCCCCAGAAATGAATATTGGTAGTTGCATGAATTATGCTATTAGTAAAGCGACTGGCGAGTTTTGCGTCAAAATGGATGATGATGATTTTTATGGCAATAATTATCTGCTTGATATTTTTGTCTGCCTAAAGTGTATCGCAGCAGATTTTTGGGGAAAGCCGCCTAGCTTTATCTATTTTCAGTCTACTGATGAATTGTATTTTCGAGAAAATTCCAATAGACGAGCCGTGCCATATAGTTTTTGTTTGGGTAAAGAGCTTGGCCTAAGTTATAAAATGAAGAATTCAAAAAGTCTAGTTACTTTTAATTTGGCTGGAAATACTTTGGGCGGGCAAGCATCTTCATTGTTAAGACATAAATTCTCCGTGTCGAATGTTGGAGCTGTAGACACAATTTTTCATGACATGGAAAAAAAACCTAATTCGGTCGTAGCTGTAATGTGCTGTGGTAACATGGCTGTATATCGTGATGAAAACTTGGAGGCTCATAACTGGCGTGTGAGCGAAAATCAACTGAAGGGTAAAGCAAAATTGATTGGGCGGGGAATGAAACATGAGAAAGTGTTCTACTGAGTTGAGGTCGGTATGGCGGAATTAGTCTTTGTTATTGGCTCGGGACGCTCAGGCACGTCGCTAGCTTCACAAATACTGGGTAAACTCGGTGGACGAATTTCTAATGAATTGGTGCCCGTGGGTGAACAGAACCCAGATGGGGCATATGAAGACAAATTTGTTTTCGATACTATCACCCAGCTAATGCGTGAACTTGGGGCGACCCATAATTTGCCGATGCCAGAGGGATGGTTGGAAGCTTCTGCAACGCGAGCTTGCATTAATGCGTTGGTTGATAAAGTGAATGCTGAAGCTAAACTTGAGGGGGGGCCTTGGATATTGAAGGAACCAAGGTCTGCAATACTATTGCCCATGTGGCGAAAAGTGTTCAACCGTACCAAGGTGGCACCGAAATACGTATTGACCCTGCGTGACCCGAAGAACGTCTGTGTTTCGTCCTTCAAACAGTATGGGGAACCAGTCGAAGTTACAGAGTTGATGTGGCTGAATAAGTATGTATCCGCTTTAGGCGAGTTGAGTGTTAGCAGTTACTTACTGCATTATGAATCCTGGTTTACCAATCCTGTCGAGACGTCACGCGATTTGGCCGAATATGTCGGCTTGTCAGTGGATGAGGTCACCTTGAAGTCTATTGTAAGTGAAACGGTCAAGCCTCGTCTTAACCGTTCGGATTTTCTTGGCATTGAGTTAAAAAACCCTTGCGTAACGAACCTGTACCATGTCCTGCAGGCATGCAATGGCCTAGATTATAGGCGCGATCAGTTGAAGGGTGCGCTACAACAGGCAATAGCATCGATGGATGCGTTTTCCGGCTGGGTGCAGCTTTATTACGCCAAGAAAACTTCAGCCCAGCCCGCCGATAAAGAAAAAAAGGATCTAAAAAAGCTGACTAGAGAGTTTGAAAAAGCAAAGTATGATTTGGCAGACGCTCTTCAGCGAGAGTCCCAACTGCTGGCGAAACTCGAAAGCGAACAGGCAAATCAACAAAATATCAATCTGATGGCTACAAAGCTCGTCGAGGCAACTCAATCTATGCAGAAGACTGAGAAGGCTCTGAGAGAGAAAACGGAGGAGATAAAAGCCTTACGCGTGAAACTAAATAAAGTTATGAAACGCTATGACATCATTGTTTCCTCAACAAGCTATCAGTTAAGTCAGGTTTTTGCGAATATGGTGCGATCCCCATTGAGAGGGTTTTTCCTATTGCCGGTTAATTTGTTTTCGGTTCTGAAGAAATGGCGTTCACGTGGTAATTAATATCAAAGTTTCTGTTATTGTACCGCTATACAATACGACGGAATATATTACCGAGTGTCTCGAATCAGTGTTAGTTCAGACATTGAAGGAAGTCGAAATTATCGTCGTTGACGATGGCTCTACTGATGGAGGGGACAAGCTAGCAGAGCGATATTGCGCTAGGTATCCGCAGGTCAAGTTGCTGCGTCAGAAGCGTAAGCGACAAGGTGCTGCGAGAAACTTAGCGCTTTCTAATGCCAACGGTGAATATGTTTCTTTTTTGGACTCTGATGATACATTGCCTGCCGATGCACTTCAGAATATGGTCGACGCGGCAGAGCGATACGACAGCGACATGGTCTGCGGCATTCAGCAGTCCTTCAGCCAATGGCGTAGCTGGGTCGGTGTACCTGTACATCAGCGAGAGTTCAATCGACTGATTGAGCGCACCACCATTGAAGAGATGCCAACCCTGATACAGGATATCAGCGCCTGTAATCGTTTGATCCGTCGTAAAAGTATTGAAAAACATAAAATTCGCTTTCCGGAAGGTACAGCGGGTGAAGATCTGGATTTCATGGCCCGGATGTACCTTAACTGCGATGTCATCACTATATTACCAGAGGTCGTCTACAACTACCGCGGGCGTGTTGATTCGCGTACCAGTCGAATATCAGCGCAGTTTTTTGAGGATCGAGTAGCGGTCACCGAGAGCCTTAAACAGTCTTTTGCCGAAAAAGGCGCGCTGGATATATACCAGCGCCTATTGCGCTCCGAGGTGAGAAAACTCGTAGGCAATCGCTTCCTGAAGGTGATCAAAAGTTCACCTTATGATGAGCAACTGCAGATTTTCGAGATTATCGGCCGCTTAGTGAAGCAGTTGTCTCCAGCGGATATGCGTTCTGCTGAGGATTATTCGCTGCTTCAACAAGTGCGCATCATCATGCTCTGCGGCCAAGAGTATGATGCTCTTGTAGCTTATGAAAACGCTCCGCGCTCACCACGCTACCTAGCCCTGCTCAAGTCTGATGTCATCAAGGCACAACTCTTCGAACCCATGATGCGTATGCAGTTCCAAGGCGTGGCGAGCTTCGAGCGGGTGCAGCAAGCGCAAAACTCGCGAGTATTTTCTATCGCTTCGCGTATCGCTCTCAAAGCGGCAAAAGTTCTGAGGTTGGCATCGAAAGTCAAAATTCTGCCTATGCTTAAGTACTTTGCGATGGCACCGGTAGCTAAGCTGATTGCCAAGTTGAATTCAGATAAAACCATTTGGCTGATGGACGAGAGGGTTGCCAGCAGTGCTGAGGATAACGGTTACTTTTTCTTCAAGCACCTGCGTGAAACCTATCCGCAATTGCCAGTCTTCTTCGTGCTTAACCGCCACTCGCCGCATTGGGATATCGTGGCACCGCTTGGCAATGTAGTGACGCAGTACTCCTTGAAGCATGCTTATTTGCTGTGGCGTGCCCGGGTGATGTTGTCCACCGACAGCTTCCGTGGCCTAGATTACCCGAGCGAAGCTTTACCTCGCCTACGGCGCAAAACATTGAACGTATTTCTGCAGCATGGCGTGGCTGGCAACAAGACCATGACTTACACACGGGAAAATTATCCTTATTTCTCGCAGGTGATCGTTTCGAACGGCATTGAACAGGCGTTTTTCAGCGACCACTATGGATTTTCGCCCGATCAGGTGAAACTGACCGGCATCGCCCGACTGGATGCGCTGCCGACCCAGCGCGCCAAGGAGCGCTCACGTAAAATCCTGGTGGCTCCTACCTGGCGGCGCTGGCTCAGGGGTCGGGACGAAATTCAGGCCAGCCGGTATTACCATGCCTGGAACCGTTTTATCACCAGCCCGCGGCTAGCAGAGTTGCTGGATCAGCACCAGATGGAACTGTATTTCCGTCCCCATTTCAATATGATGCATTTCATTGGCGAGTTCGAAAAAAGCTCGTCACGGGTTCATGTGATCCGTGATCTCGATGAGCCGCTTCATCATCTGATTCGTGAGGCGGATTTACTGATCACCGACTATTCGAGCGTGATGTATGACTTCTTCTATCAGGAGAAGCCTGTCCTGGGTTACATGTTCGACCGCCTTGAGTGGGAGATGCAGCCGCCGGGGCCACCACATTTGGACTATGAGCGTGATCTGGCGCTTGAGTTGGTTACAACTGAGGAAGCTTTGCTGGAGCAGTTACGACAATGCCTTGAAGATGGCTGCGAAATGCCAAAAGATAAGCGTGAGCGACTAACCAAGCTGTTCACCTACCGCGATGGCAGAAACTGTGAGCGAATCTATCAGGCGGTAAAAGAGGACTTGACCCGGGTATGAGCAACTGAGTCGAAAATCGCCGAGAAGGCGCATTTATATGGTGCGTTAAGTCATTTCCATAGATCGGTTTCTACTTCAGTCTGCGGTTATTTCAAAGGGATTAAAGGAGTTTTTTTTGAACAGAGATGGAACGCAACAATTCGTTATTGTAGGACAAGGGCGTTGCGGTAGCAACTTGCTGAAATTTTCACTTAAACAGAATGGTTGTGTTAGTGTAATAGGGGAGTTGTACAACAAAAATGTTTATACTGATGTATTCGAGTTCGACGGTGTATACCGGGCTCAAAGGTTCTATGAAACAGAGCTTGCAAAAGGTCCTGTTATAGCTGCGGGGTTTAAGATATTTGCTCATCAAGCAACTAGAAAACCCGCCAAAACTGTTTGGCAATATTTGGTCAAGAAAAAAATAAAAGTAATTCATTTAGAGAGAAAAAATAAGGTTGACAGACTCATTAGCCTAGAGGTTGCTAATGCGACTGGATCCTTTCTGAAGCGTTCGGAAAGCGACGAATATAAACGACAACAACTAGACTTTCCTGTGAGTTGGTGGCGAGAGCGAATCAAGAAAGATTATGTGATAGAGGATGAATTGACAAAGCGCTTTGCCAAGAATCCTTATATTCATGTTTACTATGAGGATTTAGTGTCAGATTGGACTGAGCAGACAGGCAGGATTCAACGGTTTTTGGATGTGCCTGTTCAGGAAGTTAATAAGGCAATTGAAAAGCAGGAGTTTAAATTAAAATCTGATCGCTTGAAAAATTATGAAGAGTTAGTCGCTGCCTTTAAAAATACCGATTGCGGTTGGATGTTTTAATAAGTCAGTTTTAGGCTAAGAGAGATTGCCTGTTTATAATAATTTTTTTGAAGTGTTGCGAAAGAAGTGGCGTGGTTTCGAGACGAGCCCCTTTTACGACGCTTCTTCATGGTATGGGGCATTGCTTGGAGTTATTTGCTCTTGACTAATTATGAAGTGAAAGCCGGACGTTGGCTAGTTTTCTTGGGAGCGAAGTTTGCCTGGGTGGTACCTTTCAGGACGTCACTCGTCGTGCTACTGACTTTGTTTTCACAGATTGCTCATTTGTTGGCTTTTTTGCTGCCTCTTAAAATAGTGATTCTGCTTGGTTCAGAGGGGGTTCCTCGCTACTTTCCACCATCCTTCGCGCAGTTTGATCGCGATCTGCTGATGGTCATACTTGGTATCGCTACCGTAGGCTTCTTCGTTGCCCATACGCTCGCCGAGCGACTGATTGACTGGGTTACCAAGTCTGCAGCCCACCTGCTCGTGGAGCGTAACAAGAAGTTGGTTTTGTTCGAGAACCAGAATCAAGTTGCCGAGGGGGCCTATCAGGGCTTTGCCAGAGCCCTGGCAGGGCTGATTTTCTGCTTTCTCGCGCTGATTGCCCTGGCGTGGGTGTACCCTGAGATGGCGATGGTCATGGGGGGCTATCTCGCTTTAGTCACCGTGCTGGTGCTGGGTATTTGTTCACATAGTGAACGCACACGGGACTGGGTTAGTTCTAACCTGAGCGGATTCTTGGCTAACCTCAGTGCACTGGGGTTTTTTTGTGTGTTCGGGTACCTGGTTGTTGATTTTGTCGTGCTACAGCCCCCCGGGATTCTTACGGCCATCCTTGCAATCCTTGCGGGGCGTCAGTCATTTGGCCGTGTTGCCGCAGCGGCGGGAGGGTTGTATCGTCTTTATGGCCAGCGCGAAAAGCTGGATGCGATCTTTTTTCATGGGCGTCCTTTGTTGAGAGTGGTCGCAGACAAGCCGGGGTCATTTTGGCAACATCTGGCTCCTGGACAACGAGGTAAATGGGTGGCGCCACTGTTAAGGGAGTTCTGCGATGTTGAAACGCCAGCCCAAGAGGAGATTGACGAGAAGTTGGAGTGGCAGCAGCCGGCCACCCTCAATGTTGGCGCATTTATTTACCGTAAGCAGGGCGTAGTATGGATGGCGAAGCTGTTTGGCCAAAAAAAAGGGGGGGCCTCACAGCATGAAGCTACATTGCTCGCCGACGCACCCAGAGGGCTTCCTGCCCCGGAATTTCAGGGAAGCTCACAATACGATGCCTTTTCTTGCGGTGTGTATCGGCTTGCACCGGGAAAGGTAGTTTCATCGCAGCATCATGGCTCCGTACGTTTCCAGGTATATTCCGAACTGCTCTCAGTAGAGCTTCCTAAGCCCTTGGTAAGGCGCTACCTTCGGTCCATGTCGACACTACCACACCGGATGAGTGCTACCTGGCTGGAGCGGCTTGCAGTCGCGGTTGTTACCCCCGAACAACGGCGGTCGCTGAAGGGACTTAGTCTGCATTGGCAGGGGTTACGCGATCTTCTGAGCGCGCTGCCTCTTGTAATCTACAATCCTTCGTTGAAGCCCGGTTCATTATGGCAAGCTGAGTCCTCTGGGGACTTGTGTATACTGCACTGGGAAAAGTGGAGTTTGGAGCCGGTTGGTGCGGGGTGGCCATTAGGTGGAAAAGCACTTGATCAGTTACTTGAGGCGCACGAGCAAGCCCGTAAACATCGAAAATCCATGCGTCATTGTCCGTTCGAGCACCTAGTGTTGGCAGCACTGGCATTCGAGCTTGAACAGCATGTAAAGAACCAAAAACTGGACATGGCAGCCGAGACAGCAAAGCAGTTGTGGCAGACGCTTGAGGGCTTAGTAGAGGTAAATAAACTTGAGAAAGAGTTGGGGGGTAGTGATCATTAATCGTGCCCGCAACTTTTTGCGTGTTACTGCATATGGAGTCCGCCATAAAAAAATAAAATCTTAATCTCGATTGCAGATTCGGAAATGCTCCCCTTTCGGTCAAATTATAGTACAGTTATTATAATTAAATTTTTTCAATTTAAATTTCGATCATTTTTATAAGATAAGATAATGTTATTTTTATTTATGCCAAAATGAGAGCGGCTTTTGTGATGAAGTTTATTTTTGATCCGGCTTGCAAGCAATAGTAAATTTGCCAAATATTACGAGTCTTGTGATCTGTTTTCCTGTAAAAAGGTATGTTCTTTGCAAGCGTCTACTAAAGTATTAATGTTGGCTCCGGTTCTTAGAAATTGGGGTAACCGGGTGGTTCGCGAGTCGGAATCATTGTCAGAAACGGGGTACTCCGTAACAGCCATGATGCAATGCGAGCAGCCGATCTCTAGAAACGGTGTCGACTATGTTTGTGCTCCCCCGGCTAAGGGACGTTTGAACCGCTTTGTGAAATTGCCTTTAGTGTTATGGTTTGCCATCCGCTTTCGTGCTCATATCTACCATTTGCATAATCCCGATATGCTTCCTCTAGCGTTTTGCTTACGGCTGCTGGGGAAGCGGGTTGTCTACGATACGCATGAAGACTATTCAAGGCGATTGCTTATGCGTGAGTGGATTCCGCCTTATTTTCGCAAGCCGCTTAGTATTCTAATTTCTTCATCTGAGCAATTGTTGAGCCATGTCGTCAATGCAGTTTTTGTAACTCAGGAAAACCAATTAGATGATTTTTCTAAACGCACCTATCTTCTGAGAAACGCACCTTTTATTCCTCTCCGAGTGAAAACAGAAGTCGAATATTTGAGTGCTGATATAAAAAGAGATCCCGATATTTATCGCCTTATATATGCTGGTGGTATATCGAAGGAACGCGGACTTTTTGTCATGATGGAAGCTCTCCAAGCTTTGAATGATAAAGGTATTCCAACCCGCTTGTGGCTTATTGGCCCAGAGCTAAACGCATGTCTTGATGAGGCAAAAAAAATGCCCGGCTGGAAGTTTGTTGATTATATTGGGCTCCAGTCTCAAGAAATTGTTTTCGCGTACATGAAACAAGCTGATGTTGGTTTAGTCATATTGGGAGACATCGGGGATCATTCATCGGCTAGGCCCAGCAAGCTATTTGAATACATGGCTTGGGGGTTGCCATTCATTGCAAGCGATTTTGAATGTTGGAAATCGTTCGTGGGAGGGAAAGGGGGTGTATGGATACAGCCAGATAATGCCGCCGCTCTCTCTGATGCTTTGAAGTCTCTTTATTATGATGTCCATTCGAGAGATGTCTTGTCAAATGAAGGGAAGGTCTTTTTTAATGAGTTTAACTGGGGGGGCGAAAGCAAGATACTTCTCGATACTTATAAGACGATTTTATTATAGCTCTTGTTGTGTGTTGGTCGTATTTTCAATAAATATTATTTTTTTAAATGCCTGATCTGAAGTTTTCGCATAGCATCCATGTCAGGATGACTGACACGGGTGGAGCCATGGCAAGGCGCTTCGTTGCTCCTCTCACTGAATCTGAACATCAGACGCTGACCTCGGCCTATCACGATGGTGAGAAGCGCGTCCTACGTCGGCGTGCCCATGCCCTCCTGCTGAGTGATCGAGGCCATACCGTCAACCAGATTAGTGAGATACTGCAGGTTCGACGGATGCTGTGTCACGCTGGTTCAAACAGTGGGAAGCGTGGGGCCTTGACGGAATTATCGACGAACCTCGCCAATGCCAGCATGCATCGCTCCAAGGCCTTCATGCGCAAGATTTTGGAGTGGATGTCGCATCGTGTGCACCTGGTCTATCTGTCTGCTTACTCGCCAGAACTGAACCTGATTGAGATTTTGTGGCGGCAGATGAAGTACGCCTGGCTGCCTTTGAGCGCCTATCTGTCATTTGACCGCCTCTATGATGAAGTGCACCGTTTGCTCGGTGGCTACGGCAATAAATACATGATTAATTATGAATAGTCACTTATGTAGCATCTGAGCTTCGATTCAGATATGGTCGGCCGATTTTCGTAGGGGTAGAATCGTGCAAAGCAAAGGTCTATTTGGTACGTATCGGTTGATACTGGCAGCTTTAGTTGTAGGTCTCCACATCGGAGGGATACAGGCTATTGGATCATACGCTGTCTTCGGCTTTTACGCATTGAGCGGCTACCTAATGACATTAATTACACATGAGCGCTATGGATTCACTAAAACAGGTATATTTCTTTATTTCGGAAATCGAATACTTAAACTTTACCCTCTATACATTGGCTCTATTCTATTTACAATAGTCTTAATAACATACCTGCCTTCAAATTTTTATGAAAAGTACCATCCAACAATGTTTCTTCCGGGATCTCTTCTTGGATGGTTGAGTAATTTATCCATTATATTCGGACTGGGGTTCAAAGGGTTTGAGATCACATCAAGACTAACCCCGCCAGCGTGGGCACTAACAGTTGAGTTATTCTTTTACCTTGCAATCGGGTTAGGAGTTTCACGCACAAAAAGAATTACAGTTATATGGTTTGGAATGAGCATTCTGTATCACATAATAGTAGTTTCCGCCTCTTTATCTTGGTGGTGGAAATATTTCTCTTTCCTAGGGGCATCTTTACCCTTCTCTACGGGAGCAATGCTATACCATTACCGTGATTCGGTTACGAGGTTGGGTTTCTATTTTTCGACACGAACTGGCCTAATAACTTTATCATTTTTTTTCGCTTTAAACTGGTGGGTAGCAATGCAAATTGACTGGAGAGGAGCACCGTTCTACATAAATTTTGCTATATTTTCATGCGCACTAATGGGATGTATGGCCCGAGGAGGCAATAAAAAAACGAAACGCCTAGACACTCGCCTTGGAGATCTAAGTTATCCGTTATACCTGATTCACTATCAAGCGGGATTGGCAACTATTTTTGTTTCATCGATGCTTGGTTTAGATCTACAAAGACCGAGTCTAGAGCTTCTGGCGATCACATTGCCTGTATCATTATTGTTGGCTTTTTCCCTATCAGTCCTTATCGATAGGCCGATTGAAAGGTTAAGGTGTCGACTTAGACCTCAACCTGTCACAGAGAGCAATTCATCTAAGCTGTAACCATCCCCTAAAATCGGTACCTACGTCATTAGAGTTCTCCGGCCTACAATAAGGCAAACGGAGAGCGGCATGAAGAAATCACGCTACAGCGAGTCACAGATCGTCCAGATCCTCAAAGAGGTCGAGGGTGGCCGCCTGGTCAAGGAAGTGTGTCAGGAGTATGGCATCGCCGATGCGACCTACTACAACTGGAAGTCCACATATGGCGGCATGGAAGCCTCTGATGTGAAGCGCCTCAAGGAGCTGGAAGAGGAAAACCGCCGTCTGAAGCAGATGTACGCCGAGCTGAGCCTGGATCACAACCTGCTGAAGGATGTGATCGAAAAAAAAAAAGCTGTAACGCCGGCGGTTCGACGAGAACGGGTGAATTACCTCAAGCAGACTCACGGCGTCAGTTTCCGTCGAGCCTGCCGAATCACGGGCATCAGTGACGCCGTGTACCGGTATCGACCGGAGTCTTCTCGGGATGAACCGGTGATTGCAGCGCTTCGGAGCGCTATCCAGTCTACGCTTCAGCAAGCTGTTCAAGGTGTTGCGGCGATGGAGGCATGGCTGGAATCACACGCGGGTACATCGGCTGTACGGTGCCTTCAACCTGAACCAGCGACGACGAGGCAAGAAGCGGCTCGCCTCAAGACATCCTGAGCCGTTGGCCGTACCAGAGACGGCCAACCACTTATGTATGTCTTCCGGAATCTCACCGACGTCCGGCCACTGACCGAATCCTGGAGGGCTGAATACAACGACGAGCGACCTCACGATTCATTGGAAGACCTGACGCCATGGGAGTATCTGGCGAAACATCAACGGGCGGAAAACTCTAATCAGCGGTGCTACTAAAACAGGGATGTTTACAGCACCATAAGCCGGCTGGTGGGCGATCCTGAGTTGTGTTCATGGTATCATGCCCGCGCCAAGCAGGCGGTACAGACGCTTAACTGGGAAACTCAGGAGCAGGCATTGTTGGATCTTTACGCAAACGTATTACCGAACCGGGGCGTCGCGGGGGCCCGCGGGTGACGCAGCGGGGCAGGATATTACTGCTGAGCTTCTATTTCCCGCCCGATCTAGGTGCCGGGTCGTTCCGCACTCAGGCCCTGGTCGAGGCGCTGATGAAGCGGTTACCGCCAGGCCATACCCTTGAGGTGATTACCACGGCACCCAATCGCTATGCGCGGTATGCTAGCCCGGCGCCGACCTTCGAGACTGCTTACGATGGAAGTCTCACTGTGCGGCGTATTGAGCTGCCCAGTCACCGTAGCGGTATTCTGGATCAATCGAGAGCCTTCTTGGCGTACGCGTGGCACGTGTCGCGCCTGACACGAGGCCAGCACTACGACTTGGTTATAGCGACTTCGTCGCGCCTGATGACTGCCGTGCTGGGCCGTTATGTGGCGGGCCGTGCGTCGGCGCAGCTTTATCTCGATATACGTGACATCTTTGTAGAGAACCTGCCCTTTTTGCTGCCAAAGGGCGCGCGATGGCTGGGCATTCAATTTTTCGGCGCCCTGGAGCGCTGGGCGGTTGGTCTTGCGGCCAAGGTCAACCTGGTATCGCCGGGCTTCGAGCCCTACTTCAAGTCACGCTATCCCGATCAGCAGTTCACCTGGCATACCAATGGGGTGGACCCGCTCTTTGCTGAATCGGCCACTGAGGCCACCGCGGAGCAGTCTTCCACATTGCAGGCCTCCGACCCGAGTGAGGTGACGCGGGAATCGCGCCGCTTGCGTGTACTGTATGCGGGCAATATCGGTATGTGCCAAGGTATCGATCGCATCTTGCCAGCCTTGGCCAAACGGCTGGAAGATCGCGCCGATTTCGTATTGATCGGCGATGGCGGGAGGCGCGAAGCGTTGGAGGCCGCTCTTAAGGCAGAAATGGTTACCAACGTGGAGATCCGCTCGCCGGTGGCTAGGGAGCAGTTGAACGAGGAGTACCGGGAAGCGGACGTGTTGTTTCTTCACTTGAACGATATGTTCTGTTTTTCGCGGGTGATCCCTTCCAAGCTTTTCGAGTATGCCGCAACGGGCAAGCCGATCTGGGCCGGTGTGCGGGCCTTCCCCGCCAAGTTCTGTAATCAGCATATCGAGAATGTCAGTGTATTCGAGCCGTGCGATTCCGAAGCGGCGATGGGGGCGTTCGATTCGTTAGAGTTGGCGGCTCGCTCGCGTGAGCAGTTCATCGAGCGCTTTCGCCGAGACAGAATTATGGGAAGAATGGCTGACGATGTATTGAAGCTACTAGGGAGTACGACAAAACAGGCTATGGTCACCTCATGACCCGAACTTTCCGGCTGGTCAAACTATAGTATGGATACGCCCCCTTTATTCTAAGTACCATACTGCCCGGCAGCGCATAGTATTGTTACAGAGACGCTGAGATCTTTCTGTCCTTGAGTTACCTGATTAGCCGATGAGCGTTCCGAAACAACAGAGAAGCATTACCGAGCAGTACCCGGCCCAGATATTCGTGCCCCTAATTGACGCGGGGGCCGTGTTCTTTTCGGGCTTCCTGGCCCACTTCATCCGTTTTGGCACGATGGCCGTTCACGAACGCTTCATGCTGGGCATGGTGATCATCGCCATTTTCGTGGTAATGGCCAACTTCATCGATGGTGCCTACGTTCGCTGGCGTACAACCCGCCTCTCCAGCATTCTTTTCCGGTTGCTTGGGGTCTGGGGCATCGTGGCGCTGCTGGCAACGTCGATCATTTACCTAGCGGAAGCCTCAGTGCGTTATTCTCGTTTGTGGCTGGGGATGACCTTATTGTTCTCGTTCGGATTCGCCGCCGGCTTTCGTGTACTGGTGATGCTGTTGCTCAAGCGGGCAAGGGCGTTGGGTAAGAACTTAAGGCAAGTGTTCCTCGTAGGGCCGTCGATGAACGTGCTCAAGGTGGCCAGGGGCATGCGCAAGATGCCCGGCGAGGGCTTCGCCATTGCCGGCGTGCAGCGCCTGAAAGGAGGGTTCTCCGCCTCGGAGTCCTACGACTGCCTGGCGCGGCGGGTCGAGGCGTCGGGGGCACGGGAAGTGTGGCTTTGTCTACCGCTCGAAATGGGCGGTACCGTACGTGAGGTCATGTACGCATTGCGTCATCAGACGGTGGAGGTGCGCTTCATCCCCGAATTTCAGGATATGCGACTTCTAAATCATCGTATCAGCCGGGTGGCAGGGCACTTTTCCATCGACCTAAGCGTCACCCCGCTAGGGGAGACGGCGCGCTTTCTCAAGCGAGTAGAAGATCTTGTGCTGGGCACGCTGTTTCTGATCCTGTCGTTGCCTGTATGCGCCATCATCGCCTGCGTTCTAAAGGTGGAAGCCTCGGGGCCGGTACTCTTCAAGCAATACCGCATGGGAAGCAACGGCCGACACTTCAAGGTCTACAAGTTCCGCTCCATGGAAGTACACCAGGAAGCGGACGGCACTGTCACCCAAGCAAGCCAGGGTGATCCGCGTGTGACGCGTTTCGGCGCGTTCCTGCGGCGCACTTCATTGGACGAGCTGCCTCAGTTTTATAATGTGCTGCAGGGACGAATGTCCATCGTTGGCCCTCGCCCACATGCCTTGTCACATAACGAATATTACAAGGAGTTGGTTCAGTCCTACATGCTGCGCCACAAGGTCAAGCCGGGAATTACCGGTTGGGCACAGGTCAATGGCTTGCGCGGCGAGACGGCGACCCTGGAGAAAATGGAAAAACGCGTCGAGTACGACCTCTGGTATATTGATAATTGGTCGCTATGGCTGGACCTGCGCATCATAGCTTTAACGATATTAAGAGGATTTTCGAATCCCAATGCTTATTAAAATGTAATATTTGTAATGTTGGTGGTCGTATTTTTTATTTAATTACAAAAGTAAGTTGGCTGTATTGCAACTTTATAACGAATGTTCGTCTTTCTGCTAGGTGCAATATCTTTTCCAAATGGTTGCTCGGCAGGTGGCGGGGCGAGTTTAAGTGATCATGTAGTTCCTAGCAGCAGCCATTTGGGTTGATATGCGAAGCATGGAAAGGTGTTGGATAATATTTATATGAATAAAGCTACAAAAAAGATACTTGTCACTGGTGGTGCAGGGTTTATTGGGTCAGCCGTAATTCGGAACTTGATTCTTAATACAAGCTGTAGCGTAGTCAATGTAGATAAACTGACGTATGCTGGTAACCTTGAATCGTTGGAGCTAGTATCAGGCAGTGCTCGTTATGAATTCGAGAAAGTAGATATATGCCGTCAGGATGAGCTTGAAAGAGTATTTGCCGAGCATCGTCCGGATGCCGTCATGCACCTGGCCGCCGAAAGCCATGTCGATCGCTCCATAGACGGTCCTGCGGCATTCATTGAAACCAACATCATTGGAACCTATACGCTATTGGAAGTAGCCCGATGCTACTGGCAGGGGCTGGACGCAAAGCGTAAAGCTGAATTCCGCTTTCATCATATATCTACGGATGAAGTGTACGGCGATCTTGGTAGGCTGGAGGGCTTGTTCGTCGAGACTACGCCTTACAAGCCAAGTTCGCCATACTCTGCAAGTAAAGCGAGCTCTGATCATCTTGTGCGGGCTTGGCAGCGCACTTATAACTTTCCTTCTATAATTACTAACTGCTCAAATAATTATGGCCCCTACCATTTCCCCGAAAAGCTCATCCCGTTGGTGATTCTCAATGCGTTGGAAGGTAGAGAGCTCCCTATCTATGGGAAAGGTGAGCAGGTGCGCGACTGGTTATATGTGGAAGACCATGCCCGTGCCCTTTGCCTGGTAATGAGTAATGGTAAAATCGGTGAGACTTACAACATTGGCGGCCATAATGAGAAGCGGAACATTGATGTGGTACACGCACTATGCGACTTACTAGAAGAGATGGCTCCCGATAAGCCAGCAAGCGTTGAGAACTACCGTGATTTGATTATCTCGGTAAGTGATCGTCCTGGGCATGATCTACGCTATGCCATTGACGCAGGAAAGATGCAGCGAGAATTGGGCTGGGTACCCGTTGAATCTTTTGAAAGCGGGCTCCGCAAAACAGTCAGTTGGTATCTAAATAATCTGGATTGGTGTAAGAGAACATTGAATAATACTTATCAACGTGAACGTCTTGGTGTCGTAGTCGAGCATAAGCTATGAAGGGTATCGTTTTAGCAGGTGGCAGCGGCACACGGCTCTATCCCATCACCTTGGGAATATCGAAGCAATTGCTGCCCATCTATGACAAGCCTATGATTTATTATCCGCTTTCAGTGCTGATGCTGGCGGGTATTCGTGACATCCTTATCATTACTACACCCGAGGATAATGATAGCTTCAAGCGGTTGCTTGGTGATGGTCGTCAGTTTGGAATTGAACTGAGTTACGCTATTCAACCCGAGCCTGACGGGCTTGCTCAAGCGTTTATCATTGCTGAGGAGTTTATCGGCAATGACTGTGTTTGCCTGGTGCTAGGAGATAATGTCTTCTACGGGCAGGGGTTCACCCCTAAGCTGCTCGAGGTTGCAAAGCGTTCCCAAGGGGCCACTATATTCGGTTATCAGGTTAAGGATCCCGAGCGTTTTGGTGTCGTCGAGTTCGATGCCGATCTGCGAGTAGTTTCCATCGAAGAAAAACCACAAAGCCCAAAGTCTCACTTCGCCGTGACAGGTCTTTATTTCTACGATAACGATGTCGTGGACATTGCCAAACAGATTGCACCGTCTCATCGGGGCGAGCTGGAAATTACCAGTATTAACCAAGCCTATCTTGAGCGCGGTGATTTGAATGTCGAACTATTGGGTCGCGGGTTCGCCTGGCTGGATACGGGTACTCATGAAAGCCTCTTGGAGGCTGGCATGTTCGTGCAAACCATTGAGCAGCGTCAGGGGTTGAAAGTAGCTTGTCTGGAGGAAATCGCTTATTTACGAGGGTGGATGACTACAGAAGACTTACAGCTGCGTGCTGAAAAATTCAAGAAGAATGCCTATGGTGTGTATCTACAGAGTCTGGCCAATGGTGACTCCGCATGTTCTTGAAAGAGCCTTGCATATCTCTTGATAGTTTTATTAACCCCACCGAGCTTTTGCCATTGAGTGAGTACTTGCAGTTTTTTGACGGCATGAGCAATGTAGCGTTTTCTTATCGTCACCCGCAGGCCATAGGTAAAACCAGGCATAGCAATGCCTACTGACATGCATATTCGCCTGGGGCCTAAAGCCAACTGGCAGGCATTCTTGAAAGCGCGCAGTTTCGGCACGCGGCCCGCCTGGTTGCTGGTGCCGGGTATCCTGGGGTTGTTTCTCTATGCTTCGTTCCGGGTTTTTTGGCCCGAGGCCGGCAAGCTGGGGGAGCAGTTGACGGCCTTTCTAGGGCTGATCGCGATACTGGTCTATGGGCGGGGTGTTCGCAATTCGCTGGCGCTCTGGCTGCTGCTCGCGGCGGTTGTCGTGCAAGTCCTTTCCTGGTGGTTGGGGTATTTGCATCATCCCGATTGGGTTGCAAGTAATCCTGAAGTCGATCGACTGGCAAAGCTGTTTATCTTCATTGGCGTTGCCTGGTGGTTGGGGGGAAGTACCGGCTGGACCTTCATCGCCTGGGGGAGCGCACTGATATTTTACGTGCTGGCCACACTGATACTGGGCGATGGAATACAGGGCTGGATTCGCGGCCTGCAAGGAGAGCGGATAGGGTTTGGTATACGCAACCTGCAACATGGTGCCATGTTGTTCGGCGTCGCTTTTCTGGGCCTCGTGCTGTTTGCAAGACGCTGGCTGCAGCCGGGGAAGTACAGGGCGCTGCGGCTGACGATCTGGTGCGTCCTTTTCGTGATCTGCCTGCTCGGGGTCGTGACAGGACAGACTCGGGCGATATGGCTGGCGCTGCTGATCGCCTTGCCGGTAGCCGGAGGGCTCTGGTGGCTATATAAGCCCCGCGACGCTTCACTGCGCACGAACCGCAGGTTTCTTGCCATCGGTTGCGTCATGGCACTGGTGGTACTGACAATTGCAGGACTGTCCTTCGATGACACTGTCGAAGAGAGAATCGGCACCGAGTCCCAGGTCATTGCGCAATTGCTGGACGGGCGGGTAGAGGAATTGCCCTACACGAGCATCGGCATCCGCATTCATACCTGGCGTGCCGCGAGTGAATGGATCGCCGAGCGGCCCCTTGTGGGCTGGGGCGGTGAAGGGCGCAGCCTGGTCATCAGCGAAACTGCCTGGTTGCCTGATTGGGTAAAGCAGCAGTTTGGCCATCTTCACAATTTCTTCCTGGAGGTATGGGTAGCCTACGGCGTGCTGGGGTTGGCCGTGATTGGCGCTTTGGCATTCTGGATAGGGCGTGCTACCTGGCTTGCTTGGCGCGGCGGGGTCATGCCGGGGGATATGGCGCTATTCGGGGCCGCCTTTTTCGTTTATTGGATGATCGTCAATCAGTTTGAATCCTACAATTCCTTCTGGACAGGCGTTTACGTGCATAATCTCGTCGTAGGTGGATTGGTCACGCAATATTGGCGTTGGTTGGTGGTGAGCGGGCAAGCTGGGCCGGTGGCAGGTGGGGCGGTAGCGCCGCGCTTGGAGGGATGACGAGTTTGCGTACGTTGGTCGTCGTTAGAAGTTTGAAGATGGGTGGCATGGAGCGTGTCGCCGTCGACTTGGCCGATGCTTTTGCCCAGGAAGGATGCGAAAGTCACCTGCTGGTGTTTAGAAAGCGAGACCAGGGGCTGGCGCCGGAACACCCGGCCGTGAAGGTGCATCTTTTTTCACTACGTTGGTGGCAGCGCGCGACCGGTATCGGCTTGCTGGCAGAGATGGCCTCGCGCCTGATATTGAACCCCTTGATTCGGCGTTCGCAATTCGTATGGACCGGTTGGCTGGGCGGCGGTTTGTTTCGCCTATGGCTGTGGCGTTTCGAGAAGCGTCATGGCCGGGTCGATCGCATCGTTTTCCGCGGTATAGGCACGTTCGAGCTGGTCTGGAGCTTTCGTGACGAGCGGGCGCGCTTCGTGCTCGAAAATCGGTTGCCCGTCGACAAGACATCATGGTCGCAGAAGCTGTTTGCACGCTGCCTGTTTCCGAACAAGCATCTCGTCGCCGTTTCCCAAGGCGTGGCGGAGAGCGTGCGTCTTGCCAAGAAGAAATGGGCATTCAAGCCTGCGTCGCTGACGGTGATCGTCAATCCCTGCCCGGTAGAGAGAATCCGTGAACTCATGCATCGGCCACAGCCGGGCCTCCCTTCGCAACCCTATATCGTCAACGTGGCGCGGCTGGTGCCGCAGAAGGATCATGCCTTGTTACTGCGTGCCTACGCCAAAGCAAACCCGGAGGAGGAGCTGGTGATCGTCGGCGATGGCCCCCTGCGAGGAAGGCTGGAAAGACAGGCCGCGGAGCTGGGTATCGCCGACAAGGTGCATTTTGTCGGGCATCAGGCCAACCCCTACCCTTGGATGCATCATGCTCGCCTGTTCGTGCTGAGCTCCCGGGTCGAGGGTATGGGCATCGTGCTGACCGAGTCGCTTGCCTGCGGCACGCCGGTGGTTTCCGTGGATTGCCCGGGCGGTATCCGTGAGGTGCTAAAAGGCGAGTTGGAGTCTGCTATTGCGGAACAGAGTGATTCAGGGTTGGCGGAGAAGATCAGGGCTTCCCTCGAAGGGCCCAAACCACCGATTGACGACGCATGGCTGCAGGATTTCTTGCCTTCGAAAGTGGTTCGGGGCTTTTTGGAAGAGGAAGCTGGAAGAGCAAGTTGGAAGGACAAACATTGAATGAGCATCGACTGCGAGGCTGTGCCACAGGTGTCTGAAAAAGTCTTGCATATCTGCTACATGGACAAGTTCATCCCCGCATTCATCGACTTCGTGCGCGAGGAAGTCGGCGGTTCCCATAACCATTTCCATCTCATAGAGAATAACCGGCACTACCCTTATCGGTCAGGCGAGGACACCGAGGAGCAAACCAGCAAGTTCGGCTTCTTCGGGCTCTACTTCAAGATGCGCCGCTACGACAAGATCGTGCTGCACGGGCTTTTCAACAAGTACGTCATTTTGCTGCTGGCGCTCAACCCAAGACTGTTGCGCCGGTGCTATTGGGTCATGTGGGGCGGCGATCTTTATAGCTATAAAGCCAGGAAAAAGACGCTCAAGAAGAAGTTTGTGGAGCGCTGCCGGCGCAAGGTGATTCGGGACATGGGGCATCTGGTCACCTACGTGCCCGGCGACGTCGAGCTGGCTCGGCAGTGGTATGGCGCCAAGGGGCGCTACGCCGAAAGCTTTGTCTATCCGAGCAACCTCTACAAGCCTCTGAACGTGCCTGAAAAGGAAGCCGAGGATGCCACGCTTACCGTGCTGATCGGTAACTCCGCGAGCAGGAGCAATGAGCACTTCGAGGCATTCGCCAGGCTGGCCGCGCTAACCAGGACGAACGTACGTGTTATCTGTCCGCTTTCCTATGGCGATCTGAAGTACGCAAAGCGCGTCATTGAGCGTGGCCAGGAATTGTTCGGCGATCGCTTCACGGCGCTTACGGATTTCATGCCGTTGGAGGATTACTTGAAGCTGCTTGGCGAGGTGGACATTGCGTTGTTCGCCCATCGCCGCCAGCAGGCCATGGGCAATCTCATCACCCTGCTGGGACTCGGCAAGAAGGTGTACATACGTCGGGAAATCACCCCCTGGTCGATGTTCGAAAGCCTGAACGTCAAGGTTTTCGATATGGACGAACTCAACCTCGCTACATTGGATAGCGACACGGCCAGCCACAACCGGGAAATCATCAGCGCGTATTTTTCCCGGGAACGATTGGCCCGCCAGCTCAAGGACATCTTGTAGGAAGCCATGGCATACCTTACTCAAGAAGCGCTCGAGGCGCTGGGATTCAAGAAGCTTGGCAAGAACGTCAAGATCAGCGACAAGGCTAGCATCTACGATCACGATCGCATCGAGATCGACGACAATTCGCGGATCGACGATTTCTGCGTAATCTCCGGTCGGGTCAGCATCGGCAAGTTTTGCCATATTTCACCGCAATGCCTGGTGGCGGGGGGTGAGCTTGGGGTATTCCTTGCCGATTTTTGCGGCCTTGCTTATGGCGTCAAGGTGTTTTCCCAGTCGGATGACTACAGCGGTGCGACCCTGGTCAGTTCCCTGGTCGACAAGAAGTACAAGAACGAGTTCTTCAGCGCCGTGGTGCTGGAAAGGCATGTGATCGTCGGCGCTGGGTCTATCATCTTGCCCGGAGTGGAGGTCAAGGAAGGGGGCTCGATTGGCGCAATGACGCTGGTGAACAAGAGCACCGATCCTTGGGGGATCTATTTTGGCAGCCCGGCTCGGCGTATCAAGGATAGGAAAAAAGACATGCTGGAGCTAGAAAAGCAATTTTTGCAAGAGCGCAATGATGATTCCGTTCAATAGGCCGCCCTACACCGGCAACGAAGATGCTCATGTGCTGGATGCCATGCGCAGCGACAAGATATCCGGTGACGGCGAATACACGTTGCGCTGCCAGCAGTGGTTTCGTGAACAACTCGGCTGCCACAAGGCGCTGCTGACGCCTTCCTGCACCCATGCCCTGGAGATGGCGGCGCTGCTGATTGACATTCGTCCCGGCGATGAAGTGATCATGCCCAGTTATACCTTCGTCAGCACCGCCAATGCCTTCGTGCTGCGCGGCGCCAGGATCGTCTTCGTCGACATTCGCCCGGATACCATGAATATCGACGAGGCGTGCATCGAGGCTGCGATCACGGCCAACACCAAGGCGATCGTTGTCGTGCATTATGCCGGCGTGGCCTGCGAGATGGATGACATCATGGCGCTGGCCGAGCACCATGGCATCTTTGTCATCGAGGATGCCGCCCAGGGCATGATGGCGACCTACAAGGGGCGGCCCCTTGGCAGCATTGGCCATCTTGGCGCTTATAGCTTCCACGAGACCAAGAACTATACCAGCGGTGGTGAGGGCGGGCTGCTGATCGTCAACGACGCGCGTTACGTGGAGCGGGCCGAGGTCCTCAGAGAAAAGGGCACCAATCGCAGCCAGTTCTTCCGGGGCATGGTGGATAAATATTCCTGGGTCGATGTAGGCAGCAGCTATCTGCCCAGCGAGTTGCAGGCGGCGTATCTGTGGGGACAATTACAAGCCGTCGACAAGATCGATGCCGACCGGCGGCGTGCCTGGCATTATTACTATGGTGCGCTTGCGCCCCTCGCCGAGCGCGGGCGTATTTGCCTGCCAACGATACCCGAGGCATGTCGGCACAACGCCCACATGTTCTACCTCAAGGTCGCGGACATCGACGAGCGTTCTCGTCTATTGGCTTTCTTGAAAGAACAAGACGTGATGGCGGTGTTCCACTACGTGCCGCTACATGCCTCGGTAGCCGGGCAACGCTGGGGTACCTTCATCGGTGACGACAGGTATACCAGCCTAGAAAGCGACCGGCTGATTCGTTTGCCGCTATGGTACGGCATCGGTGAGAAAGAGCTGAATTGCGTCGTGGCAGCCGTGATGCGCTATTTCGACTGAGCCTGTAGATTTTCCAGGCGCTTCATGAACCGCCCCCACTGGCGCTCGATCTTGGTCCTTCCCAGGCGCCTAGAGTGGGCGGCGAGCTTGACGAAGTCGCGGTCGCCGATGCCATCGATCAAGAATAAACGGGGTGGTGTTTTTTCCAGGTTGCAGACGATATTGCTGGCCCGCAAATCGCTGGTGAAAATACGGTTGGCGTGCAGATAATCATGCAGTTGCGTTAGCGGTGTGGCGATCTCCGCCATGGTGAGTCGGCCATCGGCCAGTAGAATATCCAGCCGCGGTAGCGGGCTGCCTTCCGTGTCTTGTAGCAGGTCGAAAACCAGCCCGTCGCCAAGGTTGGTTTCGACCCAGCCGTGACAGCGTGGCAAATGGGACCAATCAATTCCACGACGCTCGAGTTTAGTGAAATATTCGTAGTCTTTCCGATTCTGCTGCTTGTTGTTCTTGAAGTTATGCGCGATCTTCACACAACGCGTCGGGTCTTGAGGATGGCGGTAGCAGTTGCGTTCGGTGCCTCGCCCAATCAAAAGATCGTCTTGCAGATGAAGCATGCGCGCGTTTCCTTTTTCAGCTGCCGTCGGCAAGCGACTGAAACGAAGCCTTGAGTTTCTTGTACTGCTCCTGGTGCGAATAGTGCGTAGCAAGTTCAGCCAGGCGTGGTCCCAGTTCTTCCTGTTCGTCGTTTGCAAGCAACTCGGCGATTCGCAAGGCCCAGGCGTTGCTATTGTTCTCGAGTATCAGATCGGGGAACTCTTTCTCGATCAATTCAGCGGCCCCGACCCAGGTAGATAGTAGCACCGGGGTGCCGCAGGCCATGGCTTCCAGCGCGACACGTCCAAACTCCTCGATATGGGCAGGGAGTGTAAATACATCGAGGGCGCCATAGAAGTGCTCGACATCCGACACCGTCGAGTGCCAGATGAAGCGATCGCTTATTCCCAGTTTTTCCGCCTGCTGCCTGTAAGGGGTGGCATCGTCTTTACCGATCACGAGAAAGCGGCATTGGTTGGGAAGCCGCTGGCTCAGTAGCCCGGCGATCTCCACGAATCCTGCCACATTACGCTTCTTGAAGTTGCCGGATGTAATCAATCCGATCAGAAATTCATGCTGGCCAACGCCCAATGTCTCTCTGAAAGTGTCCCGTTCCGCGCGAGCCTTGATAGGCGTGAACTGCACTGGATCATAGCCGGGGTAGCTGACTTCGAGTTGGTGGTCGGCCAAGCCATAACGGCGCTTGAAATCGTCGGCCATCATCCTGGAGTTGACGGCTATTCGTTGGAACCGGCCCTGGGAAAGTACATGATCGTGGATGGCGGCAACTTCGTGGCCTTTTGGCAGCGCCTTTCCATGAATACGCTGGCTGGCTAGATGCACGCAGTTATGCATGTAGATGACATCCCGGCTTTCCGCATCGCCATGGCTTACCAGCAGCGCCGGACGGTGACGCTTGCACCAAGACTGCACGCGCCGATTGAACCAGAAGCGTCGAAAAGGGCCTTTGAATGGCCAGCGGCGTAAGCGAATGAATTCTGCGCCCGTCTGTTTGGTCAGTGCGGGCTTTCCGCGCTCTGCGAGGATCACCACACGATACCCCAGCTCTTTGAGTGCCGCGGCCTGCTCGAAAGCATTACGGCTTGCCCCGGTGCTTTTTGCTATTTGACGAATAGCGATGACGGCCAAGGGAAGCGGGTGCGACAGGGTGGGCGAGGGCATTTGGATGGTTCGCTTTTACAGGCAAGTGTCGGAGTGGTGCTAAAGAAAGCATCTTAGGCTATGTGCTAGAGCCACTTCTGGCAACCCAGGCTAAAATATTGCATATTACAGTATCGTAATTATTATCTGACTAATGGATTTCCAGATAGACGTTCTTGATGTCTTCGATAGAAAAACTACCCAAATTACCCAGCGGGGAACCCGCTATTCCGGCGCTTTATGATCCCCAACTGCGCTGGGCGATGCTGCGCTCGCGTTGGGCCTATATCGTGCGCCTGGCTTTCGAAATGCGTATTCTCAGGCCGCTGGAAGATCGACTATTCGAGCGCTGGTTGACGCAGAAGCGGTTTGCCCGGCAGGTGGAGGCCACGGGGCTTCCCTATAGAAGTGTCGAGGCCCATCTGGATAAAAACCTGGCGTTACAGGTTGATCCGAATGCGTTGACGCAGCTGATATCCATCCCACGCTCGTTTCCGGTCAAATCGGAGCGCCGTTCCGCCTTGAATCAGTTTATCTGGAAGGGGGAGTGGGATCGAACACGCTATGATTTTCGCAAAGGGAGCCGCTATCGGCTCATCGACGATATCTGGCGGCACCAGGATGATCTGATCGAGAGTGCGTCTTATCGGCGGCTTGTGCAGCGCATTGCCCAAGGAAATCCATTTCGTTCCCACCAGAAGGGCATTCTACTCAATACCCCGGACAAGGTGCTGGCGTACCTGAACGTCTATATCGGTTATATGAAGGACATGCAGCGTGACGGTTTCGACAATACGCTGGGCAAGGATCGTCTGGGAGTGGCAATCGATCGACATGGTCGTGTCGTTAAACTGAACCGGGGATTGCACCGGCTTGCCATGGCCCAGGTGTTGGGTCTGAAGACGATCCCGGTGCAAGTGCGTTCCGTGCATGCCCGGTGGTGGTTTGAGGTCACCAGTGGTGAACGGGGAGAGGCCGCCTTGATGAAGATGGTGGAGGCCCTGCGGGATTGTCGGCCCGCTTCTTGAGTGGGCTGGTTGAGAAGGCAGGCGTGACGTTCAGGATTCAATCTTCTGCATGTCTTCTATACTGTTCGATGAGAAGGGGCGATGCTGTGCTGATAGGCGCATCGCTCCTACCGACAAGCAGTGCTATAGAGGACGAGTTCTATGCTGACCCACGTCTGGGGGCTGATGGCCCACCCCAATCGCGAATGGAAGCAGATCCAGAGCGAGAGGGAAACGATCACTCATCTGTATGCGCATCATGTTCTCGGGCTGGCGGCGATTCCGGTGATCTGTGCGTTCATCGGCACGACGCAAGTCGGCTGGAGTCTTGGCGAAGGTCACACAATCACGCTCAAGCTGGACGATGCATTCTACGCTGGCATCGTGTTCTATCTTGCCATCATCGCCGCAGTCATCTTCATGGGAAATGTGATCCATTGGATGGCAAAGCGGTACGCTACACCACCCAGCAAGCGTCGTTGCGTCATCTTTGCCGGCTATGTCGCTACTCCGATGTTCCTGAGCGGTCTTGTGGCGCTCTACCCCTTGATCTGGTTATGCCTGCTGGCAGGAACCATCGGTCTTTGCTATAGCGGCTATCTGTTGTATCTGGGAATCCCTAATTTTCTGGGCATCGACAGGAAAGAGGGCTTTATCGTGACTGGCTCGACACTGGCGATCGGTGTGCTTGTGCTCGAGGTGCTACTGGGTGCCACGGTACTGCTATGGGGCTATGGGGCAAGGATGCTGCTGGGTACTTATTAGAACGGTATCCAGCCTTTGCTCGAATCCCGTGTCGATGCCGCTGAGCCGAGGCCGCCCGCCGGGTGGTGGATTGGCATCACCCGGCGGTGATTGGCAAGAAGGTTGGCTTTATGGCTCCAGTGCTGCATACGCATCAAGGCCAGATTACTCCGGCAGTAGAGCGTCGCTCGAAGCCGTTCATTACCGTTAGGCTGATCTGATTGGCGGCATCCGCCACGCCGCTGGCCACGGAGCTCACGTGGCTGACGATAGCCGGGGTCGGACTGCCGGTACTGTTGTAGCTGTCTTCAATCTGTTCGGCGATCTGCTCGGCGGCGTATTCACCGAAAGGCTTGCCCGGAATATATGCATAGGCACTGGCTTCACCGCCCGGCATGGCCGACATGGCTGCCGCTGCCGCCTGGTTGATCATCGAGTTCTGCATGAAGGCAGTTGGGTCGCTGCCGTGATGCTGAGACTGCCAGGCATGGGCCAACTCGTGGATCAGGGTGTCCGAGCGGGGTCGGGTCGCAAAACTGGCGATCGAGCCCTGGTTCATGGCGATCCACCAGTCGCCACTCACCGGGAAGGCCACGGTGAACGGCCGACCACCGCAGCCGAGGCCGTCGGTGATGAGGATATGACTGAAGTCAAGGCTCGCCCCATAGACGGTGCGCGCTTCCGCCTGCTCGGCGGGATCCAGAAAACGCAGCCGACTCGGCGCCTTGATACCCGGGCAGACGATATTTTCGATGGCATCCGGTATCCATTCCTTCAGACTCTCAAGGGCGTCTTGTATCCGTTGCAGCAGCTCCCGGACGTTGTCTGGCACGGGCGGCGATGTCGGTGGCCTCAATGGTGGCGGCGTAATTATGGGCGCTGGACGCAGTCGCTCAAGCTCGGCCCAGGTCAAGGGCCCGATCTTGCCGTCCCACTCCTCGCGCTGGCCGGGAAAGACGCAGCGTTGGAAGATCCGCGTGGCCGTATCCGTTTGCGGGCCAAAACGGCAGTCGACCCGTAGCAGCGCCGGGGATAGAGTGGCCCGCATCCGCCCGATGGCAGCGAGGTCGGCTCCGGTGCGGCAGTGGTAGCCGCCACTATCGAGCGCGGATAGGAATTTATTGAGCAGCCACTGGGCATCGCCGACGGTGGGGTTGCGCGAGCGGCGGCGGTCGCTGCCACGATAGACCAGCGGATGCAGACCGCGGCCCTCCGGGTCAGGCAATGCTGCCGGTGGCCCCTCTCCCGGGCGGCAGTGGTGAAGCACGGATTCCGTTTCCAAGATGTCCGCGATGCCATCGCCATCGAGGCCATTCCACGGGCGAAGCAGCATGGCATTGCCGGGTAGACGCGGCCGCGCCGAACTCCCGCGCAACCGCCAGGCGCACCGCCTTGAATTATCGATGCGCCTTATTCGAATCATACCGCCTGTATCCTGGGCCTCCACTACGCTCAGACGGGCCAGGCCTCCTTCGTCCAGCGCCCGTTCGATAAGCAGATCGCCGCGTTCGGGCTGAGCGGATAACGTTTCGCCTGGCCCACCCAGTATCTCGAAATCGTTCTCCCAAAGCGTGCGGTTTGCCGCTCCATACAATCCTAGCGCCGCATCCATGAAGCGTGCGGCGGCTTCGCCCGTCTCCATCACGCCATCCGCACGATCGACCAAGGGCAAGTTCGCTGCAATCTCATGCAACTGCGCACTCGGGGCCGATGCCGAGGCTGTAGGCAAAAAGGCGCTATCAACTTCCAGCGCCGGTACTGGCATCATTTCTTGCCAGAGTGGCTGCGATGAAGCGGGAATTTCCTTATCCGGCCAGAGCGCCGAGTCGAGAAAGCCATCATCCTGCTCCTCGCTGGGAGCCGACTGTGAGCTGCCTCCGGCGGCGAACCACTTGCGCTTCGTGCCGGATTTCAGAGTCGGTTCGCCGTCGGTGGCATGGATACCATCGAAGAGGATGACGCCCTTGAATCCTTCGGTTTCCACCGCAAAGGTCTTAGCCCACACCTTGGCGAAGTTATCGCTATTGCATCCCAGGAAGCGGTGGCGTCGAGCGGACGACCCCGCACGAAAGCTCTTCTTGAGCTTGGAAGTGGCGTTATCCTTGATGTCATCCACCGCGATGATCTCGTGGGAATCCGGAGCTACCGGGGTGGCGCTGCTGCTATGAGCGAGGGTCAGCCAGAGCCCGTCCCGGGCGTGCCCCCAGTACCAGAGCCTGGAGATCGGATCGCTGAACGTCTTGAGCTTGCTCCACAGCTCGTCGGCTTTCTCGAGCCAGCGTAGGTTCCAGCCCCTGGACTTGGCCCGCCCCTCGAGCAGATCGACATAGGAGGAAAAGCCCTTGTCTCGAACTTCCTTGACCGATTTGCGGCGATGCTTGACGTCGTCCTCCCATCGGCGCACGTAGGCGGGCTTGTAGATGAACCACCAAACCTCCTCGTCGCTTGCGCCGAGGCTGCGATTCGGCCCCGAGCCGTCGCTCAGCAGCAACGGCGGCGTCACATAGTTCGCCCAGGATTTGTCGTGTTCGTCATCGCGGTCGTCGAACAGGCCGGGGCCGCCGGAGACGAGGATGAAATTGCGGTTGGTCGCCTCGCTCAATGTGTTTTCGGAATGCGCCTGTATATCGTCGAGCGGGGGCGTCTCCGGAAAGAGTGAATCATCCGGTTCGTTGTCGAAGTGTGCCATGTCGTCACCTGCTGGTAGATGCCCGAGGGCTGTGGCGCGCTCTACACTGTGCGCTATATTGAGGCGCCCGCCACCGAGCCGTCTTCTGTCCTGGTCGCCGGCTTCCACTGGCTCGAGTTCTCCCAGCAGGGCGCGACGGGTCTCGGCGATTGGCAGCAAGCGTCCGGCGGCCTCGAACATCAGCAGTAGCGTGCCCGCCACGTGAGGGGCGGCCATGCTGGTGCCGGTCTTGCGGGTCAGCAAGGGGGCGTCGTCTACTGTTCGGGGATGGGAGCGGGCCGCCAGGATGGCACCACCCGGGGCGATCAGGTCGGGTTTCGTGCGTCCGTCCCGGGTAGGACCGGCACTGCTCGCCGATACCAACGGCAAGCCCTCGCGGTGGGCGTCGTAGGCCCCCACGGCCAGGGTCTGGAAACCGTTGCAGATGGTGCCGGTGGTAGTGGTCGGCTCCGCATCTTCCTCCACGAAGCGGGTCTGGCAGCTACGACAGCCCGAGTCTCGCTCGATCCAGGCATGGAAGCGTCCATCCACTACCTCGTCTGCGCTCAAGCGCAGCCGCCAGGCGCCAGCGGGGGCATCGGGGCTCAGGAACAAGTCGACGTGGTGATCGCCGGACCCTGGGTCCGAGGCACGGTGATAGAGCCGCCCGACTCCCTCGCCATCGATTATCAAGGGCACCGTCTCGCCCTGGCGGGCGCGGAAGGGGGCTTGGGAATTCGGGGCAAACACCTCGACAAGTAAGCGGTCGCGGCCTTCGTACCAGACTTCGAACTCATTCGGCGTGCGGTCCGCCGCGTCGGTGATCCAGGTCAAGGTGCGCTCTTGCCCCGGGCCGATACGCCCACTGGCGTGGGTGGCGGCACGGTAATAGTTGCCGCAGCTCTGGGTGATGGCACGTCCGGGGTGGTCGAGCAGCAGGGCATCCATACCTTGTTCGAGCAGCGATTCGCCCTTGTGACTGCCAGAATGACTGCCGAGGCTGGTATTGATCACGCAGGGCCGCTTGCCAGCGGTGCGGTGAATGAAGTCCAGAGCTTCCAGGATGCGTACCGAGTCGCCGAGATCGCTCAGACCGAACACTCGCGAATTGGCAAGATGCACGAAGATCAGCTCCGCGCCAGGTGCCACTCCCAGGGGGCTGCCCCCAAGACGTCCGTTGCCGGCAGCGATGTCCAGTACGTGGGTGCCGTGAGCACCAGCGCCGGGTGGGGCGTCCACGTCGGCAGAGTCATAATCCAGAGCGGTGTAGGGATCATCCTGTTCCAGTGCCACGTCGATGGCGGCGCGTGTCAACAAGCGGCCATAGCCGTAGGGAGCCGGTGAGGCGGGGTTGGCCTGCCCGCGTTGGTCCCACAGGGCGAGCAGCCGTGTACGTCCATACTCGTCGCGCAGATTGGGATGGGCAAAGTCGCAACCGAAATCGACAACGCCAAACACACATCCGGCACCGGTTGCCTGGAGATTGTCCGGACGGCGCAGGTCGGTAGCTCGCAGCTCGGTATCGTTGGCCTCACCAAGGCCCAGTGGCTCCTGATGTAGAGCATCGAGCAGACGTGGCGCCTTGAGGCTCACGACGCGAGGGTCCGACCACACCTGCTGGATATCGCCCCGCCGTAACCGGCAGGTCGCCACCGAGCCGAAACGCGACACTAGGGTCACCGCTGGGGGGGTCTGGCCTCCCCGCAGCTTGATCAGAGCCTCGAGCTCGGTATCGGCGGGGCCTTGCATCAGCTCGGCGAGTATCGGGTCCATGGCGGTTCGGCCTGCCCAAAGGCATCAGCGCGACCTGCCCCGGCGACGCTGCTTCGTTCCCCGGACGCCGTCACTTCCCACGAGTTGCAGGATGCCGTCACCGAGCTGCTTGACCGCTTCCTCGACGCTTGCCTTGTTGGCATTAGCTACATTGTCCGGCACCTTGAAGGCGTCCATTAGCTGCTTCACGCCACTAAGCACTTCCTCGCGAAAGGCTTCGAGGTTCGCATCATCGTCGTCGGAGGGCTCTGAAGGCTCCAGCTCGTCCAGTCGCTTCTTCAACTCGAGGTTCTCGGCGGTCAGTCTGATGACCTCCGCGCTGCTGACGTTCAGTCGCGTTTCGAGCTCCTGCTTCTGATCGACCTGGCGTTTCACCAGCACCATACCGATGGGGCTGTTGGCAGGCATCTGACCAAGCTGCAGGCCGGCGTTCAACGCTTCGTCTCGCGGGCGATCCTTCGCTAGCAGGAAGCCGAAGAGGAAGTTGTTGTTGAATATCTCATTCATGATATCTCTCCTCGGGGCCGCGTTATTTGAAAGCGCCGGATAGCAGCAGGGCCATCATCATCGACGAGTTGGAATCGCTACCACCGCCGAAACCACCGGACATCATCAGGATCAGCGGCAGCGCCGAGTCGTCCTTGGCGAAGGCGTCACCGACCACCTGGAAGGTTGTGGGCGCCTGGCCAGATTCTTGCAGAGTGACGGCATTGTTCTTGAACTTGGGCGTGGAGCTCAGCAGCAGCGGTAGTATGCCGGCTTGCTGGACCTGGGCCTTGACCTTCTTGAGCGATTTTCCGGTGTCCGAGCGCAGAGCGTTGATCTTCTTGTCGACCATGGCAGTATTCTTGTCGAGGGTCTTGTCCACCTTGCTGAGAGAACGAGCCAGCTTGGTCAACTCGCCCTTGACCTGCCTGAAGCGCGCATCCACCGATGAGGCCTTGGCCAGCGAGGTGGGAAAGCGTAGCCGGGCATTGCCCGCCGGGGTGCGGATAGTGGCGGAGCGGGTGCGCGACACCCGGTGCAGTGCCATGGGACGGCTCACCCGGCTACGGCCGCGCCGCCGACGCCGATAGCGTGGAAAGCGCCGGCGACGACGCTCAGCAATCGACTCGCCTTCGTCGTCCCACCCCTCCCAGTCATCGTCACTTTCGTCGTAATCGTCTTCCGCGAACAGTGCCTCGCCGTCGAAATCATTCTCGTCTTCGCTATCGAAATCGTCGTCGTCTTCCGGCAGCGCGTCGAGCAGATCCTCATCGTCGAGCAGGTCCACCGTGTCTTCGAGTTGCATGGCGTCTTCTCCTTGCCCGCGTATCCCATGTTAGGGGGCGGGTCAGTCAGCTTGGTCGGAAGCCGTCGTTTCCTCGGATGTGGCGGCCTTCCGGGCGGCTCGAGCATTGCGCAAATCGCGCAGGGCCTCGAGCACCGGGATCACAAAGTTTCGAAAGTTGCGCCGACCGGGAATGAAGCTGCCGGGCCCGCCATCTCCTTGGCAGTCGGGACACTGGGGGTCGGTGCCGAAACAGTGGCAGGCGCCCAAGGCGTCGGCGAGAGTATCTGCCTGATAGACGAGCAGCTGATTTTCCCGGCGTAGCCGTTTCACCTCGGCCCGTAGTGCTGCAGTGGTGTCGCTGGCGCTACGCTCGACTTCGGTCTCCTCCACACTCGGCTCGTTGCTGGCGGCACGTATCTGTTCCATCAGTTGCGCCGCGGCAGTGAGCTTCGCATCGTCAATGCCCAGCCGTTGAAGTAGGGCGGGGTCCATGGTGGCCAAGGGATCGTTGACTGAGTTCATCGTCTGGCTCCTTGCCTATACGGCACGCCCGAGCCAGGCGACGATCGACTCGGCTTGTGAGAAGGATGGGTCGGCCTGCGCTTCGGGGTCGGAAGCCCAGCGTTCTTCCGCCAGCAGGGCAAGCAGATGCTCCGCCCGAGCCTGATCGTCGCCAACGTCGACCACCGCCTCACCCGTCTCGTCCAGCAGGTATTCCGGAATGCCAGTACCACCGCTGTGCGCCTCCGTGGCGGCCTCGGTGGCTAACATTTCCAAAGCGTTCATGAATGCACCAAACGGCGCGGCCACCGCCGCTTCTCCTACGTGAACGGTACTTGCCTGGCTGTCACCCAGCAGACGTGCGGTCAGACTCCGCAGGAAGGATGGATTCTGTATCAGCGAGAGCAACTGGGCGGCGGCGTTGTCGCTCGCGGAGCGTCGCCTCGGTCGGCGTCCCGGGCCGCGGCGCCTGATGCGGCGAGAAACACGGGCCGTTCTTGCTGGCGTACTGGTGCGGCGGCGGGGGCGTCGTCGGCTTCCTCCTTGGGTGGCGCGACCGACCAATCCTCCGGCGATACCGCCCAGTTGACTGCCAACGGCAGTGCCCATCGGACCACCGACCACTGTGCCTACGGCCCCACCCACCACGGGGAGTATCTTCGGGGCAGCGCGTACCAGGGTGCGCCCCAGTCCCTTGGCGACTCTACCCAGCGAGCTGAAGAAGCCCTCGATCTCCTCCGGCGTCATCTCGTCGAGGGCCTCGCTCAGAGCCTCGTCGACCTGATCGTCTTCCATGCCCCGGTAGACGGGGGATATCTCACGCAGCAGCTCGGCATAGGTGATGCCCGGGTACTCTGATGTACTCTCCGCCGTTTCTGGTACCCAGTGTTCGAATGTGTCGGCCATGATGTCCCGGCCTCCGTCGATGGTTTCGCGATCGACATGGCATCTAGACACGCGATCCCGGTGGCTTGCGGTGACAACTGTTGGGAAATAAACGCTTACAATGACTAGTTAAGCAGAGGAGTATCTCAGCCGGCTCACATCGGCATCAAAACGGACTCACAAAATTGTCTCGACTTTCTTGCTTACTCTTCAGAGTTCTTCAGCGCCTCTATCAGCAGGTTTTCGGCGATGATCAAGTGATGCATGGCACTTTGGAGAAGCTGCCCGGGTGGCTGGTCTTCCAAAGCGTAGGAAGAACGTGGCAGAGGTGCGCGAGATTCCTGCGAGGTGGATTCTATCGGCGGGGTAGTGTGCAGTGCGCGAACAAGACATAGCGTCTCTTGGGTTGGCACGCCGTGCAAGTCACTTTGCAGACGATTGGCGAGAATACGGAACTGGCGCATGGCCGCAGCGCGATTACCCAAGGCAATATGGGCACGCATCATCGCCCGATGGATACGCTCCTGAAGGGGATCATAGGCCAGCAGGCGATGCCCATAGTCGAGTACGTCATGCCAGGCTCGGCGTTCTTCGGCTAGGTGCAGTAGAGTCGCTAGTAGATCGAGGAACTTGGCGCGAAATCGTTCCCGCTCCAGCCAGCACCAATCTTCGTTCATGCCCTCGGCAAAGTCGCTGTAGCGAAGCTCGTCAAGCCCTGCTTCCAGTAGTGCACCGTAGTCCAGTTTCTCCGATTGGCTATGAGGAAGGCTGCGATGAAGGCGCTCCAATTCCCCTACATCGCTCCAGAATTGGCAATCGATACACAAACCGATGCCGCTGTCCTGAGTGCGAATCAGTTGATCGACAGGCATACCCTGCTGGCGCAGTGCGCTTTTCAAACGCCAGAGCTCCGTACTGAGACAGTTGCTTGTCCTGATGTCGTCCCGCTTGGGCCATAGGAGATCGACGATCTGTGATCGACTGAGCCATTTGCCGGCATGTAGTGCCAAGAGACAGAACAGCGCCCTCGATCGACGTGAAGTGAACTGACTGGCCCGGTTGTGCTCCATTTCAAGCCGGGGTCGACCCAACAGATAGATGTTGATCATAGTGGTCCCCCCCGATAGAACCACGAATATTTACTGTTTTTGCACACCGTTGGTCCGGCAAGAGTTATCCGGTATGTGACAAACGGCAAATTTATGTGAGTGTGTTATGAAGAATAGGTGAGTTGAGGCGTCTTTTCACTGCTTTGCCTCCTGGCTACATCGTTATGATGATCGTATTCCTCAAGCGATCGCCCATCGAAGGGCCCAGGCTCCGCATGAATGCTTCCACGCTGATCGGTATCGTTGCCAGTCTTTTGTTGCTGGCCTGTGTTCTCTTGCTTAGCGCCGATACGGCCATGAGCTTCATCAACCTGCCGGGCTTGATGATCGTTATTGCTGGTACTCTGGCCGCCACATTCATCAGCTACCCTTTGCGTGAAGTGATCCGCGTGGTGCGGATAATCAGGGTGGTTTTTCATCGCGAGAATAGCTACGTCGAGGAAGACGTGCGCGAATTGGTGGTCATGGCCCGACTGTGGTTCCAGGGCGATATCCGCGCGGTAGAAAGAGCCCTCGAGCAGACGCGCAATCCGTTCCTGCGTACCGGTGTGCAACTTGTGATCGACAATACCAAGGAAGCGGAGATCATGGATCTTTTGCGCTGGCGTATTGCTCGCTTGAAGGCTCGGGAACTTGCCGAGGCGCAGATCTTTCGTACCATGGCCGCTTATGCCCCGGCCTTTGGCATGATCGGCACCCTCGTGGGGCTGGTCAACATGCTGCAAACCATGGATGCCGGCGATCTGGCCGTAATCGGCCCCGGCATGGCCGTGGCACTGCTTTCCACCTTCTACGGCATTTTGATCTCGAACCTGATCTGCAAGCCGATTGCCGTCAAGCTCGAACGCCGCACCGAACAGCGCTTGATTGCCATGAATATGGTGCTGGAAGGGGTCTCGCTTATCGCCAAGCGTCGCTTGCCATCTTTTGTCGAGGAGACGCTGAACTCGTTCATCGCCAACTACCAGGATGAAATCCGTGACCCTCTGGAACCTTCCATGGGAAACGAGGGTGTGACGGTCCATGCTTGAAATACACCGTGAGCACACGAGCCATGACCGGCTGTTGACCCTGAATGCCGAAGATCGCGGGGGCGACAGCTGGATGATCAGCTACATGGACATCATGACCCTGTTGGTTGCGCTGTTCGTGTTGGTCTTGAGCCTGAATGGTACGGCGGGAATTACCGCCGATGCCGCGCCCACCTCAGTTGTGTCCAATGTGTCGCCTGAGGCCATAACGGCGGCGCGGCGCATCAATCATTCGCCGGGTCTGCTACCCAGAGCGCTACAGGCGGCCATTCAGGTTGCCTCTACCCCCATCATCAGTGCCAACGCCATTGCCTTGGCACGCCAAGTGGCCAGATCGCAATTGATAACGGATCAAGCCATTGCTGCGGCTCGCTCGATTGCACGCTCACGACTCATTCAAACCCAGACGATCGCGGCCTCGCTGAAGGTGGCGCGTACCCTGAAGGTGAGTGCGGAAGCTCAGGCGGCGGCGATACAGATTGCGGGGCAGTGGCAAGTACGACAATCCGAACAGGCGCTCCCGGTGATCGATGGCGTAGAAGTGTCTCGCGTCAAGGGTGGGATCAATCTACGCATCCAGGATCACCTGTTGTTCGACTCCGGGGATGCGGCGCTGACTGGCTCCGGCGAGGCGGTGACCCAGGAGCTGGTGGCAACGCTCAATCGCTATAAAGGCACCATTTCCGTGGAAGGGCACACTGATAGCGTACCCATCAAGACCGAGCGCTTTCCCTCAAACTGGGAGCTTTCCAGCGGACGCGCGACGGCCATCCTGCGCTATCTCAACCGGGCGGGTATCGAGTCCTCGCGGCTACGTGCGGTGGGCTATGCCGATACGCAACCCTTGAAGGACAACGATACGGAAAAGGGCCGCGCCGCCAACCGGCGGGTGGAGGTGATCATCCACGAGCCCGAGGTTGGTTGATTGGGGGGTGGATTAGAGGCTCAAGCCGCAGAGCTGCGTCCGCTGAATACCGATTCGCGAATCACCAGCCTGGGCGCCAGAGATAGCGTGGGTTCAAGAGGGCGGTCGTGTTCCAGGCGTTCGATGAGTTGGGCGATGGCCGTGGCGCCGAGTTCGTAGATGGGCTGGTGGATGGTGGTCAGGGCCGGGTTCAGATAGCGTGCGAGCTCGATGTCGTCGTAGCCGATCACTGAAAGTTCCTCGGGCACCCGAAGGCCCCATTCATAGGCGGCCCGGATGGCACCGATGGCGACCAGGTCGTTGAAGGCGAACACCGCCTGTGGGTAAGGCTTTTCTTCCAGCAGCGCCGGCATGGCGTCGAAGCCGCCATCGGCCAGCAGGTTGGTGGTAATGATGCGTTGTGCTGGCGGCTCGATTCCGGCGGCTTGCAATGTGTCGAGGGCACCGGCCAGGCGCTCACGAGAGCGCGGATGATCCTCGGGGCCGGTCAGCAAGGCAATATCCTTCAATCCCTGGCTCAGCAGATGATCGATGGCCAACTTGGCGCCGAGGCGCGAATCGTCATTGACCACGCCGATATTCGGGCTCGCCGAAGGCTCGGCATCCATGAGAATGGTCGGCAGATTCTGCTGTGTCAGCGCCTCGAGAAAAGCCGGGGCGTTGCGGGAGGTCATCACCACCAGCCCATCGATACGCCGGTCAAGCAGTGTGTCTAGATACGTCAGCTGTTTCTCTTCGACATCGTCTGCGTTACATAACACTAGACTGTAGCCATTGGCAAAACAGTGATCCTCGACGCCGCGAATGATCGCCGAGAAAAATGGATTGTGAGCAGAGGTCACGATCATGCCGATGGTGTGGCTGCGATTGGATTTCAGCGTGCGGGCTACACTGTCGGGGCGATAGCCGAGTTCACCGATGGCGCGTTGCACCCGCTCGAGGGTGGCGGGGGCAACGCGCCGCGTGTCGTTGACCACATGCGATACGGTGGTGATCGAGACGCCGGCCCGACGGGCGACGTCCTTGAGGCGAATCATAACCGTGCGTACTTACTCAGCAGTGATCAGCTTGAGCGGCACGGGAATATTGTCCTCCACGCTTTCACCCTTGAGCAGCTTGTCGGCGGTGCTGACCCCCAGCTCGCCGATGCGTGCCGGCTGCTGTGCCACCGTGGCCGCCATCTTGCCGTCCTCGACCGCCTGGATACCGGCGTCGGTGCCATCGAAGCCGACCAGCAGCACGTTCTCCTTGCCGCTGGCGGCCAGGGCGCGCTGGGCTCCCAAGGCCATCTCGTCATTCTGGGCGAACACCGCGTCGATCTCGGGATGGGCCTGCAGCAGGTTTTCCATCACGTTCAACCCTTCGGTGCGATTGAAGTTGGCCGGCTGAGACGCCACCAGCTCGACATTCTCGGCATCTTCGATTGCGTTGGTGAAACCTTCGCCACGATCCCGGGTGGCCGAAGCCCCGGGCACGCCTTCGAGCTGCACGACCTTGCCTTTGCCGCCAAGCTGTTCGACAACGTGTTCGCCTGCCAGCTTGCCGCCGGCGACGTTGTCCGAGGCGATATGCGCCGCTACGTTGCCACTGTTGGCACTGCGATCCAGAGTGATGACCGGCACGTTGCGGGCGTTGGCGGTGCGCACGCCGGATGCTGCCGCATCGGAATCCGTCGGGTTCATCATCAACAGGTCGATATCCCGGGACAGGGCGTCTTCGACATTGGAGAGCTCCCGGGCAGCGTCGTTGCCGGAATCCAGCACGATCAATTCATGACCGAGTTCCTCGGCCTTCTGCTGGGCGCCTTCCTGCAACGTCACGAAGAAGGGGTTGTTCAGCGTCGAGATGACCAGGGCGATCTTGTCGGCCATTGCGGTCCCGGTCGTGCCGATGCCGAGTCCGGCGGCGACGGCGGAGGCGAGTAGCAGTTTCTTCATGTTGGAGCTCCTTGGGTCTTGTTTTGCATCGCGTTGTTCAAGTCGATGGTTTTGAACGACTATCTATTAGCACAGCCAGGAGAATGACCGCTCCCTTGGCGATCATCTGGAAATAGGATGACACGCCCATGATGTTCAGCGCATTGTTGAGCACGCCGATGACCAGGGCGCCGATCAGGGTGCCGAAAATGCGCCCGCGCCCGCCCATCAGGCTAGTGCCACCGATCACGACGGCAGCGATGGCGTCCAGTTCGTAGCCGGTCCCGGCGGTGGGCTGGGCCGAACCCAGGCGGGCGGTGAGCACCACCCCGGCCAGTGCCGCGCAGGCGCCGGAAATGGCATAGACGCTGATCTTGATACGATTGACGTTGATGCCAGACAGCCGTGCAACCTTCTCGCCGCCGCCCACCGCATAGACGTGGCGGCCGAAGCGGGTGTGGTGCAACACGCTCCAGCACAGCACGAAGACGAAGAACATCAAATAGATGGGAATCGGTACCCCGAACCAGTAGCCGCCCCCCAGTTGCCAGAAGATGTCCGCGGCATCGCTGGCGCCGATGGAGATTGGCCGACCATCGGTATACACCAGCGCAACGCCGCGCAGGATGGTCATGGCCACCAGTGTGACAATGAACGCTTGAACGCGGCCGTAGGCCACGAACAACCCGGAGATTGCGCCCAGGGCAGCACCGGCGGCCACGGTGCCGGGCACGCTCAGCCAGGGGGCGAGACCGGAGGCGGTCATCGAAGCGGCAAAGGCGCCGGTCAGGGCCAGCACGGCCCCCACTGACAGATCGATGCCCGCAGTAAGGATTACGAAGGTCACGCCCATGGCAATGATGGCATTGATACTGGTCTGGCGCAGCACATTGAGCATGTTATCCAGGGTCAGGAAGTTGTCGCTCATGCCGGCACTGACGGCTACTAACAAGGCCAACGCCAGAAAGGCCTTGTTGTCGATCAGCAGGCGGGTGACGCTGCGGCTCGTGGGGGCATTCATCTGGCTTGCGTCTCCTTCGTGTTGTCGACAAGCGTTTCGGTAGGTGCCTCGACATGGGCGGCAGCGGTCATGATTTTCTCCTGGGTGGCATCCGCGCGGGTGAATTCACCGGTGATACGGCCATTGGCAAGTACCATGATGCGATCGGATAGGCCGAGTAGTTCGGGCATCTCCGAGGAAATCAGTAGCACGCATTTACCCTCGCGCTTGAGTTGGTTGATCAGCAGGTAGATTTCCCGCTTGGCACCCACATCGACGCCCCGGGTGGGTTCGTCGAGGATGACGATATCCGGCTGACACATCAGAGCCTTGGCCAGGGAAACCTTCTGCTGATTGCCACCGGAGAGCGTTTCGGTGGACTGGTCGGGATCGCTCAGCTTGATACGGAAGGCGTCGATGTACTGCTGAATCGCCGCTCGCTCCTGGCCATGGCGAATGATGCCCAGAGGGCCACAAAAGGCGGGAAGGGCGGTCAGTGACATGTTCTCTGCTACCGAATGGTCGAGCAGCAGGCCGGCCTGCTTGCGATCTTCCGGCACATACACTAAACCGGCTCTCAACGCTTGCCCCGGCGAGGCGAAGCGCACCTCGCGACCGCGTAGGCGCACCCTGCCTGAACCCACGGCGACATCGCCGCAGATCGCCCGGGCCATTTCCGTACGCCCGGCCCCCATCAAACCCCCGAACCCCAGCACCTCACCTGCCCGGGCATGAAAGGACACCCCCTCTACACCTGGCGCGACGAGATCATCCACCGCGATCAGGGTGTCACCGGGCGATGGTGACTCGTAAGGGTAGCGATCGGCGAGCTCGCGGCCCACCATCTGCCGAATCAAGTGCTCCTCGTTCGACTCGCTGGCTGGCCCCTGGTGCACCAGCCGACCATCGCGCAGCACCGCCACGTCGTCACACATGCGGAAGATTTCTGCCAGGCGATGGGTGATCAGCACCAGGGATTTACCGGCGTCGCGCAAGGTAGCAATCACCTGGGCGAGGATGTCGGTCTCGATATCGGTCAGCGAGTCGGTGGGCTCGTCCATGACAATGATCTCGGCATCCAGTGACAGGGCCCGAGCGATCTCGACCATTTGCTGTTGGCCGATGCTGAGCTGCGATACCGGCGTGCGCGGGTCGAGCCGTTGCTGCAAGCGCTCCAGCAATTTGCTTGATTCCCGGTAGAGCCGGGGCCAGTCGACGGTGCCCAGTCGAGTGCGCGGCTCGCGGCCCAGGAAGATGTTCTCGCCGGCGGAGAGCGTGGGAATCAGATTGAGTTCCTGGTGGATGATGGCGATGCCTGCATCCATGGCTTGGCGCGGCGTGGTAAAACGCACCTTCTCGCCGCGCAATATGATGCTGCCGCCATCGGCGCGGTAGACACCGCTGAGGATCTTCATCAGCGTCGATTTGCCTGCGCCATTTTCGCCGGCCAGGGCCAGCACGCGACCCGGATGTAGCGCCAGATTGACGTCCGCCAGTACCTTCACACCGGCGAATGCCTTGTCGATGCCGCGCAGCTCCATGAGGAGAGTGCGGTTGTCGTGGGCTGTGGCGGAGGTCAAAACGGCACGCCGCTGCGCAGGATGATATTGGCGAAGGGGGTGCACTCACCGGTGCGGATCACGCCGCGAGCATTGATGATCTCGCGTTTGAACGTCTCATGAGCAATCAACCTTCGCTCGATCGAGCAGCTGTCGCGATGCTCCTGAGCGGCGAGACGCTTCTCGACCATCTGGTGCAGATTTGCGTTGCGCTCATCTATCTCGCTGGCTAGGGTCGCGCTCTCGATACAGAGTTCGTCCAGCACCGCATCCAGTACATCCAAGAAACTGGGAAGGCCTGGACGCAATGCCAGATCGATGCGTGGCATCCCAGGAGGAATGGGTAGTCCGGCATCTGCGATGACCAGAGTATCGGTGTGCCCCAGTTCAGCGAGCAATGTGCTGATCGGCGCGTTCAGCAGGCCTTGGCGTTTCACGGATACCCCACAGTGATGATTATGGTTTGTAGCGTAATACGCAAACGTTTGCGCATGCGATTAGCACAAAGTCTGAAAAAGCATGATCCAGTTGAAATAGTAGCTGTCTCGACCGTTATCCGACTCCTTTCATCAGGACGTGGCAATCTATCGCCCGGCCAGTCGACTCAGGGCTAATTATTTATACTTAGATAAATCATTCTTCTTTAATTGAAGGACCATATAAAGCTTTACCACAATCGGTCGATGCAATAGATAAGACTGGAGAATAGGACTGGCACCACGCGCTCAATGACAGACGGTTTGCTGAGCCCGGCTATGCTAGCAATTCTGCCAGAAGTTCTGACAGAGACTCTGCCAGCAACCCGTTCCGACCGTGAAAGCCTGACCGTGAAACCGACAGCCGCTGCATTGCGCTATTATGAGCGCGAAATATTTCGAGAAAATCGCTTCCTGGGGCTACCCAATGGGATCGCAGCTACTGGGCCGGCGATACTGATGACGCTGACCTGTCTGCGCCTGTCGATGGGTCTTGCCGATGTTCTGTTGTGGATGCTTCCCACTGCCAGCTATCTGCTCGCCTACTCCATTCTCGTGTCGCACTTGCCTGGTCGCGGTGAGCTCAAGGCATTGGCTATCGAGGCGCTCTACGAGGAGATGAGCTACAAAGTAGAACAGCTTGAACTGTGCTTTGACGAAAACGAGTGGCGCATCGAGGGCATGGAAAGCGAGATCGGTCAACTAGAGCTCAGCATTGCAGCCCATCCGCTGCCGTCGGTTCGTGAATTTGCCTGAGTGAAATAAAAGGCAACGCTGACAGTTCATGCTTACCGGTTTTCCAACCAGGCGGCGATCTGTGCCGCGGGTTTCTCCCATCCAGGCTCCTTCAATATCCAGTGCGCGTGCCCCGAGAACTCCATGAACGTGCTTTGCGGCTGATATTTGCGTGCCACCTTGCGCACCACGCAGGCCGGTGTAATGCGATCTTCGGCACCAGCGACGATGAGCATCGGGCAGGTCACGCGGTTTGCATCAACCTGGGCCCCTTTGAAGCCCAGCGGCCAAAGGCCGATCTCGGCCATCACCCGGCCTGATTCCCAACCACAGCGTGAGTAGATGGCACGGCGCTCGGCATCGGGCAACTTGTGCATCATTGCGTAGACGGCGCGCTCGTACTCCAGTTGATGAGCCTGCTTCCAGAAGGCCCCACGGGTAAAGATGCCGAAGAAACTCTTGAGCACGGAATAGCGCAGAGAGAGTATGCCGGCAGGCGCCGCTGGCGTAATGCAGACAGCGGCCTGGGCGCAATCGCGTCCTGCGAGGATCTGCGCGAGCAGCCCACCCATGGAATGCCCGAACAGGATCGGCTTCTCAGGTAGCGCGCGGATCTCGGTTTCGAGATCCGCTGCATAATCGAGCAAGCTCGTAATGCCAAGCTCGGCCAATGGTATTTGATCCACGGGCACGCCATGGTGACGCAAATCCGGCGTCAGGCAGCGATAGCCCTTGGCTTCAAAAAAGCGCCGGTAGTTGTCCCAGTACCAGCTGCCGCCCCACATGCCGTGGATCATGAGGATAGTCTCTTGCATGCTCCCTCCTCGATCCAAGCTGTGCTTCCAGGCATTATCCAGACATTGTCCAGACATCGCCGAGTACGCCTGTTGTCATGCCGATGGCATCATCAGTCTGCCTTTGCTGCCGAATACATCTGCTCCCCCGCGATCCAGGTCTCGGCGACCTGAGTTTGCCAGATGTTCTCAGGATCAGTGCGAATGATGTCGGTATCCACCAGAATGAAGTCCGCCCATTGCCCGGGCATCAGCCCACCCAGGCTCTTTTCCTGATGGGCCGCATAGGCTGCGTCCAGGGTAAAGGCGCGTAGTGCCTCCGTAGCGGTGAGTTTCTGGCCCGGTAGCCAGCCGCCCTGAGGCTGGTCATCTCGATCCTCTCGGGTGACAGCAGCGTGCAGTCCGTAGAATGGATTCGCTGGCTCGACGGGGAAGTCGGAACCCGCTGCGACTCGGCTACCGTTGTCGAGGAAGAAGCGCCAGGCGTAGGCACCGGCAAGGCGTTGCTGCCCCAGCCGATCGCCCGCCATGTTCTTGTCGCTGGTGGCATGAGTCGGCTGCATGGACGGAATGACCCCGAGCGCCGAGAAGCGTGGAATATCATTGACGTTCACGACCTGGGCATGTTCGATGCGGTGGCGCAGTTTTCGGGCGTCCGAATCGTTTTTCAGGTTTTCTTCGTAGATGTTCAAGGCGATGCGATTGGCGCGATCGCCGATCGCGTGCATGTTGGCCTGAAAGCCATGTCGGCTGGAGACGTCGACCAGCGACTGCAGCGATTTCTTGTCTTGCAGCATCAGCCCCTTGGAGTCCGGGCGATCACTATATTGCTTGAGCAGGGCGGCACCACGACTACCCAGGGCACCATCGGCAAAAATCTTGACGCTGCGAATATCGAGCCAATCCTCCGGGTCATCCTGTGGGCCTTTTTCGAGAAGGGCCTCGAATTGTGGATCGCTCGAAGCGATCATCGGGTACAGGCGCACGCCGAGTTGGCCGGCTTCGTCGCGAGAACGGAAAAGCGCGAGTTCCGCGGCGCTGGCACCGGCATCGTGCACGCTGGTGATGCCGACTTCCTGAAGATGCGCGACGGCAGTATCGAAGGCCTGAGTCATCTCCTGCTGGCTGCGATCTGGAATCTTGTCGGTGATCAACTGCTCGGCGTTGTCGATGAATACGCCGATAGGATTGCCTTCGTCGTCGCGCAGGATCTCGCCACCCTCCGGAGCTTGGGTGTCTGCATCGATGCCGGCCAGTTCCATGGCCTTGCTGTTGACCCAGATCGCATGCTTGTCGACTCGGCTCAGCACCACCGGGCGTTCGGTAATCATGGCATCAAGTGTCTCGGCGGTAGGGAACTCCTGGCCTTCCCACAACACCTGGTTCCAGCCGCCGCCACGGATCCATTCGAGATTCGGATTCTGGCTGGCAAAATTCGCTACCTTCTTCGCTCCTTGCCTGGCCGATTCGAGATCCCGCAGATCCACTTCCAGCAGGCTATACCCTAGCGCCATGAAATGACCGTGGGCATCGATCAACCCTGGCAGAAGCGTCTTGCCTTCCGCATCAATGGCGTTCTCGGCCTCGGGGTAGTCCGCCGCCAGCTGTTTGTCACCTCGGGCCACCACCTTGCCATCCTCGATGATCAGGGTAGAAAAGGGAACGAGCTGGCGATTGGTATCGAAACCGTAACCGTTGGCGTTGTCGATCACCGTGGTCTGGGCCTGGGTGGACAGGCTGATGGTGGCGATGGAGAGACTTAATAGCGTCTTTCTGAGCATGGTATCCATTCCTTATGCTTGTACTTTGCAGCAGATGAACCGCCGAGGCTGCTACGCTATGCCTATAACCCATGAACAGTAGCGTTGCGGCAAGGCGTGAGTGCAAAAAACAGCATATGTCATAGCGTTGCCGATGGAAAATCAGCGCCTTGCCGAATTCCTGCTCTGGAGGGTGGGCGCAGGCCTCGTAGTGGTGTAGATTGGAGTTGAATATTTCGAACACTCTTTAACATGTCTCGATCCGTAACGCTGAACGGGCGAGGCCTCCAGAAGAGAATATGGTGAGAACAAGAGGAGAGGACGATGAGCGGATTTCAGTGGGATGATGCGCTGCTGTTGTCGCAGCAATTGACCGACGACGAGCGCCAGATTCAGGATGCTGCCCAGGCCTATTGTCAAGAAAGGCTGCAGCCCAGAGTGCTTGAGGCCTTTCGCGAAGAGAATTTCGATCGGGAGATACTCACCGAGATGGGCGAAATGGGGTTGCTGGGGGCGACCGTCGCCGAGGAGTACGGTGGCTCCGCTATCGGTCATGTCGCCTACGGTTTGATCGCCCGAGAAGTCGAGCGGGTCGATTCCGGCTATCGTTCCGCGATGAGTGTGCAGTCCTCCCTGGTGATGCACCCGATCGAGGCTTACGGCAGCGAAGAGCAGAAGCAGCACTATCTGCCCAAGCTGGCCACCGGCGAGCTGGTAGGCTGTTTCGGCCTTACCGAACCGGATTCCGGCTCCGACCCGGCCAGTATGCGTACCCGAGCACGCAAGGTTGACGGCGGTTACCGCCTGACGGGCCAGAAGATGTGGATCACCAACAGCCCTATTGCCGATCTGGCCATTGTCTGGGCCAAGTCCGATGCCCATGATGACAAGATCAAGGGCTTCATCGTCGATCGCGATGTCGAGGGTTTCACCACGCCGACCATCCACGGCAAGGTATCCCTACGCGCCTCGATCACCGGCGAAATCGTGCTGGACGACGCCTTCGTTGCCGAAGACAAGCTGTTGCCCGAAGCGGCCGGTCTAGGCGGGCCTTTCGGCTGTCTTAACAAGGCACGTTATGGTATCGCCTGGGGCGCCATGGGGGCTGCGGAGTTCTGTTGGCACGCCGCACGTCAATACACTCTGGATCGCAAGCAGTTCGGTCGTCCTCTGGCCGCGACCCAGCTCGTTCAGCTCAAGCTGGCCAATATGCAGACCGATATCAGCCTGGGCCTACAGGCCTGTCTGCAGGTGGGTCGACTGCTGGACGCCAAGCAGGGCACCCCGGAGATGATCTCTTTGATCAAGCGCAACAATGCCGGCAAGGCACTGGATATTGCCCGGGTAGCGCGGGACATGCACGGTGGCAACGGTATCTCCGAGGAGTACGGCGTGATTCGTCACATGGTCAACCTGGAAACCGTGAATACCTATGAGGGAACTCATGACATCCACGCTCTGATACTGGGTCGCGCACAAACCGGCATTCAGGCGTTCTTTTAACGGCGGGGAGTTCGCGCAATGAACAAACCGCTCGAAGGCGTACGCGTCCTGGATCTGTCGCGGGTGCTGGCCGGCCCCTGGTGCGGTCAGCAACTGGCGGATCTGGGTGCTGAAGTGATCAAGATCGAGCGCCCGGGCACCGGCGACGATACCCGGGCCTGGGGGCCGCCCTGGCTTTCAGGTACCCGGGAGTCCGCCTATTTCCTCAGTGCCAATCGGGGCAAGCGCTCCGTGACTGTGAACCTGGCCGACCCAGAAGGGCAGGCGCTGATTCACGAGTTGGTCGGCCACTGCGACGTGGTGCTCGAGAACTTCAAGGTCGGGGGTCTCAAGGCTTATGGGCTGGATTACGAGAGCTTGAAGGCCCTCAAGCCGGATCTGATCTACTGCTCGATCACGGGCTTCGGTCAGGATGGCCCTTATGCTCATCGCGCTGGTTACGACTTCATGATTCAGGGCATGGGCGGATTGATGAGCCTGACCGGGCAACCCGATGGAACACCCGGCAGCGAGCCCATGAAGGTCGGTGTCGCCCTGACGGATATCTTCACCGGTATGTATGCGGCAAATGCCATCATGGCGGCGCTTTTCCAGCGGGAGCGCACCGGGCAGGGCGGCCATCTCGATCTGGCATTGCTCGATGTACAGGTAGGCGTGCTGGCCAACCAGGCTCTCAATTATCTAACCAGCGATGTACCACCCCGGCGCTTGGGCAATACCCATCCCAATATCGTGCCCTACCAGGCGTTTCCTACCCAGGACGGCTACCTGATCATCACCGTGGGTAACGACAGTCAGTTCCGACGGCTGTGTCAGGTGCTGGATCGAGCGCATCTGGCCGACGATGAGCGTTTTGCCACCAATGCGGCTCGGGTCGAGTATCGCGAACTGCTGCTGCCGGAAATTGCTTCCCGCTTGTTGGAGAGAGGTACGGACGATTGGTTGGCGAGCCTGGAAGCAGTAGGGGTACCCTGCGGTCCGATCAACACGCTGGATCGCGTCTTCGATGATCCCCAGGTGCGCCATCGCGGAATGCAGATGCACATGACCCATCCCCAATCCGGCGAAGTCGATCTGGTCAGCAATCCTATTCGACTCAATGGCCAAGCACTCAACGCGGATCTGCCACCGCCGACGCTGGGGCAGCATAGTGATGAGGTGTTGCGGGAGCTTTTGGATCTCGACGATGAGAGCCTGGCGGACTTGCGTCAGCGGGGCGTGATCGGCGGCCATTAAAGATTGAAGCGCTTGGTTGATGACGTTTGTTAAAGTTTAAGCCAATGGATTGGCTTAAATTGTGACTGATACGATTACCAGGAAGGTTCCTCGTGAAAAAACGCATCAGCTTCTTTATCCATCATCAGGGGCGGGGCCATGCGCGCCGCGCCATGGCTATCATCGCCCGGTTCTCGCCGGATAGGCCCGTCACGGTCATGACCGCAGACCCGTCGCTGTTCGACGGTTTCGAGCGCAGTATCGACCTGGTGACGCTGCCCAACATGATCGGCGCCGAAGTGGCCACGCCGGCACTCCATGAAGCTGCCATCACGCCTTCCGTCATGCACTGCGTACCGCTTGGCGTGCGAGCGATGCGGCGTACCATGCGCTTGATTCTGGATCATCTGGATGACAGCGATGCGGGCCTGTTCGTCAGCGACGTTTCCGCCGAGATGGTGTTGCTGGCGCGCATCGCAAGCGTACCGGCGGTCAAGGTGCGCATGCACGGGGATCGCAACGACCCGGGGCATATGGCGGCCTATGAATGTTGCGTGGGCATGTTGGCCCCGTTCGATGAACGGCTCGAGCAGCAGGACTACCCGGACTGGGCCCGGGCCAAGACCTGCTATACCGGCGGGCTATGCACCAGCGACGATGCAGTGAAGGGCAAACATGCTGCACGAAAGAAACTGGGCTTGCCCGAAGATCAGGAAATCATCGTCGTGCTTACCGGGGGTGGCGGTGCTGGAACGCCCTATGCGCCTTTGACGGTGGCAGCCCGAGCGGTACCCCGGTCGCGTTTGATCGTCATTGGCCCGGTGCATCGCGAAGGCCATGAAACAGATTTTGCCAATCTCGAAGAGCACGGCTGGGTATCGAATGTCACGGATTACCTGGCGGCAAGCGATATCGTGCTTGCCTCTGCTGGCGATAACACGGTGCATGAAATCGCCAAGATCGGTCGCCCTTACATCTGTGCGCCGGAATGGCGTTATTTCGGTGAGCAGTCGCGCAAGGCCCAGTGCCTGGCCCGGCTCGAGGCCGCCATCCATCTCGAGACCTGGCCCGGGGATATTCAAACCTGGCAAGCGGTATTTGCCAGTGCCAGGGAGCTTGATATCACCAACTTGCAGATGCTCTATTCCCCGGATGCGGACCGGATAGCCGCGCACTGGCTCGAAGAAACAGCGGATCGGCTCTGGCGCGGTGAAACGGCGCTTGAACAAGTCTTGCCTACCGCCCAAGCCAACGATTGACGATCAGCTAGACTGCTCAGCTATACCATCTAGCTATACAGGGCAGAAGGGGGCAGTTCGGCGTGTGCAATATCCTGCTTGGTCGGATAGCGCAGTATCTGGATGCTTTTACTATTTTCGTTCCAGTCGATTAGCCCCGCATCGCGAAACTGCCCGAGCCAGTACTCCATGCACCAGCGCCCCCACTGACCATGAAAATACTCCGCGTTGCGCAGAATATGCGCGAAGTGCTGATAGGGCGGTGCAAACAGGCGATGGTGCTGATGATAGGCCCGGGCATTGGCGACCCAGAAGAAGGGTAAATCGGTTTGGGCCAGACGCCAGGCGAAATCCGTCTCCTCGCCGCCATAGCCCTCATAGGCCTCGTTCATCCCCCCCGCACGCTGGTAGCTGTCACGATGCAAGGCAAAGGAGAGGCCCCATAGACTACCCGGATCGGGTTCCGCCCGAGTGCCGGTGTCTGGGATTGGAGGGCGTGCGGGATGCGCTTGTCCCAATTGATCGAGTCGCGTGTAGTCAAGCGCTCCCTTCACGCTTTTCGCGGGCAGATAAAGTACTTCACCCAGATAGAGCCCGCGTTTGTCATCTAGGGCTAGCGAGTAGCTTTCGACCAGCGTCGGCGAGGGAATGCAGTCCACGTCGAGAAAGATCAGCTTGTCGTGACGCGCCACGGCGGCGGCCTGGTTGCGTGCTCGCGCCAGGGGCATGATTTCGCCGGGAACATGCAGGTGACGCACCGGGAAGGGCATGGCGGGTAGATCCGGATGAGGCTCGGGCTGCATGTAGGCAATCACCAGCTCATCCGGCAGCTGAGTCTGCAGTGCCAAGCCATGCAAGAGATTGACGAGATGATCGCGCCGTCCGCGAACCAGCGTCAATACGCTACTCAAGAACCACCTCGACGCTTGCGAAAATGGGTTACTCCCTCTATCACGCCCCGAGCATAGCTGGACTTGGCTAAATAGGCGTGGGTCAAACCGGGATGGCTGACCAACCTGTCGGAAAAATTGGCCACGATGATGGAGCAGGGCATGGCCTGCAGCATTTCTACATCGTTACCGGAATCACCGGCAACGAAGATCGCCTCTCTGGCTAGGCCATAGTGTTGCCTGACATGCTCTACCGCGGCGCCTTTCGAGGCTAGCGCGGGAAGGATATCCAGATAGCGCCCGTGGCTGTGTATCACGGTGCAGGCCAAACCTTGCGCCTGGAGCAAGCTACGTATCCGTTCATTGAGTGAGGGTTGCCCTTCGGTCAAATAGCTGAGCTTGAAATCACGCTGTTCAAGAGGGCTTTGTGGCGTCAGCTCAGGTAGCTGCGCCAAGAGTTCGACGATTTCTTGGCGACGCCACCCTTCGGCGATGATTGTTCTCCAGGTGTTGTCTCGCTGATAGGTCGTAGCGTTATCCGCAAGAAAATAGACTTCAGATCCCACCGAGGTGATCAAGACCTCGGGATAGGGCGTGCCTTCCATGCTCAGAATGGCCAAAGCGCTGTGCAGGCTTCTTCCCGTGGCTACACCGAAACCAAGCGAAACCTGCCCGCTGCGCCACCGGCAAAATGTGGCAGCGGATTCCGGAGAGCCCAATAGGGTATTGTCGATGTCGGTAATCAGAAAACTATCGAATCCCGGCTGGGGCTCTGGTCTTCTACAGAGCCTGCCAAGGAGTTCATGGTATTGGCTGACATGCGACTGCCAGTTGAATGCGTTTATCGCACGCGCGCCTCCGTTGGCATGGCGTTGCCAGGCTGTCTCACTGGTGAGCAGTTCGAGCGCTGCCTTGCGAATGCTGGCAGTGGAATGAGGGTCGACCAGTATCCCGTTCTGGCATCGCTTGATGATGTCGTTGGGGCCGCCGCTTTCCGTGGCAATCAAGGGTAAACCTGCGGCGGATGCTTCAAGTAACGTCAAGCCGAAAGGTTCGTTGAACGCTGGATTGACGAAAACACCACGGCGCATACGAGCATAGGCATAAATGGCAGGAATATCCGCTGATTCATGCTGCTTGGGGTAGGCCACCTTGCCATACAGGTCGTACTTGTCGATCAGGTATAAGATCTCGCCAAGATTGTGACCGATTTCCGGTTCCAGGCTGCGGATATCGCCCCGCGTTCCGGCGATAAGTACCAGATTGGCTTTCTCCTGGAGCTCAGGGGATTCGCCATAGGCTTTTATCAGGGTAGCAAGATTCTTCTTGGTGACCGGGCGGGCAATTGCAAGAAGCGGGGGGTTGTCAGGATTGACCAGAAAACGGTTGATTGCTCGGTTCACGCGGTCGCAAGTAGGTGCATCTTGAAAAGCGTCGAGATTGCTGCCAGGGGTAACGACGCGAATCTTGCCAGGGTCGTAATGGGTATAGCTGGCATATTGCACTTCCGCTTCATCGCGACTGCTGGCAATGATCAGATCCGCTTCCCGCAGCGCTCGCTCTTCAAAGGTAATACGCCGTTCGAGCGCATCCAGTTCTTCCTGGGTTGGGGCAGTATCGCAATGGGTGAAGGTGGCGAGCTTTACACGCCCCAGGGAGTGGGCGGTAAACACGAAAGGAATGCCATGGCGTTGCTTGATCGTCGCTGCCACTTCCGCGGCATCCGCATAGTGGGCGTGAATGATGTCCGGTTTTGAGTCCAGAGACTGGATATACGCATCCAGTCCTTCGGTAAAGGAGGGTAGCTCCGTCCATAGCGCTTCTTTCGCGAGATAGCCTGGGCACGTAGTGCGAAATCGTAGGATACGGGTCTTGGCATCGATGACTTCGCAATGGGTGTCGTAGTCTTTCGAATAATCGCTTATGAAGGCGCGGGTAGCGATATCGATGCGTTCAATATTCGCATCCTGGGCAGACGCCTCGACCAGTTCCAGCAGGTAGCGAATGTGCCCGCCCGTATCTGCAGTCAGTCCATATGCGACCTGTTTTCCACGTAAGCACCCTTGTAACGCAATATGTAATATGACCATATGCTTACTTCCTTGTTGGGAAGCCCCGTTCGTCTTCCCGAGTAATCAAGCTCCCGGGCTTCCTTGACTTAGTAACAGAACGCCAATACCAAGGCATGGTACAAGATGGCATTACGGATAGCACAAATCGCGCCCGTCATTTTCCCTATTCCCCCGGTCCATTACGGCGGGACGGAACGCATCGTTCATGACCTGACGGAAGCACTGATCGCTCTGGGCCACGAGGTCACCCTGTTTGCTGCAAGCGATAGCCAGACTTCCGCCAGGCTGGTCTCCGCACTACCCAGTCTTGCCCAGTTGCAGGCCAATGAAGGCGAGTTGCCACCGGGTACGGCAGGCGTCCTTGAGACCGCATTACTGGACAAAGTACGTGGATCAATAATGGAGTTCGATATCCTGCATTGCCATGGTGAATTTTTTCATGCGGCGCTATTAGGAGAGCTTCGTAAAAAGAGCCTTACCACGATACATTGGCGCGTCGATGAACGGGATCGCCAACTGTTCTTTTCCAGTTTTCCCGATCTGCCGGTAGCGGCAATTTCTCATGCGCAGGCCAAAAGCATTCCTGTCGAAAATCGCGCAGGAATCGTGCATCACGGTCTGGATTCCAGGCGATTCCCCTTCGTCGAGCAAAGTAAGGGATATCTGGCGTTCGTTGGCCGTATGACGGATCAAAAGCGACCGGATAGAGCCATCGAAATAGCCACGGCAACGGGCAAAGCCTTGAAACTGGCCGGCGGTATCGATGTGGGTAACCCGAGCTATTTCGATCACCAAGTCAAGCCGCGGCTGAACGACGACATTCGCTATATAGGCTCGGTCGATGATTCTCAAAAAGCGTTGCTGCTAGGCCATGCCGATGCGCTGCTTTTTCCGATCGAGTGGCCTGAACCTTTTGGATTGGTGATGATAGAGGCAATGGCTTGTGGCACACCGGTCATTGCCTGGCGCAACGGCGCCGTCGAAGAAATCGTCGAGCATGGCGTGAATGGCTATATCGTGGAAAGCATGGAAGAAGCATGCTGGGCGGTGAAAAATATCAGTGCACTGGATCGACGTGTTGTACGAGAGCGTTTCATGAGAGGCTTCACTCGCGAGCGCATGGCACGAGATTATGTGACGCTTTATCGACGATTGCTCGCCAACGCCTAGACCTTGAAGCCGCAACTAGTGGAATCAAATCACCTTCTTGCGCAACCAGGCCGCCAGCGCTTCACCCGCGATAACGAGCACGATGATCGCCAGTAGAATGGTAGCCACGGTGCGCCAATCCAGCATGTCGATGGCCCCCTGCAGAATGACCCCGATCCCGCCTGCGCCGACGAGCCCAAGTACCGTGGATTCGCGCAGGTTGATGTCCCAGCGGAGGATGCTCACGGCAAAAAACGTTGGCACCACCTGGGGTACGATCGCATAGAGAATGACCTTGGCCCGGGAGGCGCCGGTAGCTTCCAGCGCCTCGACCGGACGCCGATCGATCTCCTCGATGGCCTCGCCGATCAGCTTGCCGAGAAAACCCAGGGAGCGAAACATGATGGCGACGATGCCGGCGAGCACTCCCGGACCAAAGATTGCCACGAACAGCAGCGCCCAGATCAGGGTATTCACCGAACGGCTGGAGACCAGGATGAAACGGCCAAGCCACAGGGTGGCCCGATTGGGGGTGGTGTTCTGGGCCGAGATGTAGGCGACGGGCAGGGAGAGAAAGACCGCAAAGAACGTCGCGATGGTGGCAATGTTGAGCGTCTCGATCAGCGCCCAGGTAATGGCGTTGATGGCGGAAACATCCGGTGGCACCATGCGTTTGAAAAGATCGCCGATCTGAACGGGTGCATCCCACACCCAGGGCCAGATGATGTCGATAGTGGTCAGTGACCATGCGGCGGCGGCAGCAATGAAGAGCATGCCCGCAAGCCGACCCCAGCGTTGGCGTCGGGTATGGCGCGACCAGGCGCGATCAGCAATCGACTCTTTCACCAGACGCTCCTTTTACCAGAGATTTTTCCGAATGCGCCCACTGATCGCTTCGCTGACCAGGATGACGGCGATGATGACCAGGGTGATCGCCAAGGCAAAATCGTAGTCGTAGCGGCCGAAGGCGTTCATCAGGGTCGAGCCGATGCCCCCAGCGCCGACGATACCGACCACCGCCGAGGCGCGCAGATTGCTATCCAATTGATAGATCGAAAGGCCAATCTGGCGCGGCATGATTTGTGGCAACACGCCGAATTGAAGCACGGTGAATGAGCCAGTGCCGGTGCTGCGCAGCGCTTCCACCTGGCCCCAGTCGATTTCCTCGATGCGCTCCGCGAGCATCTTGGCAACGAAGCCGATGGAGTAGATGGTCAAGGTCAGAATACCCGCCACCGGGCCGAATCCTACGGCCTTGACGAACAAAATGGCGACGATGACCGGGTGAAAACTACGGGCGATGATGATCAAGATGCGGCCCAGCAGATAGACCGGCAGGGCAGCGATGTTGCGCGCCGCCATGAAGGCGATGGGCACACTCAGTGCCAGCCCGAGCAGGGTGGCGAGAATGGCGATCTGCAGGCTTTCCAGAAAACCCTTCAGCAGTAGCCCGCCGCGGTCGAAGTTGGGCGGAAAGGCGCCACCGAAGATGCGCGCTGCGCGCTCCATGCCTTGGCTGATGCGCGCCCAGTCGAAGGGCAGAGTGGCGATTGCCCAGGCGGCATAGATCACGAAACCGATCAGGAGTCCCCAGCGCAGCCAAGGATTGGCAATGAAGGGCGCCTTGCGCCACTGGCGGGGCGTTGCTGCCGGCGTCGAGTTGCTGCTCATGTTGCCACCTTGTCGGTACTCGAGACTGTGGCAGGCGTTTCCTGGTCTTCCGACGTGCCGCTGTACACCGAGTCCATGGCGTCCTGGTCCAGATCGTCGGGCTTGCCATCGAAGATGATGCGCCCGAAGCGCATGCCGACGATGCGCTGAGTGAACTCCTTGGCTTCGTTGACGTTGTGAATATTGATCAGTACGGGCAGGTGCAGCTCACTGGCGAGTCGTTGCAACAACTCCATGATCTGGCGAGATGTGACCGGGTCCAGAGAGGCGGTGGGTTCGTCCGCGAGCAGGATGTCCGGATCCTGCATCAACGCGCGCACGACGCCGACCCGCTGGCGCTCGCCCCCGGAAAGCTCGTCGGCGCGCTTGTTGGCATAATGCGCAATCCCCACCCGCTCCATGAGCTGGAAGGCGCGTTCGATATCTTCCGCCGGGTAACGACGCAGGGCGGCACGCCAGTAGGGGATGTACCCCAGGCGGCCGCACTGCACGTTCTCCATGACCGTCAGCCGATCGACCAGATTGAAGCCCTGAAAGATCATGCCGATACGTCGGCGAGCCTTGCGCAACCCTTCGCCGCGCAGTGTAGTGAGCTCGAGGTCGTTTAGCGCGATACTGCCCGAGGTTGGTTCGACCAGGCGATTGATACAGCGTAGCAACGTACTCTTGCCGGCCCCCGAGGCGCCGATTATCGAAACGACGGATTCTCCCGGCACTTCCAGATCGAGCTCCTTGAGTACGGGCTCGCCATTACCGTAGCGCTTGACCAGGCGGTTGATGCGAAGCATGGGGGATCCTTAGCGTTTATTTCCAAACGTCTTGTAATGATGGATCCCGGGGGCAAGGCAAAGCGAGGGTCTTTTGCCATGGCCGGGAAAAGCTCCATGCAATCCCGGTATTTCCGCCATCCATGGCGGTCAGATAGCAAAAGTAGCGCCCAAGGACGGGTTTACAGCGCCCTCGCAATGCCTTGCTGCCGGAGAAGTCCGTCTTGCTTATCGGGTTTTGTCCTTTTATTCGATATTCTCGCGGGTGTAACTGATCCCGTTCGCTTCCTGAATATCCCGGATGACCTCCCAGTCTTCCTTGTAGCTGATGGGTACGAATTGTGTGACGCCGGTGAACTCTTCACCCAAGGCCGTCCCTTGCATGTCGAAGCTCATGAAGGCGTCCTTGATCTTCTCGGCAAGCTCCGGTTCGAGGTTGTGTGCGTAGGTATAGGAAGTGGTCGGGAAGCGCTTGGACTCGAATACGATCTTGACCTCTTCGGGATCATAGAGCCCTCGATCCGCCATGCGATCGACCACTTCCGAGGCCACCGGAGCGGCATCGTAGTCTCCGGCCACCACGCCGAGCATCGACTGGTCGTGGGAGCCGGAATAGACCACCTCGTAGTCCTCACCGGGCACGATGCCCTGTTTGGGAAACAGCGCGCGTGGCGCCTGATTGCCAGAATTGGAGGTGGGGGAGGTGTGGGCCACGCGCTTGCCCTTGAGATCCTTTAGTTCGTCGATCCCGCTGTCCTTGCGGGTGTAGACCTGCAGCGTATAGCCGAAGTTGCCGTCCTCGGAGCCCATGATGGCAAAGGGCACTGCGCCGGCCAGGTTGACTGCGAAGGGCGTCGGGCCGGTGGAGAAACCTGCGATATGGATGCGATTGCTGCGCATGGCTTCGATTTCCGCGGAGTTGGATTGCACCGCGAAGAAGCGCACGTCCTTGCCGGTCTTTTCGGATAGGTGTTCGATGAACGGCTCCCAGATATCGGCATAGATCGCCGGATCCTCGACCGGAGTGTAAGCGAAGATCAGCGTATCCGGATCGAGTAGCTTCGAGGGGTCGCTTGGTGTATCCGCGACAAGATCGTTATTTGCGTCGCAGTACATGGGAGCCAAGGCGCCTTGGTTGGAGCACTCCTGGGCGGCCATGACACTGGCGGAGGGGACCAGCAACGCGGTAATGGCGGTGCCTAGTATCATCTGTTGAATACGCTGGACGTTGACGCGAAGCCGAGCTGGATCAAGTGCTTTTGTCGACATTGCGAGAGCTCCTTATCCCTTATTGAGATTATTATCGGACCGAGCCAATACGGTATACATAGATGAGAGTAGATAGCAATCCAAGTGGCTTCAATTAGCATAAGGGCGTATGGCCGTTTTCCGGTCAATCCAATAAGTGTTCATTGCAACGCGTAAACAGAGGAAGAAAATCCTATGCGCAGCTTTGCCGATGCAGATTTTGATCTGCTGGCACACGTCGATGTCGTACTCACGGATGTTGACGATACATTGACTCGTCACGGCAAGCTGGCACCGGGAACGCTTGACGCCATGGCGGAACTGATGGCGGCGGGAATTCGAGTGATTCCCGTCACCGGTGGCTGTGCCGGCTGGTGTGATCATATCGTGCGGGCCTGGCCGGTCAGTGCAGTCATTGGCGAAAGTGGGGCGTTTCGTTTTCGCCTGAATGCACACGGCCGGCTCGAGCAGCGTTTCATTCGCCCGCTGAATGAATTGCAAGCGGAGCAGCGCCAGTTATTGAGGATCGCAGAACAAGCGCTGCAGCAAGTGCCTGAGGCGCGGCTCGCCGCGGATCAGCCGTATCGCCTGGTCGACGTTGCGGTCGATCATGCTCAGGACATAGGGCCCTTGAGCAGTGAGCAGGTCGCGGCATTGATCGCACGGTTTCACGAGGCCGGGGCGAGCGCCCGGGCCAGCTCGATCCATGTCAATGCCTGGTTCGGCGATCACGACAAGGCGGCCATGGCGGGGCGTTTACTTGAAGAGGACCTGGGCTTGAATACGAGGGACCGAGCCCGGCGCGTTCTGTTCATCGGCGATGCGCCCAATGACGAGCCGCTTTTTCGTGATGTTTCCTTGAGCGTCGGGGTCGCCAATATCACGCCGCATCTTGCCAGGCTGGTCCATACGCCGCGCTGGCTATGCAGGGCTAGTCATGGTGAAGGCTTCGTTGAAATGGCAACAGGCTTATTGGCGGCGCGCATGCGACCTTTTAATGAATGATGCTGGCGCTGGATGTGTCATTCTATAAACAAGTCACAACGGTGACAGATTGGTGACCGAATGAAATACTCCGGTCGAGAAGCATGGGCCTGCACGAATGAAAAAACAATCATCGCTACTCAAGAAGCGGCTTGGGAAATACCTGCCGATAGCGGCACTGATCATAGTCGTAGGCGGTTTTCTGGTTCATAGTTACTGGCCGGTACTGGCGCCCGATCGCTTTCCACGTCTTTTTGCTGCAATAACCCCCGAGACCATTCTCGAAACACTGGTTACTTGGCATGCACTCGGCGTGGTGATCGTGCTTGGGTTGCTGATATTGATCGTTTTGACCCCCTCGGCCTGGGCCATTGCGCTGGGCATGCTTGGCTTCATCTATACGCTTTTCTGGGGCCTCTGGCGGGTGGCGGACATGATGACCGGCGTGGGCATCAATCAATCCGTCGTCTTTCATTTCTTCAGTGGTACCGAGGGCGCGGACTACACCCAGTTCCTACGGGAGATCATCGTATTCACGGCGTACGTGAGCCTAGCGCTGCTGTTTGTTTTACTTCCCCTGGTCAAGACATGGCGGCAGCGCCGGCGGAGCGTTGATCGGGTTTCGCCTGTACGACATGACATCAAGTACGGCACGATGGTATCGCTAACGCTTGGCTGTCTCCTGGTAAGCATTGGCTGGCTGGCCTCACCCTGGCATCAAAACATCGTCGCCTTGACCCATACCTACTCAACGCTAGACAGCGATCAGGAACGGCGGCTCGAAGCGTTGTACAACACCGATCGGCGCTCTCTCAGCCGCGACAAGAATCTCGTCGTGCTCTATCTGGAAAGCATCGAGTCGACTTATTTCGACGAATCTATTTTTCCCGACCTCTTGCCAAGATTGCGCGCCCAGCGCAACGAATCCGCCTACTTTTCAGGCATCGAGCAAACCCCCGGTGCCGGCTGGACGATCGCGGGACTCGTGAATACCCAGTGCGGTTTACCCTTGGTAACTCCGGGAGCGGGGGCCAACGAGATGGGCAAGGTAGCTCACTTCCTGCCCAAGGCAAAATGCTTCGCGGAGTATCTCGACGAAAACGGCTTCGACACGGTTTACATGGGTGGCTCTTCATCGGAGTTTGCCGGGAAGGGGCGCTTTCTGGAGCAGCACGGGTTCAAGACCGTGCGGGATAAGCACTATTTCAAGGAGTGGCAGCAGAGCAAAGGCAAGTTTGCAGTCTGGGGCGCATACGATGATGAAGTGTTGGAAAGCACCTATTCGGAATTCGTCGAACTCTCGAAAAAAGAAACACCCTTTGCGCTTTTTGCACTCACCATGGATACCCACCATCCTCATGGTCATATCTCGCCCAGCTGCAAGGAGGTTCGCTATCGGGACGGCGAGATAAATACGCTCAATGCCTTGCGCTGCGCGGATCGTCTGGTATCCCGTTTCATCGATCGCGTTCGCAGCTCACCTTATTACGAGAACACGCGTCTGGTCGTGCTATCCGATCATCTGGCCATGATCAACGATGCTCAAGAGATGATCGAAAAAGCGGATAAGCGAGAGAATCTGCTGATGGTGTTCGATAGTGACGTAGCACACGGAGAGCGGCGAGTGCAGGGCACCATGCTCGATGTCGGGGCCACTCTCATGAGTCTGATGGGTGCAGACAAGACCGCTCTGGGGTTCGGACGTTCGCTGTTCGAGAAGGATTCAACCGGTACGCCGGCTTATACCAGGGATTACTACATCAGCGGCGATGTTACCCAGTATCTGAGTTTTGCCCGAGGGTTGTGGGGCATGCCGACGGTCCAGGGGGAGATCAGGAGTAACGGTCAAGGCGTTCTTGTGGGTGACAATCGGCTCGAGGCGCCTTTCTTTTCGGTACTCGACGATAAGAACAAGGTCGTGGAGCTCTATTTTCAGAACTTTGCCGAGCACATCGAAAGTCTGAAGGAAGGAGCTCGTTATCTGTATGCCCTTGAATGCGAAGAGGCCCGCAGTGCCGATGTGGGTATCTGCCTGGTGTCGGGATTGAAAGGTGCTGGGGAGCGTGTGTTTTCCTCGTCGGAATTGCTCAATGGCATATTGGCTACCGACATTCTGTGAGCAAAAAGCCCAGTGCTGAATGATTTCGTTGTCAGTTGATGAAAGATAACAAGCAATAAAAAACGAGGATCGGCTAGCCGATCCTCGTTTCATTGGCGCTACATCAACAATACTCTTAAACGATTATTCTGATGAAAGCGCTACATCAGAGAAGAAGCTTTCAGGCACCACGCGTCGGGGTATTACCCGAATTGATGTCCGTTCTTGAAAGATCCTGCTCCGTTGGTTTGCCCGTACTGGATGATGTCGAGGATGAACTGCCCGGTGTTCCGGTTCCGGTAGTCCCCGTGCTTCCTGGAGTTCCTGATGTCGACGCAGTCCGAGACGAAGTGCCAGTAGTGCCCGTCGTGGATGAAGAGCCTGTAGTGGACGAGCTGCCATGGCTGCTCGACGAGCCTGCAGTCGTACCCCGAGAATCAGGCGCTTCAGGAGCATCCTGCTTCGCTTTCTGGGCTTTTTCTTCAACCTTGGACTGAGCCTTGTCTGCTTGTTTCTGGCCTTCCTCGGCGGCGCGATCGACCAACCTGTCCCGAGTGTCTCCCAGCTGCTCGTCCTCGAAGCGTGTAGAAGGCAGCAGGCTGCCGATGGCGGCACCAATGGCAACGCCTAGAGCCGCAGTCGCCAAAGGATGTTCCTGAATGAATTGCGTCGTTTGCTGGCCGGCGCTCTGAGCGCGATAAGAGGCACCGCGCATGGCAGAGCGTGAACCGCTTTTCATTCGTGAGGTACCATCACGCATACTGCTCGACATGCTCTGAGCGCGGCCTTTTACGCTACTGGACATGTCTTGAGCACGCTCCTTCACGCTGCTCGACATGTTTTGTGCCTTTTCCTTGGCACCACTCATACGTCCCTTGCCTTGGCGGTCGTCGTGATCCGAATCTCCGACGGTGCCCGTCGTATACGCTGCCGGCGGCACGCGCGTAGTCGTGGCCCCCGAAGTCGTGCCGGTGGTTGGCGGAACGCTGGTGGAAGAGGGTACGGAAGTCGTTGGCGGCACTCGGGTGGAGTCGCTCGGTAGACCTGCCGTAGTGGCGGATGACGTGCCGGTCGGTGCCGGACGAGTCGTCATGGGGTAGTGGCGGCTGTCTTCGTAACCATACATGTCGACGTCGTCACGATCACGACGGGAATACTTGCTGGGGTTACGCTGAGCCATGATCAGCCAGCCCAGGCCGACCCCGGTAAGCACGAAAGGAACCGGGTTGTTCTTGATGGTCTCGCTCAGATTGGAGGCAAATTCATTGGCCCCGCCACCGCGCACATAGTCCATCGTAGTATCGATCAATCGCCGAGGTGAGATCCTGTCCTCGAGTTCGTGCAGCGTGCGATCCAGTCTTTCACGATTCTCTTCGATATCGGCTTCGATCTCTTCCGGCTTGCGGGTATCCTGATTATTATCGCTCATTTTTCAGCTGCTCCTTAGCCTCGACTTTGTGATGTTGAGCCATTTCCTTGTCTCTCTGAACGCTGGAAATAGTGCGCTGGGGCATCAGGTTCGTGGCCTTGAGCTTTTTCTTGCCAGTTTGCAACATGATGAACCCGACAATGAGGACGATCACGCCAACGATCAGAGCTGAAAGCCAAGGGGTTTCCAGTACCGTATCCAGCCCAAAGACTGCAGCTGCCAGCAGTACCAGAAAGCCACACATGAGTACCGCGCCCGCGGCTGCTATCGAGCCGACACCGGTACCGATCTGGGAAACCTTTTCACCCATCTCAGCTTTGGCAAGATCGACTTCGTTACGCACCAATGACGTTACTTCGTTCGTCAAACTTGATATCAAGGCGCCAAAGGACGAGGAACTTTCTCTCGTCGTGTTTCTGTTGTCTGTATCCATGCTATTAGCCTCCCTGGCTAGTTGCGTTGATTTTTTTCACTTGAAATTTCTGTATTAGAAACACGAGTTTCAAGTCTCAGTAAGGCCTTGAGCCCAGTGAGTCGCTTGATGTACCCGCCGTCGTGCTGCCAACGCCTGACGTGGACGTAGTAGACCCAAGTGAAGACGAGCCTGTAGTAGACCCACGCGAGGAAGAACCAGAGTAGGAGGTGTTCGATGAACTGTTTTGCTGGGAACTATTCAAAAAGCGTGCCAGGAAAAAGCCGGCTGCAATTGCGCCGCCCAGGAATACAGCGGGTTGACGACGGCTATAGTCCTGTACCTGATGCATCAGGCCATCCAGGTTCTGTTCGCGCAATCGCTGAGAGATGCTATCCGTAGCCCTGGCGATGTTGTTTGCATAGCCAGAAAAGGACGTTTGATCCTGTTCATCGAACTCTTTAGCCATTTTACGGAAAGCAGACGATAGTCCTTCCGCCTGGTTAGCAGCGTTCTCTTTCTGCTGGTCGAACATGCCCTCTGCTTGCTTGCGAGCCGCATCCTTGACTTCACCGGCAGTCTGCCGAGCCTTGTTCTTGGCTTCTTCAGTGTGGCGGGAGTTTCCAGCAACATTTGAGGAGGAGCTCATGTTACCGGAGGATTGAGAGCCCGTAGAAGGTGAGTTCGAGGTATTGGAATTTTCCGGATCGATCATGCGCATATCTCCCTATTTAACCCAGATTAATATTACGAAGAAAACAAGGAGCTTCCAGCTGCCTCTTCATTGTTTTCGGTTCGCCAAGGTAAATGTAGTGTATCGGCGCGCGGTGTCAACCCTCAATTGAGTGGTAGCTTTTTTACAATATCTCAGGAATGTTCTGGCGTGAAGTCGAAAGCTTTGAACAGATACTTAATCCAGCGCCTCAAATATTAAATTGTTATTTTTTGTTAAATAATAACGAGGGTAATATAAATAGTAGCTTTAGACCAAGTAGCGAGATAATCGTCAGATGTTCTTCATCATGGGTTATTGGAGGTAGAAGTTATCTTCTTTTAAGGTTTTGAATTTATGCAGTTCCATGAGGAATTCCAATGTCATTTCTGGAAAACGTTACGCAATATCTCATAGAGCATGAGTTAAAGTTGGCTACAGCGGAATCTTGCACTGCGGGGTTGATGGTTTCGGAACTGGCCAGAATACCGGGTAGTGGCCAGGCGATTGACTGCGGACTGGGAGTCTACTCGCCTGAAGCAAAAAATCGCTATCTTGGCGTACGTTACGCCACTATCGACAACTTCGGGCTTACCAGCGAGGAAACCTCAAGAGAAATGGCGCTTGGGGCGCTTGATAACAACCACGCCGATCTCGCCATTGCTAACACGGGTATTGCTGGCCCTCAGCCTCAAGGAGACATTCCCGTAGGAACAGTATGTTTTGCTTGGGCTTTTCGTCATGCGGAAAAGAAATATCTGTACTCCGAGACTCGTCGCTTCAATGGGGATCGAAACGACGTGCGCCTTGCCGCAGCCCATCATGCGCTCGAGCGTGTTCTTTACTACCATCAGGCAGTACTTGAAGGAAAGGCGCCGCCCTTGTGACCCTGTCACGTCGCTGACGGAAGAGCGCAAAGGATGAGTGCAAAGAGAAAGGAGGCACAAATGAGTGATGATAATAAGGAAGCGATGCAAAGACGCATCATCGAGGCGCTTGGCGTACAAGCATCGATTGACCCGCAGCAGGAAGTTCAGCGTCGTTGCGAGTTTCTGTGCGAACGCATGATCGCTACTGGCCAGCATGGCCTGGTGTTGGGAATAAGTGGTGGCGTCGATTCAACGGTAGCAGGGCGACTAGCGCAAATGGCAGTCGAAAAGGCTCGCGAAAAGGGAGTGGATGCGCGCTTTTATGCGCAGCGTCTCCCTTATGGTGAGCAGCATGATGAAGATGAAGCACAAGCTGCTATCGATTTCATCGTTCCGGACGAGATCCTGACGACGAACATCAAGCAGGCCACGGATGCCATGATCGATGATCTGGAAAAAGGTGGCCTCACCTTCAAGGATGAGCATCATCGGGACTTTGTGCTTGGCAATATCAAGGCACGTCAGCGCATGATCGCCCAATACGCCGTGGCGGGAGCCGCTGGCGCGTTAGTCGTGGGTACCGATCAGGCCGCAGAAGGGGTGATGGGGTTTTTCACCAAATATGGCGACGGAGCCTGTGATCTGGCGCCGTTGACCGGCTTGACCAAGGAGCAGGTGCGTGAACTAGGACGTACCTTGAAAGCACCGTCGGATCTCATTGAGAAAGTGCCTACGGCGGATCTTGAATCTCTCAAGCCGCAACTTACCGACGAAGATGCCCTTGGAGTGAGCTACGAGAATATCGATCGTTTTTTACAAGGCCAAAGGGTGAACGAGGAGGCTTACCAGACCATAGTCGAGGCGTATCAGCGTACCGCGCATAAGAGAGAGCTTCCTGCCGCCCCCTAAACATGCTTGTTTTTTTGAGCGCCGGATACCTCTTCCGGCGTTTTATCAATCGTCTAATTGATCACCCAAGCCAAGGAGCCAGCTAACCATGAAAGATATCAATATCATACTGGCCGTTGCCGGTGGTTTGGTATTGCTATTGGGTTTACTGTCGCGTCCAATCGATCGTTCCTGGTTATCGCCTCCCTTGATAGCCTTTTGTCTGGGGGTAGTGATCGGCCCTCATGCCCTGGGTCTGCTCGATCCCGATGTTTGGGGCAATAGCCACCATCTGCTCGAAGAGGCAGCCCGATTGACCCTCGGCATCAGCCTCATGGGAATCGCGCTTCGGTTGCCCGCTCGATTCCCCTTGGTGCATTGGCGTTCCCTATTGATCTTGCTGGGTATCGGTATGCCGATCATGTTTCTGATCAGTGCACTACTGACTCAGTGGACGCTTGGGGTCCCCTTGTTGATAGCACTATCGATCGGCGCGAGCATTTGTCCGACGGACCCGGTCATTGCCTCGTCGATCGTGACTGGCGGTGTCGCCAATGACAATCTTCCCGCCGGATTCCGACATTTGCTCTCGGTAGAATCTGGCGCAAACGATGGCCTGGCATATCCCTTTGTGTTTCTGCCTATTTTAATACTGACCACGCCCACAGACACGGCCTGGTTGGAGTGGTTCTTCCAGGTCTGGCTTTGGGAAGTGGGCGGTAGTGTAGTGATAGGTGCCGTAATGGGCTGGTGCTGCGGCGAACTGCTGAAATGGTCCGAGCACAAGGGGTTGTTCGATCAGCCTTCTTTTTTGGCGATCACCCTGGCACTGACACTGTTGGTACTCGGAGTCGGCAAACTGTTGGGAACGGATAGCATCCTGGCGGTATTCGCGGCAGGCATTGCCTACGATCAACGAGTGATCGGCAAGGAGCGTAGTGAAGAGGACAACGTTCAGGAGATGGCCAACCTGTTCTTTACCATGCCGGTTTTTGCCTTGTTCGGTTTGATGGCTCCCTGGGGCGATTGGCTGACGCTGGGCTGGAGCGGTTTGTTGCTGGTGGTGCTCATACTGCTATTGCGGCGCTTGCCGGTCATCTTGATGCTGCACAGGTGGCTGCCGCCGGTACGGGAGCGCAATATTGCCTTGGTCATGGGCTGGTTTGGCCCCATTGGCATCTCGGCACTGTTCTATGGCGTGCTGGCATCGAGTCGTACCGGAGACGATTCGATATGGATCGTGGTTAGCCTGTGTGTATTTGCTTCAGTCGTTGCGCATGGGATAACCGCAGCACCCTTTGCCAGGCTATATGCGCGCAATCAGGATCGTTGTTGAGGCTGCTTTCAAGCGTATGAGCATGAGTAGAAGGGACGTGCGGCAGCACCGTAATGAACTTAACAAAAAAACGCCGGGCTGGGCCCGGCGTGCTTGTCGCTGAACGATGCCTAGAACTCTTCCCACTCCAGTTCATCGGCTTTTGCTGCTGCGCGTTTCGCCGTTGGTTGCTTCTCGGCGGCAGATTTCTGCGTGAGGGTACCAGAAGATGGAATGGCTCGGGGTTCGTTAACCGTAGCCGGAGGCTGGCTTGTATTTGCCGTGCCATCGGGAAGACGGAAAATCGATACGGCGGTTTCGAGTTGCGCGGCCTGCTCCTCGAGAGAGGAGGCGGCCGCAGCGGCTTCCTCGACCAGCGAGGCGTTCTGCTGAGTCACTTCGTCCATCTGGGTAATGGCCTGGTTGACCTGTTCGATGCCGGAACTTTGTTCCTGAGACGCGCTGGAGATCTCGTCCATGATGTCGGTCACCCGACGCACGGATTCGACGATGTCCCGCATGGTGCCACCAGCGCTCTCAACCAGAGCCGATCCTTGATCGATCTGCGCAGCGGAGGTCTCGATCAGTGCCTTGATCTCCTTGGCGGCGTCCGCACTGCGGCTGGCAAGATTGCGCACCTCGGAAGCCACGACCGCAAAGCCACGGCCCTGCTCGCCGGCCCGGGCTGCTTCCACGGATGCATTCAGCGCCAGAATGTTGGTCTGGAAAGCGATGGAGTCGATGACGCTGATGATGTCGGTAACCTGTTTGGAACTGGCTGTAATACCTTGCATGGTGGTGATGACTTCACCGACAACCTCTCCACCACGGGTAGCGGTAGTGGAGGCCTCTTTGGCTAACGTGCTGCCCTGACGAGCATTGTCGGCGTTCTGCTTCACCGTGGTGGTCAACTCTTCCATGCTGGCAGCGGTTTCTTGAAGCGCCGCCGCCTGCTCCTCGGTTCGGGAAGAGAGATCGGTATTGCCGCTAGCGATTTCCCGCGAACCGATATGAATCGAACCGCTGCTGTTGCGAACCGTCGAGACGGTCTTGGTCAATCCGTTCTGCATGTTGCCCATGGCGGAAAACAACTGTCCGATCTCGTTGCGACCGTAATCCTGGATCTTGTGAGAGAGATCGCCTTGGGCGATGCGCTCGAAGTGCTGCACGGCTTCCTGAAGAGGCGTAATTACGGTGCGGATCATGCCCATGCGGACCAGCAGGACGATGGCGGCGGCTAGTAGCAAGACAACAAGCTCGGCGATTTCGGCGGTATCGGTCTGATTCGCATAGTCCGCCATAAAGGCATTGCCACGTTTGTCGCTATAGTCCATTAGCCCCTGGCTGATTTGGCGAAACTCTTTTTTCATGGCCTCAACTTTCGGAGCCAGGGCACGAAACGCGCTGATATCGCCTTGCTTCAGGGCATCGTGTTGGCGGCCTAGACCCTCGTTGATGAGTTGGTCATAAGCCACCTTTATGTCAGCTTCGAATTGGCGGCCCTGCTCGGAGTCCTTGGGTGTATTCAGGTAACGGGTAAAAAACGTGTCGGCACGCTCGAATGCAACCAAAGATTCAGCAAGGGCTTTCCTGGTGGCCTCAGCCTTGCCACTGTCACTGTCATTAATGAATTGCTGCATGTACAACATCGCATCGGCAATATTGATTCGGGTGCGATTGATCGGTTTGATCAGGTCCGCATTTAGACGATCAATATTAGTGATGGTGCGCTGACCCTGCTGATTGGTGACGTGGCCCATACCCGCCACGCCTAGGATCAACAAGGTGAATAGGCAAAGTACGACGGTCAGGCCGCCCTTAACGGAGAGGTTGTGTAAGAACTGTTTCATACGTTTTTCCTTGCAAGTCTAGCCTGTCGTTCATTCGAAATAAGCGAATCAGCTACAAGAGATCCTAAATAGCGATTGCTACATCGTTTATGGGGAATAAATTTCTTAGAGTTTTGGAAGCGAGTTCGAGCATCACGCTCATCTTGAGCTCATCGATAGAATCGGATAGGTCGCAATTTTCTTTAATAATAAAGTGATTTTTAGTATTTTTTTGATGTTTGTTGTTAATTGCAAAACAGGCGATTATAGGTTGACGAGCCTTCGCAGGCTCATTTGATTCCTGAGTTATTGGCAATGTGCGACGAGGGACACCTTGAGGGGTTGAGGTTTAGGTCGACTTGACGTCTACCCAGCGCAGCACCTCGGAATAGGGATAGGCTTCGAGCTGCGCAAAACCGGCAAGGCTCCGCGCTTTCATCGGAGTGAAGATCGGCATGCTCAGGCCGCATAGGAAATGCGTCAAACGCTCAGGACCGGGTGGCTGGCCTTCACATAGCGCCTGATGGCGCTGGATGAATTCGCCGCACAGGACGGTGAAGCTCTTGTCTTCCAGAGCAGGCAACGGCGGGGGAGTGGGAAGTATTGCCACCTGTCCTAGACACACGGAGCAGTGACCGCACACTCTTGGTGCCTGTTCGTCACCGAAATAAGCGGCCAAACGATGGCTCAAGCAGGTATCATTCTCGAATAGCGCGAGCATGGCGTGAATGCGCTGGATCTCGTTGCGCTCCTGATCCGTGAAGTAGGCGTGCAGGTCGGCACTCAGCGTTGCCATATCCCTATGGTCGGCGCGTATCTCATACACGTCCGTCATCTGCTTGCTTTCAAGCGCAATCCAGCCCTTGTCCTGAAAATAGTCCAGCGCGGTAATGACGCGCTCGCGCCGGGTATCGATATTCTGTTCGATGCCATGCCGATAGAGCGCCTCGAAATCCAGAGTGCACCAGGTCTTGGCCCTAGGAGCGCAATGCTGGATCGCCTCGACGAACCGGGAACGCTCGCCTTCAAAATGGGATGCCAGCGTCTCGGGTTCGATCAGATACTTGAATCGATAGTCCGCGTAATAGGCGTAGCGGGGCGCAATGAGATTGCGCATCTCAAGCTGCACCAGCAGCGTCTTGAGGGGAAGCGGGCGAATGTTGCTCTGCCGGGATAGGGTGTTGAGCATCAGCTCCCATTGATTTTCGCCACGACGGGTGACCGCGGCGATCTCTTCGAGCACTGTGGTAATGCCTGAAGGCTCCGGGGTATCGCCATAGACGAAGTTTTCCAGCACATTGAGACTGTCCCGGTTGGCCAGTACCAGACACTCCGATGGGTCACCGTCCCGCCCGGCGCGGCCGATTTCCTGACTGTAGTTTTCGATGGATTTGGGCAGATCGAAATGCACCACGTTGCGAATGTTGCTCTTGTCGATACCCATGCCGAAGGCAATGGTTGCAACGATGCAGGGAATCTCGCCAGCCATGAAGCGCTGCTGAAGATGGTCGCGCTGTTCATGGGGCAAGCCTGCGTGGTAGGCCTGAGCGACAAGGCCTTGCCGTTGCAGATACGCTGCGACCTGCTGCGCGGTTTTCTGCAGGGTGACGTAGACGATGCTGGGCTGCGGCGTATCGTTTTTAAGCCGGGGTAATAGCCATTTGGCCAGGTGTGTGAGCTTGTCACTGCTTGCCACCGGTTCGACCAGCAGATTGAGGTTAGGTCGGTAGAAACCGGTGGTAACCACATGCTCCGGGGCAATGTCGAAGCGCCTTCGCATATCCGCAATGACGTTGGGTGTGGCAGTGGCGGTCAGCAGCAGCGCTTGAGGAATACCGAACTGTCGCTGGTAATCCGGCAGCTTGAGATAGTCCGGGCGAAAGTTGTGGCCCCATTCGGAAATGCAATGGGCTTCGTCGACCACCAACAGCGAGATCGGCACCTGGGCAATGAAGCGTCGAAAACGCTCGTTCTTCAAACGCTCCACGGAGATCATCAGGATCTTGATCTCGCCGCCTTTGATACCGTTCATTACGGCGCTGGCCTCATCCCGCGTCTGGGCAGAATCGATGCTGGCGGCAGGAATTCCATGGCGTTGCAGAAAGGCCAACTGATCCTGCATCAAGGCAAGCAAGGGCGAGACCACCAGGGTCAAATTCGCAAGATGCTGTGCCGGCAGCTGGTAGCATAGCGACTTGCCGGAGCCGGTGGGAAAGATGGCCGCGGCGGATTGGCCGGCCACCACGGCGGAAATCACCGCTTCCTGCCCTGGGCGAAAGTCGCCGTAACCGAAGGTCTGCTGCAGGGTCTTGTGAATGGCCTGATCGATCATGTTCGGGATAATCTCGCTGACGCTTGCTTGATAAGAGCGCAACAACCATAGCACGCCCGAGATAGTGCGGCGCGGGTCGCGTAGACTGGGCCACATGGCAAAATGACAAGCCCGGGTGACGGCTCAGGCAACCGATTCAGATAACAGGATGAAACGATGCAAACCCTCGATGAACAGCAACGCCAGCGACTGCTACACGGTGTCGATGAAATCGGCCATCAGGTAATGGACGTTTATCGTCGGGATTTCGACGTCGAAACCAAGGCGGACAACAGCCCCTTGACCGAAGCCGATCTGCTCGCCAATCGGCTGTTGACTGCACTATTGCAGGAGGTGCTGCCTGATACCCCGGTGCTGTCCGAAGAAGCGAAGCAGGCAAGCTATGACGTTCGCCGCCACTGGACTCGCTACTGGTTGATCGATCCCATCGATGGCACCAAGGAGTTCGTCAAGCGCAGCGATGAATTCACCATCAACGTGGCACTTATCGAAAATGGCGTGCCGGTCTTTGGCATCGTGCAGGCGCCGGCGTTGCAGCAGACCTGGTGGGGGCAGTCCGGGGTAGGGGCGTTCAAGCGCTCCGGTGGCGAAAGCCATGATATTCAAGCCAGGGTGCTACCCAGCCCTGAACAGACGCGATGGAAGATCGTTGGCAGCCGCTCCCATGGCGCTGCCGCCTTCGAGGCATTCTGCCGTGAGTTGCCGAGCCACGAGCGGGTCAGCATGGGCAGTTCCTTGAAGCTGTGTCTGGTCGCCGAGGGTGTGGCGGATCTCTATCCGCGTCTGGCGCCCACCTGCGAGTGGGATACTGCCGCCGCCCACGGCGTGGTGCTGGCAGCAGGCGGCGATGTGCTGGATGCCAGGACGTTGGAACCCTTGCGCTATAACCGTAAAGAGAGCCTGAAAAATCCCTTTTTCATTGTCTGTAAGGGGTCGGACGAGCGCTGGGTGAAAGCGCTCAAGAACGCGGTATCCCTGATATGAATATAGCGACGAGTGCTTTACACGCCTGTTTCGTAACTAGAGTTTGTGAGCGATAACGCAGATCTTTGTATCATTAGGTAATGAATCTGCGCACTCATGCAGTCACGGGGACAAACTACAGGATACAAGAGCCGTATTTTGATGGATTGAAGAGGCTTGTAACGGCGCACACTGTTGGGTTCAAGCAAACCGTTTATCGAGCCGCCAATGTTCGCCAAAACCCCCGTGGCGTATTCCCTGCGATATTATGAAAAGACGCTGCTCAGCGCCAACCGCTTTCTGGGTCTACCCAACCCGGTTTGGGGGGCGATCATTACATTCATGATCACCCTCACAGGCTGGTTCGCCAGCGGGGTCGAGTTGTCGCGCTTCATTTCCGAGTACGCGGGGCATCTGGCAGTTCTGGCGCTTGTCATCTGGGGCGTACTGAAGTGCATCACCCCGAGCCGACGCCAGCTGAAGCTCGCGGCTCGGTCGGAGCACCAGGCGGAGGTCTTGAGGGTCGCCGAGCTTTATGGCATCGATCCTACCAGCGTGCGCTTCGTCGATAGCGAGGAAGAGCGCCGCATGATCGAAAGCGGAGCGATGCCGTTTACCACTAAACTGCCTTGAGAATTATCCGGCGTTCACACGCCAATCTCGCCGTTGTCTTCTCGCTGGATCACTATCGTCGATGAGCGTGGCCGCACGTTGCTTCCCCCCGGTGCTGCCTGAGTGGCGTCAGTGTCATAGGGCCAGTTGCCCGGATGCTGTACGTTGATGAATAACGAGGTGTGATCCGGCGTCATGGCGAAGCCGGTGATCTCGCAGTCGTTGGGCCCTACCAGAAAACGCTTGAGCAGTTCTTGGCTGCGCTCGTCGATCGTCGTCGCGTAGCCCTCACGACTGGTTACCTGGGAAGGAATGACCGCGAGCATCTGGTCGTTGGTGTAGTCGGCGACGGCGTTATCGCTGTTGTCGGTCTGAATCCAGAGGATGCCGCGAGGATCGAACATCAGACCGTCCGGACTTGCGAACTGATTGTCTTGGGTGAGTGCCGAGCGGTTGATGGTGTCCGGTGCCTTGGCGCTGGCGCCGAATACGAAGATCGTCCAGCGGAAACTGTTGTCGCCAGTCTCGCGCCAGCGAATGATCTGACCGTTTTCGTTGCGTGGGCGCGGGTTGGGGGCGCTGAGCTGATCGATCTCGCGTTTGTCGTTATTGGTCAGTGTCATATAGACGTCGCCGCTGGCGGGATCCACGTTGCCCCATTCCGGCCGGTCCATAGGCGTGGCGCCCACTAGATCGGCGGCCCGGGCGGTGTTGAGGATGATCTCCGGCAGTTCGCCCAATTCCTTGCCCAGGGTGCTGTAATTCTGCTGGGTGGGCGCCTCGGGGGTCAGGGGTAGCCACTGGCCGCTGCCGTCGTCGTTGAAGCAGGCGACATACAATGTGCCCTTGTCCATGTACTTGGCGCCGGTGGCCAGTCGATCTTTCGGATTGGCATCGGCAGGGTCCCAGTTGGCCTTGGAAACGAATTTATAGATGTACTCGAAGCGTGCGTCATGGCCGGAGTAGAACACCACCGGCTTGCCCGGTTCGAGCTTGCCTGGCCAGCAGCCTTCGTGGCGGAAGCGACCCAGGGCGGTGCGCTTGACGGCGCGGCGCTTCACATCGAAAGGATCGATCTCGACGATGTAGCCGAAGGTGCTGGCCTCGTTGCGATAGTCCTGAGTAGCGTCATCGCCACGCGGAGTCAGATCGAAGCGGGCGAATTCGCTCTCTCGCTCGCTGGCGTCTTGGGCGGCGGTTTCCCAGCCATAACGGGACTCCTCCGTGGGCATCCCCAGGCGCTGCTGATCCGCCGGCAGTGTCTCGGCACGATTGATGAAAATATCGGGCCAGTTCTCTTCGCAGGTTAGATAAGTACCCCAGGGCGTGTAGCCGTTGCCGCAGTTATTGTTCGTCCCCCGGGCCTGGGTACCATCCTTTGAAAAGGCAGTCTTGACGTGGTCGGTGCCGGCCATGGGGCCGGCGAGATCCATGACCGTCGCGCTGGTATAACGGCGGTTGAGCGGGTCGTCGCTGAGGACGTGCCACTGGCCGTTCTCCTTGACAATGCGCACCGCGCTGATGCCATGGGCGTTGATTTCCTTGCGTACCTCGTCCGCCGGACGCTTGCCCATCTCGTTACGGGTAGCCCCGTTGGGGTGCAAGGCGTCCTGATCGATGTATTCGTTATTGACCAGAAGCAGCCCGTCGTCGGAGCGCCCGTCGATGGCGAAGAAGTGCATGCCGTCGTGGTGCATGCCCACGGCATTGGCCTGGTCCTGTGCACTGTTACTACCGTCACTCTTCCAGGCGCTGGCTTGCCTATTCAAGGGCGTACCCCAGGGCGCGAGTATCGTCGCGGTATAGCCCTTGGGGACGACCACCGCGTCGGTCTTCGAGCCTGGTACAGGCTCGAAACGTAATTTGATGTTGCGCGCTGCGGCAGACGGGGAGGGTCGTGTCGGGTCGTTGACTGGGGAATCCGCCTGGACCAACCCCAGGTTGCCGAACAGAGTCGAGGCGGCCAGGGCCAGGCCGCCTCGCATGACATGGCGCCGCGACCAATTGCGTTCGAGGATGGAAGAAAATGGCTCGTTGTCACTCGAGTTGTAGCTGGGTTCGTTGTCGAATTCGCTCATGTCCTCTCCTTGAGGTGTGATTTTACAGGCTTTTCGAGCCGATCAGACCATGACCTTAGAGAGCGAGAATGACGATATGGAGACGTCGACATGACAAGTTGATGTCAGTTGTCGGGTAAACCGAGACGCGATTGCGCCAAACGCCGGCGCGCCTCAAGCTTGTCGCTGATGGTCACGTTGTAAGGGCGGGCTTCGACCAGGCTGCGAAGCTCCGGGGGCAGCCGCGAGATGGCGTCGAGGCTCCTCTCGCGCGCTGCGTCGAGAGAGGCCAGGTTCGCATCCTGAAATTCACCCTGGAGCACGATAGGCTGCAACAGGGCAGTGCCGGGGGCTTGTTCATCCCGCAGGGTCAAGTGATCGCAGCGGTAGCTGCCGTCTTCGCGCTGTTCCCGGTAGATCTGCTTGCGACCGGGCAGGGAATGCTTGCCGGGAGAGTGCTTCAGGCGCGGCTCGCCGGCATATTCCGTCAGCTTGTAGGCAAGCTCCAGAGAAGGGGCATCGCTGGAAGCCCCTAGCGACGTGCCGACGCCGAAACCGTCGATGGGCGCGCCGTTGACCACCAGTTCGCGGATGCTGTGTTCGTTCAACCCGCCGCTGACGATGATCTTGATGTTCTGGTGACCCGCGTCGTCGAGTAGCTGTCGGCAGGTCTTGGCCAGCTGTTCCAGATCCCCGGAATCGAGCCGGATGGCGCCAATGTTCAAGTCGGGATCGCGAGCCATGCGCGCAATCAACCCCTTGACCGCCGAAATGGTGTCATAGGTATCCACCAGCAGCGTGGTGCCAGGGTAGCGGCGTGCAAAGGCAATCAGCGCCTCCTCTTCGTCGTCGTGGGCCTGAATATAGCTGTGCGCCATGGTGCCTTGAGCGGATAGGCCGTGGGTCACGGCACCCAGCACATTGCTGGTGCCGGCAAGGCCTGCAATACGATAGGCGCGAACACCGCGTACCGCCGCGTCGATGCCGTGCATGCGGCGCATGCCGAAATCCACCACCCCGCGCCCTTGGGCGGCATTGACCAGTCGGGTGGCCTTGGAGGCCAGTACCGTTTCCAGATGCACGTAGTTCATCAGCAGACTTTCCAGCAGCTGCGCTTCGATAAGGGGCGCCTCGATCTCAAGCAGGGGTTCCTGGGGGAACAGCGGTGTCCCTTCCTGAACCGCATGGATATCACCGCTGAAACGAAAACCGGCCAGCCATTCGAGAAAGTCGTCATCGAAAAGCCCCAGGCCGCGCAGCTTGCCGATCTGTTCTGCACCGAAACGCAGCTGGGTGACCAGCTGCGCCACATGCTGTTGCCCGCAGGCCAGCATGTAATTGCGCCCTTGTGGCAGGGTGCGAAAAAACAGGCTGAAGGTCGCCGTGTCGTTCATGTTTTCGGCCCAATAGGCCTGAATCATGGTCAGCTCGTAGAGATCGACCAGCAAACCAAGATCTTCTGTCTGTACCAGTGCTTCTTGGGGCATCGGGGGAGTGCTCCTTGCGAGTGATGCGTCGTCCGTCTAAAGCTTAGCGTGTTATTTGTCAGCGCTCATGCTGGGTCAACTCCTTCCAAGCTGAATAGGTGCTCAGAAAGACACGCCCGGTCAGGGATTCGATGAGATCGGAGTATTGCAGACGGTCCATCACTGGCCCCTTGACCTCCGCCAGATGCAGGGTGACCTGGGAGTCCTTGAGACGCGAGTTGATCGCCTTGAGGCTTTCCAGCGCCGAGGCGTCGATGAGGTTGACCGCGGAGCAGATCAATACCACGTGATCGATGCCGGGGCGGGTGGCGATCAGATCGTAAAGGGTATCTTCCAGATAGCGGGCGTTGGCGAAATAAAGGCTTTCATCAATGCGTAGAAGCGCCACTTGCGCGCTGGTTTCAACCTGGTGACGAGCCAGGTTGCGAAAATGCTCGGTGCCAGGTACGCGGCCTACCAGGGCGCTATGGGGGCGGCTGGTGCGATAAAGAAATAGCGCAATCGACAGGGCGACACCAGCGAGGATACCAATTTCCACCCCCTCCAGCAGGGTCAATACCAGGGTGGCCAGCAGGGCGGCGAAGTCGCTGCGGGAGTAGCGCCAGGTATGGCGCAGGGCATCAATGTCCACCAGGGTCAGGATCGATACCGTGATGACCGCGGCCAGGGTGGCAATGGGTAGAAATTCGATGAGCGGTGTAAAGAAAAGCGTTACCAGGGTGATGCCCAGCGCTGCCACGACACCCGCGATGGGCGTGCGGGCGCCGGCATCGAAATTGATCACGGTACGTGACAATCCTCCGGTGACCGGCATGCCGCCGGTGAAAGCGGCGGCGAGATTGGAAGCGCCCAGGCCGATCAATTCCTGATCCGGAGAGATGCGTTCGCGTCGTTTGGCCGCCAGCATCTGGCCCATGGAAACAGACTCCACGAACCCCACCACGCTGATCAACAACGCCGGCACCCATAGTTGGCGCCAGAGGGATGCGTCAAAGGTAGGTAACGTCAAGGGCGGTAAACCGCTGGGTATCTCGCCCACCACGGCCACCCCCATCGAGCTGAGATCGAAGTGCCAGCAGGCAAGCGTTGTCAACGCCACCGCATAGACCGGGCCTGCTCGGGTGATCAGGTTGGCGGGTTTGCTCGGCATCCCCACTCTGGCCAGAAGGGTGCCTCCATGGCGTCGCAGTACGATCAAGAGCGTCAGCGTAGCGGCACTGACGGCAATGGTAGGCAAATTGATGTCACTCAGATGCGGGATCAGGCTGCCGATCAGCTTGGGTAGGGTGAAACCCGACGAGTCGATACCCAGCAAATGGGCCAGCTGGCTGGCGGCGATCAAAAGGCCCGAAGCGGTAAGAAAGCCGGAGATCACCGGGTGGCTCAGGAAGTTGGCAAAAAAGCCCAGACGCAGTAATCCCATCACGCTCAACATGAGGCCAGACAGAAACGCCAGAATCAGAGCGGCCTCGACATACTCCGCGGAACCCGGGGCGGCGATGCCGGAAAGCGCCGCTGCCGTCATCAGGGCCAGGATCGCCACCGGGCCCACCGCCAGCGTGCGGCTCGAGCCGAATACCGCATAGAGCAACAGCGGCAGAATACTGGCGTACAGGCCCACCACGGCGGGCAAACCTGCCAGGAGCGCGTAGGCCAAGGACTGGGGAATGACCATGACCATCACGATCAGGCCCGCGATCACGTCGTAAGTGAACAGACTGCGTTGATAATACGGTAGCCAGGTAACAATAGGCAGGTAGCGCTTGAGCATCTACTTCTCACGACGAGAGTGACGAGGGAACATCCATTTTTCCAGGCATGATGAGGGGTTGGCCCAAGGGGTGCAAGAAGCCGTCCAGGTTCTCCGCTGCTACAAGAAAGCGTTGAATGTTTATTGTATCGACGTTCGCGCTTTCCACAGGATTGTTTATGCTGTCTTGAAAAGAACGGCGTTTGTAAATGCAGTGGGACACTGAAGGCCTTTTTAGGGCTTTTTCAGGAAAAGAGTATGCACAATTCGGATCGCCTTGGCTTGGCCATGTTCTTCATGGCCATTGCCTTGCTGGCATTCATTGGCGGCGCTTATATCGCACTAGCCAAAGTGTTCCCTTACGATTATCTCAACAATGCCTACCAGGCAGGCAGAGCGCTTCTCGTTCAGCGCTCGATAGACGACCCTTACACCGAGACCGACCTCTGGCGACCGGCGCGTACCGATGAGCGCGGCGTCACCATCAACGATCCCGAGCAGGCGTATCAAGGCTACACCCTTTACACCTCCGGAGACGGCACCTACGCGCAACTCATCGACATGAAGGGCGATGTGGCCCATCGCTGGGAGTTGCCCTTTAGCGAGGTGTGGCAGGAAACACCCAGTGGTCGGACGCCTCGCCCCGACGATCTGATGTACTGGCGCAAGGCACGCATGCTGCCCAACGGCGATCTCATCGCCATCTACATTGCCGCCAATGACTCCCCCTGGGGATACGGGCTGGTCAAGATCGATCGCGATTCCCAGCTGCTCTGGAGCTACAAGGCGCATGTGCATCACGATCTGGATATCGCCGCGGATGGGCGCATCGTCACCTTGACCCATGATTTCACCGACGAGGAGATCAAAAAATTTCCTCAATTGCCTTCCCCTTGGCTCAACGACTATATGGTGGAACTCGACGGTGACAGTGGTGACGAGCTGAGCAAGACATCATTGCTCCATGCGTTTTTCGACTCTCCCTATGCGGGGATGCTGTATGCAACGCCGCATTTCGGCATTGCGGATCCGATGCATACCAATAGCGTCGAGTATCTCGAGCAGGCCCAGGCGGAGGCCTTTGCGCCGGCTGAAGGCAAGGCCGGGCAGGTCATCCTGTCGTTTCGCCATCCTGGCGCAATCGCATTGGTCGATCCCGAATCCAGCAAGATGAACTGGGCGATTCGCGGGTCATGGATGGGCCAGCACTATGCCCGGGTGCTGGAAAACGGCAACTTCACCTTGTTCGACAATCTGGCCAACTATGAAAAAGGGAATCGATCTCGAATATTGGAAGTGAACCCACAGAGCAATGCCATTGTCTGGTATTACACTGGAAACGATGAGCATCCCTTCGATAGTGGCTTGCGCGGTGCAATCGAAACCTTGCCCAACGACAATCGCCTGATCACCGAATCGGATGGCGGCCGGTTGTTCGAGGTCACGCCCGCAGGCGACATCGTCTGGGAGTTCATCAATCCAGTGCGAGGGGGTGACAAGGATCAGTTCATCCCGGTGGTCTCATCGGCCCAGCGCATCGCTCCTGAACAACTCGGCGCGGATTTTCGTGCCGTTATCGATACCAACAGGAGAACTTCATCATGATGCGTTCAAACAAAGTAGTTGTTACGTCCTTGATATTGACGGCAAGCGTCGTCTTTCCCTTCGCCGCTCAAGCCTATGTGGGCCCTGGTGCGGGGCTGAGTCTATTGAGCGCCCTATGGGGCATCATTGCCGCGATCGGAATCGCCTTGTTCTTCGTTCTGATGTGGCCGATACGACGCATGATACGACGGCGTAAGGAGCGCTTAGCCTCATCGCTCCCGCAATCGACACCCACTACACCATCCCCGCAACCCCAGGTCCAACAGAACCAGCGTGAGGCAAGCCCAACAAGACACTCGTCGGATTCTGTTCCGCCTCCATCGTCCTGATTCGTCGCGAGCCGGTGGGTCGTCAAGCCTTCCTCCCGCCGGCTTGTTTGCCTTCATGACTACACGAATGCACGTATAGGTTCACGGACGCTAGATACGCTGGCTATAGGAGGTTGCATGGGATTGCTCGATCTTCCCGCACCGGTGTTTGCGGCACTGGATGATGGCATGGCCTGGGTGTTGCCGCCGACGCCACGACTGGCGCTGTGGGCCGCGATCGCGGGAACCTGCACGCTGCTTCTTTATCGGGCGCTTTCGCCTCAGGCGCGCATCGGCCGGGCCAAGCGTACGGCGCGTGAGGCTAGACAGCGGTTGAATCGCTTCGATGGTGAGTTTGCCGATGCAGGACCGCTGATCAAGGAACAGTTTGTTGCGGCTTTCAAGCATCTTGGCCTGGTACTGCCTTCCACGCTGCTTTCCATCCTGCCGCTGCTGGCGCTGCTGGTATGGATCGAGACCGCCTATGGCTATACCTATCCCGCCCCAGGGAATACGCCAACCCTAACGACGGTGCCGGGTGAATTTCAAAGCGACTGGATCGGCGAGGGTAAGCCGCCCGAGCAGAACGGTGAGCGATCGCCCTTGCGTCATATTCTAGTGCGCGACGATGAGGGTGTGATAACTGAAGTGGTGCTGACCGCGCCGGTACCGGTAATTGCTCAACGACAGTGGTGGAACTGGCTGGTTGCCAACCCATTGGGTTATCTGCCTGAGAATAGCGCGCTGCGGCGTATCGAAATCGCGCTTCCACAGCAGACATATCTGCCGTTCGGACCACCTTGGGTGCGCTCCTGGATGGTGATCTTCTTTCCAGTGATGTTGATCGTATCGTTGCTGGTCTATCGATGGGCACGTATAGAATGAGCAGCCATAAGAGTGACGATGACTTTTCAGTTCCCACCTGGATGCATGTACTGGGCGGTTGGGTAAACCGACATCCGCGCACCTGGATTCGCCTGGGGAACATGGAAACGCGACTGGTTCAAGAAATGATCGAGGACATACGGGTGGATCGTCCACTCTATGTTGCCGGGCTGGCGCGTTCCGGGACCACGGTGCTCCTTGAGCGTCTGGCCGAGCACCCTGAGGTAGGCACCCATCGCTATGTGGACTTTCCACTGCTCCATACGCCGTACTGGTGGAACCGGTGGCTTTCTCTGGTGCCGCGGGGTAAGGAAGTTGCTCAGGAGCGTGCCCATAAGGACGGTATCGCCGTCACGTCCCAGAGCCCCGAGGCCTTCGAGGAAATGCTTTGGATGACCTTTTTTCCTCATGCTCACGATCCGTCGAAAAGCTCGATTCTTGGGCGCGATGCACAGCATCCGGCATTCGAGCGCTTCTACGACGATCATATCCGCAAGCTACTGGCCATTCACAAGCGAAAGCGCTACGCAGCCAAGGGCAACTATAATCTGGCACGACTGGGTTATCTGCATCGTCTTTACCCCGATGCTCGCTTTCTGCTGGCAATTCGTTCGCCGGTCGGACACATTGCCTCGCTGATGAAACAGCAGGCGCTTTTCGCCTGCGGCGAAGCCCATAATCCCCGTGCACTGGAGCACATGCGCCGAGTAGGGCACTTCGAGTTCGGTCTTGACCGCCGTGCCATCAATGTGGGCGATGACGCGCTTGCCAGCAAGATCGAAACGCTCTGGCGTGAAGGGTACGAGGTGGAAGGATGGGCGCGTTACTGGGCAGAACTCTATCGCCATGTGGCTGACACGCTAGAGGCGGCTCCCTCTCTACGCGAGGCTTGCCTGGTTCTGCGCTATGAGGATCTATGCAATCAACCGATGCAGACCCTGACGAAGGTTTACGCCCACTGTCAGCTTGACGTCGATCCATCGGCACTCGCGCAGGCGGCGGCGGGGCTACATTTTCCCACCTACTACCAACCGCGCTTCAGTGACCAGGAGATGACGATGATCAAGGACATGACAAAGGAGACGGCTGCACGCTTTGGCTACGACGAATAAGCGTTATTTACATTCCCAAGATCTAATTAAAAATACTTTGTTTTTTGCATAAAACCTGCTCAAGGATTCCCCCCCCAAGCCGTTAAATACGGTAACAGATAGTAACTCACTATAAGCCGACACTCGCCGTGAATTGTTCACGGCGCCATAACGACGGACAGGCAAGGGCAAGCCCTGCTGGAGCCGCAACCAAGTGCAAACGGCACCAACGCAGGGGAATGGGAATATGTCAAATGGAAGGCCCTTGGCCTTGCTTCAGGAATCGCTATTGGGTAAATCGGCGGCGGAAGTATTGACGCGTGAGGCGTTGACCGCCGAGCTGGAAGACGCCGGTCGCAATCTGGCGGGACCATTGCACCGATTGACGGATTCCTCGGATGAGTCTGGACGTATCGACGCGAATGCCGCCAATATGCTCCAGCGCATGCATGAGCCGTTGATGAGACTTCGCGCCTGGGCATTGATGAGTGAGTCCGATGACGCGGTGACTATCGATCCCGCCGTACTCGAGGATTTCATTCATCTTGTTGCCATGGCGCGGAGTCTGGCGGAATTTCATGCCACAACCGGCCCGCAGCGCTTGATGCATCTCATTGGTCTGGCTCAAGTACGTACGCGTCTGGAAGCCCATGTCGGGCTGACGCCGGCTATCGATATCCCCCTGCCAGCCAAGGCCCCGGGGCTGAATATTGTCGAAATTGCCGCCGTGTGTGGTCTCAAGCTGACGACCGTACGTAACGCTGTCTCACGCAGAGAGATGCCCTACGCCAAGAATGAAGGTGTCGCCCTCGACGATGTTCTCGATTGGATGGTGCAGCGCAGCGGGTTCCTCTACTCTCACATCAATGCCACGACTTTGAATCGACGCATCAACGGACGACTCGTCAACGAAGAACTAAAACGTAGCAAAGCGGTGGAGTTCGAACGTTGCATCAGTCGTCTGCGTCTTTCATTGTGGCGTATGCGCAAAGGAGAAAGGCGTCTGGCGCTCAATGCCGAAGGCGTCCGTAATTGCGTTCTGCTGCTGCCGGTCATTGCCCCGGAACTCATTGCGGACTTGGGGCTGGAGCAATTGGAGGATCGAAGCGACGATCCTGCCGCCTCGATGCATCGTGAAGCACTCGGCCTGTCGTCTGGAGAAACCCTATGGCAGTGCCATGTGCCGACCCTGGGCATACTTGAGAAGCTGCTTGAGCGCTTAAGCCAGTGAGAATAGCGCTGATCCAATTTATGGATCAGCGTGCCGTGGCTGTACTGGTGCGGGAGCGGCCCTGCCAGGCGGCATAGGAATACATCGCCAGGCCGATCCAGATCATCACGAAAGTGACCAGTTGGATCGGCCTCAGTGGCTCCTCGAAGACCAGCAAGGCTATGAAGAATTGAATGGTAGGGTTGATGTACATCAGAAATCCTATCGTTGCCAGGCGCAGGCGATGAGTCGCGCCGGCAAAGGCGATCAACGGCAGGGCCGTCACCACGCCGCTGGCCATGAGCAGCAGATTGGCCTGTGCATCACCGATCATGAAGTGGGAGTAGCCCGCGTTGATGAGCCAGAATAGCGCGATGAGCGCCACGGGCAGCAACAACAGCGTCTCGACGAATAGTCCCGTCACCCCGTCCAGGGGTACCTGCTTGCGGAACAGACCATAGGTCCCAAAAGAGAGCGCCAGGCATAATGTAATCCAGGGCAGTTCGCCCAATACCACCAGCTGAATGACGATAGCCAGTGTCGCCAATCCAACCGCCATGCCCTGTAGAAGCCGCATGCGCTCCTTGAGTATCAACATCCCTAGCAGCACATTGACCAGAGGTGTCAGAAAATAGCCAAGGCTTGCTTGAAAGACATGGCGTGTTTCCACTGCATAGATATAGATGCCCCAGTTCAACGCAATCAATACCGCACAGGCGAGTACTCGTCCCAGGCGTTGTGGGTGCCTGAGTGCGCCGAGCACCGGTGACCAGCGGCGCAGCACCGTTACCAGCAGGGCCAGAAACAGGCAGGACCAGATCACCCGATGGACGAGCACTTCCCAAGCCGGAACCCCCTCGAAAAGCGCAAAGAACAGCGGGAAGCAACCCCACCACAAATAAGCGAAAAGGCCCAGAAGGACGCCACGAGTGACTTCCTTGTCAGGCTGTAGGGGCAGGCTCATGATCGGTCGTGTCCTCCTTGTTGGTTAACGCGCTAATCTAACACACTCCCCATACGCAATGGACTGTATGTATCCGCGATGTTTCTTAATGGGGGGAAGAAGGCATTCAGGCTGCAGACCCTTGCTTACTCAGTTAGTCTTATGGACAGGAAACATGATTTGGATAACGCATCCTGCCGCCAAGGAGAATCAGCATGAGTGAATTGCGCACGACTTTGGTGCAGGCGGATCTGCGCTGGGAAGACCCTGAGGCCAACTGTCGGCTGCTTGATGAACAGCTCGGCACCCTGGGAGGCGACGATACGGATCTGATCGTATTGCCGGAAATGTTCGCCACCGGGTTCACCATGAACTCCCGGGAGATGGCGGAGCCCATGGAGCAAAGTTCGAGCGTGGCCTGGCTGCGGGATCAAGCGATCAAGCGCCGCTGTGTGATAACCGGCAGTATCGCGGTCACTGCCGGTGGCGAATACTATAATCGCCTGGTCTGGGCGACCCCGGACGGTGAGCTGATTCATTACGACAAACGACATCTGTTTCGCATGGCCGGCGAACATGAACGCTACGGCATGGGCGATAGCCGCAGAGTGGTCGAACTCAAGGGCTTCCGCATTCTGTTGACGGTCTGCTACGACCTACGTTTTCCCGTCTGGCTGCGACAGCAGCCAAGCGCAGATGAACATTTCGAGTACGATGCCTTGCTCTGCATTGCCAATTGGCCGGCACCGCGCCGTCAGCCTTGGCGTACTCTGTTACAGGCGAGAGCCATCGAAAATCTGTGTTATGTCATCGGGGTGAATCGAGTAGGCGAAGACGCCAAGAAGCAGGCCTATGCGGGGGACTCGATGCTCGTGGACTTCAAGGGCGATCCATTGATCGACGAGCCTCGGGATCAGCCTTTCATTCGCACAGGCTCTTTCGATCGAGAGTCACTTTCCGAGTTTCGTGATAAATTCCCGGCCTGGATGGATGCGGATCGTTTTACACTGGAGGTTTGATGCGGCTGGACAAGTTTCTCAGCGAGACCACGGATCTATCCCGCAGCTTGGCCAAGAAGGCCTTGCATCGGGAAGAGGTCAGCGTGGATGGAGAGATCACCAAGAATCCTGCGACCCAGGTCGATGAATCGAGCGACGTGCGTTGGCAAGGCGAGCCGCTTGAGCTTTCAGGCCCGCGCTATTTGATGATGCACAAACCATTGGGCATTGAATGCACGACCCGTCCCGGACGCTATCCGATAGTGCAAGAGTTGATCGATCTGCCCAATGTGGATCGGTTGCATTCAGTAGGGCGTCTGGATGTAGACACGACCGGACTGGTGCTGCTCACCGACGACGGACAATGGTCGCATCGCGTGACTTCGCCCAAGAAGCGCTGTGCCAAGGTCTATGTGGCGACGCTTGCCGAACCACTGGAAGGTGAAGCCGGGGAACGAGCCATCAAGGCGTTTGCCAAAGGCGTACAACTCGATGGTGAGGAGAAGCTAACGCAGCCCGCGGAACTTGCGTTGATGTCTCCTTGGCAAGTACGCCTGACGATCACTGAAGGCAAGTACCATCAGGTGCGCCGCATGTTTGCCGCCATCGGCAACCATGTGGAAACGCTGCATCGTGAATCGATCGGTCCTCTGCAGCTCGATCCTGATCTCGAACCGGGAGAGTGTCGGTTCTTGCGACCGGCTGAAATTGCTGCGTTCTGATTTATACCGTTATCTTGCTTCCTGAAATCAGGTTTCACTCATTCTGTTTCGCCGATACGTGATGTCACCGTATGGGGTGCAGTGCAGTTAAAAGGAGAAACGGACATGACCAAAATAAATAAACAACAGATCGTCGATGCACTGCTCGAATGCCATGGCCGTACTTTCGCCCAGGAGTTTGGCATTACGCTCCAGCATGATACCCCCGCGCCTTTGTTCAGATTGCTGTGTTTTTCTTTGCTGACCAGTGCACCTCTGAGCGCGAACGCCGCCATGCAAGCCTGCAAGGCGCTGGGCAAGGCGGGCTGGACGACCCCGAGCAAGATGTCGAATTCGACCTGGGAGCAGCGCGTTAGAGTGCTCAACGCGAATGGCTACGCACGCTACGATGAGAAAACCGCCCATCAGCTCGAGGCCATGACCACGCACTTGCAAGAGACCTACGCTGGCGACTTGCGCCAGCTGCGCAGCGCGGCAGATGGCGATATAAAAAAGGCTCGGAACTTGCTCAAGGAGTTCAAGGGCATCGGTGACGTTGGCGCGGATATCTTTCTACGCGAAGTTCAACAGTGCTGGGATGAATTTCGTCCCTTTGCCGACAAGATGGCATTGAAATCCAGTGCCAAGCTGAATCTGGGCGACGATGCGGAAAAACTCGCGAAACAAGTCAATTCAAATGACTTTGCGAGGCTAGTGGCAGCGCTGGTGCGCACACAGCTGGCGAAGGACCATGACCGGGTGCTTGAAGTAGCCGGCGCCAGCTAGTCACTACTACTGCCCAAACCCGCCGCCTCGACCAACGCCTTCGTGTACTCACTTCGTGGAGTGCCGAGTACCTGTTCGCATTCGCCTTGCTCCACGACATGACCTTCCTTGAGCACTATTACCCGATGGGCCATGGCACGCACCACCGCCAGGTCGTGACTGATGAACAGATAGCTCATGCCGCGTTTGGCCTGCAAATCACGCAATAGCGCAACCAACTGTTTCTGCACGGTGCGGTCCAGTGCCGAAGTGGGTTCGTCGAGTACCAATAAATCCGGTTCGAGGATGATGGCGCGGGCCACGGCGATGCGCTGGCGTTGGCCTCCGGAAAATTCGTGGGGGTAGCGGGCAGCACACTCTTCCGGTAAACCCACTTCGCGTAGTGAGGCCAACACTCGCTGCTGAATATCGCCGCGATCAAGTTCGGGATGGTGAAAACGCAGGCCCTCGCTGATGATATCCGCCACCGGAAGCCGCGGGGATAAGGAGCCATAGGGGTCCTGGAAGACGACCTGCATCTGCCGGCGCTGACGTCTCAAGGCGTTGCCGCTCATGCGATCGAGCCGCTCCCCGTTAAAATCGATTTCACCGCTGGCCGGGGTAAGGCGCAGCAGGGCCATGGCCAGAGTCGTCTTGCCGGAGCCTGATTCGCCGACGATGCCCAGAGTTTCTCCCTTGCGCAGATAGAGATCGAGAGGCTGAACCGCAACAAAAGGACTTGGCCTGCGAGAGAAAAGCCGCTTAGGGCGGGAAAACGCCACCTGGAGTCGTCGGGCTTCCAGCAGCGGCGTGTGGTTGCTGATCGCCGTGGGCTGTCCTTCCGGCTCCGCGGACAACAGCAGGCGGGTATAGTCGCTGCGGGGTCGGCTGAAAACGTCACTGACGGGGCCGGTTTCCTGAACGCGTCCGCGATAGAGGACACAGACTCGATCCGCATGACGCCGCACCAGGTTGAGATCGTGGGTGATAAGCAGCATGGCCATGCCGTGACGCTCGCGCAGATCGTCAAGCAGAGCCAGAATTTCTTGCTGTACCGTAACGTCCAGCGCCGTGGTGGGCTCATCCGCGATCAACAAGCGCGGATTGTTGGCGATGGCCATGGCAATCATCACTCGTTGGCGCTGCCCGCCGGAAAGCTGATGCGGCCAGGCATCGAGCAATTCGTCCGGTCGCGGCAGCTTGACCTGAACCAGCAGTTCGCGCACCCGTTCTCGGGCGGCGCGACCGCTTAGCCCCTGATGTAGCCGCAGGGTCTCGCCGATCTGTTTGACGATGGTATGCAGCGGATTCAAGGAAGTCATCGGCTCCTGAAAGATGAAGCCGACCTGATTGCCGCGAACGGTGCGCCAGTCACCCTCGCTCAGACGCGCGAGATCGCGCTCTTCCAGGTAGCTTTCGCCGCGTACCTCGGCGCTTTTCGGTAGCAGGTTGATGGCGCCAAGGGCGCTGACGGATTTGCCGGAGCCGGATTCGCCCACCAGGGCCAGGGTTTCGCCGCGACGTATATGCAAAGACAAGTCTTCGACCACCGGGGCTCCATCGAAAGCCACCGTGAAATTCTTCAGCGAGAACACCGGTTCAGCGCTCATCCACGGACTCCTTCGTTGTTGAAATCCGTTCTGGCTTGGCTGTCAGGGCGGCAATGATATGACGCGGGTCGAAGGCATCCCGCAGGCCTTCGCCGATGAATACCAGCAATGAGAGCATCACGCTCAGGGTGATGAACGCGGTGACGCCAAGCCAGGGCGCCTGCAGGTTGTTCTTGCCCTGGGCCACCAGCTCGCCCAGGGAGGGTGATCCTGGTGGCAGGCCAAAGCCAAGGAAGTCCAGCGCGGTCAGGGTGGTGATGGCGCCGGTAAACAGAAAAGGAATGAACGTCAGGGTGGCGACCATGGCATTGGGCAGCACGTGGCGCCACATGATCAGCCGCGATGGCAATCCCAGCGCCCGGGCGGCACGCACATATTCGAGATTTCGCGCTCGCAGAAATTCCGCGCGCACGATGTCCACCAGTCCCAGCCAGGAGAACAACAGCATGATGCCCAATAGCCACCAGAGGTTGGGCTCGACCAGGCTGGCGAGAATAATGAGCAGAAACAGTACCGGCAGGCCGGACCAGATCTCCGTCAGGCGCTGGCCGATGAGATCCGTCTTGCCGCCGAAATATCCCTGGATACCGCCGACGAGCACGCCCAGTATCAGCGACCCCAGCGTCAGCACCAGAGCGAAGACCACGGAAAGCCGAAAGCCGTAGATCACTCGGGCCATCACGTCACGCCCCTGGTCGTCGGTGCCCAGCCAATGACGAGTGCTGGGGGGCGAGGGGGCGGGTTGCCTCAAGCCGCGATCCAGGGTGTCGTAGGCAAACGGAATCGGTGGCCATAGCATCCAGCCCTGAGCCTCTATCTCGTCGATGACGAAGGAGTCGCGATAATCCGTGCTGGTAGGCAGGAAACCGCCGAACTCGGTTTCAGGATAATCCACCAGCAACGGCGTATACCATTGATCCTGATACTTGATCACTAGCGGTTTGTCATTGGCGATCAACTCGGCGCCCAGGCTGAGCACGAACAATAGCGAGAACAACCAGAGGGCGAATCGAGCCCGACCATTGGCGCGAAATACCGCCATCCGGCGACGAGTGATCGGCGAGAGCGTGGGTGTGAAGCGTTCGATGAGCGCCATCAGGCCCCCCTCGTTTCAAAATCGATGCGAGGGTCCACCCAGACATAAGTCAGATCCGAGACCAGTTTCAAGATCAGCCCGACCAGAGTGTAGAGATAGAGAGTACCGAATATGACCGGGTAGTCACGCTGCATGACCGCCTCGAAGCCTAAAAGCCCCAGGCCGTCGAGAGAGAAGATCACTTCGATGAGCAGCGATCCGGTGAAGAAGATGCTGATCAGCGTCGTAGGTAAGCCCGCGATGATGATCAGCATGGCGTTACGAAACACATGACCATAGAGTACCTGGCGATCGCTTGCCCCCTTGGCCCGGGCGGTCAATACATATTGCTTGTGAATCTCGTCAAGAAAACTGTTCTTGGTCAGCATGGTCAAGGTGGCGAAGCCACCGATCGCCGCAGCGATCACCGGCAGGGTGATGTGCCAGAAATAGTCACCGATCTTGCCCCACAGGCTCAACTCATCGAAGTAGGGGGACGTCAGCCCGCGCAGAGGGAAGAGATCGAAATAGCTGCCCCCGGCGAACAGTACGATCAGCAGGATGGCGAATAGAAACCCCGGAATGGCATAGCCGACGATGACCAGCCCCGAAGTCCAGATATCGAAACGGGAGCCATGGCGCAGCGCCTTGCGAATCCCTAGTGGAATCGAGATGAGATAGACCAGCAGGGTGGTCCACAGGCCGAGGGAAATGGACACCGGCAAGCGTTCGATCATCAGATCGATGACCGGCCGATTGCGGAAAAAACTAGTGCCGAAATCGAAGGTGGCGTAATTGCCGAGCATGGTGAAAAACCGCACATGTGCGGGTTCGTCGAAGCCGAACTGCTCCTCGAGTGCCTTGATGAAGCGTTCATCGACTCCGCGGGCGCCTCGGGATTCGCTGCTACTCGCCGCCGAGTCGCCACCGCCGGAGGACAGGCGGGTGCTGGCGATGCTGTCGAGGCCTTGGTAGCGGGCAATGATTTGATCGATGGGACCGCCGGGGGCGGCCTGCACGATAACGAAATTGAGCAGCATGATTCCCAAAAGGGTAGGAATCATCAGCAATAGGCGACGCAGGATATAGGCGGCCACGAGAGCAGATTCCTTGAGCTTGGTTCAGCGCTTGCGACTACCGTGCTGGCGTTGGTTGACCGCATCAGCCCGCTCGGGGGCCACCCACCAGGCGTCTAGATCGATATTGAACTTCGGGGCAGGTTCGGGGTAGCCGTATTTATCCCAAAGGGCAATGCGAGTCGCAGCGAGATGAAATTGGGGAATGACGTAGAAACCCCAGCGTAGCACGCGATCGAGCGCTTGTGCCGCGGTGTCGAGTTCTTCCCGAGTATCTGCGCGAATCAGCTTCCCTACCAGTTCGTCGATGACCGGATTCTTGAGCCCAATGAGGTTGCGACTTTGAGGCTGATCCGCAAAATCACTGGTCCAGAATTCGCGCTGCTCGTTGCCCGGATTGGCTGATTGCGGAAAGCTGCCGACGATCATGTCGAAATCGAAGCCGCGCAGGCGATTGAGATATTGGTTGACATCGACGATACGAATCTTGCTCTTGATGCCGATGCGTTCGAAATTGCGTATCAACGGCTGGACGATGCGCTCGAACTGGGCGTCATACAGCAGGATTTCCAGCGTAAAGGGACGGCCGCTTTCACGATTGATCAACTGGCCGTTCTGCACTTCATAACCCGCATCGCGCAGCAGGCCAAGCGCCTTGCGTAGGCGGGGGCGAATGTCATCGGGTTGCTCGACGGGCAGCGCTTCATCGAAGAGTCGCTCGGGTAGCTGGTCGCGATAAGGCTCGAGTAATTCAAGCTCGGCACCGCTGGGCTCGCCCCTGGCAGCCATCTCGGAGTTCTCGAAGTAACTTTGGGTGCGCTCATAGGCGCCGTAGAACAGGTTGTCGTTCAGCCAGGGAAAGTCGAAGGCAAGATTCAGCGCCTCGCGCACCTTTACGTTCTTGAACTTATCACGGCGCAGATTCATCACATAGGCCTGCATGCCTGCCGGCTGCCCGTCGGGTATTTCCAGCTTCTTGACGAAGCCTTGCTTCAGGGCGGGGAAGTCGTAAGCCGTTGCCCAGTTGCGGGCGCTCGATTCGAACCGCATATCAAGATTACCCGCCTTGAATGCTTCAAGGGCTACTGTCTGGTCACGATAATAATCGAATATCAGCCGATCAATGTTGTGGCGCCCGCGATTGACCGGAAGATTCTTGCCCCAATAGTCCTTAACCCGCTCATAAACGATACGTCGTCCTGGCTCAACCTTGGCGATACGATAAGGGCCGGAGCCCAGCAGAGGGTCGAGGGTCGGTGTGGCAAAATCGCGATCCTTCCAGAAGTGTTCCGGCAGAATCGGCAATTGGCCCAGAATCAGCGGCAATTCCCGAGAATTTTTCGGGCTGAATTCGAAACGAACGGTATCGTCATCCAGACGCTGTGCCGAGGTAACATCCGCATAATAGGCGGCATAGAACGGCTGACCCTCATCGCGCAGCAGTCGAAAACTGAACACCACATCGTCGGCGGTCACTTGTTGGCCGTCGTGAAACCTTGCCTTGGGATTCAGGTCGAACTCCATCCAGCGTCGGTTCGGGTCCAGGCGTACACCCTGGGCGAGAAGCCCGTACATGCTGAAGGGCTCGTCGGGATTGTTCTCCATCAAGGTGTCGTAAATCTGAGTAAGGCCGTTTGCAGGCGTGCCGGTGACGATGAAGGGGTTGGTGGAGTCGAAGCTGCCGATGGCGTCACGAGTAAGTTCGCCACTTTTGGGTGCCTCGGGATTGACGTAGGGAAAGTGCGTGAAATCGCTTTTGAGCGCCGGCTTGTCGTACATGGCGAGACCCTGCACGGTAGGCACTTTGTCGGCGGTCACGGCAAACCCAGATCCAGAAAATGACATGATCGCAACGGTGATAATGGCCTTACCCATGCGCAACATCGATACTCCTTTCACCATTGCCCAGTGCGGTTTCAATGCACCAAATTACTGTACGTAAAGTGTCAGCTGTTGTCCCGGTTGTAAATACTGATCTGCCTCCAGCTTGTTCCAGCGCAAGATATCCAGCGCTGAAACATCGTGGCGGGCGGCGATCCGTGCAAGGCTATCGCCCGCCCGCACTTGAACGACACGGGCTTGCTGAGTGTCGTCGGCGCGGTTCTGGGGCGGTATTTGCAGTGTCTGACCTACGCGGATGACATCCCCCCGCAAACCGTTATACCGGCGCAGTTCGTTGACGGATACCGCGTAGCGCGCCGCCACAAGAGAGAGCGAATCGCCACTGCGCACTCTGTAACGATCACCCCGAGTGAAGGCCTCCCGGCGCTTGGCCAGCATGGCGACAAGGCTGTTCTTTAGCCTGTGTGGTACCAGCAGTTCCGGCGCTCGGGAAGGCAGCGTGATTTTCTGCAAGAGACCCGGGTTGAGATCTTCCAACCGCCTGCGGCTGATGCCGGTCAACTCCGCTACCTGAGCCAGATTGATTCGATTCTCGATCGGTACTCGGGCAAAGCCGGGTTGATCTGGGATGCTGGGCAGGGCGATATCGTAGCGATCGGGATTGGCGATCATGCGCGATAGCGCCAGGAGCTTTGGCACGTAGTTCATGGTCTGACGCGGCAGGTTGAGGCTCCAGTAATCTCCGGACCGGCCCGCGGCAATGGCCTTGCGGCGGGCGCGATTAACCGTGCCGGCACCGGCATTGTATGCCGCGAGAGAAAGCTCGATATCCCCCTTGTACCACTGGTCGGCCTGTTGCTGGATATAGTCCAAGGCCGCCATGGTGGAGGCAATGACATCAAGGCGTCCATCGTAGGCACGGTCTCGGCGCAGGCCGAGGGCATCGCCGGTGCCGGGCATGAATTGCCACATGCCGGTGGCGCCGCCCACATGACGCGCTGTGGGATCGTAGGCGCTCTCGATGAAGGGCAGCAAGGCAATCTCGCCGGGCATGTCCCGACGCTCGAGTTCGCTGACGACCCAGTACAGCCATGGGCGCGCGCGCTCGGCGATCGTGGTGATATTGCCCGGGTAACGCTGGTAATAGTCTACCCATTTCTGAACGCGAGCTTCACGGGCATCGTTTTCCCACTGGAAGTTGTCCCGCATGCGGGTCCAGATATCGCCTGGAACGAAAGGTTGCAGTACCAGTTCGTTCCAGAAGGGCGCCGTGGGTTGCGAAGCGGGCAGGGCGCTGACCTGGGCGTGGGCTGAAACACCAAGCGCTAGAAGCATCCCACCTGTCGCTTGGCATACCCGACGGAGCAATACCTGTTTGTTCATTTTGTTTGAATCCTTGCTGGAGCACCCGGCGGCGCCCATGCTTCAAAATCATTCTTCAAAAATTGTCTTTCCAGGCACGTAGTGTCGCGAAGGTGCTTTCGGCGGTGTCGGTGGAGCCGTGAGCACTTGCTGTCGAACGCAAGGTTTCGCTGTCGACCCGTAAAAACGGATTGATCTGACGCTCGCGGCCAATCGTGCTGGGTAGGGTCGGCCGATCCAGATCCCGCGCGCGCTGACACTCCTTCATCAATCGATCGCGAATCTTATTATCCGGCTCTGCGGCTTGAGCAAAGCGAAGATTAGCGAGGGTATATTCATGAGCGGCAAAGACCAGCGTGTCTTCCGACAAGGACGCTAGGCGGGATAGCGACGCCTGCATCTGCTCCGGCGTGCCCTCGAACAGGCGGCCACAGCCGCCACAGAACAGGGTGTCACCGCAAAATAGCAAGGACGGCGTACCGGGGCCGAGGAAGGCAATGTGATCCAGAGTGTGTCCCGGTACCGCCATTACCTCGAAGCGTCGCCCGAGAACGCGAAAATCGTCGCCATCGCTTACGCGTTCCTGAATTTCCTTGATCTGAGGATTATTTGGCCCGATGACCCGAGGCGAGTAGCGTTTTGTGAGTTCGGGTAGTCCACCGGTATGATCGTGATGATGATGAGTGATCAAGATCGTGGAAAGGGTGAGGTTTTCCCGCTCGAGATACTGTATGACCGGCTTGGCATCTCCAGGATCCACCACCGCTACATCCGTTGTGGAGTCTTGACGTAATAGCCATATATAGTTGTCGTTAAAGGCGGGAATCGGTATCACGCTCAGCATGAAAGTTTCACCTCGGTCCGGTTGTCCACGCCCGCTTAGCGCGCCAGTGGATTGGGCTGACGGGAAGGTCGACTGCACAAAATGTGCTTAACATGGGGGCGCGAGCGTTCTGTGTCAAATTCTAATATGACGATATCCTTGGCTCAACTGGTACGTCGAGGTCGCCTCTACTGGTCATCGGCAGCGGGTCGCGCGCACTGGCAAGCCGAGCGCGCCTGTATCGGGCCGATCTGTGAGCGCCTGTTCGGGGCTCACAGCCTGCACCTGGGAATGGCGCCGCCTTTGACGGACATGTGTCCGATTCGACATACCTTGACCTGGTCGCCCACCCGAGAGCTGGCGGAGGACGATGCCTGCCTGGTATGCGATCCGACCCGCTTGCCCTTGCCGGATGACAGCCTCTCGCTAGTGGTGTTGCATCACATGCTGGAAGTCGCCCCAGAGCCCCACCGGCTACTGCAGGAAGCAACTCGCGTAATGGCGGACAACGGGTGTCTGGTGATTTTCGGCTGGTTTCCTCTCGGCCTTGAAGGAATGCATCGAGTATGGCCGCGGAGTCGTACAGGAATGCCACGCTGCGGGCGATGGCGAACCCCAGGACGTTTGGGTGACTGGCTCGCATTTGTCGATTTTGAAATCGAGCGAGTAGACTACTGTGGTTTTCGTTTGCCGGGTAGACCGGCGGGCAATGCCAAGCTTGAATCCTTTGGACGACGCTACAATTTGCCGCTCAGCGACGCATATATGATTCGTGCCCGGCCCAGGACTCAGCAGGCGCAAATCATCAAACCCCGATTGACTACACCGGCAATGGGAAGGCCGCTGCTGGGCAATACGCCCCGGATGACCGTCGAGCAGGAGAAAAAACAGGTGAGCGAGGTTGACTGACATAGCATTACCCAAGGTGGTTATTCATACCGATGGTGCCTGTCGTGGCAACCCGGGCCCGGGTGGCTGGGGCGCATTGCTCAACGCGGGGCGTCATGAAAAAACCCTCAACGGCTTCGAAGCCACGACGACCAACAACCGTATGGAGCTGATGGCGGCAATCATGGCGCTACGCGAACTCAAGCGCCCTTGTCAGGTGGAGCTACACACGGACTCCCAGTACCTGCGTAAGGGCATCACCGAGTGGATACATGGCTGGCAAAAGCGCGGCTGGAAGACCGCCGCCAAGCAGCCGGTCAAGAATGCGGAGCTATGGCGCGAACTGCTCGCCGAGAGTCAGCGCCATGAGGTTCGTTGGCATTGGGTGAAAGGCCATAGCGGTGATCCGGGCAATGAATGCGCCGACGCGTTGGCCAATGCGGCCATCGATGCGGCGATGAGCCCGCAAGATTGAAGCGTTGTCGCTTCCTGGCACTTCAGGCGTCAACATTCACCACACTTTCAGCGAGAGATTAATGCGCCAGATCATTCTGGATACCGAAACCACCGGTATCGATCCCAAGGAAGGCCATCGACTTATCGAGATTGGTGCCGTCGAGATGACCAATCGCCGTCTGACCGGCAATACTTACCATCAGTACATCAATCCTGAGCGCGAGATCGAAGCGGAAGCCATCGGCATTCATGGCATTACCAACGAACGCGTCGCGGATGAACCCCGGTTTGCCGAGGTGGCGGATGCCTTCTGGGCATTCATCAAAGGGGCGGAGTTGATCATCCATAACGCGCCCTTCGATGTGGGCTTCATCGATCACGAGTTTGGCATGTTGCAGGCCAGCCGCGATGAACCTCGATTAGGGCCGGTAGCGGATCATTGCGCCATTCTCGATACGCTCAAGATGGCGCGAGACAAGCATCCTGGGCAGCGCAACAGCCTGGATGCGCTGTGCAAACGCTATGAAATCGACAACGGTCACCGCGTGCTGCACGGGGCGTTGCTCGATGCGGAAATATTGGCGGATGTCTACCTGGCGATGACCGGAGGGCAGACGGCGTTACTGCTAGATGCGGATGCCCAGGCGGGGGCGAACAGCGGCGGTACCAGCGGCATTCGGCGTTTGTCCAACGAGCGTCCAAGGCTGGCGGTGACACGATTGAGTGAAGCGGAGCTGGATGCGCACCACGCCAAGCTTTCACGCATTCGCGAGGGCGCCGGTGAATGTGCCTGGGACACCTTGGCGGGCTGGGAAGGATCTACGAACGATTCCACGCCTTCCGCATCGGTGGAGTCCTGATGTTTCGGCGTGATTTACCCTCTGACGACCAGCAGGGTGGCCTGCTGATTCGCATCGGCGATCGCAGCACCATTGCCCCTGCCGCAACCTCAACCGGCGAGGATGACATGCTGGATTTCGTCGATACTTGGCCGACCATGGCGCAACCGATCGGTTTTTGGGATGAACACCCCATAGCCGTGGTTCACGAGCCCGAGGCAACACAATGGCCTACCGCCAGGGAGTGGCTGGCCCAGTTGCCCGAGTCGAAGTTCGCCTTGATTTCGACGGCATTGGAAGTGGTGGCCTGGCAGCGGGATCATCGCTTCTGCGGCCGTTGCGGTCATGCCGCTAAACGGATTGGCGGTGAATTTGCCATGCAGTGCTCGAAATGCGGACTACGCAATTACCCGCGTATCTCACCTTGCATCATTACGCTGGTGACTCACGGTGAAAATCTGCTGCTGGCTCGTAGCCCACGCTTCCCACCTGGACGCTATTCCACCCTGGCGGGATTCATAGAGCCTGGCGAGACCGCCGAGGATGCGGTGCATCGTGAAATATACGAAGAGGTAGGGCTAACGGTGCGCAACCTCAGCTACTATCGCAGTCAGGCCTGGCCGTTTCCTCATTCATTGATGCTGGGGTTCTTTGCCGAAGCTGCCACCCGCCGCATTCGTATCGATGGCATCGAGATTGCCGACGCGGCTTGGTACACGCCGCGTCGTTTACCGCAATTGCCACCGCCTTATTCGATTTCCCGGGCGTTAATCGAAACACATCTCAAGCGCTATTCCTGAGGAGTTCACTCCTTGGGGAAAAGTTTGCTGAGCTTGGTGGCCAGCATCAGATTGCCGGTGGCTTTTAACTTACCGGACATGAAGGCATGCATGCCGTCGATCTCACCGCTCATGATGCCTTTCAGTGTGGTGCTATCCGCCGCTAGGGTGACAGAAGGATCGTCATGCTCACCGTGATGCACGCCGAGCGTGCCATCTTGAACGTGAAGATAGTAATCCTCGTCGTCGGTGACGTTGAACTGGAAGATATCGTCCATGTCCTGAGCCGCTTGAGGATCGAAGCGGTTTTTCAAGCGATCCAGGGTAGCGCTGTTATCGGTCATCAAAAATTCTCTTGTCATGAACTGAAAGGGGAACGCGAATGTGTGACAAACAGTCAGTCTACGTCAAGGGGTGACGGTTGGGCGTCCATCGGTTCACGGCCCTAATGCGTGGTATCGCGGGCATGGAATATTGAAAAAAGATAAACGGAGAAGGCCTCAGTGAAAGAATGGCTAGCGGAATACGGCATGTTTTTGGCGCAGGTGGTCACTCTGGCCCTGATTGTTGGAATATTGATTGCATTGATTGGCAAGGCCCGGGGCCACGAGGAGCATAGCCGCCTGCGAATCGAAGAACTCAACAAGCGCTTGCGGAGTCGCCAGCGACGTCTGCGATTGTCCGGCATGGATCGCAAACGCCGCAAGATGGCTTTGAAACGCTTCAAGAAAGACGACAAAAATGAGATTCGCGCCTCCCACGACAGCGAAAATGAGCCCTGGAAGCAGACGGTCTGGGTGCTGGATTTCAAGGGGAATATCAAGGCGTCGGCGACATCGCGATTCAGTGAGGAGATTTCTGCGCTGCTGGGGGTGGTTGACGAAAACGATGAGGTCGTCGTGCGTCTCGAATCCCCGGGGGGGTTGGTGCATGCCTACGGCCTGGCGGCGGCACAGCTCGATCGCCTGCGTGAAGCAAACGTCACCACTACGGTGTGCGTCGACAAGGTGGCGGCCAGCGGTGGCTATCTCATGGCCTGCTGTGCCGATCGCATACGGGCCGCGCCCTTTGCCGTGCTTGGCTCCATTGGGGTGGTAGCGCAGCTGCCCAACATTCATCGCCTGCTCAAGAAAAACGATATCGACGTCGAGTTGCTCACCGCTGGACGCTACAAGCGTACCTTGACGGTGCTGGGAGAGAATACCGAAGAAGGGCGGGAGAAATTTCTCGACGACCTGGAGAGTACCCATGCGCTTTTCAAGCACTATGTCGGCGAACGGCGCCCTCAGCTCGATATCGAAGCCGTGGCTACCGGCGAAATATGGTACGGCAGCGAAGCGGTAAAAAATGGCCTGATTGATGAAGTGGGCACCAGCGAGGCATATCTACTCGAACGTATGTCTCAGGCACGAGTGATGACCGTGGCGCTCGAGAAAAAACGTGGTCTGGCCGAGCGTGCAGGGTTGGCGGCCTCAATGGGTGTGGAGTACGCGCTCCAGCGTGTTTATGAAGTGCTCGAAGCCGGGGGATGGCAGCGGCGCTAAACGTTGCCTCCTCGCTTATGACGCCAAGTGGAAGCCATCAGGTGTAGAGCTTCGCCAGCGTATCTACCACGGTGCGCGCCTCGTTACCTTGCAATGAGTAGTAGATCGTCTGAGAAGAGCGCCGGGTGTTGACCAGCCCTTCTCGCCGCAAAATGGCCAGATGCTGAGAGAGGGCGGATTGACTTAACGCCAGGCGTGAGTTCAATTCGGAAACGGAGAGTTCCGTTTCATCGAGCAGGCACAGTATGCGCAGACGATTTTCATTTGCCATGGCCTTGAGAAGATTGGTCGCGTTGACAACACTGACATCGCCTTTTTCGAGCAGCTGTGCCGCAGGCTGACGAGTGCTCATGATGCTTCTCCTGGGTATGGCCCGCACTGATGGCGCAAGCCTCATGGTAGGTGCCGGGTTGGCGAACGGTAATAGCCTTACTTTCTTCCTGATTTAGCAAATCTTCAACAACTTCGAATTACTTGTTCAAACGCGTATTTAACGGTAAATCATCGCCAAGTGTTTGCTTCACTTCAGAGCCTGATCTGCATATTGTCGACAATGTTTTGGTGGTCGTGGGTGCCATGAGCGAATTTCATGCGTCTTTCGTCGAAAATTAGCCCATGGTATGAGTTGAAAGCGTATCGACATCGCCTAAAGTGTCAACAATCGGTAATCGGAGGGTTATATCGTTTCTGAGCTTGAATATTGATCTTCCTCCGCGCTATCCATCATATGCGCGTCATTTCCTTTAGAGGCGAGCTTTCATGCATACCTATCAATCCGAGTTCCAGCAATCGATTCAGCATCCTGAAGCGTTCTGGGCAGAGCAAGCTCAGCGCATTCCCTGGTTCAAACCGCCACGGACCATTCTTAGTTACGACGAACAGGATCATGCTCGTTGGTATGGTGACGGCGAGCTGAATATTTGTCATGTGGCACTGGATCATCACGTCGATTCCGGGCGAGGCGACCAGCCGGCGATTTTCTGGGACTCTCCGGTGTCCGGGCAGCGGCGGCAGTACAGCTACCGTGAGCTGCGCGATCAGGTAGCGACCTTTGCCGGGGCCCTGGCAGGATTAGGGGTGGAAAAGGGCGATCGAGTGGTCATCTACATGCCTATGGTGCCTGAGGCGCTGATTGCGATGTATGCCTGCGCACGCCTGGGAGCGATCCATTCCGTGGTGTTCGGCGGCTTCGCCCCCCATGAATTGGCAATGCGCATCGAGGATGCGGAGCCCAAAGTCCTGGTGGCCGCCTCCTGTGGCATCGAAGTCGATACGGTCATCCCTTACAAGCCCATCGTCGACAAGGCCATCGCCGCTAGCGCGCATAAACCCTCGGCATGCGTCATTTTGCAAAGACACCTCCAGAGCGAGCAGGCGCTGGCCGAGCTGGGCGATATCGATCATGACTGGCAGGGGCTGATGGAAAACGCCACGCCAACGGACTGTGTACCGGTCAAGGGCACCGACCCTCTCTATATTCTCTACACTTCCGGCACGACCGGTAAGCCCAAAGGGGTGGTGCGCGATCACGGCGGCTACGCGGTGGCTCTGCATTACTCTATGGAGTGCGTTTATGGAATGGCGCCAGGCGACGTCTTCTTTTCGGCGTCGGACGTCGGCTGGGTGGTGGGCCACTCCTATATCGTCTACGCGCCTTTGATTCTGGGCTGTACCACCGTCGTTTACGAAGGAAAGCCGGTTCGCACGCCAGACGCGGGGGCGTTCTGGCGCCTGATTTCGGAGTATGGCGTCAAGGCATTCTTTACCGCGCCGACTGCCTTTCGCGCCGTCAAGAAAGAAGACCCGGACGGCAAGTGGCTGGAGAAGTACGATATTTCCTGTCTCAAGACGCTGTTCCTGGCTGGCGAGCGGCTTGATCCGCCAACCTTTCACTGGCTCGACGACTTGCTCGACGTGCCGGTGATCGATCACTGGTGGCAGACCGAAACCGGCTGGGCCATTGCCGCCAACCTTCAGGGGCTCGAGCCCATGCCGGTCAAACCTGGCTCCGCGACGGTGCCGGTGCCTGGCTACGACGTGCAGGTGATCAATCGCCAGGGTGAGCCCGCTGCAGCCCATGAGCAGGGCAGTATCGTCATACGCCAGCCCATGCCGCCGGGGTGCCTCGTGGGTATCTGGCGCAATCCAAAGCGTTTTCATCAGGCCTATATGGCGGCAATCCCCGGCTGTTACCTGACCGGCGACGGGGGGTATTTCGACGAAGACGGATATCTGTTCATCATGGGACGCACCGATGATGTCATCAACGTGGCGGGTCATCGTCTTTCCACCGGCGAGATGGAAGAGGTGCTAGGCTCGCATGAAGCGGTGGCGGAGTGTGCCGTGATCGGTATTCTCGACGATCTGAAAGGGCAGGTGCCCCTGGGTCTGGTGATTCCTAAGGACGGCTTCGGTGGTGATACGCACGCCCTTGAAAAAGAGCTGATCGCCCTGGTCCGCACACAGATCGGCCCGGTGGCTGCTCTGAAACAGGTGCTGGTGGTATCGCGGCTGCCCAAGACGCGTTCCGGCAAGATACTGCGCAAACTTCTGCGTACCATCGCCGATGGCAAGGAGTTCGGCATGCCGTCTACCATCGACGATCCTACCAGTCTGCAGGAAGTGCACGAGCATATGATGGAACGGGAGGTGGGAGCTGCGCATCAGTCAAAGCAGGTCTAAGAAACTATTTGTGATCTGCTGTAATTGGGCCCGCTTTCGGCGGGCCCAATTTGTGGTTACCATGCACCGCTCAAATCATATCCCATCGATGCGCGAGGGTTCCCTCACCCCCTCGGCGGTATAAAAAAAGGAATTCACGATGCTGTTGTTGTCCGAAGGGCAAAAACGTCGCTGCCTGATAGCGCTGGTAGCGTTTCATATTTTCGTGATCGCCGCGAGCAACTATCTGGTGCAGCTGCCCTTCACGATTGCCGGCTTGCATACCACCTGGGGCGCGTTCAGCTTCCCGTTCATATTTCTAGCCACGGATCTCACCGTCAGGCTCTTCGGCAAGGGGCCGGCACGTGTGATCATCGCCCGGGTCATGCTGCCGGCACTGGTGGTTTCCTATGTGCTGTCGGTCATGTTCGAGAAAGGGGAGTTCCGTAGTTTTGCCGCTCTTGGCGACTTCAACCTGTTCGTTGCACGTATCGCGCTGGCCAGTTTCATGGCTTACGTGATTGGTCAGCTGCTCGATATCCAGGTGTTCGATCGTCTACGTCGTAGTGCACGATGGTGGGTGGCCCCGGCGTTGTCGACGGTATTCGGTAATCTGGCGGATACCTTTGCATTTTTCGCCATTGCCTTTCATCAAGGGCCGGATGCCTTCATGGCCAGCCACTGGGTGGAGATCGCCTGGGTCGATTACGCAGTCAAATTGGCCATTTCGCTGACACTGTTCTTGCCCATGTATGGCCTGTTGCTGGGATGGTTGAGCCGGGGGCTGCTACGCTGGGGCGCAAGGCCCTCACCGGAAGGTGTTTGAGATAGAACGTGACAAAGAAATTTGGGCGCGGCTAAAGCACACGGATTGAAAAGGAAGACATCATGAGCGACTCCGTCGAACTCTACTATCAAGACAGCATCGAGCAAGACAGCAGCGCGCAGGATGGCGTGCCGTTGGTCGTACTACATGGCTTGTTCGGCAGTGCGGATAACTGGCGTTCTCATGTCAGGAAATGGCAGCAACAGCGCCGAGTAATCACCGTGGATTTACGTAATCATGGGCGCTCTCCTCACGCCGACGAGATGAATTATCGTGTAATGGCTCAAGATGTGATAGCGCTGCTTGATACACTCGAGATCGAGCGCTGCGATCTTTTAGGTCACTCCATGGGGGGCAAAGTGGCCATCACCGTGGCCCGCCTGGCGCCCGAACGCTTGACTTCGCTGATTGTCGCGGACATCGCGCCCGTCGCCTATGGCCACGATCACGACAGCGTCTTTGCCGCCCTTCACCGGGTCGTGGAGGGTGAGCCTACTTCCCGCAAGGAAGCCGACGCATTGATGGCCGAAGCAGTGGAGACACCGGCGGTGCGTATGTTCCTGGCGACCAATTTGGTACGTGATGGCGACGGCGTGATGCGCCTGCGGGTCGGTCTCGATGAAATCGAAGCGGCTTATGAAAATATTATCTCTGAGCCGGCGGGCGAGGGGGCGTATGAAGGCCCGACATTGGTTTTACGTGGAGCAAATTCTGACTACGTCAGCGACAAGTTATTGCCTCAGTTAAAAGAAGTGCTACCCGAAGCCGAGATCAAGACGCTGGATGCCGGGCATTGGCTGCATGCCGAGGCGCCGGAAGCGTTTCAGCAGGCGGTGAATGGGTTTCTTGCACGTCGTCTCCTCTGAATTTTCAAGCCAGGGTCTCATGCCAATAATGGCCGAACCTCGAGTTGCTCGGGCTGGTTATTCAGAAAGCGGTTGAGAATCTTGTAGGTATCCACATCGAAACGCGCTTTCTGTGTGGTCAGGGAGGCTAGCTCAGGTTCATCGAGATGCTCCAGGCTTCCCAGATAGCACCAGTGATCGACGATATGCCAGACCTGTTTACCGTCCTGAGCGGTTTCGCCAAAAGCGACGCGGCCAGGCCAGGCCCACTGCTGGACTCTGAGTCGCTCAAGGGCTTCTCGAGCACGGTTAGCATGGGCCTCCAGAGGTTCCTTGCCGCAGCAAGCCCCGGCACAGTGTCCCAGCTGCTGCGCAAAACAGCGGCCCTTGCCGCTGGTCAGGCCGAGTACCTGGGGGCATAGCTGGTACTCCTCGGCAATCTGACCCAAGGCGTTGCGTGCATCCTTGCGTGCGCGAAACAGCCCATAGAGGGTCAGCTCCCGGGAAAGATCGAGACTGTCGTCATCGACCAGGCTGGGCGCAAGCTCATCCTCCGGCCAATGCCAGCTGACCAGGCGGCTTTGACGGCGTAATTGCCGGTTATGTACCGGCATCAGTTCCTTGATCAATTGCGCCTCGAGCAGTTGAGCGCCTAAATCTCCCGCAGTTTCACGCCACTCCAGATCGTGAATCTGCTGACTCAAACGCATTTCTCGGTCGTTGCGATGGTCGCTGTTGAAGTGGCTGAGTACCCGGCTGCGCAGATTGACGCTCTTGCCCACGTACAGGATGGCCCGATTCTCGCCGTAGAATAGATAAACGCCAGGACGTTCCGGCAGGGTTTGCAGTCGAGTCGGATCGAGATGCGCCGGCAGGCTAGACTGACGCAGCTGGGCACGAACCAGGGCTTCGAGCTGTTCTCCTTCGTGCTGATGCTGCCAATATTGCCAGAGCGCCAGCATTGCCCGGGCATCGCCTTCCGCGCGATGACGGTCGAAGTCTCCCAGGTCATGGCGTTTGAGTAGTGCGTCGAGATTGTGGTGGCGCTGCTGGGGCGCCAGGCGGCGTGATAGCTTGAGGGTGCAAATCACACTGGTGCTGTAGTCTAGGCCGGCCCGCTTGAATTCATTGCGCAGAAAGCCGTAATCAAAGCGCGCATTGTGGGCCACTATGGCATCACCGCTGAGCCAGGCGAACAGCTCGTTGGCCAAGGCCTCGAAGGTGGGGGCGCCATTCACCATGGCATCATCGATACCGGTGATCTGCTGTATGTGCCTTGGGATATCCGTCTGTGGATCGATCAGCGCGGTAAAGCGTTCGATGATTTGGCCATCGATGACGCGCAGAGCAGCAATTTCGGTAATTCTATCTCGGGTGGTGCGGGTGCCGGTGGTTTCCAGATCGATAAAAACGAGTGGGCGATCATTCATAAAAGCGGCGCAATTTCCTTGCCAAGTATGGCGATAATCTTCATGAGCGGGGGCAACGCTCTATCATCCTTGCGGTGAAGCGTCATTCTGAAGCAGTTCTCCATCGATATCGACCGCAAGTCGTCTGGTCGAGGTTGCCGTTTCGATCAGACCACGGCGCAGTAAATAGGTTTCAAGCTGCTGATAACGTTGCCGTTGTAATGCGATAGGGCGCAACGCCAGATAGCGCAGCACTTCTGGCCAGGCCCGTGCATTGGCCGGGGTGTCGATCCCGGGCTCAGCCGTGCGCACCAACTCCCAGCCTTGTTCTGGATGATTGATGAGCCAGAGAGTCGCTTTCTCCACTGCACTGAAAAACCGTTCGATATCCCGTCGGTGCCGACTCAGTAAGTCCCGGTTAGCGACAACGACTAGTTCGTCATAGGCCGGTAGTTCGCTTTCGTCCACCATGAACTCGTTGACGACTATGCCTTGCTGAGCCAGCTGACGGCGATCCACATGGCGCATGGTACCGATGACCGCATCGACCTCTTTATTTGTCAGTGCCGCTATCAGAGCAAAATCGACATGCTGAAGCGTTATGTCACTTAGGCTTGTAGATTGATCCTTGAGCATGGCGTCCAGCCATATTCGGGCTGAGCCTTCATGCACGTAACCGACTGTTTTTCCCTTCAATTGTGATAGCTGTTCGATACCGGTGTCTTGTCGTGTCAACAGAGTGGCAAGCGGTACCGGCACCAGGGCGCCAACGCGCACTAGTGGTAGACTCCGCTTGACGAGTAGATGCAGCTGCAGCTGAGAGGTCAGAGCCAACTCGGCTCGCCGGGCAGCGACCAGTTTGGGAGCAACACTCGGGTCCGCAGGCGTGATCAGGGTAACGTCCAGGTTTTCCTGATCGAACAAGTCACGTTCCCGAGCCACGATCAAAGGGGCGTGATAGGGCGTCACGTACCAATCGAGCACTACCCGCAGAGACCGTTGAGTGGGCAAGGTCAGGGGGTCCGACACCGTGTCGATGAAAGGGAGTTGCTCTTGAACCTGGGCTCGAACCGGATCACGAATGACAGAAAGGTCATTCGACAAAGGGGCTTTTAGCTCGATTGAGGCATCATTCACCGTTGCAGAGGCTTCAGGAGTATCGCTGCTATGTACTTGTACAACGGTGACAATTGCGGCAACCACGACTAGTAATATGACGAGTGCCTGTTTATGGGGCAGTTTCAGCAGCATTGCTTTCTCATCTATTCGATGTTTCCCAAGATCAAACCCGGCGATAGTCAGACTAACCTTCAGGTTGCAGCTTGCCTAGCATAGGTGATGCTGGGCTCAATTCCTTAACCTCTTTATGTTTCCAAGTTTGAGATATGTGATGCATCTTCGATTTGCCGATATGGCATACTTAGTACCCTTTTTTTCTTGTTGCCGTCATGGATAGTATCAATACTCTTTTTCTGTTTGCTGGTTCGCTGATCGCGCTTAGTGTGCTGGCTAGTCGTTTGTCCTCCATATTCGGTTTGCCACTTCTGCTTATCTTTCTTGCAGTCGGGATGCTCGCCGGTGAAGACGGCATTTTAGGTATCGAGTTCGACAGCTACTCCCTGGCGTTTATCATCGGACATCTGGCGCTGGCGATGATTCTGCTCGACGGCGGGCTGCGCACGCGCATGAAGACCTTCCGCGTCGGGCTCAGGCCGGCACTCTCTCTAGCGACGTTTGGTGTCTTCATTACCAGCGCCGTGGTGGGTGGCATTTCAATGTGGTTCTTTGAGCTGAGCCTCGCGGAAGGGTTGCTGGTGGGAGCGATCGTGGGCTCCACGGATGCCGCCGCAGTTTTTTCGATGTTGCGAGGTCAGGGGGTCAGTCTCAACGAACGGGTCAGCGCGACTCTCGAGATCGAATCCGGTACCAACGATCCGATGGCCATATTCCTGACCATTACGCTGGTCGAGATTCTGATGGGTGGCATTGGCGGACCGCTCGAGATGCTTTTGATGTTCGGCAAGCAATTTGGTCTAGGGCTGGCAATTGGTGTCGGTGCTGGCTGGCTCTCAGGTCGCTTATTGAGAACCATGGACCTGGCTCCGGGTCTTTACTCATTGCTGGCGCTTGCCCTTGGTTTTTTTGTGTTTGGTCTTACCAGTGCGCTGGGAGGCAGCGGGTTCCTGGCAATTTATCTGACCGGGTTGATGATCGGTAATCAGCCAGGGCGGCATCTCAACTTTATCCTGCCGGTACACGATGGTCTGGCCTGGCTCAGCCAGATCGGATTGTTCCTGGTGCTGGGTCTACTGGTGACACCAAGTGAAATGGTCGAGTATGGCGTTCCCGGTGCGTTACTGGCCCTGGTACTGATTTTCATCGCGCGTCCATTGGCGGTCATACTGGTCATCAAGCCCTTCTTTAGCTTTCGCTGGCGCGAGGTCGCATTCATATCCTGGGTCGGATTGCGCGGCGCGGTTCCTATCGTCCTTGCCATCTTTCCGGTGGTTGGCGGGGTCGAGAACTCGGCACTCTATTTCAATGTCGCTTTCTTCGTAGTGTTGATATCGCTTCTGATCCAAGGGACGACACTTCCTGTCATGGCTCGCTGGACAAAGGTTGAGGTGCCGGTCAGCGTTGTGCCCAACCGCCGCGGTCCTCTAGGCATACTGCCGGAAAACGATTTTGAAATGTTCGTTTACGAGGTCAACAACGAAGCGCTTGAAGATGTACCCATTCGCTTGCTGCGATTCCCTTCCGGCGCTCTTATCTCAGCGCTGTTTCGTCAGCATGTCATGCTTCATCCCAAAGGCAGCACGCTGTTAAAGCTTGAGGATGTTATCTGTGTCATCGGACGCAGCGAGGATCTTCCGGCACTCAACCGTCTTTTCAATGGCGATGCTCGTCTTAAGCGCGAGCGCGCGTTCTTTGGTACCTTTACGCTCGATGGTGCCGCCCTGATGGGCGATGTTGCCAGCGCCTATGGACTCACGCTGAGCCCGGGTGAGCAGCATATGACTCTGGGGGAGTTCATTTCATTGCGAGTCGGCGGTCACCCGGTAGTCGGTGACGATGTTGGCTGGCATGGTATTCATTGGGTCGTCAGTGTCATGGAGGGTAACAAAGTGACCAAGGTAGGGCTCAGGTTGTATCAGTAGTCTCGGCGAGTTCCTTATCAAGAGGACGACGGCGCCCTCGGGCGCCGTTCTGAAGGGATAGAGATACCCTTAGCCACCGAGAAACGAAGACATTGCTTTATCGGCGATAGTACCGCAGACCTTTTCGCCCATCTTGTCTTTGAGGCTGCTCAAGTCGAAGCTCTTGCCTTCTTCCTGACCTTTGAGAATGCCGCTCATGCCTTGCTGGTAACCCTCATCTTCGGACGCTTTCTCATGTCCGCCAAGTTTGCCCAGCAATTTATCCTTGGCAGTCTGGGTTACGCTCTTGCTGTACCCCTGTTCCTGACAGTAGCCGAGCACACCTGCCACGTTGCTCATGCTGCCAAGATCGAAAGAACCCGAAGAGAGCGAACTCAACAAGGAGCCACCGCCGGATGAACCGCCGGACATGAGGCCGCCCGCTTTTTCCTTGACGCTATCCATGCTCGATGCCGAACTAACAGGTACTAGAGCGACGGCGGCGATTAGCCCCGCGATGCAAGCAAAGTGTTTGTTCATACAAAGAAATCCTTATCCGAATCGTTAATTGGACTGTTACTTCATGGCGCGGGTTCAGCATGGCGGGTGTAGCGCCCATCTGTAAAGATGAAGCGTCAAGAAAGAAAGCAAGCCAAAAGATACGTGGGCGTGGAAAAGGAAGGGCGACGAGAATGGAAAGGGAGCTGATCACAGCTCCCTGCCGAGCGGTCAGAACTGGTAGCTTACGCCCGCACTGATAGCGCTGACTTCATAGTCGGACTTGTCCAGGTAGGACATGTATTCAAGCGTTCCTGAGAAGCGCGGTGAGAAGAAATTGACTTCGCCGCCGACACCGAAGGAGAATCCGGAGTCGTCGTCGCTCTCGGATCCGTAAGGGGTATCCAATGTACCCTCTACTTGAGCAAAACCGGCCAGTGCATAGATCGAAACGTACTGAGTAACAGGCAAATGACCAACAGCGTAAGCGCCAAGAAGATGGTCGATCTCTGCCGTTGCATTGGCGTCGTACCCATCGACTGTCACATCATCGTCGGAAAGCCCTAAACCCACGCGACCCTCGACAGAGAAATAGTCGGTAAGATAGTGCCCTAGACGTCCGACGACCATAGTAGGATCCGCTTCTACATCGTAATCGGCTTCGTAGCTGACCTTGGCATATTGGAGGCCTGTGTAAGTCGTACCGGTATTATCAGCAAGCGCGGGGCCGGATATGAGTCCAGCTAGAATGAGTACGCCCATTTTTGATTTCATGTTTACGATCTCTGCGATGAGTACGCGATATTGGCCATGCGAGCGGTAGAATTGCCCGTGGCCGCCATGGATATAAAGCAGACTAATGATAGCGCTACGAGATCATGCCAAAATGTCGAGAAGGGGCGCTTCATGGCGCTAACTCAATGTTTTACAGGCTTTTAAGGATATTTTGCAGAAGAGGAAGGGGAGTAAAAGTTAGACAAACAAAAAGCGCCGCAAATTGGGCGCTTGAATTCAAAAGTGGCGGAGGGACAGGGATTCGAACCCTGGGTAGGCTATTAACCTACGCCGGTTTTCAAGACCGGTGCATTCAACCGCTCTGCCATCCCTCCGGCTCACGGCGCTAAATACTACCAATTTTGGCTGATTCGTCAAGAGCTTTGGCAATCATAAGGTTAAACCTCTTGCTTTCAACTAAGCTGAACGAAAAGGACATTTCGGCATGGCGGCTAACCTCATCCCTGAATCGATGGTTCGCCATGGATGACTTATTTCAGGAGAAACCAAGATATGCCAGACAACATCACCCGAGTGCCAGTTGAAAAGGCCCACGGGCTTCAGCTTGCGGATTTGCATGTAGTAGGTGCGGTCGGGCGCCACGACGACTCTCATCGCTATGTCGAGCTGATGAACGATCCGCAGTACATGCCTGCCAATGGCGCTGCCGGTGTCGGGGAAACATCCAGCCTGCTATTGGTCGAGGTCGATGATCCCAACGATCCTGAATGCCTGCGTGACGCGATAGAGACCCTGATGGAACTTGAGTATTTCGAACAGCGCCAGCATCATTTCAAGCAGTATTAGAGGGTATGTAACCAGGCGGGCGCAGGCGAAGATGGCGACCTCCTGCTCACTCAGCGCCTTGCTTGACATGGCTGCTATCATCATCGACGGTTGATTCAATCCACCACGGAAACACAGGAGCACGACATGGAAATCACGATCCTAAACACCGGTGAAGATAACGATGAGTTTCATGAATTGGCAGCAGGCGAGCTAGGCTCGACGATTCGCAAGGCTGGCAAGGACTACATTGGCAGCAAGAACCTTTCGGAAAACCAGCTGCGCGAAATGCAGCAAAACGATGAGCAGGCGTTCACGCAGCTGGAAGAAGAGATGACCCGGCACGCCTTGGAAGTCGCTAAAGTTTCTCATAATACGTCAGTGGCGTTGCGTTTGAATCTTGACGGCTCCAAGCAGCCCTAAGCGCATTTAGGGCACAGTGGGATAGAAGCAAAGGGCCTCGCTTGGCGGGGCCCTTTGCCGTGGCCATCGTATTTATTCGCAAGCGTTGACCTAGAGGCACTTGCTTAGGGAACGATCTGCCGGCATCCTTGGTCTATTGTTCATATTCCAATCTTTAGGAGCTTACTCCATGGCTTATCAGCAGTCGTCGCATGTGACTGAGCGTCAGACTAGCGCGGTCAGTACCAACAAGGTACTGCGCAATACTTATATGCTTCTGGCAATGACGCTGCTTTTCTCAGCCGTCACTGCAGGAGTCGCCATGGTCATGGGCGTTGGCCAGATGAACATTTTCGTGTTCTTCATTGGCGCCTACGGCCTGATGTTTCTGGTCCACAAGACTGCCAACTCGGCGATGGGCCTGCTTGCGACCTTCGCTTTCACAGGCTTTATGGGCTTCACCCTGGGGCCGGTACTGAGCCTTTATCTGTCGATACCCAATGGGGCGCAGTTGGTGATGACGGCGCTTGCCATGACTGGCGCGACCTTCCTGGGCCTGTCTGCCGTGGCACTGATCACCAAGAAAGACTTCAGCTTCCTAAGCAACTTCCTGCTGGCGGGCGCCATTGTCTTGGTACTGGCGATGGTCGTGGCGATGATCTTCAATATCACCGCTCTGGCCCTGGCCGTTTCTGCCGGTTTCGTGCTGTTCTCCTCCGCGGTGATTCTGTACCAGACCAGTGAGATCGTGCATAGAGCCGGCGAGACCAACTATATTCTGGCCGCCATCACGCTTTATGTCTCGATCTACAACCTGTTCATCAGCCTGCTATCCATCTTGGGTGTAATGAACAACGATTGATCGATCGGTGCTGGGTGTTTCATGTGGCCTCGCCTTTCAAGGCGAGGCCACTTCGTTTTTATGAATTCGTCTCCACGGAGTAACAGTGTGCCATGCGTTATGCGCTACTCGTCCAGGGCGCCCCGTACAGCCATCAGGCGGCGCACTCGGCGCTGAGGTTCGCCTCCGCGTTGATCGATCGGGGCCATCGCCTCGAGACGGTATTTTTTTACCATGATGGCGTCTACAACGCCCAACGGCTGGCTGCGCCACCTCAAGATGAGCCACATTTGATCGAGGCCTGGCAGCGCTTGCACCATGAACAAGGCACTGCGCTATTGGTCTGTGTTGCGGCGGCATTGAAGCGCGGTGTGATCGATGAGCGCGAATCGCGTCGTCATGGTATGCAGGGGCATAGTCTCGCTGCCTCTTTTGAGCTCACCGGGGTAGGCCAGCTTGTCGAAGCCGCAATGACTCATGATCGTCTGGTGACCTTTTCACCCTAGGATGAATTGAATGAATAATGCGGATTCGTCTACCGCCATGCTCGTGGTACTGCGCCATGCCCCTCATGGCAGTAGCTGGTTACGCGAGGGATTGGATGTGGCATTGGTGGGTGCTGCATTCGGTCAGTCCGTGAGCCTGTTGTTTCTGGGTGATGGCGTTCAGGCGCTCATCAAGGGGCAGCAAAAAGGAGCGCTGGGGCAGAAAGGAACCCATCCAACCCTGGATATGCTGGCCATGTACGATATCGACACGCTGCTGGTAGACGCCGACTCTCTTGCCCAGCGTGGTTTGGCCGAAGACGACCTGCAGTTGCCCGTGACATTGATCGCCTCTTCCCAACTGCTTCGCGTATTTTCCCGGCATGCGCCAGTATTCAACTTTTAATTCGGCTACCCATTGCTGGAAGGGGCTTGGCGTATGACAGGGTTCAATGGAACAATCATGGCGCAGAGAAAGGATCACTGATGTTATTGCATCTACTCAACCGTTCCGTGGCGTCCAGTCATGTATACCGGGACGCACTGCGGGCCATGGATGACGACGACTACCTGCTATTGATCGAGGATGGTGTCTATGGCGCCGTGGCACCCCTGAACGAACATTTCTCTTCAATTGCCGGTCGCCTGTATGCGCTGCGCGAAGACTTGGCATCTCGAGGCCTGGAAGGACGATGCGCCGAACAGGTCATCGTCGTGGACATGGAGGGTTTCGTGCAGCTGACCGAAGAGACTGAACGATCGGTGAGTTGGTTCTGATGACGGTGAAAACGGAGAGAGTAGCGACAGCACGCTGCCTGCGGGTAGAGGGTCGAGAGATCGCGCTGGACCCAGAAGGCTACCTGGTCGATCTTTCGGACTGGACGCCGGCAGTAGCCGAGGCGATGGCCGGTGAAGAAGGGCGCGTGCTGACCCCTGAGCATTGGGAAGTCATCGACGTGCTGCGTGATTTCTATGCACGCTTCGAGATGGCGCCGGCCATGCGTGCCCTGGTCAAGGCGGTGGGACAAGCGCTGGGGCCGGAGAAAGGCAGATCCCTGCACCTGATGAAGCTGTTCCCCGAAAGCCCGGCCAAGGTCGGCGCCAGGCTGGCGGGCCTACCCAAGCCGACCAATTGCCTGTGAGGTGCTTGCGATGAGGCGTTCGCTCTGAATTTTCTGGCTCATGCCTGGCTTGCTCGGGGCGGCAACGACGGCTTTCTCTACGGCAATCTGATCGCAGACGGCGTCAAGGGCAGCGATCTTGGCTCCTGGTCGGAGGATATTGCTGCGGGCATACGTCACCATCGGCGAGTGGATGCAACCGTCGATGCCCATCCCGTAATCTTGGATGCCCGCTCCCGAGCGCCGAGAGAAGGGCGCCGCTACGTTGGTATTGCCCTGGATCTGGTGTGGGATCATTTTGTTGCTCGCGACAGCATGAACGACAGCGCTAACCAGGCCTTGATTCAGCGCTGTTATCGGCTACTCGATGAGCGCCCGGCTCCTGCACGGTTGGAGCGCATGATACCAATCCTGGTCGCTCAGGATTGGCTCAACGGCTATGCGGATTTTGGTTTTACCTGCAGCGCGGTGGCGGGCATAGGACGTCGGTTGTCAGGCCCCAACCGCCTGGCGGAACTCGTGCCATGGCTTGAAGCCGACTACGCGGCCCTCGAAGAGGGCTTTGTCCGACTGTGGCCGGAGTTGAACCAGCGGCTGGGGGTCTAGGTCAGCTAGGTCAGCTAGGTCAGCCACAGGCACTCGATCATATCGCCTTGCTCGATCGTGCTGTTGGGCGGAATGACCGCCAGAGCGTCCGCCTCGATACAGGATGAGAGCACCGCTGAGTTCTGATCGTCAAAGGCCTGGGCAACGATTCCGGCAGTACTGAATTCCAGCATGACGCGCATGTAATGACGACGGGCCTGAGTGGTGGTTGAAAAGCCGCTGCGCGCATACACGGCTGGCAAGCTGGCCTGGTCGGAGCAACCGAGCAGAGCCCCGATCAATGGACGAAGAAATACCCAGGCACCGACGAAGCCCGAGACCGGGTTGCCGGGCAGGCCGACGAAACGAGCCTCGCCATCAACTCCGTTTCCAGCGCCACGAGGTAGCCGGCCCAATGCCAACGGCTTGCCCGGGCGCATGGCCAACCGCCAGAGATCAAGTTGGCCAAGGCTTTCCAAGGCATGCTTGACGTGATCCTCTTCACCGACACTCACCCCCCCGGTGGAGACCACCACATCCGCCTGTTCCGCAGCCTGGCGCAGTGTCTGGCAGGTAGCCTCGAAGTCATCCGGTATTGATGCAGCCATGATCACCTCAGCGCCGAAGCGCTCCAGCAGGCGTTTGAGCATGGGACGGTTGGAATTGTAAATCTGCCCCGGCTTCAGGGGGGTGCCAGGGTCGATGATTTCATCGCCGGTGGAGAGTAGCGCCACCTTTGGCCTGCATCGTACCGCGACTTGGGTAACCCCCTGGCCCGCCAGATGCCCCAGTGCCGCAGCCTCCAGCTGGGTGCCTGCAGGCAGCAGCAGGGCGCCGCGCTGGACATCACGACCGCGACGACGAATGTTGTCGCCGCTCGGAATATCGGCAGGCATGCGCATGCCGTCGGCGCTTTCCTCGACCTTTTCCTGCATGACGACGCAGTCGGCGCCGGGCGGAATTTCGCCTCCGGTGAAGATGCGCGCACAGCTGTCGGATGCCAATGGTCGCGGTGCATGCCCGGCGGCGACCCGCTGGGAGACGGGCAGTATTCGACCGGCATCCGCGGCGCGCAGGGCGTAGCCGTCCATGGCGCTGTTATCCGCTGGCGGAACGTCATGCTGAGCTTCCACGTTGTCCGCCAATATGCGTCCTGCCGCGTCAGCAGAGGCGATCAGCTCCACATCCACGGGGTTGAGTCCGTCCAGTAGTGCTTCAAGCGCCGCTTCGACGCTTTGCATGCCATCGCTGGTTTTCAGGGCATCTCCAGTGTCAGCCATGCTGCCCCCGCTCGGGAATGATCAGGTTGGCAAAATTACAGGGTTGATGTCGGCTATCAAGCTGCTCCTTGAGAATGCCGTCCCAGGCAGTGCGGCAAGCACCGGTAGAACCAGGCAGACAGAACACCACGGTGGCATTGGCAAGCCCCCCAAGGCAGCGGCTCTGAATCGTGGAGCTGCCTATTTCCTGCCAGGAGAGGTGCCGGAACAGCTCGCCAAAGCCTTCGATGGTCTTGTCGAGCAGCACGCTGACCGCTTCGGGGGTGGAGTCACGTCCGGTAAAGCCGGTGCCACCGGTGGTCAATATCACCTGGATGCGCTCGTCGGCGATCCAGTCGGCGACTACCGCACGAATCCTATAGACGTCGTCGACGACGATGCGTTTGTCGATGGCGGTATGCCCAGCCTCTTTCAGGCGCTCGACCAAGGCCTGACCGGAGCGATCCGTATCCTCGGTGCGGGTGTCCGAGATCGTCAGTACCGCAATGTTGAGGGGGATGAAGGTGTCACGATCGGCACTCATGCGTTTTCCTTGGCATCATGGCGTGCCTTCAGCGCGGCTTGCTGTTCTGCTGTCGCGGGCGTCTGGTACTTTTCCTTCCACTCCTCGTAAGGCATGCCGTAGACGTATTCCCGGGCGCTGTCGTAGTCGAGTTCCGCCCCCCGGTCTTCCGCTGCCGTGACCATCCATTTGGACAGGCAGTTGCGACAGAAGTCCGCCAGGATCATCAGGTCGATGTTCTGAGCTTCCTTGTGGGCATCGAGATGATCGAGCAGACGGCGAAAGGTGGCGGCTTCGATTTCAGTACGGGTAGCATCATCGATATGCTGCATGCTTCGCTCTCCATGTGGCTTGCAATGAGGCGGATATCATAACAAAAGACACCGCCTCTGTTGTTGAAAGAGGCGGTGTCAAAAGAGGGCTGGAACGCCCAGGCGCTACAATTTAGTTGGGACGATGTGCTTTTGCGGTTCCGTCATCCACTGCCTTTTTCTGCGGCGCGGTATCGGCTTTATTCATGACTTCTTCATACCAGATGTTGTGGTGTTCCTTGGCCCAGGTTTCGTCGACATAACCGGTCTTCATGGCCTCGAAGGCGCCTTCCATACCCAGGGTGCCGATGTAGATATGGCCCAGGGAAACCGCCATCAGTCCCAGGGAGGCAACGGCGTGGAAGACGTTCATCCACTGCATGGTGTCGCGGCTCTGGCCGAAGATGGGGAAGTCCATGACCAGGCCGGTGACCACCGCTACCAGTCCCACGCTGGCCAATATCCAGTACCAGGCCTTCTCGCCGCCGTTGGCGAAGCCGGCGGGCGGGTGCTGCTTGTTGATGATGCCACCACCCTGCTTGAACCAGGTCAGGTCGTGCTTCTTGGGCAGGTTGATGGACAGCCACTTGGCCAGCACGATGATCAGTACCACGGCGAACAGGGGCCCCAAGTAGTTGTGCACGAACTTGGTGCCGGCGATCATCGGTGCCCAGAAACCGTCGCCGAACAGCGGCCGGAAGATGAACTTGCCGAACAGCAGGTTCAGTCCGGTCAGGGCCAGCAGGATGAATAGCGTCGCCATGGTCCAATGCAGGGCGCGCTCCAAGGCCGTCCAGCGCAGCATCAGGCGTCCGGTGCGTGGCTCGTCCAGGGTCTTCTTGCCGAAGATCATGTAGAATACCGCCAGCACGACCAGCATGCCGAGGATGGCAATGGCGCCCGCGGGAGAGACCCAGTCGTTGCGTATCTGGCGCCAGGTCTCGCCGCTGGCATTGATCAGGTTGTAGGTGGAATCAGCCCGGGTGTCGATATAGTCATCGGTGCTGCCGATATCCTGCCAGGTCTCTTGAGAGGCCCCGCCGATGGCCTGCTTGATTTCCGCTTCCGGGTCGGCGGCCAGGGCGGAGGTGGCAAATACGCAAGCCAGCAGCAACACAAGCGCCAAGCCCATCAGACGCCGATACCACAACAGGGGAGTGAGTGCAGAGGTCATGGACTAGCTCCTTCAGGCTTGTCGGCTGGCGTCGTAGGCCATGCGATCGAGGTTCAGGGTCGCAGCCGTTTCGCTAGACTGATCGTCCTGCATCGGCTCCCAGGCGGCAAGCGACTGACCGCGTTTTTCCATGCGCTCGCGGAAGATATCCGTCAGCGCGTCCGTAGGGCCCGCCATCAAGGCCTTTGTAGCGCACATTTCCGCGCATAGTGGCAGCTTGCCCTCGGCGATACGGTTGGCGCCGTACTTCTCGTACTCCTCTTCCTTGGTATCGGCAGGGCCGCCGGCACAATAGGTGCACTTGTCCATCTTGCCGCGTTCGCCAAAAGCGCTCTGCTTGGGAAATTGCGGCGCGCCGAAGGGGCAGGCGTACAGGCAATAGCCACAGCCGATGCAAAGATCCTTGTCGTGCAGCACGATGCCATCGTCGGTCTTGTAGAAACAGTCGGTCGGGCATACCGCCATGCAGGGCGCATCGTCGCAGTGCATGCAAGCCACGGAAATCGACACCTCCGTGGGCTGACCGTCGTCGATGGTGACCAACCGGCGGCGCTGGATGCCCCAGTCCGTTTCGTTGGCGTTCTTGCAGGCGGTGACACAGCCGTTGCATTCGATGCAGCGTTCCGCGTCGCATACGAATTTCATCTTGGTCATAAAAATCTCCTCATTCACCGCGGTTAAGGCCGCGGCGCTCGCTGATGTCTTGAAGCATCATGCGTTGGCTTTTTCTATCCGACACAGAGTGACCTTGGTTTCCTGCATCTGGGTGACGCTGTCGTAGCCGTAGGTCGTGGCGGTGTTGGCGGATTCGCCGAGTACGTAGGGGGCGCTGCCTTCCGGATAACGATCGTGCAGGCTCTCGCCCTGGAACATGCCGCCGAAGTGGAAGGGCATGAACACGACATCCCGGCCTACCCGGGGCGTAACCATTGCCTTGACCCGTACGCGACCCTGTTCGGCGCCCTCGACCCACACCATGTCGTCGTTGGCGATGCCCAATTCCTTGGCCATCTCTGGGTTGATCTCGACGAACATTTCCTGCTGCAGTTCCGCGAGCCAGCTCATTGAGCGAGTCTCCTCGCCGCCGCCTTCGTATTCCACCAGGCGCCCCGAGGTCAGGGTGAGAGGGTAGCGGTCGCTGAAGTCCTCCTCCTGAATGGAGCGATAAAGTGTCGGTAGGCGGTAGAAGGATTGCATGTCCTCCCAGGTCGGATACTCCTTGACCAGATCTCGACGCGGGGTATAAAGCGGCTCCCGGTGCTTCGGAATGGGGTCGGGAAAAGTCCATACTTCGCAGCGCGCCTTGGCATTGCCAAAGGGGGCGCAGCCGTGATCGATGACGACCCGCTGGATGCCCCCGGAAAGATCGGTCTTCCAGTTCTTGCCTTCCGCAGCGGTTTTTTCCTCGTCCGTGAGCTCTTCCCACCAACCAAGCTGCTTGAGCATCTCGGCGGTAAACTCCGGATAGCCATCGTTGAGATCCGAGTCCTTGCTGAAGACGCCATCCGCTAACAGGCTCTCGCCGTCGCGTTCGACACCGAAGCGGGCACGAAAGGTCAGACCACCTTCCTTGACCGGCTTGCTCATGTCGTAGAGCAGCGGGGTACCCGGATGGGCCATCTCGGAATTGCCCCAGCAGGGCCAGGGGAGGCCGTAGTATTCACCCTTGATCGGACCGCTTTCCGCCTGCAGTGTTTCGAAGCTGAACGTGTGCCAGTTCTGCTGATGCATCTTGAGGCGCTCCGGGCTCTGCCCGGTATAGCCCACGGTCCACATGCCCTTGTTGAACTCTCGGGTGATATCCTCGACCAGAGGTTCGCTGCCGTTGACCTGGATGTTCTTGAACATCTGCTCGGCGAAGCCTAGCTTCTTGGCCAGCAGGTACATGATCTCGTGATCCGGTAACGCCTCGAACTGCGGCTCGATGACTTTATCGCGCCACTGCAGGCTGCGGCTGGTGTTGGTCACGCTACCGGTGGTCTCGAACTGGGTCGCCGCAGGCAGCAGATAGACGCCGTCGCTGCGATCGTGCATGACCGCGGCCACGGTAGGGTAAGGGTCGACGATCACCATCAACTCGAGCTGACCCATGGCCTTTTTCATCTCCACGCCCCGGGTCTGGGAGTTGACCGCATGACCCCAGTAGAACATGCCCTTCAAGCTGGAGCGCTGAGAAATATTTTCTTCTTTTTCAAGAACACCGTCGATCCAGCGCGAGACGGTGATCCCATTAGCGTACATGGGCTTGCCGTCGGCATACTCGGTCTGGTCGAAACGGCTCTTGAGCCACTCTTCTTCCAGATCCCAGATCTTGCCCCAGTGCTGCCAAGCGCCTTCTGAAAGGCCGTAGTAGCCGGGCAGGGAGTGGGACATCAGACCAAGGTCCGTGGCGCCCTGCACATTGTCATGACCGCGGAAGATGTTGGCACCGCCGCCGGAAACCCCGATGTTGCCCAGGGCCAGCTCGAGGATGCAGTAGGCGCGGGTGTTGTTGTTGCCGGTGGTGTGCTGGGTTCCGCCCATGCACCACACGACGCACCCGGGGCGGTTATCCGCGAGGCGTTTGGCAACATCGTACATGTCCTCCTTCGACACGCCGGTGACCGACTCGACCACCTCCGGCGGGAAGGCGGCAACTTCCTCGCGTACCTTGTCCATGCCATAGACGCGGTTGTCGATGTACTCCTTGTCTTCCCAGCCGTTGTCGAAGATGTGCCACAGCAGGCCCCATACGTAGGCGACATCCGACCCCGGACGCAGGCGCACGTACTTGTCGGCCTTGGCGGCGGTACGTGTGAAACGCGGATCGACGACGATGATGTTCGCCCCGCGCTCCTTCGCGATCAAAATGTGCTGCATTGCGATAGGGTGGGCTTCCGTGGGATTGGAGCCGATGAAGATGATCGACTTGCTGTTGTGCATGTCGTTGAGCGAGTTGGTCATCGCTCCGTAACCCCAGGTATTGGCTACCCCCGCGACCGTGGTGGAGTGGCAGATGCGCGCCTGGTGATCGGTGTTGTTGGTACCGAACATGGCAGCGAATTTACGCATCAGATAGGCCTGCTCATTGCTGAACTTGGCCGATCCCAGCCAGTAGACGCTGTCCGGGCCATATTTGTCCCTCAGCTGGAGTACCTTATCGCCTACTTCTTCGATGGCCTGTTCCCAGGAAAGGCGTTTCCACTGGCCGCCTTCCAGTTTCATGGGATATTTCAAGCGACGGCTGGAGTGGCCGTGTTCGCGTAGCGATGCGCCTTTAGCACAGTGAGCACCACGGTTGACGGGATGATCGAAGGCCGGCTCCTGTCCGGTCCAGACGCCTTCCTGAACTTCGGCATAGGTGCCGCAGCCTACGGAGCAGTGGGAGCAGACGGTGCGCTTGACCTCGATCGGCGCAGTCGAAACCAGGGTTTTTTCCTTGGCATCCGCGCGGCGCATCATGGTGTTGCCCATGAAGCCCGCAGCAGCCAGACCGCCGGTCGTGGCGGCGCTGCGCTGGAGAAACTGGCGCCGGGAGATGCCCAGTCCCGGTTCGCGAGGCGCGGGGGATTTACGTGTCAGTCGCATGGGGAGTCCTCTTGTTCTTCAATCGCGCAGAGTGGCGTAAAAGGCACGAACATGATCGGTTTCGTGATACTCCGGGCCGTCCGGATGCAGCGGATGGTCGCCTTCCTTCTCCTGGGCCTGGACGAAGGTGGCGCTACCAAGGCCCGCGGCAGCGGCCCCGGCCATGGTGCCAAGGCCCAGCACGCGAAGAAAACGACGGCGTCCTGGAGCATGGCTGGCGGGTTTGGTGATTGTGTGATTCATGGCAATTTCCTCAGCGCACTTTGTCAATATCGAGAACCAGACGGCAGTGTCGTTCAGGTTCTCGAGGGATCCTGTCGTGATATATCCGGAGCCGAAGCATCAATGGGCGGTGATGTTCCATCGGGGATGTTCAGCGCCCCTTCCTGTTGCAAAAATAGATGACCCAGCTGACCGACGCTGGCATAGAATGGCGTATCGACGCGGGAAAGATCCACCATGAAATCGCTGCCCCAGGGAGCCAGGTGCCGCTGGAAAAAGAGCGCCTGCTGGTCAGGATCGCTTTCGATAAGCATGGCCATCACCTCGAGCATGGCAGCAATATGGTCTTCCGGTTCCTTGACATCCGGGGCGCGCTCATAGCCCAGCCGCTTAAGGTCGCGGCGCAGCTCCACCAACGGCATTTCCATCAGGGAACCGGTCAGATACCAGGACGCATAGGGCAGCAGTTCTCCCTGTATGACCCCGATAAGATGGCGAAAGTGCGCTCGTTCCAGATTTTCCGGTTGCGCTGTGGACGCGGCAAGGGACAGCGCTCTCCAACAGGCCTGCAGATTGCCATTGTCCTCGGCGACCTCGAGCTCTGCCAGAAAGCCGAGCAGATCCGCATCCGGCGCTTCTCTCAAAAGCCGTGCCAGCAAGCGATAGATATCGATACGCAGTCCGTCGTACCCGCTGAGACTGAGCGCCGCTTCGTCACTGGCTTCGGTCATGGAATCTTTCGCCAATTCACAGGCATCGTGGGTTCCTGTCATGCTCATATCTTCAATTGGGCGTCGGGGTTGCGTGCCAGATCGCGCCATACATCCTTGACTCGGCAATCCTCGCACATCTCCAGGCGGCGGATCGCGTCGCCGGCAAAGTAAGGATGATCGACGAGCTTGGCCTTGATGCTGGCAATCGTACTGGAGGTGGCGAAGGGCTTGCCGCAGTTGATGCAGGCGAAGGCGTCTTCCTCCTTGCAGATTCGCGGGGTATTACGTGCGTCGAGATCGCCAAGAAATCCAGGCGCCAGGGTAATGGCATTCTCGGGGCAGGCGTTGTCGCACAGGCCACATTGCACGCAGTCCGCTTCACGAAAACCAAGCCGAGGGGAGTCGTTGTCGCCTCCTCTAAGTGCCGGCGTCGGGCATACTGCAACACAGGCCATGCAGAGCGTACAGGCCGCCTCGTCCACCTTGATGGTGCCGAAAGGAGAGCCAGCGGGAACGGGGGCTCGTTCGGAGCTTGGCTGACCGAGACTGCCCAGATGATCGACGACCGCATTGAGTCGATCACGCTTGTTGGCTGCCAGGTCGGGCTCTTCCCGCGGCATCAGGCAAGCAAAACGCGCCGGGGCATCCCGGGCAGTCGGCGAATCATCGATGATGATCACGCGTAGCGGGTCATGGCCGAGGGTGGAAAGCAGCGCCCGTGCCTGCTCGAGCTGATCGTCGATGAGTCGGGACAAGCTTTCGGGCAGCCCCGCATGATGCTGGATGCGCACTTCCGCCGCGCCGTCGGCCAGCGCCGCCAGCCAGTGTTCGAGACCGGCAGCGCCCAGTTCTTCCAGGGGAACGTCCAGTACATGCGGTGCGGCGGTCGTGGATTCTTTTTCGAGCCAGGCCTGATCGCAAAAACGCAGGACCGGGGCCGTGCCCCCGGCGTGTCGATAAACGCCGAGCAGACGTCGAACGAAATCGAGCTGACGCTGTGGCTGCGGCAGCAGGTACTGAATGGCGCCGGTAGGGCAGGCGCTAGTGCAGCTACCGGCCCCATGGCAGAGATAGGGGTCGATCTCGATCCAGGATTCGATACGCTGGGTGACGCTCTTGATGGCATCCGCAGGGCACACGTCCAGGCAGCGGGTACAGCCGCTCTGGCCGCGTCCGGCATGGGCGCAGATAGCATGGTCGATCTGAAAATACTTGGGTTTCTCGAATTCCCCCACGCTATCGATCAGGGTGGCAAGCGTTTCCTCGTAGGCGGCGCTTTCGATGTCAATGGCATGATAGCCCGGTGGAGGCAGTTGCAGATCGAGTTGTGCAGAACTACCCAGATCCAGCACCAGATCGAAGTGGTCGCGCTGAATACAGGCCTGAGCAAGGTTGATTGCGGAGGCGTCGTCGAGGGTGATCTGCGCCTGGAACGCCCCAAGATGACCGCTCAAGCGCAGGTGCCGGGTCTGGTAGCAGGGCAGTGCTACCGTGGCATCATAGGCTTGCTCCAGCTCTTCATCGCAAGCGCTATCGATTGATGTTGCAGCGGTAATCAACAGGGCGATCGAACCGAGGGTGCCGACCTTCAGTAAATGCTGCGCAGCCATCCGCACATCACGCTCATTGCCGATGATCAGCAAATGCCCGTGACTCTGATAGCTGATGCTGCTGGGGGCCAGATTGACCGGCCAGGAGACCTGCGCATAGGCCGTGTCTTTAGCCGCGCGATCGCGGGACGGATCCAGCGACGCAGCGGGAATACGATTCGCCATGTCACCTCAATTAGTTACGGTCTGAAAGATAGCGGCGAATGATTGCTGATTTTAGATGATCGCCAGATCAAAGCAGTCGCCGAAATCCTTTATTTCAATAATATAAGCAGGCTTTGAACCTGGCCAGAGGCAGTTAAACTTCCATAAAAGGGAAGCCGATGGTAGCTCAGCCGTTCAAACCGTGCTGAATTGCGTCAAACTGACCGGTTAGTGGATCGTACTGGGTCAGAAGCGTTACCTACATTCTCCTGATCCATTTCATTACCGTTGTTATCAAGGTACTTGCTCTCAGTAGACGATGCTTCGGTACTTGAGCCATTCGCTTTCTCATCTGTGTCCTGTGTTTCCTCCGAGGCCGAGGTTACCGTCGGGGTTCCCTCGGGGAGGGTTTCATCCATTGGCTCATCGGTCTCTTCGGTGAGCTTGCGCATCCAGCTTCTCAATTGCGCCGAGGTCTCGGTGCTGAGCTTGCGCATCTTGGTGAAATCGTGATCGTAATCGTCGAGGCCATCCCGCACATTGTAATTCTCTGCCATGAACATGCGCCGCAGCGCACGACGCTTGAGCGCTGGACTGACATTAGCCTGTAAAAACGCGCTGAAATCGCTCTCTGGTGCAAGCGTATCCGGATCAGGAAGCTCGGCATCGATGTGTTCCGGCTGACCATTCGGGGGAGAGTGAGACGCTTCCGGCGGGTTCGTCTGCGCCTGCTCTTCTTCTGAGACGAAGCTACCTTCCTGAGGGCCCTCTTCGTGCATTTGTTCCTGAACTGACTGCGTTGGCGAAGGGGGCGTGGCAGGAAGCTGTTCGTCGGAACGTTCCTCGGTTTCCAGACCACGCTTGCGCCTCGACCAGCGTTCGAAACGACTCATGCCTGATCCTCCCGGGCGCGGCCGGCACCCTTGCGCTTCTTCTTGCGTCCTTCGTCCGGCGCCTCGCCGTGACGTGCCAAATAGGCTTCCAACCACACCTGGATAGCCAGGGGCATGGTTGCATCGAGTACCAGCCAGTCACCGTCCATCCAGCCGGCAGCCACTTCCTGACTGGCAGTGATAGCGTTTGCCTTGCTCTGGTGTTCGCTCTGGTTCTCGCTACAGCGCACGAACAGGCGCGGCCTTTCAGAGGAGAGATTGTGGCGGTAAGCGAGTCGCTCGGTCATATATAGTTGCAGTTCGAGCACGTCAGGTCCCTGATTGCCAGGTTCCAGTCTGGCAACGTGCCACTGGGTCATGCTGAAGCCCTTGACCGTGCGCTCAACGGCTTCAAGTTCGAGACTCAAGGTGCGTAGACTGCTGTTGGTCATGACAAGGTACTCCTGACAAGAACGGCTGGCGTTAACGGGCGTGCAACGCCTGGCTGGTCTGAGGGGGATTGTAACCGATATAGTGCTCATGCCGCTTCGTGGTCTGGAGCCCGTTCATGATCTAGCGAGTTGGCAAACACGTTCTCAGGAGGATGCTTGTCATGAGCTCTATCAGCGTAAGTCAGGCGCGCTTGCCGACTACCGTGGAAATTTCCGTTATAGACGAATATGGCGAGACCCGGCAACAGGCCATCGCTGCCGAGCGGGCGCTGACAGTGTATCTCAATCGTCGCGAGATCGTCACTCTGATGACTCTGGGTGCCGAACCCGAAGCATTGGTAATTGGCTATCTGCGCAATCAGGGGCTGATTGCTCGACGAGAGGATCTTCAGGCGGTGCAGGTCGATTGGGAAGTGGAAGCCGCAGCGGTCGTTACCCGACATCAACCCGAGGATCTCGAAGCGCGGCTGGCTCAGCGTACTGTCACTACCGGCTGTGGCCAGGGCACTGTATTCGGAGGTCTGCTGGATGCCGCTTCCCTCAACCCCTTGCCCGAGACGCGGCTAGCACAATCCGTGCTCTACCGATTGCTCGACAACCTGGGCGCCTATAACGAAACCTATCGCAACGCCGGTGCCGTTCACGGCTGCGCCTCGTGTCATCAGGACCAGGTGCTCGATTTCGTCGAGGATGTTGGCCGGCACAATGCGGTAGATACCCTGGCAGGTCGTCAATGGTTACATGCAGATGAAGGATCCGTGGCGGGTGCCGGCGAAGCAGATGTCTTCTATACCACTGGGCGTTTGACCTCGGAGATGGTACTCAAGGTGGCTCAGATGGGCATCAGTGTGCTGGTGTCGCGTTCCGGGGTAACGCAAAAAGGCGTCGAGCTGGCCCAGCGCTTCGGGGTATTGTTGATTGCTCGGGCCAAGGGCAAGCATTTCCAGGCCATTTACCATGCCGATCGTTTGATACTGGACAGCCCGCCGCCTCGACGACCCCAAAGCCGAAAGAGTCTTGAAGGATCCAGGCATTCCATATCGTCGTCTCGAGACAAGCCAAGTGATTTGTCTGCCCAGGAGGGAAGCTAGTGAGCGAAGCGGACAATCCCTTCCTCAACGTTCATCAGGTAGCAGAACTCTTGCATCTGAACGAAAAGAAGATCTACCAGCTAGCCAGCGATGGCGCCTTGCCGGCCACCAAGATTACCGGCAAATGGATTTTTCCACGCAGGTTGGTGGAGCATTGGATTCTCGAATCCTGTCATCACGGTGTGCTCACGGATCGCTTGATGATCACCGGTAGTGACGATCCGTTACTGGCTGCCATGGTCATGCGTCTCAACCAGCAGCAGCGCGGCCAGGCGTTCTACGGCCATAGCGTGACTGGTACACAGCTGGGTCTGGAACTCTTGTCTAAAGGCAGGGCGGACGTCTGCGCCATTCACTGGGGGCGCGCCGAGGAGAGTGAGCTTCGTCATCCGGCGCTGATTCGCGGTCATCAAGGCTACCGTCACTGGGTTCTGGTCCGATTGTTCCGGCGCACTCAGGGGCTGATCATTCGCAGTGAGGATCGTCATTTATCCCTGCATCCTCAGGGGTTTACCCATGGGCTTTCTGGTGCCAGCAGGCGTTGGGTAATGCGTCAGGAGGGAGCTGGCTCACAGCGTTTTCTGAAAGAGTGGTTGGCCGGCCAGCAATTGCGCCTCGAACAACTCAATTGCAATGCTATCGCCTATAGTGAAAGAGAGGTTGCCTCACTGATTGCGCGCAACGAGGCGGATATCGGTCCAGGTACCCTGTCCGCCGCCAACGAGTTCGGCCTGGGGTTCATACCGATGAGTGAAGAAGCCTTTGATCTGGTCACGCCTCGCAACGTCTATTTTCGTTCTTTGCTGCGTCAGTTGTTCGATTATCTGGACAGTGCGCCAGGGCTTGCTCTGGCTCAGTCCCTGGGCGGCTACTCGCTTGAAGAGTGTGGCAAGTTGTTATGGCGGGGCGATGCGGTACAGCACGATTGACTTTGGTTGAAGGCGGTCAGAAAACACTTGTATTACCGGAGTAGTCCAATTAGCGTTGCTCATCGTTGAATATATGACACGAATACACCTGATAGCCCAATAAAATCAATAGATGCGAGGTGGCGACTGATGACGGATTCAACTGCGGAGAACAAGCTGGCACGCGTGCTGGCGCGCAAGGACGTATTGGCGCTTGCCTTTGGCGCCATGATCGGCTGGGGCTGGATTGTTTTGACCGGCAGCTGGATACAGTCCGCAGGAAGCGTGGGTGCGATCACGGCCTTCGTGTTCGGTGGCATCGCCATCGTGCTGGTGGGGTTGACCTATGCAGAGCTGGCTTCCGCAATGCCTCAGGTGGGTGGCGAACACGTCTACAGCTATCGGGCGCTGGGTCATTTTGCTTCGTTCATCTGTACCTGGACCATTGTGCTGGGGTACGTGAGCGTGGTCTCTTTCGAGGCCGTTGCGTTGCCGACCGTGGTCGAGCAGCTGTTTCCCAACTACGCCGTGGGCCATCTATGGACCATTGCCGGGTGGGACGTGACCGCCAGCTGGGTAGCGGTTGGCGTGGCGGGTTCGCTTGCCATGATGGTGATCAACTACGTTGGTATCCGCACCGCGGCGCTGGTACAGAAAGTGGTGACTGTGCTGATTCTGGTGGTAGGCGTCATGTTCATCACCGGTGCACTCTTCACCGGCGACAGCGCTACCATGCAGCCTCTGTTCAGCGTCGAGAACGGTGTCATCGGCGGTATCATGACGGTACTGATCATGGTGCCGTTCATGTTTGTCGGTTTCGACGTCATTCCTCAGGCCGCAGAGGAGATCAATCTGCCTTTTCGTGAAATCGGCCGGGTGCTCATGGCCTCCGTCATCCTCGCGGTGTTCTGGTATGCCCTGATCATTCTGGGCACTTCGTTGATGTTGAACCCACAGGCGCTGGCGAATAGTTCCCTGGCGGTGCCGGATGCCATGCAGGCGGTGTTTGCCGCACCCTGGGCGGGCAACCTGATGGTGCTGGCGGGTATCGCAGGCATTATTACCAGCTGGAATGCCTTTTATATCGGTGGCTCCCGGGCAATCTTTGCCTTGGCCCATGCGGGCATGTTGCCCGCCTTTCTGGGCAAGCTGCATCCGCGCTATCGCACGCCGACCAATGCCATCCTGATGATCGGCATCCTTTCAAGCATTGCACCATTCTTCGGTCGCCCGACCATGGTCTGGCTGGTGGATGCAGGCGGGTTAGGCATCGTTATCGCTTACTTTTTCGTCGCGCTTTCGTTTCTAGTGCTGCGCTATCGTGAGCCCCGGCTCAAGCGGCCTTTCATGGTGGCCCAGGGCAAGCTGGTCGGCGGATTAGCCGTCATTCTATCCCTGGGGATGGTGGTGCTGTATCTGCCCGGCAGCCCGTCGGCACTGCTACCTATCGAGTGGGTCGTGTTCGGTGGTTGGATGATTCTCGGGTTGATCATGTATGCCTGGTCCCGTGTGCGCTACGGAACGGATTACGCCGCCAAGGTGATGCAGCGGGAGTTGGCCGGGGAGGATCCTTACGCCGGGCGTTGAATATGCTTGGCAAGCAAGCCCTCGAATGATATCGAGGGCTTTTTTATGAACAGTTTATGAGCAGTTCCGGGAAGCAGCGCTTTCCAGCGCAATTTCGGAAGAGGTGCACACCGACAATATCGTGGCGTCCTGCTCGCTGATCGAGATCAGAGCGTGGCCCATATCGCTGTCAAAGTAGAGACTGTCGCCTTGTTCCAAGCGCAGAGGTTCGTAGAACTCGGTATACAAACGCACGCAGCCGTCCAATACGATCAAGAACTCCTCGCCATCGTGGCGAACCCACTCGTTGAACTCCCTGAAATCCCGCGCCCGCACGATGGTCTTGAAGGGGATCATGCGTTTTTGTGCCAGCTGGCAGGACAGCAGTTCATGCTCATAGGTAGGGGTCGGATGCTGCTGCCCGTCGCCGCTTCGGGTCAAATCGCGTCGGCCCAGGGTATGAGCTTGTGTCTTGGGCGGGCTGAGCAGCTGCGGCAGATCGATTCCCAGTCCAGTGATGAGTTTCTGTACGGCAGTGAAGGTCGGCGATATCTGGTTGTTTTCGATCTTGGACAGAGTAGAGCGAGCGAGCCCAGTGCGCTGACTGACATCGTCCAGGGTCCATCGGCTGGCCAGACGAATTTCCTTGAGCCGCTCCCCGAGGCGCAGAGGCTCGACGAAGGGTTTTCGGCCTGAAGCGATGCGCAGTGCGGTTTCCTGGTCGGTAGTAGCGGACATGATGAGTTCACTATAGGAAACAAAGTTTCCTGGATTCTAGCATACCTCTTGGCCTCAAACGCTCGATGAGGCTTCCGGTCCTTGGCTTGTTTCCTCTTTGCCTGAGCTTACCCCCTGGACAAGGGGGAGTCGTAGCGACAGGCATCCTCGCCATGCTTCTCGTGATAGGGCAGGCCCAGCAATCCCTTGACATGGGTCGTGGCGCATCTGCCCAGAGCCTCCGGGTTGTAGCCGCCTTCAAGCACCGACACCAAGCGATGATTGGCATAGCTCCGAGCCACGTCCATGGCCAGGTTGGTGATCCAGTAATAATCCTCGTCTTCCAGACAGATATCCGCCATTGGGTCTTCCCGGTGGGCGTCGAAACCGGCGGAAACCAGTATCAACTCCGGCCGATGGGCCTGCAGCGCCGGCAGCCAGTCGCGCTCGATTGTGCGACGAAAGGTACGGCTGTCACAGCCCGCATCCAATGGGGTACAGACCACGTTGTCCGCCTCCGGGCGTAGATAGCGCCAAGGGTAGAACGGGTACTGATAGCTAGTGCAGATGAGGATGTCCGGATCGTTGGCAAAGATATCGATGGTGCCATTGCACTGATGCACGTCGAAATCGAGTATGGCGATACGTTTGAGGCCGTACTTCGCTCGTGCGTGAGCGGCCCCGACCGCGACATTGTTGTAGAAACAGAAGCCCATGGCTTCCGTTGCTTCGGCATGATGCCCCGGCGGACGCACGGCACAAAATACGTTGTCCGCCTGCTGCCGAAAGACCTGGTCGATGCCGCGCACCACGGAGCCGGATGCCAGGCGGGCAACATTGAGACTTTCCGGGTTCATGAAAGTGTCGTTGTCAAGATTGGTCAGCCCGCCGTGTTCGGGTACGCATTTGTCCAGAGAGCGCAAATGACGCTGCGGATGCACCAGAGTGAGCTGTTCGTCACTGGCCGGCTTGGCTTCGGACTGCATGGTCTGCTGCAGGATGCCTTCAAGGGCCATGCGCGCGAGTATCGCATCCAGGCGTTTGGGACTTTCCGGGTGTTCTGGCCCCATGTTGTGAAGAACGCAATGAGGATGCGTAATAAAGGATGTGATCATGACGGTTCTCCACACTGTTATGATGCAACAGTAATCGGCAATGCGACTTACAGGACAGTGTTCTTAAGTCGTACACAAGCATGATTTTTCTGTCAGGAGATCGCCGTGGGTACCCGTTTTCTGCGCAACTTCTTCGAGCCGAACTCCGTGGTGGTGATTGGCGCCTCCGAAAAGAACAACTCCATGGGCGGGTTGGTGATTCGCAGTCTGCAGGAGGGCAAATTTCCGGGCTCCCTGTGGACAGTCAATCCCAGAGGCTACGATGCTGTCTTTGGTGTTCCATGCGTCAAGAAAGTGTTCGATCTGCCTCAGGCTCCGGACTTAGCGGTCGTATGCTCTCCGATGGTGACGGTGCCCGCGACGATAGAGCAGCTGGGGCGTCTCGGCGTCAAGGCGGTGCTGGTGCTTTCGGGCGGCTCTTTTCTGGATGAAAGTACCAGTAAGGAAGGGTCGATGCGTGAGCGGATGCTGGCGGCTGCCAGACGCTCCGGGATTCGGGTGCTGGGACCCGAATGCATGGGGCTTATCGTTCCCGGCCGGCATCTTAATGCCACCTATTCCAGCCAGCCGGTCAAGACCGGCAAGGTCGCTTATCTGGGCCAGTCCGGTATGCTCGGCAATGCCATGATCGATTGGGCTGCGGGGCAGGGCATCGGCTTCTCGCATCTGGTGACCCTGGGCGACAGCGTTGATGTCATGCTTCCGGATCTGATCGACTACATTAATCAGAACTCCCCAGCGCAAGCTATTCTACTGCATCTGGAGCGTATCAACGATGCTCAGCATTTCATGACGTCGCTGCGGGAAGCCTCGCGCAATCGCCTGGTTCTGGCGATCAAGAGTGGGCGTACGCCTGAATCGGATCTTTCCGGGCTTCCACCCACGCCAGGGGTCATCAATCGTGACAGCGTGTATGACGCGGCTCTGGCCCGTGCTGGGGTGGTACGCGTGGACAACTCCGATGAGCTGTTCGATGCTCTTGGCACCCTGTCTCGCATGCGTCCCTTGCGCGGCGATCGCCTGGCTATCGTCGCCAATGGGCTAGGGCCGGCGCTATTGGCCATCGATCGTTTGATTACCTCTGGGGGCAAGCTGGCGCAGTTTACCATTGGGACACGACAAGCGCTGCTGGAAAGCGATTTTGACATGAGTTTGCCCGGAAGCAATCCGGTGGATCTGGGCGGCAATGCCACGCCGGAGAAGTTCGTCGGTGCTCTAGAGATCGTCGCCGCTGATGCCAATGTGGATGCGGTGCTGGTCGTGCATGCGCCAACCCGACTGGCACCCTCCAAGGCCACTGCACAAGCGGTCGTTGCCAATCGTAAGCGCTTCAAGCGTAATCTGCTCACCAGCTGGATGGGGTTGGAAGAGGCGCTGTCCGCGCGGCACGAGTGTCATCTGGCGGGTATCCCGACCTATATTTCACCCGAAAAAGCGGTCAAGGCGTTCATCCATATGGTGGATTACCAGCGGGTGCAGACACTGCTTCAGGAAACCCCGCCCAGCCTGCCCTTCGGGATCACGACTGACAATCGCCAGAAGTGCCATGGATTGATCGCCGAGGCCAAGGCGAGTGGTCGCGATCGCTTGAGCCACCAGAAGACTGGCGAAGTGCTTCAGGCCTACGGTATCCCGATAGCGCTTAGCCGCTATGTTGTCAGTGCGGAAGAAGCGGCAGCCGCTTTTGAAGAGTTGCAGGCACCGCTGGGACTCAAGGCGATCCATGAGCAAGGTTGTCTGCCTTACCATTATCCGAAATATCAGCGCAAGCCATCTTCTGGCTTGCTGCAGGATTTGAACAGCGCCGGCGATGTTGCCAGCGGTGTGGAGCGTCTCCAGCACGAGATAAAGACGCAATTTCCGGATAGCGAGATACACTGCTATTGCTTGCAGCCCATGCAGCGGGGCAAGCACTCGATTCAACTGAGTGCGGGCATCACGCGAGACCCGGTGTTCGGTCCGGTCATCGTCTTCGGCATTGGCGGCTATCGCACCAACGTGATGGCGGATCGCCATGTCGCCTTGCCACCCTTGAACATGACCCTGGCCGGCGATCTGATTGCCAATACCCATGCGGGCAAGTTGATTCTCGACCACTCCCCGGATCCACAGCGAGATATCGACAGGTTGTGCCAACTGCTGGTCAAGCTTTCCCAGATGGCGTCAGATCTGCTCGAACTGCGCGGCCTCGAGATCAACCCGCTATTGCTCAACCGGGACGGCATGATCGCGGTGGATTTTGCTCTGGATCTGGGCGAGCCCGCCCGTCATGCCATCATGCCTTACCCGGAAGAGCTACGAGAATGGGTAACCCTCAAGAATGACATGCGGGTCGAGATCCGCCCGGTGCGAGGTGAGGATGCGCCGCTGATTACTGAATTCCATTCCCGGCTGTCCGAGGAGAGCATTCGCTTTCGCTATTTCCACAACAAGGCGGATCTGACCAAGCGGGATCTGGCGTTATTGGCTCAGATCAATTACGACCGTCAAATGGCCTTCATCGCGGAACATACGCTAGAGGACGGAGAAAAAGAGATGCTTGGCGTGGTTCGGGTGTGGAACGATCCAGACAACATTCGCACGGAATTCTCCGTCATCATTCGCGATGACATGCAAGGCGTGGGTTTGGGCAGCGTACTGATGAAGAAGATGATCGGTTACTGCAAGAGCGTCGGCACTCTGGAGATGATCGGCAAGATCATGGTGGACAACCACCCCATGCGGGGGTTGATGAAGTACCTGGGATTCACCTCCCACTACAACATGGAAGAACAGGTAGTGGACGCGGTGCTGCGTCTCAACGAGCCGGATAACGATTGGCAGCGTCACCGTCTCGAAGCGCAACCTTGAGTGCTGTAGCGATTATGAGTTCAGGATCGAGGACATGACGAACTCGCAGTCGCCTGGAACATGGCAATCCTGATTTGATCCTGTCCAGGCGACTCCGTATGATACGGCCTCTATAATTTTAAATTATTAAAAAAAGATAAGAGCATCATTTTTTGATATGAATCGATAATTGTTGTCTTGTATCCCAATTGCTGGCGCTACTTTTGTCATTCGATACAAATAACCACAGAACGGATGAATCGATGAGTGAGACCGAAAACATCAAGATCCAGGTGCGCGGACTGAGTAAGGTCTTCGGTAACCATACCAAGAAAGCACTGGAACTGCGCGACGAGGGAAAGAAGCGTGCCGAAATCCTCGAGAAGACCGGGCAAACACTAGGACTGTCCAATATCAGTTTCGATGTCAAGGAAGGCGAGCTTCTTGTCATCATGGGGTTGTCCGGCTCGGGGAAATCCACCCTGATTCGATGCCTCAACCGGCTGATCGAGCCCACGGAAGGCGATATCGTCATTGACGATGAGAATATTCCCAAGCTCAGTGAAAAAGAGTTGCTGGAGTGCCGACGCCGGCACTTTTCCATGGTCTTCCAGCACTTTGCACTGTTTCCCCATCGCACCGTTCAGGCCAATGCGGAGTTTGGACTGGAAATTCGCGGTTTTGACAAGGAAGAACGGGCCAAGAAAGCTCGGGAAGCGCTTCTTCAGGTGGGTCTCGAAGGCTGGGAAGATTCGATGCCCAGCCAGCTCTCCGGCGGCATGCAGCAGCGTGTGGGGCTTGCCCGGGCATTGGCCAACGATTCTACCGTACTGCTGATGGACGAGGCCTTTTCGGCGCTGGACCCGCTGATCCGCAAGGACATGCAGCAAGAGTTGCTCGAACTCCAGCATCGCATGAAGAAGACCACCATCTTCATCACCCACGATCTGGATGAGGCGCTGGCCCTCGCCGATCGCATCATCTTGTTGAAGGATGGGGAAATCGTTCAGATCGGCACGGCGGAAGACATTCTGACCCACCCGGCGGACGATTACGTGGCACGGTTTACCGAAGGGGTCGACATGTCGCGCATTCTCAATGCGCGACATGCCATGCGTCCGGTACGTGCCGTAGCACGCAGCGATGACGGGCCGCGTACCGTGCTTCGCAAACTCAGTGAAAACGGCCTGGATTCCATCTACGTTACCGATCGTCAGCGTAAGCTACTCGGGCTGCTGGAGGCGGATGTCGCCGATCGGGCCGCCAGGGAAGGTCAGCAGAGTATAGAAGGTTTGATCGGCAACGATTTCCCCAAGGTCGGCCCGGACGAGCCATTGCACAACCTGTTCGCCATGTTCGGCGACAAGAGCTTTCCGATTGCCGTTGTCGATGACGACCAGCGCTTGTTGGGCGTTGTGGTCAAGGGCGCGGTACTGGCACAACTTGCTGAAGCAGGAGAACACTGATGGCTATCGATATTCCCCGCATTCCGCTTGGCGATTGGATTGAAACCGGACTCGACTATCTGACCTCCGAATTTTCCGGCGTGACCCGCGGCATTTCGCGCTTTACCCAAACCGGTATCAGTGCGCTCAACGATGCCTTGATGTGGCTACCCGAATGGGCCCTGATGGCGATCATTGCCTTGCTGTGCTGGCGCCTGGCGGGAATGCGCTTGGCGATTGGGGCGGTATTGGGTCTCCTGTTGATCTGGAACATGGGACTGTGGTTCCCGATGATCGAAACCCTGACCCTGGTTGTGATTGCAACGTTGGTGGCGGTGTTGATTGCGCTGCCGGTAGGTGTGTTCGCGGCGCTGTCAGATAAGTTCTATAGCGTGATCATGCCAGTGCTGGACTTCATGCAGACTATGCCGGCCTTTGTCTATTTGATTCCGGCCATACCATTCTTCGGCATCGGTTCTGTCTCGGCGATTTTCGCCACGGTAATATTCTCCATGCCGCCGGCGATTCGCTTCACCACCCTGGGGATTCGCCAGGTACCTACGGAGCTGGTCGAGGCCGCAGATGCGTTTGGCTCGACTCGAGGCCAGAAGCTGCTCAAGGTACAGCTGCCGTTATCCTTGCCGACCATCATGGCCGGTATCAACCAGACCATTATGCTGGCGCTGTCCATGGTGGTCATCGCCGCCATGATCGGGGCGGATGGCCTGGGTAATGAAGTATGGAAGGCAATTCAACGTCTGCGCCCGGGGGATGGCTTTGAAGCGGGTATTGCTGTGGTCATTCTGGCTATGCTGCTCGATCGTCTGACACAGGCTTTCCGCAAGACTAAAAAGCCATAGTAAACAAGATAGTTTGAAAGGAGCAGGACGCTGGCCGGCATCGTCGGCCAGCTTTGGCAGCAAGAGGTATCAGCAGGAAGCCGGAAGTAGGAAGAAAGACAGGAAGGCGACGCTGCACCTCGAACACAATAGGCGAGAAAGAGGAAATCATGAAAACAATCACTATCATGTCAAGTACGCTACGCACCACCACACTAACGCTAGCCCTGGGGTTGGGAGTCGGACTAGGAACCATGGGCAGTGCCTATGCCCAGGACAAGGGCTCTGTGACCCTTGCCTACGTCGAGTGGTCCTCGACGGTCGCGTCTACCAACGTCATGCGCGCTGTGCTCGAGCAGGCGGGGTACGGTGTTGAGATGTCTTCCTTGTCCGGCGCTTCCATGTGGCAGGCCATTGCCTACGGCGATGCGGATGCCACCCTGGCGGGATGGCTGCCGACGACCCACAAGGATTATTACGCCCAAACCAAGGACAAGGTCGTCGATACAGGCGTCAATCTGGACGGCACCAAGCTTGGCCTGGTCGTTCCGGGCTACACTGATATCGACTCCATCGATCAACTTGGAGACAAGGCGGATAGCATCGATGGTGAAATCATCGGTATCGACCCGGGCGCCGGCATCATGGCGCTGACCGAGGACGTGCTCGATGAGTACGGCCTGGATCGCGATCTTCGTCTGCGCACCGGCAGCGGCGCGACCATGACCGCCGCCTTGAAGGCCGCCATTCAGAATGAAGAGAATATCGCGGTCACCGGCTGGACCCCTCACTGGATGTTCGCCCGCTGGGATCTCAAGTATCTCGACGACCCCAAGAGCGTCTATGGCGGCGCCGAGCAGATTCATACCATCGTCCGCCAGGGCCTGAAGGACGATATGCCCGGTGCCTATCAGATACTGGATAACTTCGAGTGGACCGCCGAGGACATGGGCGAGGTCATGATGATGAACCAGGAAGAGGGCAGCGATCCTTATGAGAATGCCAAGAAGTGGGTAGAGGACCATCAGGACATGGTCGATGAATGGATCGGCGATGTGTCATAAGCCCTGAAACATGCTGCATGAACGACGAACGCCCAACCACTTGGTTGGGCGTTCAGCGTTGATACGTTCAAGCGACCATGAAAATCTCAGGGCGCCAAGCGTACCTTGAACCATCCCTGATCGTAGAGATGATAGCGTACCCGATCATGCAATCTATCCGGCTGGCCCTGCCAGAACTCGATCATTTCCGGCGTAATCAGGTAGCCGCCCCAATGCCGAGGACGAGTCACAGGCTGGCCTTCATAAACCTTTTCGAAGCGCTTACTACGCTCTTCCAGCCATTCCCGGTCCGGTATCTCCACGCTTTGCAGGGCGGTCCAGGCGCCTAGCTGGCTATTACGCGGACGACTTTCGAAATAGCGATTGGACTCTTCCGCATCGACTTGCTGTACGTGTCCCTCTATGCGTACCTGGCGCTGGCTCTTGGGCCACCAGAAAACGATGGCCGCTTGAGGTACGTTGGCTAGTTCGCTGCCCTTGTGGCTTTGATAGTTGGTATAGAAGACGAAACCGCGCTCATCGATGCCCTTGAGCAGTACGATACGAGCATGGGGAACCCCTTGACCGTCCACCGTTGCCAGGGTCATGGCGTTGGCATCATCGGTCTCTTGCTCAAGCGCTGTCTCCAGCCATTCCTGAAAAAGCGGCATGGGATTGTCTGGCGTGGTTGCGGTATCGAGACTACTTCCGCTGTAGTTGCGCCTAACATCGGCAATGTCATGGGTCATGGCGTACTCCTGATGTTTTCGTGATCTTTGCTGCACGCGGGCATGGGGGTAAACTCCCGGTCGTTGGCTTCTTCCTAGAGCATATCAGCCCAATTGAACCATCAGCATATAAAGTCCGGTTCCCGCGACGATCGATAAAAGGGCATTGCGTCGCCACAGATGCATGGCGACTACGGTGAGCGAGGCGATGATGACCGGCAAGCCATTGGGCGTCATGTTCATATGGCCCTCGGCAAGGGGGCGAAAATCCCGCAGGGCATAGATGACCAGTATCATCATTACCGCCGGCGGGAGATAGCGCCCCAGGTGCAGAATCAATGGGTGATCCGCATGCCGGGACAAGGCGATGAACGGCAGTACTCGGGTAGCAAAAGTCGCCAGAGCGCTGATGACAATGAATATGAGTAGCGTGGAGGTTTCCATCAGCGTGATCCTTGGCTTCGATCGATCCAGTGGTAATGCGCAAGAAGTATCAGGCTGGCGGCCCCGATGGCACCCAGCAGCAGATCTTGTTCCGGCAGCAGTATCAAGGCGCCCAATCCAGTCAGCAGTGCAATGACGAAGGGCAGCGCCTGACGCAGCCGGCTCGCTTGCTCCAGAGTAAGTACGATGAACAACGCCGTCAGCGCGAACTCGATACCGCGACTGTCAAACTCGAGCAGTGCGCCGGCCATGGCGCCCGCTAGAGTCCCCAGCACCCACCATAGCTGATTCAACAAGCTGATGCGCCAGGCATTGGCATGATCGTCTGGTCCTTGTGCTTGCTGACCCTGACTGGTCAGCAACGAATACGTTTCATCCGTCAGAGCAAAAATCAGATAGGGTTTGCGCCATCCCGCGCCCTTGAAGCGTTTGAGCAATGACAAACCATAAAAGAGGTGCCGGGAGTTGAGCATGAAGGTTGCAACCGCGACTTCAAGTAGCCCAGCATTATTAGCCAGAAGGGTGACCGCCATGAACTGGCCTGCACCGGCATAAATGAAAAGCGACATGGCCAATGCCATCCACCAGGGGTGACCAAGCTGCATGAACAGGATGCCGAAGGCTGCCCCCAAGGGTAGGTAACCGAACATGACCGGCAGGGTTTGTAGGCTGGCGTAACGCCATTGAGCGATGAGCGACAATGAATCCCTTCCTTGCTGTAGCGGAGTATTCTAAGGTACCTATTCAAGCAAAAGTGCGCATAAATGCCTGAATGAAGCTTTGTCCGGCGTTCAGGTTTCGCTCCATATTAGCATTCGCAAAACGGGTGAAGCATGCAAAGGATCTGGGTGTGGGATATTTGGGTGCGAATTTTTCACTGGGCGCTGGTTCTGGTGTTGATCGTATCGTTTTACACCATGAAGACTGAAGGCTACCCGTTGATGTTTCCCGTCGACTGGCATGCTCGAGCAGGTTATACGGTGCTGGGCCTACTGCTGTTTCGCTGGCTTTGGGGTTTTTTTGGCAGTCGCCACGCGCGTTTTCTAAATTTTTTGCGCTCGCCATTCGAATCCGGCCGCTATCTCTGGTTATTCCTGCGGGGCCGGGCGCCAAGTTACGCAGGCCATAATCCACTGGGCGGGTGGATGATGTTGATCATGCTGCTGTCATTGACACTACAGGCGGGGAGCGGGTTATTTCTGCATGACGATATTCTGTTCGAAGCACCGCTGTATGGCAGCGTAAGTGACGGGACCACCAAGCTTCTGACGACCATCCATAACTACAACGGCAATTTTTTACTGATATTGGTTGGCTTGCATATTGCGGCGGTGGTCGTGCATCGGCTCAAGGGTGAAAAACTGGTAGGCGCAATGTTCAATGGCCACAAACGGTTGGTCTCTGCGCCTGTCGACGGCCCGGGAACTCGGGCCGTGCAGTGGCGTGCCGTAGTGATGCTCGTACTGGCGGTAGGGCTGATGACATGGCTCTGGAATAGCTGAGCTAGCAATCAGTCATCCGCACGATACTCATCGTGGCAGTTCTTGCAGGTCTTGCCAGTCGCAGCTACTTGCTGACGCAGCGCCGCGTAATCGTCTTGTTGAGCGACTTCCGCTAGCTTGGCGGTGGCGTCTTCCATTTCCCGCTGCAGAGACTCGAAATCGTCGCGATTATCGGCAATTTTGGCGAGCGCATCGGTATCGGCACCATGTCCTGCTCCGCGCAGCGAGCCTTCGATGAAGCCCTCCCAGGGCATCTTGGCAAGCACGGCAACTCGTTCAGCCCGCATTGACGCTTCCTCGGCATCGTACTCCATGTCGCCCTTGGCCATGGCCCCCAGCGGGCCAAAGTTCCATCCCATCACACTCAACGCAGACTGCCGATACTCAATTGCTTCCTTGATCTGCTTCTCGTCCGCCGCTTGTGTAACGCTGGATGCCATCAGCAAGGAAACAGCAACACCAAGACTTATCACGACTCTCATCGGTCTCTCCCCATCGTTTTATAGACCCTCGAAAGCCATCGATTCGAGGGGGTTGCCCAGCTCGTTGTATCGCCGGATACCTTGAGGATAGCAGTAACCCGCTACTCTTAAAGACGTTGAGGTTGCTGGCTCTGCAATTCGCGGCTGCGCCAACGTGCGTAAAGCATGCTCGCGACGAACAGGGTTAGGCTGGCCACGACTTCCAGCAAACCGAGCCAGGTTTTGCCGGGCAACGTGGTCAGCATCACGCCTTGCATGAAATACAAGAGGCTCACGAAGGCCAGCCAGGCATGACCGCGAGGGCGGCGCGTATAAAGCGTGGGCAGAAACAGTATCAAGGGTAATACTCGTACCAGCACGGGCAGAAAACCGTTACTGCCTTGAGCCTGTAACTGCCATCCGCCAATCAGCAACAGGATCACCAGTACGATATAGCTGGCCAAGACGATCCTTCGCGTGCGGTGTGCGAGCGACTCGATACCATGCCGGGCTTCGAACCCTTCCAGGGCGGCGCGCATTATTTCTCCTCGTGCAACGAGCGCAGAGCCAGGGCGAGACGCGCAATGCGTTTGCCCTGAGCCCGGGCGAGAGTACGTTCGGTATCATCGACGCTGCGATCGCTACTACCCCCGGCAACGTGGCTGTTACCGTAAGGTGTGCCGCCGCTCGTCGTTTCGAGCAAGCCACTCTCACTATAGGGTATGCCCGCATAGACCATGCCCTGATGAAGCAGGGGCACGAGCATGGTGAGTAGCGTGGCTTCCTGCCCGCCGTGCAGGCTGGCGGTGGAAGTGAAAGCGGTAGCCGGTTTGTCGACCAGCGCGCCGTTGATCCAGAGTTCGCTGGTGCAATCGAGATAGTATTTCAGCGGGGCCGCCATGTTACCGAATCTGGTAGGGCTTCCGATGGCAAGGCCCGCGCAGTTGCGCAACTCATCGATGGTGGCATAGACCGCGCCTTCAGCGGGAATTTCCGGTTCGATGGCCTCGCAGGTCGTCGATACCGGCGGCACCGTGCGCAAGCGCGCCTCGATTCCAGCGACTGATTCGATCCCCGCAACTACCTGTTCTGCCATGGTGCGCGTGGCGCCGGAGCGCGAGTAGTAAAGAACCAAGATATAAGGATGGGAAACGCTCATGGCGACTCCAGTCTGTGGGCGTAGGTATATAAGGTTGTGGTGAGGTGTCAAGTTACATATAGGTTGAAGCCTAGTGTAAGCGGGCCGGGCCAGGACGACAAACGCGATTTTTATACCGTTATCTATTGTTTAAACACAAAAAATTACCTCCGCAAATAGACCCAAACGGATATGTCATCGTCAATTTTGATTCGTTCACGTTTGTAGCGAATACCAAGTCGTTCGTAGCGGTCCAACTGCTTTAATTCTGAAGCATCGACTTTGAGAATGAATCCTTTTACCTGCGCTCCGGGCACTTCTTCAAGATCGAGTTCATCCCGGCGATACCCGGATAAGTTTGCTTGCTGAGGATTGCCCCAGCGATCGTAGACTAGCCAGCGGATGAGACCGTAACGGAGGGTGCCATACACGAAAACCTGATGTTCTCCTTCGGAGATAGGAGGTAGGTTTTCTGGTGTTTCATAACCAAACGGGCTCAGCAGCACGTACCAGAGATAGAACAGCAGTATGCCGAGAGCAACCAGTGTGGCGATAAAGAGGCGGCGCAAGAGAACCACGATTATCCTGAGGGTATTGGAGATCCGCTCATGATGCATGGTTCGTTCCGCATCCACCAGCCCATGGCTTGAAGTACAGGGAAGAGCATCTGATATGATGATTAGATAAGTCATACGTCGAGGACATCGCGATGAACCGCTGTATGAATCATGACACCGATTTCAGTCATCTGCTGGGGGGCGAAGGAGGCGACGTTCGACCGCTATCCAAGGGCCGGGACAAGGCGAACGTCAACAGCGCCCCACGTACGCCTAGCGAGGCGCAGTTGGCTCGCCGTGCCAGTGCCATCGAAGAAGGCGAGGGCAACAACTTCCTGACGGATGAATTCGTCGATTTGTTGCCGCATCGCGACCCCATCGAATATCGCCGCGATGGTATTCAGATTGGCGTACTCGAGCGCTTGCGGCACGGTGGCTATGCTCCGGAAGCGCGTCTGAACCTGATCAAGCAGCCCGTGCGCAATTGCCGGCGTGAGTTGTTCACTTTCCTGAATGATGCCATCGAACACGACCTGCGCTCCTTGTTGATCGTGCATGGCAGGGGCAGGGCGCTTGATAGCCATGCCAACGTGGTGCGTTCCTATGTGGCGAAATGGTTGATGCAGTTCGAGCAGGTGCAGGCTTATTCGTCCGCAACATCTTCACATGGCGGTATCGGCGCCACCTACGTGATGCTGCGCAAGTCCGACCGGGCTCGCGCGCGCAACCGAGAGCGCCAGCAGAAGCGGCGGGGGTAGGTTTTCTTCACCCATTACGGACTGAAAACAATTACGCCGCCTATTTGGGCGGCGTAATTGCTTCCATGCAAGCCTTCGATTCAACTGGCTTCCCGCAAGCGGCGCTCGAACAGGGCTTCGCGAACATCGACATCCGTCTGATAGCTGACGCTAAACGGCTTTAGCCAGCGCAGGGCGTCTTCCAGGGGTTGATCGTCCCTGAGGGCCAGGGCATCGAAGCCGCAGCGTGACATGTAGTAGAGCTGATCGATCAGCACATCGCCGATGGCACGAATCTCGCCTTCGTAACCGTGGCGCTCGCGTAGCAGTCTGGCCAGGGTATAGCCGCGGCCATCGGTAAATGCCGGAAAATCGATGGCGATCACTGGGGCGTCATGCAGTTCAGCCACCAGATCAGGGCTAAGCTCGGTATCGCTGGCAAGCCACGGGGCGAGGCCGTCCTGTTCGCGATGCTGTCGCCAAAGGTGCAAGGGCACGATGGCGGGGCGAACGTCCGGCAGGCTTTCTTCATCGCGAGACAGGCTCCAGACATCCAGAGTGGGCTGGCCTTGTTTGATCAACAGAGTATTGGCGAGATCATCCTGGAAGATCGCATCGTCGATCTTGAGCGCACTGCTAAGCATATACCTGCTCCTTGAAAGGCTTGATTCCGATACGGCGATAGGTGTCCAGAAAGCGCTCATCTTCATGGCGCTGTTGAACATAAACGTTCAGCACCTTGTCGATGACGCCGGGCACATCCTCGCGAAAAAAAGAGGGGCCCAATATCTTGCCCAGGGAGGCGTCGTTGTAGGAGTTGCCGCCCAGGGATATCTGGTAATACTCTTCGCCTTTCTTGTCGACGCCGAGAATACCGATATTGCCGACATGGTGATGGCCACAGGCATTCATGCAGCCGGAGATATTCAGATCCACCGGGCCCAGATCGTAGAGATAATCCAGATCGTCGAAGCGCTCCTGAATCGCCTGGGCGATAGGAATGGAGACGGCGTTGGCCAGCCCGCAGTAATCGCCACCCGGGCAGCAGATGATGTCGTTCAGCGTACCCACGGTCGGATTGGCCATGCCCAGATCCTGGAGCTTGTGCCACAGCGTCTCGATCTCATCCACCGGCACATCGGAGAACACCAGATTCTGCTGGTGGGTCACTCGTAGTTCGCCAAAACCAAACACATCCGCCAGATCCGCAACCGCCTCCATCTGATCGGCACTTACATCGCCCGGGGCGTGTTCGCGGCGCTTAAGAGATAGCGTCACTGCCTTGTAGCCCGGCACGATGTGATCGGTGACGTTGTTGGTCACGAAGCGGGCAAAGGCGCGATCGTTCTGACGCAGTTGCTCGTAGGCAGCGATGGCGGCGTCACTGACATCTCGGCGCTCGGGCTCCGGGAAGTGAGCCTTGGCACTATCGATCGCCGCCTGAGTAAGCGTCTGGGGGCCATCCTTCAGGTGAGCCCACTCTTCCTCGACACGCCGGCGGTACTCTTCAATTCCTAGAGCCTTGACGAGTATCTTGATGCGCGCCTTGAACTTGTTGTCCCGGCGACCGAACTGGTTGTAGACACGCACGCAGGCCTCGAGATAGGTCAGTAGATGCTGCCAAGGAAGATCTTCACAGACTACATCACCCAGCATGGGCGTCCGCCCCATGCCGCCCCCCGCCAGCACCCGAATCCGCAACTCGCCTTCAGCGTCGTGCCACAGGCGCAGGCCGATATCGTGGGATTGAATAGCGGCGCGATCCTGTTCGGCCCCGGTCACGGCAATCTTGAACTTGCGCGGTAGATAGGCGAATTCCGGATGCAGGGTCGACCATTGGCGAATTAACTCACACCACGGGCGTGGGTCTTCCACTTCGTCATTGGCAATGCCGGCGAACTGGTCCGTGGTGGTATTGCGGATGCAGTTGCCGCTGGTCTGGATGGCATGCATCTGGACCTGAGCAAGTTCCGCCAAGATATCCGGAATGTCTTCCAGCTTGGGCCAGTTGAGCTGCAGATTCTGGCGGGTTGTGAAATGCCCATAGCCGCGATCATAGCGCCGGGCAATATCCGCCAAAACGCGTAGCTGTTTGCCGGAAAGCATTCCGTAGGGAATCGCAATGCGCAGCATCGGAGCGTGACGCTGAATATAAAGGCCGTTTTGCAAGCGCAAGGGTAAAAACTCGGTCTCGCTTAGCCGGCCGGATAAATAGCGTTCCATTTGATCGCGAAATTGAACGACGCGTTCATCGACGAGGGTCTGATCGTAAGTGTCGTACCGATACATACGGGCATATCCGTTTTATAAGAGTGCTTGGCCAAGGTATGAAGAGCGTGTGCAATCGAAGCAACATTACATGACATTTTATATTCTGAGAAAGAATAAATAATAATTCAGTTTGATCTTAAAGTTATTAAAAGAACCGATGCAGAAGGTTTTTTATCCAGGATATCAGCATAACGCATATCATAATTAACCAAATTGCATTTGCGTGATATCAGAAGTCTGTCCTAGCCTATGATGCAGTTGATTAGAAGCTGGGGCGTTCAGCGAGACGAAACCCTGCTTACATGCCCGTCCATCACGGGCTACATGGACTGTTGCAAAAGGATGAACGACATGGCGAAGACACATCAGACCATCAATCCAGCCACCGGCGAGACCATCGCCACCTATGACGTGATCAGCGATGAGCAAGCGCTGCAGGCACTGAATGATTCTCATAAGGCCTTTCTCGAGTGGCGCAAGACTAGCCTCGAGGAGCGTGGCAACATCCTGCGCGAGATCGCCAAGCGCCTGCGGGCGAAGAAGGGCGAGTACGCCGCGCTGATGACCCGGGAAATGGGCAAGCCGATTTCTCAGGGCGGTGATGAGATCGAGTTGTGTGCCGCGATCTGTGAATACAGCGCCGATAACGCGGGTAAGATGTTGGCGGATGAAGAACGCGAACTCGACGGCGGTCGTGC
>NZ_JACNMQ010000009.1 GCF_020622265.1 Halomonas sp. M20
GGGAGGCGGAACAATCCTGCTCAAGGGTCAAACGTCTCTTGACGAGTCGCTTGCCTCGATCTAGATGACTGGCATCCGATCGCTCACAAGCGCCCACATGAATTACCTGATCAATTGTTAAAGAGCGTCGCCGTCTGTCCGATAAAGCGATTAACTGGACTTTTTAGTGCAGATAGCCTGCTGGCGAGAGAGACATATCTTATATCGTCGGAATAATTTGTCAAGCCCGACAAACACTGAAACCTAAAAGCCTTATTCCGATGAACCGTTTTACTTTTACGACTTGCAACTGAAAACTTGTTGATTATCAGTAGCTTGAATTTTATGCGCTGAGTCTTGAGCAACCTTGCCCGAAGCAGCGGATGCGTATCCTACGAGCTTTTACCGAAGGAGGCAAGTCTTTTTTCAGACTTTGTATCAAGTCATGGCTGTTGGTTGGAAAAGGCCTTACGGCAATAGGACATCGAGCTCCGTTAATATGGCACTCAATTTATCGAGCCCTTGAACCTGATACGCCTGCATACCCAGCATTTGCGCCGCTTCGACACATTCAGGATTATCGTCGAAGAAGATAAACTCCCCGACGGATTGCTTCATGCTTTCGATCACAACATGGTAAGCCTCAGGCTCGGGTTTGCGCTGACCGATTTCATGGGAGACGAAAAGCGTCTCGAAAGGTTTTTCCCACCCATAATCATCGATCAATCGACGCCAATGAATAGGATTGCTGTTGCTTAACACCGCTCGTCGATATTCTGGCTTGATTCGCTCCACCAGTTCCAACGACCCTGGGTAAGGTCCCCGCATCCAGCTATTGAATGCTGCCAAAAAGGCCTCGGAACTCATATTCAGATCAAGCTCCATCACTGCAGCCTGAGCAAACTCCGTCCCGTCCGCATGACCTTTTTCAAATGGTTTGAGTGGCTCGAACTCCATCCAGAAACGCCGCGCCTGTTCGCGATCGAGACGCCCTTCGGTCAACTCGACGAGTCCTTGCGTGCCATCCCAATCCACTAAAACGCCACCAGCATCGAACAACAATACTTTATGACCGGACATGACTATATCTCCTTATATATCCGTGATGCGTCAGTATGGACAGTGCTTCAGAATCATTCTCAAGACCAATACCTCAAACCTTGAGAAACAAACTGCATCAATGCCGACCAAGGAGGCAACCAGGGAATAAGAGCGCTCGTCACTAGCAGCATCAATAGCGAATTGAGCGGTTGGTGATAGTCGAAAAACTTGAGTGCCGTGCCAAAGGAGCGCTTTACCCGGATGCCCACAAGGTCAACGCTGTAGCATTCGTCCAGAAGCAAATGCACCATCACTCCAAGGGCCAGGGCGAGACCATGGGCCCAAGCCATCCAGGCATCTTGTAAAAAGAACTGATAACTGGCACAAGCCACAAGGAAGCCGCCCAACAACGCCGCAAGGAGAGAATGCCAGATACCTCGATGCACGGAAAAGTGCTTGAATACCGCGCTTAGTACATAACGTACACCGAGAAAGAGTGTGGCGCAGAGAGCCAAGAGCATTCCTGGCTCTAACCGCTCTTGAAACAGTAGCGCTCCACTCACCGCAGCTAGCGCTGCGAACAGGGTAAAAACCAAGCGAACAGCGTGAGAATTATCGGAATCGATATCAGGTAGAATGCCACCAAAAGCAATCAATACTGCTATTGGTACCGCCTCCACCGCTGGCCAGAGCGATATTTGCTGGCCACCCAGCCCCACCAATACGCCAGCAACCGTGGCAACGCTCAAGTGGGTACGAAAATTGGCCATCAAAACCCCGCACACTGGATAAAAATCCAGATTATGCGCGGAATGACTCGATAAAACAATCAGTTGCCGAGCAATATCAGCCCTGAACAGAGGCATTTAGCCTTTGTGGTCACTTTCCTGATTATCGGCAAGATATTGATCTTTGAGTTTCACATAATTGCCTGCAGTGTAGGCGAAGAACTCCCGCTCGCTGCCCTTGAGCTCACGTAGAGGCTTGGCTGGATTACCCGCGTAGACATGGCCACTTCCCAGCGTTTTTCCCGGCGTTACCACCGCGCCGGCGGCAATGATCACTTCGTCCTCGACTACCGCACCATCCATGACGATGGCGCCCATCCCCACCAGAATGCGATTACCCAGGGTACAGCCGTGAAGAATGGCTTTATGTCCGATGGTGACATCATCGCCAACGGTGAGCGGATAGCCGCCGGGGTTGAAGTCGCTGGCATGAGTGATATGCAACACGCTGCCATCCTGTATGCTGGTTCGCGCACCGATGCGGATACGATGCATATCGCCACGAATGACGGTCATCGGCCATACCGAGCAGTCATCCCCCAGCTCGACGTCTCCCAGCACCACGCAGTCGGGATCGATATAGTTCCGCTCACCGAGACGCGGCGTCAGCCCTTGGAAAGTTCGAATCGTCATGTCCGGCTCCTTGAATGTCGCCATATATCATCAGAATAGATCGGATATTAGTACGATCACGACCAGCGGTATGGAGACGTATCGCACCAGGCTCTGCCAGAGTCGAAAGCGCTTGGCATCGACCCCCAAGGCCTGCTGGGCCGTCAACTGCGACATGACCCAGGCAGCGAATATAGCGATCAACGCTCCGCCTACCGGCAGGAAGATATCCGTGGGAACCGTGGTCACCAGATCGAAGAAGTTCATCTCCCCGATCCAGTGCACCTCGGCCATGGTGGAAAACGACAAGACGGACAGCATCCCTGCTGCCCAGACCAGCGCACCGATTACCGCAGTGGCATGGCTACGCTTGAGTCCTGCGTCCTGCAAGGTTGCGACCATCGGCTCGGTCAGATTGATCGAGGAGGTCCAGGTAGCCAGCAATAGCAACAAGAAGAAGATACTCAACCATAAGGAGCCGCCGGGTAGCTGGGCAAAAGCGATGGGCAGTGTCACGAACATCAGCCCTGGGCCCTCTCCAGGATCCATGCCTTGGGAGAACACCACCGAGAAGATGGCGATACCCGCCAGTAGCGCCACCGTAACATCGAGTATCGCCACTGCCGCCACAGCCCGGGGTAGACTCTGCTCTTCCGGCATGTAAGCACCATAGGCCATCAGCGCACAAGCTCCCAGCGCCAGGGTAAAGAAGGCATGCCCCATGGCATTCAACACGACCGTGCCGGTAATGGCAGAAGGGTCTGGCTTGAAAAGCCAGGCCATGGCGTCATCGAAGCCATCGGTAGTGACGGCATAGATGGCCAGTATCAGCAACAGCAGATAGAGCAGCGGCATCAGCAGATTGTTGAGCTTTTCCAGCCCCCCGGACACCCCTGCCGCGACCACGGACATAGTCAGCAGCAGAAACAGCGTATGATTGAAGGTCATGCGCAAGGGGTCGGCGAGAAAGGCATCGAAATTGGCACCGACCTCTTGGGGCGAGAGACCGACGAAATTGCCATTGACCGAATCGACCAGATATTCGATCGACCAGCCCGAGACCACGGAGTAGAAAGAGAGGATGAAAAATACCGTAATCCCGCCAAACAGTCCCAGCCAGCGCCAATGGGGCGTAGCACCAGCCTCGCGCGCAAGGTGGGCCAGCGACTGCATGGGGCTGCGCCGTCCGGCACGGCCGATCAGAATTTCTGCCATCATTACCGGTAGACCGAGGGTGATCACGAATGCCACGTACAGCACCAGGAAGGCGGCACCGCCATTTTCCCCGGTCATGTAAGGAAAGCGCCAGATGTTGCCCAGCCCAACCGCGGCACCGGTTACCGCTAGAATGAATGCACGCCGCGTACTCCAGCGTTCCAACGTTTCGCCCATGTGCTCCTGCCTGTCTTATCCGTGTTCGATGAAGCCATTTCATCCCGATGCCGAAGCGCGAGAGTAGCAGCCTGGGGTCTGGTGGCCAATCTTCCTCACCCGATATTGAAACGCGGCGTTGGCAACCGCATCTAAACTAACAATCATCCCTTCACGACAAGGAAACGCGTCCATGCCCAACAATCCACTTCTCGAGCACCACTCGCTGCCGCCCTTCGGCGAGATTCAGCCCGACCATGTAGTGCCGGCGATCGAGCAGATCCTCGATGAAAACCGCGGCGCCATTGATCGCCTGGCCGAGAAAGCAGCCCGCACCCCTAGCTGGTCGACCCTGGCGGCACCGCTCGAAGAGCTCAATGATCGCCTGTCTCAAGCCTGGTCGCCGGTTTCTCACCTGAATGGCACCATGAACACACCGGCGCTGCGAGACGCGTATCAAACCTGCCTGGCCATGCTCTCCGACTATGGCACCTGGCTAGGGCAACATGAAGGATTGTTCCGTGCCTACCAGGCGCTGAAGGATTCTCCGGCCTACGGCGATCTCGATCATGCCCAGCGTCGCTCGGTGGATAATACACTGCGGGATTTTCGCCTTGCCGGTGTCGACTTACCCGCGGAGAAGAAGCGTCGCTATGGTGAAATTCAAGCAAAATTATCTGAACTGACCAATAGCTTCTCCAATAATGTGCTCGATGCCACTCAGGCCTGGCACATGGACATAAGCGACGCTGCCCAGCTCGACGGCTTGCCGGAGAGCGCCTTGGATACGCTTAAGGCCAATGCCGAAGCCAAGAACCTCGAGGGGTATCGCATCACCCTGGACTTCCCCAGCTTCTTTCCTGTACTCACCTATGCCAATGACCGTGAGTTGCGCCGGGAAGTGTATACCGCTTTCGCCACCCGGGCCTCGGATCAAGGCCCCAACGCGGGGGAGTATGATAATGCCGGGAACATCGAACAGATCCTGGCGCTGCGCCATGAACTAGCCCAACTACTCGGCTTTGATACCTACGCCGACTACTCCCTGGCCACAAAGATGGCGGAATCGCCCTCTCAGGTGCTCGAGTTTCTCGACGACCTCGCCCTGCGTGCCCACCCCCAGGCCCAGGAAGAGTTCAACGAACTCAAGGCATACGCCAAGGAAACCCTGGGGCTCGAAGATCTCGAACCCTGGGATGTAGGCTATGCCAGCGAAAAGCTGCGGGAATCACGCTATGCCATTTCCCAGGAACAGCTACGGCCCTACTTCCCGGCACCCAAGGTAATCGATGGCCTGTTTAAAGTGACCGAGCGGCTTTATGGCGTGCAGTTCGGCGAAGACGAAAACGCCCCACGTTATCACCCGGATGTACGCTTTTTCGAGATTCGTGAAAGCAACGCGCCTATCGCTGGCTTTTATCTCGATCTCTATGCTCGAGAAGGCAAGCGCGGCGGCGCCTGGATGGACGAGTGCCGTGTGCGGCGTCAGCGCGAGGATGGCAGCCTGCAGCTGCCGGTCGCCTATCTGACCTGCAACTTTACGCGCCCGGTAGGCGACAAGCCGGCCTTGTTGACCCATGACGAGGTGACAACCTTGTTTCACGAGTTCGGCCATGGACTGCATCACATGCTGACCCAGCAAAGCGTCGCCGATGTCTCGGGTATCAATGGCGTGGCCTGGGATGCAGTGGAACTGCCCAGCCAGTTCATGGAAAACTTCTGCTGGGAACGGGAAGGCCTCGATCTAATCGCCTCTCACATCGAGTCTGGCGAACGCCTGCCGGATGAGCTGCTCGAAAGACTGCAGGCCGCCAGGAACTTCCAGTCCGCCATGGGCATGCTGCGTCAAATCGAGTTTTCACTGTTCGATTTTCGACTGCACCATGAACTCAAAGAGCCAACCGCTAGTGACGTTCAGACGCTGCTCGATAGCGTGCGCGACAAGCTCTCCGTCGTGCCTCGCGCCGATTTCAACCGCTTTCAGACCAGCTTCAGCCATATCTTCGCCGGTGGCTATGCCGCGGGCTATTACAGCTACAAATGGGCGGAAGTACTCTCCGCGGACGCCTATAGCGCCTTCGAGGAAGCCGGTGTATTCGATGAGGAGACAGGCACGCGCTTTCGCCAGGAAATCCTCGAGCAGGGAGGCTCACGAGACGCGGCGGAACTGTTCCGCGCCTTTCGCGGCCGCGATCCCAGTGTCGACCCTCTACTACGCCATAGCGGCATTCGTGCCGCCTGAAGGAGTACGTTGATGACGACACCCAAACGCTTCATCGCCGGTGCTATCTGCCCGCGCTGTGCCTCCATGGACAAGATACGCACCTGGGAACAGAACGGCATTCGCTATCGTGACTGTGTGGCCTGCGACTTCTTCGAGCAGCTACCCATTGAGCAGCCAACGACTGCGGATGAGCTCGAAACTCGGGTCAATCGCACCCGGGAAGAGCAGAAGAAAAGCGATGTGCAGACCGTGCGTATCCTGGATCCCAAAGGGTAACCGCTTCTTGATCAAAAAAGGCCTCCAACAAGTGGAGGCCTTTCATGTTCATGCGCGGACACCATCACCCATCTACTACTTGCCGAGTGTACCGCAGGCGATGCGCGAACCACCCCCACCCAGCTTGGGATGATCGAAATAGGTATCACCGCCCTCATGAACGACCACGGCACGATTCTCGAGATCCGATACCTTCAAGCGCGGTGCCAGTACCGGCGTGGTAGCGCCACCTTCTTCATCGACCATCAGGATAGGCAGATCGCCAAGATGCCCTTGTCCATAAGGCCCCTGATGAGTGCCTGCTTGGTCAGGCGCGTAATGCCCGCCGGCAGCTGCGGCAGCGGTTTGCTGACCATTCAGCTCAAGAGGCTCGCAATTGGCGTTCTCATGCACATGAAAGCCATGCGCACCGGGTGAAAGTCCCGTCAGATCCGGGGTAACCAACAAACCGTACTGGGTATCCTCGATCTTGACGGTCCCGATGCTATCGCCAACACCCTGGGCATCGACCTCATGCATCTCGATCTCTTGAGCGGCTTGGGCGCTAGCGATCAACGCAAACGAGCCGCCAACAGCAAACATCAAATTACGTAAATAACTCATGTTCATTCCTTTGGTTGAGTCGAGCATCCCCCAAGGCTAGCTAATTCCGCTGGCAACTGGCAACTCGCCACGAATCGAGACGGCAGATAAAGAATGGAAAACCAGTCACTGCCATAAATGAGATGATCATGAGCGCGAATGCATTCAACGTTCGTTCAGTTTACAGACTGCTACGTTTAGTGATTTAAATGACACTCCAATTCTTACTCAGAACCTGAATCTTATGCGTTCGCGTCGGACAGTGCAGATTCGGACGCAAAGCGGACTGGGCTCGCGTACGAGCCCGGATTTGATGAGACATGACCGACACGCAGCAGGTCATGAACAGGGTTTCAGAAAAACAAGCACGGAGGGTCCTATGTCCATTCAACAGCAGAACCATGCCCGCAGCATTTTCCATCGCGCTACCAAGACGCTGATTACCGCCCCCCTGATTCTGGGTCTAGCCGCTATCGGTAGCGCACAAGCACAAGATGATCGCGAAGGCTGGCCGCAAAGTTTTACCGTGGGCACCGCAAGCCAAGGCGGCACCTACTTCGTTTATGGCTCCGGCTGGGCCAATCTGATTGCCGATCAGCTGGGGCTTTCCGGCGGCGGCGAGGTGACCGGTGGGCCGACCCAGAATCTGGCACTAGTGCACAACAAAGAGGTCGCCTTCGGACTGACCACCATGGGGCCGGCAAGCGATGCGCTTTCAGGCAAAAGCCCGCTGGCACCGGGAATCGTCATGGACAACGTCTGCGCGATGTTCCCCATGTACGAAACGCCTTTCTCGATTACCGCGCTTTCCAACTCCGACATCACCTCGATTTCCGAAATACCCGACGGCGCCACCATTGGCTTCGGGCCCGCAGGCTCGACTTCTGACACCTACTTTCCCGCTATTCTCGAAGAGCTGGGCGTCGACTTCGAGCGGCGCAACGGGGGTTGGAACGACCTGGCCGGGCAGCTTCAGGATGGGCTGATCGATGTCATCGCCTTCGCTGCAGGCATTCCGATCCCTGCAGTCAGCCAGCTCGAGGTCCAGACCGATGTAAACATCATCGAGTTTACCGATGACGAACAAGCCAAGGCCATCGACGCCTTCCCAGTGTCCGAGTTCACCATTCCCGCCAGCACCTATTCGACCCTTGATAATGACTCCGACGTCGTGTCGATGTGGAACTTCGCCATCGCCGGCTGTGACCTGCCGGAGAGTCTCGTCTACGAAGCCACCCGCATCACCATGGAAAACAACGACAAGATGCGCTCGATCCACCGCAGTGCTGAAACTACGGTGCCGGAAAATATCAAGCACAACGAGGTCATTCCTTTCCATCCCGGTGCGGCACGCTGGTACAAGGAGAATGGACACGAAATTCCTGATGACATGATTTATCAATAAGGCCGGGCGCCTTCGATCAGTTCGAGAGTGGCGCCTACCGGCGTCACTCTCGATTTTTTTATGACCTCTTAACGGTGATCCCGCATGAGTCCTCCTTCAGACGATGGCCCCACCCGCGCCACTTCCAACACTGTCGATTCGCCTTCGGAAACGGACGCCATCGCTCAAGGCGTTGACGACGATGTCGTCGAACCTACTCGTCGCATTCTGGCCGGATGGCGCTGGTGGCTATTCGCTATCCTGGCCGTCGGCTATTCAGTTTTCCACCTTGTCTCCCTGAACATCTACCCCTTGGAGACCTGGTCGTTTCGTATCATTCACATCTGTGGCGCCTTGATTCTTGGCTACGGGCTTTATACCGGCGCACGCTTTGCCGACGATGAAACTCGCCCGACCGGGCGCTGGGCGACCTATCTGAGCCTGATATTACTGATTCCAGCGCTCTATGCGTTGGTGCAGGTCGGCCTGATGCATCAGACCCTGAGCGGCGATGCCATGCGCATCGAGCCCGCCGTGGAGACCTGGCATTTCGGCTATCCGCTGATATTGGCCACCACCGCAGCGATTCTGCTTTCCTGGGCCTACCGTGAGGCGCGCCATCGATTAAGCCCGCCGGATATCGTGCTGATGGTGTGCGCATTGGCAAGCGCCGGCTATCTGCTGGTGATCTACAACACACCGCTGCGCATGTCCACGGGCACCTCTTTCGCGCCGATCGGCATCACCTTTGCAGCTATTGCCGGTTCACTACTGATTCTCGAGCTGACGCGCCGAGTGGCGGGGCTCGCGCTGGTCATCATCGCGGCGATTTTCCTGGTCTACGTCTTTGCTGGGCCATATCTGCCGGGCTTTCTCGGTTACCCCGGACTATCCGTGGGGCGCTTTTTCAGCCAGGTATATACCGATGCGGGCATTCTCGGGCCTACCGTCGCGGTATCCTCTACCTATATCATCTTGTTCATCATCTTTGCCGCCTTTCTGCAGGCCTCCAAGGTGGGTGACTACTTCGTCAATTTCGCTTTCGCCTGCGCCGGACGCTCCCGGGGCGGGCCCGCCAAGGTGGCCATCTTTGCCTCCGGGTTGATGGGTATGATCAACGGCACCAGCGCCGGTAATGTGGTCTCTACCGGCTCGCTGACCATTCCATTGATGAAGAAAGTCGGCTATCCCGCGCGCAGCGCCGGCGCCATCGAAGCAGCAGCCTCCACCGGCGGTCAGATCATGCCCCCGATCATGGGCGCCGGCGCCTTCATCATGGCGGAAATTACCGGCATCCCCTATACCGAAATCGCCATCGCCGCGGTGATTCCTTCCGTGCTGTATTTCGCCTCAGTGTATTTCATGGTGGATTTCGAGGCGGCCTACAAAGGCATGCGGGGCATGCGCGAGGACGAAATACCGCGCTTCTCACGTCTTATCAAACAGGTGTACCTGTTCGCCCCCATTATCATACTGATCGCGGCACTGTTCATGGGCTATTCGGTGATCCGGGCCGGCACCCTGGCCACCGCGTCGGCAGCGGTCGTGAGCTGGCTCTCGCCGCACAAGATGGGGCTTCGCTCCGTGCTGAAAGCGCTGCAGCTGGCCAGCAACATGGCCATTCAGATCATCGCGGTGTGTGCCTGCGCCGGCATCATCGTCGGGGTGATTTCATTGACCGGCGTGGGATCGCGTTTCTCGTCGCTGCTGTTGGGCCTGGCTGGGTTCAGCCAGCTGCTGGCACTGGTCTTTGCCATGTGCATCAGCATTTTGCTGGGCATGGGCATGCCGACTACCGCCGCCTATGCGGTCGCGGCCTCGGTCGTGGCGCCAGGGCTGATCGATATCGGCATTCAGCCGTTGATCGCCCATTTCTTCGTGTTCTATTTCGCCGTGGTTTCTGCTATTACGCCGCCGGTCGCCCTGGCCTCCTATGCGGCGGCGGGTATTTCCGGCGCCAACGCCATGCAAACCTCGGTGACCTCCTTCAAGATCGGTCTGGCTGCGTTCATCGTGCCCTTCATGTTCTTCTACAGTCCGGCGATGCTGATGGAAGGTTCCTGGCTGCAGATCTTGCGGGTTGGGCTTACCGCGACATTGGGAATCGTACTGTTGGCAGCCTCGGTGCAGGGCTGGTTCTTCGGCCCGGTCAAGGCGCCAATACGACTGCTCCTGTTGGTGGGGGCAGTCTGCATGATCTATGGCGGCCTAGTGAGCGATCTGGCAGGACTGGTGATCGGTATCGGTATATTCCTGGTGCAGCGCGGGTCATCATCGGGAGGCAAGACGGCGGTCGCTAAATCGTGAAGTATCGTTGAGCGCCTCATGACCGGTCGCCAAAACAAACGGCCCCGTCAGAATCCTGACGGGGCCACTGTCATTGGGCTTTTTCAGATGTTAGCTCTCACCCATGACACCACAGGCGATTCGCGCACCGCCGCCACCTAGCTTGGGCTGATCGGAATAGTTGTCACCGCCAGCATGAATCATGAGGGCGTGTCCTTGAAGATCCGATACTTCGAGGCGCGGCGCCAGCACGGGCGTAATAGCATTGCCGTCCTCGCCAACCATAAGTACCGGCAGATCGCCTAGATGACCCTCGCCGTAGGGCCCTTGGTGCGTGCCGGTATCCTCCGGATCAAAATGGCCGCCGGCGGCTACCGCTGCCGTCATCTTGCCGTCCTTTTCACCGGGTTCGCAGCTGGCGTTCTGGTGCACGTGAAAACCATGCATCCCCGTGTTCAGATCGCTTAGTTCCGGGGTGAGAAGTAGGCCGTGGTCAGTGTCTTCGACCTGAACAGTCCCGAGACTGTCGCCAACACCTTCCTCGCTGACCTGATGAATTTCGATACTCTGCTCGGCGTGAGCTGCACTTACCAACAATAATGCGCCTACACTCAGTAGTAGCTTTGAACGCAGCATCTACTCCTCCTATCCTTGAGTACTAATCGAGCTTACAGGCTAGCCAAGAAGTCTCGCGCTGCCAACCTTGAAATCCTCAAGAAAGATTGTCGATGACCCTGAGACTTGGCGCAGCCTGATTAAGCGTGTAGAAGTGCAAACCCGGCGCTCCGCCTTCGAGCAGACGCTGGCAGAGCCGTGATATCACTTCCTCGCCAAAGGCTTCGATACTCTCTTTATCATCCCCATAGGCCTCGAGCTGCTTGCGTATCCAGCGGGGAATATCGGCGCCACAGGCATCGGAAAAGCGTGCCAGCTTGGTGTAGTTGGTGATCGGCATTATGCCCGGCACGATGGGGGCTTCGATGCCCAGGCCCCGCACCCGATCGACGAAGTTGAAATAGGCATCCGCGTTGAAGAAGTACTGGGTGATCGCCAGGTTGGCACCAGCCCGCATCTTGCGTGCGAAGTTTTCCAGGTCCTTGTCGAAGCTCGGCGCCTGGGGGTGGGATTCGGGGTAGGCAGCGACCGCAATCTCGAAATGATCGCCGGTTTCGGCGCGAATGAATTCGACCAGCTCGTTGGCGTAACGCAGCTCGCCCATGCCGCCCATGCCGGAAGGCAAATCGCCGCGTAGCGCCACCAGGCTATCGACGCCACGCTCCCGATACATGCTCAAGAGCTCACGCAGCTCCCCCTTGTCGCTACCGACACAGGAAAAATGTGGCGCGGTGGTAATACCGGATTCACTGATCTGTTTAACGGTATTGATGGTGCGCGCTTGAGTCGACCCGCCTGCCCCATAGGTCACCGAGAAAAAATGCGGTTTGCGCTCGGACAAGGCATCCCGCGTATGCATCAGTTTTTCGCGACCGACATCGGTATTTGGCGGAAAGAATTCGAAACTGATCCCTAATGGATGCTCTTGCGTACTCATCGATAGCGGCCTCATGCATATTCTTCAATCGTTTCTTGGCAAGCGTGTTTAACGCCATGCCTTTTACGCCTACTGGTGTCAGTATTGTGCCTACCATGCAGATCAGGAACCAATGAAAGTTTCGTAGCACAACATCGGAATCATTCATACTAGAGACGGTATGTCCCAATAGAGGTCTATCGTGACGCCCCCGAAAAGAGCGTCGTTTCGCAATCACCCCCGGTCAAGCAGGCTTCGCCTTCGATCTGCAAAGTGGCATGGGTAATGCCAAAACGCTCACGCAGTACGCTATAGGCCTGGCGTAATACGTGGGTGTGGTCGGCGCCGTCATGCACTACAAGATGAAGGCTGAGCAGTGGGTCCTGGGGCGTCAGCCCCCAGAGGTGCATATCGTGGAGACTTTCGACCTCTTCGATCGCTTCCAGGGCGCTGCGAATCTGCGCAACATCGGCGCCGTCCGGTGTGCCCTCGAGCAAGGTATGGGCGGAGCGCCGCACAATCGATAAGGCGGCACGCAGGATCAACGCGGCAGCCAATACCGACAGGATCGGATCAGCGGCATTCCAGCCGGTGAACATGATGATCACCGCCGCGACGATGGCGGCCACGGAGCCTAGCAGATCGCCGAGCACGTGCATTGCGGCACCGCGCAGATTGAGATTGTCACTGTCGCCACGATGAAGTATGACGAAAGCAATGATATTCACGAAGAGTCCAATGATGGCGATGATCATCATGGGACCGGCCATGACGTCGACTGGGGACATCAGGCGTTCGATAGCGGAATAGAATATCCAGATCGCGATCGCGAACAGCGTCAGGCCGTTGACGAAGGCTGCGAGTACCTGGAAGCGCTGGTAGCCGAAGGTGCGCTGATGATCCGGTGAGCGCGAGCTTAGACGAAAGGCCACCAGCGCCATGGCAAGGGAGGCACTGTCACTGAACATATGACCGGCATCGGCTAGCAGCGCCAGCGATCCGGAAACGATGCCACCCGCGATCTCGGCAAACATGAAGCCCGCGGTCAGCAGCATGGCCCAGAATACCCGCCGCTCGCTATCGGCGGACACCTTGGGGGCATGTTCGTGAGTATGATCATGGCCATGCGTGCGCGCATGGTCGTGTGAATCGGTATGCGAATGATCGCCATGAGGCGTTTCACGTTGCGCCATGCAAGAACTCCAATACCAAGCGTCAATGTCAGCGAACCAGTTTACCCCTTAAGCTTCATTTCTGCGTCACGTCGCCGCGTGGATGAACGCGGGCCTGACATTCACCTCAGCGTACAGGCACTATGTCCTTTTTTAACATCCGGAATAGCTGATGCTCGACGTCGACCTCTCCCAACCATTATGGATGCTGCTGGCCTTCGTCGGCCTGGGTTGGCTCAGCGCACGACGCCTGTCATTGGACCCGCGGCCCATCGCCACGCTGTTGATCTACATCATCGCGCCACTGACCTTCTTTCGCGGTCTGGTGCTAGGCGGGCCCAGCGTCGACTACCTGCTGCTGACCGCGGCGCTGTTTCTACTTTCGAGCATTATCGGTTTGACGGTGAGCCTGATCGCCCGGCCTTTTTTTGCAGCCGAAGAAGCCGCGCTGCTGGCCTTCTCGGCAGGTACCGGTAACACCGGCTATTTTGGCCTGCCCATCGCCATGGTATTACTACCCCCGGAGGGCGTGACCCTGTATCTATTCTCCCTGCTGGGCATCACGCTCTACGAGTTCACCGTCGGCTACTACTTGAGCGCTCGGGGGCGCTTCTCGATACAGGAAAGCCTTGCCAAGATACTGCGGCTGCCCTTGATCTACGCCTTCGCCGCGGCCTTGTTGGTCAGCGGCCTTGGCCTGGCGGTGCCCGGCGCCATCATGGAAGGACTCGATTACTTCAAGTACAGCTACACGGTACTGGGCATGATGATCATCGGCATGACCCTGGGGCGGGTGACCCTGCGCGAGGTGGATGCGCGCTTCATTGCGGCCTGCGTTGCAGCTCGATATGTGCTGTGGCCGCTGATCAGTCTGGTTGCGGTCCTGCTCTTGCGGGCGAGCCTTGGAATTTCCGAGACACTGGCCATGGCGCTACTGCTGCTGGGCATCGTCCCCATGGCCGCCAACGTGGTGGTAGTCGCCATGGAGTTGAACATACGCCCGGAAAAAGGCGCGATTGCCGTACTGCTGACGACCTTGGCCGCCCCACTGTTGATTCCCGTGTATTTACAGATTCTGTTGACCCTGAGTGGTCTGGGATAAACGGTGTCAAAGCGCTCCGGCCGCATGCATGTGCGAATAGAAGATCGACATGCCGATAGTGATCAACACCAGACCGCCCAGCACCTCGGCACGCCGGCCGATCAACACGCCAACTTGCGGGCCGATCAACACACCCAAGGTGCTGATACAGCAAGACACGGCTCCCACGATAGCGACGGCATGCCAGATGGGGACATCGATGAAGGCCAGGGTCACGCCGATGGCGGCCCCATCGATACTGGTGCCCAGCGCCGTAAGCAGCATCTTCACGCCACGCTGGGATGGCCTGTTGCAGATGTCATCATCGCTAGCATCACCGATCCCCTCGTAGATCATGTGGCTGCCCACCGCACCTAATAGCAATAGTGCAATCCAATGATCGATGTCGGTAATCAAGCCAGCGAAGCTCGAGCCCAGCAACCAGCCCAGCAGTACCATGCCGGCCTCGACACTGCCGAATACCAGACCCGTGCGTAGCGCCACGCGCACATCGGCACGCCAGCTACAGGCACCCCGCGCGACGCTCACCGCGAAGGCATCCGCCGAAAGGCCGAGGGCCATGAAGAAGTTCGACACGAGAGACATCGATTCAACCTTTTGGTAATGATAATGCAGAGAACGCTTCAAATAGCGAGCTAGAACATAGATAGTTGCTGGTACCGACAACCAGGTTGCAGCCGGCAAATCTTACTAGATCAAATCGCTTTTCTCGAAATTCGGTTGAATACCTTTTCTGCTTCATTACCACATGGAATGCTCCCCAAGGCCCAACCATCACTCTCGATCATCATTCCCGCCAAAAACGAAGCGGGAAATCTTCCCCGGTTACTGAATGAGATAGCCACCGCGTTCCCCGGTGAAGAGTATGAAATCCTGGCGGTGGACGACGGCTCGACGGATGAGACTTGGACGTTTTTGAGCCAGCGCGGCGCCGAGGATGCCCGTTTGCGGCCTCTGCGCCATACGCGCAGCGCCGGCCAAGGGGAGGAACTATTCATTTATGCTCGCAACCTGATGCTGATTCGGCGCGAAAGTCGCGAGTACCCCAAAAGAAAAAACCTTCGACCCCTTCTTCCTGAAACGGCATTCGCCCCGCCATGCGCTCTTCTGGGCTCGTCGTGCTACCTTGCCCCATAAAGACAGCGGCCAGCCACGAAAGTCATTTGTGGCTGCAGCTCTTTATCAAGCAGCGCTATGTCCGCATCGAAGCCGATGGCCAGGCGCCCCTTGTGGGCGTGCAGCCCAAGTACTCGGGCCACGTTGCCAGAAATCAGCCCCAGAGCCTGTTCCAGCGGCAGCACTTGTTCGCGTACCAGACGCTGCCAGTCCGCGATCAGGGTCGTGTTGCGCGCTACCCGCATGCCCAGATATTCGCCCTTGGCATCAAACTCCGGCAGGCTGCCGTTGCAGTCGGAACTCAGGGTGATGCGTTCTGCCGGGACGCCGCGCTCGAGCAGAAAAGCGACCGCGTCAAACGCCGACAGTCCTTCGCCGGCGTCCTCGAAGGCGGTCACATCCACGCAGGCATTGAGACTCACGGCATAGTCCGCGGCGTCTTCAAGCAACGCACGAAGGCGATTCACATGGGTGGGAATGACCTGATCCGCCGGAATCTCGGTCTCGGACAAGAGACGACGCAGCGGTTCGAGTCCGCGCTTGCCGTCGCCGAGATGAAAATGACAAATGCCGCGCTTGCCCGACAACATGGCGCCAACACGTACGTCACTGACCAGACGCTCGATTTCGTCCTGACGCGGCTGACTCGAGCGATGATCTGAAATCGCCAGTTCGCCAAGGCCGATGACCTCAGGAATCCAAGCCAAGTCGCGCTGCAGATCACCAGTCAAGGTCGGCGGTGGTACGCGATAGGCCCCGGTGTACATATAGGCTGAAATGCCCTCCGAGCGCAGCCCGCGCACCTTGGCCAGAAGATCCGCCGGGGTGCGGCTGATGCCGTCGGTGCCCAGTACGCCTACCACCGTTGCGATCCCCATGCTTACGATCTCATGAGCGGTGATCTCGGGACAGCGAGTGCCGCAGCCTCCTTCACCGCCCCCCCCAGTCACATGCACGTGCTGATCGATGAAGGCCGGCACTGCGGTCAGATCAGGCGCCTCTATCAGAGTCACCGGCCAATCTTCCGGCATAGCAAGATTGCGCCCAAGTGCGGCGATACGACCGTTTGCGATCAGGATATCTGTCTCGCCGACGTGTGCGGGTGCATAGAGCTGTTTGACCCGCAGTAAAGTCAGCAACGGCGTTGATCGATCAGAAGTCATGGCGCGGGCCGCTTATGGTATGGGATTATCGTGAATATCTTTATCGCAGATTCTAGACGGTATCGCTCGTCGAGGCAGATGCAAACCGGCGTCCCTTGAGACGCTCGATGGCACTGTCGACACCATCGATCAGCAGTACCAGTAGATCGCCCTCATCGGCCTCATCGAGGGCTCTGATGAGGGCCTGATCCTCCTGCATGACGATCTCGGCACGACAGGCACCGGAAACGGACTCGGCGCCATCGCGCAGCAAGCTGGCGGCTTCCCCGATGGTTCGTCCGCGCGGGTCTGTCTCACAGATAAACACCACGTCATGCATCCTGGCGAGATGAACGCCGAGATCGAACAAATCCTCGTCCCGGCGATTACCCGGAGCACTTGCCACGCCGATACGTCGATGCGCTGGGATACCCCTGACAAGTTCACCAAGCGCTTCGAGGGCAGGAACGTTGTGCCCATAGTCGATCAGCACCTTCATGCCGCCCACTTCAATGAGGTTGGTGCGACCGGGGTTCTGTCCTGGCGTCGGATGAAACGTCTGCAGCCCCATTTGAATATCGCCGATAGAAAGCCCCAAGGCATAGGCGGCGGCGCTAGCGGCCAAGGCGTTGGCGACGTTGAAGCGAGCAAGGCCTTCGAAGGTGACGGGTACATCCACCACCGAAATCACCTCGGCCTCGACCTGCCCCTGGCGCAAAACAATACGGTCGTTATGCACTGTAAAAGCCACACCATGCTCCTCGACGTGCTGACGAACGGGTAGTGACTCCGGGTCAAGAGTGAAGAACACCACGTCGCCGCGCGCCCACTCCCGGCTGTCAAACACGCGAGGATCATCCGCATTGAGCACGGCCGTGCCCCCCGGGCGTACGGCATCGATCACCACCGACTTGCAGCGGGCCAGTTCATCCAGCGTGTGAATATCGTGCTCGCCCAGGTGATCGCTTGCGATGTTGAGCAGCACACCCACGTCGCATTCATCGAAACCCAGCCCACGACGCATGATGCCGCCCCGGGCCACCTCAAGGACTGCGTACTCAACCGTGGGCTCGCGCAGCACGATCGCCGCCGCCTGCGGCCCACTGTAGTCGCCACGCAGAATGACATGGTTGTCGATCTCGATCGTGCCGGTGCAGGCCATGCCGACGTTGCGACCCGCCTGGCGCAGTAGATGAGAGAGCAGGCGCACCGTGGTTGTCTTACCGTTGGTGCCGGTGATCGCAACGATAGGGATGCGGCCGTTGTCGTCACTGACCGGGAACAGCATGTCGATCACCGGTTGCCCGACATCGCGCTCCTTGCCGTGGGTCGGCGCCAGGTGCATGCGAAATCCCGGCCCGGCGTTGACCTCGACCACCGCGGCGGACTGCTCTTCTAGAGGTCGGGCAAGACTCTCCGCCAGAAGATCGATGCCGATGATGTCGAGTCCGATCAAGCGCGAGATGCGCTCCGCGATATAGCGCACTTCTGGATGGACATCGTCGGTCACGTCCGTGGCGGTGCCGCCAGTGCTTAGATTCGCGGTGGGCTTTAGAAAGACGATCGCATCCTTGGGGATGACACTTTGGAGGGTCAGGTTTTGCTGGCCGATCAAGCGCAGAGACTGCTCATCCACCTCGATCTGGGTGAGCAGATTCTCGTGGCCGATACCGCGACGCGGATCTTCGTTTTCTCGCTCCACCAGCGCCTGCAGCGTGGCACTGCCATCGCCGACCACGTGGGCCGGGCGCCGCCGCGCCGCGGCCACCAGCTTGCCATCGATCACCAGCAGGCGATGGTCTTCGCCCTTGATGAACTGCTCGACGATTACCCCTGGATTGCACAGGGAGGCGATGGCAAAGGCCTCCTTGAGCTCGACATCGTTCTGGATATCCGTGCTCACGCCGCGGCCATGGTTACCTTCCAACGGCTTTACCGCCACGGGATAGCCGATGAATCCCGCGCTCTCGAGTGCCTCATCGAATGAACTGCATACAAATCCATGAGGTACCGGAACGCCGGCATCGCCAAGCACCTGCTTGGTCCAGTCCTTGTCGCCGGCGATACTATGGCTGATCAGGTCCGTGCGTCCGGTCACCGTTGCCTGGATACGCTGCTGACGATGCCCCTGGCCCAGCTGAATATAGCTGCTGTTCTCGTTCAGACGGGTCCAGGGAATATCGCAACGCTGCGCGGCATCGACGATCGCTGCGGTGGACGGCCCCAGCATGTGATCGTCGCGCACCTCCTTCAGGCGATCGATGATCGTCGCCATGTCGATAGCCTCACCGCTGAACAGTGCTTCGACCAACGCCACGGCCTCGACACCGGCCGCCAGCCCACAGGCTTCATCCCGATAGCGATAGACGACGTTGTAGATGCCGCGCTCATAGGAGTCCACCGTCTTGCCGTATCCCACGGAGAAGCCGATCAGATTCTGCAGCTCGATCGCCACGTGCTCGACGATATGCCCCGCCCAGGTACCTCGCGCCAGCCGCTCCAAAAAACCGCCGGGACGGCCGACGGAGCAGCGATGCTCCTGCAGCGTGGGTAGAAGTTCGCTTATGCGCTCGACGATGCCGGACACGGTATCGCTTGGTCGCTCCTCGAGCTCGCCGATGTCCAGGCGCATGAAGATAGCACGGTAGCGGCTATAGTAGTTCGGGCCCCTTAGCGCACGATGTCCCAGGATGTTCATTGGCGATCCCTCAGCAATGCAGTGAGTTCGTCGGCGGCGAGATAGCGGCGTGCCTCGATGTCGAATCCGTGACCGCTGACCATGGCATGAAGAATCATGTTCTCGACGGCGACAGGCTCCCCCATCGACAGATCGGCAATGTTGGAGCTTGCCATATCCCGACTGTCGATAATGATGACGTGCCCTGGGCCGATTGCTTCGAGAATCCGGTTCGGATGCACGATCACACCGGCGTCCTCACCCAACCCGACCCCCAGATGCTCCGGATTGGACGCCCCCACTTCCATCAGGCGCGAAAACCGCCCGCGGGCGAGAAAATGACTATCAATGATGAGGCCATCGACGAGGCCCAAACCGAACGCCATGTTGACGGCACCCTTGCGTAGTGCGTCCGCCGCATTGCCATTATAGATCATGGTGCCCGGCAGGGCCGTTGCCCCAGCGCTGGTACCCGCCACAACGGCACCGCCCATCAATCGTTCACGAATGGCATTCAGCGTCGCCGAACCGCCGATCACATTAGTCAGTCGCAGTTGGTCACCACCGGTGAAGAAGATCACACCACTCTGGCGAATCAACTGGACGTTGCCGGGATCGGTCGCCTGCTTGCGACTCTGTATATCCAACGCATGAACACGGCTCGCCCCCAGGCGCTCGAAAGCGGCTTGATAGACGGGGAGTATCTGATGCGGGATGCCACTTGCAGAGGCGATGACGGCGACTTCAGTGTTGCCTTCGGGTGCTAAAGCAAAAACCCGTTTCAGGATTTCCAGATCAGATGACTTATCCTCGGCACCGCCAATGGCCACGATACAGCCCGCTGCAGGGGAAAGTTGAGAGACCATAACCCTGTTCGCCGCCCAGCGACGCTTTTGGGGACAAAATGGCGCAATGTCTATGTGAAGAAATCGCCAAACAAGCGATACATTTCTTTTCTCAATATACCCCTGATTATCCTAGCCAGGCTCATAATGTTTCGCTACGACATGCATTATAAAATAGTCATTCTGTTTGCAACATCCACCAGCAGCATCGGACATCGACTCAAGAGTTCACATAGCGGATTTCGAATGGCTCAGGAAAAAGCGCAGTATTTCCTGGCTGGCATTCGGCCCTTTAGGATCGGTGTAGGAACCGCGGGGCGTACCACCTGACCATGCGTGGCCAGCACCGTGGATCGTCCACTGCTCCAATTGTGCCTGACCTTGGGTGTTCTTATGAACGGTGCACGTATACGCATGACCACCGGACACTCGTTCCTGCTTGCTGGCGACATTCGCCGCCGCGACGGATGACTTCTTGGCGCCCATGGAGTCAAGGCACTGTGCAGCGATGCGTTCAGCGTTGCTGAGGTGCACTGTGGTATCCCGGTCGCCATGAAATATGATCGCGGGAATGCCGGGGGGCTTTGATGCCGTCGGAGCGCTTGCCTGCCTGTTGAGACCCGCCAAGGGCTGGCTGCCGCCCTGCATGGCCGCAAGGGCAGAGGGCAGATCCTGGGCAACACCGTGAGGCAGCCCGGAATGCACCCCCACTGCGGCGTAGATATCCGGATAGGTCATGGCCAATGTCGCGGCCATGGCGCCCCCCGCGGACAGGCCCGCCACATAGACGCGAGTTTCATCCAGCTGGTACTCCTTGAGCACTTTGCGGGTCATGCCGGCGATGATAGCCGGCTCACCCTGTTCGCGCTTTTGATCGCTGGCCTTGAACCAGTTCCAGCATTTGGAGTGATTGGCAGAACCTGGCTGAGCCGGATAAAGCACCAGGCAAGGCTGCGCTTCCGCCAAGGCGTTCATGCCAGTACCAGCGGCGAAGTCATCCGGATGTTGCGTGCAGCCATGCAACATGACGATCAGCGGCAAGGCCTGGCCCTGATAGCCGCTGGGAACGTACAGCTTGTAGTCGCGACTTCCTGCATGGTTGGTGAACGACGCGCTCTTGAAAGACGCCCCTTCCGGCAGCTTATCCGCTGGAGTGGATGATCCAATATCAAATCCGCCAGCGCCCGACAGTTTTCCGCGTAATAACTCTTGTAAATCGTTGAAGCGATGACCAGCGTCGAAGGACTGGCGTGGTGCCGCAGTATGCGTCCGCTCCTTCCATGAGTGTTCCCGATGAGACCGCGTTTCATCGTTTGTTGTCTCGCTGTGCCTTGTTCTATCGTTCTTTGCCTTGTCGCTCTTTGCCCCAGACTCAGTACGAGTATCCGATGCTGATTCCTCGACGATCCGGCAGCTGCCTTCGATGGTTTCGCCCCCGGCTTGCTCATTCGGCGCCGTCTTGTGGAACTCGGCCCCGCTATGATCGTGGCTGGCGTCGCCGCTCAGCACCCGCTGTATCATGGCAGTGGCTTCCTGGAGCTGGCCCGACTGGGTCAAGCGGGTCGCTTCCTTGAGACTTGCCAGGGTTTCTTTATTCATTGAAAGATTCATTCGTTCAATCCTCGACGCTGCTGGTGCGGCGCCCTTAATAGGTTTTGGCCGCTAGTAGGTTCTATCCGCCAGCGCGGCCTTGACCGCCTTACTGGCGTGCAAGGCACCCAGCACGACGATGGAGTCGATGGTGGCAAGGGCAAGCTCCGGGGAAACGTCCTCGGCAATACTGGCAAGCCCCAGCACCTGAATCTGCAGCACTTCGCCTTTTTCCTGCAGCGCTTCCAGATCACTGCGACTGTAGTGCTGCAGCCCCAGCACGTAGGTCTTGCGAGCCACGGTCTCCTTGACCACCTCCGCGTGATTGGCCAGCTGATTGCGAATGGCGGTACGAATCAGATCACTTCGATTGGAATAAAACCCTTCCTGCACCAGCAGATCGATCTGTCCCAGATCCACCACCCCAAGATTGATGGTGAGTTTCTCTGTGGTATCACTCGCCTTGCGACGCAGTTCATGCACGCTCATCGTTTGTTCCTCTTGCTTGATCTTTTGATATTCCATACGCCATCCACATGGATGTTATATGGCGTATAAAAGACAGCGTCAAGCAGAATGTTCGTCCATGGCAGAACAGAACATCAAAGGCAAGAACACAGATTCGAGGAGAGAGCGATAAGTCGAACAGGTGTGACTATTCAGTTGGCCTCACATGAGGCCAACTGCTAGTTACGAAAGCGATAGCCCAGCAATCGCATGGCATTTAGCGTCACCAGTACCGTCGCTCCGGTATCCGCCATCACGGCGATCCACATGCCGGTGATGCCCAGCGCCGTGGACACCAGAAAGATCGCTTTCAGGCCCAATGCCAGGACGACGTTGGTCTTGACGTTACGCAGGGTTGCCCGGGACAGGTCGATCAGCTCGGCAATGCCGCCGACGCGATTCTTGAGCAGGGCCGCATCCGCAGTTTCAAGCGCCACATCGGTACCGCCGCCCATGGCGATACCCACCTCCGCCGCGGCCAGCGCCGGCGCGTCGTTGATACCATCGCCGACCTTGCCCACCGGCCCGCGCCCCGCCCCTTGCCACTCGCGAATTCGCTGGGCCTTGTCTTCGGGCATCAGTTCGCCATGGGCCTCGATGCCCAAGGTGCCACCGATGGCCGCGGCGGTACGCGCATTGTCGCCGCTGAGCATTATTGCCTGCACACCGAGGCGCGACAGGGCGGCGAGGCCTTCCCGGGCGTCTTCGCGAGGCTCGTCGCGCACGGCGATCAAACCCAGCGCACGCTCGCCCTCGACCAGGACGGCGAGGCTCTTGCCCGCCTGCTCCAGCGCCGCGATGCGCTGCGATCGATCATCGGGCAACGTCGACAGTTCCTGCAGATGGCGAGGCGTGACCAGAGCCAGGTCGCGCCCCTCGACTCGCCCGGCGACACCACGACCGGCCAGGGCGCGCCCTTCACTCACCTTCGCAGATGAGAGCCCAAGCTGCTCGGTGTGCGCCAGAATCGCCGTGGCGATCGGATGACTGGAGCCGCGCTCCAGGGCCGCCGCCAACCTCAGAATATCGTTCTCACCCTGTTCGCTCGTCCAGCTTTCCACGTCGGTGACCTTGGGGGTGCCGGCGGTGAGCGTACCGGTCTTGTCCAGCGCCACCAGACGCAGCTTGCCCAGCTGCTCGAGTACGGCACCGCCCTTGATCAGCAGCCCATGGCGTGCGCCGGTCGAGAGGCCGGCGGCGATTGCCGCGGGGGTCGAGATCACCAGGGCACAGGGGCAGGCGATCAACAGCAGGGCCAAGGCGCGGTAGATCGATTCCGACCAGGGCATCGCCGAGACCAGCGGCGGCACTACCGCCATCAGCAGGGCCAGGCCCACCACCGCCGGCATATAGTAGTAGGCGAAGCGGTCGATGAAACGGGCCACCGGCGCCTTGGCGGCCTGGGCTTCCTCCACCAGCCGGATGACCCGGGCGATGGTGTTGTCCTCGGCGCTACGGGTGACCTCCACCTCCAGGGCGGCATCGAGATTCACCGTGCCGGCGAAGACGTCATCGCCGGGCGCGCGGGATCGCGGCACGGACTCGCCATTCACCGGCGACTCATCCAGGTCGGACTCCCCCGCCAGGATGCGGCCATCGCAGGACACGCGATCTCCCGGGCGTATCAGCACCCGTTGCCCGGGCTGCAGCGAAGCCGCCGACACTTCGCGAACCTCGCCATTCTCCATCAACCTCGCGGTGGACGGGGTCAGGTCCGACAGGGCCGAGATACTGCGTCGCGCCCGAGACGCGGCCACACCTTCCAGCAACTCGCCCACGGCGAACAGGAACACCACCATCGCCGCCTCGGCGGCGGCACCGATGGCCAGCGCCCCCAGGGCCGCGATGCTCATCAGCATCTCGATGGTGAAAGGATTGCGTACCCTCAGCGCTCGCCAGGCCCCTTGCAGGATGGGCACGAGGCCCACCAGAGTGGCCGCCACGAAGGGCCAGTCACCTAAGGCGGGCCAGATCATCCGAAGAGTGAAAGCAAGGACCAAAAGCCCTCCGCTGGCCAGTACCAAGCGCCCCTTGGCGGTACGCCACCAAGGCAAAGGGGCCGAAGCGACATTAGCCTCGTCTCCATCGCTTTTGACGGCATAGCCCAATCCGTCGATGGTCTGCTCGATCACCCGACGAGAGGGAGAAGCTCCCTGGCAAGGATGGACCTTCACCGAGCCGGTCATTGAACTTGCGGACACCTCGTCGATGCCTTCCAGCCGACCCAGCGCCGCTTCCACCTTGCGTTCGCAGCCACCGCAGTCCATGCCCTCGACTCGCAGGGTCAGCATGGCTGAGGTATCTTGATACGTCGCGTCGCTCATAGCATCGCTCCCGGGATTGAACTATCGTGAAGTCAATCCTAATCCCTGTAGCGACTATAGGTTCAAGCTATGTCCGGTGATGCGACACACCACACCACCACTAGCCTTTCGATCGGTATTGGCGACTTAGCGCGACACTCTGGCTGCAAGCCCGAGACGGTGCGCTATTACGAGCGTATCGGGCTGTTGCCCGCCGCGACGCGCAGCGAAGGAGGACAGCGCCGTTATACCGAGCAGGCTATCCGACGATTGACATTCATCCGCCACGCCCGGGATTTCGGCTTTTCTATCGAGGCCGTACGCGAGCTGTTGACGATGGCGGATCACCCGGAGATGCCCTGCGACGAGGTCGATGCCGTCGCCAAGCACCATCTGGCAGAGGTGGAGTCTCGGCTGCAGCGCCTCGAAGCACTGCGTGATGAACTAGAGCGCATGGTGACCCAATGCGCGGGCGGGCGAGTCGAAAGCTGTCATATCATCGAGGTGCTCAGCGATCATCGCCTCTGTCAGCAGCTAGGAAAGCACGGCGGCAATGATGCGCTGAGATAGTCCCGGCACAAGTATTTCGCCATTGGGAATGCTGGCTGGTGCTGCGTAAGATGCGCCAGTTCCTACTTTCTTCACCCCTAACCCGCAAAGCGAACGGCCCCCATCAGCGCCAGCCCGCCTTTCGCGCCCAGGCTCGCCGCGACAAGCAATACCGCGCTGGCCAGCAGCGCCAACCAAGACCAGCTACCGAGCACGTGCACCTCGCCTTCCAGGGGCTTGAACATGGTGACCGCGATCACACGCAGGTAGTAAAACAGCGACAGCACGGTGTTGATGGCGGCGACCACCGCCAGCCAGGTATAGCCACCGGCGATGGTCACCTTGAACAGCATGAACTTGCCGAAGAACCCCACCAGCGGCGGGATGCCGACCAGCGACAGCAGCGCCAGGATCAACACCGCCGTGACCAATGGCTGGGTGCGCCCCAGGCCATGGTAGTCCGCCAGCGCCGTGCGCCCACGCAGATGGGTCACCACGGCGAAGGCGGCGAGATTGGCGAAAAGATAGGCCGCTAGGAAGGCCAGCAGCGCACCCAGCGCCTGGGGCTCGACGTCGATCACCACCACCGCCATCAGCGCATAGCCGGATTGCGAGACCGAGGACCAGCCGAGCAGGCGCCGCACATCGGTCTGCTTTAGCGCTGCCAGGTTGCCCAGAGTCATGGTCACCACGGCGATCAGGGCGACGATGACCGGCCAGACCTGCGATTCCGGCAGCAGTGACACGAACCGTGCCAGGGCCACCGCGGCACCGACCTTGGGTGCCACGGTGAGTAGGGCCGCAACCGGTACCGGAGCGCCCTGGGCGACATCCGGCATCCAGGCATGGCCGGGAAAGGCCGCCAGCTTGAAGGTCAATCCCAGCACGATGCAGGCCACCGCCACGCTCAGCGCCAGCGGCGCCGCATCCGGCGCTGTCGCCAGCACCTGGGCCGTACGGGCGTAATCCGTATCGCCCACTAAACCGAACAGCAACACCACGCCGATCACCAGCAGGGAATTGGTCAAGGCGCCGATCAGAAAGTACTTCATCGCCGCTTCCAGTGCCGGTTTGAAACCGCGATGATAGGCCACCAGCGGGTAGCTGGCCGTGGAGGAGAGCAGGATGCCCACCACCAGTTCCATGCTGTCGTTGGCCGAGGCCATCATGATCACCCCGAGCAGGGTGAACAGGCACAGGGCGTAGTACTCGCCGTGCCGGCGGTCGCTGCGCATCCAGTCCGGCGATAGCAGGACGGCGACCGCACCGACCAATAGCACCAGCAGCTTGGTAGCCACCGCCGCGGTATCCAGCGCCCAGACCCCGGAAAAGGTCAGCGCCGGTGGCTCACGCCACTGCATCAGACTGAAACCCGCCGCGAGTGCCAATGTGATGAGCGCTAGCCCGCCGGCCCAGGCCTGACGCTCCTGAGGCGCGAAGGAGGCGAACAGCACGATGACCACCGCGCCGACGAGCAGCGCGATTTCCGGGGCCAGGTCACCGATGGGCATCAGCGACCTCCCACCAGCAACGCGGATGAGGCGTCGATCAGCGTCAGCAGAAACTGCGGGGCCACACCGATCACCAGAATGCCCAGCGACAGTACCCCCAGCACGCCCCACTCAGCCCACTTCAGATCACCAAACCCGCCCAGGTGCGAGGGCAGACGGCCGAAGAACAGCCGTCGCAGCAGGCCCAGGAACAGCGCCGCGGTGATCAGGATGCCCAGCACGCCGAGTACCGCCAACCAGGGGTAGACGGCGAAAGTGCCGGCAAAGACTTGGAACTCGGCGACGAAGCCCGCGAGCCCCGGCATGCCGAGACTTGCAAAGGCCGCCAGCACCGTGAAACCGGTCAGCAGCGGCGCCCGGTGGGCCAGACCGCCATAATGATCGAGTTCATAGTCGCCGGTACGCTGCCAGAAGGAGCCGCAGATCAAGAACAGCGCCCCGGTGATCAGGCCGTGGGCGACCATCTCCACCGTCGCCCCGGTCAGGGCCAACTGGCGGGCGGCCTGATTGTCGGCAAAAATCGCCGACGCCACGGCGATGCCCAACACCGTGTAGCCCATGTGATTGATCGAGGTGTAGGCGATACGGCGCTTGAGGTTACCCTGCCCCAGCGCCACCAGGGCACCGTAGAGGATGGCAACCAGCGCGACGATGCCGACAACCAGCGAATACTTGGCGAAGGTTTCCTGCATCATCGCAAACGGCAGGCGAATCATGCCGTAGGTGCCCATCTTGAGCAGCACCCCGGCGAGGATCGCCGAGGCCGGCCCCGGCGCATCGACGTGGGCCTGGGGCAGCCAGGTATGCAGCGGCACCAGGGGCGTCTTGATGGCAAAGCCCAGCATCAACGCCAGGAACACCAGTCCGGCGTAGAGCCCGGTGCCGGCCAGGGGCTGGCGTTCGATCAGCACGCGCATATCGAAGCTGTGCGGTTCAATCGACAGATACAGGCCGATGATCGCCAGCAACAATAACAGTGAGCCGGCGAAGGTATAGAGGAAGAACTTGAGCGCCGAGACCTGTGGCGTGCCATGCCCCCAGCGGCCGATGAGGAAGAACATGCCCACCAGGGTCAGATCGAAGAACACATAGAACAGCAGCAGATCCAGCACCAGGAACACCCCCAGCGACATCGCCTGCAGGAAAAGCATCCAGGCATAGTACTGGCGTGGCTGGCCCAAGGTATCCACCGGGTAGGCGATGGCGGCAACGAAGATCAGGGCGCTCATGGTCGCCACCGCCAGGGCGATGCCGTCGACGCCGACCCGGTAGGCCAGCCCGATGCTCGGCACCCAGCGTAGCTCCTCGACATGCTGGAAAAGCGGCCCCGCCGGATCGAAGCCGACCCAGGCCACCACCAGCGCCAGCAGCGACAGTGCGGCCACTGCCGCCGCCCATAGTCGTGCTCGTCCCTCGCTCCAGCGCGGGAAAGCAGCAAGCGCGACGGCGCCCAGCAGGGGAACAATCCAGGCGACGGTGAGAATCACAACAAGGCTCCTATGACCAGGATGGCAAGAATGACGGCAAGGCCCAGGCTGATGCCGGTGTAATAATGATGCGTCTGGCCACTCTGGGCCTGGCGTGCCCAGTGGCCGCCCCATTCACTCAAGCGGGTCACCACGCCGGGCACGCCCTCGGAGAAGGCTTCGCCCTGCTGGGCGTTGCGTCGAGCAAGCCACCGGGCGAAGCGCGCCGTGCCGCGCAGCCCGGCATCCACGACCCGGTCGTCGAAGCGGGCCAGGGAGTGGCCGAAGATCACGGTTCCCCGGGCGATCGTCTGGATTACCGTCGGCAGGCCGAACCAGCTGGCCGCGCGCTCCTGCCAAGTGCTCGATCGACGCTGGCGGCGTGTCATGACGAATCCCACGGCGATGCCCAGCACCACCAGGATGAGCGAGACGATCAGCTCCCAGAGCTTGCCTTGGGGCAGACGCTGGGGCCAAGCCTCGGCCAGCCAGGCCTGCACCTCGGGCCACCAGACCAGCGACAGCAACAGCGTGACGATAGCCAGCAGCCACAGCGCCCCGCTTTCAGCCCGGGACGGTCGCGGGCCCTGGGGCAACCTTGAGCGCTCCCGAGGCAGCGGGCGACCGTAGGCCAGCAACTGAAAGCGCGTGGCATACAGCGCACTCAAGCCGCCGGCGAGCGCCACCAGCAGCGCCAGCCAGACAGCCTGTTGCCCTGCCGCCGCCGCGATCTGCTCCTTGCTCCAGGCAGCGCCGAACGGAATCATGCCCGCCAGGGCCAAACTCAGCACGCCGGCAGCCAGGGCCACACCCGGCAGCCTTCGACCCAGACGCATGTCATGCAGCTGGTAACTGCCGATCTGGCGCTCAGCGAGCCCCGCGGACAGGAACAAGCCCGCCTTCAAGAAGGCATGGGCGACGAAGTGCAGCAGGGCCACGCCGGGAAAACCCGCTCCCACCGCGACCCACATCAAGCCGTACTGAGCCGACGTCGAGGCCGCCAGCAGCTTCTTGGCGTGATTCTGGAACATCCCGACCACCCCACCGATCAGGGCGGTGGCAAGCCCCAGGCTGATGACCAGTGGCGCGAACCAGTCGACGGCGGAGAGCGTCGGTTGCAGGCGCGCCAACAGGTAGATGCCTGCCGCCACCATGGTCGCCGAATGCAGCAGCGCCGACACCGGCACCGGACCCGCCATGGCGGCGAACAGCCAGGAAGAGAACGGCACCTGGGCCGACTTGGCCGCCGCCGCCAGCAGGATGCCGGCCACCGCGATGCTCAATAGCCCGCCGTCCAGGGTCGCCAGGTCGGCGTAGCCGAAGCCGCCGCTGCCGGCGAACACCGCCGCCGCAGCAATGTACAGGCCGAGATCGCCAAAGCGCGTGACCAGAAAGGCCTGGGCCGCCTCCTTGGGCACCTCCTTTTGTCCCCACTTGTGAGAAATCAGCGCCCAGGAGCAGGCACCAACCAGCTCCCAGGCGATCAGCAGCGTCAGAAAGTCATTGGCCAACACCAACATTTGCATGGCACCGACGAAGGCCAGCAGCAATCCCAGCAGACGCGCTCCCTGGCGATCACGACGACGATAGCCGGTACGCGGGGCCAGTTCGTGGTAGCCGGCGTAGACGACGATCAGCAGCGCAACGAGCGGTATCGTCAGGGCAAAGACGCTACCGGCGGTGGAGAGCTTGAGGGTCAAGGCCAGCGTCTCGCTCCAGGCAACGCTGCCCTGCCAGCCACTCGTGATCGCCAGCCCGGCCAGCACCAAGGTGGCCAGCACGACAAGCGACGCCGCAAGCGTTAGCCCGAAACGGCCGAGGCGTCGGCCACCCAGATAAAGCAGGGGCGCGCCCAGCAGCGGCAACAGCACGAGGGTCCATAGCATCAGTGCTTCAACTCCGTGATGCCCTCGGTCACGTCCGCCTGGTTGGTACGGAACACCGCCACCACCAGGGCAAAGCCCATGGCCATCTCGATGGCCATCACCGCCATGACCACGATGGTCAGCAATTGGCCTTCCGGCGCACCGGCGCCACTCAGTGCCCAGAAAGCCACGGCGGCCAGCATGACGCCATTCAGGATCAGCTCGAGGCCCATCATCAGCATCACGAAGGATTGCTGGGACAGCGCGCCGTAGATGCCGATGCCGATCAGCGCGGCGGCGAGCAGCAGTAGCGTCATCAATGTCATTTTCGCCTCCTTGCGTTAGCCGGGTAGTCTCGCGGGTAGGCCGTCGCGAAGGCGCTGTGAACCCCTCCCTGGGCGCTACTTTTGCCATCTGACCGCCATGGATGGCGGAAATGCCGGAATTGAATGGAGCCTTTTCCGGCCATGGCAAAAGACCTTCGCTTTGGCCTACCCCCGATCCAATCCCTATCCACCTCTGAGAATTTGTAACGGACGCCTAGTGGCAGTGATGATGACCACCGCCCTCATCCTCTTCTTCAGGCATACCTGCCGGGTCGCCGCCCGGCACCAACCCAGGCGGCATCGAGCCCTCCTCGGCAGCGCCATAGCGCCCGTTATGGCTCGACAGCACCACCACGCCAATCATGGTGGTCAGCAGCACGATGCCCGCGGACTCGAAGATCAGCATCGAATCACCCAGCAGTTCGTTACCCAGGGATCTGACCGGGTCGATGTCCGCCGACAGCGGATTGTCGGGAAACTCCGCCAGCAGCGCCACGGCAGCCAGCACCAGGAAGCTCACCGCGCCGGCGGCGATGGAAAACTTGTGCTGGTGCACCATCATCATCGGATTGAGCCCCGCCGGGTTCATCATGAACATGACCATGAAGATCGCCATGACCATCATCTCCACGGCCATCATGAAGAACATCGCCACGCCCAGGTACTCCGCCGCCAGCAGGATCATGATCACGCCCACGGCGATGAACGACACCAGCAGGAAAAAGGAGGCGCGCACCATGGAATCCGTGGCGAACACCCGCCAGCCGGAGACCACCGCCAGGATGGCCAGCAACACGAAAAACACATCGACGATCAGCGGATAATCCATTACCACAAGGCCTCCACGCCCGCCCAGATCAGATCGACAAAGGAGAGCGGCAGAAACACCACCCACATCAGGGTAACGCAGCGCTCCGGCTGTACGCGTGGCATCAGCCGACCGATCAGCAGCAGCACGGCAAGCACCGCCAGCATCTTGAGCAGCATCCATACCGGCCCGGGCAACCAGGGGCCCAGCCAGCCGCCGAGAAAGGCGCTCGCCGCCGCGCCACTGAAAGCCACCAGCATCGCCGCCCGGGCCAGATTCCACACCAGCCGGGGCGGACCGGAAACCGCAGATGCCGTGCCCCCGGCCAGATCCCGGGAGTCCGCCAGATTGAGCGGCCCCCAGAAGGTCATGCCCAGCCCGACAATCAGGAATAGCGGCAGCCCCAGAGGCTGGCGAATCACGTTCCACAGCTCTTCCTGGGAAGCCACCACCTGACTGAATTGCAGCGACTCGGCGGGCAGCGCCACGCCGATCAGCACGAACATGCTGATCAGGATGTAGGAAAGCCCCAGAGCCACGTAGCGATAGGCGCCGATCAGCGCCAGCAACGTATTGGCGGACCAGCCGTGCAGGAAGATCACCACCGTGGCCAGGGCCTCGACGCTGCCCCACAGCACCACGCTGGTGACCAGATCCGTGGCGATCAGCGTCGGCGAGAACGGCACCACCGCCAGCCCAATCGCGGCCAGGGCCAGATAGAGTGCCGGGGCCAGGCGCCAGGCCCGCCAGTCCGGCGCCTCGGTGGCGTTGGCCTGCTGATTGAGCAGCCATGCGCCCTGGGCCAGGGGTGCCATCCACGCACCCGCGCCGCTTGGCCTGCCCAAGGCGCCTGCGATCACCTCATCGATGACCGCCACCAGATAGGCACCGACCACGAGGACTACCGTCACCAGGAGCACCGGCAGTATGAGTTCGTTAAAAATCATGCCCGACGCTCCTCGGCAATGGCCTGGGCGACCGGCGCACCGCTCGCCTCCTCCAGCGACCAGGGCGACAGCGGCACCAGATCGAGGCTTGCCAGGGTGCTCAGCGCCTCGTCCCACTCCAGCCCCGGCAGCAGATCATCGAGCAGCGTGCTCTGATCTTCGGGCCACTGCCGGTGCCAGGTACCCCGTGGCGTCTCGACACCGTCGCTGTGCCGGGTATGGGTCGCGTCTTGTTCGGCCTGGGCGGCGAGTTGCAGCGACTGCTCGACTTCCGCCAAGGTCTGGCGCCAGCGTGCCCCCGTGTCACCTTGGCGCTGAGTGAGCGGGCGAAAGCCCAGTTGCCGGTAGCCCTCGTCCTCACTGCGCCAGTCCTCCTCGAGCCCCGCCGCCCGAGCCGCCACCCCGCCGACTCGACGGGCCGTTTCTTCATCGAGCCGGCCCTGCCCTGTCGTCGTCAGCCCAAAGAAGCCGCTGCGTACCAACCGACGCCGAAGCGTCGCCACACGCTTCGGATTTGAATGAGATTCGAACGCCAGGCGTAGGGCCGTCAGTGCCAACGCCTCGAGGCCCGCCAGGCGCAGGGCGAAGTAAAGGTGCTTCAGGTGGTAGCGCGCCATAGCCCGCTCAAGCTCGGCGATGGGCACCGGGCCCTGCAGCGCCTGGAAGAACACGCTCTCCAGCGCAATGGGGTAAGGCGGGTCCCGAGTCGTCCAAGTCTGGATAAGATCGCCCTGTAAAGTGACTTCGACGCTCAGCCCCGGCGGCAGCATGGGCAGAAACGGCCCCAGGGTGACGGTGAGAGAGTCCAGGGTCAGGCCATCGCGAATGTCATCATGCATGTTCATGGCCATGGGCCGGCCATAGGGTACGCCGCCCATCATGCCCTCGCCGCCGTGGCCGTCATCGCCCAGTCCTTCCCAAGGATTGGGCGGCTCGTCTGGCAGTAGCCGCGGTGAGCTACCGCGCTTTCCACACATCAGCTCGTGATGCATCGCCTTCAGCGCTCCGGACAAGACGTCGGGGTCGTCGATGCGGGTGGCACTCGCGAGTTCATCCAGAGGCTGGCTGCGATACCACAGCGTGGCGAAGGGGGCGGGTAGCTGGTCGTGCACCCGACGCAGGGCACCGTACTGATCCGGCGGCACGCCCCCGGCTACCAGCAGAATGCTGGCATGGCGCGGCGAGTCGACCAGCTCGACCCCAGGTGTCAGGGCCAGGCGATAAAGCACTTCCTCGCCATGCATGCCCCGCACCGGAAACACCGGCACGCTGGCTCGCGCCGCCAGGCGTTGCAACCAGCTCACTGCCACTTGAACACCCCCTCGCGCCAACCGTAGACGATGCCCACGGAGAGGATGGCCAGGAACATGCCCATCTCCATCACCGCCTTCATGCCCTGCTCGACGAATACCACCGCCCAGGGGTACATGAACATCATCTCCATCTCAAAGGCGATGAGCAGTATCGTCATGGGGTAGTAGCGAGTGTGGTAACGGTTCCAGGCGTGGGTCTCGGGCAAGCCCCCGCCCAGAAAAGGTGCACGCTGGGGATAGGTCGGCATCGGTTGATGGCGCATCGGCAGCCACTGGATCAGTAGCCCCAGGCCGGCAGCGATCAGTACGATGAAAAAGAGTGTGAGCAGCTCCATGCGAATCCCTCGCCTTGCTGGCACGACAACGGCAGCCAGTTCGTTCCTTTTTATCGATACGATAGAAAAGCGTTATATAGCAGACGCCTATAAAGCTAGATCAATAAATACGCCACGTAAACGCTAGCGCCCTTTCCTGAATATAAGCTGAATGGACAGAGGCGCACCCACGATGGCTGCGCCTCTCTTGCTGCACGTTCTTCACTACTACAGGCTCACCGCAGGGCGGCCTTCCGCCACAGGAAATATGCCGCCGGTAATACCAGCAGTGTCAGCAGCACCGCGCTTATCATGCCCCCGACCATGGGGGCGGCGATCCGGCTCATCACCTCGGAGCCGGTGCCCGAGCCATACATGATGGGCAGCAGGCCCACGATGATGGCGGCGGCGGTCATCATCACCGGACGCACCCGCAGCCCGGCGCCGTGCAGAACGGCATGGCGCAGTGTTTCCGCCCGCGGCTCCACATCATGGCTTTGACAGCGCTCCAGCATCTCGCGGTAGGCCTGATTCAGGTAGACCAGCATGATGACGCCGATCTCGACGGCCACCCCGGCCAGGGCGATGAAGCCGACCCCGACGGCCACGGAGAAATTGTAGCCCAGCAGGTACATCAGCAGGATGCTGCCCACCATCGCCAACGGCAAGGTGCCCATGATGATGGCCACCTCGGCCAGGCTTCTAAAGTTCATGTACAGCAATATGATGATGATGGCCAAGGTCAGGGGCACGACATAGGTCAGCTTGGCCTTGGCACGCTGCATGTACTCGTACTGGCCGGACCAGGTGACGGAGTAACCGGCAGGCAGGTCGAGCTCGTCACGCACCACTTCCTGGGCTTGCCGCACATAACTGCCGATATCCACATCCGCGATGTCGACGAACGTCCAGCCATTGAGGCGTGCGTTCTCGCTCTTGATTCCGGGCGGTCCGTCCTCCACCACGACCTCCGCCACATCGCCCAGGGAAATGCGTTGGCCGTCCGGCGTGACGATCGGCAGCAGGGAGAGCTGCTCGGGGGAGCTGCGGTAATCCTGGGGATAGCGCAGGTTGACCGGATAACGCTCCAGCCCCTCCACCGTCTGGGTGACATTCATGCCGCCGATCGCGGTGGAGACGACCTGTTGTACATCGGCGATATTGAGCCCGTATCGAGCAGCCTTCTCGCGATTGATATCCGCCTTGATGTAACGGCCGCCGGCGACCCGCTCCGAGTAGACCGAGGCGGTGCCTGGCACATCGGCGAGGATCGTCTCGAGCTGCTGGCCGATGCCCTGGATGGTCTTGAGGTCGGGCCCGGCGACCTTGATGCCCACCGGGGTCTTGATGCCGGTAGCCAGCATGTCGATGCGCGTCTTGATCGGCATCACCCAGGCGTTGGTGACTCCCGGGAACTTGACCAGGCTGTCCAGCTCCTGCTTGAGCTTCTCGGTCGTCATGCCTTCGCGCCACTCATCCCGAGGCTTCAACTGGATGAAGGTCTCGATCATGGTAAGTGGCGCCGGGTCCGTGGCAGTTTCGGCGCGCCCGATCTTCCCGAACACGGTCTTCACCTCCGGGACGGTATAGATCAGCTTGTCCGTCTGCTGCAGCAACTCCCGGGCCTTGCCGATGGAGATGCCCGGATAGGTGGTAGGCATGTACATCAGGTCGCCCTCATCCAGCGGCGGGATGAACTCGCTGCCGATCTGGGTCGCCGGCCAGAGCCCGACCACGGCGACGAACGCCGCGCCGGCCAGGGTCGACTTCGGGAACCGCAGGACCCCGCGCAATACCGGCATGTATATGGCGATCAACAGCCGATTGAGCGGGTTCTTGTGCTCCGGCAACACCTTGCCGCGGATGAAGTAGCCCATCAGCACCGGCACCAGGGTCACGGCCAGAGCCGCGGAGGCCGCCATTGCATAGGTCTTGGTGAAGGCCAGCGGCGAAAACATGCGGCCTTCCTGAGCCTCCAGGGTGAACACCGGCACGAAGCTGACGGTGATGATCAATAGGCTGAAGAACAGCGCCGGGCCCACTTCGCTGGCGGACTCCGCGACGATCTTCCAGCGGTTCTCCCGCGTCAGCGGCGTTCGCTCCATGTGCTTGTGCATGTTTTCGATCATCACGATGGCACCGTCGATCATCGCGCCGATGGCAATGGCGATGCCGCCGAGGGACATGATATTGGCGTTGATGCCTTGCAGGTGCATCACGATGAAAGCGGCCAGGATGCCCACGGGCAGGCTGACGATGGCCACCAGGGAAGAGCGGACATGGAACAGAAACACCACGCACACCAGGGCAACGACAATGAACTCTTCCAGCAGCTTGTACCAGAGATTCTCCACCGCGCTGTCGATCAGGCCGGAGCGGTCGTAGACAGGCACGATCTCGACCCCCTCGGGCAACCCTTGCTTGAGCTCCTCGAGCTTGGACTTGATCCCCTCGATGGTCTTTTGCGCATTCTCGCCGAAGCGCATGACGACGACGCCACCCACGGTTTCGCCCTCGCCGTTGAGCTCCGCCAGGCCGCGACGCATCTGCGGGCCAAGGCTGATGTCGGCCACATCCTTCAACAGCAGCGGGGTGCCGTTGGCATCCAGCCCCAAGGGGATACTGGCGAGATCCTCGACGCTCTGGATATAGCCGGTGGCGCGAATCATGTACTCGGCCTCGGCCATTTCCACCACCGAGGCGCCGACTTCCTGGTTGCCTCGTTCGATCGCCAGTTGGATCTTCGACAGTGGGATCTCGAAGGCCCGTAGCTTTTCCGGGTCGACCTGCACCTGATACTGCTTGACCATGCCGCCGATGGCCGCGACTTCGGACACCCCCGGCACGGTTTGCAGCTCGTACTTGAGGAACCAGTCCTGGAGGCTGCGCAACTGGCTGATGTCGTGCTCACCGGTCTTGTCCACCAGAGCGTAGAGGTAGACCCAGCCCACGCCGGTGGCGTCCGGGCCGAGCTGCGGCCGGGCGTTGGAAGGCAGCGTCGGCGCCACCTGACTCAGGTATTCCAGCACGCGGCTACGCGCCCAGTAGGGGTCGGTCTCTTCGTCGAAGATCACGTAGACGTAGGAGTCACCGAAGAACGAGTAGCCGCGTACCGTCACCGCACCCGGCACCGACAGCATGGCGGTAGTCAGGGGGTAGGTGACCTGGTCCTCCACCACCTGAGGTGCCTGGCCAGGGTAACTCGTCTTGACGATCACCTGGACGTCGGAGAGATCGGGAAGCGCATCGACCGGCGTGTTCTTCAATGAGAACAGCCCGCCGCCGATCACGATGAAGGTGGCCAGCAACACGAAGAAGCGGTTGCTGACGGACCAGCGAATAATAGATTCAATCATGATGCCTTTCCCTATTCGCTGTCGCTTTTCATGGTGTGATCCATTCCCGCATGCTCACCCTGAGCTTGGGCAGAGTCGTCTTGTTGGCCATGATTCATGCGCATGAAGTCCGAGGTCTTGCTGGATTCCGAATCCAACAGGAACTGAGCGGAGGTAACGATGCGCTCACCCACCGACAGCCCGTCGAGAATCTCGACGACGTCCTCGCCAATGCGGCCAACCCTCACCTCGACCGACTTGAACTTGCCGTCTCCGAGGGCCAGAACGACTCGGTTCTGCTCACCGGTACGAATAAGTGCTTCGCGGGGAATCTGCTGGGCGGTGTTATCGCTACGGCTATGAATCGTCAGCTGCATGAACATGTTGGGCTTGAGTAGCCTGTCGCTATTGTCGAGCCGCGTTCTCACCTGTGCCGTGCGCGTCTTGCTATTCAGTGTCGGGTAGATGTAATCCACTAAGCCGTTCCAGGTCTTGCCAGGGAGATACTCAGAGGTGAGAGTGACCTTGTCCCCCTCTTCGACGAGGGCCGCCTGACGCTCGAACACCTCGCCTACCACCCAGACCTCCTCCAAGGCACCGATCGACAGCATGGTGGTGCCCGGCTTGACGAAGAACCCCTCACGGATATTCAGGTTATCGATGACGCCATTCTGTGGCGCGAAAGTCGTGACGGACTGTTTGACCCGCTTCGAATTCTTGACCTCCCGGATAGCGGAAGCAGGAACCTGTAACGCTTCCAGTCGTTCTTCAGCGGCTTGAATCAATCGCGAATTGCCACGATTGATCGCCAGCACGAGTTCCTGCTGGGCGTTCACCAGAGTGGGCGAATAGATGTCGTAAAGTGGTTCGCCCTTTTCGACCGGATCGCCTTCCGATTTTACGTATAGCTTTTCAATCCAGCCTTCGACCCGTGGGTGGATATGCACCAGTTGATCTTCGTCGTACTGCACGTAACCGATCGTTCTTATCCCCGAGTCGAACACGCCTTTGTCCACTTGAGCCGTGCGAACCCCCAAGTTGTTTTCGATGGCCGGTGAGATACGCACGACTCCGGCGCCTTCATCCTGCGCTGTACTCTCTTCTTCGTAGACGGGAATCAAATCCATCCCCATGGGGGATTTACCCGGCTGGTCTCGCTGGTAATTGGGGTCCATCGGTGCCACCCAATAAAGAGGCTCCTGGCTATCGCTTTCCTCGGCCACCGGCTCCTTCATCAGCGTCGCATAGGCGCTATAACCCGCGATGCCGAGCGCGGCTCCCACCATCAACAACAGCACATACAGTACGACTCTTTTCATACCGACCTCTTGAACCAAGAAAACAATAAGCGGTTACTCAACACCTGCAAGGTAATAATTGATTGCAGCGATCAACTTCTGTCGCTCGACTGCGATATTCAGAAATTCGATCTTGGTATCAAGCTCGTCGATGTAGGATCTGACGGCCTCGGCAAAGTCGCCATCGTCGTTGTTATAGGCTTCGAGAGAGACTTCTGCTTGTTCATCCAACTGAGGAAGAAGCTGGGTAGAATAGAGATCCATTCGTTCATTCAAACGAACGAGCTGGACCTTGCTTTTCTCGAGATTGGCCAGCATATTTCTCAGCAGAAGTGATTTATCCGTCTTGGTGGACTCAGCTTTTGCAACGGCGGCAACCACTTCCTTGTCTTGCTTCTTTTCCGTAAAAATAGGCACATCGAAGGCCACACCTGCGGTAAAGAGTCCAGCCCTATCGTTTCCCATAGGGTCATCGGCACGATATCCGTATTTTGCCGTGACACTCCACTCGGGCCAGTACTTCTGATAGGCCAGATCGACCCCGGTTTTAACCGCTTCGATCTTCATATCCAGTGCTTGCACGGCGGGGTGACGTGCCAGCATTTGGCCCGCTTCTCGCCGGGAGAGCTCTGCCGATGCCTGGGCGATTTCCGGCATGGCCAGGGTCAGCTCGGGTAGCTCACCCGCCAGGGGTTGCGCAATGGCCGCATCGCCTATCCATTCCGACAGGAGCTGCTGGGAGGCCTCCCTTTGCTGGTTGAGCGACGTCAAGCGGTCATCCAGTCGGGTCAGTTCCAGCTGGGCTCGAATCACATCCTGCTGACGTGCCTTTCCCAGCGCGGTGGAGTAATTGACCTGAGCGACATCCACCAGTTGCTCGAAAAGGTCCATATCCTGCTCGATGAGCGCAATGGTCTGTTGCGACTTATAAGCCTCGAGCCATAGCTGGCTGACTGTCGTTGCGACCTTCGCCTTGCGATCCTGCCGCATGAAAGGGTGCTGCTGCCCAAGTTGTTCCTTCTGCCTTTCCATCAGATCGAGACTATCCCCGCGGGGAAACATCTGGGTGACGCCGATACTGAACTGCGTCATCGGCTCTTGGTGAGTATTGAAAGTATCCGCAGGAAGGTTGCCTGCAGTGAGCGAAATCTTGGGATCGGGCAAGGTTCCCGCCGCCGTTGCCTCGGCTTCCAGGGCATCTTGGGTGTATTGGCTGCCGCTGAGCCAAGGGTCACGGGACTGCGCCATCTGGACTGCCTGGTTCAATTCCAGCACCGCCTCCTCGCCCCAGGCAGATGGTATTGCGGCCGCCCCCATCAACAGTGCCACTATGGATGTTCGCCAACCCTGTTTCATGCGTATTGTTCCTGACATTACCTGCGTGGGATAAAGTATTGCCCTGTGAATCCATCCTTTATAAGTATTGGGCTTAGCATATTGGCTATTACTGAAATGAAACTGAACGCGTGGGATATTTCTTCTGGCGTCTTCTGGCGTCTTCTGGCAGACGCCCAGGGGCAGAGAGCCTCAAGCATTGGCTCCGAGAAGCATCACGGATCGCATCTTGAGCTCATAAAATAGCCAGCCTCTCCGAGAGAACAGGCTGGCCACGGCTTTTCTATGAGAACTACTGCCTGAGTCCTACGACAGCGCTCTCTACCTTTCACTTGTCGAGACGATTGCCGACTGCAGGTTGCTCATGAAGAGGAGAATGGGCAGCGCCTCCCCGATCCGAGGAACCATTGACTTGTTCTTTATTTAAATTGATATATGGCTTGGTCTCGGACATTCCACCACTTTGGCCTTGCATGTTGTGTTCTCTGAACATGTTAAGGGCATTCTGTTTCTTGTTCTCATCTATCTTTTGATTGCGCCATCCACCCTGATTCAGGGCTTCATTGCTAGGCAGGTTTTGCATGACTTTATTAAGTTGCGCGGACTGTCCTGTGGTATTTTCATAATCAACCGATGCCAACACCATCGACGCGGATGAAAGGCTGGCGACGGTAACGATCAAGGCAACTGATTTCTTGACTACGTTCATGGTATTTCCTCTGCTTTGTGGATATGTTTCTACTATGAACGTATTACCTGAAACTAAACTGAAAACATCAAACTTTTTTGTGACTTTTATATTCAGCTTATTTTCAGAAAAAAATATACTTAAGAAGTAGTTTTAATGCAGTTATAAATTGTAAAAGAATTGATAATTGAAAGTTTATTATCTACTCCCGACCACCAATACAACTAATGGCAACTCCAGGGGTCCTTGGCGGCATTGTCCTTGATGTTCTGATCAACGAACCGGTAATGCTCTTCCTTGAAGCGGTTCCACCAGCCATGACTGATTTCAATGTCATGCCTTGTCAGAACCTCTTCGATGCATTCGATACAGATGCGTGATGCATCGTATGCCAGACGAAGCATTCGCTTCCTTTCATCGAAAGCCACGCTGTCGAGACCGTAAATCTGATCGATTTCCTGAAGCGCGACCTCGAGCTTTCGTTGACCGCAGGGCTCGAGTTTCAGCTTCCGAATCACCAGATTGGCTTCGCTGACGCCAAGACGATATTCCTTACGCATGGGCAGTCTCCTGACCTTTAGGCCCTGCACAAAAAGTGTCTGAGCGTTGCCCGGCTTTTTAGACAAGGCCAAGTTTATGAACCTTCTCTCGGTACTTCAGTTCTTTTATCTAGCGCCTCGCTACTTATCACCCCCTCCCTTGTCGTCATCATTACCGCCATGCGAACCATGCCCCCGATGCATGAACACATGTATCAGCGGACAGGCGAGCAGGATCAGCCAGGGCAGCGCGCCAAGCAGATGCGCCTTATGATCCTCCCAAAGCAGGAGCACCACAGCGGCCAACGCCAGCCCGGCAATCAGTGTGAAGCCTCCTTTACTCGGTTTCTGGTCCAGCCAGTGCTTGTCGTCAGCCATGATCAGATCCTCACCCGGCGCAGGCGCAGCGCGTTCGTGACCACCGAGAGCGAGGAGGCGCTCATCGCAAAGGCGGCGAACATCGGCCCGATCAGGATGCCGAGGAAGGGATAAAGAATCCCAGCGGCGATCGGCACGCCGGCGGCGTTATAGATCAGCGCGAAGAACAGGTTCTGCCTGATATTGCGCATCGTGGCCTGAGACAGCTTGCGGGCGCGCACGATGCCGTCCAGGTCGCCCTTGACCAGCGTGAAACCTGCGCTTTCGATCGCCACGTCGGCGCCGGTGCCCATGGCAATGCCGACATCGGCCTGGGCCAGCGCGGGTGCATCGTTCACCCCATCCCCCGCCATGGCGACCTTGCGGTCTTGCTCCTGCAATTCGCGGATGATGCGGGCCTTGTCCTCGGGCATCACATCGGCGCGGATCTCGTCGATCCCCAGGCGCCCGGCCACCGCTTTCGCCGTCCGCTCGTTGTCGCCGGTGGCCATGATGATGCGGAAACCTAGTTGGTGCAGCGCCTTCAATGCATCCGGCGTGGTTTCCTTCACCGGGTCGGCGACGCTGACCAGGCCCGCGATGGCGCCATCAAGCACGACGAACATTACCGTCTCACCCTCGTCCCGGCGGGCATTGGCGGTGTTCGCCAGCTTGCCGCCATCGAGGCCCAGCTCGGTCATCAGCTTGGCATTGCCCAGCGCCACCGGCTTGCCATCGACCACGCCCTTCACGCCCATGCCGGTGACGGCCTCGAAATCCTCGGCCTTGCCCAGCGTGACCCCGCGCTCCTCGGCACCGGCGACGATGGCGTCGGCCAGCGGGTGCTCGGAACCCTTTTCCAGGGTCGCGGCCAGGCGCAACACCTCGGTTTCGTCACGCTCCGCTTCCGGCATCACCGCCACCAACTTGGGCTTGCCTTCGGTCAGGGTGCCGGTCTTGTCAACGATCAGCGTGTCGACCTTGGCGAAGCGTTCCAGCGCCTCGGCGTTCTTGATCAGCACGCCCAGTTGCGCGCCGCGCCCGGTAGCGGTCATGATCGACATCGGCGTGGCAAGTCCCAATGCACATGGGCAGGCGATGATCAGCACCGCCACCGCCGAGACCAGCGCATAGGAGAGCGCCGGTACCGGCCCCCAGATCGCCCAGGCAATGAAGGCAATCACCGCGACGCCAATGACCGCAGGCACGAACTTGCCTGCCACCTTGTCGGCGAATTTCTGAATTGGTGCGCGTGAGCGCTGGGCATTCGCCACCATCTCGACGATCTGGCTGAGCATGGTATCGGCGCCCACCCGGGTGGCTTCCATGACCAGGCTGCCGGTACCGTTTATCGTGGCCCCGGTGACCTTGTCGCCTTCAACCTTTTCCACCGGCACCGGCTCGCCCGAAATCATCGACTCGTCGATGGAGGAGCGGCCTTCGACCACCACGCCGTCCACCGGCACCTTGTCGCCGGGCCGTACCCGCAGATGATCGCCCACCTGCACGTCTTCCAGCGCGACCTCCTCTTCGGTTCCATCGGGCCGGATCACTCGGGCGGTCTTGGCAGCCATGTCCAGCAGCGCGCGAATCGCCTTGCCGGTGCCTTCCCGGGCACGCAACTCCATCACCTGGCCCAATAGCACCAGCGCGACGATCACCGCCGCGGCTTCGAAGTAGACGCCGACATTACCGTTCTCGTCGCGGAAGCCCTCGGGGAAGATGCCCGGCGCCAGCACCGCGACGATGCTGAAGACATAGGCCGCACCAACCCCCATGCCGATCAGGCTGAACATGTTGAGATTCAGGGTGCGAAACGAATTCCAGCCGCGCACGAAAAACGGCCAGCCCGACCACAGGACCACCGGTGTCGCAAGGACAAACTCGATCCACAGCGTGGTGCGCTCACCGAAGAAATCGCGGATCGCCGTGATGCCCAGGAAAGGGGTCATCGTCAGCACCAGCAGCGGAATCGTGAAAAGGGCCGCGACCCAGAAACGCCGGGTGAAATCCACCAGTTCGGGATTCTTCCCCTCCTCGCCTACCGCCGCAGACTCCAGCTCCAGCCCCATGCCGCACAGCGGGCATGCGCCGGGCGTGGTCTGCCGAACTTCGGGATGCATAGGGCAGGTATAGACGGTACCGGCATGCCCGGCCGGCACCTTGTCGTACTTGCCGCCACGAACCGGTGAAGTGGCTTCATGGTTGGCGTGATGGGTGTGTCCGTGGCAATTGGCATGATCGACGTTCGCGGAGCCGAGTTCTTCCTTTTGCCTCTGCTTGCCGTGATGGGAATGCTGCTGGGTCATGGAATCCTCTCCGTCACTTTGTTGGACTGGTTGCAAAATGCATAAAGGGCCTCACAGGTCTTCCATCCTTGCTGCGTCACGAGCGATGCGCATGGCTTCGTGTTCCTCGAGCTCCATGAGCTGCTCGAGCAGCACGCGAGACGAGGGCACTTCGGCGCGTGAGTGCAGGTAGCGGTATAAGCCAATGACCTTTTCATGCACGGCAAGCAGGGTGGCGACGACTTGCCGCGTATCCATATCGTGAAACTCGGCATCGCATTCCTCGTGGGGCTTGACCGGATACCTCTCGAAATATTCATAGCACCAGGTATTGAGCGCCGAGGGGGAGGCATGCTGTTTTGTCAGCGTAAGAACGCGGCTGAGTTCTCGTTCATGATGAGCGAGATAATCGAGTAGCATCTTGAGCCTTTCGCGCTCGCTGCCCTCACCGCAATGGGTCAGACAATCCGCCAGATTGGTGTGGATCGCTTTCGTCCAATCCAGGACATCGCTCAATGTTTCGACTTGCATCGTTTTCTCCCTCACGCGGTCAACCGTCTGATTTCAAAAACATGTTCTTCGTAATCGCTCATGAAACCTCGCTTTATCGCGAGGTATCCGCCAGTTCCCGCCACTGGTCCCAGCGAGGAATAAACATCGGCACCCGCCGCTGATAGATCCGGTAGACATCGCCGAACCGGGTCAGCATCTGCTTTTCCTCGCGGTGGGCTAGCCAGACATAGGCCAGTACGATCACTGGAAATAGGCCAACCGAGAAAAGCGTCGGCCAATGCACCACGCCTTCGCCGAACAAAGCGATGAACAAACCGGTGTATTGGGGGTGGCGCACGAGGGCATACAGTCCGTCAGTAACCAGGCGATCATCGGCTCGCGCCTTGTACACCTGGCGCCAGCCTTGAATAAAGATGCCGATACCGGTAAACGCCAATCCGTAACCGAGCAGCATGGAAATAAGCATGCCGGTTTCTCCCAGCCCTACCAACGTCGACCAGAGACTGGCGCTGACAAATTCGCTATCCAGGCCGAAAAAACGCACCAGTAAGTAGATGGTCAGTGGAAAGCCATACATCTCGGCGTAGAGTGCGATGATGAAGGCCTGAACCGCGCCGGCACCGGCCCATTCGCGCCAGGTCTTCGGGGCAAAATAGCGATAGAAAAACCAGGACACCAAGACGGTGACGATCAGCGCAAGCCCCCAGGCGCCGGTATGATTGATGGATTCGTTCATGGCTTAGGCTCGGTTATTTCGATTGAGGTGCTTGGTGTCATCAATGACGAGGTATTGTGCTGGCGCGGCCTCGAAGCGTTCGCGGCAGTCACGCGAACAGAAATAATAGACTTGACCGTCATGGACGCTTGGTGGAGCCCAACGCAGCTCCTCGGTGCCAGCCTGCTCCTTTGGCGCCCCCTCGCTATGCTTGGCCTTGCCGTGCCCCATCATGTGAGCGCCACAGCCAAAGCGCATCATCAAGAAGACGATTCCTGCCAAGAGCATGAAATAGAGCAGTTCGTTCATCACTTCTCTCCTTTGCATCAACCCCGCATGACGTTGCAAAAGCAAACCTGATTCAGGCTGGAACCGGAGGTCCAAGCGGAAAAGGGTAACGATGTATCTCTTGATCACTATCAATAACATCGTATGCAACCAGCCTGAATTAATACTGAATGGTGGTGCGATGTTCGTATGTGTAAAGGGTGAGGAAGGGTAGTGATGAATGGTAGAAAATAGAAAAACCTTGGCAATCCAAGCTTGAAAAATGAAGCTACAACGGTCTATGAAGAAAGCCATTCTCACTTTAAGAAACCGAACAGGATCGATGCTAATGGCAGCTCCAGGGGTCTTTGGCGGCATTATCCTTGATGTTCTGATCGACGAACCGGTAATGCTCCTCCTTGAAGCGATTCCACCAGCCATGGCTGATGTCAATCGAATGCCTTGTCAGGATCTCTTCGACACATTCGATGCAGATGCGCGAGGCATCGTAGGCTAGACGAAGCATTCGCTTCTTTTCATCGAAAGCCACGCTATCGAGACCGTAAAGTTGATCGACTTCCTGAAGCGCGAGCTCGAGCTTTCGTTGGCTGCAAGGCTCGAGCTTGAGTTTGCGAATCACCAGATTGGCTTCATTCACTCCAAGGCGATGCTCCTGTTTCATGGGTAACCTCCTAGCCTTCAGGCTCTGCCTAGAAAAAACTTGAGCGTTGTTCGGCTTTTCGCGCGATGCACTCGAGCCAACATTCCGCCTACTCCCTACTCGCCTTTAGGGAACCACTGCATAAATGCCTACTCAGACGAATCGCTGCGTTGCGCGGCACTGGTGCGCCAGCCCGGTCGAGACTCGTCTAACCCCATGTTATATCTCGTCTTCTTCGTTCCTGGCGCCTTGCGCTTCATTCCACTCGGCTATTTATTTAGCGATCCTTAGCGGTAAGACACCATGCTGCAACAATCAATGCGTCAGATCGCGCTTACGCTCTTCGTACTCCTGTTTGTCGATCTCGCCTCGTGCATAACGTTCTTGCAAAAGATCCAGTGCACTTGGCCGCTTATACACACCCGCACCGGAGTTGATGCCCCGCTCCGGACTCCGAAACAACCAGATGACAAAGGCGATAATTCCGCCCCAGAAGAGAACCATCATAATTCCACCAAAGAACATATGATCCCAACCGTACCCATCCATATGCGTCATCATGCTGTTCCACATAGCGCCCCCTTTCGGCTTGCCTGTTCGTGGTATCGAAAAGCTTCTTTACACCTAAAGGCTAAAACCTATGTGCTACCCAATGGACAAGACCCAAAAGAGATATAAATCTGCTTTTATTGATCCTGATCAACATCTAAAGAAAAGCAGTGATCGCCTGTTAAAATTCACACTGCCCAAAGACCGCACAAAGATAAATCATCAATATTTAAATCATTATTTTAAAAAATAATTCAGTGTAAATTATGAAGCTGAATCCTCCCTGAACAGAATTAAAATAAAACCCCTCAAACGAGTTCTTCACTCGTTTTTAGTCCCATAAATAAAAAGTGCTAATCATGCCCTTGTCAATTTATATACCTGGTGTTAATCATGGCACCCAACAGCGGGCGCGACCGGCTCATAATGTCTTTTAAGTATCCAGGAGAAGAACATGATGCGTGTGGTAAAGATTTTATTAGGCGTTTTTTTAGTCGCATTGATAAGCGGCTGTGGCGAAGAAAAAGTGGACGGGCGGTGGTATACCCAAGCCCAGGTTGAGCGAGGCAAAACCGTATTCACGGAAAACTGCGCAAGCTGTCATGGCCGAAGTGCCCAAGGGAGAACCTCGAATTGGCGAGAGCCTCAAGCTGATGGAGCCTATCCGCCCCCACCCCTCAACGGTTCCGCTCATGCTTGGCATCATTCCTTCGACATGCTGATGCGTACCATCAATAAGGGCGGTGCTGCCATTGGAGGGCAAATGCCGGGGTTCGAAGATCAACTCTCCGAGGACGATAAAGAGGCCTCCATCGCTTACTTCCAGAGCCAATGGGACCAGCAGATCTACGATGCGTGGCTAGACCGAGGCGGGCTCTAGCTTCTGGGCAGCCGACGTCCAGAACCAATGACAACGGGTGACGGTATTTGGGCTAGGGTTGATTACAGTCAAGACTCTATCTTGGCCTTTCAGGCTCCATTCAGTTTAATGGAATAAGTTAAGATGGCGTGGTTATACCAAGTCTCTTGGCCGACAAAAACATGCTTAATTTTACATGACGAGTACTGGGCCAGGATGTCTTTGATGTTCGGCGAACCTCATTGCCGAACGCTACCGGGGTGGGGGAAATACATCCACACACCCCAGCCCAATGTAAAGGAGAGTGTCATGAAAAAGCTCGTATTCACTGGTGTTATGGCAACCTTTCTTGCTCTTCCATTGGCTCATGCCGAACAAGGCGATCGTGCTGACTCGAAAATGGGTCAAGGCATGGGAATGATGAATCACGGCGACATGCAGCAGCGTATGCAGTCGATGCAAGGCACGATGCAGGAGTTCCGCAACACCCAGGATCCGCAGCAACGCCAGCAGCTGATGCAAGAGCACATGGAACAAATGGAGCAGATGCATCAGTCCATGGGCGGCATGATGAAAGGCGGCATGGGCCAGAAAATGCAGAACATGGACCCCGAGCAACGTCAAGAAATGATGCAGCAGCGCATGGACATGATGCAGGGGATGCAGCAGCAGATGATGGAGCACATGCAAGCTCGTCAGGCCATGCAAAACGATAGCAAATAACCACTAGCCCACTTGGATGGCGCCTCGGTGACAACACCGAGGCCCTCCATGTTTTTTAAATCCCCTCAAGCCCTTCTAGCGTGAACACCAGCTCAATACCAGACCCGCAACCCCGCCACGAAGGACGTCGTAGAGGTGGACTTGCCCATTTCCTCGGCGATGTCCTTGGTTTCACCATACATCTGATTCCAGCGCACGCCGATATAGGGCGCGAACTCCCGACGAATCTCGTAACGCAATCGCAGGCCCATTTCGGTGCTGGTGATGCCACTGCCCAGATCGTACTCGGGTTCATCTTGGGCCGAGGCCTTGATACCGATTCGCGGCATCAGCACCAAGCGCTGGGTCAGCAGCAGGTTGTACTCGAACTCGGCACTGGCACTGACGTCGCCGTCCTCGCTGAGATAGGCTTCCATGTCAGTTACGAACCAGTACGGTGCCAGCCCTTCGAGCCCCACCATCAGAAAGCCACGATCGGGGTTGGGGTTGGTGTCGTAGCGCACCCCACCCTGCAGATTGAAGTACGGCCATATCTTGTGGGCGTAGTTCGCCTCGAACTGACTGGCCTCGATGGCGCCGTCGCCCACCGGCCCCTCGCCCTCGGTTTCCCACCAGAACTTGTTGTAATCGTTGCCGATCCAGCCTTGGGCGTCCCATAGATAGGTTTGCCCTTCATCGCTGTCGCCGTATTCCAGGCGATCAATCATCGAGAATGCATAGATCTCGTCGTCCTTGGTCGGCTTGGCCCTCCAACCCCGCGGGGCACCGCTCGAGGGCTCAATGGGCCCTTCCGGCACGACGCTTTCCAGGCTCGCCTTGCCGTGGGAGTCGGCCTGGGCAATACCGCCGATTCCGGCACTCAGCAGCAACGTCGTCATCCATGATTTCTTAAGCATTGTCGGCTCCCGGCAAGTTGCTGACGCGCACCACGCGGAACATGCCGCGCTCCATGTGATAAAGGAAGTGGCAGTGGAAGGCCCAGCGCCCCGGCTCGACGGCGCTGATCAGCAAGGAGACCCGCGACCCGGAGCGAACGCTGATGGTGTGCTTCTTGGGCAAGTACTCGCCCTGGCCGTTCTCCAGCTCCATGAACATCCCATGCAGGTGGATGGGGTGCTCCATCATGGTGTCGTTGACTATGATCAGCCTCACCCGCTCGCCGTAAGGGAAGTCGATCACCTTGGAATCGGAGTACTCCACACCGTCGAAGGACCACATGTAGCTGCTCATGTTGCCGGTGAGGTGAACCTCTACGGTATGCGTCGGCTCGCGCTTGTCACTCATCGGCTCGATGTTGCGCAGCTGGCTGTAGGTCAATACCCGGTGCGGGACGTCTTCGAGCCCGGTACCGCGCTCGCCGAGACGATCGCGCTGCTTCTTGGCAATGGTGGCATTGCCCGCGCCGTGGTGATCCGGCCCGTGCTGGGCGACTACCGGGCCGGCGGCTTCTTTCAGGGCGACGCTGTCACCTTCCAGGCGCTGCCCCTTTTTCTTGCCCGGGCCCATGGTCATCATGCCGCGCCCCATGCCCATGTCCACCAGCGTGCGCTGAGGTTGCGCCCGCAGTTCGGGCACCGCCGCCGTCATGCCCATACGTGGGGCCAGGGTGCCGCGGGCATAGCCGCTGCGATCCATGGACTCGACCATCAATGTATAGGCTTTATCTTCCTGGGGTTCGACGATGACATCATAGGTCTCGGCGACGCCGATCTGGAATTCATCGGTTTCGACGGGTTCGACGGCTTGGCCATCGACGGCTACCACACTCATCGCCAGGCCCGGAATGCGGAAGTTGAAGTAGCTCATCGACGAGCCGTTGATGACCCGCAGACGGATGCGCTCGCCGGGAGCGAACAGCGCGGTCCAGTTGGCCTCCGGATGTAGGCCGTTCATCAGGTAGCTGTAGGTGTGACCGGTGACATCGGCGATGCCGCGCGGATTCATGCGCATGCCGCCCCAGGCTTCGCGGTCTTTCAGGGTCTTCGCCCAGCCGGAGCGCGCCACGTCCTCCACTAGGTCTTCCATGGTGCGCTTGCTGAAATTGTAGTAGCCGCTCATCTTCTTCAACTGAGCCAGTACCCGCGCGGGATCCTCGAAGGTCCAGTCGTTGAGCATGACCACGTAGTCGCGATCGGCCTTGATCGGGTCCGGCTCGGCAGGGTGGATGACCATCGGTCCGGTTTGGCCAATCTGCTCCTGGAACCCGGTATGGCTGTGATACCAGTAGGTACCATGCTGGCGTACTGGAAAACGCGCCTCGAAGCTATCTCCCGGCGCGATCCCGGGAAATGCCACGCCGGGCACGCCGTCCATCTGGAAAGGCAGCAGGATGCCATGCCAATGAATCGAGGTGGATTCGTCAAGCAGATGGTTGTGCACTCGCAGGCGAGCTTCATGCCCCTCCCATAGTTCGAGCAAGGGGCCGGGAATGGAGTGATTGACGGTGATGGCGGAGGGCGCATAGCCACCCGCGATACCGATGCCTTCCCTGCGAATATGAAAATCCTGGGTGACCGAACGCGGCTTGCCACCGGCTACCCGGGCGGCACCGGCAAGATGCCGTTCGGGTCCTGAGCCTGCCCGGGCATAGGCAGGAAGCAGCCCTTCCAGACCGGCCAATAGCCCCGTCGTGGCCAAGGCTTTCAGCAGGCGCCGGCGCTCTGCATCATGATGCGTGTCGGACATATCCCAACTCCTTCTCCCTGGACTTGTTCTGAATAGTTAATCAATTGCAAAACTTCTTCTTGTGATAAACGCTCTCTTTTGAGTGGCGTTTTATAACCTTTTCACGACCATGGTCGGGCGACCCATCAAACGCTGGATCGCCCTTTTTTATTGCTTGATGACGTCTCGTTACTGTTGAGAAATCTCGGTGATGGCGATGTCGCTGCCAGACTTCCTGACTTCGAAGCGAACCTCGTCGCCCAGGGAAAGCCCCTCCATCGAGGCACTTTCCGCCACGTTGAATGGCATGGTCATTCCCGGCCAGCCCAGGGCCTCGATCGGGCCGTGAGAGAGGGTAATCTGCTGCGCCGCAGTATCTATAGCCTTGACGGTACCCTCACCCTGCGCCGTTTGGGTCTCCGCGGATTGCTGCATTTTCGAGCCATGCTTCTGGCCGTCATGGTTCGTATCGGCGCTGGCAGGCAGTGCAATGAAAGCAACCGACAGTGCTGCGGTAGTCAACATGTTGCGAATAGCGTTAGTCATCTCGTTTTCCTTGTTTCAGTAGTGTCGTCGTACAACGGGTTCACCTATAGAGGCAGTGCGATACGCACACAAAGCCCCTCTTCCTTCGAAGCAGAAAACGTCACCTCACCGTGATACTGCGCAACGATCTGCTTCAGAATCGCCAGCCCCAGTCCATACCCGGGGGTACTTTCATCCAAACGTTTACCCCGCTCACCGAGTTGGGATAACGCCGCGGCTTGTACCCCAGGCCCATCATCCTCGATCTCGAAGACTAGGCCCTGGTCTTGAGCCTGCTCCTGAAATATGCGACATATCACATGTTCATGTGCCCATTTGCCCGCGTTGTCCAGCACGATACCCAGCATCTCGTTCAGATCCTGGCGTTCCACCGCGACGCTTTGTTTCGCGGGTAATCCCACCTCGAGCTCGAAGCGTTTGTCGGGATAGAGCGTTCGGATCATGTCGACCAAGGTACCCGCTTCCTGGGCGACCACCGCATGTTGGGCGCTACCCGGTCCGGCGAAGCGGGCCCGCCGTAACCCGGAGGTCAACTGTGTTTGCATTCCTTCCAGGCGTTCGAGCATACGTTGCCGGCGCCGGTCATCGATCGGTCGACGCCCTCGCAACACCTGGGTAACGGCCGCCAGCGGGGTTTGCAGCGTATGGGAGAGGTTGGCGACCGCCTCCCGGGAACGCTGCAGGCGACGCTGCAACTCATCCATGAAATGATTTAGTTGAATGAGCAATTCATCCAATTCAGAAGGGCAGTCAAGGTCAAGCCTCTCGCGCTGGCCCGCCTGAAACTCGGCGAGCTGATTCTGCAACCTTGCCAAGGGACGAAGACTGCGGTTGACCGCTACTAAGTTCATGAGAATCAGCAATACAAGAACGAGCCCAGCGATCCCCCCCACCCACCAGTGCAGGGCCCCCAGGCCATCCTCTACCTGAGCGAAGTCCTCCCCTACCAGCAACACGCCAGGCTTGCCATTCAATTCGAAGCTGTCTCGGTAGACGAGCAGCTGGCGCCCCTGCCATTGCACCTCGAAAAGCCGAGCATCCGCACCGTCCAGGTACGAATCCAGGGGCGCGAGCCAGTCTGGATGCGATGAGTAGGTCCGATCACCCACGCGCAATACATAAAGATGGTGAAAGACCTCTCTGGTAGGCGAGTCGGTTTCCAGCCATTGGCTTGGCGCCTCTTCCAGGCGCTCCAGCCTGTCGAGGGTGTAACGGGCCTCCTGACGCAACCGGTCACCCAGAAAATCCCAAGCCAGATCCCGCAGCAGGATGCCATGTAGAAACCAGGTGACCCCCACGATGACCAATGCCACCAACCCCAATCGGATCAGTAGATTGAAGCGTAGGCTGCGTCGATCAAAGGGAAGGAAAGACATAACCCTGCCCACGCCGAGTCTGGATATGGTTCTTGCCCAGTAGCCGGCGCAACCGACCTACATATACCTCGACCAGATTAGGCGCAGCGGCATCCTGTTCCAGGGTATAAAGCTGATCGAGCAAGCGGATCTTCGAGTGCACACGATCCGGATGGCGCATCAGGTAGCGTAACAGGCAGTACTCGGTCGCGGTCAGGGTATGCCAGGTGCCATCGGCATCACATACACGCTTGGTCGCCTCGTCCAGGGCGATGCCATTGACGCTCAGGGTGGTTTCCACCGCACTACTTCCGCGCCGTAGCAAGGCATGCAGTCGGGCCAATAGTTCGGCCTCATGATAGGGCTTGGTCAGATAATCATCCGCGCCACCGTGCAGACCCTCCACCTTGTCTTCCCAACTGTCTCGGGCGGTCAAGGCGATAATGGGCAGATGGCGGCCGCTGCGCCGCCAACGTTTCAACAGCTCCAGCCCCGAGCCATCCGGTAGTCCAAGGTCGAGTATCGCGAGGCTATAGTCCTCACTGTTCATCAAGGCCTCCGCCTCACGCATCAGACCGGCAACATCCACCCGATAGCCTTCGTCTTCCAATGCTTCCGACAGGCTATCGGCCAGCAGATCATCATCCTCGACAAGCAATAAGCGCATAAGCTATCTCACTGACACTGACTTAGTGGCTATGGCCGTCGTCGTAATGGCCATCTTCGCTCTTGGCATTATCCTTCCTGGCTTCTTCTTCGTCGTCTTCGGAAGCCATCGCCGCTGATGAAGGCTCATCCGCAGAAGCCTCCTCTTTCTTGGTAGCTGATGATCCCATCATGGCGCTCATATCGCCGTGCTCGTGATCGTGACCATCATCGGCCTGCCCGCCGGAGCCCTTGGAGGGCGAGGAGCCCATCATGCTACTCATATCGCCGTGCTCGTGATCGTGGCCGTCATCGGCTTGGCCACTTGAGGCCATCTTTTGTGGTTCGACCAACGCGGTGTACTGCTGCTCCGAGAGCTCGGGCAGCTTCTGCAGGAAGGCCACCATCTCCCAGAGTTCCTGGTCTTCATGGGTTTCGCCCCAGGCCGGCATGCCAGTCATCTTGATACCGTGCTTGACGATCCAGAACTGCTGCGCCGGGTTGCCGGTCTCCCCCGAGGGTAATGCCGGGGGCTTGGGATTGAGCCCGGCCCGCAGCACCGTCTCTTCGGCACCGGGTTTCATATGACAAGCTACACACAGCGCATCGTAGGAACGCGCTCCCTGAGCGACCATCTCTTGATCGTCGAGTTTGGGGACTTCAATTTCGTCCGCCCGTGCCTCGACGGAGTTACGCATCGTAGTATGAATCGCCCACTGGCTCAGTGCCGCATGGGGATCACTCGCGGCGACGTTATAAAAACCGCTGTAGATGAAGGCGATACCGCCGGCGATCAGCAACAACAGCGCTAGCACCACTCCGTAAAACAAACGCATATATTTCTCCTGTCAGGGGATTTGTACCATTTATTTTTAGAACCACATTCTCACGCCTGCAACGACACCGGTGCCTTCCGGCTCGTTACCCAGCTCCCGAGTGATATCGGCGGTGTCACCGTATTGCTTTTGCCAATAGCCGCCGATATAAGGGGCGAATTTACGGGAAATTTCGTAGCGAAGCCGCATGCCCACGCGCACCGAGTTGAGCCCTTTACCCACGCCGAATTCGGGCACTTCCTGGGCAGCGGCGGTAATTTCGGTACGTGGTTGCAGGTAAGTGCGCTGGGTCAGGCGCAGGTCGTATTCGGCCTCGAAATCCGCGGATACATCGCCTTCGTCACTAACGCGCAAGCCGGTGTCGACCTCGAAGCGATAGGGCATCTGACCGAACAGGCTCAGCACGGCAAAGCCGCGTTCGGGATGATCGTTCGAGGCAATGCCGCCTTGATAGCCGACGCCCCCCTGCAGTTCCCAGAAATCGGCGATCAAGTGGCTATAGAGCAGATCGAGAGACTCGAACTCGGCGTCCTCGCCATCGCCCTGCACGTTCGCGCCTTCACCCTTGATGTAGACACGCTGGATGTCGCCGCCGTACCAGCCCTGGAAATCCCAGACCACCGCCTCTTCATTCTCGTCGGTCCAGTCGTATTCCAGCCGATCGATCAGGAAGGTGCCAAAATAGTGCTCGGTCATCGGCGCTCCCCAACCGGGAGGGGCGTCATAGTCATCGGCATGGGCCGGCACTGTCAGCATTATCGCCAGCGCACTCGCACCGGCTAATTCTCTTGCAATAAACCGCATCGACTAAAACTCCTCAAGCGACCTTGACGACCCGGAACATACCCGCGTCCATGTGATAAAGCAGATGACAATGAAACGCCCAGCTTCCCGGGGCATCGGCACTGACCAAGGCGGATACGCGCTCGCCAGGCTTGACGTTCAGGGTATGCTTGCGCGGGATCAGCTCACCGGCGCCATTTTCCAGCTCCATCCACATGCCGTGCAGGTGGATAGGGTGCTCCATCATGGTGGTATTGAAGAAGATCAACCGCAGCCGCTCGCCATGCTCGAACAGGATGGGTCCATCGACCTCGCTGAACTTCTCGCCATCGAAGGACCACATGTAACGCTCCATGTTGCCGGTCAACTGCAACTCCAGCTCGCGGCCCGGCGAACGTTGGTCCGGCCATGGGGAGTAGGCTTTGAGATCACTGTAGGTCAGCACATGACGTTCCTGCGGATCGATACCGATTCCAGGCTGGTCATAACGTGAGCCTGGCTGTGCCGTACCGGCGGACAACAAGCCACCTGCCGGCGTGGCGCTCTGCATGTTCGAATGATCCATGCCCTGCATGTTCGAATGATCCATGCCCTGCATGCTCGAATGATCCATACCCTGCATGTTCGAATGATCTATGCCCTGCATGCTCGAATGGTCCATGCCCTGCATGTTCGAATGATCCATGCCCTGCATGTTCGAATGGTCCATGCCCTGCATGTTCGAATGGTCCATGCCCTGCATGTTCGAATGATCCATGCCCTGCATGTTCGAATGATCCATGCCTGACATATCGGAGTCATCCATATCTGTCATGGCAGAGTGATCCATACCGCCATGCCCGGCCATGGCTTCCATGCCCCGGTCCGCGATTCGACGCCGCTCCGGAATGGGAGCCACCATGCCAAGACGCGGCGCCAGGGTGCCCCGTGCATATCCGCTACGGTCCATGGCTTCTGCGAAGATCGTATAGGCGCGGTTCACGTCGGGCTCGACGAGCACGTCGTAGGTTTCCGCCACGGCAATACGAAACTCATCCACCGGCACCGGCTGCACCGGCTGCCCATCCGCAGCAACCACGGTCATCTTCAGCCCGGGAATACGCACATCGAAATAGCTCATCGCCGAACCATTGATCACCCTCAAGCGTAGCTTCTCACCCGGTTTGAACAGGCCCGTCCAGTTGTCCCGGGAAGCATGGCCGTTCAACAGATAGGTATAGGTACTACCGGTGACATCGGCGATATCCCGGGAACTCATGCGCATCTGTTCCCACATCGAGCGCTGCGCCAGGGTATCGCCGAGGCCGTTCTTCGCCACGTCATCGAAGAAGTCGGCGATGGTGCGCTCCTGGTAGTTGTAGTAGCCTTCCGCCACCTTCAGGTTGCGGAAAACCGTTTCCGGCTCTTCGAATGTCCAATCCGTGAGTAGCAGCACATGCTCACGATCATAGGAGAATGGTTCGGGCTGCGCGGCGTCGATGATCATCGGGCCCGCGTGACCGAGTTGCTCCTGCAATCCCGAGTGGCTGTGGTACCAGTAGGTGCCGTTCTGATTAACAGGAAAGCGCGCGGTGAAGTTCTGTCCCGGCGCGATGCCGGCAAAGCTGATTCCCGGCACGCCATCCATTTCCGGCGGCAAAATCAGGCCATGCCAATGTATCGAGGTATCCTCGTCGAGCAGGTTGACGACCTTGAGCGAAGCGTCATCCCCTTCACGCAAGCGAATCAATGGGCCAGGGCTGGTACCGTTCAGAGTGATAGGGCGGGCCTTGCGGCCGGCAATGGGGAGCGACTCGCGACGCACCGCAAGGGATATATCGCGGCCCTGCACGGCGCCGTGTGGATAGACGTTATTGATGCCGCTGGGATTGGCCCAGGCAGGGCGCAGCCCCAAGGCAGCGGTCGACAAGCCCAGCGCGGAGGCGATCTTGAGTAGCTGACGCCGTGATAGCGTCGATGTTGGCGATGCCATGAAACGTTTTCCTGACGAGTAAATGGTCGCCAGTATGCTGCAACAGACTGAAAATAAGCTGAATTCCGCCTCTACAGTAGATGTTCGATGCCAAGCAGGCCGAGCATCCAGGCCTTGAAACGACGCGTGAAGCTGCCCGGCTCCTCGGTCAGGGCCACCATCTGCCCATCCACTTGCGTATACCAGACCGGCCTTCCCTTATCGCGCAACCCAAGCGCGTAGCTGTGTCCCGGGTCCATGCCGCGACGTGCCTGGGCCCAGAGCTGACGCGTCAATTTCGGGCTATCGATCAGCAACCCCACCTCGCTGTTCCACCACACTGCGCGAGGGTCGGCGTTTAGCGAACCCACGAACAGGCGCCGTTCGTCGAAGGCCATGGCCTTGGTGTGCAGGCTCGATATCTTTCCGCTCGCGGGCAAGCCCTCCCCCCGCTCGGGGTTAGCGCGCAATTCGTATAACCGCGCGCCATTGCCCAGCAGTTCGGCGCGCCACGGCGTGTAAGCGCTGTGCAGGGAGGGCAAATCCGTGGCCTCCAGGGCGTTGGTCAGGATCGTCACCTCGATGCCGCGTCGCGAAAGCTGCGCCTGATAATCGATGCTGGCCTGAGTGGGAATGACATAGGGCGAGACGATCAGCAGGCGTCGTTCCAGCTGGTGGAAGGCATCACCCAACTGGCCCAACAGCGTCGTGCCAAGGGCGGGGTAGCCGACATTGGCAAGCTTGTCGGGCAAGTCCCACAGGGCGATGGCCGGTGCCCAGGTCAACGATCCCAGCAGGGCGTCCGGACCACCGACGAGACGATATCTCGCCAGCAATTCACCCTCTGGTGAAGGACGCGCTTCGGTGTGTGTCACGAGGTTGCGCCAGGCCCTGGCCGACGCCCGCTCGAAACGCCCGACCGGTACTGCCAATGGATGGTTCCAGTAGGCATCGAAACTTGCCGAGAGGACATTCACCGTGGGCCCTACTGCCACCACGTCGAGGTCGTCGAAATTGTCTTCGTCGGCGATGGCAAAATATTCGTCGGCCAGATTGCGCCCGCCGGTGATGGCCACGGCGTTGTCCGTCAGCCACAGCTTGTTATGCATGCGCTGATGGAGACGGTCAAAATCGGCCACCAGCGCCAGATGGTAGGTCAGCCAGAAGCTCCGCCCCACGGGGATCGGATTGAACAGCCGCACCTGGACGTTGGGGTGGCTGGCGAAGGCGGCCAGCAGTTCCTGCTTGCCGAGGCTGGCAGTATCGTCCAGCAGCAGGCGCACCCGCACGCCACGCTCTGCCGCCTTGAGCATGCGTTCGAGCAGCGCCCGCCCGGCGAGATCGTCCTCGAGAATGTAGCTCTGTACGTCGAGGGTCTTCTGCGCATGGTTGGCCAGCGATGCCCGCAGGGCGAAGGCCTCGCGGCCATCGCCGAGCAGACGCACGCCATTCGCCGCTTTTTGCCCCTGGCTCGCCTGATCGGCCCAGGCGCCCAGATAGGTCGTCTTCACAGCCGCTGAAGGCAGCGCCGTCGAGGGCAGCCGGTTCACGTCGACCGTGCCGCAACCAGACATCAGCATGCCGAGCAATAGCGGGAGGAGTTGCTTTGCCAGTTTCACGTAAACGCCAAATTACTAAAAGTAACTCAATTTAACACAACTTTTTAGTTTCGCGAATTCCGTGTCATCAGCGCCGAAGATCCATCCCCTTCAGGGCTGCTCCTTATCGAGTAACCGCTGCACCACATGGCCAATCGATAGCCCCTGAACCAATATCGAGAACAGCACGATCATATAGGTTATGGTGAGCAGTATGTCCCGTGCTTCACCGCTGGGTATCGCCAAAGCCAGGGCCACGGAAATACCCCCGCGCAACCCGCCCCAGGTCAGTATCCTGATGGAGCCTTTGCGAAAGCCCAGCTGTTTGCGCAGCAGCATGATCGGTACGCCTATCGTCGAGAAACGCACGATCAGCATGATGGCGATCAATGCCCCACCGACCCACAACAGTCCGGATTCGAAAGGAATCAGCAACACCTCGAGCCCGATGAGTACGAACAGCAGGGTGTTGAGTATCTCGTCGATCAGCTCCCAGAAGGCATCGAGCTGTTCGCGAGTAACATCCGACATGGCGCTCTTGCGCGCCTTGTTACCCACCAGCAAACCGGCCACCACCATGGCAATCGGTCCCGAGGCGTGTAGCGCCAGCGCCAGCGCATAGCCTCCCAGCACCACGGCCAGAGAGATAAGCACCTCGATGCGGTATTCATCGATACTGCGCATCAACCAATAGGCCAAGCCCCCGACCACAAGCCCCAAGGCAACACCGCCACCGGCCTCGATCAGAAACAGTTTGCCCGCATGAGTGAACGTCAGCGCCTCGCTGCCCGTGGCGGCCCCCAGCAGCAAGGTAAAGACCACCACCGCCACACCATCGTTGAATAGCGACTCACCGACGATGCGCAGCTCCAGATCCACCGGGGCGTTGGCCTGGCGCAGGATACCCAGCACCGCAATGGGATCGGTGGGGGAAATCAGCGCACCGAAGACTAGGCAGTACATGAATGGCACCGCAAAGCCGAACAGACCGAGTAGATAATAAGCGGCAGCGCCAATGGTGAGGGTCGAGATCACCACGCCGAAAGTGGCCAGGAAGCCGATCGACCAGCGGTAACGCTTGAGCCGATCCAGATCCACGTGCAAAGCGCCGGCAAAGAGCAAAAACGACAGCATGCCGTCCATCAGCAGCTTGTTGAAATCGATCCGTGACAGCAGGTTTTCGGCGTGGTCCTCCAGGGCGGTGTACCCTAGCCAGGACAAGCCATGCATCCCCGCCGAGAGCGCAAGGGCGATCGCCATGACCCCGATGGTGGTGGGCAAGCGAATGAACCGATGGTTGAGCCAGGCGAAAAGTGCCGTAAGCGAGACGATGATTGCGATGAGGTTCAGCATGCGCCTTCCTTTACCTTCGTTTTTCTAAACCGGCCATGCCAGTACGGGAATCAGAATACTATAAAAAACGCCGCCCGAAGGCGGCGTTACAACGTTGATTCAGCGTATCTTCTTAGTAACGGTATTCATCGGGCTTGAAGGGCCCATCCACCGCCATGCCGGTATACTTGGCCTGCTCATCGCTCAGCTTGGTAATCACACCACCGAAACCTTCGACCATATAGCGGGCGACCTCTTCATCGAGGTGCTTGGGCAGAACGGTAACCGAAAGACCCCCGGCTTTATCGTCACCGGTCAGATCGGCAAAACGCCGCTCGTACAGATGAATCTGCGCCAGCACCTGATTGGCGAAGGAACCGTCCATGATGCGTGACGGATGGCCTGTGGCGTTGCCCAGGTTCACGAGGCGACCTTCGGAAAGCAGAATCAGATAGTCGCTGCTCTCAGGATCAAAGTCGTCGGGCTTGCTGTCGCGATAGATCTTGTGCACCTGGGGCTTGACCTCTTCCCAGTGCCACTGCTTGCGCATGTAGCCGGTGTCGATTTCGCTGTCGAAGTGGCCTATATTGCACACCACCGCGCCCTTCTTGAGCGCCTTGAGCATGGGCGCATCGCAGGCATTGACGTTACCGGTGCAGGTCACCACCAGGTCGATCTTGCCCAACAGGGCGCTATCGACGTTATCACCGCCTTGATTGACGCCATCCTGGTAAGGCGACACCACCTCAAACCCGTCCATGCAGGCTTGCATGGCACAGATCGGATCGATCTCGGTGACCTTGACGATCATACCTTCCTGGCGCAAGGAGGCGGCGGAGCCCTTGCCCACGTCGCCATAGCCGACCACCAGGGCCTGCTTGCCGGAGAGCAGATGGTCGAGACCGCGCTTGATGGCGTCGTTCAGGCTGTGGCGGCAGCCGTATTTGTTGTCGTTCTTGGACTTGGTGACCGCATCGTTGACGTTGATCGCCGGCACCTTGAGCGTGCTGTCCCGAAGCATTTCCTGCAGGCGATGCACGCCGGTGGTGGTCTCTTCAGAGATACCATGAATGTTCTTCAGAAGCTCCGGGTACTTGTCATGTAGAAGTCCGGTCAGATCGCCACCATCGTCGAGCACCATGTTCGGGGTCCAGCCGTCGGGGCCTTCCACGGTCTGCTCGATGCACCACCAGAACTCCTCTTCGGTCTCGCCTTTCCAGGCAAATACCGGGATACCGGCGGCAGCAATGGCTGCGGCGGCCTGATCCTGGGTCGAGAAGATGTTGCAGGAGGACCAGCGCACGGACGCGCCCAGCTCGATCAGGGTCTCGATCAACACCGCCGTTTGGATGGTCATGTGAATACAGCCGGCAATGCGTGCACCTGCAAGGGGCTGCTGATCGCGGTACTTGGCACGGATCTTCATCAATGCCGGCATTTCGGTTTCGGCGATACGGATTTCGCGCCGCCCCCAATCCGCCAGGGAAATATCGGCAACCTTATAATCCTGAGTGGCAGCGTCGGGATTTGCCATTGCTGTCATCGTCTTACTCCATTCCGGGGAATGGGCGCCGTTGCATTTGCGACATCCTGTCCGAGCCTCGCGCACGAATTTTCATGCACTGCAGCGCCCCTCGAACAGCAGCAACGAGGCGCCAATGAGGCATTGGCGCCGGGCAAGTTCACTACACTATGCGTTCTTTTTCAACGTCGATCTGCCCAATCACCCACATAGGCAGCATCGAATAGAAGAAAGGCGACTATCGCTAGCCGCCTTCTTGAACATCGGCGTTTGTCAGGAAAGCTGAAGCGTGGTGAGCCGCTTAATTCGTGCTCTCTTCCGGCGTGTCTTCGGCGCTGGCCTTGGGCTGGCTTTGATTATCCTGATTGGCCGGCTGGGACTGGTCGTTCTGCGGTGTTTGCGTACCGCTAGCGCTACCGTTGGTATCGTCGCCTTGCATCTGGCCATTGGAGGATTCACTCGAACCACTGCCGGTCATTTCATCGGAACTGTCGCTGCTCATGTTGGCAGACGTCTCGGCATCATCAGCAGTTTCATTACCTTCCGAGACCGGCTCGGACTGATTGGTGGCAGATTCCGTCGTGGTTTCAGTGTCGGACTCGTCATCACCACATCCAGCGAGCAGTACGCCGGAAAGTATCAATGCGGCAAACAACGTAATCTTGCGGTTTTCCATGATTCACATCCTCATATCCATTTGAACGGATTCTTTCGCCAGTGACTATGAACCTAAATCAGCAAAGGCGTCCAGAACCACGCTGAAAAGTTCACTTTTATGCCTCTAAATGCACAGATTGTCGCCAATACTGTACATTTATTGTTGCTAAATAACGACATACAGCGCCCGTTAGGCTTTTAAAGCTCCGCAGCGGCGCGCAACGCTTCTGCCTTGTCGAGCTTCTCCCAAGGGAACGCAGTGAAGGTCTCGGTATGCTTCTCGCCGTGCACGTCCTTCCAGGTATAGCTGTGCTCAAAAGGCTCGCGGCCGAAGTGGCCATAAGCGGCGGTGAGCCGATACATGGGGTGCTGCAGATCGAGCATACGCGAAATGGCAAAGGGTCGTAGATCGAAATGCTCCCGCACCAGCTCGACGATCCTGTCGTCGCCGATGCGCGCAGTGCCGAAGGTGTTGATCGCCACGGAGGTAGGCTCGGCGACACCGATGGCATAGGAAACCTGGATCTCACACTTGTCGGCAAGCCCGGCGGCGACTAGGTTCTTGGCTACATAGCGTCCGGCATAGGCTGCGCTACGATCGACCTTGGACGGATCCTTGCCGGAAAACGCCCCTCCGCCGTGGCGTGCCATACCGCCGTAGGTATCGACGATGATCTTGCGCCCAGTCAGGCCACAGTCCCCCACGGGGCCACCAATGACGAACTTGCCAGTGGGGTTGATGTGGTACTGGGTCTGGTCGGTCAGCCACTCTGCCGGCAGTACCTGCTCGATGATCTCGCGCTTGACCATCTTGCGCAGATCTTCCTGGGCGATATCCGGATCGTGCTGGGTGGAGAGCACCACCGCTTCTACCGACTGCGGCTTGCCATTGTCGCCATAGCGAAAGCTCACCTGGCTCTTGGCGTCTGGGCGCAGCCAAGGCAGCATGCCATTCTTGCGCAGTTCTGCCTGGCGCTCGACCAGCCGGTGAGCGTAATGGATCGGCGCCGGCATGTAAGTGTCGGTCTCGTTGGTCGCATAGCCGAACATCAACCCCTGGTCACCGGCACCCTGATCTTCGGGCTTGCTGCGGTCGACGCCCTGAGCAATATCCACGCTCTGCTTGCCGATCAGATTGAGTACGCCGCAGGTCTCGCCATCGAAACCGACATCGGAAGAGTTGTAGCCAATCTCAAGGATTACCTCACGCACCAGCTCTTCGAGATCGACCCAAGCATTGGTGCTGATCTCGCCGGCAACGATTGCTACCCCGGTCTTGACCATGGTTTCACAGGCGACCCGCGCCTGCTTGTCCCGGGCAATGATGGCATCGAGTACCGCATCGGATATCTGATCGGCGATCTTGTCGGGATGCCCCTCGGATACGGATTCAGACGTAAACAGAGAATATTCGCTCATGGCCTATTCGACCCTCCTTGGCACCCCTTCATGGGTGCCGAAAAATGCAGTCAGACGATCGCGCAACGCCGGACGATAAAAATCCAGCCGCAAGCGCAGACGGTTTCAAACAGGGCCTTTCCATACAAGGTCCGCTCTTGCGAGACCCGGAGCCTGAAGGCAAAAAGTCTACACGCTCACCCGACGGCTGCCTAGCAGGCCGTTATCGGCTTTTCACAGGTTCTCCCAGGGTCGCTGTCATCTCTTTGCAGAGTGAAATCCGTGACCGGCATTTGATGGATATCCACAACTCGGCGACAATAATCCCCCGGTTTTCATGTCGGCTCTTGTCCGGCACCACCCCATCGAACGGATAGTAGTGGCCATTTCGCTGCGCTGTACTACTATCGCTGTTCATTTGCCCTAGGCGAGGAGCTTTACGATGCCGTCCCGTTTCGAGTTGGCGAATGCCATCCGTGCACTATCCATGGATGCCGTACAGAGGGCCAAGTCCGGTCATCCCGGCGCCCCCATGGGCATGGCCGATATTGCCGAAGTGCTGTGGAACGACTATTTGGCACATAACCCGGCTAATCCGCACTGGGCGGATCGTGACCGTTTCGTGCTGTCCAACGGTCATGGCTCCATGCTGCTCTATTCGCTGTTGCACCTGACCGGCTATGAACTGACCCTCGAAGACTTGCAGAACTTTCGTCAGCTGCACTCAAAGACCCCAGGGCATCCGGAGCTGGGTTACACCCCCGGCGTCGAAACCACCACCGGCCCGCTGGGCCAGGGGCTGGCCAATGCAGTGGGCATGGCCATTGCAGAACGTACGCTGGCCGCTCAGTTCAATCAGCCCGGGCACACCATCGTCGATCACTACACCTATGTGTTCCTAGGGGATGGCTGCCTGATGGAAGGCATCTCCCATGAGGTTTGCTCCCTGGCCGGCACTCAAGGTCTGGGCAAGCTGACCGCCTTCTACGATGATAACGGCATTTCCATCGACGGCGAGACCAAGGGCTGGTTCACCGACGATACCGCCAAGCGCTTCGAGGCCTATGGTTGGCACGTGGTGCCCAATGTGGATGGCCACAAGCCCGAAGAGATCAAGGCCGCCATCGAACTGACCCGCCAGCATGACGATCGCCCCAGTCTAATCATGTGCAAGACCATCATCGGGTTTGGCGCCCCCAACAAGCAGGGCACCGAAGCCACTCATGGCTCGCCTCTGGGTGAAGATGAGGTCGCCGCTGCCCGGGAGCAACTGGGCTGGTCTCATGCGCCGTTTCACGTGCCCGAGGAGATCTACAGAGGCTGGGACGCCAGCGCCCGGGGAGAGAAGACCGAAAGCGAGTGGAATGCGCACTTTGAACGCTACGCCGAAGCGCACCCTGAGCTTGCCAAGGAGTTCAAGCGGCGCCTAAAAGGTGAACTGCCCTCCACGTTGAACACAGAAAAGTTGATCGAGCAAACCCAAGCGAATGGCGAAAGCATTGCGAGCCGCAAGGCGTCGCTGGCCTGTCTGAACGAGCTCGGCCCACAGCTGCCGGAACTGTTCGGTGGCAGCGCGGATCTGGCCCCATCCAACCTGACCTTCTGGAAAGATTCCAAGGCCATCAGTCGCGACCAGCATGATGGCAACTACCTGCACTACGGCGTGCGGGAATTCGGTATGGGCGCGATCATGAACGGCATCGCCGCCCACGGCGGGTTCATTCCCTATGGCGCCACCTTCCTGACCTTCATGGAGTACATGCACAACGCCGTGCGTCTGGCGGCACTGATGAACCTGCAGACCATCTATGTGTTTACCCATGACTCCATCGGTCTGGGCGAGGACGGCCCGACCCATCAGCCCATCGAGCAGATGGGGGCGCTGCGCTCGACGCCCAACCTATCGACCTGGCGACCGGCGGATGCGGTAGAAACCGCCGTGGCCTGGCGCATCGCGCTCAAGCGGCAAGGCGCGCCGACGGCGCTGGTACTGTCCCGGCAAAACCTGCCTCACCAGCAGCGCGACAAGCATCAGCTGGCGGAGATTCGCCGCGGCGGCTATGTGCTCAAGGACAGCGACGAGCCTTTCGAGGTCATTCTGATCGCAACCGGGTCCGAAGTCGGCCTGGCCATGGAAGCCGCCAATGCGCTGGAGGCCAAGGGTAAGGCGGTGCGCGTCGTGTCGATGCCCTCCACGGATATCTTCGATGCCCAGCCCGCCAGCTACCGCGAATCCGTCCTGCCGTCCACCATGACCAAGCGCGTAGCCATCGAAGCCAGCCACTACGCTTACTGGTACAAGTACGTCGGGCTTCACGGCCGTATCATCGCCATGCACAGCTTCGGCGAATCCGCCCCGGCGGAAGCGCTGTTCAAACACTACGGCTTCACCGTGGACAACGTCGTCGCGCAGGTCGAGCAACTGCTGGAGGAAAGCGCCACGGCGTAACGACACGCCGCCACGCAAAAGGCCCGGTCGCAATGACCGGGCCTTTTTATTTATTAATCATCAGCCTCAGAAATTAGGCGAGCGACGATCAGGCAATGGTGACGTCTTTCGACAGATACACATCCTGAATCGCGTTGAGCAGCTCGACGCCTTCCTTCATCGGCTTCTGGAACGCCTTGCGCCCGGAGATCAGGCCCATGCCACCGGCACGCTTGTTGATTACCGCGGTACGCACCGCCTCACCCAGATCGGAATGTCCCTTGGAGCCGCCGCCGGAGTTGATCAATCCCGCACGTCCCATGAAGCAGTTGGCTACCTGATAGCGGGCCAGGTCGATGGGGTTGTCCGAAGTCAACTCATCGTAGACCTTGTCGTGGGTATGGCCGAAACCGACCGCCTTGTAACCACCGTTGTTCTCCGGCAGCTTCTGCTTGACGATATCCGCCTTGATGGTTGCCGCAAGGTGAACGGCCTGGCTCGTGAGATCCGATGAAACGTGGTAATCGGTGCCATCTTTCTTGAAGTCGGGGTTGCGCAGATAGGACCACAGCACCGTGACCATACCCAGTTCATGAGCACGTTCGAAGGCCTCGCTGACCTCCATGATCTGGCGGCGGCTTTCCGGCGAGCCGTAGTAGATGGTGGCTCCAACCGCAATGCAGCCCATGTTATGAGCCTGCTCGACCTGAGCGAACATCGTCTGATCGTAGATCGCCGGATAGGTCAAGGTCTCGTTGTGGTTGAGCTTGAGCATCATCGGGATCTTGTGGGCATAACGCCGCGCCACGGAGGAAAGCACACCCAGAGTCGAGGCGACGCAGTTACAGCCGCCTTCGATGGCCAGCTCGACGATATTCTTGGGATCGAAATACTGCGGATTAGGGGCGAAAGAGGCACCGGCAGAGTGTTCGATCCCCTGATCCACCGGCAGCATACCCAGATAACCGGTGCCTGCCAGGCGACCGTGATTGAACAACGCCTGCATGTTGCGCAGCACGAGAGGGTTGCGATCACTGTCCATCATCACCCGATCGACGAAGTCGGGGCCGGGCAGGTATAGATCGTCCTTCTTGAAGCCTTTGCAGGTATGGCTGAGCAGGCTGTCTGCTTCATCGCCCAGCAGTTTGGTAATATCGGTCATCGTGACTAGTTCCTCTTTAGATGGCGGCGGCCTTTGCGTCCTGCAGGCACGTTCAAAAAATACGCCGATCATCTTGCCGATAAGTGACGCACTTTTCCAGCTTAGGCATTCTGCGCAAAAAACACGAGCGGGATAGGCCTGTTCGGAAGGTGTCTGCGCTCGATCATACGGCGTAAAAAACGGCTTGTGCGCGCGTCCAGTCAAGCGACTCATTTACATCGCGCAATCTCCGCTCTTCCGCCAAGTTGGGCCAATCGGTTTTCGGAGCAAAGGAGTGATCAAGAGCAACGCAGGATTATAGAGACCCTGGCCTTCACAAGAGAGCCAGGGTCTGAAGATCGCTTCCGGGGTCAGAGCATTTGCTTCAGCTCACCGTAATCACCGTCGAGTCTCAGCACCACGGTCACCTCGTTGTCGTTGCGGTTGCGGAAGAACCAGCCGTGGTTGCCGGTGAAGGCCGCCTCCAGCTCGCCCTCGTCTTCGGGGACACCGCGCCCCTTCTCATAGCTGATCGAGTTGCCATTCCCGTCACCGTGAGTGTCAAAATTGACCGGCCCCCCGTCGGACGACCAGGCGAACCTCGCGACGGCGCCTTCCTCCATGGTCAGCTTGTACTCGGTGCCCTCGCCCGGCGTCAGGGTGAAGCTCACCTCATCACGCCAGCTGGCTGTCTCATCGGTCGCCTGGGAGGGCGTCTTATCGGGTAACGAGGCCGCGGCCACCTGGCTGGCCTCAGGCTGAGGCTGCGTCGCTTCCGGGGCAGACGCGGTGGTGGAGGCTTGTCCGACTGCATTCTCCGAGGAGGATGCCTGCGGGTCAGCATCAACCCCGACCGTGGCCTGGCTATCCACCGTGCCCTGTGGCGAAGCAGCCTGTGTCGCTGCCCGATCAAGCTCGGCCTCTTCGGCCAGTTGCTCCTTGATTTCCCCCATCTCGGTCAGCCCCAGAAGACGCCCCGCCCCGGTGTGGTCAATCCCGTACTCGGCGGGCAGGACCACGGTTACCAACAGGACGTTGGCCGCCACGCCGGCCAGCAGGGTCGAGCGGATCAGCTTGCGGGAAGAGGGCAATTCCGCGCGAGTAGGAAGATCAGTATTGTACATAGTGAAACTCCGTGAATCAGGTAGTGAACAGGCCAGTGAGCTGATAACCGAACAGCACGAAGCCGGCACACATCATGGCAACGTTGGCGGTATAGGCGTGACGCAGGAATCCGGCAGTGCGCCGCCAGAAGCCCATGACGATGAGAATAGCGCTCAAGGCCAGCAGTTGGCCGATCTCCACCCCTACATTGAACGCCAGCAGGTTCGGCAGCAGGCCATCCGACGAGATCTCGTACTCGATGATCTTGGTCGAGAGCCCGAAGCCGTGAAAGAAGCCGAAGATCAGCGTCGCCGCCTTGGTATTGGGTTGGAAACCGAACCAGCGCTGGTAGGCGCCGAGGTTGTCCAGCGCCTTGTAGACAATGGATAGCCCGATGATGGCATCAATGAGATAGCTGTTGATGCCGACATTGAAATACACCCCGAGCAGCATCGTCGTGGAGTGACCCAAGGCGAAGAGACTGACGTAGATGGCGATGTGCTGCATCCGGTAGAGGAAAAAGATCACCCCCAGCAGAAACAGGATATGGTCGTACCCCGTCACCATGTGCTTGGCGCCGAGATAGATGAAGGAGATCAGGTTGATGCCATAGATCTCCTGGATATAGCCCTTGTCGCCTTCGGCAACGGCATGGGCAAGGGCTTCGCCGCTGGCCCCCAGGAGCATCACCAGCAGCGTGAGAAGGACTAAGACGTGGCGTCGGACTACATCAGGCAGGCCGAACGCACCCCCTATTCGGGATGGAAACATGAAACCTCCACGGGTCTTTCATAAGAATCGGCCGTCCGACGGACGGCCCCGGTCATACAGCGATGACCGGCCGTGGGGGACGCTCCAGGCGGTACACCCGGTGCAGCGGAACGCCGTCACGATCGCCAGACCGCAGGACGGCGCGGAACAGCGGCTCAAAGGTAACGCCCGTCGCGGGCCGAGCCGCAGTCTCGTGGAAGTGGCTGCCGCTCTCGTGGTGAGGGGAATGCCCCTCCCCGTGCTCGTGGCCATGATCGTGGGCATGGCTATTCCTTTCAGTCTCCTGATGAGCCGAATCGACAGCTGCCGTGCTCAACGGACCATGGGAACGCGCCTCGCCGGCACTGGTGATGACCAGGCCGGGCACGAACAGCAACAACAGGACCAGATAGCCGAGGCGATGGCGCAGCCGATGGAGCATATAAAGCAACCAGGATGAGACCGAAGACGTATAGGGCGCTGCACTGACCTAGGGTCATTGGCGCAGCACCCACAAAAGTTTAACATCCTCCCCAGGAGGATATGAAACAGAATAAGGGAAAAAGATGACATCGCATACCCATCAAACACATCCCGCCATCATCAAGCGTCTGAACCGCGCCAGGGGGCATCTGCAGAGCGTGACCCAGATGATCGAGGATGGGCGTCCCTGCCTGGATATCGCCCAGCAACTCCACGCCGTGGAGAAGGCCATCCAGCAGGCCAAGCGGACCCTGGTGCAGGACCATATCGATCATTGTCTTGAGGAAGCCCTTGGCCCTCAGACCCAAGCGCAGCGGGCCCATGCCGAGGAGTTCAAGGCGATCGCCCGCTACCTGTAAGCCCTTATGGACACCACTGCTCCTCGAGGAGGCCCCATGCTCGACGTGCTCGCCCACCGCGTCTACCGCCATTTGTTTCTGGCCCAGGTCATTGCGCTTGTTGGTACCGGCCTGACGACGGTGGCCTTGGCGCTGCTGGCCCACGACCTGGCCGCCGGGCAGGCGGGGGTCGTGCTGGGCACGGCACTCGCAATCAAGATGGTGGCCTACGTGGGTATCGCACCGCTGGTGGGCGCCTATGCGGCGCGCCTGCCCCGACGCTGGCTGCTGGTCAGCCTGGACCTGCTGCGTGCAGCCGTGGTCTGCATGCTGCCCTTCGTCACCGAGATATGGCAGATCTATGTCCTGATCTTTCTGCTCAACGCTTGCTCGGCGGGCTTCACGCCGGTCTTCCAGGCGACGATTCCCGACATCCTCGAAGATGAGGGCCAGTACACACGGGCACTGTCGTTGTCGCGTTTTGCTTACGATCTGGAAAATCTGCTCAGCCCGGTGGCCGCGGCAGCGCTGTTGATGGTGATGGGCTTCGACGTATTGTTTCTGCTCAACGCCCTGGCGTTCCTGATCTCGGCCGCCCTGGTCGTGTCGGTGACGCTGCCGTCGCCGCATCCCATGGAGGAAGCACCCGGCATCTGGCGGCGTGCTTCCCACGGCAGTCGGATTTACCTGAAGACACCTCGACTGCGGGGACTGCTGGCGTTGAATATGGCGGTCTCGGCTGCCGGAGCCATGCAGATCGTCAACACCGTGGTGGTCGTGCGCTCTGTCCTGGGCTTGGGCGAGCGCGAGGTTGCCCTGGCCTTCGCTGCGGCGGGCGGGGGTTCTATGGTAGTAGCCTTGCTGCTGCCCAAAGTGCTGGATCGGATGCCCGAACGTCCGGTCATGCTGTTGGGCGGTGTCCTCATGACGTTGAGCCTGTACCTGGGCCTGCTCACCCCAGGGTTTACCGGACTACTGGGGCTATGGCTACTACTGGGTGCCGGCGCCTCGCTGGTCATGACGCCCACCGGACGATTGCTCAAACGCTCATGTCAGCCCGAGGATCGACCGGCGCTGTTTGCCGCGCAGTTTTCGCTGTCACACGGCTGCTGGCTGTTGGCTTATCCGCTGGCCGGATGGGCTGGAGCACAGGTAGGGTTGATCGAGACCTTCGCACTAATGGGAACAATAGCGCTCTTGGCGACGGCGTTAGCGGCTTATGTCTGGCACTCCTATGACTCGATGGTTCTCGAGCACGAACATGCCCCCATGGCCCACACCCACCTGCACTACCATGATACACACCACCAGCATACGCATGAGGGATGGGAGGGGCCGGAGCCTCATGCCCATTCCCACCACCACCTGGCGGGTAGGCACCGGCATATCTTTGTGATCGATGGACATCACACGAGATGGCCGTCGTGACATGCTAAAGGGGCACAGTGCCTGTCTGTTTCACGCTGGTCAGCGAAGAACCAATAAAAAAGGCGCCCTCCCGAAGGAGGACACCTTGTCTGTGGCAGTGCTGGCGAATCAAGCCGCCTTGACCTCGATACGCCGACGACGATGCGTCTCGCGCTTGGGCAATACCAGACGCAGCACGCCATCGCGGATTTCTGCCTGGATCGAGTCGGCATCGATCTCGTGGCTCAACGTGAAGCGACGCGCGTACTGATCGCCGCGTATCTCCGCATAGGAAGCGGAAACGCCGCTTGGCATATCGATCTTGATATCGCCTTCGATGCTCAGCACGTTTTGATCCACCTCGATGTGCAGCGACTCCTGGGTGACCCCTGGCATATCGGCGACCACATGCAGGGCGTCATTCTGCTCGTAGATATCCACTGCCGGTAACAGCGTACGGCGCTGTTCGGGCTGGGTCGCGACATCGCGGTTGGTTTCGCGTTTAGTGACATCATTCATAACTCAACACCTCCTTGGGTCTCAAGCCGTCTTGATTTCGACGCGACGTGGCTTCATTTCCTCGCGCTTGGGTAAATATATCTCGACCAGTCCGTTGGCCGTTTTAGCCTCGGCTCGCTCGGTGTCGACGCCATCAGGTAAAGTAACGGAGCGCGAGAATTCACCGCTGAACCGCTCCTGGCGATAGTAGGCGCGCTCTTGGCGCTCGCCTTCTTCCGCGACCGACGAACGGCGACCGTGCAGGGTCAGCACGTTATCCTGGACGCTCACATCAAGCGCTTCGGTCGTCAAGCCCGGCGCAAACACGTATACCAGGATGGCTTCGTCCGTACGGCCCATATTGATCATGGGAAAGGTCCCGCGGGGCACCGAACGAATATCTGAGGTGGCCTGGGGAAAGAATTCGTCCATGACCTGCCGGAACCAATCAAAATCCGCAGACCTGGAGCCGTTGGAACGCCAAAGATCTCCGAACATGATCTAACACCTCCTTATAAAAGTCAGTGAAGATGTACTTCTCAGCAAAGCCGGTGATGTAGCCCGTTTTGCTATATATGAATATGGGCCCGTGCGGTAAAAATTCAAGGTTTCCTTACTTGAAAAACCTCACTCTAAAATCGTATTTTTCAGCTTGCGGGTCAATGTGTTGCGCCCCCAGCCCAACAACTCCGCCGCCTCTCCTTTTCGCCCACCGGTATGCTTGAGGGCGGATTCGATGAGAATACGCTCGAACTCCGATACCGCTTCACCGAGCAGGTGTGTATGCCCTGCGCTCAAGGTGCGATCGGCCCAGACGCGAAAGGCCTTGCGCCAATCCTCGCTCTCATACTCCAGGCTTTCCACATCACGCAGTTCTGCCGGCAGGTCGTCGATCAGGATTTCGCGTCCGGAGGCCATGACCGTCAGCCAGCGGCAGGTATTCTCCAACTGGCGCACATTGCCCGGCCAGGGCAGACGGGTGAGGTGCTCTTCGGTGGCCGGGGTCAATACCTTGACCTCGATGGTGAGCTCCCGGGCCGCTTCCGCGAGAAAGTGCTGGGCCAAGCGGGGAATGTCTTCGCTACGCTCCGCCAGACGCGGCAGATGAATGCGAATCACGTTGAGCCGGTGGAACAGATCTTCTCGAAAGCGCCCTTCCGCGGCCCGCTGCTCAAGAGGCTGGTGGGTGGCGGCAATGATGCGCACATTGACTTTGACGGAGTGATGGCCACCGACACGATAGAACTCACCGTCTGCCAGCACCCGGAGCAAGCGGGTCTGGGTATCCGGTGGCATATCGCCGATCTCATCGAGAAACAGCGTACCGCCATCCGCCTGCTCGAAGCGCCCCTGGCGCTGGGTAGTGGCGCCGGTGAAGGCGCCCTTTTCATGCCCGAACAGTTCGGATTCCATCAGCTCCTTGGGTATAGCCGCCATGTTCAAGGCGACGAAGGGCCGGGCCTTGCGTGGACTGTGCTGATGCAGAGCCTTGGCCACGCGCTCCTTGCCGGTGCCGGATTCGCCATTGATGAGCACGGTGATATGGGATTGCGCCAGGCGACCGATGGCGCGAAACACCTCCTGCATGGCCGGCGCCTCGCCGATGATCTCCGTTGCCAGCCGAGCAGGTGGGCTGGTCGGCGTACGGCGTTCCCGAGCATGCGCAATGGCCCGCCTCACCAGCGCCAGGGCGTCGTCGACATCGAAAGGTTTGGGCAAATACTCGAAGGCGCCGCCCTGGTAAGATGCTACTGCGCTGTCCAGATCAGAGTGCGCAGTCATCACGATCACCGGCAGATCCGGATGGGCCTGGCGAACCTGTGCCAACAGATCCAGACCATCGAGCCCCGGCATACGGATGTCGGTCAGCAGTACGTCCGGCGGATCACTCATCAGCGTATCGAGAGCATGATCCGCGCGTTCGAAACTTTGAATCTCGATGTCCGGCTGGGCAAGCGCACGCTCCAGCACCCAGCGAATGCTGCGATCGTCGTCGATGATGACGACACGTGCCATCTCGGTCATGGGGCCTCCACGAGTGAGTTGACGGCTGCGTCCAGGGGGATGAGCAGACGAAATTCGGTATGGCCAGACTGAGACTCGCTTTCAATCAAGCCATGATGTTGTTGCAATATCGACTGAGCGATGGCCAACCCCAAACCACTGCCGTCGGCACGCCCCGAGACCATGGGGTAAAAGAGCGTGTCCCGTAAGCGCTCGGGAACCCCAGGTCCGTTGTCGATCACGGTGATTTCACAGACCAGCCGATGGCATTCGCTGCCAAGAGTAAACTGGCGTCTTGCCCGAGTGCGCAGCGTCAATCGCGGTGCTTCGCAGCGGCTCGATTCCATGGCCTGTACGGCGTTGCCCGCCACGTTGAGCAGCGCCTGGATCAGTTGGGCTTCGTCCCCGATCATCTCTGGCAGGCTGGGGTCGTAATCCCGCACATAATCGATACCCGCATGTTCCGCCAGAAGCAGGGTTCGCACCCGTTCCACGACCTTGTGGATATTCAAGGATTCGTGTCGGCAAGGGTAGTGGGGGCCCAACATACGGTCGACCAGATCCCGCAGTCGATCCACCTCCTCGATGATTACCTGGGTGTATTCAACGAGCGCCGAATCCGGAAGATCGCGTTCAAGCAGCTGCGCCGCGCCGCGGATACCTCCCAACGGATTCTTGATCTCATGGGCCAGCCCCCTGGAGAGCACCTTGACGGTTTTCTGGCGGGCGATGAGCGCCTCTTCTCGAGAGATTCTCAATAGCCGATCCCGAGGTTCGATTTCGAGCAGCAGTTCATCGTCACTCAAGGGGGTCGCCGTAAAATCGACGGTGACTGCTTCGCCGCTAACCAGCACGAGCCTCGCTTCCCGCTGGGTAAAGGAGTGAGCGGTCTTCATCGCCTTGACCAGCACCTCGGTCACGGCTGTATTGCCACCTATCAGGCTTTCGAGCCGCAAGCCTTTCACGCGACCAAGGCTGACCGCCAACAATGCCTCGGCCGCCGGATTCATCCAATCGACGTTGAATGTTCCATCCAGGGTCATGACGGCAGTCGTCAGGTGTTCCAATAATCGTCGGTGCATCCTGCGCTCCGTAATGGTCATGCTTGTACGATGGTGCAAGCACTACTTTTGGAGTCGTTGAAACTCAGTTACCGGTTTGATCTGGGGGCCGACCCGCAGGGTTGTTCGGATTCGATGGAAGATTGACGCTGGCCCGATGCACGTACAGCGTCACCGGGTCGCTGCGATGCCGCACATTGCCCTGAGCATCGAGCAGCTCCGCGCGCAAGGTATGCTCACCGCGATTCAGGTTGCTGAGCATGAACACCTTTGTGTGCGTTGCCGATTGACTGACGTCACCGTCTTTCAACAAGCGGATGCGATGATCCTGGCGCAATTCAGGCTCCACCGCTATATCGATGATGATATCGCCAGCGTAACCGGTCTGCAGCGTATAACCGTCCTGGGGCGATAGAATGCCAAAGGTGGAATAAGGCATGAAGGGGCCACCAGGGACGTTTCGCGATGAGCGGGGAGCCGCTTGCTCCTCGGCTGCGGTTCCAGAGGCCTTTGAGGCGGAAGGTGCAGATTCTTGCGAAGGCACCACCGTGAGGGATTCGAGCTTGATGCGCTGGCTATCCTGGCTGGGGGTATCGGTAAAGACGACATTGCCTTGAGCATCGAGGCTTCGATAAACCGTGGCCGCCTCGATCCCGCTAAAAGGCAAGCAACCTATGAATATGCAGGATAGAAAACGCCTCATGATAGCTTCCTCGGTGATCCTTGCCACAAGTATGCGCCGCATCTCGAAGTGACGTAAAAAAGGGCTCCCGTGGGAGCCCTTGCTTCTTATATCTTATCGGCCGCTTGCCTGGCATCTGTAACAAGCAGCTTTATCACGCGGCTGTCATCAGCAGCTGTAGTACATGTCGAACTCGAGCGGGTGCGTGGCCATGCGCAGACGCTGCACGTCCTCACCGATCACCTCGATGTAGGCATCGATCATGTCATCGGTGAACACTCCGCCTTCGGTAAGAAAGGCACGGTCCTGGTCCAGACACTCAAGGGCCTGCTCAAGACTCGTCGCCACGGTGGGTACGGACTTGCCCTCTTCCGGCGGCAGATCGTAGAGATTCTTGTCCATGGCATCGCCGGGATGGATCTTGTTCTTGATACCGTCTAGACCCGCCATCAACAGCGCCGCAAACGAGAGATAAGGGTTGGCGACCGGATCCGGGAAGCGTGTCTCTACCCGCTTGCCCTTGGGGCTGGCGGTATAGGGAATACGAATCGAGGCGCTGCGATTGCGCGCCGAATAGGCCAGCATTACCGGCGCCTCGAAGCCTGGCACCAGACGCTTGTAGGAGTTGGTCGCCGGATTGGTAAAGGCGTTCAGGGCCCGAGCGTGCTTGATGACGCCCCCGATGTAGTAAAGCGCCATCTCGGAGAGTCCGGCGTACTCGTCACCGGCGAACATGTTCTCGCCATCCTTCCAGAAGGACTGATGGATGTGCATGCCGGAGCCGTTGTCGCCCACCAGCGGCTTGGGCATGAAGGTGGCCGTCTTGCCGTAGGCGTGGGCCACGTTATGAATGACGTACTTCATCTCCTGAACTTCATCGGCCTTCTTGACCAGCGTATTGAACTTTACGCCGATCTCGTTCTGGCCGGCATTGGCCACCTCGTGGTGATGCACCTCCACGGACTGGCCAATCGCCTCCAGGGTGTTACACATGGCACTGCGGATGTCGTGATGGGAGTCTACCGGTGGAACCGGAAAGTAGCCGCCCTTGACCCGGGGTCGATGGCCGAGGTTGCCGCCCTCGACGCTAGTGGAGTCCGTGGCCCAGGCCCCCTCTTCCGAGGAAATGCGAAACATCGATCCTTGAATATCGTTTTTCCAGTGCACCTCGTCAAAGATGAAGAACTCCGGCTCCGGGCCGAAGAAGGCGGTATCGCCCAGTCCGGTACTGGCAAGATACGCTTCGGCGCGCTTAGCGATGGAACGAGGATCGCGCTCATACCCCTGCATGGTGGCGGGCTCAATGATATCGCAGCGCAGTATCAGGGTGGCATCTTCAGTGAACGGGTCGAGAAAGCCCGAGCCATCTTCCGGGCGCAGGATCATGTCGGATTCATTGATTCCCTTCCAACCAGAAATAGAAGAACCATCGAACATCTGGCCATTTTCGAAAAATTCGTCATCGACGGCACTGGCGGGAATGGTGACATGCTGCTCTTTACCCCGTGTATCGGTAAAGCGCAGATCGACCCAGCGAATGCTGTGCTCTTCCATCAGGGCGAGAGTCTTTTCTGACATGGTTTTCTCCACAAGGTGAACATTAAATTCGAATCGGTAAAAATCGCATCGTTTTAGCATGCCGCGCTATTGATTGCCCACGACAGACTCTTTCCATCAGTTAATAGCAAAAGATGGGCCAAATATACCTAGCAAAACTTTCCCTTTAAACAGTCACCTGATTTCACTGAAAATAATTTTAACTCATCGAAAAAATCAACAACTCATCATGGCGTTGTACGCCACGCTGTGCGCTTTGGAAAACAATACGCGCACCATCCGAGTGCATGTCTTGTTTTCTCGCCCCATTCTGGTGCCTTACGTGATTTGGCCGCAACGGGCTCGATAATGATTAATCAACTCAACCGATTAAGCGTGAAAAAACCATGCGCTAACCATGTTGAAATCAGCCGGTCAATACATTGATACGCTATGAAAACAAAAGATACTATTTATTACATAAAAACTGGCGTCTAGTAATCGCTGACATGAGTGACTGCATGACATTTATTGCGTGACTCAAAAATTCAAGTCGCTGACGCGGCAAACGACCAGCCAACAGAGTTGGGTCACCCTGACAATGAATTATTTTTGCATCATCATCGACTCTCAACGTGGCCACTCACGCCTGGACAGGTGTTTGGAAGCTGTTACGCACGCAGTCAATACGATCAACAGTCCAGTGGATATCATCGTACTCGTTGACAAGGTTCGAACGCGCCACGCCATATTGGCCGACCGTCATAATGCACAATTGGTAGAGCGCTGTGCCGATACTCGAGGACAGCGTTACAACGCTTGTGCCAACCGGACCCAGGCCAGCACCCTGGTATTCATCGATCCTTTGGTGGAGCTACCCGCGGGCTGGCTGGCCTGGGCGGAGCGCGCCATGTTCGAGCGCGCCTGGGATGCCGTGGCCTTGACAATGATCAGCACCACGAAGCTTCCCTGGCTGACGCGTTTTTTGAGCTCCGGCAGCGACACCCTCGCCCTAAGCGTCAAACGCCAATGGTTCGAGCGCGTAGGCGGCTTCGACGTCGAGCGGGAACAAGGCATCGAAAGCGATCTTCTACTGCGTCTAGCTGCTTGTAACGCCCGGGTGATGCACCGGGCACCTGAAGTCAGTCAAGCAACCAGCAGCGAGTTGCGCCAATGAATGCTCTCGGGTTGGCTCAGGATCTGGCGCAGCGCCTGCGCGGTCATTGGCGACGCACACTGTTGGAGCCGGGTCGCGGGCAGCGCGTGTTATTGCATTTGCCTCAAGTACTTGCAAGCGAGACCGAGGCACGCTTACCCCATTGCGCGCCCTGGAGCCTTGGGCCATCGAGTTTCGAAAACTTGCTTATTACGCTCAACGGTGTCGCAGGTATGGTCAACCTTTCCACCGCGCTTACGCCTCACGCCGAGCAACATCCCAGCATAAGCCTGACCTTCGACACCCCCTGGCGCCATGATATCGAAAATGCGACCGGCTTACTCGATCATTACGCTATCCCCGCAAGTATCTTCATCACGTCGGCACCGACACAGGATACGGGGCTGTGGCGCAAGCTGATTGGCGATGCACTATGGCAAAGACACTCCTTCAGGCGGGTTCGAGACACCATGGGAGACGCGGGACTGCCACTACCACCCAAACCCCCCAGTCATCCAAATCATGCCTATAGCCGCGCACTGCTGCACTACTTCCTGCAACTTGCCGATACCGATTCAAAGCGCTTGTGCCAGGTAAGTGACCATCTGCTGGGCATTCTCGATCATTCACTGCAACCGATCGACCCCTTTAGCGCGCGACGCCTGGAGAGTAGCGGGTTGTTCCGCTTCGGCGCCGGCGGATTTCGTTATACCGAGCAGGATGACGGCGGGCTCTACCAACAGTTGCGCCGTTCTCGCAGAATGCTGGCCACGCTTTGCCGTGACCCGCTACCGACTATCGCCTTCACCGGCGAGCCCCCCTCCTTGCATAGCCGGCGAATGCTACAGCGCGCAGGCGTAACCTCAGCGGTGTTCGATACAGAAGGCTGGCTGACACAGCGCAGCAATCCGCTGGCGCTTCCGCGCATTAACGTCAACCAAACGCTGGCTCAGAGCCCAGGGCGTCTCTTCGATCATCTACTAGGCTTTTTATAGGCTACGCCCCAGCGGTTCTGAAAAAAGGGGCCAAGGCCATCGAAAAGCGCGTCGACAGAACGTGAAACCGGCGCCAGCCGGCAAAATCCGCGGGATAAGGTAGCCGCCGGGCACCACTAGCCACTATAATGCGCCCCCTATTTCCCCCAGCAGGATCCCGTCGTGATCGAGAAACTTCGCAACATTGCCATCATTGCTCACGTCGACCACGGCAAGACCACTCTGGTCGACAAACTCTTGAGTCAGTCCGGTACCCTGGATCGCAAGGCCGAAGGCCAGGAGCGCGTCATGGACTCCAACGACCAGGAGAAGGAACGCGGTATCACCATCCTGGCGAAGAACACGGCGATCCGCTGGCAGGCACCCGACGAACAAATCTATCATATCAATATCGTCGACACCCCCGGGCACGCGGATTTCGGCGGCGAAGTCGAACGCGTCATGTCGATGGTCGACTCTGTGCTGCTGCTGGTCGATGCGGTCGACGGTCCCATGCCCCAGACACGCTTCGTCACACAGAAAGCCTTCGATCAAGGCTTGAAGCCTATCGTGGTAGTCAACAAGATCGACCGCCCGGGGGCCCGTCCGGACTGGGTCATCGATCAGATCTTCGATCTGTTCGACAACCTGGGGGCAAGCGATGAACAGCTCGACTTCCCGATCATCTACTGCTCCGCATTGAACGGCATTGCCGGCCCGGACCCCGAGGAACTGGCCGATGATATGACGCCGATGTTCCAGTCCATCGTCGATATCGTCGAACCGCCCAAGGTCGAGCGTGACGGCACCTTTCAGATGCAGATCTCGGCACTCGACTACAACAGCTACGTGGGCGTCATAGGCCTGGGCCGTATCAAGCGCGGCAATGTACGTCCCGGTCAGCAGGTCAGTGTGATCTCGCGCCACGGCGATACCCGCAAGGGCAAGATCGGCCAGGTAATGACGCACATGGGGCTTGAGCGTGTGCAGACCGATCAAGCCGACGCCGGCGACATCATCTGCATCACCGGCATCGACGATCTGGCGATTTCCGATACCTTGTGCGATCCGGCCGCTCCTGAAGCCTTGCCGGCACTGACCATCGACGAACCCACGGTTTCCATGACCTTTCAGGTCAACGATTCACCCTTTGCCGGCCGCGATGGCAAGTACGTCACCAGCCGCAATATCAAGGACCGTCTTGACCAGGAGCTGATACACAATGTCGCGTTGCGCGTCGAGCAGGGTGACTCTCCGGAGAAGTTCAAGGTCTCCGGCCGGGGTGAACTGCACCTATCGGTGCTGATCGAGACCATGCGTCGTGAAGGCTACGAGCTGGCCGTGGGCCGTCCGGAGGTCATCATTCGGGAAGTCGACGGCGTCAAGCAAGAGCCCTACGAAGAGGTCATCATCGACTGCGAAGAGCAGCATCAGGGCGCCATCATGGAGGAGCTCGGCTATCGCAAGGGCGAGATGACCAACATGAACCCGGATGGCAAGGGCCGGGTGCGTTTGGACTTCATCATCCCGGCACGAGGCCTGATCGGTTTCCGGGGCCAGTTCCTGACCCTGACCTCCGGTACCGGCATTCTCACCAGCCGCTTCGATCATTATGGGCCGCTCAAGCCCGATGCTTCCATCGAACGGCGTAATGGCGTATTGGTGTCGATGGTCGATGGCAAGGCACTGGCTTATGCATTGTTTACGCTGCAGGAGCGGGGCAAGCTGATCGTCGATCACGGCACCGAGGTCTACGAGGGTATGCTGATAGGTATCAACAACCGCGCCAGCGACATGACGGTCAACCCCACCAAGGGCAAGAAGCTCGACAACATGCGCGCCTCGGGCAACGACGAGAACATCGTGCTGACGCCGCCGGTAAGATTCTCGCTGGAGCAGGCCATCGAGTTTCTCGATGACGATGAGCTGGTCGAGGTCACCCCGAACCATATCCGCTTGCGCAAGAAGCACCTCAAGGAAAACGAACGCAAGCGCGCCAACAAGAACTGATTTAGTATTTGTTCATGCGTTTTCCGGCCCGCCTTCATCGGCGGGCTTTTTGATGGGTAATTCCCGCGTTAACCCACGCTTACCCAAGAAGCGTTATGCTATAGCCGTCATGATGTCCGGGGCAGTGGATGCGCGAGCTCAACTGCCACCCTGCTATTAGCCAGTAAGGCCTGCCATGTCTATCGAATCACTTCCTCTCTCGCTTCAGGATCTACACGCCACTCGAGCAAGCCTTCGCGATGCGGTGATTCATACGGCTCAGTGGCATAACGACGTTCTTTCCGCTGCATTAGGCGCGCCGCTTGCCTTCAAATTCGAGAATCTGCAACGTGCAGGCTCTTTCAAAATACGCGGCGCCACCAACAAGATTGCTCAGTTGCTGGCTGCCGATGCTCAGGGCAATGGGGTGATCGCCGCTTCCGCCGGCAATCATGCCCAGGGCGTGGCCCGGGCCGCCGGCCTCGCAGGACTTCGCGCCGTTGTGGTCATGCCGACCAACGCGCCTTTAACCAAGATAGAAGCCTGTCGCAAGATGGGCGCCGAGGTTCATTTGCATGGCACCAACCTGGAACAATCTACCGAGCTTGCCCTGGAAATTGCCCAACGGGACAACTTGGCCTTCCTGTCTCCCTACGACGACTGGGATGTGATCGCCGGCCAGGCCAGCTGTGGTCTCGAGATGTTCGAGGACGCGCCGGACATGACGCTTGCCGTGGTGCCCCTAGGGGGTGGCGGCCTGCTGTCCGGGGTGGCGCTAGCGCTCAAACTGCAAAATCCTGCCATTCGTATCGTCGGCGTACAAACCGACACTGTGGCACCTTGGCGGCGCTTTTTAGTGGATGGCAGCATCGAGGAAGTCGCTCCCGATGCCCATACCATCGCCGATGGCATCAAGGTCAAGCGTGCCGGCAAGCTGACCCGCCAGGTCATCGCCCGCTACGTAGACGATATCGTCACCGTCAGTGACAATGCCATCGCCGAGGCCATCGTAACCCTGCTCGAGCATACTCATACCATCGGTGAAGGGGCTGGGGTCATCGGCCTAGCTGCCTTGATGAGTGGAAGGATTCATGTCAGCGATCGAGACCGGGTCGTCTGTGTGATCTCGGGTGGTAACGTGGATATGAGCCTGGTGGGCCGCTCCATCGACTATGGCCTCGCCTCCAGCGGGCGCCTGATAAGCCTTTCGGTCACCATCCAGGATACGCCAGGCAATCTCGCCCATCTGCTCGATACCGTCGCCAAGCTCAGCATGAACATCCGTCATGTGGAACATCGCCGCGGCGAACTCCACGTGCCTATCGGCATGACACAAGTGATTCTCGAGATGGAAACCCGCGGTCCGGAACACCAAAACCAATTAGTTGCCCTGCTTCAGAAAGAGGGTCTGCAGGTCAACTCGCTGACGGCCAGTGGCGATAACGATTAGATTGCACGTCACTCGTGCATTGAATGACCGGCTCGCAGAAGCCTTACTCTTTCCTGCCCACCTCCATTGGTGGGCTTTTTATTGTGATTTCAAGTGCATACGAAAATCACTTCACGTGAGCATCTACTTGTATCAAACATGACATAAATCAATGTGCGCCGTTGTGCATCGGTTACGCTACTCCCAATTCGTAGCGTTATGACCGTGCTACGCTCATGCCCCAGTATTGGATGTGCCATGCGCCATCAGGGGCGATTATTGGGATTCAACCAAGGAGTCTTCCCATGCGCGTAACCCCTCTTCTGACCGGCGCCATTTTCCTGGCCTCCATGACAGCCGCCTCCTCGGTAATGGCCTATGGCCAAAACGACTTCTATACACGCTTCGGTGTCGCCAAGGTCTCCCCGAAAAGTGACAACGGTGATTTGAGTGCTCTTGGCATCAACGAAATCGATGTAGGTGACGATAGCGCCTTCGCCTTCACCCTGGGCTACCGTTTCCTCGATCAGCTAGGTGTCGAGCTGCTGGCCGCTGAGCGCTTTGAGCACGAGATCGAGCTGGACGGAGCCAACGTTGCCTCGACCAAGCACCTACCGCCGACTCTGACCCTGCAGTATTACCCCTTCGGCGGAACCGATTCCCGGGTACAACCGTACGTCGGTGCCGGTGTGAACTACACTCGCTTCTCGGATGAAACCCTCGATCTTCCCGGCGCCGACCTCGAACTGGACAACTCCTGGGGCTACGCCGCGCAATTCGGCGTTGACCTATTGATCAGCGAGCACTGGGCGCTCAACGCCGCCGCCTGGTACCTGGACATCGACAGTGATGCCACTGTCTCGGCCGGGGGCGCCGACTACGATACCGAGGTGGAAATCGACCCGCTGGTGGTCATGGGTGGCCTGAGCTTTCGCTTCTAATACTCAGTGTTTTCCGATTCTCCATAAGACGGCCTGAGGGCCGTTCCAGAACGTTGAAAAAGCTCTGGTGTAACCGCTGGAGCTTTGCTTTTAGTTAGTACTACTTAAGAAGCCACCCTATGTTCAAAGTCCCCATGGACTATGTCCAACCGGTAAGAAGGTGATGCTTTAACATTCAGAAAGAATTGGCAACGAGGCTTTGCCGGCAACACCGTCCATCATTAGTTCTTTCGTTAACGTGCAAAAGGCTTGGCCAGTGACAAGCTACTGTATCCCGAGAGTGTGTACTAATACGTTACACCAGATGCAACATGACATCGTGCTGCTTCAGCAGGTGGCGTATCCGCTCCGGCGGCTGACGGTCGGTGAACAGCGCACTGATCTGCGAAAGATGTCCTTGTCGAACGACGGGGTTGCGCTGGAACTTGGAGTAATCCGCGGCCAGAAACACTTGTCGCGAATTGCGAATGATCGCCTGGGCGACTCGCGCCTCCTGGTAGTCAAACTCCAGTAGCGAGCCGTCTTCGTCGATGCCACTGATACCGATGATGCCGTAATCGACCTTGAACTGGTTGATGAAATCGATCGTGGCCTCGCCCATGATACCGCCATCCCGGGCGCGGATCTGGCCGCCGGCGATTATCAGATTAAAGTGCTCCTTGTGCTGCAGGATGGCTGCCACATTGAGGTTGTTGGTGATGACCTCCAGGCTGCGATGCTCTAGCAGCGCGTTGGCGATCACTTCATTGGTAGTGCCGATGTTGATGAACAGCGATGCATCTTCCGGGATGTGCTTCGCCACTGTGACGGCAATCCGATGCTTGGCGTCGAGATTGAGACTCTTACGCGTCGTGTAAGAGGTATTGACGGTACTGGACTCGAGGCTGGCGCCGCCATGAACGCGGCGTATCCGATTCCTACTTGCCAGATAATTGAGATCACGACGAATTGTCTGCGGAGTCACCGTGAAATGATCGGCCAACTGCTCAATACTGGCATAGCCCTGGCGGCCAACCACTTCAATGATACTCTCATGTCGCTGCTGCTGGTTCATGAAAACTCTTCGATTCTTACGTACTCGTATTCAGAAATGCGCTTTAATCACGCTGTTATACATAGCCATTCTATCACCTCCAGTCGGTTAGACTCCTCGCCACGCACTGCATCAACATGGTGCCCTACCATCTGCAGGGCCTGAGGCAAGGCCCCACTTGCTCCGGTATGGGTCGTTGAAGACTCGAAGCGTTCCGCCGGTAACTGTCGGCGCTCGCTACCATTTCAAGGTTTCAAAATGAGGTGCGCTGTCGTTCTCGCTCTCATGGCTGGGGATTTCCAGTCTACGATCATCGTGCCTGTCAAAATATTCATCGAAGCGCGCCTTGGCCTCGTCGCCGAACAGGATCTCACAGGCTTCCCTCAAGCCGGGAGATTGGCGGATTTCCTCGTCACGTACCACCAGGGAGATCTTCGAGCGACGCCGCAGGAAATCCTCGAGACGCACGATCATCTCACGGTGGCGCGCCTGATCGAGCTCGCAGCGCAGGTACTCGGTGCCCTCGATCAGCAGTTCGCCTTGGCGTGGATCCTCGCGAATCTTCTCGAGCATGGCCAAGGCGCCGGCGCCGTAACGTCGCCAGAGGCGGATCGATAATGGCTCGGAGGACTCCGCCGGGGTCATGGCATCCAGATCCATCAGCTCCGCCTGGTGCATGAATTCCCGCTTGACCGGCGCCGGCGGCTCGCCGTACCAGCGATAGTTCGGATGAGAAATCGTCACACCCAGACGCTTCACCTCCTCGACGACCTCGTCCCCCACGTTGAGGCAGTCGGTTAGCTTGCCGCCGAAGATACTGATATGTGCATCGTCTTCGTGGGTATCGATGGCATGCTTGCGCGACAGCTGCAAGAAATCGCGATTCTTGCCGCTGCTGGGCTTGACCGCGAGAGAGCGAACACCGCAACGAGTCGCGATGATGTCGTCCCGGCTCAGCGGCTTATCCAGGGTGAGACGCTTGTTGATATTGTCCAGCACGAACTGGACGTCATCGTCGGTAACCTGCACCTCCGGGCTTTCCATGCGCGTATCCGTGGTGCCGATACAGGTGCGCGGCCCCATGGGAATGACGAAGAACAGCCGCCCCTCATCGTCGAAGAAGGCCAGCACCCGCCGGTGATCCGTCAGCTGCGGCACGATCAGGTGAATGCCCTTGGAATAGGCGTGTCTGTGGGGGGTCTGCTGCTTGCTCAAGGTGTTGTGCTCGTCCACCCAAGGGCCGGCGGCGTTGATCAAGACCTTGGCACGGATATCGAAAGTGTCATCGCTCACCACGTTGCGTGCTTGGACGATCCAGGTGCCGCCTTCCCGCTGGGCGCCCAGGGATTCAACATAGTTGGCGGCCACGGCGCCGTGGTTCAGCGCGGTGCGCACGAAGTTGAAGACGAAGCGCGCGTCGTTGTCGTGAAGATAGGCATCAGAATACTCGAAACCGCCGACCGTCTCCCGGGTATTGATGATCGACTCACTCTCCCTGATAGATTTCGGGGTAAGGAAGCGTGGGATACGCGTGAAACAGTCGCCCATGAACCAGTAGAGCCAAGTACCGAACCAGAGATAGCTGGGTCGGTAGCGAAACCCCTTGGCGATGGTGGTCAGGAAGCGAATTTCCTGAACCGTGGAAGGAAAGCTCTTGATCAAATGGTTACGGCTCTTGCAGAGCTTTCGCACCAGCGCGAAATCATAGCTTTCCATGTATTTGATGCCCCCCCAGACCAGGTTGGAGGAATGCATGCTGGTACCGCTGGCGAAGTCGCCTCGATCGATCAACGCCACCTTGACGCCCTTGCCAGCCAGGGCGGCGGCGGCGGCGGCGCCGTTGATGCCGCCACCGATGATCAGCACGTCGAAAGTGTCGTCGGTCAGTTTTTCGATATTGCTGTTGCGCAGTTGCATGATGAGATTCCGTCAGTTGAGGAGTCGCGCCGTCCGGCACCTTCCGGACGGTGACGTGGGCGTTTCACTCGAACCCTCGCCCGAGCGCTACCCCTCCTCGTCGCGCTCCCAGCCCATAGTGCGCTTTACCGCCTTCTTCCAGCCCCGGTAGTTGCGCTCGCGGCATTCCGCATCCATCTTGGGCTCGAAGACATGCTCGATCTCGCCCTTGTTCGCCACCTCGGCCTTGCTCCAGAAATCTACGGCGATGCCCGCTAGATAGGCGGCCCCCAAGGCGGTGGATTCGGTAATCACCGGGCGTTCCACATTGACGTTCAGCATGTCCGCCTGGGCCTGCATGATGACGTTGTTGACTACGGCGCCCCCATCGACCCGCAGGGATTTAAGCGTGATATCGGAGTCCACCTGCATGGCATCGATGACATCTCGGGTCTGATAGGCCAGCGAATCCAGAGTGGCTCGAGTGATGTGCTCCTTGCGGGTGCCCCGGGTCAGCCCGAAGATCGCACCTCGGGCATACATGTCCCAATAAGGCGCGCCCAGCCCGGCAAAAGCCGGCACTACGTAGACACCGCCGGTATCCTTCACCTTGCCGGCGTAGTATTCCGAGTCCTCCGCGGAATCGATCAACTTCATCTCGTCCCGCAGCCACTGCACCGCCGCCCCGGCGATGAAAATGGCGCCTTCCAGGGCGTACTCCACCTTGCCCTCCACTCCCCAGGCGATGGTAGTGAGCAGGCCGGATTTTGACGTCACCGGCTCATCGCCGGTATTCATCAGCAGAAAACAGCCGGTGCCGTAGGTGTTCTTGACCATGCCCTTCTCGAAACACGCCTGTCCGAACAGCGCCGCCTGCTGATCCCCGGCGATACCAGCGATGGGCACCCGGGCGCCGCCGAACATTTCCGCCCCGGTCGTGCCGTAGACCTCGCTGGAAGGCCGCACCTCGGGCAGCATGCTGGCGGGAATGTTCAGCTCCTCGAGCATGCGTTCGTCCCATTGCAAACGGTGGATATTGAACAGCAGAGTACGCGAGGCGTTGCTGTAGTCAGTCATGTGGCATTCGCCCCGGGTGAGATTCCACAGCACCCAAGTATCCATGGTACCGAACAGCAGATCGCCCTTTTCCGCCCGCGCCTGGGCACCTGCGACGTTATCCAGAATCCAGCGGATCTTGGTGCCAGAGAAATAGGAATCCGCCACCAGGCCGGTATTCTCGCGAATATAGTCTTCCAGCCCTCGCGCCTTGAGGTCATCGCATAGCGCGGCGGTGCGCCGATCCTGCCAAACAATGGCATTGCAGATGGGCCGACCGGTATGCCGATCCCAGACCACCGCAGTCTCGCGCTGATTGGTGATGCCGATGGCGGCGATTTCCGAAGGGAGCACCCCCTGAGTCTCCAGCACCTCCCGGGCCACCCCCATCTGGCTGCCCCAGATTTCCATCGCGTCGTGCTCCACCCAGCCCGGCTGCGGGTAATGCTGGGTAAATTCCTTCTGGGCGACACCGACGATGCGGGCGTCGTGATCGAAGAGAATGGCGCGGCAGCTGGTAGTGCCCTGATCGAATGACATGATGTATTGTTTTTTCATGGGATGTCTCCTGAGAGATTGTCGATGATGACGTCTTGTTGCTATCTCGATACTGCTTCATCAATCCCGTTTGGGCGCGGGAGCCGGGTTGCCTTTCGGCGGCAATGCATGGCGCTTGGACCACCATCTTTCGGCGATGAAATCCGTGGACAAGCAGGCCAGGATCGCGATCAGGGCGATCGCCATGCCAAGCGCACTGCCGTCGACGAACACATGCTGATAGAAGAGTCCGCCGCTGGCTCCGCCGATCAAGGGCCCTACGACCGGAATCCAGGCGTACTTCCAGTTCGAACCACCCTTACCGGCCACTGGGAGCAGAAAGTGCGCCAAGCGAGGCCCCAGATCCCGGGCTGGATTGATGGCGTAGCCGGTGGTCCCGCCCAGGGATAGACCGATAGCGAGTACCAGCAGCCCGATGATTAGCGGGTTGAGGCCTTCGGTGAACTCGTTGGCGCCGATGGCCAGCACGCTCAGCACGAGCACGAAGGTACCGATGATTTCACTCATCAGGTTAGAAGGCGTATGGGGAATGGCGGGATCGGTACAGAAAACCGCCAACTTGGCGTCCTTGTCCTCGGTGACCTGCCAGTGCGGGTAGTAATGCAGCCACACTACCACTGCGCCGATGAAGGCGCCGATCATCTGGCCCGAGATATAGGCGGGAACCAATGCCCAGGAGAATTCACCGATGACCGCAAGGCCGACGGTGACCGCGGGATTGATGTGCGCGCCGCTGATGTCACCCACCGCGTAGATGGCCATTGCTACACCCAAGCCCCAGCCAAAGGTGATGACAATCCAGCCGCTCGCCTCGGCTTTCGAACGTTTGAGCACCACGCCGGCCACGACGCCACCACCGAAGATGATGAGAATCATCGTGCCGAAGAGCTCACCTAGAAAAGGTGTCATGAGCTTCTCCTTTCACTTGTAGTTGTGTATGAATTTATGAAGCATTTTTCGCTGTGCCGAACCCAGCAAGGCGCTGTGCAACGAAGCCTGCGGCTCGCTCCCTCGCAAACGAAGCATTCCTGCTCAAATTAGCGTTTAGCGGTTGACGATAACCCTGAAAAGCCGCCAAAGTTCGATTATGAAAATTAGTATCTATTTTCGAACAATTCAACAGGAAAAGTGTAGAAATGAGAAAATACTCTTCTTTTATATTCGGAAACGAAAATTCATAGCAAAAAATACACAAAATACGAAAGTCTTCCTGCCCACGGCATCGCTTTGTCTCAACATTAAAACGAGCGCCATTGCGTCCGAGGGAGTAACTGGATAAGACTCATCGCAGATCAGCGTGAAACCGACAGGATTTGCGTTTTCATGCTTTCCCCCTAGGCTTGGATCAGGAGAACAATCTACGACAGAGAGAAAACAATGAAGCCTTTCCTGCTAGCCGTAAGCCTTACCTGCACCACCTTCCTTACCCCATTCCCAACTTTAGCCGCCTCTCAGCAAAAGGTCCTCGAAGCCGCCCAAGAGCAGGAGCAACCGCTGCTCGAGACCCTGGAAACGCTGGTCAATATCGATTCCGGCACCGGTTACGTGGAAGGTCTCAATAAAGTCGCCGGTATACTCGAGCAACGCCTCGAACGTCTTGGCGCCGAGATCGAAACCCGCCCGGCGCCAAAGTTCGGCGGCAAGACGCTGATCGGCACCCTGAACGGTAATGGGGATCAGAACCTCATGCTGATGATCCACTACGACACCGTGTTCGATGAAGGCGAGGTAGAAGAACGACCCTTTCGTACCGAGGATGGCCGTGGCTACGGCCCGGGCATTGGGGACGCAAAGGGAGGCGTCGCGGTGATTCTGCACGCTCTCGCGATACTCGAAGAACTCGATTTCAAGAAGTACGGCACCCTGACCGTGGTCTTCAATCCAGACGAAGAAAAAGGCTCTCTTGGCTCTCGAGATGCAATTCAACAACTCGCCAAGGATCAGGACGCCGTGCTGGTATTCGAGCCGGCGCTGGGTGAAGACGATGTCGATGCGGTTACCGTAGTGACCAAGGGCATCAACTATGTCTTTCTCGACGTCGAAGGCCGCGCCTCCCACGCGGGTAGCGCGCCGGAGCAAGGGCGGAACGCGATCATGGAGCTCGCGCACCAGCTTCTGCAACTCGATGAACTAGGCAACGCCGACAAGGAGACCACCCTCAACTGGACCATCGTCGACGGTGGCGCCAAGCGCAACATCATTCCCGAGCAGGCCCACGCCGAAGGCGATATGCGCTATTTCGATGCCGGCGAATATGAACGAGTGATGAACGAGGCCAACAAGATCATTCAAAACAAGCTCATAGAAGATACAAAGGTGAACTTCCGCATCGACAAGGGTCGTCCTCCGATGCCTGACAACCCCCAGACCCAGGCGCTGGCAGAACAGGCACAAGCGATTTATTCCGAACTGGATCGCGATCTCAATGCCATCGAGATCGGCGGGGGAACCGATGCCGCCTATGCCTATACCCCGGATAGCGATACACCGGCAGTGCTTGAGTCCCTGGGCCTGGTAGGCGGGCGTTACCACAGTGCTGATGAGTTCATCGTACTCGACAGCATCGTACCCAGACTCTATCTCGCGACCCGCATGATCATGGAGCTTTCCGGGCAAGCACCTGATTCTTGAATCCATGGAAATAGTTAGGCGTAGCGCTATGGGCTTTCATAAAGCGGCCTCGTCCGGCTAAGCTTGGCATGTACGAGAATCCACAAGGAGAGGATGCATGCATACACATATTGACTGGGACGACCCCGGCGCCGATAGCGTTACGGCACACTATACCAAGGACCCCAATGACTACGGCGAGCCGCATCCCGGCACCGTCGTTTCGGGACGCTATCAAGGCATGAACGTGCGCATCAAAGTCGAGGCCTACAAGGATGGCGTCAGTATCGGCGAGGTTGCCGCCCTGATCGATGCCAAAGGGGAACGAATCAAGCAACACGGCAAACTCAACCTCGGAGACATCGTGCGCCTGCCCGACGATAAGCGAGCCTTCGAATCCGTTCCGGGTTCTCCAAAGGAGGACGAGGATTAGAAGCGACCCAACGTTTATCAAGGATCGCTTGAGCTCGCTCTCTTGAGCCAGTAGCCTCCCCCTGAAGGTTGATTGCCCAATCTACCTTCAGGGGTTTCCAGACCTATTGCTCCGATCTGTCTTACTACTGCCCCCTTTCCTGACGACATCTAGGAACCCTATTTGTCCGAGTACGAGTAACCACATCAACAAACCGAGCCACTACAGGGTTTGTACTGCTAGATGACCACACCATCTCCGTAATCAACTTGGCCTCGGTATCTGCAAGAGGCCGCAGGATAATGTCCCGCCGGTTATGGTTAAGATCGCAGTCAGGATAGATGGTCACTCCCATTTGTGCGGCGACCAAGCCAAATATGCTGTCACTGTTTGGCGCTTCTTTAACCACTCTCGGAATGAATCCAGCCTCGAAACACAATGCTTTGATCTGAGAGACAAAATGTCGCCACGTATGCATATTGCCCAATACGAAAACTTCTTCCGAAAGAGCCTTTAGGGGCACACTTTCTAAATCAGCCAGCGGGTGATGGTAAGGTAAAACCGCCATATAAGGAGCTTCGTGCACGGTAACTTGCCTCAGCCCTGCGCCGCTGACAGGGCCGGTTAAAAATCCCACATCGAGCCGCCCGCCTTCGATCGCCTCGAGCTGCTCATGAGAATCGCAACGCACAAGATCGATACTCACTTCGGCCAGGTGGCTATGAAAAGTAGCCAGTATCGAAGGTAAGACGCCATTGATCGCGAAATCCGTATACCCCACGATCAGTCGCCCGGACTCGCCTTTGTTCGCCTTGATGGCGCGCTGCTCGGCGCGCTTCATTGCCTCCCGCGCGAGATAACACTCCTCGAGAAATACACTTCCCGCAGCAGTCAAACTGACATTCCGTCGGCTGCGCTGCAGCAAGATCACACCCAGCTGATCCTCGAGTTGACGTATTGCACGGCTGAGCACCGGTTGCGCGACATGCAGACGCTCCGCAGCCCGGCGAAAGTGCAACTCTTCCGCTATCGCGATGAAATAGCGAATATGGGGCTGTAAATGCCTCACCACTGATACCCTGAAGGTATCAAAACATCAAATATTGATATTATACGAACCATAGAGGCTTCACTACCTTGGTAAGTGATGGCGGTTTCTTTACCGCACTTTCACTAACAACTGAGAAGAGAAGCACTATGGCCGAAGAACTTAGAATCAATCAAGATCGGCTTTGGCGGCGACTAATGACAATGGCGGAGATTGGCGCCACCCCCGCAGGCGGCAGTTGCCGGGTCGCGCTTACCGAGGAAGATCGCCAAGGTCGCGACCTGTTCATTGACTGGTGCCGCGAGCTTGGCTGTGAGATTCGTATCGACCGCATGGGCAATATCTTCGCACAGCGGCCCGGCCGCGACTCGCAGCGTTTACCGATCGCCTGCGGCAGCCATCTCGATACCCAGCCCCACGGTGGGAAGTTCGACGGCGTTTATGGCGTGCTCGCCGGAGTGGAAACCTTCGAGACGCTGAACGATCAAAACATCGAAACCGCCGCTCCGCTGGAAATCTGTGTCTGGACCAACGAAGAGGGCTCGCGCTTTGCCCCGCCCATGATCTCCTCGGGCGTATTCGGCGGGACCTACGATCTCGATTATGGACTAGGCCGAGAGGACGCCGATGGCATCACACTTGGCGAGGCACTCGACGCTATTGGCTATGCAGGGTCGTTACCTTGCGGTGACCACCGGCTCGGCGCCTTTATCGAAGCGCATATCGAGCAGGGACCGATTCTCGAGCGGCAGGCGGAAACCATTGGCGTAGTCACTGGAGTGCAAGGTTCCCGCTGGTACCGAGTGACGTTTCATGGCCAGGATGCACATACAGGATCGACTCCCATGACCGGTCGCCGCGATGCCTTGGTCAGCGCTGCCCACATGATCAAGGCGGTTAAAGACATCGCGGAACGACAGGCACCATCTGCGGTCGCGACCGTGGGGCGTATCGACTGCCTGCCCAACTCCCACAATACGATCCCCGGTGAAGTGGCGCTTACCGTCGATATGCGCCATGCCGCCATCGACACGCTCGATATCATGGAAACCCAGCTTCATGAAGCCGCCAGCATGGCGTCGCACCAGGAAGGCACGGACGTTGAGGTTCACCGGATCATGAACACGCCTCCCGTCCACTTCGATGAACGCTGTGTCGAGGCCGTCACCGGGGCCGTCCGCGAGTTGGAGCTACCTCATAGACGCATGCTCTCCGGCGCAGGTCACGATGCCTGTCACGTAGCCCGAGTAGCGCCCACCAGCATGATATTCGTTCCTTGTGCCGGAGGGCTCAGTCACAACGAAGCCGAGAGTGCCGAGCCGAGGGATCTCGCGGCGGGTGCCAATGTGCTGCTGCATGCCTTGCTCGAACTCGCGCAATAGCTGGAGATGTGCTTAACATTCATAGCAAACCAAAGTATTGAAAATGATGTTCGTCAAAAGCGCACATAAAATAAAAGCGCTTTACCGAACTGTAATTGCGCCAGCATACAAAAACATCAAGCGGAGAAACAACTTATGGCCTGGTATACAACTTATACGCTAATTTATTTCATCCTCATGTTCGCCATAGCAATTTATTACTTCACCAAAGTAAAAACATTTGATGATTATCTAATTGCCGGCTGGAACATGGGGTTCTGGAGCATTAGCGGTACACTAATAAGTACGTGGTGCGGTGCCGCCGTCTTTATTGGCTGGGTTGGCATGGGGTTTAGCGTTGGCATGTCAGGATATTTCAAGTTTGCGCTTCCCGGTATAATCGTGAGCATGCTGCTCGTATTCTTCTTTAGCAAACCACTAAGACGGCAACGGCTTTATACATTGGCCGATCTATTTAGCGAGCGCTTTGGAGAAAAAGCGGGAATACTTCCTTCTATATTCTCTGCTTTCGTGTATTCCGTTCCTACTACCGCGTTACAGATCGTCGGCATGAGCACTATTTTCAACATCGTCTTCGACGTTCCCATCAATTACGGCATTGCGCTTTCCTTCGCGCTTATCCTGGGCTTCACCATACTTGGTGGACTGGTGGCTACTATTGTCACCGATGCGATACAAAGCATCGTAGTTATTGCAGGAATAATCATACTGGCAATTGCAGCCGTAGCCTTTGGCGGTGGCTTCAGCGAAATTATAGCCAGCACACCTGCGGAATACTTGTCTCCTTTAGGTAAAGGAGGTTTGAGCGAAATCCTTGTCTTCGCCCTGACGGTAGCTCCTTTTTACTTGGTGTGGCAATCAACATGGCAACGTATCTTTGCCTCACGTACCGAAGCCATAGCAATCAAAGCCGGCTTGACCGGATTTGGAGTTGTATTGGCGATTTCCTTACTACCCTACATGATAGGGGTCATTGCACGGCAATTCGTGCCTTTGGACATGCGGGCCGATTTGATTTTTTCCTATGTCACGGTGGAGCTCTTGCATCCAGCTATTGGAGGTATCGTGATTGTCGGCCTGCTATCAGCACTGATGACGGGCGCCGACTCTTTCATCCTGCAGGGCAGCTCCAACCTCGCTCAGGATTTCTATCATCGCCTGATCAATCCTGCGGCGAACGAAAAGCAGAAGATGTTTGCCGCTCGGCTCAGCGTCGTACTGATCTCCTTGCTCGCAGTGATGGTGGCATATTTCATGACTGATATTGTCAGCATGTATCAATGGGCCCTTCGATTAACCACTACCACCCTGGTGATTCCTTTTCTAGCGGTGATGTTCTGGCGACGCGCTACAGGGATTGCTTGTCTTCTAAGTATGGGTCTGGCAGCCATTGTCACGATAGCTTGGCCATTCCTTGGCACCGATATCGACCCTGTTTTCCCAGGATTCTTTATATCTTTAATGGTGCTGGCTGGCGTGAGTTTCATTACCAAGCATGCCGCCGACGAAAGCGTCAAGGCCGTCTACTGGGAAGATCTTCCTACGGCTCACTCGAGACTCCATCCCGGCGACAAGCCTGCCGCGCTAGTCAATTCCTGACTCTGTGGAAGCGAACACAACAATGACGACTATCTACTCTGCCAAACGTATCATCACCATGAATCCTTCCCAGCCGGAAGCCACTTACATTGCTATACGGGACGGACGCATTCTGGCCGTGGGCACACAGGAGTCGATGAAGGATTTCGAGGGTGCTGACTACGACAATCGGTTCGAAAACGATGTCATCTTACCCGGCTTCGTGGAAGGGCATAGCCACGCGCTGGAAGGTGCGCTGTGGAACTATGGCTACCTAGGCTACTTCGGTCGAACAGACCCGGAGGGCAAGCACTGGGAAGGGTTGCGCAGCGTACCCGACATGCAGGCTCGACTGAGCGATTATGCTGCAAGTATAGAAGCCGAAACATCGGTTATTGCCTGGGGATTCGATCCGGTTTACTTCCCAGAAGAGCGTTTGGATCGATACGCCCTGGATGCCGCCGTTCCCGATCGTCCGGTGGTGGTGTTCCATGCGAATCTTCACGTCATGACGGTCAATACCGCCATGCTCAAGCTGGCCAAGATCGACCAGGTAAAGGATGTCGAAGGCATTCGCCTCGGCACGGATGGCAAGCCCGACGGCGAGTTGCAGGAAATGGCCGCCATGCATGTGGTATTCGATACCCTGGGCTTTAGCGTTTTCGACCTGGTGGCCTCGGTGGAAACATTACAGCGCTACGCAAGGATCGCTAGACGAAGCGGCGTGACGACTATCACGGATCTGTACAATCCATTATCCAACGAAGGAGTGGCAGCACTTGAAAGCGCCACAACGCAGCCCAGCTATCCGGTACGCCTGGTACCGGCCATGGCGGCGCTGAGCTGGTCTCCTCAAGAAGGTATCGAAAGGCTGCGCGCCTGCCAGGGCATTGGCCACGACAAGCTTCATTTCGGGCCAGTCAAACTGATGACCGATGGCTCGATTCAAGGATATACGGCACGACTCAAGTGGCCTTATTATCACGATGGTAGTCCCAACGGCATCTGGAACGCGCCACCACAACAGCTGAAGGAGATGGTGCACAGCTACCATCAGGCTGGTGCGCAGCTGCACATCCATTGCAATGGCGACGAAGCAGTAGACCTGATGCTCGACGCCATTGAGGAAGCCCAAGAGATGTGGCCACGCGCCGATCATCGTCATACGCTGCAGCATTGTCAGATCATGGATCATGCGCAGCTCAGACGCGCCGCGCGCCTCGGCGTTTGCTTGAATATCTTCGCCAATCACCTTTATTACTGGGGCGACATTCACCTCAAGCGCACCCTGGGCTTCGAGCGCTGCCAGCGTCTTGAGCCGCTGGCCTCTACACGACGCCTGAACATCCCGTTGGCCATTCATAGTGATGCCCCGGTCACCCCGCTCGGACCATTATTCACGGCCTGGTGCGCAGTGATGCGCAAGAGTGCCTCCGGCATCCAACTCGGCGAGCACGAAAACCTTTCGGTTGCTCAGGCCTTGGAAGCGATCACCCTTGGCGCCGCCTATACGCTGCGCATGGATCATCTGGTCGGCAGCCTTGAAATCGGCAAGTTTGCCGACATGGTGGTACTTGAAGAAGACCCGCTGACCTGCGACCCAGACCAATTAAAGGATACCGCAGTGAAGGCGACGGTACTGGGAGGTCAGGTGCATGTCAACGAATGAAGCTGAGCAAATTCCTCTGACGGTCATCGGGGGCTTTCTTGGGGCGGGCAAGACGACCTACCTCAACAATCTGATCAAACGTGGCCTGCCTGCCAATGCCTTGCTCGTCGTCAATGACTTTGGCGATATCAACATCGATGCGGAACTGGTCGAGTACCGTGACGACAACATCATGCAGCTCAGCAATGGCTGTGTATGCTGCACTCTGGGCGGTACATTGGCGGAACAACTAGCCGCCGCCCTTCGCATCCGCTCTACACCAGCAGCGATCATCATCGAAGCCAGCGGTGTGGCCAACCCCGCTCGTATCGCCGATATTGCCAAGCTATCACCTCGGTTACGTCTTGACGAGGTGGTGTGCATCGTCGATGGCTCCCAGGCACCACACCATGCCCAGGACTCACTGATCGGCGACACCTGGCGTATTCAGGTAGCGTCAGCCAACAGGGTATATATCAATCGTCTGACCGCCAGCGACAAGCCAGCGGTGTTTGAGCTACTAAAACATATCAATCCTGAAGCCTTTATCGAGTACGCACCATTAGCCTCTTCGTCATCACTGGAGGCCCACTCTTCAGCCTCACAACCCAGAACCGCCCACGGCAACTTCTCTTCTCATCCTCACGCTAACTGGCACTCTTTCAGCGTTACCGGTAGCGCCAGCATCGATAAGAATAAACTTAATACACTGCTTGATAGCTATCGCGATGTACTCTTGCGTGCCAAGGGGTTCATGCTTGTCAACGACGGAGTGGGTGTCGAGTTACTACAGTACAGCGGTGGCCAACTATATTGGCAGCCGGCGTTACGCCCCCCCATTGAGAATCGTTTGGTGTTCATCGGTATCGCGGGGCCGCGTTTCGATGCGCTGAAACAGGCCGCAGATGCATTAGTAAAGCCATCATTGTCCTCATAAGCACAGTCGACACAGCCCTATTGCACGGGCTAAACACTACATCGATAACGTTCTCGCATTTTAGCGAAGACAAGTGACTTTTTCTGTAGAATCGCCGCGGTTCAATATATTCCCCTTCCCTTCATGGCATTCCACGGAGATAACCTACATGGCAGATAGCGTAACCTCGCGACGCAATCTATGGCGGCGTATTCCTTTATGGCAGAAGATTCTTGTCGGCCTGGCACTCGGGGTGCTTGCCGGGGCGCTCATGGGCGAAGACGCCAGCGTCTTCAAACCCATCGGCGATATCTTCATCAGCGCCATCAAGATGCTGATCGTGCCCCTTGTATTCTCGACTCTGGTTGTCGGTATTACTGCCATGCGTGACCCACAGAAGATGGGGCGCATCGGCCTGCGCACTATTGTGCTTTATCTGATCACCACCGCCTTCGCCATCAGCATAGGCTTGCTGGCCTCGACCATCTTTCAGCCGGGCGCGGGGTTGGATCTGAATTTCGACAAACCGGTCCAGGCGGAAGAGGCGCCGTCGCTGGTGCAAATACTCGTCGATCTGGTGCCTCAGAATCCCATCGATGCCTTGGCCAACGGCAACATTCTACAGATCATCGTGTTCGCCATCGGTTTGGGAATTTCCTTGACTCTGATCGGTGAAAAAGGCGAGCCGGTGGTACGTTTGTTCGAGAGTTTTGCCGAAGCCATGTACAAGCTTACCGAGATCGTCATGGCCTTTGCGCCCTTCGGTGTGTTCGGCCTGATTGCCTATGTCTCGGGTAGCTACGGGCTCGACGTGCTGTTGCCGCTGGCCAAGGTAATCGGCGTGGCTTATCTAGCCAGTGTGCTGCATGTGCTGCTGGTCTACTCCGGGCTGCTGGCACTGCTGGGGCGCTTGAACCCGCTGCGATATTTAAGCGGCATTCTCGATGCGCTGGTGGTCGCCTATTCGTCGGCATCTTCCTCAGGCACCTTGCCGGTATCCTTACGTTGTGCGCAGAAGAACCTTGGCGTGTCCGAAGGGGTATCGGGCTTCGTGCTGCCAGTGGGTGCCACCATCAACATGGATGGCACCGCTATCTACCAGGGTGTGGTTGCCCTATTCATCGCCCAGCTGGTCGGCGTCGATCTCTCGCTGATGGATTACGGCATGATCATCGTCACCGGTACCCTGGCGTCGATCGGCACCGCCGGGGTTCCTGGCGCTGGCTTGATCATGCTCTCTATCGTGCTGGCTCAGGTAGGGCTGCCGCTGGAAGCCATCGCCGTGATTGCCGGCATCGACCGCATCCTCGATATGGCGCGCACCAGCGTCAATGTGGCCGGCGATTTGATGGTGACGACCCTTGTCGGAAAGAGTGAAAAGGAGTTGAACATGAATATCTACAACGGCCCCAATCGTGTATAACTTTTGACGCTACACTGCGCTCAGCAGCCTACATCGACTTTTTTGCAATAAATACTGTACAGCCTGCGTATAATACAGGTATAGTAAATCCTGTGAGCAAGGACAGCGTAAAGTTGCCAGGACGGCAACCAAGAACCCGCTGTTGCTATGGAAAGCAGCAGCCTAGCATCACCTCGGATACCAGGAAGGTAGCACGGAAGCCCCGCCGTCAAGGATGACGAAAAGCCCAACTTCGACAAGTTGGGCTTTTTTGATATTTACGGAACTCCTTCTCTACTCACTTCTTTACGAAAGGCGAAAGCATCTTCTACGCTAGAGGATGCATACTTCATCAAAGGAGAGCAGACATGGCCGATCAACAAACCTGCGCTTGCCCAAACTGCAACTGCGAAGTCGATACTGACCAGGCTGTCATGTCCGAGGGAAAGGCATTTTGTTGCGATGCCTGTGCCACCGGTCACGCTGATGGCGCAAAGTGCACCCACGAAGGTTGCGGCTGCGACAAGGCCGCCTAAAGAAATTCGATTAGAGGTAATACGATGCAGAAGCAAGCGCGCGTCGAGCCCATCTTTGACGCTACGGATATGAATGAAAAGATCATTGGCTGGAACGTGATCGATGAAAGCCAGCCGGAAAATGAAACCGTGGTTTCAGAGCATGAAACTCAAGAAGAGGCTATCAAAGCCGCTGAGGAATTCGAACAGCGTGAATTCTGAATGATTACCAGCCGGCCCCCACTTCTACGGGGGCCGTGTTTGACACCCATGAACCAGTCCTTCACGACGTGCATTGCGAGTTTGCACTCCTCTTCTCACTCGCGGTCTCTCCTTTCAAATACTGTTCGGTTGTAAGCAAGAACAACCGCCGAAACAGATTGTGTACAGCTTCTTCCTGCTTGAGTGCCAATAGATCCGGATCGGTGCGATCGGTTGGATTTTCCTCTCGTGGATATTCCCAGGCCAGCCGTACCGAGCCCGATGACGCATCGCAAATCTGCAAGGTGGGGTTGGTTCCTTTGAGTCCTGACGTAATGCTATAGGCCATGATCTTATCCTGACAAAATTCAAACGATAAAACTTCTCATTTTCATTTAAGAATTTATGCGCTCCCCTATGCGTCGTCAAGAAAAAATATTGCCGCTATAGTGATTCTTGATTCCATAATTGGTGATACTCGAATGTCAGTTACCTCGTTGAAAGGCGACCGTCGCACCATTGGCTACGAGCACGGGCGTCGCCATGCCCTTCAGATTCAGGACAGCATCACGGTCTACGACCGTCTGTTTCAGGATTTCGTGGGCTCCTCCTGGCAGCAGGCACGTCATAGGGCGCCCCGTTTCCTGCCCGCCATCGAGCGTTGCTTTCCCGCCATTCTTGACGAAGTACAAGGCATCGCTGAGGGCGCCGGCGTCGACTTCGACGACATCCTGACCCTTAACTGCCGAAGCGAGATATCATTGACTCAGGCCAGCGGAGGCTGCTCCGCCTTCTCGCTCAACCAGAACGGGCAATGGCTGGCCCAGAACTGGGACTGGCGCGCCGACCAGCAGCGCAACGTGGTCGTGCTCGAAATCGATCTGGAGGGGCATGCGCCATTGATCAGCATTGGCGAGGCGGGCATGGCGGGCAAGATCGGCATGAACGCAAACGGCCTGGGGGTGTGTCTCAATGCCATTCGTTCCCAGACCTGCGGCGAAGGCTTGCCGATTCATTTTGCCTTACGCAAGATTCTGGAATGCCCCGATTTTGAAGCCGCAAGGCGAGTAGTGAACGAGGATCGGGTTGCCTCGCCGGCGCATTTCCTGATCGCCAGCGCCGATGGCCAGGCCACCGGCTTCGAGGTGCATCCCGGCACCCCGGGCGAGCTGCTCCCGCAGCGCGGTAAAGTGCTACATACCAACCATCTTTGCGCGGATACGACAACCGCCTGCATCAACGACCTGCCCAGACCCGACTCCCCGGTTCGACTGACAAGGCTTCAACAGTTGCTGGATCAACCCATCGCCAGCGAGCCCGATTCCCTGTTCGATGTACTCAGCGATCACGCCAACGCTCCTTCCTCCATTTGCCGCCACACCAATCATGACCTGCCTGAAGCGGAGCGCATGGAGACCCTGTTTGCCGTGGTGATGAATCTAAAAAAGCGCAGACTGTGTCTGCGCTTGGGCAAGCCCTGCGAAGCGGAAGAGACGCTGAATCTCACATTAAGTGAATAGCAGCATAGGGGCGCATTTAGAACTCTTCCCAGACATCTTCCGACACCGCGCTCGCCTTATGAGACGGCGCCGCCGTGCTGGACTTAGGAGATGCGCGATGCGCGATGGGTGCCGGCGTTTTTGACGCGGCCTGCGTGTCTTCATCGCCGAGCACGAAGGTATCGATCAGAGCGCTTAGACGAGTTGCCTGTTCGCGCATGGTGTCAGCAGTGCTAGAGGTCTGCTGTACCATGGCGGAGTTTTGCTGGGTCATGGTGTCCATTTCGGTCACCGCTGTGTTGACTTGGCCAATACCATTGCTCTGCTCCCGCGCACCGGCGCTGATCTCCGCAATCACATCCGTGACGCGGGTAACGCTTTCCACGATCTCGCGCATGGTGACACCGGCACGCTGCACGGTCTCGCTACCCTGCCGCGTATACGTAACCGCTGTATCGATCAAGCCGCGAATTTCACTGGAGGCATCGGCGCTGCGGCTGGCCAGGTTGCGTACTTCCTCGGCGACCACCGCAAAGCCACGGCCGTGCTCGCCGGCGCGGGCGGCTTCCACCGAAGCGTTGAGCGCCAGAATGTTGGTTTGAAACGCGATGTCGTCGATCAGCTTGATGATCTCGGCTATCCGTGTCGCCGAACCGCTGATATCCCCCATGGTCTTTTCCACCTCGGTCATCGCCTCGCCACCCTGGCGTGCCACAGTGACCGTGGAGGACGCCAGCTGGTTGGCCTGCTGTGCCGATTCGGCGCTGTGATTGACGGTGGAAGTAATCTCTTCCATGGATGACGACGTTTCCTGCAGATTCGCGGCGGCCTGCTCGGTCCGTGTGGCAAGCTCCTCGCTGCCCTTCGCCATCTCACCGGCGGCATTATGCACCTCATACACCCCGCGGCGTACATCGATGAGCGTAGTTTGCATGCGTGCCACGAAGGTATTGAACTGCTCCGCCAAGTCGCCGATTTCATCCCGGGTGGCAACGTTGAGTCGCCGGGTCAAATCACCCCGCCCCTGGGCGATATCGCGCATTGCCGAGGCAGTAATGTTGATCGGGCGTACGAGCCTGCGCACGAGCCATAGCGCCACCAGCGCCACGGCGACGAAGATCGCGATGCCCAGCAATATCGTGCTGATGATCGTGTTGCGCAGCGACTCGGACGCCTCGGCGCTGACAGCGGCCATGGTCTGATCGATATCATATATGTACATTCCCGCGCCGATGACCCAGCCCAGTTTGGGCAGGTTCACGATGTAGGACTGCTTTTCCTCCACGGTGCCGGTTTCTGGATGCTCCCAGCGATAGGTGTAAAAACCACCGCCGCTGAGCCCAAGCGCGATGACATCCTTGGCGATAGGACGGCCATCCGGGTCCAGCTCATTCAACTGGTCCGTACCCACGAATTCCAGGTTATCACCCACAACGGTGGCCCTACCGTCGTAGTCATAACCGAAAATATAGTTGCCACCGTCAAAGCGTATGCCCTGAAGCACTTGAGATGAGCGCTGCAGAGCCTCTTCTTCACTCAGGGTTGGGTCGTCCACCAGCGCGGAAGTAGCGCTGCGGGCGATGTCCATTACCCCTTTGACTCTTTCCTTGCGCGCGTCGATCAGCTGTTCACGCTGCTCGGCAATACTCTCTTGGCTGGCGGCACGCTGCTTCAGCGCCGCCGCCGTCACGAGGGTAGCGGTAACCAGGAAAAGTGGGATCAGCACCAGCGCTAGAATCTTGCTTTGCAGACCTAGAAAACGATGTAAACCGGCAAGACGAGACATAAAAGGCTTCCTTCTTTTTATTAATCGGTGGCCCACCGGCGGTAGATCGCCAAGCGCAGCGCCAGACAACGAATTTACGTTATGAAGATGGTGAAAATAGCGGCACAGCAACATGGCAACAGCCGCCACCAGTTTCAGCCATCGGGTCATTGTCAGTCATCGGCCGAAACTGAGAAAAATTGAGCGGGGATGTTTTAACTTCAGGATTCTCTAAAGCGTTGATCAAAGGCGAAGCAGAGCTGGGCAAACTTTCACTTGAAGTAAATTTCAACAAGACTACGATTGTGTTAACAATCAACACAGGAGAGTGAACCATGCCCAGAACAACGAGTATCACTATCGGCTCACAACTAGACAACTTTGTGGCGAAATTGATCGAGTCCGGACGCTACGGCTCGACTAGCGAAGTCGTGCGCTCCGCCTTGCGGTTGCTTGAACATCAGGAAAATCAAACGGCGGCACTGAGAAGTGCCATTGAAGCTGGAGAGCGAAGTGGAGAAAGCGATCTGTCACTACATGAGATTGCTGCTCAGGTGAAGCAGAAACACGGTGTATAAGCTATCCAATCTTGCCTCGGAGGATTTCGCTGCAATCTTCGAGTACACATTGTTGAACTTTGGTACTCATCAGGCCGACGCTTATACCGACGACCTGGAGAGTATTTTCGATCTTCTATCTCGCTCTCCGCTGATAGGTCGAGAGTGCCCAGAGATCGCGAAGGAAGTTCGCCGGCATGATCACCAACAACACGTCATTTTCTATCGTCGAAAAGAACACAAGATCTTTGTCATTAGAATACTTCACCGGCAAATGGAACCGATGAAGCATTTTTTTGAGCTTTAGCGTTAAAAGATTCTTCCCCAATTGGAAGTCATTTCATTGCCATGATAGCTCCACATATGCGGGAACGAACGATAAGCAGCCCATGTGAGCTGCGGCGCGTATTGCGATAGCCTGATCACTGGCGAGACCTAGCTTCTATCTGCGCTACCCATCTCGCTTTGCAGCAGCGCAGTGTCACGATTGTTTCTATTCGTGCGGGCCGTGCGGGCCGCGACCCCAGCGTTGGGCGTTGGGGACGCCACTGGCGTATCCGTGGCCGTCTCTGCCCAGGCGGTTCATCCCCACGGGCGTGGGGAACGGGTCCGGGCCGTCATCGCGGCTCAGCTCAATTTCGGTTGATCCCCGCGCCTGCGGGGAACGGCGTCACGAGGTGACAGCTCGACACCCCGTTTCTGGTTGATCCCCGCGCCTGCGGGGAACGGTCTAATCGTAGACGATTGTTTGCAAAGAATAAAATCGCCGATGACATTTTCACCGGCGATTTTGCTCGCTTTTGGTTCAACTCTAATTGTTAAAGATATTTATAAATCAATTACCAACACCGACTTCGGCCAACAGGGCTTTCTTGCGCGAGTCTGCCAGCCAGTGATTGCACTGCGAGGAAGCGCTTTGCTCATCGGTAGCGTAATCGAGATCGCCGGGCTGCACCTTGTCTAGCGCTCTGACAAAGTCCTCGTTCAATTCCCGCGCGCCATGGGCTAGCACAAAAGACGGCTGCGACTGTGTAGAAAAGAAGTGCCGATGCAGATTGCCCAGCCGGGCATACATGGCATTGGAGGTGGCCATGGTCGGCAAGGCGAAATACAGCCCCTCACCGTGCCCACCAGACAGCAATCGCTGGGCCAGGATGCAGGCTGCTTCGGTCTTGCCTGCCCCGGTGACGTCTTCGAGGATGAATAGCTGCGGGCCGGGGAGCAGTTCGGCACGTTCTGCCTGGTGCTGGAGCGGGGTGGGCGTTATGTCCTGGCGGCCGTCAAACCAGGCCTGTAGCCCCTTATAGGGGATGGGAACCGCAGAATCATGGAAACCGAAGGCTTTCAGCGCCCGTATGGCACTGGGCTTGGCGATATCGTCCCAGTAATCCCTCAGCGCCATCGGCTGATCGTGATAGCCGAAGTGTTCGCGGTTGGAGCCAATCCAATCCGATAGCACCGCCCAGCCCGCCAGCGTCCAACTCAGTGTTTCGAGTCTCATACGCCAGTCTGGAGAGGTAAAAAATGTTCTGGGCCACTGTACCTCGATCAACGCTGTCCAGTCCGCAGTGAAGTGACGTGCGGCCTCGATATCGTCACTGGTTTCATCACAGCCGAAGAAGCTCTCTACTCTGAGTCCCGTACCGTTGACCGGCTTGCCATGGTGGCCAAACATGGGCGTCATCAACGCGGTGAAGGCCTTCGAAAGAGAGTCGCGTTCCACGCGATTGAGTTGCCCTTGCGGCCACTGCAATACATCGTCTTGCAACCAAGATATCCAGTTCCCTTTCCATAGCACCGCACCCAGTCGATCATGGCGCTCGGAGTAGGCGAACCTTGGCAGTGGGGCGACCAGCTCGACGCTATGCGGTCGAGCCTGGGCCTGGAAAGCACGCGCGAACTTGCCCAGGTCGTGGAGTCCAAGCGCCCAGACAAATAACTTCCTCATATTCTCAGGCGGTAAGTCAAGCTGTGTCGCAAGCTGTCGAGTCAAAGGCCGTTCGGGTGCCAACAAATACCAGCCTACCGCCGCGACATCCAAGCAATGGAATGGCAATAAATGGCACGGCGGGCCTTCACTGTCGGGTCTGGCCTTGCCCCAATAGTGGAAGTAATCCATGTTTTTCCAGCATATTTTTATGTTCGTATGTACTTGAGCATCTGAGCAGAAATCCTAAGATGAATCTATGCTCATCGTCATGCGAATAGGGCCGCTTTCTACTTGCTATTTATAGCAAATATGGGGCAGGAACCGTGGTATGGCTGAGCCAAGCTCGTTTACATCTTGGAACATATAGAACCATGTTAGCGAGTTGGCCCTAGATAACGCCCGGAGCTCATAGGCATCTCTCGTTTAGCCCAACTCAAGCACCAGGCTGTTCCGGGCTGTCCGGAATGTTGGTATGGCCCGGTTCAAGCCGGTTGAGATGCAAAAAGTGCAGATGGCTTTCGTACTGATCGAGGATGTCCTCGATCACCTGCTCACGTGAATAGCCCATGAGATCGTAGCCTTGGCTGCCTTCGAGCAGATACACCTCCAGCCGGTAGTAGCGCGACGAAGCCTGTGGCGTGTGCATGGCGAAGCCCGGGGTCGCGAATCCATGGCTCCACACCTGGTAGCTGAAGTTTTGCTCGCTCTCGTGATCCACGTTCAGCGCCGCATAGTCGTCGGCATTCTGAGTGCCTTGATTGACCTCGACACCCAGTCCGCCCTCACGTAACTGACTCGCCACGGACTCCATCGCTGGCTTGACGATCTCCTGCATGAAGCGCTGGGCCTGCTTGCGATCAGGAAAGCTCAAGGATCGAGTGAGACGCTGCTGCCAACTGCGGCTGGCGCCCCGCTCACCGCTTCCGGTGCGCCCGGAAAGATGCCCAGGGAGGCTGATGCGCTGGCTGTCGAACTTGAAGGCTTCGAGCTTGAGCGCCTTGTAGAGCCCGGCCATCATGAAGAACAGCACCACCGAGAACGGCAGGCCTGTGATCACCACGGCGCTTTGCAGGGTGGTCAGCCCACCCGCCAACAATAATGACAGAGTGAGGACGCCAATCACTGCCGACCAAAGGATGCGCATCCAGATCGGGGCATCACTGTTGACGTTCTTGAGGATCGTGGTGAAGTTCGACAATACCAAGGCCCCGGAGTCCCCGGAGGTGACGAAGAACACAATGGCCAGAATGCTTACCGCGATGGTGGTGAACACCGGCGCCGGGTACTGCTGCAGGAACAGATAGATGCCCGCCGGGGGATTGTCCATGACCTGCTGGCCGAACTCGGTGCCGCCATTCATGGCAATATCCAGGGCGCTGTTTCCCAGCAGGGACATCCAGATCATCATGAAGGCGATGGGCAGGGTCAGGGTGCCAGCGACGAAGGTGCGAATCGTGCGGCCCCGGGAGATGCGTGCTAGAAACAGGCCGACGAAAGGCCCCCAGGCGATCCACCAGGCCCAGAAGAACAGCGTCCAGGCATTGAGCCAGTCGGTCGGGGTATCGAAGGCGTAGGTATTGAAGGACATAGAGACGAAACTGGCCAGATAGTCGCCCAGGTTCATGACCAGCGCATTGAGCAGGAAGATCGTCTTGCCGGCGAACAGCACGAATAGCAACAGCGCAATCGCCAGCAGGATATTGAACTCCGAGAGGCGACGGATGCCGCGCTCCACCCCGGTCACTGCGGAAATGGTGGCGAACACCACGATGGCCAGCACCAGGCCCGTCTGGGTCCAGGCGCTTTCGGCGATGCCGAACATGTAATTCAGCCCGAAGTTGAGCTGGATGACACCGATCCCCAGGCTCGCGGCAATACCGAACACGGTACCCAGCACCGCGGCAGTGTCCACTGCATGGCCGATGGGGCCGTAGATCTTCTTGCCGAAGATGGGATACAGCGCGCTACTGATGGTCAGGGGCAGGTTGTGACGATAGCTGAAGAACGCAAGGGACATGCCCACCAGGGTATAAATGCCCCAGCCGGACAGGCCCCAGTGCAGAAAGGTCAACTGCATGGCATAACGCGCCGCGGCAATCTGATCAGCGGGGGCGTTGGGGGCGTTGTAGAACTGGGTCAGGGGTTCTGCCAGAGCGAAGAAGATGACGCCGATACCGATCCCCGCCGAGAATAGCATGGCGGACCAGGAGAACAGGTTGAAGTCCGGGCGAGCGTGTTCCGGGCCCAAACGAATCTTGCCAAAACGGGAAACACCGATGACGATCACGAAGCCTAGATAGATCACCACGGTAAGAAAGTAGTACCAACCAAAGGTGCGGGATATCCAACCCAGAATGGCGTTAATGATGCCGTTGGCTTGTTCTGTGGCGATCATCGCCCATAGCGAGAACACGACGATGCCGACGACGGAGCTGTAGAAGACTATGGGATTGATTCGATCCTTGCCGGTTTCTTCTTGTGGTTGTGTACTCATAGGCATCCTTGTCGGTTGGCAACAGTCGTCAGCGTCTTCATAGCGTAGATACAATTCCAGGGGTTGCTGTAAGTAAATGTCTCCGGCAAGCTCCGCGCTTTTTGTTATCGTATGACCAATTCATCACTCCAAGGCGGCTTCATGGCTTCTCGTCATCGCCATCGTCCCGATGGCCCCTGTCACTTTTCGTTGATGTCCCTATCGGCACGCAAGCGTCTTGTTATGGCGCTGGGGCCGCTTGTGCTGTTGTGGCTGGCGGTTGCCTGGGCCACCGGGAGCATTGGCTGATGTCCCGGCTACATCTGCAGGATGTACGCTTGGCCCAGGGAGGTCGCCCGGTACTCGAAGGGCTTACGGGGAGCTTCCCGGATGGCGCCATTACCGCATTGATCGGCGCCAACGGCGCGGGCAAAAGTACCTTGATTCAAGCCATCATGGGCTTGTTGTCTCCGGTGGCGGGTCGCATCGAATGCAGCGTACCTAGAGAGCGCCGCGCCTGGCTGCCCCAGCAACTGGTGCTGGATCTGAGCTTTCCCATGAGCGTCGAGGAGCTGGTGATGACCGGCACCTGGCCCAGTCACGGCGCGATGAAAGGTTACTGCGCGGCGCATTATCGCAAGGCCCGGGAAATCATGGCACGACTGGGCATCTCGCATCTGGCCCATCGCCCGCTGGGTGAGCTGTCCGGTGGCCAGCGCCAGCGAGTGCTGCTCGGGCGTACCTTGATGCAGGAAGCCGAACTGCTGCTGCTCGATGAGCCCTTTGCCAACGTCGACAGCGAAACCGTGGAAGTGATTACCCAAGTGCTGCGGGACATGGCCGCCCAGGGCGTGACCCTCATTATCGTGCTGCACGATCTCGAGCAGTTGGCCCACCTGGCGGACTGCGTGCTGCTGCTTGCCGAAGGTAACGGTCAGTGGTTCGATCCCAAGACGCTTCTCGAGCGCCAGGGCCGAACCTCGCTCGGCACTGCTGCGTTGTCACCACTTGATCTGGGCGGGGTGTCACTGTGATCGATACTCTCAATGCGCTACTGCTTGCCCCGTTGACCGATTACGGTTTCATGCGTCGCGCCCTGGTAGCGGGGCTGGCGTTATCCTTAGCCGTGCCCTCACTAGGGGTTTTCTTGATGCTGCGGGGCATGAGTCTGATGGGCGATGCCATGGCCCATGCGATTCTCCCTGGTGTCGCGCTGGGGTTCCTGCTAGGAGGATTTTCGCTGCCGGCCATGAGCCTGGGGGGCGTGCTTTCCGGGTTGCTCGTTGCCGGGCTGGCCGGCGGCGTCTCCCAAATGACCGGGCATCGCGAGGATTCGGCGATGGCCAGTTTCTATCTGATTTCTCTTGCTGTCGGGGTCTTGCTGGTCTCCATGGGGGGCAGCAGTGTCGATCTCACCCATGTGCTGTTCGGCTCGATCCTGGCGGTGGACTCAAGCGCCCTGCTGTTGATCGCGGCGGTGTGCAGTGCAACGGTGCTGCTGTTGGCAGTGATGTTTCGCGCCCTGGTGGTGGAGTGTCTCGATCCGTTGTTTCTGCGCGGCCAGGGGGCGCGTAACGGCCTGATTCACGGCCTGTTCCTGGGCCTGGTCGTGCTCAACCTGACTGCTGGCTTTCAGACCCTGGGTACTTTGATGGCGGTGGGCCTGATGATGCTGCCGGCCACCGCCGCGCGCTTCTGGTCCAAGCGCCTGGAAGGCCTGATGGGGTTGGCCATTGTCATTGCCATGCTGGCCAGTACCGGTGGCCTGCTGCTTTCTTATCATCTTGGTTTGCCTTCCGGCCCCTGCATCATCTTGCTTGCAGGCATTGCCTATCTGCTCTCGGCGCTCTGCGGTCGTCATCACAGCGTGCTGGCGCGCCTGCGTCGGCCCAAGGCAGTATCTGACACAGCCGATATCGAAGACTCCCCATCCACCCGCCCTCGTCACAGGACAACATAATGCACAAATCCTCAGCTCTTGCCCTATTCCTGGTACTAAGTCTCAACATGGCTCAGGCTGCGGAACCACTGCGAGTGGTGACGAGCTTCAGCATTCTCGCGGACATGACCCGACAGGTCGGCGGCGAGCAGGTCGAAATAACCTCCCTGGTGGCGCCAGACAGCGATATTCACGCCTTCTCTCCAAGCCCGACTCAGGCGCGCACCCTCAGCCAAGCGGATGTGCTCATCTTCAACGGCCTGCAACTGGAAGGCTGGCTTACCCGCCTGATCGAGGCCAGCGATTATGACGGCGTTCGTGTCACCGCCAGCGATGGTATCTCGGCGCTGACCGGTGATGCTCGCCAGGATGATCATGGTCATGATCACGGCCATGGAAATGGCCACGATCAGGGCGAAGCCGATCCCCACGCCTGGCTGGACGTGGGCCGCGCTCAGCAGTATGTGGTCAATATTCGCGATGGCCTGATCGAGGCGGACCCGGATAATGCCAAGCGCTATCGCGACAACGCCGAGCGCTATCTCGACGAACTCGAAACACTGGATCAGGATATTCGCACCTCGATGGCTGCAATTCCCGAGGAGCAACGCGTCGTGGTCACCGGTCACCTGGCTTTCGGCTATTTTGCCGATGCCTACGCCCTGCGCTTGCTATCCCCGGCGGGGCTGAGTACCGCCTCGGCGCCTTCTGCAGCAGAGATGGCACGACTGATAGATGTCATTCGCGACAATCAGGTGCCGGCGCTGTTTCTCGAAAACAACGCTAATCCAGGCATCATCCATCAACTAGCCGAAGAGACCGGCCTGCCCATCGCCGGCACACTCTATTCAGGCGCCTTGGCCAACGAGGGCGATGCCAGCACCTATGCTGGCATGATGCGCCACAATGCCGCATTGCTCCATGAGGGTTTGACGACCACCGTCGAATGAAAGGAACGCTATCTAGGCCAGCCCAGTAAAGGATGACACGTCGCAACCATGCTGAAAATGACTGGCATCACCAAGACCTATCCGACGCCCCAGGGGCCGCTCAAGGTGCTCGACGATGTCGACCTGACGCTCGGGGCGGGGGAAAGTCTGGCGCTGATGGGCGAGTCCGGCAGCGGCAAATCGACCCTCTTGCATCTGGCGGCGGGGCTAGATCTGCCGGATGAGGGCAGCGTGTACCTTGGCGGCCAGCGTCTTTCCGCCTTGAGCGAGACTCGCCGCGCTGCCCTGCGCCGGGAGCAGCTGGGGCTGGTGTTTCAGCAGTTTCATCTGGTGCCGAGCCTCTCCGTGCAAGACAACCTCGCCCTGCAGGCCCGCCTTGCCGGGCGCGAGGACGACGCCTGGACCCGGCATCTGCTCACGCGCCTCGGGCTTGCCGAATTCGCCACGCGCTACCCGGAGCAGCTTTCCGGCGGCCAGCAGCAACGCCTGGCCATCGGCCGCGCCTTGGCGCCGAAACCACGCTTTTTACTGGCAGACGAACCCACCGGCAATCTCGATGAGGCCGCCGCGGCCCAGGTGCTCGAACTGCTTCAAGCGCTGATCGATGAAAGCGGCTGTGCGCTTTTGATGGTGACCCACAGTGCCCAGGTCGCCACGCCCATGCAGCGCCATTTGGTGCTCACGCGGGGCAAGCTGATGGATAAAGCCCTGTGAGTGCCGCCGCGTCAAGCGTGCTGCGCACGACTCTCGCGACCCTGTTGTCCCATTATCGTCGCCATCCCGGCCAGCTCCTCATGCTGTTGCTTGGGCTCTGGGTGGCCAGCGCCTTGTGGAGCGGCGTACAGGCCATCAATGCCTCGGCCCGGGAAAGCTATGACCGGGCCGAGGCGCTGTTCAGCGCAGATCTCGATCGTATCGAGCGCCGCGATGGTGCGCCGCTGACTCTGGAGGATTATCTCGCTCTTCGACGCGCCGGTCTGCCTATCTCGCCGATCATCGAAGGTGAGCTCTCCCTGTCTAGTGGCAAGTCGGATGGCGAGAGCCTGACGCTGATCGGCATCGAGCCCTTGAGTCTGCCCGGTAGCGCCCCCCTGGCCCAACAGGACGGTGACGCTGACTCTTTGCGCAATTGGTTAGTACCGCCATATCGCGTGCGGGTGGCTCCGGACACTCTCGAACAGGCCCGAACTCTGGACGATCTGCCCCCACTGGAGATCGCTTCCGACTTGCCCCCGGCAACCCTGGTGACGGACATCGCCGTCGCTGCGCGACTGTTGAACATGGATCGAGGCATCACTCGGCTGGTGATCGCACCGAAGTATGATGTCGAGTTGCCTTCCGCTTTCATACGCACCTCAACAGAGGCACTGGCCTCTCCGGGTCAGCTTGCGGACAGCTTTCACCTCAACCTCACCGCCATGGGCCTGCTGGCTCTGGTGGTCGGGCTATTCATCGTGCATGCCGCTCTGGGGCTGGCGCTGGAGCAACGTCTGGGGCTGCTTCGCACCTTGCGCGCCCTGGGTGTGCCGGCACGCACGCTGATACTCGCCTTGGGGCTGGAGCTGCTGCTGATGGGGCTGATCGGTGCGCTGCTGGGTATCGTCAGCGGCGTGATTCTGGCCCAGCTGCTGTTGCCGGATGTAGCCGCGACCCTGGATTCACTTTACGACACTACCGTCAGTGGCACCCTGAATCTGCCCTGGTATTACTGGCTAGGCGGCGTTGCCATTACCCTTGGCGGACTTTTCAGCGCTGGTGCCAGCATGCTGTGGCGGGCAAGCCGCATCAATGTACTTGGCTTGGGGCAGGCCCAGGTCTGGCGCGCGCGGCTACGTGGCCAACTGCGGCTGCAGCTGCTGTTCGGCGGTATCTTGTTGGCGGGCGCCGTATTTTTATGGTGGTACTTGGCAAGCGCTGGCGGGCAGCAGGATCTGGCCCTGGGTTTCACCCTGGTTGCGCTGCTGCTGTTGGGGGCGGCGCTTTGCCTGCCGCCGCTTCTTGCCGGATTGTTGGGTTTGCTTGCCCGCTACCTGCCGCGCCGGGCCGCGCTGCTGCAATGGAGCGTGGCCGACCTGCAGCTGCAGTTGCCGCAGCTTTCCTTGGCCATGATGGCGCTGCTGCTGGCCTTGTCCGCCAATTTGGGGGTGGGCAGCATGGTCGGCGGTTTTCGCCTGACCTTCCTCGATTGGCTCGATCAGCGTCTACTGGCGGATCTCTACGTGCGCCCCGCTGCGGAGCAGTACGACGATCTTGAGGCTTGGCTGAACGAGCGCTCCGAGGTGGCTACCTTGCTGCCGGCGCGCAGTACCGAGGCGGAGCTGATCAAGGATGGCAGCAATGCCGGGTCGGTGGCGCTGTTTGGCATCGCACCCAAACCCATCCTGCGCAATTCCTGGCCGCTGCTCGATACGAAGGACAGTCACGAAGCTGCTTGGCAGGCGCTGACGACAGGTTCGGCCTTCATCAACGAGCAGCTGGCCCGGCGGCAAGGGCTCGAACCCGGCGACAGCGTACAACTGCAAGGGCCTTCCGGAATGACCACGCTGAGCGTTGCCGCGATCTATCCGGATTACGGCAATCCGCGCGGCGAGATAGTGCTGCCGGTGTCACGGCTTGCCAGGGAGTTTCAGGCGCCGCCCGGCACACTGGGCGTGGTGCTAGCGCCAACAAAAGATCGGCAACAAACGCTGACTCGTCTTCAGGAAGCGCTGAACAAGCGCTTTCGCCTGACGGGCGAGAACGCAAGCGGCGCATCGCTAATCGATCAGCAGGCCTTGAAGCAGGTGGCCACCGAGGTGTTCGAGCGCACCTTTGCCATCACTCGAGCGCTCAATGCGCTCACCCTCGGCGTCGCCGGGCTGGCACTGCTGACCACCCTGCTGGCTCAGGCCGGCGCACGCCGCGCCCAGCTGGCGCCGCTGTGGGCAATTGGGGTTTCTCGCAGTCGGCTGGTGATGCTGCAGATCGGCCAGTTGGTGATGGCATGCCTGGGCACCGCGCTGTTGGCGATCCCCCTTGGGCTGCTGCTGACCGGCACCCTGGTGGCGGTGATCAACGTGGCCGCCTTTGGCTGGCGGTTGCCGCTGCATATATTCCCCGGTCAACTCGCCATGACCGTTGCCTTGGCTGTCGTGGTCGCCGTGCTGGCGGCGCTGATACCCGCCTGGCGTTTACGTCGCGTACCGCCGCGTCAACTACTGCAGGAGTTTGCCGCCGCATGAAGCGTTTACTGGCTATTGCCCTGCTGTTTCTCGTCATACTGGTATTCGGCTGGCAGCTCTGGCCAGAGGAGCCCACGACGCCTACGAGCTATGCGGGCCTGGGCGAAAGCACCGACGAGTTTCGCCAGGCCCAGCCCGGCACGGTGCTAAGGTTTCCCGAGGATCACGGCCCGCATCCGGACTACCGTATCGAATGGTGGTATTTGACCGCCAATCTCGCGGCGAAAGATGGGCGACATTTCGGCGCTCAATGGACGCTTTTCCGCCAGGCCATGGCGCCTTCCGATCCGCAGCCGGGTGCAAACGAAACACCCTGGGCCAGCCGCCAGTTGTGGATGGCCCATGCGGCCCTCTCGACCCCGGAGGATCACCGGTTCAGTGAACGCTTCGCCCGGGGTGGCGTCGGTCAGGCCGGTGTGAAAACAAAGCCCTTTGACGCCTGGATCGACAACTGGTCACTGAAAACCGTGGATGACAAATCGGGGTTCGAGCGCTTGGTGGTGACTGCTGGTGGCGAGGATTTCGGCTATCGCCTGAATCTCGATGCCCAAGGGCCACTGGTGCGCCACGGCGAGCAGGGATTCAGCCAGAAATCCGCGGATGGTCAAGGCTCGATGTACTACAGCCAGCCGTTCTTTCAAGTCAGCGGCGAGGTGTGGGTCGATGGCGAGCCCATCACCGTTACTGGTCGCGCCTGGCTGGACCGGGAGTGGAGCAGCCAGCTGCTGGGGCCGACACAGAGCGGCTGGGACTGGTTTTCACTGCATCTCGACAGCGGGGCAAAGCTGATGGCCTTTCGCCTGCGCGGCGGGGGTGAAACCGGAAAGGAGGAAAGCTATCTCTCCGGCAGCTGGATTACGCCCAAAGGCGAAATCATGCCCTTGAAACCCAACGAACTGAGCCTTGAGCCCCGTGAATATCAATCCGTTGTCGGGCGCGAGGTTCCAACGCGCTGGCGTATCCAGGTACCCGACCATGATCTCGACGTCGAGGTGCGCGCTCGTCATTCGAACCAGTGGATGAATACCTCGTTCCCCTACTGGGAAGGCATGGTGGAAGTAAGCGGCAGCAACGACGGCGAGGGCTATCTGGAGATGACCGGCTACGCCGATGAATGAGGCGATGTCGATAATACGCTACGCTGATGTTGACCCAACATCATGAACGACGAGGAGCAGGACATGGCGATATTTACCGAAAACTATCCCGGTGTTGATACCCACGTTCCCCCGGAAACCTCCGGTTTCACCCTTAACCACACCATGCTACGCATCAAGGAGCCCGAACGCTCCCTGGCGTTTTATAGTCATGTGCTCGGCCTGCGGGTGCTACGTAAGCTGGATTTCCCTGAACTGCAATTCACCCTCTATTTTCTGGCCCAGGTGGATGTGGATGAGCCAGTGCCCGACGATATTGGCGAGCGGACCCGGTGGACATTCAGCCGCCGCAGCGTGCTCGAGTTGACCCATAACTGGGGCACGGAAGACCAGGATAATTTCGCCTATCACGATGGCAACGCCGAGCCCCAGGGCTTTGGCCACATCTGCTTTTCCGTGCCGGATCTATCAACGGCCGTGCACTGGTTCGAGAGCAATCAGGTCGAGTTCGTCAAACGCCCGGAAGAGGGAAAGATGAAGAATGTCGCTTTCATCAAGGACCCGGATGGCTACTGGATCGAGATCGTGGAGCCCGCCTTGATGACCAAGATGGGGCGCTGATACGCGGCGCAGCAGAGGCGAGGCCCGAACGATGCGGGCCTCGTCTTTGCGAACTCAATCGTCCAGTTTTTTTATCGTTCCTTCCTTGTGGGCCGCTATGTGATCGGTCTTGTCGCTCTTGATCTCGTATTGCGGCTCCTCTGGAGAGGCGCGCCGGTTGTGGCCCTTGTAGTCGAAGTCCTGAGTGTGCACCTTGGTGATAACGCCACTCACATGCCCGGCCTCGGAATTCCAGGTGACGTGATCGCCTTTCTTGAACTTGGTCATCGTGTCGCTCCTTGAGGGGAAAACATCTATCAATCTAGCCGAAGGCCGAGCGTCAAACAAAGCCCGCTGGCGTTGGACACTCCCGCAGGAGGGTGTCTACGCTGAGGTAGTAAACGGATCATCCAGCAAAAGGAGAGTCTCGATGAAAACCCGTGTATTCGTGCTAGCAGCTCTTGCGGCCTCAAGCGTCAGCGGCATTGCCATGGCTGCCGGGACCGCCAGCATCGAAACCTCACCCCAGCCTGCCGGCGACGAGATCACCGTAGACAGCGTTACTTCCAATGGTCCCGGCTTCGTCGTGATTCATGCCAGTGACGCCGAAGGCAAGCCCATCGCGCCGCAGTCCATTGGACATCAGCAGGTGGAGGATGGCCAGCAGCAGGATGTGGAGGTTTCCTTGGACGAGGAAACGCAATCCGGCGACAAGGTCTTCGTCATGCTGCACGAGGACACCGGTGAAGAAGGCGAGTACGAATTCGGTCCGGGTTCCACTGATGTGGATCCGCCCATGACCGCCGACGGCAAGCCAGTCGTAGTGCCCATGGATATTGAATAGGCATCGACTAGCCGAAAAACAAAGGCCGCCTGAGGAAAGGCGGCCTTTTTGATACTTGGGCCTTACCCTTGTGACAGATCGAAGGCTTCCTGCAAGACTGGCCAGGCGGGCTCGCCATCCCGAGTGGTGACACCCTCGACGAAGGTCTTGATCTTCTCCGGGTTATTCTTGATCCACTCCAACGCGACCTCTTCGGGCTCACGATTCTCGAAACCGAACCCCAGGATCATCTCACTCTGGTCGTCGGCGGAGATCACGATCTGATCGAGAAACTTCGAGACATTGGGATGAGAGTCGGCAAAGTCCTTGTTGAGCAAGGTCTTTACATCGCTGCGTCCACCATTTGACCCCCACAGATCCTCGGGATCTTCAAGGTAGACGATATCGTACTCGATGTTCATCCAGTGCGGTGTCCAGGCACCGAATACGACCCACTCGTCGTTGTTGATGGCATTTTTCACTACGCTGAGCATGCCCGGCGTGGAGGTCTCGGAAAGATTCCAGTCCCCTAGTCCGTAGATGTCTTCATCTACTCCACCGTTGAGAATCTCGCTCATGCCCGAGCCGGCCTCGATATTGTAGATAGTACGATCGAAGCGCTCGGCGAATTCTTCCTTGTCCAGATCCTCGGCGGAAGTAACCCCTGCTTCAGCGACATAGCGTGGCACACCAAAACCCAGTCGCGCACCGTCGACGTTGTTGCCCAGATCAACGATGGTGCCTTTCTCAATGCTAGGGTCGTACATAGGCTGCTGGGCAGGCAACCAGGCAGCCAGAAACGCATCTATTTCGCCCAGATTGAGCGCCTCATAGGTGATGGTGGAACCGACCTCCTGCTGGCTTGGCTGATAACCTAGCGCTTCGAGCAACGCAGATGTCATAGCGGTCTTGACGGTAACGCCGGGCCAGGGCGGCGAGGAAAAACGCACGCTGGCATCTTCCTGCTGTGCCATTGCGGTAATGGGTAGGGCTAAAGGGAGAGTCAGAAGCGCCGAACCGACAATGAAAGTAAACGGATAGCGTTTCGTCATAAAAGAACTCCTTGCGGTCGAGTAACCAGTGATTATTGTTTGCGTAGAAAACTATAACACTGTTTTATCATGGAGTTGGCAACAATTGTCCACAACTTTTGTACGCTTCTGATAGGATGCGAAGGCGTTACACGGCGCCCTCCTTCATCAGCTTGCCCATGTGCTCGGCTTGGCGAACCGCTAGCGCTACGATGGTCAACGTCGGGTTTTCCGCCGCCGAAGTGGTGAATTGACTGCCGTCCGAAATGAACAGATTCGGAATATCATGCGTCTGCCCATGACGGTTGCACACGCCGTCCCGTGCCTTGTCACTCATGCGGCAGGAGCCCAGGTTATGAGTCGAGGGATAAGGCGGGGTCAGATAGATATCCTTGGCCCCCACTGACTCGTACAGCTTGCTGCCTTGCTGGAAAGCGTGTTCGCGCATAGCGATGTCGTTGGGATGATCGTCGTAGTGCACGTTGGCTACCGGCAGCCCGTAGGCGTCTTTGGCCTCATTGTTGAGGGTGATACGGTTGCTTTCTCGCGGCATGTCTTCCCCTACCAGCCACATGCCTGCCATACGATCGTATTGATCCAATGCACCGGTGAACTTGCGGCCCCAGGCGCCAGGATCGAGAAACGCCGCCATGAACGGCAGTCCCAGCGACAGCGTTTCCATCTCATAGCCCCCCACGAAGCCTCGGGATGGATCGTGACGGGCCTCTTCCGAAATAATGCCGGCCATGGTGGTGCCACGATACATGTGCACCGGCTCATCGAAGGTGGCATACACCGAACCAGTCATGTGGCGCATGTAGTTGCATCCGACCTGACCGGAACTGTTGGCCAACCCGTCCGGAAACATGGACGACGCCGAATTTAGCAGTAGTCGTGGCGTCTCGATGGAGTTGCCTGCTACCGCCACCATGCGTGCTCGCTGACGCTGCAGGTTGCCATCGGTATCGAAATAGGTCACCCCGGTAACATGCCCACGCTCATCGTGCTCAATGGTGGCGACATGGGATTGCGGCCGCAGTTCTAGATGGCCAGTAGCGATTCCCGCGGGCAGTTCCGTGTACAGCGTCGACCACTTGGCGCCGGTACGACAGCCCTGAAAGCAGAAGCCGCGCTGTTGACAGGCGGCGCGACCATCGCGGATCTGGCTATTGATCGCCATATGACCAGTGTTACAGGTATAGCCCAGCTTCCTGGCGCCGGCATACATCACATGAAAGTTGTTGTTGCCGGGCAGACCGGGAATGCTGTTGGTGCGGGTGACCCCCATGCGATCTTCTGCATTCTCGTAGTAGGGCAACAGCTCCTCGTAACTCAACGGCCAGTCAAGCAGGTTGGCGTCTTCTAGAGTGCCGTATTCACTGAGTGCGCGGAACTCATGTGGCTGAATGCGCAGGCTAGCACCCGCCCAGTGAACCGTGGTGCCGCCCACGGACTTGACGATCCAGGCGGGCAGGTTGGGAAAATCCTTGGTCAGCCGAAAACTGCCCGAGGTCGTGCGGTTGTCCAGCCAGGCCAGCTGGCTGAAGGATGCCCATTCGTCGGCCAGAAAGTCGTCCCGGGTATGCAAGGCTCCCGCCTCGAGCACGACCACGTCGATGCCCTGCCGGGCCAGTTCGTTGGCCAGGGTGCCACCGCCCGCGCCGGAGCCGATGACCACCACCACATTGCTGTCGTTGGAGGCAAATTGCGTTTGTCTATCGAGCATTGTTATGAGAAATCTCCTGATTATTATTCTGGTTGGGCGCTCTAGGAAGCCGTTGTACCGGGCATGAAACCGTCCTCGGGTTGCGGCGGGTCGGGCAACCAGGTCAGATCGCTGAAGCCGTTGTAGAGATAGCCGACATCGCCCTCTTCCCCCTGATAACCAAAATGCGCAAAGGCCAGTGGATTGTTGTAGAGCGAAACCACGGCCGTGCTGCGAATCTTTTCAAAAAAGGAGGTGCCTTCCAGAGCTTCGATACGGCGAAACTGATCCTGCGTATCCAGCGTCAGCCAGTCTCCGCTGGCGCCCTCATCAAGCGAAGCGATGCCCCCCTGAAGCAGCGCCCGGGTCTGCTCGGCCTCGGCGGCTCGATCCAGATCCTTGACCACGAAGGTGTAGACCGCGTCTTCCAGGTTTGCATGAGGAAACATCTGCCTGATGATCACCAGTAGGATTTCACCCTCGCGAGAACTCAACGCCTCCAGTGGCATGGCCCAGCTGCGACTGGGAGCCAGCAAGGCAATGGGACCACTGGCAAAAGCCAGTGTGCCCAGCAGGGTGCCACCGCTGGCCTTGAGAAAGACACGGCGTGACAGCGTGTGTGAAAAAGAGCGTATCGGCATGGCGGTTATCTCCATAAACGGGCTGACAGGAGCCTTGTCGGTTGGCTCGGGCATGTCTCCCGGTTGTCATTGTGATGTGACTGAATATAAGGACGAGCGAGGCTCTTTTTTGAGGATAGGCGGTCGTCAAGATCTGGGAATATCAATAAGCTACTACCTAGCCTAAGGTCGTAGGCACCATGCGATACCCAGCCACTTAACTTCGAATGGCTCAAAAGCCCTTGTGGCGCTACTCTACAAACTGGGACATTGATTTCGAGTCACTCATGCCATTACTGACCAAATCGCGCTATCGCCTGTGGGGCGCCCTGCTCATGTTCACACTGCTGGCCGGCTGTGCCGGGCGTGAGATGCGCATGCAGGACTACGATCAGGATCAAGCGGCGCTCTCCATCGAACGAGCGATGATCCTGGCCAGTGCTCGTCAGGCGCTGGGCATCCCCTATCGCTATGGTGGGACGACCAGGAGTGGCCTGGACTGCTCCGGTCTGGTGCAGATGGCCTACGCCAATGCGGGCATCGATATACCCCGTACCGCCAATCAGCAGTTTTCCCGCATTCCCCAACGGGACACGATCCGCCCTGGCGACTTGGTATTCTTCGGCTCGGGTAGCAAGGCAACCCACGTGGGCATTTACCTTGGCGATGGGCAGATGGTGCATGCCCCCGGACGCGGTCGCCATGTCACCACCACGTCTCTTGATCTCGACTACTGGCAGAACCGCTACCTGGGTACCGGAGGGCCCGCGCCTTGAGCCCTTCCTTGGCGTCTTTCCTTTTGGTTCCACCCTTGAATAAAGCCGATGTGCCCACATGCTTTACTTGTTGACCGTTAAAGATGTTCTACGCTTTTAGCTCTAGCGTTGTTTCAAGGAGATGTTTTCATGGCAGATCAACCATTTTTGACCGACGTACAAACACTTCGTGAGCGCGCGCGCCAGCACATCGAAAAAGGCGCGATCACTGAAGGGTACAAGGCCGATCGCGAGAATGTGATCAACATTCTCAATGAGGCCTTGGCAACGGAAATCGTCTGCACCCTTCGCTACAAGCGCCACTATTATATGGCGGATGGCCTGAGCGCGAACGTCGCCAAGGCCGAGTTTCTGGAGCACGCCCAGCAGGAACAACAGCACGCCGATTGGCTTGCTGAGCGTATCGTTCAGTTGGGGGGTGCGCCCAACTTTTCACCGGAGGGCCTGCAAACCCGTTCCCATGCCGAGTACGTGGAAGGCTCCGATCTCAAGGAGATGATCAAGGAGAACCTGATTGCCGAACGCATCGCCATCGACAGCTATCGTGAAATTGCGACTTATCTAGGGGACAAGGATCCAACCTCTCGCCGTATCATGGAGGACATCCTGGCCCAGGAAGAAGAGCACGCCGACGATATGGCGGGGCTATTGGAAGGCGTCGAGCGGCTACCGACGAATAACGCCTAGGCGTTGACGAGAGCAGTCTATTTACCTACACCTGGCTTCTAACAAAAGGAGTGACAACATGTCTTTACGTCTTGGCGATACTGCCCCGGACTTTACGCAAGATAGCACCGAAGGATCCATCGAATTTCATCGGTGGGCCGGCGATAGCTGGGTTGTACTGTTCTCGCATCCTGCGGATTTTACGCCGGTATGCACCACGGAGCTTGGCGAGGTATCGCGACTCAAGCCCGAGTTCGATAAGCGCAACGTCAAGGCTATTGGTCTATCGGTGGATCCACTCGACGACCACAAGGCCTGGGCCGGAGACATACAGGAAACTCAGGGCTACGGCCTGAATTTCCCGTTGCTGGCCGATCAAGACCGCAAGGTCAGCGACCTTTACGATATGATTCATCCCAATGCCGACAACACTCTGACGGTGCGGTCGGTATTCATCATTGATCACAACAAGAAGGTACGCCTGACCATTACTTACCCGGCTAGCACCGGGCGCAATTTCACTGAGATTTTGCGGGTGATCGACAGCCTGCAGCTCACTGACAACTACAAGGTGGCAACGCCAGTGAACTGGACCGATGGCGACGATTGCATCATCGTTCCCTCGGTTCCCAACGAGCAGGCCAAGGAACTTTTCCCCCAAGGCTGGGATGAAAAGAAACCTTATCTGCGCATGGTCAAGCAACCCGACAAGACCTGATTGGTTATTGAAGGTCGTCGCCAATGATCGAGCACCCGTGATAATGAAACGCCGACTTTTGCAGTCGGCGTTTTTGTTGGCCAATCCCGGGTTCAAAGCGTGGGACGAGCCTTGATGGCGACACGGCGTTCGTGCAAAGCGACGAGGAGGCCGCTGGCGATGATGACGGTGGTGCCGACATAGACCCAGGTATCGGGAAGCTCGCCCCAGAACAACCTGCCCAACAGCACCGCCCAGACCATCGCCGTGTAATCGAAAGGCGCGGCAATCGATGCCGGCGCATGTTGAAACGCCAACGTAATGAAGGCCATCGCTGCCACCCCCATTATCCCCGCACTGACAAAGCCCAGCCAATGCACGAGTTGAGGCGGTTTCCAGAACAGTGGCAACAACAACGCGCTAACGATCAGCGGCACCAGGGTCACATAAAACACCATGGCCCAGAGATGTTCGCGGCCACCATAAAGGCGCGCGGTAATCATCAAGAGTGCATAGCAGATGGCTGCGAGCAGTACCACCAATGCCCCAAGCTGAAATCCTGCTGCGCCGGGTCTCACCACGATCAGTACGCCTGCAAAGCCAACGAAGGAGGCGATCAGTGGCAAGCGTTCGACTCGCTCACCGAGCAGGGGAACCGATAGCAGCGCAATGAACAGTGGGGCGGCAAAGGCGATAGCCGTGACCTCCGCCAAGGGCAACAAGGATAGACCCATTATGAAGCTGAACGTAATGACGGTGGCGATCAGCCCACGCAGTAAATGTATCAAGGGGCGTCGCGTACCCAAGGTGCGCAAACCGCCGTTGAATCGAGCTATCAACATGATCAATGGTAAAGCAACCAGCATGCGGAAGAAGACGATCTGCACGGGGGCATAGCTTTCGCTCAGCCATTTGGCCACGGCGTCGCCCAATGCAAGAAACAGCACGCCGAGGCACATATATACGATACCCAGTACGGTCGATGACATTCAATATTCCTTGATAAAGGCCAAAGCGGTGAGTGCTGGGGGCCCCCTGCTTGTTTAGCCTACTTTAATCGCTATGACAGCGCGTACCGAATGGTTACTAATGCTGCAATGCAGTGGTTACAATTCAACCTCGATTTTAACGGCTAGAATTTAGTATGAACTCTTCGGCTATAACCTTTAGTCTAATATAATTAGCAACCTACTTTTTTGCACGGCATTAGTATGAGGAAAACCATTATGGAAATAACAATATAATATAAACAAATACTCATATTAATTAAATTTTTAGTGCTAACGCACGTGCTTTTAATTCTTAGTTTCAATGCTAGATATAGTGTTTTACTATAATTAATAAATATTTACCTAAGAACACTTTGAGTGCTTCATTATCCTATCCATTTTTCCTTCTTAATTTTCGATTAAACATAGGCTTATAAAAAAACTAGTCAGATCATCCCTCTTTACTTAATAGGTTTGTTTAAAAAATACCCACGGTTGGAAAAACCATTCTAATAAAGCTATATAAGCACTAAAACTAAATCGAAAAAGATCAGAAAATCCACTCTCATGGAAGACCAATGTCATGTTGGGGCGTAGAGGCAAGCGCCCTATCATGAGATTACTTTGCGCTGCATAGTTACTTTTTGTATCCGAATGTATCATCATATGCGAACATCGTTCATACCTTCGGCGCCAAAAAAACTGCCTATACGGCTGGGAGAAAACCGCATGACTAAAGGATGGTGGACACTGGTGTGCCTATCCAGCCTCCTGTGCGCTACTTCGGTAGTAGCACAAGAAGGCGATCTGGATGCCCGGCGTGAAGCCTGGGTCATCAAGGCGCGTCAAGGCCAGATGAATGAAGCCATCGACGGCCTGGCCAATCTTTACGCTAGAACCGGTGATTCTGCGGTACTCGATGACCTTATTGCCCTGCGTCTTCGTGACGGTCGCAATCAGGAAGCGCTCGACACCTGCCAAAACTGCAGCATCGAGGATTACTCCAGCGTCAGCCTAGAAGCGCTTGGCGTAGCCGCGCGTCGTGCCGGCAAACTGGAGCGAGCGCTAGAATTCTATCAAGCACTGACCATGCGTGAGCCTAACAATTTACAAGGCTGGTTAGGTTTAGTGCTGACCAACGTCGACCTTGAGAACTACGAGGCTGCAAGCTTTGCGCTGAGCGGTATTGAGGAGCGTGTCGGCCGCAGTGCCGACTGGGCCAGAGCACGTGCCTATCTTGCTGCGCAAACCGATGACACCATAGCCGAGTTGCAAGCGCGTCAGTTCCTTCTCGAGCGTCAGCCTGAAAATGAAAAAGATATTCAAGCGCTTTACCGCACGGCAGTGACTCTTGGTGCCGCTGATGCCGCCAGACGGTTAATGCGCGAACATCCAAATGCCTTTACCAAGGCGGATCGCTTATGGCTACGTTTTTACGATGCCCAAGGCAAGTTGCGGCTAGCCGAACAGCTGGATGAACCTCAGCGTGCCGAACAAGCGCTTGAAGAACTCAATGTCGTTATCGCTTCACAGGAATCCGCCGAAGGCCTGGTGCAGCGTGCGGAGTACGATAAGGTCGTGGCTTTGACCCAGCTTCGCCGTTTCCAGGAAGCCGAGGCGCTGGCCATGAATCTCCAGCAGCGCTATGGCCAGTTGCCTGCTTATCTTCAAAAAACCCGCGCCGATACATTAATGGGGCTGCATCGCCCGAATGAGGCTGCGCAGCTTTATGAGAAGTTGATCGCGTCCAATCCTGGCCTTGCCACGGACGCGAATAATCCCCTGTATGAGCCACTGGTATACGCTTACGCAGACGCACAGCGCTATGACGAAGCTCAAGCCACCCTCGACAAATGGAAAATGGAAGAACCGGCCACTCGGTGGGATTTTACTGGTACCCAACGCATACCCAATCCCAGCTATGACCGTATCCGTGGGTTAGAAACGACACTGACGGCCTGGCGTGGCGATGAGCGCCGCGCAGACGAGCGTCTGACACAACAGCTTGATCAGGCACCCGGCAATGCCTGGCTATGGCAAAGTCAGGGCGACCTCAAACGGTGGCGTGGCTTGCCCCGCAGATCCGAGCAGAGCTATCAGCGCGCTGCCGAACTCATGGCACCAAACGATCGTCGCGAGGCGGAATACGGTGTACTTATGTCGCGGCTTGATCGTGGGCAGTGGCGCGATACCGTCACCGCAATCAAAAGAAAGATCGCCCAGGACCCGCCCAGTGCCGCTCGGGATGAGATGGAACGAGAGCTCCGCGAACAACGTGCAGGCGGATTGATCGTTGAGGCAAAGCGCGGCGATAGCGAAGGTAGTGGCACCCAGAGTTCTCGCGACTGGGCCTACGAAGCGCGCCTGGAGGCACCACGCAACGACAGCGGTTCGCGCTTCTTTGCTCAACGAATCGGTCAGTTTGGCGAATTCGATGATAAAGCGTTGTACGCCGCCTATGACGCGGTGGGTTACGAACTCAACCTTTATCCTGCCACGCTGTCCGTAGCCGCAGGACAAGGCGCTCAACTCAACGATGATGCGCTCTTATGGGGAAAGTTGAACTACGCCTTCTCGGACCACTGGTCCGCCCTCGTCAACGTGGAACTCAATACTGCCGAAACGCCGCTGCGAGCCCTGCGCGATGACGTCAATGCGGATCTCTACGGTGTCGAGGCACGCTATACCCGGGACAAATCAGGTTCCGGTGGCATTGGCCTGGCTTTTCTAGATCTCGATGACGGCAACTTGCGTCGTGCTGTTACCGCTGACTGGCAGGAAGCGCTTTATCGTTACGACCGCTGGCGTATCGATGGACAAGTCTTCCTCGGCACTTCCCATAACGACACCGTCGAAGCCAGCTACTTCAACCCCCGTCGTGATGTCAGCGCCGATGGACAAATCGATATTGGCTATCTCCTGCCCCTTGGCTATCGCAAAGCATTCATCCAGACCCTGACCCTGGGCGGTGGAGGCTACTGGCAGAAGGATTTCGGCAGCGATCCCACCTGGCAGATCGGTTATCGGCACGGCTGGGAACTGGAACCAGATCTAACCCTAACCTACGGCTTTTCCCGGCAGAAGAGTGTCTATGACGGCAATCCCGAGTACGGCAACTTCGTCACCGCTGGCTTCGAATGGAGATTCCTGTGAATAAGTGGATTCTTGCCCTTTTGGCATTTTCCTTGGCATTTCCGGTCTTAGCTGACCAGAGCGGCGGCCAACAGAACGAAGAGTACAGTGTCATTAGTTATCATGACATTATCGATGTTGCTCAGACGCCGGATCTGAAGATCTATCCCCAGACCATCACTCGTGACCTGCTGGTCAAGCAGTTCAACATGATTGATAAGCTGGGCTATCACCCGGTGAGCTTTCAGCAAGTGCTCGATGCCAAGACCGGTAAGCAACCTTTGCCGGACAAAGCAGTGATACTGACCTTCGATGATGGCTATCGTAGCGTCTACGACATCATCTTCCCGCTGCTCAAGCTGTACGACTACCCGGCGGTGATTGCCCCGGTAGGTAGCTGGATGGCGGTGCCTGAAGGGGGCGAAGTGCCCTATGGCGATATCATGCTGCCTCGGGAGCGCTTTCTGAGCTGGGATCAGCTGCGTGAGCTGCACGACTCCCCTCTAATCGAAGTGGCCTCGCACACCTACGACATGCACTACGGTATCATCGGCAACCCGCAGGGCAACCAGGAGCCTGCCGCAACCACACCGAAGTGGACACCGCAGGGCTATGAAAGCGAAGAAGAATATGTCGCGCGGGTGCGCAGCGATCTTGCCCGGGCAAGTCAGCAGCTCGAGCGTGAACTGGGCGAGGCGCCAAAAGTCATCTTCTGGCCTTACGGTGCCTACAGCAACGCCACCCTGGATATCGCTGCCGACGTCGGTATGCCGCATACCTTCAGCCTGCTGGGAAAGATCAATAATACCGATGAAAGCACCTGGGCCATGGGGCGTTATTTGATCGATCAGGAAACGTCGATGAAGCTCTTCGAGGAATACCTGAGCGGGCGCACCTGGGATCGTAAGACTGAGCGGATCGTGCATGTGGATCTCGATTATGTCTTTGATCCGGACGAGGCTCAGCAGGGCCGCAACCTCGATAAGCTCCTCGATAAGATCAAGGCGCAAGGTATTAGCACGGTCTATCTACAGGCCTATGCGGATGCAGACGGGGATGGAGTCGCGGAAGCGCTCTACTTTCCCAACGACCACATGCCGGTCAAGGCGGATCTCTTTAACCGCGTTGCTTGGCAGCTCAAGAAGCGCTCCGGGGTCAAGGTCTATGCCTGGATGCCGGTGATGGCCTTCGATCTGGGCAAGGGCCACAAGTACGTCAGTGACGTGCGCACAGGAAAACCAAACGAGGAACAGTACCTGCGCCTGTCGCCCTATGTCGAACGCAACCGGGAGATTATCGCCGATATTTATCGTGACCTGGGGCTATATACCAAGTTCGACGGTGTCCTGTTTCACGATGACGCCTTTCTCAGCGACTTCGAGGACGCTGGTCTAGCTGCCAGGAACTGGTACAAGCGTGAATGGGGCCTCCCGGATGCCGTCACCGATATTCGTCAAAATGACGCCTTGATGACGCGCTGGTCCCGGCACAAGACGCAATTTTTGATCGACTTCACCAAGACACTTGGCCAACAGGCCAACTATTACCGCATGCTGGATGACGATCCGTTCGCCATGGCCCGCAACATCTACGCGCGGCTCGTACTCGAACCTGAAAGCCAGCGCTGGTTCGCACAAGACCTGGAGGCCTTCGGCAAGGCCTACGACTATACCGCGGTCATGGCCATGCCCTACATGGAAGGCGCGGATGAGCCGGATGCCTGGCTTCGAGAGCTGGCGCGCAAGTCACTCGACAAGGTACCTGCCAACAAACTGATCTTCGAACTACAGGCTCAGGACTGGCGCGATCAGACGCCTGTTTCAAGCCAAAAGCTTGCGCACTGGATGAAGGTCATCAATCAGGCGGGTATCGAGAACTACGGCTACTACCCGTTTGACTTCCTCAATGGGCATCCGGAGATAGACGTGCTGAGGCGCAATTTCTCCCTGGCAACCGAGTTGGGGGCAGCCCAATGAGTGCGATGGAGATTCTAGCGCTATTTACCATCGGCTACCCCAGCTTGATGGCAACGGTATGGATCTGCGGCGGAATCTACTACTACTTCCACTGGGAGCGTCAACAGATACGCGTGACCGGTTCGGCGACCGACCCCGAGGCTCCCTGGGTCACGATACTCGTGCCTTGTCATAACGAAGGCGTGAATATCAATGAAACCATCGGCCATCTGTTCTTGCAGAACTATCTCAATCTGGAAGTCATCGCCATCAATGATGGTAGCCGCGATGACACCGGTGAACTCCTTGATGCCCTTGCACGCAAACATCCCGGCCTGAAAGTGTTGCATCAGGCCAATGGGGGCAAGGCCAGCGCCATGAACAATGGCCTAGCCAATGCCAAGGGCGAAATCATCGTCGGCATCGATGGCGACGCCGTGCTCGATTACGACGCGGTGAGTTGGATGATGGAGCATTTCATTGCCAGCCCCCACGTCGGCAGCGTCACCGGCAACCCCCGGGTGCGCACCCGCTCCACCGCCATCGGCAAGATACAGACCGGCGAGTTCTCGTCGATCATCGGTCTTATCAAGCGTGCTCAGCGCATCTACGGCATGGTGTTCACCATCTCCGGGGTCATCTGTGCCTTCCGCAAGAGTGCGCTCGAGAAGATCGGTGGCTGGAGTACCGACATGATCACCGAGGACATCGATGTCAGCTGGAAACTGCAGCTCAGCGGCTGGCATATCCGTTACGAGCCTCATGCCCTGTGCTGGGTATTGATGCCTGAATCCCTGCGTGGCCTTTACAAGCAGCGTCTTCGCTGGGCTCAAGGCGGCGCCGAAGCCTTTCTCAAGCATCTCGGGGCTGCCCTGCGCATTCGTAACCGGCGTTTCTGGCCGCTGCTGGTGGAATATCTAGTTAGCGTCGCCTGGTGCTATTCAATGCTTACCTTGATGTTGCTGTGGATCGTCAACCTGACCTGGTCCGTGCCGGATTGGGACTCGGTGACGGCGGTCCTCAACTGGTCGGGCGGTTTATTAATCATCCTGTGTCTGCTGCAGTTCTGCGTGAGTTTTTCCATCGACAGCCGATACGACCGCAGCATGATCAAGTGCTTGTTCTGGTGTATCTGGTACCCGTTCTTTTACTGGCTATTGAACATGGCCACCGTGGTCATCGGCTTCCCCAAGGCACTGATCAGGCGCCGTGGCCAACCCGCTATCTGGAGTAGTCCTGACAGAGGAGAGTCGTTTCGTGAGCAATAAACTTGACTCAATCGTCATCAACAACCCTCAGCGCCGTAGCTGGGGGTATCGTCTGCGCGACATCATCATCGTTTCGGCGACCGCTGCACTGTGGATATTATTCATCACCCAGACCTACCTTACGTTGACCAGCAGCAACTTCTTGCAGGAGCAGGCCTATGTCCTGCAAATCCTCAAGCTGACCGCCATGGACTTCGTCGCGGTGTTCGTGATCCTTCATGTCTGGGTGCTTTACGAACGCGTGCTGTTCCGCCTCAAGATGCGTTCCTATCGTCGCTCAATGGAAAGGCAGGCCGCTCAACCCAAGCTCGAGGCAAAGCCCGCTGAACCTCAAGCCGTGACATATCCCGGCGAAACTACTGAATATCCTAAATACGTCAGCCGATAGACCAGGAACTCAAGCTATCTACCTCATGAAGGGTGCTCCAAGGAGGCCGTCATTGACACAGCTCCTTGACCTTGTCGACGATGTGCGCGCCGATGGGAATCGCCGAGGTGGCCGCCGGCGACGGCGCGTTGCACACGTTGACGGTGCGCTTGGTGTTGACGAACAGGAAGTCGTCGATCAGCTTGCCCTCCCGAGAAACCGCCTGGGCGCGCACGCCGGCAGGATAAGGCTGGAGGTCGTCTAGGGTGAGGCTCGGGCAGTACTTCTGAACCTGGGCAAGATAGCCCTTCTTGTACAGCGAGTTTTTCATCTCGATCAATCCCGGGCGCAGATTAGCCTTGAGCACCTTGAGAATACCGGGATTGGTCAGCATCGCCACGCTGTCAGCCAGCGAGATGTCACTCTTGCGGTAGCCTTCGCGCTTGAAGGCCAGCACCGCGTTGGGGCCCACCGTGACGCTGCCGTCGATCATGCGCGTCAGATGCACGCCAAGAAACGGCATTGCCGGGTCGGGAATGGGATAGATCAGATGATTGACGATATGGTTGTGCTCCGGGGGTAGCCGGTAGTACTCGCCGCGGAATGGGCAAATGGTGAAACCCGGGTCACGGCCCAGCATGCGCACCACGCGATCCGCCATCAATCCGGAACAGGAGATCAGGTGACGCGTCGTGAACTCCCCCTGGCCGGTCTTGACGATGACCTCATTACTGCGTTCCTCGAGACCGGTCACCGCCGTGGAATAACGAATCGCTCCACCGGCCTGCTCGAACTCCCGGCCCATGGCGGCGGCGATTTCGGCATAGCTGACGATGCCGCTTGAGGGGAAGAACATACCGCCGATCCCGGTGATATTGGGTTCCCGCTCGCGCAGTTCGTCCGCCTCGAGCCAGGTACGCTCCAGCCCATTGGCCTCGGTACGCTCCCATAGCGAACGCATGCGCTGCATTTCAACTTCATCGGTAGCCACCAGCAGCTTGCCGCATACATCGAAGGGAATGCCGTGGGCCTCGCAGAACGCCTTGGTGGCGCGGTTGCCCTCGAAACAAAAACGCGCCTTAAGGCTTCCTGGCGTGTAATAGACGCCGGCATGGATCACCCCACTATTGTGACCGGTTTGATGCTGCGCTGGCCCGCTTTCCTTCTCGATCAGCAGCATTCGCCGCTCTGGATAAGTTTTAATCAGCTGCATGGCGGTGGACATGCCGAGGATGCCGCCACCGATGATGATGAAGTCGTACACTGCAATGCCTCATTTCGTGGGGTTCAGGCCACCCCTGCGCGGCCTGAAGCGTTTCTAGAGTCTAGTGGTTGTGCGGCTCAGAAGTCGCGTGTGTAATTGAGCAGCGTGGCCACCTCTGCATCGGCATCGCGGTCATGCCCAGGCTGCAGGGAGTAGAGCAGATTGAACTGCAACCGGCTGCCTTCGGAACTCAGGAAGGCGTAGCCGACCTCGATATCGCGCTGCTGCCCCGAGGGGGCAAGCGAGACATGGCGCTCTTCTCGCAGGACACGCCCCTCCAGTGTGCGTCCCACCGGCACGCTGAGCGTGGCATCGGCGGAGACGAGCCGCAGCGGTTGACGCAGTGTCATGGCGAGTTGCTGGCGATCCCGGCGCCATTGCAGGCCAAGCGCCATTTCCTCGCTGCGGATGTCATCGATACGCCGAATCAGGCCATCCCCGGACATGCTCCCGCGGCCCTGCTCGTAGAGGGCGAAGGCGGACAAGCCATCCTGCATGCGGTAATTCAGCTGCAAACGGCCCAGATTCATTTGGTTGCCATCGCCTAGCGAGAGTGCGGCTGCCCCCTGGGCGCCAAGCAGGCCATGCCGTTCCTCTACCATGCCAGCACCGGCACTGAGAGTCAGGCGATTCGTCAGATCCAGGGCCAAGGCCACGTCGGAACGCTCCGCCCGATACTCTTCATCCAGCCCGCTGCCATCATTCTCCGTCTGGCCGCGCCAGTGCTCGGCTGTCAGTGCCCACCGCTCGCCGAACGCCAGACGCTGGGCAAAGCCCGCGACACTCTCCAGGTTCCGTGTCAGCGCCGATCCACCCTGAAAGGAAAGCATCGGCATGAAGTCGGCTTCAGCGAAGGCGCTCATTGGGCTGCCTTCATCGCCGGCAAATTGATATACCGACCAGTAACTATCTCCCAGCTGGCCATCCAGACGCGCGGCCGTCGTTTCACCCGTGGCCGTATAACGCGACATGAAGTCCAGACTGCCCATTTCACCCCGCAGGACCGAGCGCCGTTCGCCGGAGATCGCCGCCATGCGCTGCATTTGCTCGAGCCTGGGCGCCCTGGAGTCGGCGTCGGTCAGCACACGACTCGAGAGATCGCCCCGATAGTCGCGTCCCAACGCGTCGAACATCGCCACCTCATCGAGGGCGCCAGAGGAGGCAAGAGAGTCACCGTAGGCCGTGGACAGATGCGCCACGCTCGCGGCGACGGGCTCGCCGCCGGCCCGAAGGGTGTCGCCGCTGGGCATCGTCAGCGTGCCTTGAGGTGCCAGTGCAGCCTCCCCATCGACTTGCCCCTGGCCGAGATAGAAGGCACCACAGTTGACGTTACCACTGTCGCCGCAGGTGTTGTCCTGATAGAGAGGCGACGCCTGGCTGGCGGTATCCAGCAGCAATCGGGAGATCGCCTTGGCACTTAGGTGCGGCCATAGCCCAAGGATCGCAGCGGCGTAAGCGCTAACCTGAGGCGCTGCCATCGAGGTGCCATAGCCGACCCCGTAACTATCATCCGCGTCGTTCAGCGCGACGACGCTTTCCCATGGTGCGGTGAGAAAACGCGACTGCCAAACAGCGTCCTCGCCCGGATAATTGCTCAACGGGTGTACGTTCTGTCCTTCGGCGCCACCGACAATCAGCATCCGCTCGAAAATGTCGGTGTACCGGTGAATGGGGTTGCTGGCACTGAGGGCCTTGCCGTCATTGGCGGCCGCCGCCACATAGACGGACCCCAGCCCGTCATTGGCGGTGACGATCCTGTGCAGGGAATCCAGCGAACGCACCCCAAGGTAGGAGGCTGTCTCACTGGGTGCCTCAAGGCGACCGCTGTAGCTGTGATTGATGACCCGTGCGCCGGCATCGGCCAGATATCCCAGGCTGTAATCCATGACATTGGCATAAGCGAAATCGTCATTTCGATCATTTACCTTGGCGAGAACAAGCTCGGTATTGTCGGCTTGCATGGCCACGATGGAGGCCACCGCGGTGCCGTGTCGGCTATTGGCGGTAACATCGGCATCGTCAGGGTCGGCAAGGTTTTTCGCGGACACCACCTTGTTGACGAGACTCTCGTGGGTGATGCGAAAGCCGGAATCTGCCACGCCCACCAGCACCGTGTCCGTGTCCGTGTCCGGTACGGAACGATAGGTGGGCGAAGGTGCCGGCGCCGGCTGGACAGCAGTCGAGGAGGATGAACTACCGCCGCCACCGCCGGCGCACCCCACCATCGAGAAGGTGATCAGGAGTAGCGACGACAGCAAGATAGGGGGATTGTTTATGGGCATGGGGGTCGGGGCAGCCTGACATCAGCATGAGGTCCCACCCTAGCCCATCGTTTATCTTCCCCATGCCGAGATTAGAGCCTCCCAAGTCACGCATATTCGCGAACAACCCGAACCCCGAACACTGATCGTCATTGACTGAGAAACGCTGCCATTGCCTGATACGCCTCATCACACTCTTTCGCCACCAGATCCTCCATGTTGAGAAAAGCGTGCAGCATGTCCGGAAAATGATGATGCCGGTACATGACGCCGACTTCCTCGAGTCGTTTTACGTAGGCCAGTCCCTCGTCGCGCAGCGGACAGAAACCGGCGGTGATGACCAAGGTGTCCGGCATGGCCTTCGTCATCGGCATGAATAGCGCCGAAGCCTCGCGGCGATCGCCGCCCAGACGAAAGTAGCTGTCGAAATACCAGCGAATACGCGCTTCTTCCAGGAAGTAGCCCTGCCCCAACTCCTGTACTGATGGACAGGACAGGGTGTAATCGAGGCTCGGGTAGATGAGTATCTGCCGATGTAGCGGGATGCTGTCGTCATCCTGCAGGCGGGCGCTGGCAGTTGCCGCAAGCGCGCCTCCTGCGGAATCTCCGGCCACCGTCAGCGATTTCACGACCTTACGCTGCTTGGCCTCGAGCGCCGGCCACAAATGCTTGAGTACCGCCAAGGTATCGTCCACCGCCAACGGATAGGGGCATTCCGGGGCCAGGCGATACTCCACCGACACCACCAGGTGACCGCTGGCCTTGGCCAGCTTGCGGCAGATCGAATCATAGACCGTCACCCCACCGGCTACATGACCGCCGCCATGCAGATAGACACACACCGGCTTGGGCGTCTCTGGCGCCGGGTCGTAGATACGCACCGGCACCGAGTAGTCGTCGGTATCGATCATCGCATCCCCGACCCAAGGAAGCTCCGGGCGCTGCGTGACCAGGTTCATGGTCACGTAGGCCAATGCTTCCCGAGCGCTGATCGGAGAAAAACTCGCGCCGGCTTGACGCTGCTGCTCGAGTAATACATTGACCTGATCCAACCAGGGTTGCAGCTTGGGGCTAAGTGACGTGCTCATGGAATCTCCTATCAGCTTTACGGGTGACCTCAGTAAAGATGGAATGTGCTCTCTTTGCCATATAAAGAACCACTAAACGACGAAAGCCGGCGATTGTTCGCCGGCTTTCTTTAGGTGCTACTCGATAGTCGACTTAGCTATCCAGCCCACCCATGCAGATATATTTCATCTCCAGATAATCCTCGACGCCGTACTTCGAGCCTTCACGGCCCAGGCCGGACTCCTTGATGCCGCCGAAGGGAATGACTTCACTGGTGATGCCGACTTCGTTGACGCCCACCATGCCGTACTCCACCCCTTCCGATACCCGCCAGGCGCGACCGATGTCCCGGGTGTAGATGTAGGAGGCCAGGCCGACTTCGGTGTCGTTGGCCATCGCGATGGCTTCGGCTTCATCCTTGAAACGGAAGATGGGGGCAACCGGGCCGAAGATCTCTTCCTTGAACAGGCGCATGTCCTGGGTGACGTCGGTGAGTACCGTGGGCTGGTAGAAGCAGGCGCCGTTATCTGCGGGGCTGCCACCGGTGGTGGTCTTGGCGCCCTTGTTCTGGGCGTCCTCGACCAGCTCCTGCACGCCCTTCACCGCGTCTTCGTTCACCAGGGGACCCATGGTGACCCCGTCTTCCAGGCCGTTACCGAGTTTGAACTCGTTGACCTTGGCGGTGAACTTCTTGACGAATTCATCATAGATGCTGTCTTGCACCAGGATACGGTTGGCGCAGATACAGGTCTGGCCCGCATTGCGGTACTTGGAGGCCAGGGCGCCGGCCACGGCCTTGTCCAGGTCCGCGTCGTCGAAGACAATGACCGGGGCGTTGCCGCCTAGCTCCATGGAGACCTTCTTGACGGTATCCGCCGCCTGCTTGAGCAGCTGCTTGCCCACCGCCGTGGAGCCGGTGAAGGTGACCTTGCGCACGATCGGGTTGCTGGTCAGTTCGTTGCCGATGGCGCTAGCGCTCTTGCCGGCGACCAGGTTGATGACGCCTTTGGGCACGCCGGCACGCTCGGCCAGTTCCACCATGGCAAGCGCCGACAGCGGTGTTTCCTTGGCGGGTTTCATGACGAAGGTGCAGCCGACCGCCAGGGCCGGCCCGGCCTTACGCGCCAGCATGGCATTGGGGAAGTTCCAGGGTGAAATGGCCCCGACCACGCCTACCGGCTGCTTGATGGTGATCAGACGCCGATCGTTGGCCACGGTGGGAATCACATCGCCATAGATGCGCTTGGCTTCCTCGGCGAACCACTCGATGAAGGAGGCGCCATAGGCCACTTCACCCTTGGATTCCGCCAGCACCTTGCCCTGTTCGCTGGTCATGATCACCGCCAGGTCGTCCTGATTCTCCATCATCAGGTCGAACCAGCGCCGCATGATCGACGCACGCTCCTTGGCGGTCTTGGCCTGCCAGGCGGGCATGGCGCGCTGGGCCGCCTCGATGGCGCGTCGTGTTTCGTCCGCGCCGACGCTGGCCACCTGGGTGATCACCTCGCCGGTGGCCGGGTTCACCACGTCAAACGTTTCGCCACTATCGCCATCGACCCACTCGCCGTCGATGTAGGCCTGGGTCTTGAGCAGGCTTGAGTCTTTCAATTGCAGTGTCATGAGGGCTCCTCTCTATGGGCTATCAAGAAACATTGTGAACCTGCGAATGAGAATATCGCAACGACCGCAAACAGACCCTTTAGTGCAGTACAGGCGCCTCATTCTGGCAAGCGAACACCCCATCATAGTATATTTTTAACGCCTGTCGTAAAAATCGAACATCTGAATGGCGTGATCGTGATGCTCGGGCGCCTGACGGCGCCCGATTGAACGCGGTTATTCGTATTGTCTTGATTTACCGCTTCAGGAAGTTGCTTTTCACCAGATCGACGACATCCTCCATGCGCCCGTCCAGCACGGCCTTGGTGGAGTACATCGCGGTGGAGGCAACCTGGCCGGCTTCGACCTTGGGCGGCATGACAAGCTCCATCCGGTTGACCTTCACATCGAGCAGCGCCGGGCCGTCCTGGGCCAGCCACTCGGCGATGGCAGGCTCAAGCTCATGATCCTGTTCCACACGCCGCCCCCAGAAACCAAGCGCCTCGGCCAGCTTGTCGAAATGCGGGTTTTCAAGATCAGTGTAGCTATCCAGTAGTCCCTCCACCTTCTGCTCGATCTCGACGAACCCCAGGGCACCGTTGTTGAAAACGACGATCTTCACGGGCACCTTTTCCTGCTTGAGGGTCAACAGATCCCCCATCAGCATAGTCATGCCGCCGTCGCCGCACATGGCGATGACCGGCCGATCGGGAAAGGCCTTCTGGATGCCAATCGCCTGAGGGTAGGCGTTGGCCATGGTGCCATGAACGAGACTGGCAAGGGTGCGACGCTGCCCGCGGGTACGAATGTGGCGCAGCATCCACACCATGGGACTGCCGCCGTCTGCGGTGAAAAAGGCGTTGTCCGGCGCCAGCTTGTCGAGGGCCAGGGTCAGCTCCTGAGGATGGATCAGGTTGTCATCCTTGGACTCGTGGGCGGTGCTCTCCAGGGCTTTCAGGTACTGCTTGCGGCAGCGATCAAGCCACTTGGTATCGGTGTGCTCCTTGAGCATCGGCGCCAGCACCGCGCAGGTGCCGCGCACGCTGCCCATCAGGCCGATGTCCACTGGATGACGCTTTCCCAACTGTTGCGGGTCGATATCCACCTGAATGATGGTCGCCTTTTCTGGATAGAACTGCCCCCAGGCGAAGTTACAGCCCAGCAGCAAGAGGGTGTCGCACTCCCCCACGGCATGGAATCCGCCAGCCAGGCCGAACACCCCGGTCATGCCGACCTCAAAGGGATTGTCGGGTTCGATGAAATCCTTGGCTCGGGAGGTCCAGGCAATGGGTGCCTTGAGTTTGGCCGCCAAGGCCATGACCTCCTCCCGGGCGCCCTCGCAACCGGAACCGGCGAAGATGGAGATCTTGCCGCCCTTGTCGAGCTGCTTGACCACTGGGGCCAACTCCAGCTCGTTGGGATAGATGACGGGATTGACGCGATGGGCGCGAAACGGCAGATCCTGGCTAGGCGTCTGGGTGAACAGATCACCGTGAACGACCAGCACCGCCACGCCGTTCTTGGCCAGCGCGGCTTGTGCCGCAAGGGCCGTCATGCGCCGCGCCTGATCAGGGTTGATGATCGTCTCGCAGAAAACACTGTACTGCTCATAGATGGGAACGGGATCGACATCCTGAGGAAAGTCGACGCCGGTTTCACTGGTGGGTATTTGGGAAGCAATGAATACCACCGGCGAGCCATTTCGATGCGAATCGAACAAGCCGTTGACGAAGTGCAGGCTGCCCGGGCCGCAGGTGCCGGCACACAGGGCAAGTTCCCGGGTCATATAGGCCTCGGCCCCGGCGGCAAATCCGCCTACTTCTTCATGGCGAACGTGCACCCACTCAAGATCGCTGCGCCGAATGGCATCGGTAAACTGATTGATGGTATCGCCGACCACGCCATAGCAGCGTTTTGCGCCAGCCTGAGCCAGGGTTTCCACGATGATTTCGGCCACGTTACTGTGACTCATCTGCGATTTCCTCCGCATTGACGCCCTTGCCTGGGCGCGTGAACACCATCGCCATGCATGTCATGACGACCTCTCTACAGCCTATGCCGGTCAAGAGACGAGTTCCAATCATGCGGCCCTCTTTCTTTGACAGCCTCTTTCGACCGTGATTAGGTAAAACCACGACAGGGGCGCTGGCTTCATGCACAACTCGAAAGCCGGCTGAGAAGCACCCTCGGAACCTGAGAGCCTGTTCATGAACGCAGTAGATCATGGACAGGCTCTGTACCAGTCAATACTGGCGGAGGAAGTCGTGGCGTCTCCCGACCCGCCTCCGCCTGGAGGCAGATGCATGTTCGATTGCCCTTCCCATCTTGCTCGTATGCGCCAGAATGCGCCGCTAGTGCAGAACATCACCAATCATGTTGCGATGAACGTGATGGCCAATGTACTGCTGGCGGTCGGCGCATCACCGGCCATGGTGCACGCCAAGGAAGAGGTGGAAGAATTCGTGGCACTCGCCGATGCGCTTAGCGTGAACATCGGTACTCTATCGGCCGAATGGGTCGGGTCCATGGAGCTTGCCGCCAAGGCCGCCAATCAGGTAGGCAAGCCTTGGGTGTTCGATCCAGTAGCGGTAGGTGCTACTGCGTTTCGTCGCCGGGTTGGTACACGTATCGTCGAACAGAACCCCAGCGTGATCCGCGGCAACGCCTCGGAGATCATCGCCCTGGCATCCGAAAGCAGCAGCGGGCGTGGAGTGGACAGTACTGATCCGGTCGAAGCAGCGGAACAGGCCGCGCTTGAACTCGCCACACTCACCGGCGGCGTGGTGGCAGTCAGCGGCCCGGTGGACTTCATCACCGATGGCAAGCGAAAGGCTCGGGTCGCCAACGGTCACCCATTGATGCCGCGTATTACCGTGCTGGGATGCTCCCAAACCGGCGTGGTCGCCGCTTTTATTGCCGGCGCCGAGAATATTTTCGACGCCACCCTGGCGGCCATGGCCTGCTATGGGGTTGCCGGTGAAATAGCCGGCGAAAGCGCAAACGGCCCTGGCAGCTTCGCCGTTGCCTTTATCGACGCTCTGTACAACCTGAATGACACCCAACTCAATGCCCGCCTGCGCCTGGAGATCGACGATGACCTTTGATTTATCCTTGTATTTGATCACCGACCCGGCCATGTGCGCCGAACGCGGCCTTGTCGAGACCGTAACGGCTGCGGTGCGCGGCGGCGTTACCCTGGCGCAGCTGCGAGACAAGCACGCCACGGACGCGGAACTGATCGAGCAGGCCAGGGCGCTGAAAGAGGCTCTCACCGGTAGCGGCGTTCCGTTGATCATCAACGACCGGCTCGACGTGGCCCTGGCCGCGGACGCAGACGGCCTGCATATCGGCCAGACCGACGGTGACGCTGCGGCGGCGCGCAAGGCGCTCGGTCCGGATGCCATCCTGGGGCTTTCCATCAATACCCATGAGCAATTGGCAAAAGTCGATACGGCTCAACTCGATTACGTCGGCCTGGGGCCGGTATTCGCTACTTCTACCAAGAAAGATCATGAATCGCCGCTGGGCTTCGATGGGCTGGCAGCATTGGCCGCAGCAAGCCCGCTACCCAGTGTGGCCATCGGCGGCTTGCAGGCCCAGCATGTGCAAGCGGTGCGCGAAGCCGGTGCTCGGGGTGTGGCGATCATCTCGGCAATCTGCGCCGCCCCGGATCCTCAAGCCGCGGCCCAGCGATTCGCCAAGTCACTGCAATGAACGGAAGTAGCCAGTAGCGTGAGATCCCAAGGGAAAGGCATTGCAACAAGCGATCGAAGGCCTATAATCGCGAAGAAGAACATTTCTCATCCAATAATGATTTTCTTTCTTTTCACCCTTCTCGATTTCAGGAAGCTGTCATGAACCACCGCTTTCATCTCACTCCGCTGGTCGCTGCCCTTGCTACAGCCGGCATGGCCTCTTTTGCTCAGGCACAAGAAAACGTCCAACCTGAGGCGGTGGTCGAGCACTATGCCGATCTGGCCCATGCCACCTTCCAGGATGCCCTGACCACGGCGCAGGAACTCGATGATGCTACCGATACCTTCATCGAAAACCCTAGTGCCGACACTCTTGAAGCCGCCAAGCAGGCCTGGTTGGCGGCTCGCGTTCCCTATCAGCAGACGGAAGTGTTTCGCTTCGGCAACCCGGTGGTGGACGACTGGGAAGGCCAGGTCAACGCCTGGCCCCTGGACGAGGGCATGATCGATTACGTTAAGGGCGATGATTATCAGCACGAACTGGGCAACCAAGGTGCCACGGTCAATATCATCGCCAGCGAAGAGATCAACGTCGGCGGCGAGACCGTGGACGTCAGCGATCTGACGCCGCAGCTACTGGCGGATCTCAACGAGATCGGTGGCTCCGAAGCCAACGTGGCTACCGGCTACCACGCCATCGAGTTCTTGCTGTGGGGCCAGGATCTGCATGGCTTCGAGGCAGGCAATGGCGAGCGTCCTCCGAGTGACTACCAGACCGGTGACGCCTGCACCGGCGGCAACTGCGATCGTCGCGCCGCCTATCTGGATGCAGCCACGGACCTTCTTGTCGATGATCTCGAATGGATGGTGGCGCAATGGGCCGCGGATCAACAAGACAACTATCGCTCGGAGCTGCTGGCGCTCAAGCCACAAGAAGGCTTGCAGCGCATGCTGTTCGGCATGGGCTCGTTGTCCCTGGGGGAACTCGCTGGCGAGCGCATGAAGGTCGCTCTTGAAGCCAACTCCTATGAGGACGAGCACTCCTGTTTCAGCGATAACACCCACAATGCCCACTATTACAACGGCCAAGGCATTCGCAACGTTTATACCGGTCATTATGAGCGGGTGAACGGCAGCGAACTGAGCGGCCCGTCTCCCTCGGATCTAGTCGCCAAGCAAGACAGCGAACTCGACGCCACCCTGCGTCAACAGCTCAAGGACTCCATGGCGGCCCTCGACACCCTGAAACAGACCGCCGAAGCCGAAGAGTCACCGATGAAGTTCGACATGATGATCGCCCCGGGCAACGCGCAAGGCAGCGAGATGATCAACCACGCCATCCTGGCACTCGTCGAACAGACCGGCTCCATCGAACAGGCTGCCAACAAGCTGGGCATCGCATCCTTGGAGCCGGACACCGCCGGCCACGATTTCTGATTTACCCGCCTAAACAAGTCTCACGGCGAAGTTCCCTTTAGAAGTTTCCTTTACTCGGAGCTTCGCCGCTGAGGCTTCAACGAGGTCTGTTTTATATGACCGCATCGCATCATCTGATCTTCTGGGCAAGTATTTGCCTGCTTGGTTTGACCACCAGCGCTGCCGCCAAAGAATATCCGCTACAGGACACCCCCAAGAGCGCGGGCGGCGGCACCGTGAAGCAGTTCGATCACAATGCGTATTCGCTCCCACTGGACAACCAGTCGATGACCAAGCGTCTCGACTTCAGCGTGGGTAACAGTTTCTTCCGCAACCCCTGGGTCGAGGCCCCCGCCAGCACCGAGGCCCGGGACGGCCTGGGCCCGTTGTTCAATACCAACTCCTGCCAGGGCTGTCACATCAAGGACGGTCGCGGGCATCCACCGGCCCCGGGCGAAACGCCGGTCTCATTGTTCCTGCGTCTCTCCGTACCCGCGGCCCCAAAAGAGGACGCCGAACTCCTCGAACGCCAGGGCGTCAAACCCGCCCCTGTCTATGGCACCCAGTTGCAGAATGCGGCTTTGCCCGGCGTCGAGCCAGAAGCAAACATGGTGGTGGACTACATCGAGCGCAACATGAGCCTGGAAGATGGCGCGACGGTAAGCCTGCGCGTGCCCGAATATCGCATAGAGAATTCGAATTACGGCCCCCTGCCCGATGATCTACTGACTTCGCCCCGGGTCGCACCACCGATGATCGGCTTGGGTCTGCTCGAAGCGATCAGCGAAGAGGATCTTCTGGTCAACGCAGACCCCGAAGATGCCAATGGCGATGGCATCTCCGGGCGCCCCAACAACGCCTGGAACCGCGCCACCAATACCCTCCAGATGGGCCGCTTCGGCTGGAAGGCAGGCGAGGTCAGCATCAAGCAACAAAGCCTGGGCGCCTTTGCCGGCGACATGGGCCTGACTTCGAGTCTGAATCTGGCCACAGACTGCGATCCCAAGCAGCGCTGTGACGAAACACCCCACGGCGGCGAGCCGGAAGTCAGTGACAAGATCGCCAACTTCATCACCTTCTACGCCAGCAGCCTGGCGGTGCCGGCACGGCGGGACATGGACGACCCAGCGGTACAGGCCGGTGCGCGGAAATTTAACGACCTTGGCTGTGCCGGCTGCCATACGCCGCGCCACCAAACTGCCGAAGTTGAGGGTCGACCGGAGTTGAGCGATCAAGCCATCTGGCCCTACACGGACATGCTGCTGCACGATATGGGCGAGGAATTGGCGGATGGCCGGCCCGAATTCAAGGCCAGCGGTCAAGAGTGGCGCACCCCGCCGCTATGGGGCGTTGGCTTGGCGCAGACCGTCAATCCGCGCGCCGGGTTCCTGCACGACGGGCGTGCCCGTACCCTGGAAGAAGCCATCCTGTGGCATGGTGGTGAAGCCAAGAGCGCCAAGGAGCAGTATCGCCACCTGCCGGCAGAAGAGCGCGAGACCTTGCTGCGCTTTCTCGAATCTCTTTAAAGAGTATAAGGAACAAACTGCATGACCTTGCGACGCTCTCTTTTTGCTCTGCTTGCCACTTCCCTGCTGTCATCGTCGGCTTGGGCCGATGATGAAGCCGACCCCAAGGAGCGCTGGTACACCGCCATTGGTGGGCAGTATCAGACGCTCCAGGATGAAAGCGCTGCCCTTGCGGATACCCTGCAAGGCGGCTGCCAGAATACCAATGCAGTGCGGGATGCCTGGCTTGAGGCCTACAAGACCTGGCAGCAGGTGCGCTATGTGGATTTCGGCCCCATCGAGCAGCAAAGCCGCGCCTGGCAGCTACAGTTCTGGCCGGATCGCAAAAACCTCGTTGCCAAGAAGGTCGATGCCTGGCTCAAGGCTCCCAATCCCCCTACCCCCGAGCAGGTTTCTGCGGACAGCGTTGCGTTAAAGGGCTTTCCGGCCCTGGAATACCTGCTGTTCGAGTCCGAGAACGGGGATACGCTACCGCTAGAATCACAACAAGGCTGCGCCCTGGCCAGCGCCATCGGCCAGCATCTGGCCACCACGACCCAGGCGCTGAACCAGGATTGGCAGGCTTTTGAGGAGCATTACCTGAACACCGAAGGCTATGCGGACATCACCGTGGAAAGCGCCCTGCATGGCCTGCAGATTCTGGATGATAAACGCCTGGCAGAGCCCATGGGCCTACGCGGCAAATCCCGCAATGGCTATTTGGCAGATGCCTGGCGCAGCGGCGAATCCGTCACTCTGATCGCGGCCTCGCTGGCGGGTCTAGAGCAGAGTTTCGTGCCGGGGGCCCAGGCGCTGCTGCAACAAGAGGGTGAGGCCGAGCTCGGTCAGGAACTAGAAGAGACCTTATCCGAGACCCGCGCCTTGGCCGAGTCGCTGCCTTCCGGGCTCGCGCCGGCGCTAGAGGACGAACAGGCCTATAAAGGGTTGCAGCGCTTGTACGTGCAGGTCGAGCAGCTGCGCCAGCTGATGGAGTACAAGATCGCCCCGGCGCTGGACATCAAGCAGGGATTCAATTCGAGCGATGGAGACTGAACCATGCTAGGCCGTCGCCGTTTTCTCAAGAACAGTCTAGCCCTGGGCGCCTGGGCGGGGCTGGCTCCCGCCCCTTGGGCCTGGGCGGAGAATGAACCGCTGCTGTTCAGCGCGGTGGACGATGCCGAAGGCAATCACTGCCTGGCCGGCGCTACTCTTCGCGGTGAACTGGCCTTCATGACTAAGGTGCCGGAGCGCTGCCATGGCGGCACCCGGCGCCCGGGCAAGCGCGAAGTGGTAATGTTCGCTCGTCGCCCCGGGCGGCAGCTTCATGTGCTGGATATCGATGCGGGCAGTACGCGACTGTCCATTGAGGCAGGTGAAGGCCGGCACTTTTACGGTCACGGCGTATTCAGCCCGGATGGGCGCTATCTCTACGCCACCGCCAATCGATTTGAAAGTGCCGAGGGTATCGTGCAGGTCTTCGATGCGGAGCGCGACTATACCTTTGTGAAGGAGCTACCTCTCGACGGCATTGGCCCCCACGAGCTGCGCCTGCATCCGGATAGCGACACCCTGATCGTGGCCCTTGGCGGCATCGAAACCCACCCGGACTATGGCCGCGCCAAACTCAATTTGGAGAGCATGGCGCCGGCGCTGATACTGATGGACCGTCACAGCGGTAAGATTCTCAAGCGTCACATGCCGTCTCATCACCAGTTGAGTTGTCGGCACCTGGATGTCGGCCCAGACGGAACGGTGATTGCGGGTTATCAGTTTCAGGGGCCGGAATGGGAAACACCGCCATTGATTGCCCGGCTGGATGGCCCGACCGGTGAATTTAAAGAACTTGCCCTGCCCGAGAAGTTAACGACGTCGCTCAAGCAGTACATCGCCAGCGTCGCCATTTCCGGCGACGGCCGCCACGCCGCGATCACAGCCCCCCGGGGCGCCCGGGTGTTGATCCTGGAAACCCATACCGGGAAACTGCTACGCGAACTCGCCCTAGGAGACGCCGCCGGCGTAGTCGCAAGTGGCGAAAACGATTTCCTCGTCTCCTCGGGCCGCGGTGGGCTCTATCGTCTGAACAGCACGTTCAGCGCACCGGTTCGACTTACTCAATTACCCGTGCATTGGGACAACCACCTGACCCTGGCGTAGGGGGTTGCGATGCTTTACCACAGTGCGGTATTACGCTTACTGTTTGAATACCGGTCATTGAACCCCTTACATACAAAAAGCCCCGCATTCTGGCGAATGCAGGGCTTTCGATTACGTCATGCCGTCAACTGACGGCGGGAATCACTCTACGATCATCACCGACTTGACGTTGACGAACTCCTTCATGCCGAAGCCGCCATGCTCACGGCCGTAGCCGCTGTCCTTGACGCCGCCGAAGGGCAACTGCGGCTGAGCGATGTTGTAGCCGTTGATGTTGACCATGCCGGTATCGAACAGATTGCGCGCGATATCGATGGCGCGCTTCTCGTCCTTGGAGAAGATGCCGCCGCCCAGGCCATAGCGGGAATCGTTGGCCACGCGAATGGCTTCGTCCTCATCCTTCACGCGGATCAATGACGCCACCGGGCCGAACAGCTCTTCATCATAGGCGGGCATGCCGGGCTTCAAATCTTCCAGCACGGTGCTGGGGTAGAAATAGCCCGGGCCGTCGGGAATCTCGCCGCCGAACACGCAGGTTGCCCCGGCGTCGATGGAGCGCTTGACCAGGTCATGCAGGGTATCGCGCAGGTCGTCCCGGGCGATCGGACCGAGCTGAGTATTCTCGTCGGTCGGGTCGCCGTACTCGATCTGGCGCATCTTCTCGACGAACTTGTCGCGGAACTGCTGATAGACGGAATCCACCACGATGAAGCGCT